>NZ_SZQL01000003.1 GCF_005233845.1 Ilyomonas limi
GATAGCCAGTTCATTCAGGCTGCTTTTCCAGTTGTTCATGCGTGGAGTGGTCCAGTCGCCATACACTCTTCGTATGGTTACCTTGCCATATTTGGAAGCTTCTGCCAGTACCAGCGAAAGTAACTTAGCCGAAGCATTATCGCCATCTATCAATAAAGCAATCTTATGCGTTCTTGTATCCATTCAATAACTTATTAGCTCTAAAGTTACCTCAATTAATATTAGACTCCTGAAATTGGAAGAATGCAGTATAATAACCGCTTCAGGTTCTTAAAATAAGATTTCATTTATAAGGCTACTTTAATAACCTATATCTTATTTTAATCTATATCTCCTTTATTTAATCTGCATTTCATTTTCGCTGTCGCTCCTGCAAGTACTTTTGCTGCATCCAATATCAAAATCTCCTACATAATGAAATGCTATTTACTCTTGCTTTTTAAGAGCAGTATCAGATCTCCTTATCCGCAATTTTACACATCCAAAGAGGCTCCATGTTTTAATCGTGCAGTTGTAAACAAAAGAAACCGGCTATCAGCAGGATTAAGTGTTTTTGCAACACTATTTTTTTTAATACTATCTGCACACTCAAAAGCACAAATTACAGATGTTACCACTTTTCCTTTAAACGACTATTTATATACCACAAGCGCTAGTCCGTACCCTTTAGTAAATAATGATAAATTAAATGCAATAGATAAATCTAAGTTTGTAAACGTAATGGACTATGGTGCCAAAGGCGATGGGAAAACATTGGATGATAATGCCATTGCGAATGCTTTTAAAGCTGCACAATATGGTGTGATATTTCCTTCCGGAAAGACCTTTATTGTAAGTAAAACATTGAAAGTTGTTTTAACCCACGATCTTACTGTATATGCCTATGGCGCTACCATTAAAATGGCGGCATTTTCCCGGTACAGTTTTTTGTCGCTTGAATATCTATCGGGCAGCTATCATAACACGGTTATCTGGCTTGGAGGCACATTAAATGGTAATAAAAACAAACAATCCTGGCCGGGCTCACCCACTGGAAATAATGCCTGGGCAGAAGATCATGGAAGGTTTGTAGGCGTATCCTTTGCAGAATTTGCGCTGTTTAAAGATGTTACGGTTATCAATACGGTTGTTGATGGAATTAGCATTGAGGCGTGCAAGCTGGGTGTTATTGCAGATAGCAAGGCAAGTGGCGGAGCACCGCTTCAATATAATCAGGTACAGGAGCAGGGTACTTATTTTAAGTTTACGAGGGCAGGTTTAAAAACATGTTACTTCCTCAATCTGACTTGCGACGGTGGTTCTATTGGCACGCACGTTTCTTATCCGGAGAATGCTACAATGGACAATGAAACGGTATCGGTACACGTCAATTGCAAGTTTTACAATCAGGTTCAAAATGCTATTCATATAGAGGATTGCTACAAAAATTTCTTTTATAACTGTACGGTTGGCGCTGATACGGGTTATCAATACCACCCAAGCGTACACCTTTCCAACAGAACAGGTATTGTATCTATAAAAAGTTGCCAGTTTACAAATGCAAGGGTAAATTTCAACCAGGCATCCAGCTTAAAACTTGGAATTATAGACAGTTGCCAATTCGTATCTGAGTTTAAAAGTTTTGCTTCAACACTAACAACATTTATAGAAGGAAGGCCGACTGTATGTATTAATAGTACCTTTTCGGGGAGAACATCATCGAAATACCAGGGAGTATTAAAAAATATAAGGAACTGTACATTTACCAATTTTGATTCTCTTGCAGTTTCAGGCGGATATGCTTTAGATAGCTGTACGTTTATAAGTGGGATAAAACCTGCTTCCTTAGCTAAGGGTGGCTTTGTACTAAGCAGTACGTTTACAGATGTTCAAAATACACTTTATAAAAGCACACCTGCAAATGAAGATTGGAAAAAAGTTTACCTGAGTTATATAGATATTCTTAGTGATACAAAGCAGTATTTAGGACGTATTACCTGTGGCTCCAATGCTACTCAGAATAAACTGGCTTCAACCACTACCGCTAAAGCAGCGGCCTTAAACAGTGGCGATACAAACAGGCATTATGGGTGCTTTACTTGTGGCATTGATAGTACTAAAAGTAAAATGTCTTTTATTACTTCGGGCGGGGCAGCATTAAGTAATAATAGTACTGGTTTGCAAAGCCAGCAACTACGCTTATACCCTAACCCGACTGCGGAGGTGCTGCATGTGACATTGAACGATAAAATAGCCGGTAAAACAGTATTAAATATCTATGATCAGCAGGGCCGTTTTGTACAAACCAAAACTGTATATAAAAACACATCCGTATTGGTTGAAACACTTAATGTAAACAGTCTTACAGCAGGTGCTTATGTGTTGCAAATCCTCAACGAACAACAACCAGCCTCGATGAGGTTTATTATAGCAAGATAAATTGCAAGTGCAAGCCAAGCATCAGGCAACAAAGAAGTGAACTAAAGTATCGATATAAACATGATTATATGATAAATTGAATTGAGAACTTTATGTTTCACTTCTATTCCAACGTAATTCTTTTGTAACTTTTCCGGGAGCTTTCTGAATTTGAATATACATTGCTTCCCGCAAAATAATGCTTACCTCACGGGGCAAAATCAAAGGTAGTTTGATTTTGCCCCGTTTTTTATTGCTCCCTTTAATAAGCACCATCTGCTATCCGGATGATCATCCTGGTAAAGTGTGCTTCCGGCTTTACCCTGTAATATGTATTCGTTAGAAAAGTCTTTGAACTTTGAGGCTGTAAATTGAATAATAATGGTGAACCCGCTGAATTTGTAAAAGATAAAGATTCACCTCAATTAAATTTCTCCTTTCTCCACCACAGCCATCTCTTGCAAGCCCAAATTCGGATGTTTAAAAAGCATACGTAATAGCAAAATAAGTAAATTTTTCTGCCTGCAGAGTATGCTACTTTTATCTTCTGCAAACTATTACTACACGCTTATAATCAATTTGTATATGAAAAGAGATTGCTGCTTTACAAAGCTATTATCCAGTCTTTTTCTGTTGCTCTTACTTTCGTTCTGTATCCAAAACAAGGTGCTTGCGCAAGGAATAAAAGCATCAGCCAGAACGGTAAGAGGTGTGGTGACCAACAGTAAAGGCGACCCGCTATCGGGCGTAAGTGTACTGCTCAAAGGAAGCACTACAGGCGTAGCAACCGACGACGCAGGCAGGTATGCCATTAATGCTACCGATACCTCCTTTCTGGTATTTTCTTACATAGGCACTACCACGCAGGAAATACCAGTGAATGGTCAATCGGTTATTAATGTAAAGCTGGAAACCGACAATAATGCCACTACGCTCAACGATGTAGTAGTAGTAGGTTATGGCACCCAGCGAAAAGTAAACGTGATTGGCTCCGTAGTAACGGTAAATAGTAAAGACATTACGGCTGCACCGGTATCTAATGTATCCAATGCCTTAGCAGGCAGGCTACCCGGCGCCATAATACAACAGTCCAATGGTGAGCCAGGCAAAGACCAGGCTACTATTACCATACGTGGCTTATCTACGCTTGGTAATAATACTCCATTGGTTGTAGTAGATGGCATTCCCGGAAGAGATATGAACTCCATTAATCCCAATGATATTGAAAGTATCTCTGTATTGAAAGATGCCTCTGCAGCTATTTATGGTGCAAGATCCGCAAATGGTGTTATTCTCATTACTACCAAAAAAGGCAGGGAAGGTGCTCCGCTGGCAGTGAACTACAGTTTTTACCAGGGCTTTCTGCAGCCAACCGAGCTACCCAAAATGGCAGATGCTGCTACCTATGCCGAGATGATACGCGAAGTACAAACGTATGCGGGGGTAGATGAATCGCAAATGAAATTTTCGCAGGATGATATTGATAAATACCGCTCGGGAAAATATCCCTGGACACACCCCAACACCAACTGGTTTGATGCGGCTTTGGCAAACTGGAGCCAAACCTACAACCATAATGCATCTATCATCGGCGGCAGCAAGGTCGTAGATTATTTTGTGTCGTTTGGTACGCAGCACGACGATGGTATCTTTAAAAATTCTGCCACCAACTTCAACCGCTACAATATCAAAGCAACTTTTAATGCAAAGGTGAATGAATACCTTACAGTAGGTTTGAATGTACTGGGCACACAGGAAAACAGGGATTACCCTTCGGTAAGTGCAGGCTTTAACTTTGATGGCGCGGTAAAAAGCTTGCCTACTTCGCCTGCCGTGTATCCCAACGGACTTCCGGGACCAGACATTGCCTACGGGCAAAACCCTGTGGTAACCGCTTCCGACCAGACAGGTTTTGACCAGGAAAGCCGCTATATAGCCAACAATACTTTTAGTGCTTCGCTCAAAGTTCCCTGGGTAGATGGGTTGATATTATCCAGCTATTATGCGTATGATATTAACATTGGCCAGCGTAAAGTATTTCAAAAACCCTGGACTTTATATCAATTGGATGAGCCTGCCTATCTCGCCGCCGGCAACACCGGTGTAGAAGATGGCTCGGCTTTCTTGGTAGGTTCATTAAAAGGCACTTCAGAGCCTAACCTCAACGATTATTACGATGACTCTAAAACAAAAACATTCAACTTTAAGGTAGATTATACAAAGCAATTGGGCAATCATTATGTAAGCGCATTTGCCGCCGTAGAAACCTCGGAGTATAGCGGTAAAGGTATTGGTGCATTTCGCCGCTATTTCATCAGCGACCAACTGCCTTATCTCTTTGCCGGTGGCGACGCAGAGAAAAACAATTCGGAATTTGTAAGCATAGATTCCCGAGTTAATTATTTTGGAAGAATTTCTTACAATTATAAAGAAACGTACCTGCTGCAGTTTTCCTTCCGCAGAGACGGATCCATAAGATTTTCAAAGGAAAGCGGACGTTGGGGTAATTTTCCAAGCGTACTGGCAGGCTGGAATATTTCAAACGAAGAATTCTGGAAAGAGGGCGTACCCTTTATTAACTTTCTTAAGCTAAAAGCTTCATGGGGGCAGTTGGGTAATGATTTGGTAGCCCCATTCCAATATTTACCATCTTATGGATATAGCACCGGCTATGTGGTTGGAACAGACAGAACGTACGCCACGGGTCTTAGCCTCAGCGGTGCGCCCAACCCCGGTATTACCTGGGAAGTAGCCAATGTTTATAATGCTGGCTTTGAATCGTTTTTATTCAAAAATAAAATCACCTTTAATGCCGATTTCTTCTATCAGCGCCGTAATAATATTCTTGTTCACCGCAATGCTTCGGTGCCCAATTATACCGGCATCCAACTGCCTGATGAAAACTATGGTATTGTAGAAAACAGGGGCTTTGAAGTGGTACTCGGCTATAACGACAAAAGTGGCGATTTCTCCTACTCTATCAACGGCAATCTTGCTTTTGCCCGCAACAAGGTAGTTGAGTTTGATGAGCCTGCAAGTCAGGTTCCCTGGCAACATTTAACAGGTCATCCGCAAGGCACCGAATTGTTATATAACGCCATTGGTATTTTCAGAGATGAAGACCAAATCAACAAAACACCACATGTGCCGGGTGCAATACCGGGCGATATTATCATAGAAGATTATGATAAGGATGGGGAAATAACTGCCAATGACCGTATCTTATTTCCCAAGACCGTTAATCCTGAAGTTACATATGGTATCAACTTTAATCTGCAATACAAAAACTGGTCGTTAACCGGGCTCGTGCAAGGCGCAGGCAATGCCATGAGAAGAGTATACCAGGAATTACAGGGCTTTGCCGGAAACTATTTTGCTTACGATGCCGAAGGCAGATGGACACCGGATAACATTGATGCGAGCAAGCCACGTGCCTTTGATAGAATTGATGCTTACTGGAGAAATAATTATCTGACAGATTATTCCTTCCAGAATGAAGCATATGCACGCCTTAAGAATTTACAGCTTGCTTATACCTTTCCACGAAACCTCATTAGTAAAATACGTCTTAAAGATGCACAAGTGTACCTGTCAGGACAGAATTTATTTCTCATCTATTCAGGTAATAAAATTATTGACCCGGAAGTAGGCGGCATCAGAACAGTTACCGGAACGGCGGCTAGCGGCTTGCCCGATCCTGCAACTGCCGGTGTAACAAATTATCCTATTATGAAGGTGTTTACCATTGGTGCAAGAATATCGCTGTAAATTGTTAGTTATTTGTTTATTTCAAAACAGAACATCTTATGCAACTCAATAAATCTTACCTCCTGCTGCTGTTCTTGCTGGTGCTTATTTTACCGGCATGTAATAAAATACTCGACAAAACCCCACAGGATAAATATTCTGATGCTCTCATCTGGAGTGATATTAACCTCGCAGACCGTTACCTGCTGGATAATTATAATACTACTATTACCGGTGGCTTTGGTTATCTTTCCACTGCATCTATCACTGATGAGTCGCACGATACACACAACTTTGGTACCGCCAATTACCTGCAGGGAAATATTACTTCCAGCGATCCGACGCCATTTGGTATCTGGGCTTTTGGCTATACCGAATGGACCAACATGTACAACACTATTCAAAAGCTGAATACTTTTCTGGCTAATATTGAAAGGGTGCCTGCTTCCTACCCCGAAGCGCAGCAAGGTACTATACAGGCACAGGCAGACAGGATGAAAGGCGAGGCTATGTTTTTGCGCGCTTTCTGCTATCATCAATTAGCGCGCAACTATGGCGGCGTTATTCTCGCAACACAACCTTTCCAGATTGGTGATGATTATCTTTCTGTTGAACGTTCTACATTCCAGGAGACGGTTGATTTTATCGTTTCGCAATGCGATTCTGCCGCGGCCCTGCTTGGTGATAAAGCGGATATGGAAATGGGACGAGCCACTAAAGGTGCTGCGCTGGCATTGAAGTCGAGAATGTTATTGTTTGCAGCCAGCGATTTAACTGCTGACGGCACCGCCGAGAATGAGTATGTAGGCTATCAAAATCCTGACAGAACAGCACTGTGGACAGCCGCAAAAAATGCTGCAAAAGCAGTGATGGATTTAGGCACTTACCAGCTTGCCGATTTTGGTGCTCCCGACCAGGCAGCCGTAGCTACTAATTATTTCAATTTTTTCAAAGCAAAAGACTTATCTAACCCCGAAGTGATATGGGGCAAAATGTTTTTGAAGAACGTAGGCAGCCGAAACCAGATTAATCTGATTAATGGCACTAATGGTTTTGTAATGTATGGTTGTAATGCACCCACCGGCAACCTCGCAGATGCATTTCAAATGGCAGATGGCTCGCCCTTTACAGATCATTACACCGTAGATAACAATGGCTATTATCGCAACATTTCTACGAAGTACCATTCGGAAAATATGTACTATAACCGCGAGCCCCGCTTTTATGCAGAGATATTGTACGATAGCGCTATATGGCAAAAACGTTATGCCGATCTTGCACCTAGAGATCCGCTGGGTATTTACGACAGACGCACACGTGTTACCATAAAGGGCGGTGCAGAAGTAAGTAAAATACCTGGCATTGATACCCGCCAGGGACCGGTTGACGGTGATGATGGCACTTATACCGGCTATACCTTTAAGAAGTACCTGGATGATGCAGTATATGGTACAGAAACAAACAATAATGAGAATGCCTGGTTTGAGTTCCGCTATGCAGAAGTGTTGTTGAACTATGCGGAAGCATGCATTGGATTGGGGCAATTAGATGAAGCGGCTACGTATATCAACATGATCAGAAACCGTGCTGGCTTGCCCAACTTTACCGGAGATATTACCGCTGCATTGCGCTACGAAAGAAGGATAGAATTTATTTATGAAGACATCCGTTTTTACGACATCCGGCGCTGGAAAATATTAGATGAGGCATTGGTAGATGCTACCGGTGTGGATATTGTACAAACCACCAATTTAGATAACAATACGACCACTACTACCTGGCGCCAGATAATTGTGCAGCAGCGTGGCACCACCGACAAAAAAATATATTGGGTACCCATCCCGATTGATGAAATAAACAGGGCACCACAACTGGTGCAAAATCCGGGTTATTGATATGGAGCGGTTTATTATACTGTTTTAGCCAATCAGGACCATTAAAGGAGTGTATATTAATGAACAAGATGATTGCTTGAATAATTCATGAATTAAATCACCACTTGTAGATAACAGGTCATCGTAGCTATTACACAGAGCAGGTAATTGAGTACACGCCAGGCTATTACCAACATACATACGTACTATGAAGGCATACAAAACAGCATTCCTTTTTCTTATATTAATACTTGTATCAGGGATCTCCATGACTTTAATGGCACAGGTTCCAAAACAAATTACCAGTTCACAAGAATATGCTGGACAATTAGACCGGATAGGAAATGATTTATGCGAGATAGCTTTAAGTAATGCTAATGATATTTTATGGACTTTTCATCTCAAGCAAGGGCAAGACACACTACGTATCCATGCGCCGGTTTTTGAAGTGGATGGTAAAAACATAACAGCAATGGTTTCTACATTCAATAAAAAACCAACGCTTCAACTTCGTAATGGCGTTATTCAATATACGTTTGAGGGGCCTATTCTTGCTGATCCAACCATTCAATTAAGCATCCTTTTTCGTGTAGCTCCCGATAATCCCATCATCAGGTTTCAATACAGCTTACATACTACGGGAAATCACAATCTTACGAAGTCAGAGGGGAAAGATAATTTTACCTATTGTGCTACTTCTTTAAAGAGCTTCACCAATATCAAAGAAATCCGGCTTTCAGAATTTAACGACAAATACCACGCTTATACGCTTGAGGAAGCATCTGTAAATAACCGGCATTTTGAAGATGATTTCTCAGCTATGGGACCTATGATTGTTTTTTCCGATGCGGAAGAACAATTCTTACTTGCTTATGAGCATGGCTCGCAATTGCCAAATCGTTTTCTGGAATTTCAGTTTCATCCCTTACGCGATGTATCACTTCAGGCAGTTAAATCAAACTACCTGAATAATCAACCATTAAACGATGAACATTCCTATGAAACACTCTGGTTTGAAATCGGCGGTGCAAAAGGCAACCAGTCCGCCCTTCAAAAGTATTACAGGGACTTTATGCTTCATTATATTACTGAAAACATGGAAAGCCGCAAACCTTATATTTTTTATAATTCATGGGGAAGACAGGAGCGCGACAAAAATGTAAGCGGGAGTTATTTAAGCAGCATGAACCTGGCTACTACACTTAAAGAAATAGATATTGCTCACCAGATGGGTGTAGATATTTTTGAGATAGATGCAGGATGGTTTTCAAAAACAGGTGATTGGCAGGTAAATACTTCTTTTTTTCCGGACAGCCTGAAACAGGTAAAAGCAAAATTAGATGGATATGGTATGAAACTGGGCTTATGGTTTAACCCTACCGTTGCGGCTGTTGACAGTAAACTACTTGCAGATAATCTTTCCTCCGTGATGAGTTGGAAGGGTGAAAAGAGCAAACCGAGACTAATATGGGAAACCAAAGAAAGCGTTAACCTATGTTTGGTAAGTTCTTATTGGGAGTCATATGCCGATAACTTGATGGATATAATAAAAAAATTAGGAGTCACTTATATTTATTGGGATGGTGTGGGTTCTTATGGATGTGACGACCCAAATCATTTTCATGGTACCTCCGGAAACAGCGAAGAGGAAAGGGCTGAAAGTTATGCTTTTCAGTTGCCCATTTACATGTCGAAAGTAATAGATAAAGTGTGCAAAGCATATCCCAATACTATTTTTGATTTTGACGTAACGGAACGAGACCGCTGTGTGGGTTTACAGTTCTTATCGTCAGGAAAGTTTTTTTTCATCAATAATGGTCCTTACTATGCTAACTATGACCTCGCTCCTGAAGGTAAAAGTCCTTTAAAAAATGGCAACACTAATATATTTGTCAATCCTGGTCCCGCACGCGGCTGGTTTGCCCGGTCTGTTTTAAACTACGACCAATGGATTCCTTCCATTTTGCTATTTGCCCCATATATGTCGGATGAGCCAAAAAACTCGCAAACGATCAATATCGCTTCTTTGATATTAGGCGCTAATGGCTTATGGGGTGAACTTATGAAAGTATCTCCTGAAGGCATAGCTTATTTTAATGAAGTGTTAGGCATATACAAACAAGTAAAAAATGATATTACTGAAAGTAGCCTTGTGAAACAGGGGGAAACAGGATCGAGCCCGGAGATATATGAAAAGATCAATGAGCAAACAGGCAAAGGTGTAATAGTAGCATTTGCTAATGTTCCCGGAACCTACACGTATATTTCACAGAATAAAGTAGCAAAAGATAGCTGGAAAAATGAAGGCGTCCAGGTTTCATTTGATGCAAAAGGAAGAGCTGTTTTACAGATGACGTTTGATAAAAGTGGCGCCAAAATGGTATTCTTTGGAGCAAAAGAATGATTTTAAAAATGCTGTGGGGAGCCTTAAATTAAAGATAGATTTGAGAAGCTATTTAGTATTGTGATAATATAGATAAGCTTAAAAGATTAGATCAATTCGCAATGCTGTAATGCTTGTAAGTATTGTTAGAATAATTTCTTACAGCAAGTGGTTGTCTTCTTTTTTTCTTTCAAGAGAAAAAGTGACAAACAATAACTTCCTGTATGACTGTTTACACCCGTTGATGAATGAAATAAACTTATGTAACAGCGTACTTTCTATAAAAAACAAAAACTATCAGAAATCACCATCTAAATATTATGAAACATAAGAAACAATATAAAAAGAGAAGTTATTTACTACCATTATTTTTTATCCTTATTTATTGCAATGCCTGGAGTAAAGATACTTTACAGGTAGTTTCTCCTTCGGGCAATATTGCAGTGAAGGTTTGGATGGGTAAGCAGTTGCAATATCAGATTCTATATGATAATAAAACCATTCTCGCACCTTCATCAATAGATTTTTTATTAGACAAAAACAGGTCTCTTTCTTACAACAATACTATTAAATCGTCTTCTATAAAAAAAGTCAGGGAACAAATTATCTCTCCGGTTCCTGAGAGAAGAAGGGTGATACCAGATGTATATACTATTTTATCTATTACATTCAAACAACCCTATAAGGTTGATTTCAGGGTGTATGATGATGGAGTTGCTTATCGTATTTCAACTATGTTTAAAGATTCCATTTATGTAAATAATGAGGTGGCAGCGTTTGCTTTTCCCGGCACTCCATCTGCTTATTTTCCACAGGTAAAGAAGCGGGAAGATGCTGATATCTTTCATACCAGTTTTGAAGAGGAGTATCCACTGAGAAGAATAGATACCATTGCCGATGGCGTTATCGGTTATTCACCTATACTTGTTGCTCCCGAATCGAACCCTAAGATTGCCATCACAGAGTCTGATTTGGAAGATTACCCCGGCATGTTTATCGGCGGCACCGGCTCTTCTACTTTAAAGGGCGTATTTGCAGGGTATCCACTTGAAGAAAAATCTACAGATGCGCTTTATTCACAGATGGTTGTTACTAAACGGGCTCCTTATATTGCAAGAACTTCCGGTACAAGAAGCTTTCCGTGGAGAGCGTTGTTGATTGCTAAAGAAGATAAGGATTTACCTAATAATGACCTGGTGTATAAATTAGGTGCACCATCGAGAATTGGTGATGCTTCTTGGGTGCAGCCAGGTAATCTTACGGATGAATGGATTATTGATATTAATCTTTTCAACGTGCCTTTCAGGGCTGGTCTTAATACAGCATCTTACAAGTATTATATTGATTTTGCAAAGCGGTTCGGCTTTGACCGTATTATGATGGATGCCGGCTGGAGCGACAATAACGACCTGTTTAAGATAAATCCGGATATTAACATGGATACGCTTGTTGCTTACGCGAAAGAAAAAGGTATTAAAATAAGCATGTGGACCCTGTCAAAAACACTTGACAGGCAGTTGGACAGCGCGCTGGATCAATTCAATAAGTGGGGCGTTAATTTTATTATGACCGATTTTATGGACCGCGATGATCAGAAAATGGTAAACTTTTATCACCGGATAGCAAAAGCCTGCGCGGAGCATAAAATTATGATCATGTATCATGGTGCTTTTCCTCCTAAAGGATTCAACCGCACTTATCCCAATGCAGTAGCAAGGGAAGGCGTGCTGGGTTCAGAATTTAATATGTGGAGCAACAGGATAACGCCGGAGCATGACGTAACACTACCTTTTACCCGCATGCTCGCCGGTGGCTTTGATTATGAGCCGGGATTACTTAATAATGCTACAAAAAAGGTTGTAAGACCTATTTCTGGCACTGTAACCAGTCCCGGCACACGTTGCCATCAACTTGCCATGTTTATCGTGTATGATAGCCCGATGCAGATATTTTCGGGTAATCCATCTGAAGGAATGCGCGAACCGGAATTTATGGAACTGCTTGGAAACCTTCCAACCTGTTGGGATGAAACGGTCATTACAGATGCGAAGGTTGGAGCGTATATTGTTTCAGCAAGACAAAAAGGCAATGATTGGTTTGTTGGCGGAATGAGTAACTGGACGGAAAGAGATGTGATTGTAAAATTTGATTTTTTGGGAGAAGGAAATTATACAGCAACAATTTGTAAGGATGGCATCAATGCAGACCGGTATGCAGCAGATTATGTGCTGCAGAAAGATGTGCAGGTGAAGAAGAATGACGAAATGAAAATTCATCTGGCGCCGGGAGGTGGATTTTTAATTAAGCTCAGCAAACAATAAGACTTTTTGAAAGCCAGCATATTTTGTGGCCGGCGTTTTCATGCAGGCGAATAAGTTAGTATTGTTATGTACGTTGAACTATTATAAATCACCATCAATATTATGGATAGAAGAGAAGCCTTGTGCGAATTAGGAACGTTGCTTGGCGCAGCTATTATTCCCGCTCATTTACCAACACCGGATGCAAGCTCCGCGAAACAAAATACAGATGTAACGAGTAACTCTTCCAGAAAGAGAAATGTGCTGTCTGAAAATTGGAAATTTGGGGCAGATATTAAGGATATTGGTGAAAAGGAGCATTGGTTTAAAAAAGACTTCAACGGCTGCGACTGGGGCAAGGTACAGGTTCCCTTTCCCTGGGATTGTTATGAAACCGCACTGTGGCAATATGAAGGTATTGGCTGGTACATGACCACCATACATCCGGATGATTTTATCAACAATAAAAGAAATAGTATCCTTTTCCACAGGGTGATGTATTACAGCAAAGTATGGCTCAATGGAGCATTTATTGGTGAGAATATTGGCGGTTACCTTCCTTTTGATTTTAATATCACCCATCATCTGAAGCCGGGAGTAGAGAACACGTTAGTATTGAGAGTGGATAATAAGCCAAGACCGGAATGGTTGCCGGGTGCTAAACAAATTGAATGGATCCAGTACGGCGGCATATTAGGCAAAGTAGAGCTGATAAATACAGCATATACTTACATAGAAGATCTTGCTATACGGACTACACTTAAAAACGCGGGAGCGCTGATCAGTTGCATCGTCAACGTAGCCAATGAAAGCAATGATGCTTCCGAAATGAAACTGGATCTGGCTATAGCAAAAAAAGAAGTTATTATCAGTAAAACAGTGGATATCCGGCTAAAGCCAAACAAAAACACTACGGTGAATATAGATCTGGCTTTGGATAATCCGGATGTATGGTCGCCTGATAGCCCGGCATTATATACCGCAACAGCAACCCTGAGAAAGAACGGCGAAATTATTGATGACTTAACCGAGCGCTTCGGCATCAGGGAATTGCGTGTTGAGGGTACTTCCATTATGTTGAACGGTAAACCGATTCATATAAAAGG
The DNA here is from genome assembly GCF_005233845.1 of Ilyomonas limi. Classification (GTDB taxonomy): domain Bacteria; phylum Bacteroidota; class Bacteroidia; order Chitinophagales; family Chitinophagaceae; genus Ilyomonas; species Ilyomonas limi. The sequence continues at coordinate 13,808 of NZ_SZQL01000003.1, forward strand.
GGTAAACCGCTACGACGATTATGACAGATACGGCCCGGTGGTACCCGAAAAGCTTTTACGTGAAGAACTGGCATTGATGAAAAGTATTGGAATAAACTTCATACGGATGCATTATCCTCAGTCGCCCAATTTATTATCACTGTATGATGAATACGGCTTTATGGTGATGGAAGAGAATACGATGTGCTGGTGGGGAGTAAACTGGTTTGGTGAAGCGACGCAAAGTGCAGACATTCTTCAATTTGCTAAACCTGCTCTTACAAAAATGATTAAGAGGGACAAGAATCATCCTGCAATCGTTTTCTGGAGCATGGCGAATGAATCTGCCACAGACAATGCGGTGGGAATAAAGGTAATGCGCGATCTGCTAACTCAGGCAAAAGGGATTGACCCTACCCGCCTGGTAACATTTGTTGTCAACGGAAGTCCTAAAGCGCATCTTGCCTTTGATCAGGCCGATATTGTTTGCATCAATAAATACCCTGGTGTATTTGGCGATACAACCTGCAATCATTTTTCGGATATTGAAAGATTGGGCTATGAACCTTTAGTAAAAGAACTTAAAGAACATCGGAATAGCTTCACCAAGCCCATTGTTATTACAGAATTTGGAACGCAGGGAATAAAAGGCATTCATGGCGATATTTCCTATTCAGAGGAGTTCCAGGCTGCATATATAGAGCGGATATGGGAGGGGATTAAAAGTGTTCCCGGTATAGCAGGTGGCGTGTTATGGTGTTGGGCCGATTACTTTCACAGAAAATATTTCATTACTTACGCCGCCTATGGTCCTTACGGTGTGGTTACAGTTGACCGGAAAGCCAAGCAATCTCTTGAAACATTGACACGAATGTATAAAGCGTAGGATATGATCTTTCGATTATAGTTTTAGTGATTGTGTAGTCAGAACATAAATAAAATTACATACTTCAATAACAGATACTGCTATTTCACTGCAGCATCAGAATCGGCTTAAAGAAAAATATGGTTCAATGGACTTAACACATGCAGGAGAAGTTGATTATTGCGAAACAGGAGGCAAAAATGTGTTACTTACAGAACAATACAGAAGAAAGTATTTACCTGTTATACATAAAAGTGCAGGAACAACTTTACATCTTCCTGTAAAGTAATTTGAGTTTTGGTATCAGCTTTTAAACGTTCTGCTATCATACCTGAAGATTCTTCCTGCACTTTTATGGATGTAAAATAGTTATAGTTATAATATTGAGACAATTGCTTGTATCCGGCAATTATTTAAAAGTAGGATAACACATCAAACTGCACGATATTTTGGTAGAACAATCAGCTTAAATTGTTTTTATATATTATTAAAATTATAAAGCGCTGTATTATAAACATCTTTTTAAGATAATAGGAATAGCTGGTTTGAATTACTTCTTTAAAGTATAAGCTTAGAGCATTAGTGTAGCATTATTTTCATTTATAGTATATAATTTAAAGTTGTTACTATTTTCAATGCCATTATCATCCAAAGTACTCACTGATGGAATATCCAGTATTAAATTTTCTATATCCTGGTCTGTAATGGGCACCTCAGGATGTTCCATGTGGTATTTTATCAGTTGCCTCGGAGTGAACCGGATTATGTTACTATTTTGGTTGTACGATGTAGTATCTGCACTGCTTTTCATGGCGCAAATTTAGTGGATACAAACGCTAAATAATATCATTTGCAGGTTTCTTAAAAAAGACAGCATCAGGTGTCTTGGCGTTGCTGATGTTTGCTTTACATAAAAAATGAAGAGAATGCTTATTAAAAAGCAGTCTAGAAATTTTCTTGCGATTGGTTTATAATACTACAAAAAATTAATATGTCTCTAAAGGATGGTTTAAGATTGAAGCTTTTTACAGGCACCATATTCTAAGTATCCCAACACTCAACTTGTAAACACCACCTTTAGTTTTGATGATACTTATAAACCCGATGTTTATTTGGTAGAGGCATAAGAGTAATGAACCAAAATTGCCTCACCTGATAAGGCAATAACTTTAATTGTAATTAAACTAATAAACAGGTTGCCTTACTGTAGAAGGCGACTTGTTTTTAAATTTTCGCTGCATAAAACAGTGATGAATAGCGGCTTAGTAAGCAATTAAGAGCCTTATTTATTAAATCATTTCAGGTATCGTAACTTTAGCTGTCTTCACCTTTTGGTAACTTTTGCTTTTTTAGCAGATAAATTTTTTGTGCTTGCTGCTTTGCCAGCATCGGCTTTCTTCTTTGCCCTTTTCAGTACAGCATCGCTGTGGATGCCTTGGAGCAATACTTTCACTGCTTTTTTCAACCGGCGGCTAAATTTCTTATCACCCAGGGTAACCTTCATTTTGGGAAGGGCAATTTGTAATTTATCAGTTATGGCTTTCCTCATCTCCTTTTTGCTATGGAGCACATTTACTTTCGTTTGATTATTGCCGGCCATTGGTTTATAATTTAAAATGATAACACAAATTTAATATTGAAAACCAGCTTTCCATTTTAATTCTTTAGTTTAATTCAATTCATTTACACTTATCAGTGATGATGTACATATCTACTATCCGCCTGCAATAATGATGGGATGCCAAGAAGATTTAGCGGCTTTTCATTAAGCGCTTTTATTATAACCAACAAAGTACTGCCGGAGCTTGATAATGGCAAACAGGCATGGATATTTCATGGTGATGTATTTGACATAACCATACAGCATTCTAAATGGCTGGCAAAGCTAATAGGCAACAGGTTACGATATATTAATCCTCATTAACGGTTTCGTCAATTTCATATCAGAGGCGGTATTTCTATAGTTAAGGCTTTATTATTCCTGCTTTTCCTTGCTAAGAAATAATTCTTTCAAGCTGCTATTTTATTATTATCTTTTCCATCATAGTACAAGGGCTTACAATTACTAAAGTAGTTTAAACAGTAGTAAAAAACAAAGCAGTGTCTCACTAAAAAGTTCAATATGAATTGGCTGCTTATTTATGAGATTGCTTACATTGTTATTCTTATCCTGGTATGTTTACGTATTATTTATGATACCCGAAGCACCATTAAAACGCTGGACTATCTGCTGTTTACAATTTTTGTTCCTTTTGCAGGTATGATATTTTCTTTTCGGGATTAATTACCGTAACAAAAAAATGTACAGCAAAAAACTTTACGAAAATGAAGACCTGGCAAAAAAATTAAAAGAAGATTTATATAAATATTCCAAGCAAACCTTTAATGAAAGCGATGCTACTGTTCAAAGCAATAAAGAATTGGCCTATATGCTGGTAAGGGATACAAACAGTCCTTTAACTGCAAATAATGCTGTAAAAGTTTTGGTGAACGGAGAAAATAAATTTCCTGAAGTGCTGGAAGCATTAAGCAAAGCAAAAAATCATATTCATATTGAATACTACATTTATGAAGACGGCGAAACAGGAAGGGCAATTGAAAAACTCATCATTCAAAAAGCAAAAGAGGGCGTAACAGTCAGATTTATTTACGATGATTTTGGAAGCCGTTCAATTTGAAGAAATTTAGTGCACCGGCTTAGAGCCAATGGTGTAAAAGCCTTTCCTTTTTTGAAAATTTATTTTATTTTGAAAATTTATTTTATTGCCTTTGCTAACCGCCTTAACTACCGTAATCATCGAAAAATAATTATTGTAGATGGAAACACTGGTTTTGTTGGTGGCATTAACGTTAGTGACAGGTATATCAATAAACCTGGTGATACAAAACTTTTCTGGCGGGATACTCATTTGCGTATTGATGGGCCGGGCGTGCAATATCTGCAATATCTTTTTTTATGCGATTGGAACTTTTGCGCCAATAAAAAATTACAGCCTGACCAATTGTTTTTTCCGAAGGAAGATAAAAATGTGCTGCGTGATAATAAAGTGGTTCAGATAGCAGCCAGTGGTCCTGATTCTGAAACACCAACTATTTTATTTTCAACTTTACAAGCTATAAACCTGGCGACAAAAGAAATTCTTATTACAACTCCTTATTTCATTCCCGGAGAAAGTTTGCTCGATGCGCTTATTATTGCTTCTCTTGGTGGTGTTTCGGTAAAGCTGTTAGTGCCCGGAATATCGGATTCCTTCCTTGTAAACTTTGCTGCACGGTCTTATTATAATGACCTGCTAAATGCAGGCGTTGAAATTTATCAATATACCAAAGGATTCGTTCATGCCAAGACGTAAGTTGCAGACAAAAAGATTGCGATTGTTGGCACAGCCAATATGGATTTCAGGAGCTTCGATTTAAACTTTGAAGTTAATGCGATTGTTTATGATAGTGATATAGCCAAAACGCTCACTGAAGTTTTTTACGAAGATTTAAAAGAAGCAGAAAGAATTGATGCGGCAGCCTGGAGCAGCCGTTCTATATATAAGCAAATGCTTGAAAAAACAGCAAGGCTTGTATCACCGATGTTATAACTTTAAGATATATACAATCCAGTATGAAAACATTTTACCAGCTCAGCAAAGAAGAAGTCATTAATCAGCTTCAAACATCTTTTTCTGGTTTAAGAAATGAGGCGGTTCCAGCCCTTCGGGAAAAATTTGGAGAAAATACTTTACAGGAAGCAAAACAAAAAAGCAAATTATCTATTCTTCTTGGGCAGCTCAATGATACAATGATTATCATTCTCATTATTGCTGCGGGCATTTCTTTTTTTGTTGGAGAACATACAGATGGGCTTGTAATTATTGCAATAATTATTGCAAATGCGTGGATGGGATACGCTCAGGAGAGCAAAGCAGAGGAATCCATCAAAATGCTGAAAAAAATGGCGGCACAATTTGCACTGGTGATGCGGGATAATAAACCGGTAAAAATTGAAGCCAACAAATTGGTGCCTGGCGACGTGATTTTGTTGGAGGCAGGAGGCATTGTACCTGCAGATGCAAGGTTGATTGAAGTAAGCGCGTTTAAAACAGATGAAGCGTCTTTAACAGGAGAAAGTTATTCTGTAGAAAAAACAATTGAAGCTATAAGCAAAGATAATCTTGTTCCGGGCGACCAGCATAACATGGTTTTCAAAGGAACAATGGTGAGTAATGGTTCTGCAAAGGCAATTGTAACTGCAATTGGCATGAACACTGAAATAGGTAAAATTGCTGGTTTATTGGATGTAGGCCTTCAAAAAACACCACTTCAGAAAAGGCTTGCAGTGTTCAGTAAACAATTAGCTGTAATTGTGATACTCATTTGCGTAATAGTATTTGCATTGGGTTTGTGGCGGGGAGAACCGGCATTTCAAATGTTTTTAACAGCGCTGTCACTTGCAGTAGCTGCTTTGCCCGAAGCGCTCCCTGCAGTGATAACCATAGCGCTTGCCCGCGGTGCTGCGAGAATGGTAAAACAAAAAGCACTCATAAGAAAGCTACCGGCTGTAGAAACTTTGGGTTCGGTTACTTATATCTGCACCGACAAAACCGGAACACTTACCCAAAATGTAATGACGGTTGAAAAAATGCAGGCAGCTAATAATAACGAAGAATTATTGGAATATGCCATGCTTTTAAACAATGAAGTAAGCGCTTCGGAGAATAATGAATTGTTTGGAGATTCTACAGAAACAGCATTGGTTTATTACGCACTAAAAGATGGCTATACAAAAGAGGAAGCAGATGCAAAATATCCGCTATTATTAAAACTGCCTTTCGATTCATCCCGAATGCGGATGAGTACGCTACATAAAAATGGAGACAAATGGATTTTATTTACTAAAGGTGCGCCTGTAAAAATGGTAGCGGTACTATCTGAAAAATATAAGAACAGTATTCAGGAATGGTTAAATGTAAATAAGGAATGGGCAAAAGATGGATTAAGAGTTTTATTTTTTGCCTATAAAGTTTTTGACCAGGAGCCCGGTAAACTGGATGTAAGTTTAGAAAAAGATATGAATTTTTTAGGAATAACGGCTATGATTGACCCGCCGCGCGAAGAGGTTATTGATGCCATCCGTCAATGTAAAACAGCAGGTATTAAAACCATGATGATAACCGGCGACCAACCTCTTACAGCTAAAGCCATAGCCGAACGTTTAGAAATAATTAATGAAGGTGGTGAAGCAAAGACAGGAATGGATTTGGATAAACTGGGGGAAGAAGATTTCAAAAATAGCGTAAAAGAGATTTTTGTGTATGCAAGAGTATCTCCCGAACAAAAATTAAATATTGTAAAAGCGCTGCAAAGCAATGGCGAATTTGTAGCAATGACCGGTGACGGTGTGAATGATGCGCCATCCTTGAAACAGGCAGACATTGGTTTGGCAATGGGTATAACCGGTACCGATGTAGCCAAGGAAGCATCGGACATGATATTGCTTGATGATAATTTTGCCACCATCGTTAAAGCTGTAAAAGAAGGAAGAAGAATTTATGAGAATATAAGAAAATTCATTTTATATGTCCTCTCCTGCAACCTGAGTGAAATTCTTACGCTGTTCTTTGCACCTTTTCTCGGCTTTGCTATCCCATTACTTCCCATCCACATCTTATGGATAAATCTGGTAACAGATGGCTTGCCCGGTATTGCTCTTGTAGCAGAACCAGCAGAAGAAGGTATTATGAATCGCCCACCCAGACCTCCGAAAGAAAACCTGTTCGCCGGAGGGTTGATAGTAAAAATAATTTTTTCCGCAATTGTTTTAACGCTGTCTGCAATCTTTATTCAGTGGTGGGCAGTAAGGCAGGGGTATGATGTAAAAACCCAGCAAACAATGGTGTTTACAACTTTATGTTTTGTTCAATTGGGTAATGCCCTTTCTGTTCGCTCAGTCTATCATTCGCTCTTCTCCAAAGGAATATTTGCAAATAAAGGAATGTGGGGCACAGTGGTCCTTACGGTAATCCTGCAGTTATTAATTGTTTACATTCCTTTCTTACAACCTGTGTTCAAAACAACGACTTTAAACTCGAATGCTATACAGATAATTTCTTTAGTTTCATTAGCATCCCTTCTTTGCATTGAGCTGATGAAATATTTGTCAAATAAGATCGGAAAGGCTTATGGAACAAAAAAAGATTAATTTAAATGCTCAATCGCGTAAAGGGAAAATTAATTACGCTTTAAAAGTCCTTTAAAAGACTGTATCGCCGTTTGTGCAATGTTACTTAAAAGCGCTTCCTGATTTTTTATCTATAGCAGCTCCTCTGCGGAAATATTCATCAGCCGAAAGCGTACCGCTCCCTTTTATAGCAAAAAGAATAAGTAAAATAAGAGCAATAAGAGAGAGAACTAATTCAAAAGTATTGTAGTCCATGTTTTTGATATTCACAAAAAAGATTGCTACAATAAGAATTGGAATCTGAACAATGGAAGATGCTTTTGTAAAAAGCCCAACTGTTATAAAAAATCCACATAATAAACCAAGATAAGCTATTACAAATGCAAGCACTTCTGAATTTTGCGAGAAAATACCTATACCGGTTTCCGTTATCAACGATTTCAGCATCTCAGTATTACGAATAAAGCTTATTGCTTTATAAAGTATAATCAGGCCTAATACAACTCTTAAAACGGTGAGCCAACTTAACTTGATGGTACTTTTTGAGGTAGTTTCAGCCATAAAGATGAAGATTTAGTGTGGAGGAAATAAATATACCAATATATGAAATTACCCCTAAAAGAAAGAATTACAAAAATAATTGCAGCATTATTGTCAGTTATAATAATAGTACACTACCTTAAACTGTGAATAGTATTAATTAAGCCTCATCATAAAGCAACCTTCCAATCATACTAAAACAAATCGTAAAAGAAATTCTATAGCAGCGGGATTGCTTCAAAACTGTTTGCATCTTTAATTGTCAATGCTAAGTCACCTATTTCATCATGACCCCCATTTGCCTAAAAAGTGATTGTTAAGCCGCCATCTACTACAATTACCTGTCCGGTGATATAAGATGCGTCTTTGCCGGCTAAGAAAAAAGCAACGCCCGCGATTTCTTCGGGTGCAGCCGCCCGCTTCAATGGTAAATGATGCCCTTCCACATAATTGCTCCTGAACCATTCTGTTTCCAGTTCATTAACTCCATTTGCTGCTATCGCCATTGGTGTATCTACAAATCCGGGTGCAATAGCATTTACTAAAATATTTCTATCTGCAAGTTCTACTGCCACAGCCCGGCAATATTGGTTGATAGCTGCTTTAGCCATAGCGTAACTGCTTGCACCGACTTCTGCACGCGTGCCGTGGATGGAGGTAATATGAATAATTCTGCCACCATTGTACATAAATGCAGTCGCTAATTGCGATATCAATATAGTGCCGTTGACCATTATATCGAATATCTTTCGCCATTCTTCAATAGGCATTACTATAGGGTTTGTTATGCCGCCGATGCCTGCACAATTTACCAATGCATCCAGCGAACCCCAGTTGTTTTTAATTAGTTGATGCCCTTTTTCAATAGTTGCTGTATTGGTATAACTACCATGCAATATCAAATGATTGCCAGAACCTAATTCATTTAGTAAAGTGTTTAATTTCTCTTCTTGTATATCATTGGCGCATACATCATAGCCTTCCTGTGCAAAACGTATAGCGGTTGCCCTGCCAATACCCGAGGCAGCGCCGGTAATGAGTACTTTTGGTCTGTTCATGTAATTAAAAATTATTGCTTTTCGCCTGCATAAATACGTACTGAGGTGTGTAGTGTTTCGCCAGGTGCTAATACGGCACATTGTCTCTTTTCCTTTGCTTCGTTTACGCTCATAGGCATATTGGTACAAGGCTCCAGTATAGCCGTATAATGGTCAAAAAAACCACCATACGAAGCAAAGTACCACTGATAGGGAAACACCTTTATATCGCACTGATAACTGAATACATGTTTGCCTTCATTGCTCAGCAATTGCATTTCACCAGCAGGAATATTGTAGAGGTAAAAGAAATCTATTGCATTGCCTTTGGACGGAATGATTGAAGCATTTGTGTCTTCAACAATAGGCCAGATAAAGGGATTTGTATCTTTAAATCTTGAATAAGTGGGGTCAACAACTTGTCCGTATTGAGCATTGGTGAGCAGTTGATCACCAGCTTCAATGCGCAGGGCAGCGTGAAGCTTCCATAAAAAATTACGCTGTTCATTTGTGGTGTTTTTGATGGTGTAATCCATATATAGCATAGGACTATTGGCATCGGCATACACTGTTTTGCTATAATGTAGTCCGCTTAATGCTAAATGTCCATGCACTGTTATTTTATCTTCGGTTTGAAAATACTGCAAAGGCGTTGTCCATAACTCTCCATGATCAGGATAATCTATTGAATCAATTGTTTCCGTCATATCATTTGGTATCAACTCATCAATAGCGCCTAAAAAGTTGGAATCATAATCTGCTCCACGTTCCTGCATTTGTAATGGAAGATTGGAATTAGTCCATAAAAACTGTTTGCCCAATTGCTTGTTGTAGATACTCCATATTTTACCGCCCAGTGCAGGCACAATGGAAAAGGCAAGATGATCTGTTTCCATCGTTAACATTTCAATACCGTTGGTAAGTATTTTTGAAAACATGGTGTTATTGGTTTGAGAGAAACAAAGAATGTAATTAGGAAGCTGTTTATTATTACTTTTTAAACTCTACCGCATATTCCGATAAATAAGGGCTCGCCGTGTCGGTTATATCTTTATAAAACAGTCTTGCCCTCTGTCCCAAGTTCAGGGAAGTATAATGTTTCGCTTTATCTTCTGCGGTATTGACTGGCTGCAAGGAAGGGTACCAGATCGTATGCCCGGGCTTATTTAAAAACAGTTTTGGGGTTGACCATTGCTGCGAATTGTCTCCTTCCCCGAAGTCTGCGTTTGTATTAAACGAAATATAAATACTGCTGCCTTTCCACGAAGGACCTTCTGCCCTCGCCATCAGCATCACCCAGCATTGCAAATAATTGTTCCAGCTAACCGAAGGTCCCCAATAATATTTTGCTGTAGGCGACGAAGCCGGACCGCCACCCTCGGCAACCGGAATCTGCAAAGAAGCTATAGGAACACCCACACTATCCGCAGGCGCATTGAATCCTTTACCATCCCACCGTTTAGCTTTACCCACAGGATTATCGAGGTCTGATAATTTGATACGTGCGATGCTGATGCACTGCCCTTTCCACTCGGCATTCCTGTTGTAAGTAGCAGAATCATATTTACCCGGGTAGCCGTATTCACCAAAAAACACATACAGGTAATCGCCATTGGCAATAGCCGAAGGATCGCCTACACCGCCTGCAAAATTGATCCCTGTATTGTGCGGCTTCAATATCATGCGGGATTGGTAATCCTGCAGTATAATGCCTTTATCCTGCCAGCTATGTCCACCATCCATTGACTTCATAATACCTATACGGCAAACGGCAGTTTTGGTTTCAGGTCCTTTCAATCCCTGTGGCCACTTTACATCGAGGTAGCCAACGCCTGTTGAAGAATCGTAGGGCAAAGTAGAAGGATAATTTTCGTTATGATATAATGCATACAACGTTTTGCCGGTTGCATCGTTGGAGTCTTTAAACAATGTTTCAAACCATACGGCACCATGCAAGCCCGGTGTGCCCGGCTTTGCATTCAAAGGCATATTCGGTTCAGTAAATTCGGTGGAGGCTTTTTTAAATACCTCGTCCACGCTGCTGCCGCTGGCAAACTTAAGATCGTGTGCTTCTCCCCATAACGGATCTTCGCCATATTTGCCGGGAAAAATTCTGAATGTATCACCTACCCAAACCGTAGCCATATTACAATCTACAAAAGAGTTAAACAGGAACTTTTCTGAAGGGATAAGCACTGCTGTTGGTGTTGAAGCATCAGTCTGTGTGTTGCTGGTGGCTGTTGTACAGGCAACAATGCAGGCAATAAATGCTGTGGTGAGCATCGGGTTTTTTATGCTAAATAAATTCATACAGGAACAATCAATTATTTATTGTTTTTGATTTTACTATGCAGTATGCAATGTACTATTCTAATTTTTCTAAACACAGCTACACGCTCCTTTACGAAGGTGAATACTTTTATTACTTAAAACATCTTTTTATTCAGCGGATTTGTATATTTTGTTAACACAAATGCCGGGTTATAATTTACCGTTTGCCGGATGTAACCATGCTCTTGTAATGAAACCATAATAATCAGTCAAATTGGTGGATTTTTTTCTATGCTGAATGGCGGATTTTTGTAAGAATTATTAATGCGTATGCTTGTCCATTCAATAAAAGTTGTATTCCTGTTATTGTTTCTCTCAACTGTAATCAACAGTTTTTCCCAGGTAAGTTATAACGGTCAAAAAAAGGAGTGGACCGTACGTTCCGGTAAAAACAGGTACATTATAACCAACACGCCGGAAGGTATTGAACAAGCTTATCTTACAGATGCTACTGCAACGGTATCACCGGCTGCTGAACCGGATTACCATCTTGTTGTCTGCACCATTAACGGTCAGCAATTGAATGCTGCTGATTTTACACTTACAAATAATCAAACAGGCAATGAGAAAAACGGCGTTGCTTATCTTATGCTTACGCTCCAGGCAAAGAAGTCTCCGCTGCAAGCAATAGTTACTTGTAAAGCGTATAATAATACCGGAGTTTTTACCAGAAGCATCAACATAAAAAATACTTCGCAGCAGGCTATCCACATCGCTAATATTCCCTCTTTTTCTGCTTCGCTGCCGGGAGGAAATTATGACCTGCAATATTTAAAAACAGAATGGGGTCACGAAAGGCGCTTTACTACAGAGGCTTTACAACCGGATAGCCTGCGTTCGTTCATTATGAACAGAGGACGTTCCGGCGAAGGTTATTCCTCCTGGTTTTCATTGGTAAACAACACTACTTCGGTACGCTATATGGCAGAGCTTGCTTATTCGGGCAACTGGCAAATGCAGTTTTTGCAAAAAGAGGCAAATGCTCCTGTAACAGTGCAAATGGGTATGCGCTTCGATAAGGGAGAAGCACTTACACTCCTTCCTTCTGCAACATTTCAAACACCGGAAGTTGCCTTCACATTAGACAGTGGTGATTTGGATGAGGTAGCAAACTATTTACACCGCTATCAGCGCGAGTTTGTAATTCCGGCAGTGCAAACCAATAGGCCTTTACTGGTAGAGTATAATACCTGGTTTGCCACGCCCAATAAAGTGTATGTAAAGGAAGTAAAAAGACTGGTAGATAGTGCGGCTGCATTGGGCTGCGAAGCCTTTGTGCTGGATGCCGGCTGGTACAACGAGCAGGAGCAGGATTGGTCGGCAGAATTGGGCAACTGGTATCCAACCAAAACCAGCTTTCCCAATGGCTTGGAAGAACTGGTAAACTATGTGCATCAAAACAACATGTTGTTTGGGCTTTGGGTAGAAATAGAAAGCGTAGGCCGCCAATCGAATTTGGTAAAAGAACATCCCGGTTGGTTTCTGCAAAACGAAGGAAAGCCGGTATTTACGAGCAATCGCTACCATTTAAACTTTGCTAATGACAGTGCCCGTAACTGGGCACTGCACACCATCAGCCGGCTGGTGAATACCTATCAATTGAAATGGATAAAAATTGACTATAACAATTCTGTTGGGGAGTCGTTTGATGCGCAGTACAATGGTATTGCTCTGTATGAGCACCTGCAGGGATACTTTAAACTGCTGGATGCTGTACATCATCTTTTTCCATCTTTAATTGTAGAAAACTGCGCCAGCGGCGGTTTGCGTACCGATTTAGGTACTATGAAGCATACCAATACAGCCTGGCTTTCGGATATTACTTACCCGCACAATGCACCCCAACTTGTTTGGGGCGCTACGCTGGAACTTACACCGGGCATCAATAACTATTGGATGACTGGTGACACGGTGCACCAGGATGTATGGTTCTGTAAGGAAGAACCACTGCATCCCGAATGGTGGAATTATATGTTCAGGATAGCGATGACCGGGCAGTTTGGAATATCCAGCCGTTTGGAGCGTTGGAGTAAAGCGCTGATGGATACAGCAAAGCAAAATATACAATTGTACAAGCGCATTCGTACTATTATTCAAGGTGCAGATGTATATCACCTTACCCCTATGCCCGACCATGACAAACCGGTGGGAAGTATGGCAATTCAATACCAAAATAATGATAAAAATTTGCTAATGGCATACCGTTTAGAAAATGGGAAGGATGAAGAAAATTATAAGCTCCGCAACCTAGATGCTGCTCAGCAATATGTGGTATATATTGATGGAAAAAAGATAAAACAATTAACAGGTGGTGAGCTGATGAATGTCGGAATTACTGTGAATCTAAAATATGATTTTAGTGCTGCTGTTATTGAGATGGATGAAGTGCAATAAGGTTATTTTTAAATATCATTTTATGAAAAAGTTGACAATTTACTATATTGTTAGTTAGGGATATTTAGCATAGAATAAATCTGTTTTGATGCTGTTGAAGTTGTAAGCGCTTTTAAGTATGATTGCTTACAGATAGTTTTCACTTTTACTTTTTTCTCTTGAAAGAAAAAAGTAACAAAAAAGTTCAAGGACAACCCGATCGCTCCGCGCGTTTGTCCGAGCCTCCGCCACCACTTACTCCAGGATGGATTATAACTTTTAGGGTGAATGGTTTGGCTGACGAAAATGTTACTTATAATAGTTATAAGGAATGCTGCTGAAAATCTTAATAAATTTAAGTTAGAGCGAAGGTTATTTTTGAATACAATTAATACAAAAGAGCCACAGTATATGCGCTGTTTGAAAGCGCATTAATAAGTAGCCCTGCCGCCTGAAATATCATAGATAAAGCCAGTAGAAAAACTGTTTTCCTCGGATACGATAAAGCACGACATGGCGGCTACTTCCTCTATCGTTCCTAAGCGCTTCATAGGTATTTTGGCAACCATATAAGCCATCTGCTCAGGCTGCGTGTTTTCATTCATTGTTGTTTTTATTACAGCAGGCGCAATGCCATTAACGGTAATATTGGTGGTTGCAAATTCCTTAGCCACGCCTTTTACCAATCCTATCAAACCTGCCTTGGTGGAGGAGTAACCCACCATACCCGGGTTACCTTCTTTACCAGCAATAGAAGCTACCAGCAACACGCGCCCGCAGCCTTTTTTAGCCATTACCTTCAAGGTGTATTTAGTTATCAGGAAAGCGCCTCTCAGGTTCACTTCATAGATCTTATCGAAATCTGCTGTTGGATAATCAATAATTTTTGTGCTGGTAGGCCCTACTATTCCCGCGGCGTGCACCATTACATCTATTGTTCCCCACTTTTCTTCAATAGTATTTACCGTTTGACTCACTTCTTCTTCATTGCTGATGTCGGTGAGGTAACCATGTGCATCAATACCTTTGTTTGTTAACTCAGCTACTGCATAATCCAGTGTTGCTTTGTTATTATCAATGAGTGCTACGGTTGCTTTTTCGAGGCCTAATCTGCAGGCAATGCCCTTGCCTATACCACTACCACTGCCGGTAATGATGGCTATTTTATTTGTAAAACGTTCGTACATGCAATTAGTTTTATAGTTGAGGGGTGTAATAGATTTGTTTGCCATTCACTTTAATTTCTACATCCACCAAATATTTCTGAAGCGGAGCCGTGTCTACTGTAATACCCAGTCCCGGCTTTTCAGGCACATGAATATAACCGCTGCTATCAGGAATAATTTTTTCTTTACCAATCTCCTGTGCCAGCATTTTTAGCTCAACGGGATATTCACTTATCAAATCGTTTTCTATACCGGCATACGGCTGCAATGATGCACTTAATGCAAGATGAGAAGTAAACGTGTGATTGACATATGTTACACTTTTGCTCCTTGCCAAATCAGCTACTTTTTTAGCAGTAGTAATGCCGCCAATTCTGCCTGCATCTATCTGTATAAAATGGAGTCCCGCATGATTAATCATAGCTTGTGCCTGTACAAAATTGTTGCAGCCTTCTCCGCCAGCCAGTGCAACCTGCGGTGCTGTTTCAGACAACATTTTATATGCTTCCAAAGCACCGTTCACAAAGGGTTCTTCCAGCCAGTAAGCGTTTATTGCTTTTAAAGCAGGTAAGCGCCGTGCAGCCTCACTATTGTTTTCTGTCCAGGCGGTGCCTGCATCAATCATCAGGTAAGCATCTTTGTCCGTTCCTTCTCTTGCTGCGTGCAAGTGTGCAATGTCTTGTTCCAGGTTTTGCTTGCCAAAAGGTCCCCAGCCAAACTTCACGGCCCTAAAACCCTTTGCTGCTGTGCTTGTTGCTTTTTCATAAGTTTCTTCCGGCGTGTTGCCAAATAATTGCGAAGCATACGGCAGCTTTGGATAAGCTTGCTGATAACCTAATAATTTATAAACAGGCTGTTCTAATTTTTTACCCAACAAATCCCACAAGGCAATATCAATACCGGATAATGTATGGTCGGCTTGCAGTAAGTCCAACGAGTTTTCCCGCACGTCAGCCGTAATGCGATAGATGTCTTCCGCGCTGTTGATGCCCTTTCCTTCGATGGAATATTTCAACGGCTTACAGGCGCTGTGCGACATAGGGCATACATAACTGGCAATACTGGTAAGCGGCGATGCTTCGCACTCGCCCCAGCCTTCGAGTCCAGCCGCCCTGATGCGCACCAGCAAAGCATCCTGGCTGCCATCGCCAATGTCCAGCACTTCGGGCATGCTGAGGTAAAAAAAGTCAACTGTTTCTATTTTCATGGGCAGTATATTAAAAAGCAAAAGGTAGACACTCCTGTTTACTTTTTATTAATATTTTATAGTTTGCGAAGAACCTCCGCAAAACAAATTTGTATTGCAAAAGGATGAATATTGTTAAGCTATTACCATTGCATTGTTCTCCTTTTTTTGCTTCGACCATACGTTTATACTGGCTACCACACTATAACAAATTATCAAAAAGAAAAGTCCCCAACGCAATCCAAATACATCACCCAGTTTGCCCACCATCATAGCACCAAATGCACCTCCTGAGCTGGCTGCAAACAGCAAGCCCGAAAGCGAACCATGATGTTTGTTAATGGTATTCATAGCCAGTGAAAGAATGAGTGGCCACATAACCGAATGAAATAAACCGGTGATAGGAAAAAACCAGATAGCCATTGTGCGCGTGCCAAATATAGCGCAACAAAAAGATGTTACTGCCGCTATGGTGAACAGGAGCAGTATCTTAAGGCTGCTAAAATATCGGAGCAGTACCATGCCAAATACACAGCCGAGCGATAATAATAACCAATATAACGATAGCACTAATGAGCCTGTTGTTTGCGGATCCACTGCATGATAACTGCTTAAAAATTGCGGTATCCAGTTGGATATGCCCTGCTCGCAGGCTGCATAAGAAAATAGTGCAAAAAAGAACAGGTATAAATACTTCTTACTCAGCAGCTCTTTAAAGGTGTGGAAGTTACCAATCTTTTCGGATGCACTCAGGTGCACCGGCGGAAATTTTACCAATATAATGATGGCTGTAGTTATTATAAAAATGACGAGGAATATATAATACACCGCCAGCCATGGATAGCTGCCTGCACTTATTGCGTGTAAAATATTGAAAGGAAAAGCTGTAGAAGGATTTTTTATCCATTGTGCAATAAGGGTATAAAAATAAGGACTTGCAAAAGCGCCTACACCATACATTAATGTGTTTAAAGTGGTATTAAAAGGCAGTTTTTCGGCACCCATCACCTCACGCAAAAGTGGGAAGGCAAGCACTTGTACAAGCGTTAATGCGCAGCCAATAACGAATATAGAAATGATACGACTGGGGAAATTGCCCGAATAAATAAACAGTAAAATGCCGGCTAATACAGTAAGGTAGGCAAACAACAAGGATTTTTTGTAAGAAAACTTTTCGATAATCAAGCCCGACGGAATGGCCATAAAGCCAAATGAAAGATAATAAGCAACCGGCAGCGATGCAGCGGCAGCATAGTTCAGCCCGTAAAACCGGATAATTTCGGGGATGATAGCACCCATGATTGACACCATCAATCCTACTTCAAAATAGGCAAGATTTACCAACACTACAATTGCCGACCGCTTGTACATTTTATACGCTTTAAATAAAATTGGCTAACTTTATACAACAGTGCTTCCTTACAAAAATGAAATGTTTTAAAAAAGGAAAAATATTTTAATCCTGCTTTTTCTTATTCTTTTCTAACACTAATACAAGCGCTGCCGAAGCTGTAAATGACCGATGGGAAATAATTTTTCAGGTATTACCGCTTATAACTTTTTACCCATTTTGCTTCTTCAAAGTGAAAAATTCATATAAATTGCCATTATAACGATTACAACACTGCCGTATGAGACCCCAATTACACAAGCTACCTCTGGTAAACGATTCTTCTTTTTTATACAACAACTGGCACTGCGATTATTTTGATAAGCCGTGGCATTTTCATGAAGAATACGAACTTGTAATGATAGAGAAAAGCCGTGGAAAAAAATTTATTGGTGATAAAGTAACTGATTTTGAAGACGGCGATTTAATGCTTATCGGTCCAAAGATCCCGCATTTCTTTCGCAACAATGCAGAGTATTACAAGAAAAACGGGAAGCTGGAAGCAAGCTCTATTTTCATCCATTTTACCAAGGATTGTTTAGGCAAAAACTTTTTTGATTTGCCCGAAATGAAACTGGTGCAAAAGCTGCTCGAAAACTCATATTATGCTCTGGAAATTCATGGTACGGTAAAGCCGTATGTTATGAACAGGTTGCGAGCTATGTGTACCGAAAGTGCTCCGCAGCGCCTGGTAAGCCTTTTAGATATCTTAGTAAAACTGTCGGAAAGCAACGAAGTAAGTCCTGTCTTATCTGCCCGCTTTAACGAAAGCAAGTATGCAGTTGTGGACAGTTGTAAGGATACTGACCGTATGGGTATTATTCTCGAATACATCACCAACAATTTTCACCGGGAAATATATGTAAATGAAATTGCTGCCAAGCTGCACATGTGCAATGCTTCTTTCTCCAGGTATTTCAAGCATCATACAAGAAAAACTTTTTCGGATTATGTAACCGAACTCCGGATAAGCCATGCCTGCAAACTACTGATGATGGATGACCAGAGTATTTCCCAGGTAAGTTTTGATAGCGGCTTTGAAAATCTTTCTAATTTTTATAAGCATTTCCGGCGCATCACCGGCGTTATTCCAAAAGAATACCGAAAACGTTTTTTGCAGGCTTCCGATTGATGCGGGTTAATTAATTTGCTGTTAATTACATTACAACCGAATCCTTGTAAGCCCTTAGCTTACAAGGATTCGGTATTTAAATCATTACTGAATGATGAAAATTATTTTGCGCTCCTTATTCCTTTACCGCCACTGCAATTTTAGAATCGGCAGTGCCGTAGTATAAATAATAATGATTATGAAACTGTGCTAAGCCCTCTATAAAACATACATTGTTTACTTCGCCGGTGAGCTCATAATCCTTTTCCGGTTTCATAAAAAAATGGTCTAACCGATGAAGAATTTTGGTAGGATCGTTTTTATCCAATAATACTTGTCCGGTAGTGTAAGTGCCCTCTTTCAAAGTAGAATCACCATCGGGCGGCATACTGCGGCTGTTGTAGAGTAGTAAAATTCCATTATCAGTAAGCATAGCGGGCGGACCGGATTCTACCAGATCATTATCAAACATGCCCGCACGTGTGGGCACTACTATCTGCAGGTTGGGCACTTTTTCAGCCACCCCTTTCAGTGCAACAGGCGGTTGCTGGCCAGGTTGCATTTCTACTGGCGTCCAGTCAATTAAGTTATCCGAAGTGGCTGCCCAGATAAACAAATCACCCCAGTACATCCAGTATTTTCCGTTGATGCGGGTAGCAGTGATTTTTCCATTCTGATAAGTAGAAACGATAGAGCCGGATTTGCTCCATTTGTCCACATATTTACCGCCGTATGCTTTGGTAAATACAGAACCATGCTTTGTCCAATGCAGCAGGTCGGGCGAAGTAGCAATGAGCAACCGTGCGGTGGTACCATCGTACGCGGTATAGGTCATGTAGTACATACCGGCGCTGTCTTGCACAACGCGCGGGTCTTCGCAGCCGCCCTGCCATTCCCATTTTTTAAAAGCATCATTTTGCGGATACAGAACAGGAGTTGGATAACGGGTAAAATGGATGGCGTCGGTGCTGGCTGCGAGACCAATGCGCGAGGTGCCGGTAGGTTTGCCAATACTGTCCTGCGCACGATACAGCATAAACACCGTATCGTTGCGCACGGCTATAGCCGGATTAAAAACATTCCTGGCTTCCCAACCTACTTTTTTATTCGTAACAGGATCAACAAAAGTACTGTTTCCGGGCTGCAATATAGGATTAACACTGTCTATCTTCACAAAAGGAAGCAGTGCCCAGGCTGTACTATCGTTTGTAGTACTGGTTGAATCAGCGCCTGCACTGGCTGCTTCATTGGATGCATACCGGCAGGCGTATAAACCAATGCTTAGGGCAATAATAAGCAGAAAAGGTAAGTGTTTCAAATGGCTTTATTTGGTGTTATCGTTAAACAAATTTAACTCAAGAGTTGTTTAAAATATAAGAAGTTTACGAACCATTATGGCTTAAAAAGCATAAGTACCCTGTTGCATAACTTATCTTCCATCGGACGGTCTTCGCCTTAGCTGTTAGGAGGGGCCTTGTTGGCCAATAAACCGTTTACTCAAACACAAAGATGCCTATAAGGGGTTATTTGAATTTTATTAATTGAATATTGATAATAATTACCAAATTCAGTAGTGGGTTATTGCCTGCAGTTTGTGGCTTACAACTTCCTATAAATCTCCCAATTGCGGGCGTAGCAATATTTCTTCTACACAGGCCTGCGGCGAAAGGAACGAAGCCGTATAAATCATATTGGCTACATCACTCACTTTCATTATCCGCTGCGGATCAACACCGCTCCCACTCCAGCTATCAGTCATTGTAGCACCGGGATATACGGCTGTTACTTTTATGTTGTACTGCTTTAGTTCTTCACGCAGGTTTTTACTAAAACCCATCAAGGCAAATTTGCTAATGCTGTATGCGCCACCATTAGGATAAGCCTGCAAAGAAGCTATAGAGCACATATTGAAAATATGACCTTCTTTAGCAGCCATCATACCAGGCAATAAGGCGCGCGTTAAATGATAAGCACTGTACAGGTTGGTATTAATCATTTGCTCCAAAGCACCATCCGGCTCATTGTGTACGCTGCCGGGTACAAATTGTCCGGCATTATTTACAACTATGTCTGTTTTATCTACCTTGTGCAATATCCAGTCTGCAAATTGAAGTACCGCCTCTTTTTTACTCATATCGCAGGCGCGGGCAAGAATCCTCGCACGCGGATAGCGCGCCTGCATATAGGTAGTTGCAAGATGCAGCCGCTGCTCGTTACGGGCACACAACAACAAAGTATGACCCTGCCGGTCATCGGCAAATTTATCGGCAATGGCTAACCCCAATCCTTTTGATGCACCCGTAACAACAATATTCATAATAGTAATGAATTGAAAAGCTGTTTAAAAATAGTTTTAACCACAAAATCGTGAAGAACACAAAGCTGCACAAAGATTAACAAGAAATATTTTGTATAGTTTTTGTTCTTTGAGCCGTCGTGGTTGTTACCCCACGGATATTAAACAACTTACGTAAAATTCAAAAATAGAAAGTATGTTGGCAAATGTGGATAATAGTTTTTGTGATTGATAAGTGTTCAGTTGTAAGTGGTGGGTAGTGAGTAGTGAATACGAAATAGCTTGAGAAATGAAATATGAAAAATATAAGCAAGTTTCCCATTCCCAACTCATCACTTAAAAAAGTTTGATTTTTCTTTTTAAACTTTGCCGCGTTATCTTCACTTATGAAATACCGACATTTATTCTTTGACCTTGACCATACCTTGTGGGACTTTGAAGCTAATGCCAGCGAAACCTTGCACGATCTTTATCTGAAGCACGATTTAGCAAAAAGAGGCGTATATAACTTTGATTCTTTTTTTAATAAATACAGCTATCATAATAACCGCCTGTGGGACCGATATACAAAGGGTTTTATAAAACAAGAGGAACTTCGCTGGAAGCGTATGTGGCTGGCTTTACTGGAATATAAAGTAGCCGATGAAGCTTTGGCAAAACAAATGGCTGCGGAGTTTTTAGAGCTGCTGCCATTTAAAAAAAATTTGTTTCCTTATACGGTTGAAATACTTACTTACTTAAAGAACAAAGGGTACCAGCTTCACCTCATTACGAATGGTTTTGATGCTGTGCAATTAAGTAAGCTCGACAGCAGTAACCTGCGCAATTTTTTTGTTGAAATCATTACTTCCGAAAACAGTAACAGCCTGAAGCCAAACCGCGAAATATTTGAGTTTGCCATGGCTAAGTGCAATGCTACCAATACCGAATGCATTATGATTGGCGACAACCTGGACGCGGATATTGCCGGTGCCCTGAATGCCGGGCTGGATACGGTATTTGTAAACCACCTGTGCATTGATGCGCACATACAACCTACATATATGATTCATCACCTGCAGGAACTGGAAGACATTTTTTAAGTTTTAAGCTGTGTAATTCTAAAAAGAATTTATTGCCTGTCTTATGCTGCATTAATAGACGAACACTGAAAATTGATGAGCTATGCTCAGATAAATTGTTTTACAATGCGGCTATTCTTTTTTCTATAAAAATTATTGCATTATTATACACTATTCATTTTCATAGTACTACTTCTCAACGAAATTAATAACCATTGGTAAGGCAATTATCTGTGCACATAATTAGACATGGACTGCTATATTTGGCATTATGAAAGTGCACAGGTACCACGAGCAGCAGCGGCGAAAATGGGTGTATGAAATGCAGCATAAGCTGAAACCGGTAAAGCAAATTTGCAAGGAAGCAATTATTTCGCGGGCTACCTTATACAACTGGGTAAAGGAGTTTTCGGAAGAAAATGCAGGTGTGAATAATGAAGCTGCACAGCAGGAAGAGGAAGCCATTGCATGGCAGCCATTGGATAAACACAAGATGCTGCTGGCTGCATTAAACAAAATAGATAAGGATAAAAAAGTAAGTCAAAAATTAGTAAGCGAACTGATGAAGCGCTACACGCTAACTGCAGCGCAGGCATGCAGTATTGCAGGCATAGAAGAAGCCACTTATAACTATAAACCACGTAAGCCCGAAGTAGCCGACAGACTGGTATATGATGAATTGGTGAGATTGATTGCGGAAGACACTTCCAAAGGATTAGATGATTGCTATACCGTGTTGCAAAGCACACATCCGGAGTGGACGCATAAGCAAATAAAACGCATTTACCGGCAGGGAAGATTATACCTGAAACGTACCCGTACACGCAATACCAGGCTGTTAAATAATATTATTTCGAGGACACCTGTACATACCAATAAAGCACTTCGCCTAAAGCGCGAAGGCGCCTTTTGGCAAGTGGGTGTGCTGCAGGAAGCATTCAATAATGACTGTGCCTATTGGATCTTATACATTATAGATTATAACGATGGTACGCCATTGAATGCTGCCATAGGAGAAGGAAGCATAACACCCGAACAACTGGTCAATTTTCTTTCTCTTGCTATAAAAGAAAATGGTACACCTAAAAAGATGCGCGCAGTGGCACAGCCACCGTTTAATAGTCGTGAAGTGGCAAGGTGGATTTGGGATAATAAAGTAGCGCTGTATAATTTATCTATGGCAAAGCCGGAAAACCAATTAGAGATAGGTCATTTGGAAGACAGCATCCGGCAGCAGTTGATAGAAGAAGGCACTACGCTGGAAAGAGCAAAAGAAAAAGCGGCAGTATGGATAAACAGCTTTGCGGAGCGGGAAATGAGTGTTGAAGTGTTAGTAGTAGATTAAGATGTAGCTTTTCATTCCCAACTCTTCTCCATAGCTGGAGAAGAGAACTGCAATTGTTTGAAACCCACATTACTGCAAGCAGTAGCAGAGTAATCTGCAGGTTTTATCAAAATTATTATTAATGGGTTTATTCTACACTTAATAACAGGCTTAATACAATTTACCGCAATACTATTGATGAATTATTTTGATTGTACAATAACTCACAGATTGCTTTGTTATCGCTCGCAATGACGATGGTGCTTCGCCATCGCATTTTCGGTTCACATCTTCATATTTGCAAAGGCGAACTTGTGTTATGCCGCATACTTGTTTTTACGGAAATATTGAAATAACATTCCAAATACAATGATAAGCACAACAGGTACTACAATGTTGATGAATTGCCATTGTGTGCGCTGCTCCTGTATCTTCTTTTTATCCAATAATCGTAAGGTAAAATCTTTATTGCGGCTCTCAAAAATGCCGCTGTTGCTTACCATATAATCTACGCTGTTGAGAAAGAATTCACGGTTGGCAAAACGATAGTTTTCTAACGGTAATTCACCCATTGGCAGCGGTCCGGTGGTATTGCTTACGGCGTTCGTTACAATATCTGCATCAGACACTACAATTTGTTTTGTAGCTGATGTTGCTGAAGTCGCAAAAGGCTTACCAGTATTACGTTGTACCGAATCCTGCACGGCTGCATCCAGGCGGTTGGCAAAGAGACTTTTGAACTTTCCTTCAAGCAATACCGCTACCGGGATATGGCTTTTATTATAGGTAGCAAAATTATTACTGCTTATTTCCTCAATAGCCCTGTTCAAACTTACTAAAGCTGGCGAAGCAATGATGCGGCTGTTAGTATCGGTAGCAAGTAAAATCGTCTTCTTTATATCCGGTGCTTTCACCGTATCAATAGACGAAGGAAAAATAGATAATACCTTATCTAAATTTTTAGAGATTAAATTGTTGTTATTGGAATACAAAAACGGATAATAAGACCAGGGAATTCTCACAAACTGCGGCGTTCCATCGGGATTATAACCTCTTACAATAGGTATTTTGGAGCAGTTTAAATCCTGCACCAGATCGCCGTTGATACGCACACCGTATTTAAACAAAATATCATCAATATTGAGGTTGCGGTCAAATGCTACAAAATCTGCCTGGCTACGCATCAAACTGTCCAATTCGGCATATAATTTATCTACAAACCACAACACTTTGCCACCATGCATCACATACTGATCTATCTTCAGTTTGTCTTCATCGCTAAAAGGCTGCGTAGGTTTTACAATCAGCAAAGCATTAATTTCATCGGGATTAGGGTAGCCTCTTTTCAAATCAAAAACCGCCAGGCGATATTCATTGCGCAGGCTTTCGCCCAAATCATTCACCGTAAGATCGGTTGGCTCACCATTACCCACACAATACGCAACTGAAGGCACATACGTGCGCGTCAATTTATCTATGGCATTGGCAAACTTAAATTCCAGTAACGCTTCTGCGGCATTGCGCGTAGCTTCTTTATCAGGTTGCGGTTCATCATTGATAACATTAAAATTTTTAAACACCGTTCGGCTGCTGCGCAAATCAATGGCAAAAGGTGGCTTATTTTTATAATACACCAATGCCGATGGAATAATGAGTTGATTGGTTGCTTTATTAACCGTTGCACTAATATCTTCATTACGCTCAAATACAACACCCGTACGGGCTAAGCTGTCGTACAACTGCATTTTTGCACTATCGGGCAAACCTTCGCCAGGTGTTTCAAAACTTACCTGTATGTTATTATTTATGTCTTTAAATTCACGCAATAAATCCTGTACGCCAATGCTCAGCTTTTTATAATCAGCAGGTAGATCACCATTTAAAAACACTTTGATGTTGATGGTAGAATCTACATTTTCCAGCATTTTTTTTGTAGAAGGACTTAAAGTAAATCGCTTCTCTGCTGTAAGATCTATGCGATAATAAATGAAAGAGGATAAATAAACAATAGCTGCAAAAAAAGCTACCATTACCACCCACCAATATTTATGCTGAAGTACTTTATTCATACGATGCTTATATAATTTGAATATTGGATTATTAAAGCTTTTTCATCTGTCAACACACTCATCTTTTCACTACATTTCGCTGTGTTATCCACAAAAACAATATAATAATTCCAATGAAATAAATGATGTCGCGTATATCAATCACTCCGCGACTAATACTGTTGTAATGAAAATTAATACCCAGCATTTCTATGTAATAATCCGGCCCCGCATTGAATACCGGCAACTTACTTACAGCTTCAAAACCGGTATACAAAATAAAACAAGCAAATGCGCCGGTGATGAACGCTACTACGGTATTATTGGTAAAACTACTGGCGCAAATGCCCACAGACGTAAACACTGCACCCAGCAACAGCAAGCCAATATAACTACCTATGGTTGCTCCCACATCAATGCCGCCAATGGCACTTAACTGTTGTATGGAAATGGCATAAATGATAGTTGGCAGGAGTGCTAAAACTACCACCAGCAATGCACCAAAATACTTACCCCATACAATTTGGGAGGGTTTAAGCGGCATCGTTTTCAACAACTCAAAAGTGCCGCCTTTGTATTCATCGGCAAGGCTGCGCATGGTAATGGTAGGCACCAAAAACAACAATATCCAGGGCGTCAGACTAAAGAAACCACTCAGCGATGCATAACCAAACGTGAGTAGATCGGTATCGGGAAAAACAAAGAGAAACAAACCGGTGAGCAGCAGGAAAATAACCAATGCAATATAGCCGGTGAGACTGCTGAAAAATTGCAGCCATTCTTTTTTGCATATCATCCACATAACGCCAAAGCTAAGATAGAGTTGATTGCCACCAAGACTTTAAGGCACAAAGAATGATTAAAAATAACGGTGCGGATAAACGCAAATTTATTATCTGCTTGTCAGCAAGTCCTTTACTTTGCGATTTTGCAGTTAAAAATGCTGCGCTATTTCCTGCCTGTTGCAGCCCAAAAAATGCCTGCATATAAATGGTTTAAAAAAGCAGGATCGCTAAAGTCGGTAGGCATGTGACCAAGTGCTGTATAAAAGGCACGGCCGCCATCAAAGTTGTGATACCAGGCAATAGGATGAAACTTGCCCATCCCTTCGCCTTTACCTCTGGCGCCCCAGTCGGCCTTGGGGTTGTAGGTGGATTCATTTACCGCCAATATATAATGTAGTTCCGTTATTTTTTCGGGGCCAAATTCGTACCATTCATCTGTCCATAATTTATTATTGGCAAAGCCCTGCAAGCCGGGGAATGTTGTATCTACAATGTTTAATGCTGCTGTTTGTATGGCAGGATGAATATGAAACATTCTACCCACGAGTTTGTTATACCAATCCCAGTCGTACTCGGTATCCGATGCACTGTGAATACCTACATAACCTTTGCCCGATTGTATATAACGCTCCATTACTTTTTGCTGTGCGGAATCAAAAATATCACCAGTAGTATTTAAGAAAATAATTACCTGGAATTGTGCAACATATTTATCGGTAAAGCCATTGGGATCTTCCCATAAAACCGCGTCAAAAAAGTTTTTCCGGGCTAAGTCCTGTAAGGCTAAAACACCGGCATGCAGCGATTCGTGATGCCAACCTCTGGTGGTGGTTACGATGAGTGCTTTAAATTGTTTTTGCGCTGTGGCTGTTGTGCTGATGGTTATTTGAATAAATACAAAAAGAATGAATAATCTAACGGCTCGCATGTATATTTCTTTTAATTAATGGAATGAAGGTAAAAGAATATCACTTTACATAAGCAGGAATTTACTTTGAGACATCTGCACAAAAAGCATACTTATCAAAGCTATTGAGCTGTTGGGTACCAGTTGCGTAGCCGCACTTCTATGTTTTTATCGCCTGTATTTACCAGGTTTTTAAACGTGTTTACATCCTGCCCGCGATAATGATAAGGATATACAATTTTGGGCTTAAATGCCAGCACGCCCTGCGCCGCTTGATCGGGCGGCATGGTATAAGGCAGGTTCATACAAACAAAGGCAATGTCAATATTTTTCAACGCCCGCATTTCAGGAATATCTTCTGTATCGCCGGAAATGTAAATGTTTTTACCGCCAATAGTAAGTACATAACCGTTGCCCCTGCCCTTGGTATGAAAAGCATCAGGCGCTTCGGGAAGATTGTACATGGGAATAGCTTTTATAGCCATGTCCTGTACATGTATTTCATCACCATTTTTAAGTATTGTTACTCTTTGTTTATTTACCATGGCAGGAAGTCTGTCAGCCACTACCTGCGGCACAACAAACATTGCATTATTGGTGTTAATGGCATTAAGTGTTGCCGTATCAAAATGATCACCATGTATATCGGTAATGATAATCACATCCGGTGCTGCCAATCCTTTAAACAAACTAGCTCCGCCGGCAGGATCAATATACAGGTTTTTATTGTGATAACTTAATACGAGCGAAGCATGTTGAACTGGTTGTATGGTTAGCTCACCGCCATTTACTTTTTCATGGTCTGGCTGGGATAGCTGCGCTTTGGTAAATAGCATAACGGTTGTAAAAACGAAAAGGAGTACAAGCTTACCTCTCATAACATGGTGTTTTAATATTACTAAAGTATGATTTTTGAACAATTGAAAAATGATATTTATTGTACTATTACCGATAACATACAAGCTGCTGCTGTTTTATTTTTAAATAAGATGAATGCAGTAACCTTGATGTATAAATTTATTTATCCTTAATGCAAAATAATCTTGCATATTATCCAACTACATTATCCAGGAAAGCCATCACATTGGTTGCACATGGACTGAACATGAAACCTGCAGGTATGCTTGCCATTATACAATGGCTGAATGAGCAAGGCTCGGATGTATATCTTGTAAAATTATCCGGACACCACGAACAATCAATACACATCAAACACGTTACTCCCACTATGTGGGAAGAAGAAATGTTGCATGTTTATACTATTGCAAAAGCAGCATCCATTCAACACAATATGCCACTTTTCTTTGTAGGCTACTCGCTTGGCGCGTTGCTTGGGCAAGCAATGATACTATCTTTAAAAAGGACTAACGTATTTGATAAGCAAATATTAATTGCACCCGCAACAGCCGTAAGAAACAGAAGTTATGTATTGAAGCTGTTTTCTTTTGCTTATAAAAAAATGATGCTGCCCAGCTTTACACCAAGCCCGTACAGAGTACATAATTTTTTACCGCTCACCGTTTTTGAAGTATTATTCAGGAATGAAAGAACTATTGTGGAAGCACAGTTTAATACATTGAATATTCCTACGCTCATTTTTATAGACCCGAAAGACGAACTGATAAGCTATAAAAAGCTGGTTAAATTTTCACGTATCTTCCAACTTACCAACCATGAAATAATTGCACTCGACAGCAATCTTAAAAAGCGGAATGCACATTATCATCACCTCGTTGTGAGCGAAGGAACAATGGGTAAACAAAACTGGGAAATGGTAACTCAAAAGATGATTGCCTTTCTTTTTGGTGCAGAAAAATAGTTTAAAAATTTACGCTTATTCAATGCTGTTTGTTTCCTTATTTTACATCATGCTTACCATTAGCGAATTGTTTATTTACCCCATCAAATCATTAGGTGGCATTGCTGTTTCCAATGCCTATGTTACGGACCGCGGATTGCAATATGACCGCCGTTGGATGCTGGTTGACGATAATAATATTTTTCTTACGCAGCGCGAATGGCCCGCTATGGCTTTGTTTGATGTGGCAATAAAAGACGAAGGTTTATTGGTAACACATAAACCGGATGGCGCTGCCATGCTGGTTCCTTTTGAGTCGCAAACAAGTGAAGTGCTTACTGTGGAAGTGTGGAGCGACCACTGCAAAGCAATAGTAGTAAGCCACGAAGCAAATGCGTGGTTTAGTAAGCTGCTGAATATGAATTGCAAACTGGTGTATATGCCCGATGCGGTAAAGCGGAGTGTAGATGAAAAATATGCTTTGGACAAAGAAATTGTTTCTTTCGCCGATGGTTATCCGATGTTGCTCATCGGGCAATCTTCATTAGATGATTTAAATAACAAGTTGCAGGAAAAATTAACCATGCGGCGCTTTCGTCCCAGCATTGTATTTACCGGTGGCGAACCGTTTGAAGAAGATGAACTGAAAGCATTTACCATAAATGGTATTCATTTTTTTGGCGTAAAACTGTGTGCCCGTTGCGTTATCACTACTATTAATCCTGATACGGCAACAAAAGGAAAAGAACCCCTGCGCACATTAGCAACTTACCGGATGGAGAATAATAAAATTTACTTTGGTCAAAACCTGCTGCATAAAGGCGAAGGCTGGATACAAGTGGGTGATGCAATAGAAGTGATAAAGAGAAAAGCAGCAACACGCTACTTTACACAAGACAAATAATAGTTTCATTAACACCTATCGTATGCTTCTTTTTATAAGCATACGATAGGTATTGCTGAAAAATATATTAATAAACCGCCAGCTTATTGCTATTGTAAACAGCAGGTGCACCATCGTATAATTTATGATAGCACACATAAGAAACTGCTAACAATACAAAAGCTACGAGTGGAAATATAACATCGCCGCCAAAACCATCCACTACCCAGTGAGAAGCAGCAGCGCAAATAAAGTTGATTCCAAAACCTACATATGCCCATTCTTTAAACCGCATTTTTATGGTGGGTAAAATCAACACCAAAGCACCTGTTACTTTAAATACAGTAAGCATTACCCTGAAATAATCCGGATACCCTAAATGACTTATTCCTTGTTTTGCCAGTTCGGTGTTGGAGGTTAAAGCAGGCATTAATCCGTCCAATAAAAAGATAATAATGGTAGTAGCCCAATAAGAAATCTTAGTCGTTTTCATAGCATAAAATTTAGTAACAGATAATGTGTTTACAAGTGTAAAACTATAGCGGTACTACAAGTAAAAAGGGGTGCAAAAACGACTATTTATGGGGTTGATTACGACTGTCATTCGGA
This sequence comes from Ilyomonas limi, assembly GCF_005233845.1. GTDB lineage: Bacteria > Bacteroidota > Bacteroidia > Chitinophagales > Chitinophagaceae > Ilyomonas > Ilyomonas limi. Next base: position 43,666 of record NZ_SZQL01000003.1, read on the forward strand.
GGAGTGATATTGCTTGTATGCAGCCCGTTATAAAGGTTTAAAAGAGACTAATAAATGATAAGAAAACATTCATTTATAATAATCAGAAGCTGAAGTTCAAAGTCATTTAGTTAAGCTCCGGTAGGAGCGATATGTTTAGCATTAATAATTTAAATATTTCACCCTTACAAGGCTTATCTAATCTTAATCGAATGTCTTACAATAAAGCATTAGCTTATGTCAGCTATCCATTAAAAATTAATAGTATCCGCCTACTTATATTCCGAATACAAAAGGTTCCGGACTTTTAAAGTCCGGAACCTTTATGCAATCTATTTTAAATCCTTTTTCTAATCTTAAAATCCCACACATCACAACAATCCCGGTTCAAACGCCTCATGCAATAGAAAGAATTTCTTTGTTATATTTATTACGGTAATCTATAGGCGATAAACCTGTTATTTTCTTAAACACCGTTCTGAATGCTTTAGTGTCGTAATAGCCTACATCATACATCACTTCGGCTATGTTTTTCCGGCTGGTTTCAAGGCTTCTTTTGGCAGCCTCTATTTTTACCCGCTGTATATATTCAACCGGCGTATTGTTGGTAGCTTTTTTAAAGCGTTTTTCAAAGCTGCGCCTGCCAATAGCAAATTGCACTGCGAGGTCGTGCACCGATATTTTTTCAGCTACATTCTGCTCAATAAATTCCTGTGCTTTTTTTACCCCTTCATCTTCATGCCCCTTTTGCCCATTAAACATAATAAAGGGCGATTGGCTTTTACGGTCTATTTCAACAGCATAAAACTTGGCAGCCAAAATAGCTGTTGCGCGGTCGGTATATTTCTCTACGAGATACAACAAAAGGTTCCAATAAGAGTTGGCGCCACCGCTGGTATATAATCCTTTTTCTTCGGTAATAATTCTATCATCCACTAAATCCACTTCGGGAAACATACTTCTAAACTGGTGTGCAAACATCCAGTGTGTGGAGCATTGGCAACCGTTCAGCAAGCCGGTGGATGCCAGCAAAAAAGCGCCTACGCAAAGGCTGGCTACTTCGGCGCCACTTTTATATTTTTCAATAATCCAGGGAATAAAAGCTTTGTTCAGTTCCAAAGATTGCTGCATGTTGCCGCTCAATGCCGGTATAATTACCAGATCGGTTTTTGTTACCTCGTGCAGCAGCAAATCGGTGTGCACTGTAAAGGAGCCTTTATGCAGTTTTACTTCTTTTGAAAGTCCTGCCAATTGTATTTTAAATGCGGGTGGTTTACCGGCGGCTTCAAGCATATCATTAACGCCGGAAAACATGCAGCGCGGATCGTCTATACTTGCCAGCACTGCTTCATAAGGAACCAGAATCGTTATGTGTTTCATAGGATAAAAATAATAAAATTGCAGTGTTCGTAATTACCCCCTTTTAAAGTCGTTTTTGCACCGCTATTCACTGCAAAAGGATAATAAATTTGAACACTGAAACAAGGATTTTTCATCTTAAAAAATAAACTATGGCACACATTGATGCTTACTTAAGTTTTCCTGGAAACTGCCGCGAGGCTATGACTTTTTACAAAGAATGTTTAGGCGGAGAGCTGCACCTGCAAACCGTTGCAGAATCGCCGATGGCGGGGCAAATGCCCGCTGAGATGGGACAACACATCATGCATTCCAGCCTTACAAGCGGAGGGATCACATTAATGGCTGCGGATATGAATAATAACTTTACGCCGGGCACTGCTATGCACCTATGTATTGTTTGTGATAGCGAGGAGCAACTGAATACTTATTTTAATAAGCTTGCTGAGGGTGGTAAGGTAAATCACCCGGTTGAAAAATTCTTTGCCGGAACCATAGGCGACCTGTCTGATAAATTTGGTATCAACTGGATGTTCTATTATGGTGGCGATATGCAGCAGTAAATAGGAGTTTTTTAATCACAGGAATATTAAGTGTATTGGATAAATGAGTTGTAACCAAAGCAACCTGCAAATTCCTTACAAGGCCACTGCTGATGGCAGATAAAACAATTTGTTACATTAGCAGCATGGTATCAAAATCTTTACAGACCTGCAGACTAATGTGCGCTTGCAATTTTTATCGGGGCACAAATTAATTTTTCATGCTCATTATACTAAGTACAATATCAACTAAATAATTGAAATGTTTGGCGTGCAGGAGCACCCGCCGGCAGCGCTCTAACGAACAGTGAGATACCATCCGAAATGGCAATAGTAACGTTCAAATTTATTTAGTTAATGATGCACCAAAACTATAATTATCTTAATAAAATTAGCATGAGCCAAGATGGTAGCTGTTGCTTTTACAAGCATATTTTACGTTCCTGAATTTATAAAATAAAAAGGTTGCTCTGCCAAATAATAATAGCAGAACAACCTTTTTGTAAAAACTGCACTTAGTAATTGCTATATTTTATTGCGCCAAAAAGTCTTGGTATGCAACACCGGTTCGCGTTAGCGTAGCATCGTTGTGCTGCAGCGGTGTATCTCTTTTCCCTGCATTTTCGTCCGGACTGTACCAAATACTATATGGCAAATTCTGATTGTCACTCAACTGTGACATTGCAAGTAAAGTGTTGGGATCGGTGTCGAACTGTCCAAACTCGTTGGAGATGATAGGCTTATTAGACCGTTTCTTCAAATAGTTGATGACTTCTCTTAATCCTTCCGTATCCGGCGAAGTACCTTTCCAATGGAAATTTACATAGTCCAGATCCATCTTAGTATAGTTAGTCAGTAATATGTCAATAAAAGCACCCCTGTCTTGCGTGGCAGCATCTTTTACAGCGATGCCACCAACAAGTAGCTGAAACTGTTTTGCAGAGTCTTCTTTACCCTGGTCCATAAAATCCTGGTAAACCAGATAATTCAGTCCCTGGCTGGTAATGCCGCCATTTGCTACTTTTATGCCGCGTGCGTGCATTACCTCAATGGCTGCATTTAACTGATTGATGTATTGCTGGGCTGTACCTGAATAAAAGTACCGGTTTGATTCTTCATTTTCAATTACTGCCACTACAGGTTTAACAGTGCAGACATCAATAATCTTGTTTAAATCGGCTTTATACTTCGTGAGGTTTGTAACAAAAGGTGCCGGGTCGCTTCCTGAATTATTCTCAGCAACAAAGTTTAAAAGCACTCTGTACCCAGAAGATAATATCTGAGGAGAATTGCCGGTGCCTGGTACCGGGGTGTAACCGCGCAGGCAGCTTACACCAAGCTTACCTGCAACGTTTTTCTGAAAAGCTAATCCGCTCGGCCCTGGATCGGGAGGACAAATAAAAGCACCATAATTTGTAATCACATTGGTAGAGGAACGATGTCTTCGTCTTGCATCAACAGAAGCAGTCGATGACGAGGTACTATTAAGATCAGAGGGATCGCTCACCTGTTCTTTTTGACAACTACAGAAAAATGTGGTTGCCATTACCACAATCAGCAAATAATAGTTTGCTATGGCAAGCCGTTTTTTATAGCGGTGCCTGGCAAATGGTAGTAACTGGAATACACGCTTTAAAGAAGCCAAAACTTTTGGTAAGCTAATCGTTTGCGCAAAGGCATATTGCCTTTGCAACTGTGACTTGATGAATTGGATACTCATAAGATTTATTGATTAGAAATTCGGCGTGCAGTTAGCAATATTTATACCTTTCAACTCATTAGACCTTAAAAAAACATTAGAAGAAATTATAAAAATGCTGAACACTTCTATTTAAAAGCGCAGTGATCAGAAATTTATGCAACATCCATATTCTATAACAACTGTTTTTCTGCGCCAGACACACGTTATTAGTTATTGCAGTTGTAAATAATACAACCAGCAGATAGTTATGTAAATAGTAAAAAAGCAGCCTTTATGCAGGTAAGGATAACTCTCGTAAAAAGAATTACTTATATACCGAAGCAGCCTTTTGTTTTTGTAATCAATTTCGTATGAATACATACAGCAACTTATACCATTACGAGGTAGATAGTTCGGTTAATTAGTAGAGATAAATCAGTTGCATAATTTTACTAATCTGCACAACTTAATCTGTAATGGTATTGTACCCGGTTGCAAAACTCTTATACCGGCAACCGCCAACTACAAACCCCCATTGCATAGCTTGTTTGGCTGGTACATAACTGGTTTAGCATTTGTGTACCTGGAAAAGAACAATTATTAGCTAAAAGTAAAAGGTTATCCCATAAACAAGATTCAATAGGATAACCTTTTCCTTTTTAAAACCGGAAATTAGTTCTTCCCTTTTAGTCTGCTAAAAAACCCTGGTATGCAACACCGGTTCGCGTTAGCGTAGCATCGTTGTGCTGCAGCGGTGTATCTCTTTTCCCTGCATTTTCGTCCGGACTGTACCAAAGCACGTACGGCATTTTCGCATCGGTACACAACTGCATCATTTCCAGCAAGGTGTTGGGATCTTTATCAAACTGGCCGAGCTCGTTGCTGATGATGGGCTTATTGCACCTTTTCTTCAGGTAATTAATTGCATCTTCCAAAGCTTCCACATCATCGGGAGAAGAGCACTTCCAATGGAAGTTTACATAATCGAGATCCATTGTTGCATAATTTGTAAGCAACTCATCAACAAATGCACCTTTCTCTTGTGTGTGGGGATTGTTGGGCGTAACGTGTGTAATTTTCCTGAATTCTTCTGCCGCATCTTCTTTACCCTGATCAAGCAAATCCTGATAAACAAGGTATTCAAGACCACCGCCGAGGCCGCCATTTGCTACTTTTATACCGCGTGCGTGCATTACAAGAATTGCGGCATTCAACTGGTCAATGTATTCGCTTGCCGTACCCGAATAGTAAAACCTGTTACCCTCTTCGTTTTCAATTACCGCTACCTCAGGCATAACAGTAAATGTATTGAGAATATTATTTAAATCAATTTGGTACTGGACAAGGTCCGAAACGAAAGGTAGCAGCGATCCATCTGAACTATTGGGGGTTACAAAGTTGAGCAGCACTTTATAACGGGTATTCAGTTCGGGCACCAGATTTACACTTAACGATCTGGCAGGTACTACAACCCGCTCTCTAAGGCAGGATATGCCAAGCTGGTCACCAACAGCAAACTCAAATTCTGCACTATTTCCCGTTTCCGGTGCGTCAATGAGCGACCCGTACAATATTACCGGGTCTTTATGCTGCCATGGCAATCCAAATCCTGACCTTGCCTCGGCCGAACTGCCCGAACTGCTGGTACTGTTAAGAGTAGCAGAATCGTTCAGCTTTTCTTTCTGGCAACTGCAAAGGCATACGGCCACTGCTGCGGCAAACACCGGATAACTTTTTGCTACACACCACCTTCTGGCATGCTGCTCAGCAACAAGGAACCGGAACACACTTTTTAAAGAACGAAAAAGAGAAAAAGCGCCCGAATGTTTAATCGTTGACGCAAATGAATACAACTTGAATAGTTGTGACTTGATAAAATGGATAACCATAAAAGTTTGTTGATTAAAAATTTTTCGTGCAGTTTATAATATCTATAACCCTTCAACTCATAAACCCTTAAAAGACATCAGAAGAAATTAGAAAAAAGCTGAAGTTTTTAATAACAAATAAAACCCGGAATGATATGTCGGAAATAAAAGGTTATTCCAACAGCATCAGAACAACCCTTTATCAGATATATTCTTTATTGCGCTAAAAAATCCTGATATGCGACGCCGGTTGGCGTGAGTGTAGCATCATTGTATTGTAGTGGGGTTTCTTTCTTTCCACGATTATCATCCGGACTGTACCAAACCATGTACGGCATATCTGCATCGGTGCATACCTGTATCATTGATAATAGCGTGTTAGGATCTTTATCTACCTGGCCAAGCTCGTTGCTGATGATGGGCTTATTGCACCTTTTCTTCAGATAATTTACTACATTTTTTAGTGCCTCCACATCATCGGGAGAAGAGCACTTCCAGTGGAAGTTTACATAATCTACATCCATCTGATTGTAAGCCAACAGTAATGAATCGGTAAATACTGCTCTGTCCAGTGTAATAGGACTATTAGGTGTAACGTGTGTAATTTTCCTGAATTCCTCTGCCGCATCTTCTTCACCCTGATCCACAAGGTCCTGATAAACAAGATATTCCAGACCGCCACCGGTGAGACCACCATTTGCTACTTTTATACCATTAGCATGCATTACATTGATCGCTGCATTTAATTGTTTTATATAATCCCATGCAGAACCCGAGTAGTAAAAACGGTTGGGCTCTTCATTTTCAATTACCGCTACTACCGGCTTAACAAGAAAAGTAGCTATAATACTGCTTAAGTCAACTTTATACTGTGTAAGATTTGAAACAAAAGGAGTAGGAGCATTTTCATCTTCCGCATCGTTGTTACAATTAAAGTTGAAAAGTACATCGTAGCCGGAGGTTAGCAAGGTTGGCGGGTTTCCATTGCCTGGCACCAGTGTGCCACCCCGGAGACATGTTATACCAAGCTGCCCTGCAACATTCTGCTGAAAAGCTAACCAGCCCGGTCCTGTAGTGGGCGGACATATAAAAGCGCCATAATTCAGATAGCTTTTTGGAGTCCCTGCAATAGGTGGCTCCAATTGTTTGACCGAAGCAGAAGTGGCAGATAAGGCCGTGCTGTTAAGCATAGCATCGTCCGTTAAACTTTCTTTTTGGCAACTGAAAAAAAATAAGGTCATGCATGCCATAACAGGCAAGTAAACATTGCCCGTAATCGTAAAACTTTTACAATACCGCGCCACAACAGATGGTTGCGCTTTTTTAAATTTGAATACACTCTTGGCTGCTTCAGCAATATACATGAAGCTGCAACGGATCGTTAGGTAAATCGTTTGCATAACAGGGGTGTTTTGGTATTACGACTTGATATAATGGAAAATGGCAATACCTGATGAAAAATAAAAATCGCGTTTCGTTAGCAAAAATTATACCCCTTTCCCAAAATGAGAGTTAAAAAGGTATTAAGAAAAACAGTATTGAGCGATTGATTTAGCAGTAATTGGTATTAAGAAATAAAAAAGCCAATCTTTAGTTTAAAGATTGGCTTTAATGGGTGCCCCAGGCGGGACTTGAACCCGCACCGCCGTTGCGGGCGACAGGATTTTAAGTCCTGCGTGTCTACCAATTTCACCACCAGGGCTGTTGGTGTAAAAAAAATCCTCTGCCCTTAACAAGGAGAGGATGTGGAGCGGAAGACCGGGCTCGAACCGGCCACCCCGACCTTGGCAAGGTCGTGCTCTACCAAATGAGCTACTTCCGCAGATAACTATAGAACCTCTGTAAGAACTGGCGGGTTGCAAAAATAGCAATCCCATTTACAATACAAAATTATTTATGCTATTTTTTATTTGTATTCCGGCGTGTATAAGGTGTTGCCGGGTACTTCCACATCGGGCTTGCCTTTCCAGCGCTCCTGGTACAACTTATAGCACCCACCCAGCAGCCATGCTACCATGCAAAACACAACCACATAAAACAAAAATCGCGATGAGCTTACCCAGTCGTACCTGAAATCTTTCTCTTTTTTTTCTTCTAAATCCTCAATCATTGGTTTTAATTGATGCTGCAAAAATAAGGGGCTTCCTTAAAAAACAATACTGTTTTAATGACATTTATTTAAATAATATTCAACCGTATTGTTTTATCAGGGTAAAATGCCCTCCGGTTTTTATATAAATTAGTACTTGCCAACAATAGCTTCCACCGGAAACATGCCATATATAATCTGCTCTTCAGCAGTTAATCTGCGCGTAGTCTGTTACGCTTTTGTTGCTTTTCAACCGCTTTGTTTAGTAACACGTTTTATGGCATTATTATTTCAGGATATTGTTGTACTTTTAGAAAAATGATTGCTGTTGCCCACAGTATTACTGTATTCATCAATTCATTGTTTTTGAAATAAATTATAAACTTTTATAAGCATGGAGAATGTTAACAAGAAAATTGCAGGTGCTACTTTAGCAGGTTTATTAACTGGTATTTTAATAGGTTATTTAATAGGCATAAACAGAACGGAGAACGATAAAAAATTTTTATCGGAGTGGGTGAAGGACTGTGGCAACTACGAAGATGGTAATGTGTTTGGCTACGAAACAGGACTGCCCGATGAATATTTTGCCAAACCTGCCAGAACTTTAAGAGCGCAACGCTCCAGTCTTAAATAAAAAATTTGTTTGTTTCTCATTTCTGTTTTTATATTCGCAGCGCAAAATGAAAAAAAGAGTATTAAATAACAATTGGTGGTGGCACGCAAACCTCGGTCGGGGCTTGTAGTGGCATTGCCGGTACGTTATTCAATCATATTTGAAGCCTCGACTTGATAGTCGGGGCTTTTGTTTTATTCATCCAAATTAAACTGATGCGTAGCTGATATAACTGGTCATTTATACAATATCAGTTTACTTCATTAGCATGTTTAAAGAAGAACTATCAGAAAGGCAAATCAGTTTAATCAGCGTAAAATCAGTACAATCCTGATCAGTAATATGAAGAAAATAAACATACGCACTACTTACAAAAAAATGCTTTCGGATGTGTACACACCCGTTGGTATTTACCTGCGCCTGCGCGACCGCTTTCGGGATACTATTTTGCTGGAAAGCGCCGACTACAGCGCCGCCGATAACAGTTTTTCTTTTATTGGCGTTAATGCTATAGCAGGTATTGAAATTACCAATTACAACTGCATTGAATTTAAATATCCGGCGCAAAAGCCGCAGCAGCAAGCATTGCAGCAGGCACAGGATGTGCCCAATATTGTTTGGAACTTTATGCAGCAGTTTGAGGTGGAAGAAGCAGATGATAAAGCAGTAAAAATTGCGCAAGGTTTGTTTGGCTACGCTGCTTACGATGCTGTACAGTTTTTCGAAACCATTACGTTGCAATCGCAACAAGCAGCGCCAGCCATTCCACTCATGCGTTACCGGCTATACCAATATGTAATTGCCATTAATCATTTCAAAGATGAAATGTATGTATGCGAAAATGTAACTTCCGGAGTACAAAGCGATTTGCAGGCAGTGGAATCGTTGATTAAGAGCAAAGACGTTCCGCTTTTCCCTTTTAAAACTACAGCTGGTGAAACCACCAATATGACCGATGAAGCTTACACTGCGATGGTGCGCAAAGGCATACAAAGCTGCTATCGCGGTGATGTGTTTCAAATTGTACTCAGCAGGCGTTATCAACAGCAGTTTACAGGCGATGAGTTCAATGTATATCGTGCATTGCGCAGCATCAATCCTTCGCCTTATTTGTTTTATTTCGATTATGGCAATTACAAGCTCATGGGCAGCAGCCCCGAAGCTGAATTGATTATCAGAAACGAACGGGCCATTATTCACCCCATTGCCGGCACTACCAAGCGCACCGGCAACGACGAGCAAGACCAGCAATTGACCAATATTTTACTGGCTGACGCTAAAGAAAATGCAGAGCACACGATGCTTGTTGACCTTGCCCGCAACGATTTGAGCCGCCTTTGCAACGATGTAAAAGTGGACCACTACCGCCAGGTGCAATATTACTCACATGTGATACACCTGGTAAGCGAAGTGAGCGGTGCTGTTCCGCCCGGTACCAATCCGTTTATGCTGCTGGCAAAAACATTCCCGGCAGGTACATTGAGTGGCGCACCCAAGTACAAGGCCATGCAATTAATAGATACTTATGAGCCCACGGCGCGCAGCTACTATGGCGGTTGCATTGGCTTTATGGGTTTTGATGGAAGCTGCAACCAGGCTATTATGATACGCACCTTTTTAAGTAAAGAAAATACACTCACTTACCAGGCTGGCGGCGGTATTGTAGCAGCCAGCAAGCCGGAAGGCGAAATGCAGGAAGTAAAAAATAAATTGGGTGCATTAAAGAAAGCTATTGAACTGGCAGAAACTATTTGCTAAACAAAGCAACAATATTCAAATATTAATAAAGAAGGTTATGAAAATATTAGTCTTTGATAATTATGATTCTTTTACCTACAACCTGGTGCATCTGGTGGAAAAGATATTGCACCAGAAAGTGGATGTATTTCGCAACGATGAAATACCATTGGAAAAGGTAAAAGAATACGATAAAATTATTTTATCGCCCGGCCCCGGACTACCGGAAGAAGCAGGCTTGCTGTTACCATTAATTAAAGAGTACGCTGCCAGCAAAAGTATACTGGGCGTTTGTTTGGGACATCAGGCAATCGGTGAGGCATTTGGCGGAACGCTTACCAATTTGTCCAGTGTATATCATGGTGTCGCAACCACCTGCCAACTGTCAGCTACCAGCTCACCACTATTTAAAGGTTTACCACAATGCCTCGAGATTGGTCGCTATCATTCATGGGTAGTAGATAAAAAGGAATTTCCTGAAACCCTGGAAATTACTGCCGAAGATGATAACGGGTTTATCATGGCATTGCAGCATAAAAGGTATGATGTGCAAGGTGTGCAGTTTCATCCGGAAAGTATATTAACACCAGACGGGGCAAAGATTTTACACAATTGGTTAAGTGTCTGAATTAGGATAATTGGATGAATAGGATATTGATACAATAATTATATACAAAATACAAGATTATGTCGGACCTTAAGCACAGTCATATAACGGAAAGGATTATTGGCGCAGCTTTTAAAGTGCATAATACGTTAGGCAATGGGTTCCAAGAGATAATGTATCAGTGGGCATTGGTTATAGAAATGGGTATCGCCAAACTTAATTTTATACGAGAATTTGAAATGCCTATATTTTATCTTGATCAGCATATTGGCACAAGAAGAGTTGATTTCTTAGTAGAAGATACTATTAGTGTTGAATTAAAAGCAATTATTAAACCGGAAGAGGTACATCTTGCGCAAGCGATGAATTATTTGGAAGCATATAACTTAGAAATTGGTTTGTTAATCAATTTCGGAAGTAAGCGATTAGAGTTTCACCGGTTTACAAATAAAAAATACAATCCCTCACTTAAACATCCCGTTTTATCCAATCAATCCCAACCATCTCATTAATCCCAGTTCAGACCATGAAAAAGATTTTACAACACCTTTTCGAGCATAAAACACTCTCCTACGAGCAGGCAAAAGAAACATTGCTTGCTATCTCCAAAGGCTTGTACAACGATACCGAGGTAACGGCTTTTATAACCGTGTTTTTGATGCGCAGCATTACGATTGAAGAATTACGCGGCTTTAGAGACGCATTAATAGAATTGTGTGTAAATGTGGACTTAAACGGTTATAAAGTAATAGACATTGTAGGCACCGGCGGCGATGGAAAAAACACGTTCAACATTTCTACGCTGGCTTGTTTTGTTGTAGCCGGTGCGGGGCAAAAGGTAGCAAAACATGGCAATTATGGTGCAACATCGGTAAGTGGAGCGAGCAATGTAATGGAGCAGTTAGGTTATAAACTTTCATCGGACAATGCTAAGCTGCAGAGAGAAGTAGCAGCAGCCAATATTTGCTTTATGCACGCGCCGCTATTTCATCCGGCATTAAAAACGGTAGCGCCCATTCGCAAAAATTTTGGCTTGCGTACCTTTTTTAACATGTTGGGACCAATGGTCAATCCGGCATCGCCCAACTATCAGTTAGTAGGGGTGTACAATTTGGAAATGGCACGCATTTACAACTATTTATTACAGCAAAACGACAAACCGTTTACCATTATTCACAGCCTGGATGGTTATGATGAAATATCCTTAACCAACGATACAAAAGTGATTACCAACAAAGGTGAATTTTTATACACACCCGAACAGTTAGGTAAACGTATAGTGGAGCAACAAGACTTATATGGAGGTAATACAGTAGAAGAAGCAGCAAAACTGTTCAGGAAAATAATTATGGGCGAAGGTACGTGGGCACAAAATGCGGTTGTGCTTGCCAATGCAGCAATGGCGCTACAGTGCACCGGTAATTTTAGCAGTTACAACGATGCGTACGAAGCTGCAGTGGAGAGTTTAGAAGGAGGCAAAGCATACCAATGCCTTCAAACATTAATTGAATTACAATGCTAATAACACACGTTTATGGAACACGGATGGTGTATAAAACCCCGTGCTTTAGTCCATGTCATCCAATGCGTTATTATTATCCTGTTCTACAATAACATTTACATCAATACCAATGAATATACTTGAACAAATAGTTGCGGACAAATACAAAGAGGTGGCTTTAAAAAAAAGCATGATTCCCGTAGAAGTTTACAGCAAAATGCCGCTATTTGAGGTGGATAGAAGATCGTTGAAAGCAGCATTAATGGCAGCAGACTCTACGGGTATTATTGCAGAATTTAAACGCAAATCGCCATCCAAAGGCATCATCAACGGCCATGCAGATGTGGCACAGGTTACAACTGCTTACAGCCAGTACGCAGCAGGTATTTCGGTACTTACGGACGAGCCATATTTTGGCGGCTCGAATGATGACCTGATGCTTGCCCGCGAAACGGTGAGCACCCCTTTATTGCGGAAGGATTTTATAATAGATGAATACCAGTTGTATGAAGCGCGCAGCATTGGCGCCGACGTGATTTTACTGATAGCTGCCTGCTTATCCAAACAACAGGTGAAACAACTTGCACAAGCAGCCAAAAGCCTTCAACTGCAAGTATTGCTGGAAGTACACAACGAAGAAGAACTGGAACATATATGCGATGAAGTGGATATGATAGGCGTAAACAACCGCAATCTCAAAACATTTGAGGTAAACATCAACACATCGCTGAAGCTAATTAATAAAATGCCCGGCGATAAGCCTGCTGTTGCCGAAAGCGGCATTAGCGATGCAGATACAATAGCAACTTTACGGCATGCTGGTTTTAGAGGTTTTTTAATTGGAGAAAACTTTATGAAGCACACCAATCCTGCGATTGCTTTTGCTGATTTTATAAATAAGCTACAAGCAAAAATTGTAACATGAGGGTAAAAGTATGTGGCATTACGCAGGTAAGTCAGGCACTGCAAATTAAAGAAGCCGGAGCCGACTTTGGTGGGTTTATATTTTATCCGCCTTCAGCACGGTATGTTTACAAAAGCATGGCTCCGGCACAAATAAAAAAGTTACGCAGCATTAATAAAGTAGGCGTTTTTGTAAATGCCGATGTAGAAGCAGTATTGCGCACGGTGGATCAATGTGGTTTGTACCTGGTACAATTACATGGCGATGAATCGCCGTACTATTGCGAGAAAATCTCGCAGTACATTACGGTTGTAAAGGCATTTCGCGTGCAGCCCGATGACAACATTGCATGGAAAATAAAGGATTACTATGATGTTGCCGATATGTATCTCTTTGATACCGAAAGCACCCAATTTGGCGGTACCGGCAAAAAGTTTGACTGGCAGCTGCTAAAAGACATAAACATCAATAAACCATTTTTTTTGAGTGGCGGTATAGCGCCTGAAGACGTAGAAAATATTAAAGCTTTTATGCACCAACCGGCGGCCAAAGACTTGTTTGCACTCGACATCAACAGCCGTTTTGAAACGGCGCCTGGTATAAAAAATATAGAAAAAGTAAGGACTTTTATCAATAGCGTGAAGCACTAAGATTTGCAGTTGAATTTATAATTTTTATAAATGAATACACATGACGCTCCTTCGGAGAAAGGAGGTATTATCGTAAGAGAGGCAGAGCGGAAAGATATTCCGCAAATGATGGAGATATATAACGAGGTCATTCTCAATACAACCGCTGTGTACAACTACGATCCGCATACGCTGGCAATGCGTACGGAGTGGTTTGAAACAAAGCAGCAGCAAGGTTTTCCGGTGTTTGTAGCCGAAGAAGGAAATGTAATTGTTGGCTTCAGCAGCATCGGTCCCTTTCGTGCATGGCAGGCATACAAATACACGGTTGAAAATTCGATATATGTAAAAGCAGATTGCCGCGGCAAAGGTATTGGTAAGTTATTGTTGCCACCTTTAATTGATGCTGCAAAAAGGCTGGGCTTGCATGCAATTGTGGCTGGCATAGATGCTACTAATGAGGTAAGTATTGCCCTGCACAAACAGTTTGGTTTTGTGGAGGTAGCACACTTTAAAGAGGTGGGTTATAAGTTTAACCGTTGGCTGGATTTAAAATTTTTGGAGCTGATTGTATAACGAGAATTTGGAAGATAGTTAGTCGTGAAAAAACTATGCAGGCGTTGTTTGCGCAATTACTTATACCAGTTGTGAATGCAGTGCATGCACAATGCAAAATTGCATAAAATATTGCTATTGTAAACGAAATAAAAGGTAGTCAATTATTCTTCGAAAATAATCGACAGATATTTGCCAGCAGATAGGAGCCTTATTTGCCATCGGAACAACAATTAACAGCAGAAATGCAAAAGGAAATAGACTGGTTAGCAGAGCAATAATTTTAGTTATTAAAACATATTTTAGTCATCTCACCAATTTTAAAAATCTCATTAATCTCACGCTATGATAAACATTACTTCATTCAACCAAAAAGGCACATATAAGCAGCCGAATATCTTTGGCTACTATGGTGATTTTGGTGGCGCATATATTCCTGAAATGCTGCATAGAAATGTAGAAGAATTAAAATCACGCTATTTAGAAATTATGTATGAGCCAGGCTTTCAGCAAGAGTTTCAGGCATTGCTGAAAGATTATGTGGGCAGACCAACGCCACTGTTTTTAGCCGAACGGTTAAGTAAAAAATACAACACTACTATTTACCTGAAACGCGAGGACCTTAACCATACCGGCGCGCACAAAATCAACAATGCTATCGGGCAGGTACTACTTGCACAGCGCCTCGGCAAAAAGCGAATTATTGCCGAAACCGGCGCCGGCCAGCATGGTGTGGCAACAGCTACCGTATGTGCACTAAAAGGCATTGAATGTGTGGTGTATATGGGCGAGGTGGACATAGAACGGCAAGCGCCTAACGTAGCCCGCATGAAGATGCTGGGTGCAAAAGTAGTGCCTGCCACCAGCGGCAGCAAAACCTTGAAAGATGCTACTAACGAAGCTATTCGCGCGTGGATAAATGATCCATTGGAAACGCATTATGTAATTGGCAGCGTAGTAGGCCCGCACCCCTACCCCGATATGGTAGCACGTTTTCAAAGTGTGATTAGCGAAGAGGTGCGCTGGCAATTAAAAGAAAAAACGGGCAGTGAATTGCCTACACATGTAATAGCTTGCGTAGGTGGCGGCAGCAATGCAGCCGGTGCTTTCTATCATTTTTTAGATGACGACAACGTACAGATAATAGCTGTAGAAGCAGCCGGACATGGCATCAATAGTGGTATGAGTGCAGCTACTACACAGTTAGGTAAACCGGGCGTATTGCATGGCAGCAAAAGCCTGGTAATGCAAACAGCAGATGGACAGGTAGTAGAGCCGCACAGCATTTCGGCAGGGTTGGATTATCCGGGTATTGGACCAATGCACGCGCATTTATATGCAACAGGCCGTGGTAAGTTTTTAAGTGCTACGGACAATGAATCATTAGCTGCTGCCTTTCAATTAACCAGGCTGGAGGGCATCATACCGGCGTTGGAAAGCGCTCATGCTTTATGCGCATTAGACCAATTAAAACTGAGCCCGAGAGATGTGATAGTAGTGTGCCTGAGCGGCCGCGGCGATAAAGATTTAAGCACGTACATGAAAGCAATGGAAAATGTAGCGTCCCAGTCCTAAAGGGAGCAATGACAACCAACTTATTTAATCATCCTTTTTAGAAGAACTAATGAGTCTCATAAAGAATTTGTTTCAGCATAAGCAGCACAACATTTTGAATGTGTATTGCACGGCCGGCTACCCGCACTTAAACAGCACTTTAGAAGTTATGCGGGCATTGCAAAACAATGGTGCTGATATTATAGAATTAGGTATGCCTTACAGCGACCCTTTGGCAGATGGACCTACCATACAAGCCAGCAATAGCGTGGCACTACACAACGGCATGACGATAGAAAAAATGTTTGAGCAGTTACAAGATTTTCGCAATACACCGGCTGAACAAGATGCGATTCGCATACCTGTTTTATTGATGGGTTATATGAATCCAATTTTACAGTATGGCTTTGAAAAATTTTGCCGTCAAGCTGCTGAGTTACCTGTTGATGGTTTGATACTACCCGACCTGCCCGAATATGAATTTGAAACGATATATGGTGATATTATCAAACGCTATGGATTAGACTTTGTATTTCTCGTAACGCCCGAAACTTCGGAAGAAAGAGTGCGGAAATTAGATGCATTAAGCACCGGATTTCTATATGCTGTTTCATCTTCGTCTATCACCGGCAGCGATAAAGATTTCTCAGCGGTGGAAAGCTATCTGCAACGCTTGCAGAATATGCAATTAACAAACCCGATATTGGTAGGTTTTGGTATTAAAGACAAGCAAACATTCCAGTCGGCCTGCAAGTATGCAAACGGCGCTATTATTGGTACGGCTTATATCAAAGCATTAGAGGACGCAGAGGATGTAAATATAGCAACGAAGAAATTTCTGGGAAGCATTTTGCAATAGTAATGGCGAATTGTCAAAGGCGAATTGTGAATGAATAAGGAAAATCGGAGTAACGCATAAGATAATAATATAAGTGAATTAGCTTTCATTATTCACAATTGACAATTCACCATTCATAAAAAAGAGCGGAAAACGGGGCTCGAACCCGCGGCCTTTAGTTTGGGAAACTAATGCTCTACCAACTGAGCTACTTCCGCTAATAAATCAAATGTACAAATGAATATAGTAATTGTAAAATACAATGCAGGTAATATCCAATCGGTGCTGTATGCGCTGGAGCGCATTGGTGCAACGGCTGTTGTAACGGATAACGTAGAAGTGATACAAACTGCTGATAAAGTGATTTTTCCCGGAGTGGGTGAGGCAAGTACAGCCATGCATTATTTAAAGGAAAGAAAGCTGGATGAAGTGATTAAAAACCTTCGCCAGCCGCTGTTGGGTGTGTGTTTGGGCATGCAACTGATGTGTGCCTACAGTGAAGAGAATAACACTAACTGCCTGGGTATTTTTAGCGAAAAGGTACAACGTTTTGCACCGGCAACACCCGACATCAAAGTACCGCAAATTGGCTGGAATAATATTTACAACTTAAAGTCAGATTTATTCAACCATCTCAAAGAAAACAGCTACTGTTATTTCGTACACAGCTATTTTGCAGCTTTAGGAAATGAAACAATCGCCACCGCTGATTATGTACAACCGTACAGCGCAGCGTTGCATAAGGATAATTTTTACGGCGTACAGTTTCATCCCGAAAAAAGTGCAGAAATTGGTGAACAGATTTTGAAGAATTTTATAACTATGCAATAAACGCTGACAGGGTTTAAAACCGCATCAGCGTTATAAAAGATAAATGGAAAATCAAACCATAAATAAACAAGAAGCTAAAAACTCCCCTTTTAGGGACATGGGCTTTATCATTCCTGCAATAGATATTATTGAAGGCAAATGCGTGCGCCTTTCGCAAGGCGATTATGCACAAAAAAAAGTGTATAACGAGCAGCCCCTGGAAGTAGCCAAACAGTTTGAAGACGCTGGTTTACAACGCCTGCATTTAGTGGATCTGGATGGTGCCAAAGCCGGTGCCGTAAAAAACTGGAAAGTACTGGAAACCATTGCCGGAAAAACATCTTTACTCATAGATTTTGGCGGCGGCATCAAGCAGGAGAAAGATGTGGAAATTGTCTTTAATTCCGGCGCGGCAATGGCTACTATTGGCAGCCTGGCAGTGAAGGATAAAGATACATTTAGTACATGGCTGCAGCAGTTTGGCGCTGATAAATTTTTGCTTGGCGCCGATGTAAAAGATGAAAGAATTGCCGTCAGCGGCTGGCTCGAAACGACTGATATTTGGATCTATGATTTTATTGAAAGCTATGTACAACAAGGCATTCAGCAGGTGTTTTGTACCGATGTAAATAAAGATGGAATGTTGGCTGGCCCATCACTTGATTTATACAAACACATCATTGAAAAATTTCCTGAGCTATATTTTATAGCCAGTGGTGGCGTAAGTTCTATAAATGATTTAGAACAGTTAAAAGAGATTGGCTGTAAAGGTGCTATTGTTGGCAAAGCTATTTACGAAGGAAAAATTGAGTTGAACGAGCTGGCAAAGCTGAACTTTATGTAAAAGCAGTTTTATTTGTAAATGCAGTGGTTGACCATTCATTCAGGAATGGCATACATTTAACGGATACAACACGCATGAGCCATCACCACGACCATAATCATACTCACCCGCATAGCCACAGCCATATACAGGTGCTCACCAATGTAAACACAGCCTTTATCATTGGCATAGTGCTTAATCTGTTGTTTGTGCTGGTAGAAGCCGGTGTTGGTTTATATATTCACTCGCTTTCACTGCTGGGCGATGCAGGTCATAACCTTACCGATGTAGGTGCGCTGGCTATATCGCTGCTGGCCTTCAAACTGGTACAAAAGAAGCCCAATAAACAGTTTACGTATGGCTACCGCAAAACCTCTATTCTTGCCGCTTTGCTCAATGCCGTACTGTTGCTTGTTACTATTGGGGCTATTGCTTACGAAGCCGTTCGCCGCTTGCTTCATCCCGAGCAGGTAGAAGGAACCGACATCGCTATTGTAGCAGGTATTGGTATTTTGGTAAATGCCGGCACCGCCTTTTTATTCATGCGCAATAAGGAAAAAGACATCAATATCAAAGGTGCTTACCTGCACATGATGGCCGATGCTGCCGTGTCGTTAGCTATCGTGGTAGCTGGTATTATTATTCACTATACACATTGGTACTGGCTCGATCCTGCTTTTAGTATAATTATCGTTGTGGTGATACTGATAAGTACGTGGTCGCTGCTCAAAGATAGTGTGCGCCTTGCACTCGACGGCGTACCGGCAGATATTAATGTAGATGACATTCAAGCTGCTGCCGAACAGATAAACGGCATCGTTCGCATCCATCATCTGCACGTATGGGCTATGAGCACTACACAAAATGCGCTCACCACGCATGTAGTAGTGCAAAGCAATTTAACGATGCAGGAAGTGCAGCGCATCAAAGAAGAACTGAAACACACTTTTCTGCATCACAATATCCAGCACAGCACCATAGAAACCGAAACTGAAGAAATGTATTGTAAGGAAATAGAGCAGTGCTAAAAAGCAAAAGCATACTACAATATTTGCTGCCCGGTAAGCACATGCATCGGGTGCAGCTCATACGTATGCAGCTTTGCCTGGATAGTCGGGTCTTTTGTACAAATGGCTTGTGCGTCGCTTTCGCCGGCAGCTTCTATAATTGCCAGTCCGTAGGCACCTTTTGGGTCGAGCACCGGACCATATATCAGGGCTGTTCCATTTGCCAGTAAATCATTCCAAAAAATAGCGTGTTGCTGCATCAGCTTCTTTTCTTCTTCATTCATATCCATAGCAAACGTAGTTCGCGGAGCAATCAGTTTAAACATAAAGTGCGGCATACAGCTATTGTTGTTTCTTGTAAAAATAAGTGCCTTTTACAATAGTTTTTAAGTAAATATTTATACTCTTTTTTATTTATAAAAGACATAAGAAAACACATTCCTGTGCTTTTCTTTTTATGTAACGGGCTGCAGTGCTACTATGAGGCTTTAGCGGCGACGCTCCGTTTTAGGATTTTGTTCGCTATTCAGCATGTAAGCGAATATGTGAATGCAACTGCTAAGACGCAAAGGAAGACAAGCAATTAGGTCTTAAGTTTTTCTGTTCAATCCTGTTTAACCCTAAATATTCCTCTTCCTGCTTCAGAAATTTTTTATACTCAAGGCAACGGATGCAACCAATGTGCGTACTCTTTTTAATAGCACCATTGTAGGCAGGCAATAATTCCACAGAAAATAGTACCGTTTACAGCATTCATATTGCGTGCGCTGTCATCCACAAGCAAGAGTTCTCTAATTATTCAATACATAAAATCGCTTCCTTATGAAACCAATCACAGAAATTACGAGTATTATCACCAAACAACTTTCATGTATCCCCTATTTCAACTTTATCGTACTGCTACTTTGTAGTGTACTGCTTTTTCAAAGTTGCAAAAAGCACGACTTTAATCCGCCGCCGGTGGGTGCTTACGATTTGCAACTCGTAACCGATGGGCTTACATCGCCACTGGTACTTACCGAGGCACCCGATGGCACGCACCGCTTGTTTGTAGCCGACCAAACAGGTAAAATATGGATATTGAACGCCGACGGCAGCAAAATGTCAGAGCCATTTATTGACATCAGCAGCAAACTGCCAGCTTTATCCCCTTTCTACGACGAACGCGGATTACTGGGTTTTGCTTTTCACCCCAACTTTAAAAGTAATGGCAAGTTTTATCTTTTTTATACCGCACCTCCACGTGCCGGTGGTCCTGAGCCTGGTGTATCCTGGGACAATCTTACCCGCATTTCCGAATTCAGGGTTTCGGCAAATCCTAACAAGGCAGATATGGCTTCGGAAAGAGTAATAATGGAAGAAGATCATCCGCAAATGAACCACGATGGTGGCACGATTGCTTTTGGTCCCGATGGCTACCTGTATATTTCCATTGGGGATGGTGGTGGTGCCGGTGACATTGATCCTGGACATGTGGATGACTGGTATGCAGTAAATGCTGGTGGCAATGGGCAGGATATAACGCATAACCGGATGGGTAATATTTTAAGAATTGATGTGAATAGCACCTGGGGAAAAATGAATTATGGCATACCAGCCGACAATCCTTTTGTAGGTACTGATGCCAAAGCTGAGATATACGCTTATGGCTTTAGAAACCCTTACCGTTTTTCGTTTGATATGGGTGATGACCACAAACTGTATGTAGGCGATGCCGGCCAGTCTTTGTACGAAGAAATAGATATTGTAACAAAAGGTGGTAACTATGGCTGGAATGTAAAAGAAGGTACGCACTGCTTTAATACCGATGATTTCTTTACAGAACGTGCAGCCTGCCCCATGGAAGATACTGCCGGTAATCCTTTGATTGATCCGATTATTGAACAGCCTAACTACGCTAATCCCAAAGGAGGCATTACGCTTGTTATTGTAGGCGGTAATGTATATCGTGGTAAGAGCATACCTTTCTTATATGGCAAATACATTTTCGGTTCTTTATCTGCTGATGACGAAGAGGCAGCCGGCAAATTGTATTTGGGTAAGCCTGCAGCCAGCGGACTATGGGGATACGAAGAACTGAAGCTAAAGAGCTTTCCTGATGATTTAGGACAATATGTAAAGAGTTTTGGACAAGACCTGAATGGCGAAGTATATGTAATGACTTCAGGACAACTTGGCCCTATGGGAAATACCGGCAAGGTGTATAAGCTGGTATATGGTGTAAGGAAGTAAGAGAGTAAGTCTGATTAATTACAATTAAAAAGGCGTGTATAAAAACACGCCTTTTTTCATTAAAAGACAAGAATAAATAACACCACAATTATAAAGAGAAGATAGTTTGCAAAGCATAGTTTATAATACATCTGTTTTTATCTTGTGGGCTAATTATCTCTTATGAATAACAGCAAGCGGCTTACCAACATACGCGCACTCATTGCTTTTTTCATGCTGATGCTTGCACTTAGTGGAATCACTGCTTTTGCACCGGAATTGGAATTAAAATGGCTGCTCCAATTTGAAGGCAGTATGCCTTCTGCCTTATACCAGTGGATACAAGAGGTATATAACGCCATAAGCGAAACAAACAGCAAATACCCCTTTCTAATGTACGGCTACGACTGGCTTGCATTTGCACACCTGGTTATTGCACTCGTATTCATAGGACCTTATAAAGACCCGCAAAAGAATATCTGGGTAATAAACTGGGCAATCATAGCTTGTATTTGCGTACTTCCATTAGCACTTATTGCGGGTCCAATAAGAGGCATACCGCTCTACTGGCAATTCATTGATTGTGCATTTGGCGTTTTTGGCATTATTCCGCTGCTGATATGCCGTCGGTGGATAAAACAACTGTAAACAAAAAGGTTCCGGACTTTTAAAAGTCCGGAACCTTTTCTCATTAAGATATTTTGTGAACCTTTCTGTCCTTATAGTCCTTGTGGTTTCAAAAAATTACAAACTTTTATCTTCTCTTATTTTAATGGTTACAGTATGTGGCGCTACTTCATCGCCACCAAAGTAAGGCAGCAGGTTATAACCCTTTGCCTTTACAGTTTTGCTGGCGCGTGGTACCGATGTAATAACACCATTTACCACAAAATCGTAATGATCGCCCCGTACAATTATGGCACATTTATTTTCTACACCAATAGGCACTGCACCCAGCACTTTATCACTGCGTACACCCTTATTGTAAGTATAAGCTGATAGCTCCAGCTCATTATTGCACCAGCGCCAGCCAAAGCGCGCGCTATACTGATGGTGCAGGCTGTTGTTGTCGCTAAAACCATACAGCTTATTTTCGTCATGCTGGTTTTGCGGGTTTTTACTTTGATAAATAGCCGAAGAGTCGAATTGTACGGTAAAATACAATGCCGGTGCTTCAAAAGAAGGATAACTGTTACCCACGCAATAATGCTGGCCTGCACGGATGGTATAGGTGGTAAATGCATTGGCTGCATTTGCTCTTTTTACCGCACTGTCTGTTGCAGCGTCCGATGTTTTGTTTGTAATAGTGGCCATGTCTTTCTGACAACTCAATAAACCTGTAAATAACAGCGCAGCAAAGGCTGCTTGCACATGACTGTTCAATTTCATCTTGATATTGGATTTTGTGCAAAATTAAAACTCGTTGCTGTTCGATGGCATTAAATTGTGTTGAAAATAATAAGGTGTAATTAATAAAAAACTAAGGTGGGATAAAGGATAACTTACCCTGGTAAAAGTAATAAGCGTGAATAATTACTGATACTTAAAATATTACACTCCTTCTTACGTTTTACAACAAAACCTCACTATTTACTGCAAAATTTTCACTACAACACAACTGCCTGTTCATGAAGTGCTTTCGCCTTGCTATTTTCTTGTATTGTTCTTCTTTTACACTCGCCATAGCGAAGGCGCAATCTTTTACAGGCTACGATGTGGCTTCATATAGTGGTGTGTATGGTACCTTGTACAATCCTGCCAATATTTTAGACCATCGTGTACGGGCCGACGTCAACTTAGCCGGGTTTTCCTTTTCGGAAGCCAACAACATAGTAAAGCTGCAATTCAGGAATACCGATAATGGCGCAACGCTTAACTTTCCTACCCACAAAACCGGAAGAGCAGGTTTTCAAACAGATATTTTAGGACCTTCCTTCATGGTTCGTTTGTCCGATAAACATGCTTTTGCCATTTCCACCCGTTTCAGGGCACAAGCCAATGTCGATAAGCTAAGTGCGCCGGTACTCAACCTGAGCCTGCTGAAAGATGTAAAAAGCCTTAATCATTTGCCCATTACAGCACCCGGCGGCACTATACAGGCGCATGCGTGGAATGAGCTGGCTTTTACTTACAGCCGGCAGGTAGCCATCTCCGACCTGGGGGTATGGAAAGCAGCCATATCGCTCAAGTTCACCGGCGGGCAAGGCGCTGCTTATTTTAAAGCCAATAACTTACGGTTTATTTACAACGATTCTTTAAGAACCAACCAGGCATTGCGCGAGGCGTACGGCGGCGCTGCCAATACATCCGGCAATATCAACCTTGCCTATGCTAATTTTATGGACGATTGGGGAGATACTCATAATTACCACTTTTTTCGCCAGCCGGGCATTGCAGCCGACATTGGTGTAACATATGAATACCGCGATGTAATGCAGGTATATGAAACTGCTTACAACGAAAATACACTGAACTATAAATGGAAGGCAGGCGCTTCTGTTACCGACATTGGCAGTATTAAATACAACGCTTCGCCCAACTCGGCAAGTGTTCGTTTTGCAGGGCAAACATACGTGTTTAACGACCTCGCTGTACCTGCCGACAGCAGCAGCCTGCAACAGATTGTCCGTTATTATAAAACGACTTTTAATGGCAGCAATGGCGCACCGTATTTTACAATGGCTTTGCCCACCACCTTACATGTAATGTTTGATTATAGTTTTAATAAATGGTTCTCCACGGCTGCACATTTCTCTATGCCGCTTTTGGGCGCCGCATTTCCTTATTATACCGGCACACACAATTTATCCATGCTCACCATTACGCCACGCGCCGAGTTGCCCTGGGTAGGTGCTTACCTGCCCATTAGTTACCACTTTGCGGCCGGCTTGCAAGTAGGCAGTGCAGTGCGCTTAGGTCCTTTGGTAATAGGCTCAGCTACGGCTGCCAGCAGCATTTTGTTGGGTAAGGGAAAAGGCGTGGATGCCTATTTTATATTACGCATTCCTTTCTTCGGCTACCGGGAGTATAAAGAGAAAGATAGAGCACCCGTACACAACAAATGGAGCAAACTGGCGCGAAAGATATTTGGGTGCCCGCGATTATAATTTTTAATAATGATTGTGCTGATAAATAACTGATAATACTGATACCTGCTGTAACTGTGAAATGGGAAAGATGAAACGCTTGTGTTTTTCATTTGCAGGCATAGCTCAAAGCAGCATTTCCGCTTCACCTACTACCATAATACTCCCACAGCAGTTTTGAAAGTTTACGGGTAAGCACCCAGGCTTCGTTGTTCGCGGCCCAACTGGTGTCTTTATTATTGTTGGTGCAAATACAAAAAATGTAGCGACAATGTTTACCATTTACATACATCACTTCGCTGCGGCTTTCATCCACCGCACCGTTTTTGCTGGCAACAAATACACCCGCCGGCACTTGCGAAACCGCTTCTTCATCCCAATAATTCCTACTTAATAACCGCAACATCCGGTCACTTGCAGCTTTGCTGATGATTTGTCCTTTTACAATCATCTCCATTAAGGTTGCCATTTCACGGGGAGAGGTTTGTCCCCAGCCATATTTACTTTGGTTGTCCTTTCTGCCCGGCGTACGGCTGTTTACACGGGTTACTTTCATGCCCAGACTATCCAAGTATGCATTAATGCGCTGCCCGCCGCCAGCCAGACTTTGCAGCCACAGGCTGGCGGTGTTATCGCTCATGGTGAGCATCAGCATCATTATCTTACTCAGTTCTATGTGTTCGGTGTCTTTGAAGGAGCCTAATATATCTACACCAGGATACAAGAGCGAATCGCTATATATCAATTCCTGATGATATTGCAATTCGCTGTCTTCAATCTTGTGCATCGTACCAATAAGAATGGGAATTTTTATCATACTGGCTGTAGGAAAAATACTGTCAGCATTGATAGCAACGGTTTTGCCCTTTTCCAAATCATGCACATACACACCTACATCGCCGTTGAAGCCTTGCAGTAAAGATTGGATGTTTGCCCGCAGTTTTTTATCTGTTTTTTGCGCGTGAATAGCCGTGGTAGCACACAGCAGCAATAAGCAGAGAAAATAATGGTTTTTCATACAGGTAAAAATAAGTTAGCGGCTGTAAATGGAAGAGAACTTATACACCTTTCTCAATAAAAAAGGTACAGCAGGACGGCAGTAATGACCTGCCAAAAGGTAAATAAAAATGAGTGGCATGGCATTTGTTTAAACGTTTAAACAATTTGGGTTACCTTTTTCTCTTTATTGTATTAATGTGTATAAGATACACATCTTATTGATGAACTTTAAAATTTAGAATTATGAACTCGATTAAAGATTTGATTTTTGACAGAGAAATAGTGTCAAAGCTAAGGCAGGCTAAGATGACTAAAGAAATGTTGTATAACCATCTTAGCAACGGCAGGATTACCTTACAGGAATACTTAATTGCCAGCAGAAACCTGGCCTAAGCTGCCACAACAGCCATATAAAATTCTCCCCGTTTAAACCGGGAAACTTATACAACTTCTTCTTAAACAATTGCTTACGTTACTTGTTTAACTGCAGACTAAACAAGATGGCGTAAGCAAATTTTTTTGCGCGTAGCACGTAGCAGGAAAAAGGCTTAAATAAAGGATAATTAATGCTCCAGCGGACGCTTTTTTATCATGCCGCCCCTGGTATCTTTTACTGCACTCATCACCACAAAGGCATACTTGTCTATACGGATTATTTCGGTGTTTAGCTTATTGAGTTCCAGCCGCGTAACAACGGTGTATAATATATCCATGTCTTTCTTTTCGCCCTTTTTACCAAACCCCTGCTTACCGCTATACACTGTTACGCCTCTTCCCATTGTATTAACAATCATTTGCTTTATCTCCTCGTTGTGCACCGAAACGATGGTAACGCCGGTGTATTCTTCAAT
Source organism: Ilyomonas limi (assembly GCF_005233845.1). GTDB lineage: Bacteria > Bacteroidota > Bacteroidia > Chitinophagales > Chitinophagaceae > Ilyomonas > Ilyomonas limi. The sequence goes on from NZ_SZQL01000003.1 coordinate 69,912, forward strand.
ACCTTCTATTACAAAATCAAGCGTTTTGGATGCAGCCAGGTAAGTAACCATTGAGTAAAGGGCATTCTCTATAGATAATAAATAAGCGGCTGCAGAAAAAATAATCACATTTACCATTATAATCACATCGCCTACGGTTGTGCCCAGCCTGCGGCTGAGAGAAATAGCCAGCACTTCGGTGCCATCGAGTACGGCACCGCCCCTTATACTCATGCCAATGCCAGCACCCAAAAAGAAGCCTCCAAACACCGCAACCAGAAACTTGTCGTGTGTTACTTCAGGAAAATGAACGGTAGCCACACATACAGCCAAGCCAGTAATAGATAGTGCTGTTTTAACAGCAAAAGCTCTGTTAATTACTTTAAAACCAAGAAATACAAAAGGGATATTAATAATAACGAGTAGCCAGTACAACGGTATGCCCGAAATAGTAGAGATGAGTAGCGATATGCCTGTAGCGCCGCCGTCTATAAAGTTGCTTGGTAGCAGGAAGCTTTCGAGCCCAAAAGCAGCAGAGCCAATGCCGAGCATCATAAAAAAAATGTCACGAACCAGGCTAAGGGTTAGAATTTTAAACTCAAAAAAACCTCTGGCAAAGTCGTAATCCGAATAAGGCTCTGGCGCTTTATGCTGCCTGTTTTTGAGTACTGTTTGTATTACAATCTGCTTCCAGAATGGATTCATAAACAATTATAATTTTTGCACAGTAACAAGATACGGAAACAAATCCTTACAAGCAACAACCTGTACTACATAGCAAAAGGTTTACGGTATTCCAAAAATGATAACAGACCTTATTACCTGATTTTTAAAGAAAAATCAGGTAATAAGGTCTGCCAGCAACTATTTACAGCTGCAGATAAAATAGATATGCAACAATTCAAATGATACTCATTTCATTACTGTCTCACTAACCCTCATCATCATTTGCACCGCCGTTATTGTTCCTTTTCTTGAAGATATCAAAATCGCCGTTGCCAAACTTGTAGCTGAAGGTAATACGGAATGTGCGCACATCCCAGCGGCGGTAAGCATCCTGGTAAAAATCTTCGGTATCGTAAATAGTACCCCAGCGGCGGGTGTTAAAAATGTCGTTGATGTTGAAAGAAATAGCTGCTTTTTTATTCCGTAAAAACTCTTTACGCATCGCAAAATCCGATACAAACTGCTGTTTGGTCTTGCCTTGCGGAATTACACGCGGTGCTTCGTAATCTGCTATTAACTGAAAGCTCAGATTATTAAACAAGCTCTTTTGCGGAGTAACTATCTTATAGTTGGTTATCAGCTTGGTATCCCAGTAAAAGCCCGAGTTGCTGAGGTCAAGGTCATTTACTTTGGCACTTGTTTGCCGGTATTGCAGATCCAGGTTGTAAGTAAATTCAAGATTGTCGAAGAATTTTTTTGTCACCGTAAATTCTGCGCCCATCCGGTTGGTATAGCCTGCATTGATAAATGTATTTAAAATAGCATTGGGCGATACGCCGGCATTGATTAACTGCTTGTACACATCGGTGGTAATAGTATCGCTGTACGAAGTAATATCTCCCTGGTTGTTTTTAAAATACAACACACCCAAAAAGGAGCCACTCTTATATTGATTGAAATAATTGAACTCCAGGGAATTCGTGTATTCCGGACGAAGAGCAGGATTGCCTTGCCTGATGTTCAGCGGGTCGTTGATGTCAATAAAAGGATTCACTTCCCAAAATCTTGGCCTTCTGATGCGCCTAGAATAATTTAACTGGATATCCTGGTTCTCATTCAGTTTTTTAGTAATAAAAATACTCGGGAACAGAGCATCCCAAAAATGCTTCAGATCTTCAGGATATTTGTAGCCAAAAGATAGCGCACTGTCCATCAAATGCCCATCCAGCTTAGAAAACTCCATACGCAGGCCAAGCTGGTATTGAAAGCTTTTCCATTTATCAGCATAGTTAAAATAGCCGGCGTTTACGGTTTCTTTGTATTTATAGTTGCTGCTTAACGGCAATTTCGTTTCTACCGCATTATCCACTGCATACGTACCAAACCGCGTGGTGGTATTGCTGGTAAAACTTCGCAAACCAAATTCCACACGCCTGCTTTCGTTTATTTTATTGCTGTAATCTGCCTGTACGGTCAACTGGTCATCATTGCCCGAACCGTCGTTGCGCACATGTGATTGTGGCTGGTAAATACTGCCATCGGGGCTATAATAATTATTAAAAATGTCAGAACCGCTGCCTCTTGTACCTTTATTGTAGGTAACATCGGCGGTCAGTTTTTGGTCGGGCGATTTAAATGTTTTATCAAAGCTCAAACGACTGCTCGACCGGCTGAAATTGCCGGTACCATCGGTATAGCGCAACCCGGTATAATCGAGCTGCTGCAGGCTGTCGAAATACTGTTGATCCTGATCTTCGTGATTACTGAAGCGTCCATTGTGAAAACCCTGTGTAAAAGAAAGCGTTGTTTTACTGTCAATAAAATAATCCGCACCCACACGGATAGAGTAAAATTTTCTATGCCTTTTATTGCTGGAATTTTGGGTAAAATAATCGGTAACAATGCCATTATCCTTATTTATCCGGTAAGCACGCTCGTTGGTTGTTCCATCCGATTGGTTATAGTTGGCACTGCCAAAAACATTAAAACTTTTTTGCCGTACATTCAGGCTTATATTGCCATTTAATACACCCGGTGTACCAGCGCCAACAGATGCAATACCATTAAAACCCTTTCTCTTATTTTGTTTTAAAACAATATTAATAATACCACCGGCACTCGATGCATCGTACTTAGCCGATGGATTGGTGAGCAATTCTATTCTTTCAATATCATCGGCGGGTATCTGGTCTAAGGTAAGTATGGTAGGACGGCCATCAATCAATATTTGCGGACTGCTATTACGCATTTGCACATTGCCTTCCACGTCCACCGTAAGCGAAGGAATATTTTTCATTACATCTACCGCTGTCCCGCCTTTACTGGTGATGTTTTTTTCTACATCAAATATTTTCCTGTCAATGCCAAACTGCAAAGCCGGTCTGGCAGTGGATGTAACTACTACACTTTTTAAATTATTGGCCTCGGGCAGCAGGCTTATTGTTCCTAATGCCTTAGTAATGATACTTTTTCTGCCAGTTTCTTCTTCACCCGGCTCGTTAAAATTAATAGTGCGCATACCTGTGCCATAGCCAATAGCCGTGATAGTAACATTGTATTGGCTATTAAACGGGATATGCAATATTTCGAAGGAACCATCCTGCGCTGTAATCTTGATGGTAGAGTAATAATTATCCGTAGCAACAGCCGGTGTGCCCGTGTTTGCAGCAGCCACGCGCACTACCGCGCCCGGTATAGGTTTATCGGTCAGTCCATCAGTTATCTTGCCCGTCAAAGTAATATTTACATTCTCATAATCGGGTCTGGGCGAAACATCCTGCGCCAGTATATTTTGTACCACCAAAAACAACAAGCCGACAGTTATAGCTATTTTCATTAGACAATAATTTTTTGCTGCTGCACCAGGCAACGGCATTCTGATTAATAAATAAACCGAAGGGGTAACGAATAAAAGGTCAACAATCATCTTGCCACGGAACGGCAATCAGGAACGGCAATGATACTACTATATTTCCGAACCATTTTTTAACGAATTGCAAATATGGTAGTTATTACTTATTGTTTTTCAAAGCAAAAAGTAGAATAAGTATGCATTTGTTTATTTTACTTTACCTATAAAAAATAAATGCAAACAGTAATTCAGTCTCTGAAAAAAATTATTTACCTATTTATTATACTTATTTGCATTTCGTGCCATCAGAATAATACAGATAACGGTAAGGAGGCAACCCGCTCCATACCAGCGGAAAGACCAAACCCAGATCCAAAGCCGGTAGCTACCTACAGCCAGGATATAACGAGCGAAATGGGCAGGCTGAACCATTGGAAGTTTGCCGTAGCGATGTACGAAACGCATCAAACATTTATGTATCGCGTGCAAATACAATATGCCGAACTAAACGTAACCGACAGCCTGCAATTGCCTAACCTTGGTTTTATGCCGAAGCCTGCCTTGCAAAAAGGCAAAGACGATTATTCGTGCGTCATTGGCTTTTTGGATGACAAAGGTGTTTTTAGAGACTACAAGCTGGTATCGGTAGCAAATGGCAATGTGCGCATTCACACCCTTAAATATTATAGTGTACAGCCGGGTACGGCACAATAACCTGTTTGCAACCGATAAGGATAAAGCACATAATAGTGCGAGTAGTGACTCATAAGTGAAGGAAAAAAAGCAAAAGAAAATTGCAACTTTAACATCTTGTTCCTTGCCAGCGCCTGTTTTGCATATTAAAATCTATATTACTTTAATATTAAACTCAAACATTTTAGCCGTATTACAGAATATCGCCAAAAAGATTACGCATAAACCATCGAAGTTTATATTTTTATCGGCTAAACAGTAAGACCTTCAATTATCTCATAACTAAAAACCGCTAATTATGGCTAACCAGTCCGCTGCAGAACAGTCAAATGTTGCAGAACAAACAAATATTGATCAGTTAAGTATTAATACCATCCGCCTGCTTTCGGTAGATGCCGTACAGAAGGCAAATTCAGGACATCCCGGTTTGCCGTTGGGTGCAGCGCCCATGGCATATGTGTTATGGTCAAAGTTTTTGCGTTTCAACCCGCAACATCCCGGATGGCCTAATCACGACCGTTTTGTTTTATCTGCAGGACATGGTTCGGCATTGTTATATAGCATGCTGCACTTGTATGGCTACGACCTTCCGATGGAAGAAATTAAGAACTTCCGCCAGGTAGGTTCCAAAACACCCGGCCACCCCGAATCTATGCTAACCCCCGGCGTGGAAGTAACTACCGGACCATTGGGACAGGGCTTTGGCAATGGGGTAGGTATTGCTATGGCAGAAGCTTTCTTAGCCGCCCGCTATAACAAAGATAGCTTCAAACTATTTGACCACTACACCTATGGCATTGTGAGCGATGGCGATCTGATGGAAGGCGTAGCATCGGAAGCTGCATCGCTGGCAGGGCATCTTAAACTGGGCAAAATCATTTATCTGTACGACGATAACAATATTTCGCTGGATGGCCCTACCAGCCTTGCTTATACCGAAGACGCCATGAAGCGTTTTGATGCGTATGGCTGGCACACGCAAACGGTACAGGACGGCAACGATGTGGCTGCCATTGAGCAGGCTATCCGCAATGCACAGCAGGAAACAGAAAAACCTTCTATTATAGCCGTTAAAACCATTATAGGTTTTGGCAGCCCGATGCAGGGTACCAGCAAAGTGCATGGTAGTCCGCTGGGTGAAGAGAATGTAAGAAAAACAAAGGAAACCCTTGGCTGGGATCCGAATATTACTTTTTATGTACCCGACGAAGTAAGAACACATTTACAGGAGCCGGCTAAAAGAGGTGCTGAACTGGAGGCTGAATGGAATAAATTGTACGAATCTTATAGTCAAAAATTTGAGCAGGAAGGCAAAGAGTTACACATGGCGCTCGAAGGCAAGTTGCCCGAAGGCTGGGATAAGGGTATGCCTGTATTTAAAGGTGGCGAAGCCTTAGCTACCCGGCAGGCATCGGGTAAAGCACTGGATATTATTAAAAAGAACGTTCCCTGGATGCTGGGCGGCTCTGCCGACTTAGCCAGCTCCAACGAAATGCCCACAAAAGGTGATATCAGCTTTCAACCGGGACATTATGATAATGGCAATGTATGGTTTGGTGTACGCGAACATGCTATGGGATCTATTATGAATGGCATTGCTTCGCACCACGGCGTGCGCACGTATGGCGGTACATTCCTTACTTTCTCCGATTATATGCGTGGTGCTATTCGTCTCGCTGCTTTAACCGAAGCGCCGGTAACCTACGTATTCACACACGATAGTATTGGCTTGGGCGAGGATGGTCCTACGCACCAGCCGGTAGAACAGGTAACCGCATTGCGTGCTATACCTAATCTTACGGTTATTCGCCCGGGCGACGCTAATGAAACCATAGAAGCATGGCGCATAGCAATGAAAAAAATGCACGGGCCGGTTGCATTGATTCTTTCGCGCCAAAAGATGCCAAATATCGACCAGGAAAAATATGCACCGGCTGCCGGTAATGTGCAAAAAGGTGCTTACATACTGAGCGAAGCCGAAGGTGGTCAGCCCGATGTGATTTTGATTGGCACCGGTTCTGAACTGCACCTTGCTGTACAGGCACAGGAAGAACTGAAAAAAGAAAATATCAAAGCACGCGTGGTAAGCATGCCGTCGTGGGAGTTGTTTGAACAACAGGATCAATCCTATCGCAATGAAGTACTACCTCCAAACATTCACCAGCGTGTAGCGGTAGAAGCCGGCATTACGATGGGCTGGTGGAAATGGGTAACTGCTGAAGGGGCGGTGATTGGTATAGACCGCTTTGGCGAGTCTGGCCCGGGCGATGAAGTAATGAAGCTATTTGGCTTTACGGTGGAAAATGTGGTGAACAAAGCAAAAGCTGTTCTGGGGAAATAATTACTTTTTAACCGCGAAGGTGCTAAGATGCGAAGATTTTAAATATAAAAGGTTCCGGACTGTTGAAGTCTGGAACCTTTCCTGTTAATATTCTTTGCTCAACTTCGCGACTTAGCGTCTTCGCGGTTCAACAAATGCGTCCTATTTTGCGACTCTAAAATATGCATGTGTGAAACAAAATAAAACAATACAGCCCGCAACTATTACAGCCATAGCTGTTGGTGCTGCAGCTTTAGGTGCTTTGGCAATGGGAGCTTTGGCTATCGGCGTTTTAGCTGTAGGCAGATTAGCCGTAGGTAAAGCTGTAATTAAAGACCTGAAAGTAGAAAAACTTACAGTAGGGGAAATAATAAGAAAGTAAGGCTTTGTTGCTCACAGATGGTACAGATAAACATAGATGGAATTCATATAATTCAGTGTTATCCGCCCTTATCTTTACCATCTGTGAGAATAAATCATTTTATCCTGAACCGTATGCCGGCATACAACATTCTGCCACTTACGGGTCCCCAAATCAGCGATGCATCAAAGTATTCGCTAAACGGCTGTGTGGCAGCGATAATAGCATTCTTTTGATAAAAATTAGTGAGGTTTTCTCCACCAACATACACATCAAAGGGATTCTTTTTGCCCAATGTTTTGCTTACCTGCGCATTCATCGTGACAAACGAGGGCGAATAACCTGCCCGCTGATACATTGGCGGATTAGCAGTTGTAGAAGGTAATCTTTTCTTACCGCTGTAACTTACTGTATAATCAAACTTCCAGCCCTTTACTTCATACGCGAGGTTGGCAAATGCCCTGTTTTGGGCAGTTAATGGCTTCTCTAACAGTTGATCGCTGTATGTTGTTTTTACATCAAACAGGCGATACGCTAATCGAACATCTAAATGCTGAATGAGAATAAAAGATAACTCTGCCTGCAAACTGTTGGAGTAAGATTTGCCTTGCAGATTATAAAATTTGATGGTACGCGGGTCTTCTACATCTACTACCACCTGGTTCACAAAATCGTTCCTGAAGAAATCAACTCCTAAGTTAGCAGCTCTGTTAAACAACCTGAATTTCTGATCAACAGAAATGCCTTTATTCCAGGCCACTTCCGGCTTCAGACCATAAGCACCGGTTGCATCCCCGTTCATAATCTCAATGGCTCTGGCACTTACCAGCACACTATTGTTTTCAGCAAAAATATTAGCGGTTCGTTGTCCTCTGCCTGCGCTCACTCTTATAACCGTTCCTTTAATTGGCTCGTAACGCACGTTCAATCGTGGCGTAGTAAACCAGCCGTACAGACTATTGTAGTCTTCGCGAATACCGGCAACCACATCAAACTTATCTGAGGGAGTATAAGTGTATTCAAAAAAAGCGCCGGATACAATTTCCTTTCTTTTATAATTGTTTGTTTTAAAGTCTTCGTTGTATTTATCATACACAAAGCTTAACCCCGTGCGGAACTTATGCGTAGTGGTGTGAATGATGGATTGATAAATGAGATTGGAATAAAAGTTTTGCTGATGTGCATCGTAGTTGGTTAATCCAAAATAAGAGCTTTGCTGATGGTCGAATGCAGATAGCTGCAAGCCGACGCTTTTGTATTTCTTTTGCGGAAAAACATAGCCAATTTTTGCAAAGCCTTCTATCCGCTTTGTATTGATGGCCAAACCATAATTGTTGGTGGTAAACTTATCAGTTGATTCGTTGTAATCAATTTGACCACCGGTCTTTTTATCATTCAGCAATTTTATTCCAAACTGACTCATCAAGCCTTTGCCATCATCGTAATTCCAGCGGTTAACAGCACTAAACAAATTACCGGTTGGCAAGTCCCGGAAGCCATCCTTATTAAAGTCTAATTTTTTATTGTTGAAAAAATCATCGTGCAGCAACAGCGTGGTTGACCATTTATTGTTCAGCTTTTGGGTAAGATTGAGATTGACATCGGTTTTACCAAAATCATTTACATACAGGTTGGCATACAGCCGCTCGCTGGTGAGCGGCTTTTTTAGTTCCACATTTATTTGCCCGGCAATGCTTTCGTAACCATTTGCTACCGAGCCGGTGCCTTTACTCAACTGTATGCTTTCTATCCACGTGCCTGGAATAGAATTTAAACCCAAAGACGTACCCAGCCCGCGCGGGCCCGGCAAATTCTCTACGGTTAATTGGGTATAAACGCCGGCCAATCCCAGGAGTTGAATTTGCTTGGAGCCAGTGACCGCATCGTTATAAGATACATCTACCGAAGGATTGGTTTCAAAGCTTTCACTCAGGTTGCAACAGGCTGCTTTAAAGAGCTCTTTTTGCGTAATGGTAGAGGTACGAAACGGATCTTTTGAAGATATGTAAGTAGATGCCCGCGAAGAAGTTACTTTCACTTCGTTCAACTGTGTACCGTTTGCCAAAACAATCTTCAAATCCTGTGCAGGAAAGGCAGCAATGGTATCAGATGCAAAGCCGGTATAGCTTATCACCAGTCTTTCGCCATCATGCTGAATGCTAAACACCCCGTTTTCATCGGTAGTGGTACCGGTATTTGTTCCAAGCCACACAATACTTGCTCCCGCTAAAGGTTTGAAAGCACCTTTTTTATCCTCTTCCAGCACTACGCCTTTAATGTAGTGTGTAGTAGCGTGTGTGGTACTGTTGTCCGATGCTGTTGCAGCAGCATCTTTTGTATGGTCTATATCTGCCATACTATTGAGTTCCCGGTAGCGGCAGCATTTGGGCAGTGCATAATAGTCTGCATCGGCTGCTTTTTTGGTATAAGTATCGTGCCCGGCAGCCGCAATTTTATTGTTTATTTTTTCCAGCGATAGGCGCTCTGTATTGTAAGTAACTGTAAGCATTTTAGTATCCAGATTCCAATCGGCTGCCTGAACACCTTTAACCTGCAATGCTTCTTCTATCCTGTCCTTGCATTGCGAGCATACGCCAGATACTTTAAAAATGGCAGTAGTGTCGGTATGGTTTGTTTTATCATTTTGTGCTTGCGATGTAATGCTGGTAAACAGCAGATACAACAGCACGATATATTTCAATCGCTTCATATATTCAATAGTTCGTTTGATGTGCTTCTTTTTTGCTCATAAAAAGAAAAAAACAGCAATAGTTAAGTATGAAATAATTACAGCATTTTTAATTAGATAGATTGCTCTGCTATGTGTGCTGTAATAAATAAAATAATGAAATGTGTGAACAGGATAAAGCAATAGCGAAACAATGCTTATTGCTTACAAGAAAGCAGTATCAAATGCGGAAAATACAATTGGATAAATAGAGCGGTAAACCATCGTCGTACAAAGGCGGCGCATGGCTGCGGTTGGTAGGTACAGATGGCCGTTCGGGTGAAAGAGTTATAAAAGCAGGTGCATAAAAATGCAGTGCTGCAAAATGCTTAGCCGGGAGGTAAATATCTGCACTGGCTACATGATTGTCTTTCAGTTTGAGAAACTGGTATTTTGTTTTGCAGCAACCTTCTTTAGTACACTTTTCCTTGTTGTTATCGGCAAGTGTAATAAATTTTGACTTCAGTTTTCCACAGCAGTAAAACTCTCCAAATCCTACGCCCATTGTAGAAACGGCGTAAGCACAAATGAGTAGTATGAGGAAAATTCTTTTCATTGCTTATTGCGCAACAAAGATAACCCGTTTTTCTTTTTTACTAACTTACAACCGCTTTCTGCTGCTGATATAACACTTTATACACAAACTAGCTTACGCAACCAACTAAATAAAGCAAAAGTGGAAATAGGGCCAACCTTAAATACTGCACTTACACTTACCAGCGGCATTTGCTGGACGGTAGTGTATATCCTTATCATCATCCGTTCTTTTAAAGATAAAACGTATGGAATGCCTTTTTGGGCGCTGGCTTTCAACATCAGTTGGGAAGCCATTTTTTCTTTAGTCCTCCTTTTTCCTACCATGCTGCTGCAAACGCTGATTAACAGACTATGGCTCCTTTTTGATGTGGCTATTGTAATTGCTTATTGCCTGTATGGACAAAAAGAATGGCCGGCGCAGATAAGCAAAAAATGGTTTTACCCCTATTCTCTACTGGTACTGATAACCGCTTACCTGTTTGTTTATCTTATCTCGGTTCAGTTGGACCAGTCGCGGGGCACGTATGCGGCCTTTATACAAAACTTAATGATGAGCTGGCTGTTTATCCTCCTGCTCATCAAAAGGCAAAGCAGGGAAGGGCAATCGGTTTGGATTGCACTATTTAAAATGATTGGTACGCTGGCGCCAACCATTCTGTATGGTGTCAAATCGCCGTTTGTTCTATTTTTAGGTAGCAGTTGCTTTGTAGCCGATATGATATATTTTATTATGGTTTTGACGATGTATAAAAAGCCGGTCGTACAAGCGGATAAAAAAGCAATGCTTTGGCAGGAATGAGAAAGTATTTGCGCTTATCCCAATAATTTATCGAATAGAATCCCCTGTAATTTTTTGTATAAAATGCACCATCCGGTTGTAATGTGGCCCTTTCCAGTAAAAACGCCTGCAATGGGTACATTGCCAAAATTGGTGATAATATTGGGCAGTTTTCTCCGGCAGTTCATTAATCACCGTTTCTTTCGCAACCGGCTCCAGCGCGCCATTACACACCATACATCTCGAAAAAGGCTGAATATGTGCTAATAAATGAAAATGCTGCAACACTGTTTTTAATTGCTCGGCAGGCGCATCGTGGATGATAATAAAAGTTTGTAGCGCATGCTGATGCCTGCCAATAGTAACATTGCGTGTTAGCAATACACATTGTTGTTCCAGGGCTATATTTACCAATGCTGCATTGGAAAAAGTATTACTATACACTGTATCAAAGCCCAGCATACGCAGCATGCTCGCCAGCTTTCCCAAATGTACATCGGCAATAAATAACGGTATAGCGGTTTCCATGTATAGAGTTGCAACACCAAGTTAATGCCAGCCTGTTGTGCCCCTGCATTTAACAAAAGTTATTAAAACTGCTGCACCTCTTTTATCGTATATAGTATGTAGAAAGGCAGATATAAATAGTACAGGATATGTTTTTGAAGGTTGAGTAGAAAGGGCATTGCACGGGGTAATGCCTTTCTGCTTTTTATTACACAAATGCCATCAGCAAAGGCTTTATTAAGAGATAACCCGCCTGCATCGCTATATTTTAATAAGCACTTACAATAGTATCTTCGCCAATACAATGCGGGCAATTATTTACAAATCTACAGGTAGCTGGTATATCGCTAAAACGAAAAGCGGGCAAACCTTCAATGCCCGTATAAAAGGCATTTTTAAAATTGATGAAATTACCTCTACCAACCCCATAGCTGTTGGCGATAGCGTGCAGTTGGTGCCCGAAACGGAGGAGGGCAATACGGCTGTTATTACCCAAATACAAGATCGCAAAAACTACATTGCCCGCAGCTCGCCGCACAGCAAAAGCCAGCACCACATTATTGCTTCCAACCTCGATCAGACTTTGTTATTTGCCACTGTTCGCGAGCCGCGCACTTCGCAAGGTTTTATAGATCGTTTTCTGGTATCTGCCGAGGCATACCATGTGCCTGCTATTATTGTGTTTAATAAAGCCGATGTGTACAGGCAAAAAGATATAGGCGTTTTTGAAAAACTGAAAGGAATATATGAAGCTTGTGGCTATTCTGTAATAAAGCTTAGTATGCAAACCGGCGAAGGCTTACCGGAACTTAAAGAATTGTTGCATGGTAAAACTACTTTGCTCAGCGGCCACAGCGGCGTGGGGAAATCTACCTTTATTAATGCCGTAATGCCCGGCTACAACCTGCGTACCACCGAAGTAAGCAACTGGAGCGGTAAGGGCATGCATACCACTACTTTTGCCGAAATGTTTGACCTGCCGTTTGGCGGCAGCATCATAGATACGCCGGGCATACGGGAGTTTGGGATAACCGATATCAGCCGGCAGGAATTATCACATTATTTTCCGGAAATGCGCGGACTGCTAAATGATTGCCGCTATAATAATTGCCTGCATACTAACGAGCCGGGTTGCGCCATAAAAGCTGCGGTGGAAAACGGTACTATTGCCTATAGCCGCTATATCAGCTATTTAAATATTTTGGATAGTATAGAAGACAAGCATTATTAAGAAGATTGTTGAGCCGCTTTATACCGCAAAGACGCAAAGTGTTTTAGCCAGGATTTTGGGATTATGCAGATGAAGAAGCTGAAAGAAAAACTTAAGATTATTGCTTTAGGCTGCTCTAAAAAGATAAAATTGATAAATGTTTAATTTCTCTGCGCCAAACGCTCATTATGCTGCGGTGAAAAACGTACTCGCTTAAAAGCTCAACTTTTATTCAACAGTTGAAATGAATGATGCCTCTGAAGCCACATAACAGCACCAAATTTGTTCCATAAAAAGGTAAAAACCCGGCACTTTGTACCGGGTTGTGTAGCAGCTTACGGCTTACACCTATAATCTAAGAACCATTTTTTACAATAAAGGAGCAATAAAGAACCACCCCGTTTTATGTGAAAAACAAGCAGGTTGATAAATAAGTAAAAGCTAAGTTTTAGTGCTGCAGTAATTTTTCCGCGAGTTTCTCTACCGCTTTGATGTCTTTTGCATTGCTGGTATGCAGCGATACGCCAGTGTAAATACTGTATTGCAGCATCAGTTTGTGGCCACGATAAGTAAAGTGCCATTCAATATTATCGGCATCATCACTTTTACCGGTAAAACGTACAAAACGGGTTTTACTCAATTTGTTGGTTAGGTTGTAAAATTCGGTAAGGCTGCCGGTTTCGCTAATCACCTTTTCTGTAGCGGTGGTGTAGTACATCGTTTGCATAGCTCATCTCCCCCATTATTTAGCATTTGTATTAATCATTAAATTTCTTACCGTGCTTTATTGCTTTCATAGCCTTAGGGTCTCCACTTAATACGCGCTCTGCACCGATATTGGCTCCATTGGTCGGACATCCTTTCTTTACAGCACAGGAGGTACAAACTAAAGCAATGCAAAAAAACAGGATAGCCTTTCTGAAGGGATTAAGAACCATAAAAATAAAATAAGCAATTAGTTTTGTTGTTTAGAAAGGCTACCTGTGTTGATAATAGACAAACGCCTTTTCAATTGTGCTGCACAAAAAATTAATTTTTTTTGAACCAGCCTGCATATTTCACGTAATTACCGGCAATCCGGTCTATTTCGCCGGTTATTTTTTCGGGAGAAATATCTTTTACTTTCTTTGCAGGCACCCCTGCGTAGATGCTACCTGCCTCCACATTGGTACCTTCCAGCACTACGGCGCCGGCAGCAATAATAGCATTGGAGTGTATCACGCACCGGTCCATTACAATAGCTCCCATACCTATCAATACATTATCGTGCACTGTGCAGCCATGCACAATGGCACTATGTCCAATAGACACATTATTGCCAATCTCAGTGGGGCAGCGTTCATACGTGCAGTGGATTACCGCATTATCCTGCACATTTACCCGGTTGCCCATGCGTATATAATTGACATCGCCACGCACAACCGCATTAAACCACACACTGCATTCATCGCCCATTACTACATCACCCACCACCGTAGCATTGGGCGCCAAAAAACAATTATTGCCCATTTGGGGTTCTTTTCCTAAAACCGGTAAAATAACAGCCATAAATAATTTTTATATACAACTAAAAGGCACAAAATAGCCCGTTTGGCAGAGTAAAGTAGGTATTTATCCTGAATAGTTTGCTTTTAGTGCAGTTTTTCCCGCTAAACCCCCGGCACTCTATCTCCTCTTCTTCAGCTACTTTTGTACTTTATTTTTAAACCAATTTATGGATAACCGGGCATTATTCCTGCGCCATGTAGCACAAACATCACCATCGCCTATAGGACTGGAAATGGTGCGCGCGGCAGGCATTTACCAATACGACATTAATAATAAACCGTATATAGATTTCATATCCGGCTTTAGCGTAGCCAATATTGGTCACAGCCACCCCAAAGTAATTGCTGCTGTGCAGGAGCAAGCTGCCGCCTATATGCACCTGATTGTATATGGCGAGTTTATACAAAATCCGCAAGTGGCGTATGCCCAACTGCTTACGAGCCTATTACCTCAATCGCTCAACTGCGTATATTTTACCAACAGTGGCGCCGAAGCCACCGAAGGTGCGATGAAGCTGGCAAAACGCAGTACCGGACGCACTAAAATTATTGCATTCAACAACAGCTATCATGGCAGCACGCAAGGTGCATTAAGCGCCATGGGCTGCGAATATTTTAGAAATGCTTACCGCCCGTTGCTGCCCGAAGTATATCATTATGATTATGGAAGTGCAGAAGCTGTAAAAGCAATAGATGAAAATGTAGCTTGTGTTTTAGTAGAACCGGTGCAGGCAGAAAGTGGTGTAACTAAACCGCCGGCGGACTGGCTAAAGCTATTGCGCGAAGCGTGTAATAAATGGGGTAGTTTACTGGTTTTTGATGAAATACAGGCCGGCTTTGGGCGAACCGGTTCTTTGTGGGCATTTGAACAAACCGGCGTTGTTCCCGACATTTTATTGCTGGGAAAAGCCCTGGGCGGCGGTATGCCGTTGGGCGCTTTTGTTGCTGATTATAAATTAATGCAAACCCTTACGCACAATCCGGTACTGGGGCATATTACTACTTTTGGCGGGCATCCCGTGTCGTGTGCCGCGGGCAAAGCTGCATTGGAAGTTTTATTGGAAAGCAATTGTATAAAAGCGGTAAAAAAGAAAGAACAGCTACTACTTCAATATTTGCAGCACCCGGCGATTTTGGCTGTACAAAGTGCCGGTTTGTGGGCTTCACTCCGGTTTAAAGACTTTGAAACCAATCTTGCCATTATTCATCGCTGCATTGCTAACGGACTAATCACCGACTGGTTTCTTTTTTCGCCCGAACGTATGCGCATAGCACCGCCATTAATCATTACCGAACAACAACTGGCGCAAGCCTGTGAAATTATATTGCAAAGCATTAAAGAAGTAGTAAGCGCTGACAGGCTTAATAGATAAGAATAGTGACGGTTAAATATTTTATTAAATGAAAAACAGATACTTTATTCTTACTGTAACTGCAACAACTTTAATTTTTACCAGATGCAAAAATATTAGCCCAAACAAGGCAGATAATCAACTGAGACCAGATAACAAAACACTAAAACAATCAGAAAATATTGACAGCATAAGTAGTTTGGAAAAAAGCTCAACTTTGCACTTACTGCAAGGCAGGTGGCAACAAGTGGAAGACAAATCTAACTTTTTAGTTTTTGATAAGAACCATAGAAGAGAAATAGCTGATGGAATGGATAAATGGGAGGATGAGATATTTGTTTTATCTGACCATTGCCTTAATGAATCAAATAGTGTTAGTAACGAACCAAAAGAAAAGGATAAATATATAAGCTGTAAAGAGTCTGACTTATGTTGGTATATTACATCATTGGACTCTAATTATTTAATCCTCACCTATTTGGAGCGGGGAAATGAGTTAATATATAAGCGTGTAAAAGAATAAATCAGCCACCAACGATAAGTTTATGCGAGTGGAGCGATGAACAAGTGCTCAACATTTATTTCAATTTATATTTCGAATGAAAACAAAGCTGACTTAATACAGGTTTCCACCTCCACAAAAAGTTGGAGAAGACAACTGTAAATAAGTGCATGGTCCGGTCTCCATTAAACATTTACAGATTAATCATTCCTTAATCTTTTTTAAGCAGCTTTAATGTGAGCATAGCTACAGCACCATTTAATTTTACAACCAATAAGTTATTCCAATATTCTGCATAACTTTTTGCAGTATTATTATAAACTTAGTTGTTGAATCCGGTATTTTTAACCTCCAATTTACTTGTATTGCCATGCTTACAACAAATGCAATTGTACCAGAAGAAATAAACGCGCCCACTGCCGAAACGAGCTTTGCCGCCACTGCCAAAAGTCAGTTTATTGCTTTTTTTCAAAGTAAAGGATTCGCTTGTGCAACAGATGCACTGCAACAATTGAAGGCTACTTACAACAAAATGACGGTGCGTTTTTCGATAAGTGATGCCAAAATTGCTTCCGACCAGGGATATGCTATTTGTTACGTAAGCTTCTCGCCGCTCAACAGGCGCTACAAAATAGCAATTGGCAATATACAGCAGGCACAAGCAGGCAATGAATATGCTTATACGCTGCTGGAAGATACGTTTGCAAGAGCCGGCTCTTCCAGACAAAAAAACAGCACTTTTTATAGCCTTGAGCAATTGCTGGATGCCGTTTTTCCTAAAGCAACTTCTTTTACAGGTGCCATTACTTTACAGTCGTTTTTTAGTTTTTTGTTTTAATAGAATAGCTACTTTAACGGAAGTGAACTTTTGATTGGAATGTACTATTGATGATTGGATAGGAATAGGAGCAAAAGCTGTGGCTATATGCCGCAGCTTTTTGTTTCTGGTAAATGATTGATGCAGATGTCGGGGTTTATCTTTGTGCTATAATTAATTGAATACCATGCCAACCGTTCACCTGCTGATAAAAGGAAAAGTACAAGGTGTTTTTTACAGAAAAACAGCTAAAGAAATAGCTGAAACAGAAGGTATAACAGGCTGGGTGCGCAATACCGGCAATGGCGATGTGGAAGTAATGGCCGGCGGCAGCGAAGAAGCATTACAGGCCTTTATTGACTGGTGCCATGTGGGTCCTGTAAGAGCTAAAGTAGAATCAGTAGCAATAACCCATGTACCCGATCAATTGTTTGAAACATTTGAAGTGAAACACGGGTAGTTTGCTAAAAGATGGCACGGATGAGCACATATGAAAAATAGGGTTTAAACCGCTAAGACGCGAAGGCGCAAAAAACGCGAAGAAAAATAGTGAATACTTGGTGCGACTTAATTTGTTTGAGTCTTGGTAGTTCTATATCCCGAAAACGCTATTTATAAATTTATCTGCGTTCATCTGTGCCATCTGTGAGAAACATCTTTACAAAGCCTTCATTACAATGCTCGCCCCTTGCAATCCATCTGCACTTGCCTGTAACGTAATGTCTCCCTTTGCACCGTTGGATTGAACAACGCACAACCCAAGTCCGTTAAACGTTTTATGCTGTGTTCCTTTAAACGGTTCCAGGTCGGTTTGCTGGCCGTTGTCCAGTCCCACTATACTGCCTTGTCCGGTTATATTATAATAGATAAGATTATCTGCATAAGGCACAGTATTGCCATCTTTATCCACAACAGTTACCGTTACGAAAGAAAGGTCTTTGCCATCGGCATGAATGGTGTTCCTGTCAGCTTTTAATACAATTTTGGCGGGAGCGCCTGCTGTTTTTATTTCTTGCGTTAGTACTGTTTTTCCGTTTTCAGTTGATATTGCTTTTAATGTTCCGGGCTGGTAAACAACACGCCACCATACATGCAAACTATCGCCTTCTTTATGTTTTTTACCTAACGATTTTCCATTTAAAAACAATTCTACTTCATCGGCATGGTTGTAATAAGCCCACACATCCACGGTATCGCCCACCTTCCAGTTCCAGTGTGGAAAAATATGCAGCACCGGCTCATTTGTCCATTCGCTTTTATACATGTAATAAATGTCCTTGGGAAAGCCGGCTAAATCAACAATACCAAAATAAGAACTGCGTGCCGGCCATCCATAAGGCGTTGGCTCACCGAGGTAGTCAAAGCCCGTCCAAATGAATTGCCCGGAAAGAAAATTGTACTTTTTTATCACCTTCCAGGTTTCTTCGTGGGTAGAGCCCCAGGGTGCACTGCAATTATCGTAAGCAGAGCAGGTAAGATCGGGATTGCCATTGTTGAAAGGAATATCCCAGCGCACCGGCCAGCGGCGGATACTGTCCGAAGGCATATCGTAATGACCTCTGGTTTCCAACGCCGAAACGGTTTCGGTAGCAATGAACTTTTTGCCTGGATACGTTTGCGGAAAAGCCGCATACAATTGATGATGATAGTTATATCCTATTAGATCTAACGCACCCGATTCAATAATCATATTCGGCGGTTCGGGATTGTTGTTGGCGGCAGTGATTGGCCTTGTAGTATCGAGGCTTCTAACAATATCAGCAAGTTCCCTGGCAATCATTTTGCCCGACGAATCTTCGCCATTTTTGCCACCCCATTGCTCCGGTATTTCGTTGCCAATGCTCCAGATAATAACCGATGGATGATTGCGGTCGCGCATTACCTGCGAGCGTAAATCTTTTTCATGCCACTCATCCCAATACAAATGATAATCGTATGGATTTTTTTGCTTTTTCCACATATCAAAGGCTTCATCCATTACCAGCAAGCCCATGCTGTCGCATAAATTTAATAATTCAGGCGCCGGTGGATTGTGCGAGGTGCGGATAGCATTCACACCCATGCCTTTCAATATTTCCAACTGCCTTTCCAAAGCCCGCCTGTTAACGGCAGCGCCCAGGCAACCCAGATCGTGGTGGTTGCATACGCCATTGATTTTAAAATGTTCACCATTTAACGAAAAACCATTATTTGCATCAAAACCGAATGTCCTTATACCGAAGGGTGTTACATAATCATCCAGTCCTGACTTCCCATCCAGCAACGTAGTAATTACTTTATATAAAACGGGGTGGTTGACAGACCACAATTTTGGATTAGTTAATGTGAGTTGCTGCGACACGTTGGTAACACTATCATTTAGTTCAACAAGCGTATTTATTTTATGCGCCACTTTATTGCCTTTATCATCCACAATCACCGTATTGAGTGTTACTTTATGCAAAGTATCTGCGCGGCAGATGCTGGTGTTTACCTGTACAGTAGCAGATGCATTGTTTACCACAGGTGTTGTAACATAAGTGCCCCAATGATCTACATATACCGGATTGGTAATGGTAAGCCATACATTGCGGTAAATGCCGCTGCCGCTGTACCAGCGCGAATTGGGCTGTTTGGAGTTGTCCACTTTTACAGCAATGGTATTAGGTGTGCCATCCACATGCAGGTACGGCGTTAGGTTGTACCGGAAGGAAGTATAACCATAAGGATGGAAGCCTACTTTATGCCCGTTTACCCAAACAGAACTATTCATATATACGCCATCAAAGTCAATAAGCACTTGCTTATTGCTGGATGCTTCGGGCAGCGTGAAGGTCTTTCGGTACCAGCCCACACCACCATGCAAAGCACCACCGCCAACGCCGGTAGGACTGTTTTTATCAAAAGCAAATTCAATACTCCAGTCGTGCGGGAGGTTTAGGTTGCGCCACGCAGTATCGTTCACGTTGGCTGCACTGTATTCATTTACGCTATCCAGTATAAACTTCCAGCCGTTATCGAAGTTTTCGATATATCGGATATGTGTTTGTGCAGCCGCCATCATACTAATAACAATACCTGCCAATAAGAATATTTTTTTCATAGGTGAAGATTGAAAACTTTACCGTTTCATTTGTTTTTATGTATCAAAAACTATACTTCAAAAAAAGTAATTGTTGGGGAAGCTGTATGGCATATTTATCCTCTGATGCAGTAATATTCCAATCTATTCTATGAGTAGTATGTATACCCGTTCCGGTTATAAAAGTTTTTTTATATAAAGGAACGGCTCCTATTTCCCTTTTACCAAAAAATACGACAAAACTGTTGAAAGATGCAGCCCGCCCCTTTCAAGACCTTGTTTTTACACCTTTCAAACAAACCAATTATTCTTTAACCCACTTAAAAATGCTGTTATGAAAAGACATTTTTTATTCGCATTTCTTATTGCTACCCTTTGCCTTGCCGTTATTGCATTCAGCGGCTTTAGGTATTTTCAGAAAGAACTGTATTATTATGAGTTTAACGAGAAAAAACTACTTGAAATCGTACCCAACAAATTTGTACTACGCTTCACCGGCAGCGATATTGCTAAAGCCAAACTAACTGCTTTTGAAAAAAGTGGTTTGCTGAAACCCCAGGAATGGAAAGACGAACGCACCATCATCGTCAATTTTTTGAAAGCGGCAACGGATAAAATTATCAGCGATTTGCAGGACGAGCCGGAAATGGTGAGTGTGCAGCCACTGTACACCACCAGTGCCGAAAAGCTGGATATTGCAGCTACCGATGAAATTTTGGTACGCTTTAAAAAAGGCACTGTCCAGGAAGTTATTGACCGTACTATCAAAAATTTCAATCTGCAACTCAAAGAAAAAGGAGAATTGTTTTACACTTTTACAGTTGCCAAAAAAGCAAACACTTTAGCTGTTGCCAATGCTATTATGGAAAGCGGCGTCGCTGAATTTTCCAATCCCAATTTTTATCGCCGCATCGAAATGTACCAAGTGCCGAATGATGAATTTTTTAATTACCAGTGGAACCTGCGCAATACCGGGCAGGTAATTAATGATGGGCATACCGGTACACCCGGCGCCGATATAAAAGCAGTGGAAGCATGGCCAATAACGATGGGCAGCAGCAGTGTAGTGGTTGCCGTAATTGACGAAGGTGTTACCAGCAATCACCCCGACCTGCCCAACACCCGCCAGGTACGGCTGAATGGCAGTAACTTCTCCACATCTGTACCAGGCAACAATCCGTCCCCCATAGGCGATGGCGACCATGGCAATGCCTGCTCTGGCATTATAGCCGCTACGCGAAACAACAGCGAAGGCGTAGCCGGCATTGCGCCCAATTGTAAAATAATGCCCATTAAAATTCTCAATCCCGCCGCTTCGGACGCTAATATTGCCAATGCTATCACATTTGCCAAAAATAATGGCGCCCAGGTAATATCAAACAGTTGGGGCTATGGCACTTCCGATCCCAACTATATACCGGCTATTGTGACTGCTATTAATGATGCGGTTACTACTGGTCGTGGAGGTTTGGGCTGTGTAATGGCTTTTGCCGCCACTAATACCGCCGATCATGTACATGGCAGTGCCGGCTACGTAGGTTTTCCGGGCAATGTAAATATTGCGGGTGTGCTTACGGTGGGTGCATCTGATCGTTATGATAAGCAGGCTAATTACAGCCCTACCAGCAATCCTGCCAGTGCCAACAACCAGATAGTAGATATTGTGGCGCCTTCGCACCGTGCTTATCCCACCCAGATAGCCGGCGAAGACTTTGAAATCTGGTCTATGGATATTCCGGGTACTTCGGGTTACAATCCTCAGTCGGGCGGCACGTATTTACCGGCGAGCGGCACCAATTACCAATCTTACACGGGGCGAATGGGTGGCACATCGGCTGCTACGCCCGAAGTAGCTGCTGCTGCTGCTTTGCTACTTTCTAAAAATGCCAATCTTACCCAGCAGCAGGTATTTAATATCCTTACCCAAAATGCCGATAAAGTAGGTGGTTATACCTACAATAGTTCGGGATTCAGTAATGAAATGGGATTTGGGCGTCTTAATTTGTACAGAGCTGTACTGAAAGCCGGTGCTGATTTATACATGAAAGATCAAACAACAGACAGCGGCATTGAACCTAACCCAAGCACCGATGCTTACTATGCTACGCCCGATATTTGGGTAAGGAACAGCAATGATGGCGGTACAGTACATCAAAACCCCGAAGCCGGCCAAACGAACTACGTGTATGTACGGGTAAGAAACCGCGGCTATTTAAGTTCACCTGCTTCGGGCAGCAAACTGAAACTGTATTGGGCAAAAGCTTCTACCGGGCTTAGCTGGACTTTCCCCTGGACAGGTGCTACTTATTCCTGCTCTGGTAGTACGGTAAGTATTGGCGGACAAATAGGCTCAGCACAAACTATTTCTTCCATCTCAGCAGGTAGTTATACCACGCTGGTATTTGCCTGGACACCACCAAAGCCTTCCGATTATCCCTGCTTTGGCGCTGATGCTTCTCACTTCTGCCTGCTGGCACGTATCGAAACAAAAAACAGCAGTCCGTATGGTATGGCGTTCTCCGAAACCACAAACCTGGGCAATAATGTGAAGGACAACAACAATATTGTATGGAAAAATGTTTCGATTGTTAATCTGCTACCCGATATGTCAACATTCCGCACCTCGGTGCTTATTGCAGGCGCCAAGCTGTTGCGCCGGTCTTTCTCCACTACCGATATTGCTTTTAATGTACCAGATGAAAAAGGTAACAATAATATATTGGGCGTGGCAAATATAGACATAGACCTGGGCGAGTTTACAGAAGCGTGGCTGAAGAATAATGGAAAAGTAGAAGGTGGAAGAGTGTATCAGGATAAGAATGGCAAAACGCTCATCAGGGTAGCCGCAACTAAAGGCAGGATTTATGGTGTGCCAATTGGTGCTACGCAAATGGGCAGCATTACGGTAGCAGTTACACCTGTGCAATTCAGTACCGGATTATTATACCTGTTTGATGTGCAGCAGGTGGACAGAACAGGCATCATTGGCGGCGAACGGTTTGATATTCAGTTTAATAAAACACGTACTGCTACAAAAGCTGCAGCACCCGTTGCATCCAATACACAACCTGCTACAAAAGACAACAGCCAGCAGCAGTTAAAAGTATATCAGGCAGGCAAGCAATTAAATATTGTAATGAATGATGGTAAAGAATATGTGATAACGGTTGCCAACAGCTTTGGACAGGTGTTGACGACTGCCAAAATGATTAATCAAAAAGTAATACCCGTTAATAATTATTTGCAGGGCATTTATTACATCAAACTCATCAATGCAAAAGAGCAAAAGATTGTTACTGCATCGGTGATGATACAATAAAAGATAAGCAGGTTTTCATATAGGAGTGTTGATGTGGTGAGGCTTGCCTTCTGGTGGGCCTCATTTTTTGAATAAGTAGAGCGGCATTAAAGCAGTTCCTCCCTTTTTGCAACTTGTTTTTCCAATATTGAAACTGATATTATAAGCTGTAATATTATAACTTACTTATTATCATTAGTTTCTATATCTGGCATTTATATTGGCATATTAGTAAAAATGTTAATTCCTAACGGGTGCGCGTTTCTACGCTGCGCCCCGATTTTTAAAATCGCTTTAGGGGGCCGCAACCAAACTAATTTTGCTTTGAGCATTTAAAACATATAAAACCCTCCCCACCTTTTGTGTATGTTAGTGTAAAAAGGAGTCTGCAACAGCAACTCCTTTTTTTATTTATGCTTTGCTCTTGTTTGAACTACGAAAACCCGGAGATCAGCAAGCTGCACAAAGTACTAATAACATGAGTAATTCCATTTTAAATTTAGTAGCATTACAATGTTTAGCTTAAAATCATAAGCTTGCAACTTATACACAACTTATTGAAAAATGATACCAGGCACTTCGTATATTTTCTTGTATTTGTATCCCAACTTTGCTGCAAGGCTAATTCGCGGCTTAAACAAAGGTTTGGTAAATATTTACAAATATTTTTTTATTACTAAGCCGTTAGCAGCAGCGTTTTCTAAATTTGTTATTTTATTCATTCTTTAATGCCCAATATTATCAAGTCACTTATCTCTAATAATAACTGGAAGAAAAATATCTATGTAGCCTTATTATTATACCTGCTGCTGGCAATGCTGTTTTACTCCCTGTGCCGTATTGGCTTTTATCTGTTCAATATCTCTTCCTTCGGCAGCATGGATGCAGGCACTTTTTTGCAGGTGATGCGGGGCGGATTGGTATTTGACCTGGCGGCTGTGTTGTACAGCAATATTTTGTTTATTTTAATGCTGATTATTCCGCACCCTTACCGCTACAATAAAAAGTATAAGCAGGTATTGAAATGGGTGTTTATTATTGTAAATGCGGTTGCAATAGCTACTAATGTAATTGATTTTATTTACTATAAGTTTACACTTGCCCGCACTACACTCAGCATCTTCTCGCAGTTTCAGCACGAACAAAATATAGGTAAATTATTCCTGCATTTCTTTCTTACTTACTGGTATGCAGTATTGCTTTTTGCAGTGCTGGTTTGGCTGCTCAAAAAACTGTACGAGCAAATAGATTACGAAGGTCCGCAGGTAAAAAATAAATGGGCACATTATGTTGGCGGTGTGGTGCTCGTGCCTCTGTTTATAGTATTGTTTGTAGGCGGTGTACGAGGTGGTTTTAAACATAGTACCCGTCCTATTACCTTAAGCAATGCAGCCGAGTACAGCAAGAACCCCAAGTACGCCAATATTGTACTGAATACGCCTTTTGCCATTATTCGCACTTCTACTACTACAACCATCAAAAAGGCTAACTATTTTAAATCGGAGGAAGAATTAAGCAATGTTTTTACACCGCTGCATACGCCTGCTGATACCGTACCATTCAGGTATGACAATGTGGTGATTTTGATATTGGAAAGCTTCTCCAAAGAGTTTATGGGTGCTTACAACAAAGACCTGGGCAACTCTTTTGTAAGCTATGCGCCTTTCCTTGACTCGCTGGCGGGTAAAAGCCGCGCTTACCAGTATTCGCTCGCTAACGGACATAAATCCATCGAAGCGATGCCTTCGGTGCTTTGCAGCCTGCCTTCCCTTGAAGTGCCATATATACTGTCGCATTATTCGGGTGATAAAGTAAACAGCCTTGCTTCGCTGCTGAAAGATAAAGGTTATTACAGTGCTTTCTTTCATGGTGCACCCAACGGGTCTATGGGTTTTTTAGCTTTCTCCAAAACCATCGGTTACGATGATTATTTTGGCAAAGATGAATATAACAACGATGATGATTACGATGGTATCTGGGGTATTTGGGATGAGCCATTTTTACAGTTTTTTGCTAATAAAATGAATACATTCAAACAGCCGTTTTTAACTACGCTCTTTACTGTTTCATCGCACGACCCGTTTAAAATACCGGCAAAATATAATAGTGTTTTTAAAGGTGGACCATTACCCGAGCAGCGCTGTATTCAATACACCGATTACTCATTAAAGCGTTTTTTTGAAACTGCTGCCAACATGCCCTGGTTTAAAAATACGCTGTTTGTAATTACGGCAGACCATGTTTCCTCACAATCGCAATATCCTACATACAACAGTTCTGTTCCGGGCAATTTTTCCATACCTGTTTTCTTTTATAAACCCGGCGAAGACTGGTCTTCTATGAAGCAGGAAGTGATAAACCAGATTGATATCATGCCTACAGTGTTAGGTTATCTGCATTATCACAAACCCTATATTGCTTTTGGCAGAGATGTGTTCAAAGAAGATACCACGCCATATGCCTTTAACTACATGAACGGCACCTTCAACCTGTATTGGAGTGACTATTTATTGTTGTATAATAATGATAAAGCCGTTGGACTGTACAATTACAAACAGGATTTTACCCAGCAACATAACCTGCTACAGCAAATGCCGGATACCGCACAAGCACTCACCACCAAAGTACAGGCAATGATACAGCAATACAACAATCGCATAGTAGATAATAATTTGACTACCGAAGGCAGCCTGCTGAAGAAAGCAGCAAATACGAGATAGGGATGGTGAGTGGGGGAGTTTGTGAATAGTGAATTGTCAATTGTGAATAAGAAATAAGATAATAATGTGAGGAATGAAATATGGAAAGTAAGCAAAACCCTTACTTACCATTCACAATTGACAACTCACAACATCACCATTTCACCCCAAAAGAAATATAAAACGTTCTGCCATCTGCGGGCAAAATACCCGGGCCGGGATACATGGTAATACGCCGGTTGAAATAGTGCTCGTTGGTAAAGTTGTTGATGCCTGCACCCAGCCGGTAATTTTTCAAAATCACCCAATCAAACGTAGCATCCCACACATGATAAGCCGGTATAATACCGGTAACGCCATTACCACTTGCAACTGTATTTAAAGCATCGTTGTATTGCATACTGCTATAACTGTATTGAATGCACAGGTTGACAGTTTTACGTTTCAGGCTAATGCCTGCTTTTTCTATCCAGTCGGGTGTATTTTCTATACGATTGCCGTTGATGCTGGTATTTACACCACTTTTGTTAATGACTGCATGTTGGTATCGCGCATGGTTGTAAGCCAATGAATTAAAAATGCTGATGTTGTTTTCCTTTGCAGCATAACCTGTCATTTTCAGCAACGAAAGCTCTATATAACTTTCAATTCCTTTGATAATGCCATCGCCGATGTTGGTAGTATATAAATGATTGTTGCTATCTTCGCTTGTAAAAGAAGTGAGCCCTACGCGATTGCCATAAAATACATAAAAAGCGTTTACATCCCAGCTTAATACATTTTTGTAAACACCACGATAGCCAAGGTCTATATCGTAGCCTTTACTGTCTTTCAGGTTGGGGTCTATTACATCCAGCCGGTCGGCAGTCGTTACATTCGCATTTAAAAAAGGACGGTATTCCTGCGAGACATTACCATACAATTGCACCATTTTGCCCACATTGTATTGCAAGCCTGCACCAAACAGCGGAAAACGTCTTTTACCATTATAATTCACCGCATCGGTTGCATTATTAATAACGCCTGTCAGCCAGGTATCAATCATTTCGTAGCGCACGCCGGGCGTGATGGAAAAGTCTTTGGTAAGCTGAAAAATATTTTCGGCAAAAACCGCATAATTGTTTGTAGTAAAATGCAGGTCAATGCCGTACGGTTTTGTAAGCGATAAATCAAAATCGCTGCCGGTGGTACCAACGCCCTTTTGGCGACGTTTGGTTACTTCTGTAAAATAGCGGAGACCACCTGCTAATGTGCTTTTTATATGGGCCAACTGATAACGGTGCCTTACCCGCGCTTCGGTAGTAAAACCGCTGTAATAATCCCGGTCCACCTGCCGCGGATTGTAGCTGTTTAAAGCGGTATTAACCGTATCGGGAACATTACCGGCATTAATAAACTGCACGCTGTTGCGCTGCCCGAATAAATAATGTGAGATTATTTGCAGTTGGGTGTTATTGCTGATGTTGTAATTAAAAATAAGCGCCGGAATATTAATAACCGGCTGAAAATAATTTCTCGCCCGCTCCGACTGTTTTGGATTTGCTGCAAATTGTGCATCCGTTAGACCACCGGCAATCTGCTGTACATAATCCATGCGCGAAAACTGCAAAGCCAGCGATATGTCTTTGGTAAAATGATATTTCAAATCGGCATAATAAGCACGATAATTAAACCGCGCATTATCGCGCCAGCCATTGCCGCTGCGGTTGTCGTAGTAAGCATAGTATTGCAGCTTGCCCACCGTGCCGCCTACTGCATTGTAAGAATTAAACAAGTTATAAGAACCTGCTGCTTGATTGCTTTCGATAGATAAAGACTTCGTAGTATCGCCTTCTTTTAGTACATAATTCATCATGCCGCCAAACTGCGGCCCGAACTGTAATGCAGCGGAGCCGCGCACATATTGCACTTGCTGCACAGCTTGCAAGGGTACGGTATAATGATTTTCGGGATAGCCAAAGGCGTCGCTGTTAGTCATATAGCCGTTTTGCCGCATGTTCATTTCTATATCGCGGTGTGCATCGGTGCCGCGCGTACCAATGTTGAGCTGTGTGCCGGCGCCATCCATCTGCCACATATTCAAGCCGGGTATTTGGGCAAATTGCAGCCTGCCCATATTCTGCGCCATATTTCCTTTAGAGGGATCAAGCGAAAGCAAATCTGATTTTTTACCTGCAAAAATGTAAGTGCCACTTATATCGGGCAGATGTTGTTTTGTAGTGCCGTGCAAATAACTGCTTACTGTTATGCTATCGAGCGTGCGGGTAGTGGTATCTTTTTGTGCCAGCAGACTTTTACTGATTAATAAAATAAGAACGCTAATACTTACAACTTTTTTTTTCATTGTTTGCCAACCAGCTTTTTATGTAAATGAATCTTTTCACCATCACAGGGGCATGACTATCACTTACAAAAAGCTCTGCTTATGAGGAAAGGGTATTACAAGAATTGCTCAACTAACGCCGACAGGTTATATTCCTGTCAGCGTTTAATTGAGCTTAACGGAACAGTTGTTTAATTAAGGAATAAAGGATTGTTGTGCACAGCGTACTGCATGCAAATCGGGCTCGCCACAAGCCCTTTGTTAAATTTGCAGCATACCCGCACATACAAGTAGTTTTACTCTGCTCCATCTGTTGTTGCTCTTGCTATGGCATAATCGCCTATTTTTTTACCTACCTCCAATCCAACCTGACAATCGCTGCGAAAGTGGATACCGCCATACATGCGCGAGAGGGAAGCTTCCTGTGCCATTGCCGCATAATCAGCAGCACGCTCTGGAACAATATGACCTAATATTTCAGCAGCAGCACCACTGAAAGTAGAGTGACCAGAAATGTAAGAAGGAAAGTTGGGTAGGCCGGTCAAAGTTTTAATTGCCGGGTTCATCTGCGAAGGACGCGGATTGTAATAATAATTCTTCGTATTCCAGCATACAATGGCAGCATCCATCAGGCTCATATTAAGCAGCGCCATGTTGCGTGCCCAGCGCACTTCGCTCCAGTTCTTTTTAATAAAATCTTCTGCTGCAATAGCATCCCAGTGTCCTGCGGGTGTATAGGTAGCTACACCATCAGCCCAAAACTGCACAATGCGTATATGCTCCCGTGTTGGATGGTTTACCAGTTGATAAATCTCTTCTGTTTCCTGTTTCATTTGCTCACTACCGGTAGAAGGTGGTGGCCCGGGACGAAGCGCAACACAGGCAGCCGAATCGAATAAGAATGGCTTTACATTACCAAACATCGGCAGCATGGGCGGGCGCTTTGGGCTTTCGAGGCTTATCCAGGCTTTCTCACCACGTGCTACGCAATCGGCAGCCATTTTATCCCAGTCGGCTTGCGTACCGCCGGCTTTTCCGGCATTATCGGTTTTACCACGTGCAATAAACACCTGCGCCACTGCTCTGCCCAGTGCTTCACCAGCTACCAAATCGCTGCGCACATTGGCACCGGCAAGCAATCTTGCCTCTTCTGCTTCGGCTGCTTTTTGCTCAATAAAAGCAATTTCTGTTGGAAACAGCATTTTCATCATTTCGGCGGTAACGCCTGCTACTACTGCATCTTCGGACGGATAGGAAGGTAAATTAGAGGCCGGTACTAATTTATTGGCATTAATAAAAGAATCTGCCTGATAAGGCGACAGGCGGTTGTACAGCATTTTGTAGTGCCAGGCGCTTACCAATGCATCGTATTGCGCAGCGCTTACATAAGCATACGCACGGGCTGCATACGGCGGGTTGGAAAAAGGAAACTGCGGATAATTGAAAGGGTTGGTTGCATTGGGAATAGGATAAGTACCATCTTCTTGCTGGTACGGTGGCAGGTTGTGTTTTGCCACCAGTTCGCGCATAATCTCATTCCAGCGCAATACAGCACCGGCACTCCAGTATTTTACTATTGCTTTTTGTGCAGCAGTAAGGTTTTGCTGCAAAGCTTTTACTTCATTCAGTTCGCCAACGTACGTACCCGAAGTAGTAGTGGCTGGCGCTGCTACAAGAAATGTATCGGGGTGTGAGAGTAAGACGGTTTTCCAGTTGCCTGCATTCAGGTCGTTATCCTGTGCATTCAAGGCGGGCAAATCATCGGTTCTGCCTTCTATTTTTGAGCAGGAAATAACGATAATAGTTACAAGCATCATGGCAGTAAGTAAAAGCCAATAATATTTTTTCATAAATGGGTTTGTGAATGATGAATAACAGATTACGAATGGGTAGCAGGTTCTGATGTTTTCTTTTTGAAATTGAAAATATAGTAAGCCCCAAAGCCAAAGTTGGTTGCTTGTCCTACATTTCTGCCTTTTATGGTATAGCCACCATCAGCAGTTAGCTCTATATGCGTATAAAATGGCAAGGTATATTTTACGTGCGCACCTATATTCGTCATATTCATGCGGTTGCTTGGGAAAGGCATATCGTTGCGATGAATATCAAAGCCACCAAGGGTAGTAAGATTACTTATCATGGCTTCGGCAATCAGGTATTTGCTGCGTAACCCTGCACTCAGCATGTAACTGGCTGCATTGGGCATATCTACTTTGTTGGAGTAAATCAGGTGATCGGTGTAGTAAGCATTACGGTCTATCGTAGTATTGCTGCGCATTATATAAGCAGCCGAAGCCGTAGTAAAGAACTTACCCGCCTGGTAATCTACCATTGCCCTGCCGGTAACGTTGGTAGAATGGAAGCCAATGGCCAGCGGCAAAAAATCGGCGGTATAATTGCTTGTTGGCGTACTGATGCCCGCTACAGCAAACAACGATAATTTTGACTTGCCGCAGGTCACACTCCATGGTTTCCATTTTAAAGCTACGCTCGCATCCTGCAAGCCATGCATTTTGTGCAATGTGCCGGCAGAAGTATGATTCCATATATAAGGCAAGCCAGCCAGAATGTTGAGGTTATTGGTAATGCCGTAAGCAGACATATACATCACAGCATGCGAGGTAAAAGTACCAATATTCTCATTGTCTCTTTTGAGTGTGCCTTCCCAATAGTTTTTCCATTGAGCATGTTCGTAATTAAATCCATTACACCATTGATTTTTATTCAGCATAATGGCATCATGGTCGGTTTGCGCGTTGGCAGTGATTATACACAGTACAGTGCACAGCAATACAATGCAATGCCTGTACAGTAAGGCAATTTGCTTCATAACTAAGCAATTAATTTTTAATTATACTAATGAAGGGAAGAATGTTTTGTACGCTATCATATAAGCTACTATTTTAAAACTTAAAGGCCACGCCTGCGCTGATAACATAATCGGCAAAAGCGGCATCGCCCTGCACATGTTTGCCTTGCTCGATGGAGTTTTCCTTATCCGTTACGCTTTGTGTTCTGTTTCGTACAAACGCTACCGGCACGCTGGCAAAAGCACTGAATTTTTTGGCAGCGTAACTAACGGTTGGCTCTATGCTCCAGATGTAACCCGGACGACGGAAATCGCCGCTGCCGCCAATAATATCATGCACCGGAATACCTTCTAAACGCACACCTGCAGCAGCCGATAAACCATGTACCGCACCACCAAAAGCATAGTTGAAGCCCGCACGTACCATATATTGGTCGGGCACGCTCATAATGGCTTCATTGGCGAGTGCAGGCGTCAATGTTTCGCGGTAGGTGCGCACACCATTTTGCTCGCGCGGATTGCTGAGGTAATATACATTGCCATACATGCCAAAGTTGTGCACGAAGTTGTAAAACATATTTGCTTCAAGCGTAAAACCGGTGCCGCCATCACCAAGCTGTATGCTTTGATCAACGGGGCGCAATTCTTTGGTGCCGCCCGGACCTACGTTGTACCAATAATCTTCATAATCATCCTGCCCGGTAGGCAGCTTTATACCCAAACCCACCTGAATATTGCCACGAAAGCTCTTCACCGGGTCGAATAACCAATAGTAAGCCGCTAAACGCATGTCACCCAAACCAAAAGAGTGCATGGTATGGCGCTGATTGTAATTATTTACACCATTTATCAATCCATGCTCGTACAAGGAGGAGCGTGTGTTGGCAAGAATAGGCATATCTATCATCAAAGACCAGCGATCGTTGAGGATACGCGTAAGATTAATGTCCATGGTGCCGTTGTGATTGATGACTTCGGTACCCTGTGTAAGCCGGGCTTTGTTTTCGGTAGTTCCGCTAAAATGGCGGAACGATTTGAAATACCTGAAATTGGTTGCTAACACCCATTGGCTGTTGTGCGTACTATCGGGGTGCGCCGTCATACAAGTGCCGCCGGTACTGCGAATGGCCACGCAGCCTTGCGCGTTAGCCTGATTAATATGACAGAGAGCAAGTATTAGTATAGCTGAATACAGTAGTATATTTTTCATAAACAATTTGTTTTGTGTAGTTAATAATGAAGCGTAATAATTAAAGAATACGGTTAATAATAGTGTGTGGTATCGGCAGCGGGTGCAACGCGATCCTCCCCTTCTTTCATGCGTAATTTGTTGGCAACAAAGTCACCTACTTTTCGTCCGTACTCGGTAGCAGTAATGCAGGAGCTATGATAGTGAATACCACCGTAAAAGCGCGCCCAGTTGTTTTCTATCGCTGCTGCGCGGAAGGATGGATAAGAACGGCTTGTAAGTCCAAACTCCAGCTCTGTAGTGTCTTTATAAGAAAAGTTATCACCAAAAACGCTGGTCAATGCTTCTGCCGCAGCCGAGGAAACAGTAGAGTGGCCGCAGGTATATTCGGGAAAAGCAGGTGTTTGCAACAACGGGCGCCAGTTAGGATCAATGTATTTGTTGATAACTGTCTCAGGGCGCGCGGTATTGTAGGTGTATTTCGCATCCCAGCACTGTATAAAAGCGTCAAACATAGCAATGGATGTTTTGGTATACGCATATACCGTTTCATCAAAGTCGGCATTTGCCTTTTGTGCAGCAATACCAATAATGCTTTGCCAGTGGCCGGTAGGAGAAAACTTTTTGGTGCCGAACATCACATGTCCGTTCACATTCAGCTTAAATGGATTATCATCCCAAAAGTTGGCAATCTCTTCCTGCTCTGGTGTAAGATTTTCTATTGCATTTTTAATAAGCATTACCTGTTTGCAATATTCACTGTTGGTATCTTTCATATTAAACTCAAGTGGCGGCGGCACGCGAAACTGCGATGCGCTATCCATTACCATCGGGCGTATTTCCATCCAGTGCGGCTCCACTGCCTGCGCATACATAGGGGGCGTAGGTACCCAGCGGCCTTCTTCCTGTGTAACAGTGAACTTGCTGGCGCTGCGTGTCTGGGCATAATTATCTTTTTTGCTCCAGTCCAAAACAGCATCTGCAACGGCATCGGCATAGTTTACGCTATTGTCAAAAATTTTGGAAGGCATACCCGCATCTTTTGCTTTTTGTTTTAAAGCATCTACATACGCATCCATACTGCCTTCGGGGAAAGTAACAGCACTGCCTACTTTGCAATAAGCCAGCAAGGCTGCAAAAGGAAAATCGGTTTGCTGCGCATCAGTTGGCTGTGGCAAAGTATTCAACCCCCTTAACTGGTCAGCCAGTGAATGGTATTTACTATTTCCTGCAGCTACTACCTCGTAAGCGGCAATACTGGCATACGTATAATTGCGCGTTGCTACTACCGGCGAAAAATTGTTGCCCATTACAATGCCATTTAACTCATGTACAGTTTGCGAAAACAAAATGGGATCGTGCATTACTTTTTTATACTCGCCGTTGTTTTTGCAGGCACTTAAAAGAACAATTACTGAAAGAAAAAAGAAAATCTGTTTCATAAACTTCCTCAGGAACACTATTTTGCTACTATTAGATATGGTTAAAACGAAATTAATTTTTTGATACTTACTGCATCTGCCGCTAAGCTGGTTGTTGCTGCTTTGCATTTGTATGTTGTATTACAAAAAATAAAGTTGCACGAAGGTGAAAATCTGCTTGTGAAACTGCTTCAGGCTTCAAAAAGCCCTAATGCCCCTTACTCAATTTGTAATGTTTACCATAAAATGGTATAAGACATTGCTTTACATTTAAAACGCAACACAAGTGCACGAAGGTGAAAATCTGCTTGTAAAAAACCACTTCAGACCTTGAAAAGTCCGGATGCACATTTGCTTTGTTTGAATAAAAACTGCCTTATACGTAAATGGAATACAACAACACAGCAGCCATCTTGCCTGGTAACGGCAGAGGCAGTGTAATAACTTTTGGCGCATTATGACAGAAGAAACTGTTGAATGTATGCCTTATGCAGCATCCGGCGGTTGCCCGGGCGGGGTGTGCGGGGTGGAAGAAAGGGAAAAAATAATTACGGAAGAATAGGCTGCTTTTACAGCAGCAACTGCAGATAAGCTAAAGGTGGCTACCTGCTGCTCGTAATCGGAGGAAAGATTTTTAAAAACGTTTGTTTTGCCGTTATCCGATTTTTTGCTGCTATTATCTGTAGCAATATCGTTGGTAGTTTTAAAAAAGTCGTTTTTGGCACTTTGCAGGCGCATTTTGTTATGGTCGGGCAGGCAAAGGAGTTCGAGTTCGCCATTTACAATTCTGCGCTTTACATACTTGTAAATTTTTCCGTCAATTTTTATTTCACCATCTACACGCTCGTAATTGGATTGCGTCGTTTGGTACGGCATGGAAAGTGGTACTTTAATGCTGATAAGATCTGCATCGTTGTATTGGTGCTTATCGAGGGAAGCTGTTAGCTGAATATCAGATTGCTGCTGTACATAATTGAACCACAGCCTGTAACCTACAAGATTGAACAGGAAGAGTAAAAGGAGCAATATGGCAGCCAGCTTTTTCACGACTTGAGGTTACAATATTAAGGAAAGAAACGATAAATTTACTTACAATGCAAAAAATATGATAAATTATTTTTGCTTTACCTCCTGTTGCAGTTCTTTAGAAAGTCCTATCCGTTTCAAAATTCTCGTTTGCTTTTGCAAGCTTTTCCGGAAAGCATACAACATTCTTGTACTTATCTAAAGAATCATCAATGTCAATGTCTGGTTTTCTATCCACCGGAACCGGATCCTTTTTCATAACTCAAATCTACTTATTTTCTTCTTAGCAGGAAAGCATCATAGTTTACGCCTTTATAAAAGAAAGCCATTCATTATTATATTCACTATACATCTCAAATTCAGTAAATGCTTCTTCTATAAACTTTGCAATTCCCATCGGGTATAGACGGGTTTTGGATGTAGAACTGCCAGTTGTAAAGATGATTGCATTGGAATGTTTATCCGTATAAGTATAAATAGTAGATGCAACCGTTTCTAATACCTTTTCAGTATCCCCATTGTTCTAAACTGCGTATCATCAAATTCGTTTGAATGCCTAATCTTATTTCCAAAAGCAAGTTTTTATACATTTTCAACCTCTGTTTGCAAATAATAAATAACCTTAGTAGTGCTTCCTTTAGTGCCAACACTTATAACCTTGAATGTTTCAAGTCTTTGCCTGAAATGATTTGATAATACGCTTCTTTCATTAATAAATATATTAATCAGGAAAAGCACTACTTCACTACATACGTTTTCTTATCTACGCCAATGCCGGTAAGCGTAAGCGATTGCCAGTTGGAAGGTAGTTTTGTTTTTAATTGCGTAATGCCATTTGGTGTAATTTCCAGTCCGCCAAATCCGTTGAGCATCGCTTGTATCATGCCGCCTGCACCGGTAGAAAAATAAGGATTATTGCCGGTGGCAGTTTCAGCAATTACACCAAAGGGCGGACGCATATTGGGCTCAAAGCCAATTTTAAAAGCGTGGTAAGCGCTGTCGGGCATTCCAAGCCTTGAATATAAAATAGAGAAAATGGCGTGCGTCATTGCCGGGCCTTCACCTACACGCGGCTGGTAATAATCCAAATCTCTTTTGATGGCTGCGTTGCCGGTTACTTCGTGCAGCGGATAGGCTAATAGGTTCACATCTGCCTGCTTTATTTTTTCGCCTGCATACGTGGCGTGTTCCTTTATTACACCGTCCGGAAATTTGAGAATCGGGATGTTGTTATACACATTCATCCAATCTGCATCCGGTACTATTCCCAATATTTTTGCCGCATCGGTGGCATACTTCAGGTTGGCTCTTGCAGCAGCATTGGTAAAGGCGTTGTTATCTATGTTTTCTGCCCATTCATCGGCAGCTACTACGTTCTTAATATCGTAATGACCAGCACCGTTCCGTTCAACACGGCTTGCCCAAAAATCGGCAGTTGCTTTTAGCAGTGGATAGCCTCTTTCGCGAAGCCAGTTTTTGTCCTGCGTTACGCAATAGTAGTTCCAGGCAGCAATAGCAATATCGGCGGTGATGTGGTGTTCAAAAGGTCCGCTGAGCGCCCACACCGGGGTTTCTTCATTACCACTCGCTGCACTTTCCCACGGGAACATCGCGCCTTTATAGCCGTGCGAAAACGCATTGTTTACGGCGGCGCCTAACCGTTGATAACGGTACTCTAACAGCGACTTTGCAATATCGGGTTGTAAGAGCAACAACGAAGGATACATCCACAGCTCTGTATCCCAAAACGCATGACCATTGTAGCCCAAACCACTCAAGCCCATCGGCGATAAACTATACGCCGTACCGCTGCGTGCAAAGGAATATAAGTGGTAAATCATGCTGTGCACTTCCTGTTGTGTCTTATTGTCTCCTTCAATTACAATATCGCTTTTCCAAAGGCTGTCCCATGCCTCATTATGAAACTGTAACAACCGCTTAGCACCTTGCAAAGTGGCAAAAAGAGTGAGGCGTTCAGCTTCGTTCAGCGGATCATCGTTGTGTGCCGAAGTAAGTGTGGAACCAACAATAGCAAAGTGATAAGCCTCACCAGCTTTGAGGTTCTTTTTAAATTTTAAAAGATGCAAATTATTATCCCACATTTCATGAATGACTACGGGTTCGCTGCCGTGCGGTTCGTCAAACAAAAAGCTGTTGCTCGCTGCCATAAACAGTTTGCCGGTGGGGCTTTTGGCGGTGGAAGTAAGCAACGAAATAGTTACATGCGGGCGGTCTATCTGATTGAAATAATTCTCTACATCCCGCAGCATATCGGGCGCTTCCATTACGGAAGCAGGAATAATTTCAATGTCTTTTTTAGCAGTAATCGTTACATCCACCAAAGCGGTATAAGGCAGTTGGCGAAGGGAGTAATAGGTATAGCTAATACTGGCTTTATCACCATAATCGAATGTGGTAGTAAAACTGGCGTGCTTCATATCGAGCACCTGCTGCATGTGTTGCACCTGGTTAAAATTTTCGATACGCTGCCCGTCAATATCCAGGTGCATATTCACAAAGTTGAAAGTCTTGAGGATATTGCTTACGCGACCTCTGCCGTATAAATCAAAAGCACCATTGAGCACCACATCTTTTACAGTAAAAGGTATTGGTGAAGACACAATACCCACCATACCGTTAGCAACTGTTTCGCCAAAATAATTATTAGGATTAATGCTATCAGCTTTGATAGTCCAGACATCTTGTGCAAAAGAACAAGCTAAAAGTAAGGAGCAAACAAGCGAAAGCAGAACACGTTTATTCATACGGAGAAGCTGTTAAAGTTGTAAATGTAAACGGAGAATTCGGGAGATAAGAAAAAGGTAGAAAATTTCTGGAAGAATATTGCACATTACCATACCTTTTACTGATGCATATCTTCAGGTATCAGCTTTTTGGAGCCTGAAAGTCTTAATGGAATGGTATAAACGTTCTTGCCGGATTAACACTTGCAGTATCAATGAAATTTTGCGCCATTAATGTATCATTCTCCGCATTGACTGCAAGCAAGAACGGACCATCATAACCGGTAGAAGTATCATTAAGTTGTTTAACAAGAATACTGTCACCAAAACGGATCGCTATAAATCTAAAACCTTGTGACAAATTTGTGTCTACTGATTGCTGCCAGTTTTTTGAAGCATAATACAAAACAGGATACTGATTGCCAACATTGGTAATGATAGTATCACTATGTGTCGCTGCATCTATCCAAACCGTTTG
Organism: Ilyomonas limi; assembly: GCF_005233845.1. Classification (GTDB taxonomy): domain Bacteria; phylum Bacteroidota; class Bacteroidia; order Chitinophagales; family Chitinophagaceae; genus Ilyomonas; species Ilyomonas limi. The sequence continues at coordinate 107,808 of NZ_SZQL01000003.1, forward strand.
AGGAGTTGCAGGAGCCGGCATAGGCGGTTTATTACAGGCAAACGTTATCAATATAATACCAAAGGCAACCCTTTTCATAATTTGCATGATTACAATAATGCGCAAAATGTTGCTTGATACTTAAAGTAACGTTCGCTGAGATAGGGAATTTCTATAAAAGAGCAAATATTCAGTAGTACATATTACCTGTTCAATTTATAATCGGCCGCTCACTTCTTCTCCTGCTGCTTTACAAAGCCATATTGCTTTACACCAGGCTGCTCAAATTGTATCACCATAGCACTATCGTTGTTTTTGGCTAAAATATATGCCTTTTTTCCGCCAATGGTAATATTGCGTACATGCCGCACTTCACCTTTTACCTGCAAGCCGTTGAGGCTTTGCGCTGCAAACTGGTTATTACCTTTATTCAATAAAATAGTTCCAAAATTGGCATCGTACCTGCCCATTTCAATGTTGTTCGCATCGTAGTTGCCAAAGAGCAAGATATCGGGCAGGTTGTCGTTGTTGGCATCTATCACCTGTGCATCTTTATAGGGTGAAAGTTGCGCCTGCCAGGGCATTGGCTGCACTGTATATTGCAGATTGCCATTATTGATAAGGATAGCGTTGTCAAAATAGTCAGCCGTAAATATTTTCGAAGCATCCAGTTTATCCTGCGGAAACAAATCGGTGAGGGTAGCCTTTGCAAAATCTTCCGCATATAAAAACTGCTTTTTCAATGTGGGAATTTGTCGTTGCAATTCTTCTTTATTGGCAAATACCAGTTCTTTGTTATTCAAATAGTAGGTAAGGATTTGTTCTTTGGTGCCATTGTTATCAAAATCGTTGTAGTACATGCGTACGGGCTGCGCATCATTGGCTTTTAGCCTGCTGTTTAATCCTAAATTACCTGCAACTAAATCCACATCGCCATCTTTATCAATATCCACTGGTAATACAAAATTCCACCAGCCCTTTTTATCCGTTAAATACTGCTTTGTAAAATGCCCATTATTATTGATGAATGCCACAATACCATCCCACTCTAAAGAAAGAATTAAATCTTTATCACCGTCTTTATCTATATCGTACCACAAACCCTGCGTTACAAAACCGATATGTGATAAATCTTTGGCGTAGGTTGCCGTAACATCTTTAAACTTTCCGGTACCATCATTTTGCAATAAATACGATCGCGGTACTTCGCCATATTTCCAGGGTACGGCTCTGCCACCGATAAACAGATCGGTATAGCCGTCGCCATTAATATCGCAAGGCGCTACGCACGATGCTGTCATATACTCATTACTGAACACATCCATTTTACGCGACAGGTTTCCTTTTCCATCATTGAGATACACGCGCGGCAACAAGTGCTCGTCGTTGCCATAATATTCATTGCCGCCGCTGGCTACAACAAGGTCGGGATATTTATCGCTATTTACATCTGTCCACACAGCATCTATATCTTCCCACATACTGTCTTTATCCAAAGCAGGCTGCAGCATTTTATCAAATTTTCCGGCTGTATTTTGTATAAAAACTGCTCCTTTTTCTCTTTTGGAAGCACCAATAAACACATCCTCCAGTCCATCACCATCTATGTCGCCAACAGCCAATGCCGGCCCTTCGCGCGATACCATGTGCGGCATCAGCGGCTCGCGGTCAAATTCCACAAAAGGGTTCTCGCTGTGCTTATACTGCAGTGCAGTGGCGGTAGTAATGTTTTTTACCGGCAACGTACTGTTTTGCCAATGCTTTGAAAAAGCAGCATAATCAAAAAGAGGCAGGCCTTTTTTGTAAGTAAAAGTTACCGTTTGCATTGTATCGTGCTGCCAGTCTATTTTTTGATACGTATTATCATTCCATACCAATAATACGCTATCTACTTTGGTGTTGCCCAGTCCAATATGCAGTGGCACTTCCATGCTGGATAAAAAACCACGAACCGGGTATTTCTCATACGTACGAATACCGCTGTTGGTATATACAATAATTCTGGAGCCGAGCGCATTGATGTTATCAGGTGTGCCTCTCAGGTTGATATCTATAAAAGCTTTTTTTTGTACATCATTGTTTTTATTCTGGTACACCAGCGCGTCGCCATCAATATTGTTTACTACAATGTCCAGGTCGCCATCACCATCGAGGTCGGCATAGATGGCACCATTTGAAAAGGTAGGCACATTGCCCTGCACCTGCACATTCAAATCGGCAAACCGGAGGTCGCCCTCATTCTTATATAGTTTATTAGGAATTTTTATTTGCGGAAATTTATCAATCAGCGACAGATCCTTTTTGTCCAATGTATTGTTTCGCATTTTCTCCTGCAAATCCTGGTTCGATACAAAATTTACATAATCAATATCATTCAATCGTTTGGGAATGCCGTTCGATATAAATAAATCCTTTAATCCATCATTATCAAAGTCCATCCACAGCGGTGCCCAGCTCCAGTCGGTGGCTGCCACGCCGGCGTACAAACCCACTTCACTAAACATACCATTGCGATCGTTCAACTGCAGGTTATTGCGCGTGTATTGATGCGTGTAACCATAATTAATCTTCATGTTGAAGATATCATATGCGTCCTCGCCCAGTGAACGCTTTAAAATATAAGGATCATTGGAGAGCATATCCATTGTAATGATTTCAGGATAGGCATCGTTGTTTACATCAGCTACATCTACTCCCATTGAATACTGGCTGGTGTGCATGAGGCAGGTAGTATCTTCATCTTTAAATGTACCGTTGCGCTGATTGATGTATAGGTAATCATCTTCGTGAAAGTCGTTACTGATATACATATCAGGGTAACCATCCATATTGATGTCGGAAACACAAATTCCCAAGCCATAACCCAATACAGAACTGTTGATACCTGCTGCTTTGGTAACATCGGTAAACTTACCGCTACCATCATTTCGGTATAAATGGTCACCGGATATGGGGCTGGTGTTTTCAAGCATTTGCGCGCGCGGGCCATACGTGCCGTTTTGATGAATGGAGTGATTGAGTAGATACATGTCTAGATCACCATCCATATCATAGTCCATGAAAGCTGCCTGTGTGCTGAAGCCAGAGAAAGCGAGCCCCATTTGCGCAGCTTCATCCTTGTATTGCGGTACGCCATTTTTATCTATACCGGTGCAAATAAGAAATTGATTGTGGCTGTTGAGTATTTCGTATTTACCCACCCGGCAGATATATAAATCCAGCAAGCCATCACTATTGATATCTACAACCGATACGCCGGTGCTCCAGCCGCCATCGTTTGGTATATGCGCTTCATCTGTTACCTCTTTGAAGTGCATGTTGCCTTCATTCAAAAACAGCTTGTTTTTGCCTTGATTGCTTGCAAAAAACAAATCTGTTTTTCCATCATTATTAAAGTCAGCCGCCCCAATGCCTGCACCATTGTAGAAGTACATGTAATCAAATACATTGAACTGCTCGGTAGGAGTAAGCTGATTAATAAAATTTAAACCTGTAAATTTACTGTCGAGTACCTGAAACAATGACGGCAACTGCGGTTGCTTTTTTGAATGGCAACCAAATGCACTGGTAAGTATGAGTATGTAAAAAAGTATTCTTTTATGCACTTGCCCGCTCGTCATTAAGAGGTGACTAAATTAGTGGCCATTTATTATACCACAAGGAGTAGTTTTGTTAACACTTTTTTGAACCCAACGGCACCAGGCGGCACAGACCAGCACGGAGCTTCTTATAACGCTGCTGTACAAAAACAGGATATTTATTTATCTGCCAACGAGTTTGAAGCAATGCTATGTAGCCGGTACATTACGGGGTAATCATTATTTCTTAAAAACAAGAGTTGTTTACCTTTTTGTGTTTCAATGCGCACAATATCCCGTACTTCACCCTGCACCTGCAAGCCGGTTTGTTGTTGTGGTGTAAAGCTAAAAGCTCCTTTACCATTATTGATAAGCACATCACCATAACTAGCATCCAGCCGCTCAAATTGTGGCAGTAGTGCATACAGATTGCCACCGAGCACCAAATCTGTAAAACCATCGCTATTTACGTCCATGCAGTGGATAGCATTCACCGATGATAGTTGTGTCATTGGTGGTAACTTTTGTATTTCAAACTGCCCGTTGCCTTTATTAACAGCTATTATAGAACTACAATAATTGAATTGCTTTACCACCGACTTACTTACCAACTCTTCAGGAAACAGCTCTTGTATAGACTTCTTTGCATAGTCCTCGTGCCTAAGATTCTGTTTTTTAATTGCCGGAATCTGGTCTTGCAGTTCACGTTTCATAAACACAGGCATGTCTTTACCATCCACTGTGTACGTAAGAATTTTATCTCTGTTGCCATTTTGATTAAAATCATTGATGAATAACTTTACAGGTTTTTCAGCATCCGGATGTAAGTAAAAGTTTTCACCGATATTACCCAGTATTAAATCCTGCCTGCCATCGCCATTAACATCCGCGGTGGCTACAGTTTGCCATAATCCATACATGTTGTTGAGATTGCTTTTTACTTCCGTGAATGTTTTGTTGTTGTAAGTAAAAATATGTGGCGCCATCCACTCGCCAGTTACAATAAGCTCTTTGTGTGTATCGCCGGTAACATCTGCCCAAACGGCACCGGTAATCATACCTGCATTGGAAATGGAAACATTACTGCTTTTTGCAATATCTGTAAAATGTCCGCTACCATCATTTATAAAAATAAAGCTCTGCGGTGTAATGCCATAATCGCGGGGCACATTACGCCCACCAACAAATAAATCCAAATCACCATCACTATCAAAATCGTTGGCAACTGCTACTCCTATATTATGGGCATTGTTGGGAAAAGCACTTGCATCAATAGCAAAGTTTCCCTTACCGTCATTTTTGTACAAGCGAAGCTGCGACTGCCGGCTGTTAGGCATAGTGTTATTGCCGCCGGGACCAACAAACAAATCCAGATCGCCGTCTTTATCTGCATCAAAAAAGAGCACCGCTTCATCTTCAAAATCGAGGAACTGCTTAAATACAGGTTCGTCTTTTTTTATAAATTGCCCATCCCCAGTTTGTAAATAAAGTTGTCCGCCCTGGTTTAAAGCGCCTCCGATATATACATCTTCCAGTCCATCACCGTTTACATCGCCAGCCGCCGCTTTTGGGCCTTCACGCGATAGCATTTCCGGTACATTGCGTTCATAATAAAAATCAACATAGTCGTCTTCGGTATGTTTATCAAAAGCCGTATGTATGCTGTCAAAATAAACTGCATTATTATTTTTGTGTAAAAAATTATAAGGCTTTGATGAAGTAGATTTCGTTAACTGATGGAGTTTATTAAGCTGCGGGTGCAGGTAAACATCATAATAGTGATTAGGCCAAATAACAACCATTGAATCAATAGTATTATGTTTGCCCACCCCAATCACCTGCCGATAGTCCACAGAACTTTGAAAACCACGGCTAGGCACCACTTCGCGTGTAATCACCTCGTTACCTGCATATATTTTAAGGGTACTACCCACAGCAAAGGTGTTTAGGCTATCGCCCTTAAGCGCTATACTGATGTAGTTATTATCGTTTTGCTCGCGCGAATTATTTTTATAAATAAAAGCAGGGCCATTTTCGTTACTTACCACCAAATCCAAATCGCCATCTCCATCCAAATCGCCGTAAGCTGCCCCGTTGCTCCAGGAGCCCTGCGTAAAGCCCCATTGCTCACCGGCATCTTCAAACTGCAGGTTGCCTTTATTTCGGTACGCTTTGTTGGCCAAAGGCGTGCGAGGTATTTCTTTTAATATATTATCTACACTTTCTTTTTTGCCGGTTAGTACCATTTTTTGATTTACATCATTGGCAAAAAAGTCCATAAAGTCAAGATTGGTTAAATCACGGTTCACACCATTACATACATAGATATCGTTATAGCCATCATTATCTGCATCAAAGAAAAGCGCGCCCCAACTCCAATCTGTTGCCGACACTCCACTGTAATTGGCTATTTCGCAAAACTTGCCGTTTTGATTATTCAGTTGTAAACAGTTTTTCATAAACTGATGGTAAAAACCTTGCTTCAGCTTGATATTGTACACATCATAATTATCAAAAGCGCCGGTTGTTTTAATGCGGTAATCGCTCTCGGGCAGCATATCTGTAGTAAAGATATCAAGGTAGCCATCGTTGTTAATATCTGCCACATCTGCTCCCATTGAGGAAAAGCTGGTGTGCTCCATACACTGCTCAAACTCATCTCTGAAGGTGCCATTTTTTTGATTAATGTACAGGTAATCCCGCTCGTAGGAGTCATTGGAAACATATACATCGGGATAGCCATCGTGATTGATATCGGTAACAGATACGCCCAACCCAAAGCTTATTAAACTGCCATGAATACCTGCCTGCCTGGTAACTTCGGTAAAACGTCCGGCATTATTTTGATAAAGATGGTCACCGCCACCCTTCAAAAAATCTCCCACTTTCCATTGCTGTTCCGGCAAGTCGCGGTCATTTGCATAGCCTAATTTGTTAATATTGATAGGACTATTGTTGATCATAAAGCAATCCAGATCACCATCCAAATCATAATCGAAGAAAGAAACTTGTGTTGTGTAAGCTGAAATGTTTAGGCCATATTTAGCAGCTTCTTCTGTAAAAGTGAGATTGTGATTGTTGATGTATAATTTATTTCGCCGGTTGCCATCGCTCATGTGCCCCGAGTTGCATACATAAATATCAAGCCAGCCATCACCATTGATATCTGCCATTACTACGCCAGTACTCCACATGCTGTCTTGTTTAAAGCCTGCCTTGAGAGTAATATCTTCAAATTGCCAGTTACCTTTATTTACATATAATTTGTTATCACCCATGTTGGAGGTAAAAAAAACATCGGGCTTTCCATCGTTGTTAATGTCTCCGATAGCTACGCCACCACCGTTGTAAAAGTTTCTAAAAAGAAAGGTGTTTTCTGTTTTTCCATCCTCTACTTTATTATAAAAGTCAATGCCGGTTTTATCCATTAATTGAAAGAGTACCGGCGCTTGCTTATGCTTGCAAGACATAAGAGCAAGGAGAAAAAACATAACAGTAATAGAAAAAAGCAACTTCATCACACAACTATATCAGGTATATAAATATAAGAAACAGATTTGAAGGTATCTCAGCCTTATTGTTTCGTTTACAAGTTTCCCAAATAAAACACTGCGGTACAGTATGGATATTATACAATAGGATAAAAAATCCTGGTCACCCATTTGGTTGTATCAGCTTCCTTACTTCTGTCTGTGATCATTAGTTCAAATGGAATAACAGGCGCATCTAACGAATGATCCTGCATATATAGCTCTATTTGGCGGTAAGCATCTAATACAGATGATGTACCACCAATAACCTGTACGGTAAGTATTTTATTCTTATAAGGTATAAAGCGCTTAGGATAAAATGCACCTTTTGCAGGTAACTTTTTATTAGTAGGTATTCCTACCATTGTAACGAAGCCGCTATCTGTTTTCCTCACATTAAGCATTGGATAATTTGTAGCATGTGCGCCTTGCTGAGCAATATATCGCTTTAAATTTTGCACAAGCGCGTAAACCTGCACAGTTGAAGGATAAGCATTACTCAGTATCTTAGTAGATATTATAGTTGTATCTGTGAGTGTTGTACGTGTAATATTGTAATGATAAACACATGCTGTATTTTCTAAAAAATGGCGAAGCTGCTGCATCACTTCTACCATATTGTTTTTTAAGGCATTTGCCTTATAATATGCTACCAATTTATTGAAAGGGTTATTTCCTTCTTGTATTTGTGCGCTCCATTGTAATGCAGTAGAATCATTTTTTAGTGGAAGTAACACAAGATTACTGGTATAAACAGTATTTTCCTGCTCGATATTGATGTTTGCTGCATTATATAACTTTTGACTTACAGTATAGGTATATCCATCCCACATTCCACGGCTAGCTCTTTTACTTTTAGTTAGTACTTCATGCCACTGATTGTTTATGACCCGGGATACGGCATTTGTATTACAGTTTATTTTCGCAATAATGCTTACAGTATGCTGAGAAGGCATAAAGAAATAAACCGCTATTAAACCTATAAGTATAAGTAAAAAAAAACAGGAAAGTATTTTTGTTACAGTTGTGTGCATAAGCAATACAGTTAAGCAATATCAAACTCTAAAGATTTCTTTACCTATAAATAATAGTAAATGTAATTACAAACCCTTTATTCCTTTCTTCTACTATTTGTTAAAAAATATACTTGTTTAAATATATAAGTAGGGCAACATATAAAGAAAAAGGTCATTAAAACAATGACCTTTTTCTTTATTAAAACAGTAGTTGTAAGAAATAGTCTTTACTGACCGTACCCCTCATTTTGTTTAAGATTGGGATTTGAGGCCAAAGCTGCCGGCGGTAAAGGGTAAAGCAGGAAATGTGCGTCATCATTAGATTTGTAAGCCCAGGGCTTCAGGAATACGCCAAAGCGGATTAAATCAGTTCTTCTTACAGATTCCCAATATAACTCACGTCCTCTTTCTGCCAACAAAGTATGTGCATCGTACACATTATCGGGATTTACCAATACCATTGATGTTAAGGGCTGCGCGTCTCTTGCTGCTCTCAACTGATTTACCAAGGCCAGTGCACCAGCGTCATCAGGTGCAGCCGAACGCATTTTTGCTTCTGCCACCATTAGTACTACGTCGGAATATCTGAGAAGCATTAACCAGTTACCTGCAGAATTATAGCTAGAGCTACCAAGAGAGTAATCGGGAAGATATTTTATTACCCGAATACCCTTGTCCTCTAAAAGATTGCCAGTTTCTTTCAAATCTGGAGAAACATCTGGAGTGAAAATAAGGGAATTACCTTTTCTATCAAAGTATTTATTACCGTCCTGATCATATTGCTGACCTATAAGTAATCCAGTCCTTACACCTGAAACATTTGTTACACCAGGATAATATCTTCCGCCAATTCTCATATCCAGTGCAGTATCCTTTGGTGTTTGTGTAGTCGCAGTAGAAGTACCGAAAGAATTATAAAATTCTGCTACAGTAGAAAAACCATTCCATCCGGCTGCCGGTGCCAGTACGTCATACTGATTATAATGCAATGTTGACCACCAATAGTTACTAATCCCTGTATTATTAGTAGATACACCAGATGAATTGGCAGTTGCAAAAATAGCTTCTGAATTAGAAGAGTTATGAGGGCTAAAAATATCCCAATAATTAGAACTAAATGAATACTTGCCAGAATTGATAATTTCATTACCCAAGCTAATTACTTTCTGCATATCGGCATCGTCGAACGTGGGGCTTTGCCTGTTAAGAAATGCACCCCTGTTGAGATATACTTTCATCAGCAGCATTTTAGCCGCCTCGGGCGTAGCTTTAGTAATAGGACTTTTACTGTCAAGATCTGGTATTACAGCATTCAGTTCATTAATTATAAACTGTATCGCACTGTCACCGCTATATACTTTTGGTGCATTTAGCAAGTTTTCACCCGGATCTCTATAAGGAAATTGCCCAAAAAGATCCAATAGCTGGTATAATGCAAAAGCCCTTATAAATCTTGCTTCTGCAGCTTGTTCTGCAGAAGGCTTAAAATTCAGAACATTGGTTGCATCAAACTGGACTTTATTAAGGCCGTTAAACTCATCATTAAAGGTATTAACATTATCCGCTGTCCAGGCATGTTGGTGCAAAGCACGCCATTTACCATTATCATCCCAGTCACCACCACGGGTAGGAACAATAGTTTCGTCTGCCGGCACTTCTTCCAAAGCGAAGACCCTTCCCAAGTCTGAATAGCGATACCCTAAATCATAATAAGCTGTCTGCAAAAACAAAGAAGCATCAAAAGTATTGGCAGCCTCCTCATTCGTTAAAGTTGAATTTAGTTTTTGATCCAACTTCGTACAGCTAATAGAATAGGCTATAAAAAGAAAGAATATTGCTGCTTTTATATAATTATAATATTTCATATAGCTTAATTATTATCATTTATAAACCAAAATTTAAACCAAAGGTGATGATACGTGGAGTAGGGTACGGCAGGTACTCTATGCTTCTCGAAGGATAATTATTATTGCTTTTATCCGTATTTACTTCAGGATCAAAACCAGTGTACTTGGTAATGACAAATAAGTTTGTTCCGCCAACAAAAACATTCAAATTTTTAATGTAAGTTCCTACATCCCCAACAGCATAATTCAAGGTAGCGTTGCGCAGCTTGATGTAATTTCCACTTTCCAAATATCTGTCCGATGCAATGGCGCCACTGCTTACACCTTCACCGGTGCCAAGCACGGAATTTGAGACATTCTGCCCTTTTCCGAATTGATAAATATTGGTAACACCATTTAAGGTGTTATTATATATCTGGTATCCAAATGCACCACCCAGGTTAAAAGTAAGAGAGAATTTATTGTACCGTAGAGTACTGCTAAAGCCGGCTATAACATGCGGATTAGGGTCGCCGGTATAAAATGCAGTATCACCAACTATCTGGTTACCACTTTGGTCAAATCCCCTGAATGGTTTTAAATAAAACACATCTACAGGTTGATTATTAGTTATACGCTGTGCAAATACATCTGAGAGACCATTACCGTTTATAGTACCGGTAAGTATGGGTGCCTGGTTGAAATGCTTCAACATATTCTTGTTGTAAGCTATATTGAAGCCTGCATCCCAGGTAAACTGCTTTTGTGAAGCAAGTGTAGCATTAATGCCAAATTCAACGCCTGAATTAATTAAGTCAGCAGGCAAGTTGATGAAATAGATAGAAGCTGGAGCCGGCTGAATAGCGGTACTTTGGAACAGCAGGTCTGTTGTATTTTTATGATAATAATCAATAGAACCTGATACGTTTTTGAAAAGACCGAAGTCTAAACCAATGTTAACTGACGTTGTCTTTTCCCATTTTAAATCCGGGTTGGCAACGTTTGTCTGACTAACACTGTTATATTGACTTGAGGAAATTTGTTCCAACGAGGCACCGGAAGGAAACTCCTGGTTGCCGGTAATACCCCATGATGCACGCAAGGATAAGTTGGTAAATGTACTGCTACCTTTTAAGAAACCTTCATTACTGATATTCCATTTTGCACCAACGGATGGAAAATAACCATATCTGTTATTTTTACCAAATTTATTAGAACCATCTGCCCTTAAAGTACCAGTCAAATAATATTTATCCGACAAGTTAAAGTTCACCCTTCCGAATACGGATTGTATCTCTGTATTAGGGTCGCTGGAGTATGTTAAAGGAAACTGAGTGGAGGCATTTTGCATGAAGCTGGTGTACTTAACATCGGTACGTGTAGCCTGAACTAAGTTGGTGTTAAAACCTTTAGCAGCCAAACTTGAGTTCTCGTAGCTGCTTTTCCAGTATTCATACCCCGCAACAGCATCAAATCTTAAATTGCTGGTCAGGTTAGTATTGTAATTTAAGGTGTGTGTAAAAGTTTGCGAGGTAAGGGCAGCATTAGATATTGCAGCAAAACCTGAACCTGACAGGCCTTGAATACCAGCCACCCAGCCTTCAATGTTTGTTTTTCGTGTTCCGGCGCCATGGTTAACAGCATACAAGAATTTATAGGTTAACCCTTTAGCTAACTCTAATGATGCCGAAACATTGCCTAAAAAAGTATTTACATCTGCGACATCGCTATAAGCATCAATAACAGCCAGGGGATTAGGTATAGCATAGTTATTTGCGACAGTATTATTGAATTGACCGTTTTCATCATAAAACGGGCTGGTTGGATTCCAGTTTAATGCCCAGGATATTAAAGCACCACCTGCTCCCGGGGTATTTGAAATCAAACTCATATTTTCTGTTGTATGGCCAGCTATTAAGTTAAAGTCAAGCGTTAAACGTTTATCCAGAAACTTATATGTGCCACCCAAATTTGCCAGGTATTTATCTAAAGAAGTCTTTTTAAGAAATCCTGCTGTTTTAGAACCTAAAAAAGAGGCACGAAACTTACCCGTTTCATTTCCACCGCTAAATGCCAGACTATAATTCTGTGTTAGATCATTACTTGTTATAGCTTTTAAAGCATCAACAGATGAACCTGCATCGTAAGGGTTAGTATTACCAGAAAGGGTGTCTAGCTGATACGTCTTAAGCGCATTCCTGAATTGAGAAGCGGAGAGTATATCATATTTCTTCATGTATCCTGCAAATGCCCCGAAGTTGGTACCAACTTCTAATTTAGTAGGACCACTTGTTCCCTTCTTTGTTGTTATAACAATTACCCCATTAGCTCCACGCGAGCCATAAATAGCAGCAGAAGATGCATCCTTCAATACATCAATTTGTGCAATGTCATTTGGATTGATGTAAAGTAAAGGATTGGACTCCGGTGTGGTACCAAAGCCAAGCCCGGCAGTACCTAGATCCAAGCTTGGTTTAGCAGTTCTGCCATCCAAAGGCACCCCATCTACCACGTACAAAGGATTGTTAGCAGTGCGGATGGAGTTGTTACCTCTGATTTTTATAGTAGTGGCAGCGCCAGGCTGTCCGCTGTTAGCTGTAACTTCCAATCCGGCTACTTTATTCTGAAATAGCTGGTCAGGAGCAGCAATAACGCCTTGGTTAAAATTTTTAGAAGTTACCGAAGCTACCGACCCCGTTACATCCTTCTTTCTTGCCGTTCCGTATCCAATTACTACTACCTCATTAAGATTGGTTTGACCTTGTGTAACCAAACTCACATTAACGCTGTTTTTGCCCTCGATATTTATGTCTTGTGGCACAAAGCCCACGTAACTAAAAGTAAGTGTTGTTGCAGTTTCGGGCACAGCTAGCGAAAAGTTACCGGAAACATCCGTTTGTGTTCCAATATTGGTTCCTTTTACCAGTACAGAGACGCCTTGCAATGCTGCGCCTTTATCGTCTGTAACGGTACCGGTTACTGTTTTACTTTGAGCCCAAACTGAAGTTTGCAATAACAGCAGTAGCAGTGGACATAAGAGTAGTACTCTCGTTAGTCGGTTTAGTTTCATAATAAACAAGCAGATTTTTGAAAGAGTAAAAATAACATGGTTGTGTATTGAATACACAAATTGTTAAAAATATTTTTTTTGTAAACTATTAAGACAGAGACTCAGGCAGTTATGCTGCACCGGGAAAGCGTACTTTTTTACCGATATTTTTTACATTAAGGCGGCAGTGCTTATAATAAAGTATAATTGTGGGTAAATTAATTATGGAGTTACTTTTTCTACCCGTATGCCTGCATTCAAAACATACTGCAGCGGATTTTCGCGCATTACCTGCTGAAGCATGAATTTGTAATTGCCGGCTTTGAACTTTAGTGGGTTGGTATTAATTAATATGCGGTGCTCTACAATATCGTCAATGGTATTGCCCAGCCATTTTTGGTTGTCGCCCAGTTTTAGGTTGGCTCGTACCGTTTGCACCGTATCGCCGGGTGGAATGGTGGTGATATCCATCCAAAGATTGTTGAAATGGTATGCGTCGCCATGGCGCAATACTATAAATACATTGTAGTGCGCAGCCGTATCGGTAATGGTAAAATTAAATGTAGGTTTTTCGGCGGCAGCCCACTCGTGTTTTGGAAAAGGTATTGTTTTTTCGTACACATCAAGCTGCTGGCAACCGGCAACAAATGCTGCTAATAGTATAATGATGAAATAAATTTTCAATGTTTCTTTTTTATAAAAGTACATAGCCGTATTACAATGCATTCAGTATCTGTTCCTTTGCTTTTTCCAGTTCATCTTTCATCAGCACTACGCATTTTTGCACCTGTGCATGATATGCCTTGGAGCCGGTAGTATTTATCTCGCGGCCAATTTCCTGCAGTATAAACGATAGCTTCTTGCCTTTACTTATCTCCGGCTCTTTTAGTATCTGCCTGAAATAGTCGCAATGGTTTTTTAGGCGTACTTGTTCTTCGCTGATGTCTATTTTTTCAATATAATAAATTAATTCCTGCTCCAGGCGGTTAGGATCGTAATTGTCTTTTCCCAAATTTTCTTCCAGCACTCTTACCAGCCCGTCCTTTATTTTCTTGCGGCGCTCTGGCTCCATAGCAGCAATCTGCTGCTCGTACGATTGTATATTTTTGATACGTTCCAGCAAATCGGCTTCCAGCGATTTGCCTTCTTCTTTGCGATGAATGTTCAGCTCTTTTATCGCTTCTTTTATCAATACCTGAAATGCCTGCCATTCTTCGGGGCTTAGCACATCGGTGCTGGGCGTTACCACATCGGGCAATTTTAGCAAAACACTTAATAAATTGTCGGTGTTCATGTTCAGATCGGCAGCTAATTGCGCCACTGGCTCGTAATACGACTTGGCCAGTTCTGTATTGATAGTCACCGGCTTGGCCGAGCCATTTTGCTTAAGCAGAATACTACATTCTATGCTACCTCGGATGAGCCCTTCGCTGAGTATGTTGCGTACCTCAAACTCGTAAGGTTTTAGAAGTGTTGGAAGATTTAATCTGATGTCAAACTGTTTACCATTAAGGCTTCTTATTTCTACTAAAAATGTTTTATCGTTTATAACCTGTTCTGCACGACCATAACCGGTCATTGAATACAACATAGCTTAAAGTTAAGGGGTAAAAGTAACGGCATTTTTACAAAAGCTATCTTTTGAAAACACTGAATTTTTCTTTAATCAATAATTAATAAGTACATTGTCAACTAAATAGCTTAAGTATTCGGTGCGTATCCCCACCCGGTCTTACCATCTGAAATGGTAGCGGGAGGGTTAAAATATATTTAATAGACAATGTAACAAGTAAATGATGATAATTAAAGTCGTCGTTCCGCCTCTTCAGAGGTGAAACCGCCAATGCACATTTATATTTACTTGTAATCAGCGGCAGCCTCTTCAAATGAATTGGGACAAATAGTGCGGAATTTGTGAACACAATCAGTCAAATATAATTCTAATAATATATTTAATAAACAAATAAAGGCTATACTGCCTTAAATTGCCCGATGGTAGCCACAATATCGTCAGCTCCAAAAATACTGCTACCGGCAACCAGTACATCGGCACCGGCATTTACTACAGCGGCTGCGTTGTCCAGTGTAATACCACCATCCACTTCTATCAGCGCGGTATAAGCCTTTTCATCAATCATCCGGCGCAACCTTTTTATTTTTTCAATGCTGTGCTCAATAAACTGCTGCCCGCCAAAGCCCGGGTTCACGCTCATCACCAGCACCAAATCCAGGTATGGTAATACATCCTGCAACAGTTCCACCGGCGTATGCGGGTTAAGCGCAACGCCCGCATGAATACCCAACTTTTTTATCTGCTCGATATTGCGGTGCAAATGCCGGCAGGCTTCATAATGTACCGTAATACTGTTGGCACCCGCACTCTTGAAATCTTCCACATACTTTTCCGGTTCTTCGATCATCAGGTGTACATCGTGATATTTGCCGGGGGTTGCTTTGCAAACGGGTTTTATTACCGGCACGCCAAAACTGATGTTGGGCACAAAACGCCCGTCCATTACATCAAGGTGTACCCATTCAGCCACGCTGTTATTAATAAGCTCGCACTGCCCGGCAAGATGCAAGAAATCGGATGCTAAAAAGGAAGGCGCAATAATGGGCATTGTATGCAATGTTTAATGTGGAATGTTTAAAGTTTAATATTGAACAAAACAAAATCGTTTCAAAAGTAAAACATACCGGCGAGCTATGGTGAATGTTGTGATTGGTGAGTGGTGAATTGTCAATGGTGAATTGTGAATGTTGTAAGTTGGTGAAAGGTCAAAGGTTAAAAGTGGGAATGAGCTGTATCTTCAAAACTTTTCGTGAACCTGTAACCCCTATACTTTAAACAATATTCAACCATTTATTCTGCTCCCAACCTTTTCAGTGCCTGCCTTGTTTCGGGCGACTCTTTATCTAGTGCAAGCGATTGTTTAAAATAATATACGGCACTGTCTTTTACATTCATCATCTCGTAGCAGCGCGCCATCCAATAGTAGGCATCGGAATACAAACGGTTCACTTTTACCGCCAGACTAAACACATCCAATGCCTGTCGGTATTGTTTACTGTCAAAATAAATTAACCCTTTTTCAATATATGCCTCCATATAGGTATAATCGTTTTGAATACATTGGTCAAAGAGGTTTAATGCCAACTCTTTCTGTCCAGTGCGGGCATTATAAACGCCGGCAATAAAGGCACATGCCGCATCATAGCTACGACCTAAACCAAGCTGGCGTACCTGGTTGCATATAAGCAGGCTACGTGGATTTTTTTGTTCGGCATAAATATTAGCCAGGCTTAGCATTGCATCGGCAGAGGGATATACTTTAATGGCATTAGTATAACTGGTAATGGCATTGGCGGTATCTTTTGCATCTTCTTCTATCTGTGCCTTGGTGTACCACAAACCGTAGTTGCCGCTGTCTTTTTTAATAAGCGTATCCATTTGCTTTAATGCCGGAGCATACGCATCTATGCTATCTAATGCAATGGCTAACTGCAGTCTTATTCCTACACTATCAGGGTGTTGCGCTACCTGCTGTTGCAGAGCCAGCACTTCGGGTGGCAATGTTTTTTCTTTTTTATTATCTCCAGAAGCATCGCCAGTAGTAGTGTTGCTATCGTTTTTACAACCTACAACAGTGCAGAATAATAGTATAGCATAAAAAAAATATCTCTTCATACTGCAAAAATATACGGTGTCGGTGTAGCTTTGACTTAAACAAAAACCAAAAACGAATGAACGGAGACTTGTATAGCATTTTGCTGCACGTGCATAGCATAGGAAGATGGCTATTGCTGCTGTTATTAGTAATTGCCATTTTCAACAGTCTGATTGCAGGCAGACGACCTTACATAAAAAGCGATGCACGAACCGGCTTGCTGCTTACCATTGTAGCGGATATTATGCTGCTGGTGGGGCTGGCACTGTGGTATTGGGGACCCAAAGGTTATAACCTGATTGTAGCTGCGGGTGGTATGGGCAATGCTATGAAAGACCCGGTTACCCGCTTTTATGGTGTAGAGCACATGGCTGGTATGCTGATAGCTATTATACTGCTACATATTGGTAAAGCACAAGGCAAAAAAGCCATTAGTGACAAAGCTAAACACAACCGTACAGTAGTGTTTTATGTTATTGCGCTCCTTATTATACTGTTATCTATTCCCTGGCCGTTCAGAAATATTGCCGGTGGCTGGTTTTAATGTTGTGTAGTTTCGTATTTATATTAAAAAAATTTGGAAAAAACACCTGCGTGGTGTTTTTTCTTTTTTGGCTATAATACCATATTCAATTAAGTATAAGGATATACGTTTAGCTCAAATTCCTAAGTTTCCTGCTTGTAGCTTATATCAGGTACGTTTTTTAACCACGGATAAAAGAAGTTAATACATGGTGGAGCACAGCAATTAATTACATCCTCATCATCAGCAAAACATCAGGAGACATCCTGAGTCTTTCTTCGTCAGTCAACATCATAATTGCATGGAAATAAAAAAGCCACTGTAAAAACAGCGGCCGTTGCTAACCTATGAAAAACACCATAAAACTTGTAATCCTTATTGCTTGAATAACTGATGTAAAAATAAGCACCTGTTCTCTTTAAAATACAGGCACAGCTTAATTATAAGGCTCATTTAAACGCTTTTCAGCCCTATTTAATATTGCACTGTAAATTGTAAGCGATTTTAAATTATTCAGCAGTATAATGCACCGTTTTACGCCTGTACCTGGAGGCTTTAGGGATAAAAAATATTTTTCTTATCTGAAGGAGTAAGGAGCAATCGGCACTTATCGCGTGCAAAGCAGGGTAGCTATAACGTTGCACGCATTCGCAGCAGGAAGGAAAAGCTGTAAAAAGACGGATAATTAATTATGAGGTTTTACAGCATTTAATGAAATGGCATGATATGCGTTTAGCCAGATTTCTAAGCCTCCTGTTTACAGTTTGAGGCTTACTGCGAATAACTTATCTAAAATTTGTATTATTCCGGCATAACATAAAAAATGCGAAGTCATTACACCATAAGTGTTCAAAACCTGGGATATTAAGGTTTTCAGCTCGTCATTGCGAACGGAGTGAAGCAATCTGTGAGTTGTAGAAAAATCAAGATGAGCCATCAGGCTTTGATTTACAGCTAAGCATAGACTGCTTCGTAAACCCGCAGTGACGATATTATTCTACTTTCAAATATAAAATTCATGTTTCGAACACTTATTGTCATTACTCTTCGCATTGCATTTTCAACACCTATTTTACCTTCTCCAGCGTGTACAGCCTGATGCTGTCAATCTCCGGCTGTCGGTAAGGTGTAAAATCAGGCTTGTATAAGTCGTGCTGCCATACAGCAGGTGGTGGGTCGCCTGGGCGATGCCCCCAGGGTAAATCCGTTTGTGTTTTTCCATTTACCAGTCCCCAAAGCATACAACCTACTTTTTCATTATAAAAAATGGGAAGATTATCGGCAATCACAGAACGATTAGGGCGGTTCATCCACTCGGTGCAGATAAGCGGGCGATTGTATTGCTTTAAATCATTAATCATCTTAACCAAATCATTCTTATTGCCATAATTATGAAAAGTAATTATATCCGACGCTGCCAGCGCAATATCATTTAACCGCTTGTTATTATTCCACACATCCACCGTTAAAGGCTGCGACGGATGGACCTTTCTTGCCGCTGCAATTACTCTTTTAAGCAATGGCAAAGTAGTAGTGCCCAAACCGCCGTTGGTAGGCTCATTATACAAATCCCACAGCAGTATTCTATCATCATTTTTAAACCGGCTAATAACTGCGGTTACATAGTGTTCCAGCTTTGGATAAGTAGTGCTATCCACCACCATGCTGTGCCCCGGACTGGGCGACCATGCCCACGCATACCAGCCTTTCAGCGGTTCCGGCTGCTTGCCAATTTTGGGATCGGAGTTGATGCCAAAAACGCAATCATCAAAGAGGGCAGGTACAAACTTAATCTTGTGTTTGGCGCAAATACCCATAAAGGTATCGAGCGTTTTTAAAAAATACGCCGGATCATCGGCATACACGGCGTATTGCAGCACAGCCCGCAATACATTCATGCCGTCTGCCTGCGCCAGTGTTAGTTCCTTACCAATCGCTACCGGGTCGAAGCTGGTTTTATCCCACATCGCCGTGTAATTGATAGCATATGCCGGAATGTAATTGAACCCGCAATACCAGGGCTGACTATTATACCAATTCCACGCTTTCTGCTGCGACCAGCGGAGGGTGGAGTCTTGTGCAAGTAATATGTTGTTTATAGAAGAAAAAAGGAGAAAAAACAGGCAAGCAATCGTTTTATTTTTCATGAAATAGGTTAGAAACGTTTCCAAATGCTTACAGATTTCCACATCCTGCCGGCATTTTAATTATAACACCAGCGGGTTGTGCACCGATGCAGCTTTCTCACCGGCTTGTAAACCGCCCAGCCATACCTGCCGGTCATTTTCCTGGTGTTTATTTTTGGGCTCCGTTACCTGGGCACCATCAGCAAAATAAATAATGGTCATCACTTCCCTGGTAATATCTTTCGATTGATTACCCGGCGCATTATGCAGGGTCCAGCCATAGTGAAAGGTTGCATCACCCGCATTCATTGTTTTAGCGCGGGTTATTGGAAAGCCTTTGTCTTTTACAAATTTCTCCAGCACAGCTTCCGAATCGTCACTGATCTCAATGTTCTCCACAAAACCTGCATTTTGTGAGTTGGAAGCAAACGTGAGCATACCCATATCTTCTTCTATATCTATCAGGGGCATCCACATCGTTATCGTATTGGTAGTGCTTAATGGCCAGTAATACTGGTCCTGATGCCAGGGCGTAAAGCCGCCACCCGGCTCTTTATATAAGGCCTGATCGTGATAGATGCGTACGTTTTCTACACCTAATAAATCAGCAGCTATTTTGGCAAAACGCTTAGCCAGCGTAAACTTTCTTACATTTTTGTCTACCTCCCACAAATTCATAATTTGCAGAAAGGCTTTGCCATATGTATCACGCTCTTCCAGTGCTCTTTTTTCTGTATTGTATTTGTAAGCCGCTTCGTTAATGGCATTGCGGTAAGGCGGCACTTCTTCAGGGCGTAACACACCTTTTATCAAGGTGTGTCCTTTTCGCCTGAAGTCTTCTACTTGTTGTGGAGCAATAGTAATGAAATCATCTAAGGATGGCAAGCAATCGGTAAGCATATGTGTAGCTTTTATGGCAAAGCAAACTAAACACATGAATAGCGCTAAAACAATGCAGCTTTTGGCAATTTTATGGCAAATATTATCCAAAAGATATATCTTGCCCTGCAATCACAACAATATATTCTATATATGAAGCCCGCTTTCGAATCGTTAAGCGCATTTAAGCTGCATTCTTTTTTAGTGAGAAAGTTTGAGGAAAAAAGCTTTTCGGCACCGTATCATTTTCACCCCGAATACGAGCTGACCTTTATATTATCGGGGAGCGGTAAGCGGTACGTAGGCGCCAATATGAATGATTTTTATCCCGGCGATTTTGTATTACTGGGCGCTAACCTGCCACACTGCTGGAAAACGGAGCAAACAATGGAGCAGGAAAACTCCAGCTCTATTGTGGTGCAGTTTAAAAAAGAGTTTTTGGGCACTGATTTCTTTAGCAAGCCCGAAATGGCAGGCGTACTGCAATTATTACAAAAAAGCAGTAATGGCATACAGTTTACCGGCAATGCAGCGCTGTACAAAAAGAAAATGCAGCAGTTGTATGGGGAGAAAAATAGCTGTAGAAAAACTATTCTCCTGCTCGATTTGCTGCATGAATTATCCATTACCAAAAAGTATCAATTACTTGAAAAACAACACAACCAAACCGCGCTTTCGCCGGCGGAACAGCAAAGAATCCACATTGCCATGGCGTATATTGTAGAGCATTTTAAAAGTGATATATCGCTTACGGCGGCTGCTTCGGCGGTGAATATGGCGCCGCAATCGTTTTGCAAATACTTTAAAAAACTTACCCGCAAAACATTCATGGAAGCGGTAACGGATTATCGCATTGACTACGCTGCACAGCAACTTATTCACACCAGTCATTCCATTTCACAAATTGGCTTTGATAGCGGCTTTAACGATATTTCCAATTTTCATAAAACCTTCAAAACACGTATGCAGTTAAGCCCGCTGAGCTATCGAAATACCTTTTTGCAAAAGCTAAATGAATGAGTAGCTTTACTGCTTTTCAGGAAAAAAAGCATCTTTACAAAATGCTAAAAATTGTACATTTAAACAGGATAGCCATCTTGCACAATTAACTTAGCGCAATCGTTTGTCCATTTCAAGTTTTTCTTTTAATAAAATAAAACGGTAATAAGCCTGCCTATCAACATCATGTTACGTTATTCCATACTGCGCTCCTGCTTGTTGCTACTGCTTTCTTTATTTTTCCTTACCGGTAAAACACAAAGCAGCAATACACTTTTCAGGCTGTTGCCCTCTTCGCAAACCGGCATTGATTTTAAAAATATATTGACTGAAAGTGATACGCTGAATATTTTAAACCAGGCAAATATTTACAACGGCGGCGGTGTAGGCATCGGCGATTTCAATAGCGATGGCTTGATGGATGTGTACATGGCCGGCAACATGGTTTCTAACAAATTATACCTGAATAAAGGTGCCATGCAATTTAAGGATGTAACGGATGCTGCGGGCGTTAATGGCGATGGCAGATGGGGCACCGGCGTAGCAGTCGTAGATATTAATGCAGATGGCTTGCCGGACATTTATGTGTCTTGCTCTTTTCGCAACGATCCCAACCTGCGCACCAACCTGTTGTACATCAATCAGGGCGTAAATAAAAACGGCGTGCCTGCATTTAAAGAATCAGCAGCGGCTTATGGCTTGGCAGATACCGGCTTTAGCACACAGGCGTATTTTTTTGATTACGATAAAGATGGCGACCTTGATATGTACCAGGTAACCAATGAATTGTACGACCCAAAAACGCCTATCAAATTCAGACCGAAAGTAAAAGATGGCAGCGCCAAAAATACCGACCGCTTATATCGCAATAACGGTGATGGCACTTTTACCAACGTTTCCAAACAAGCAGGCATTACAATAGAAGGCTGGGGACACGCCGCCTGCATTACCGACATTAATATGGATGGCTGGCCCGATGTGTATGTGGCAAATGATTTTGTATCGAACGACCTTTGTTTTATCAATAATCACGATGGCACTTTTACCGACCGCCTGGACGATTATTTTAAGCATACCGGCTGGAATGCAATGGGCACCGATGCGGTGGACATCAACAATGATGGCTATATAGATTTCATCTCACTCGAAATGTTGCCCGAAGATAACCTGCGTAAAAAACGCATGTTGAGCGGCAACGAATATTACAACTATACCAATAGTGCGAAGTATGGCTATGAGCACCAATACGTGCGCAATGTGTTGCAGTTAAACAGCGGAACTACGCCGCTCGGCCATCCCGTATTTAAAGATATTGGCTTTATGGCTGGCGTATATCAAACCGACTGGAGCTGGTGCCCGCTGGTAGCCGATTTTGATAACGATGGCTTGCGCGATATGATTATTACCAATGGCTTGCCACGCGATGTAACAGACCTGGATTATGTGGAATATAACAACGGCCAGGGCGGCAGCGGCGGTTTATATACCTTAGCAATGACCGATTCGTTGCCCGTTGTAAAGTTGCCTAATTATGCCTTTAAGAATAATGGTGATTTAACCTTTAAGAATACTTCCAAAGACTGGGGGCTGGATTTGCCTTCGTTCTCCAATGGTGCGGCTTATGCCGATTTGGATAATGACGGCGATTTGGATGTAGTGATTAACAACATCAACGGCAATGCGTTTGTGTACGAAAATACGTTAAATGGTGCGGGACAAAAAAATGCAGCCCACATTCTTACCGTAGCCTTTAAAGGGGAAGGTAAAAACACGGCTGGCATTGGTGCCACCGTGCGTATGTATTACGGCAAAGGTTTGCAGCAGGTATATGAGCATCACCCTACGCGCGGTTATTTATCTACCGATGATCCGCGGGCCCATTTTGGTTTAGGTACCGTTACCCGCATAGATTCTCTGCGCGTGCAATGGCCGGATGGCAAAGAGCAATTGCTTACCAATATTAATACCGGCCAAACCATTACCCTCTCTTACAAAGATGCTGGTAATGGCATTGTTGAACACGCACCAACACCTTTGTTTATTAATGCTGCAGCAAGCTATGGCATTCAGTTTAAACCTAAAGAAAGAGATTTTGTAGATTACAATATACAGGCAACCTTGCCGCACAAATTAAGTCAGTACGGGCCGGGCATTGCCGTTGGCGATATTGATGGCAATGGGTTTGATGATTTTTACATTGGCGGCACCTCCGGTACGCCGGGCGTATTTTTTATGCAAAATGCGGCTGGCAAATTCACCCTTGATTCTTCACGCTTTACACAAAAAGATGATCCTTTGTACGAAGATATGGGCGTGCTGTTTTTTGATGCAGACAACGATGGCGACCTCGACCTATACCTCGTAAGCGGCAGCTACGAAATACCACCAAACGACCCCATTAGTCAGGACCGGTTGTATATTAATGACGGCAAAGGCATATTTAGCAAAAGTACCGATGCACTGCCATCGGAACGGGTAAATGGCTCTTGCGTACGCGCCGCCGATTTTGATGGAGATGGCGACCTTGACTTGTTTGTAGGCGGCCGGGTGGTATCCGGTGCTTACCCGGGCACGCCGCAAAGTTTTATCTGGCGCAACGACGGCGGAAAGTTTACCAATATAACGGCTCAATACTGCCCGCAACTGCAACATTCCGGTATGATAACCGATGCCTTGTGGAGCGATTTTGATAATGATGGAAAAGTAGATCTGGTATTGACCGGCGAGTGGATGCCCATTACTTTTTTAAAGAACACCGGCAGTTCTTTTGCCGATGTATCCACTTCTACCGGCATTCTCGACCATTTTGGCTGGTGGAACAGCCTTGCAGCCGGCGACTTTGACAACGATGGCGACATAGATTACATAGCCGGTAATCTTGGGTTGAATACCAACTATAAGGCAACGCCTGATGAACCAATGACTATTCTTGCAAAGGATTTAGACAAAAATGGCTCGCTCGATCCAATGGTATTTTGCTATATGAAAGCGGTGGATGGCACCATGAAAGCCTTCCCCATGTCAACAAAAGATGACCTTGTTGCGCAAATGGTTTCCATCCGTAAAAAATATCCGACTTTTAAATCGTATGGATTAGCAACGATGGACGATTTGTGGGCAAAGCCCGACCGCGAAGGCGCCATCATGATGCAGGCAAATGATATGGCTACAAGTTATATTGAAAATTTGGGCAATGGACAATTTAAAATAAAACCGTTACCGCTTGCTGCACAGGAAGCACCGGTGTATGGCATGATAAGCCGCGATATAGATGGCGATGGCAACCTGGATGTGTTGATGGTGGGCAACGACTACAGCATGGACCCATACAGTGGCAGGCACGATGCATTAATGGGCTTGTGCATGAAAGGTGATAGCAAAGGAAATTTTACTCCCATGACGGTAGCACAAAGTGGCTTTTTTGTAAACGGCGATGCAAAAGGATTAGCCGTTATCCATACCGCCAAAAAGGAAGATATTATTGTGGCTACGCAAAATGCGGATAGTCTTGTAGTATTTAAGCATAATGATGCATTGGACGATGAAAATCTCAGATGGGTAACCCTAAAACCCGATGATGCTTTTGCTGAAATCACTTTAAAAAATGGTGGTAAAAGAAAGATGGAATTTTACTACGGCTCCACGTATTTATCGCAGTCTTCGCGCATCATTCCAGTAGATAAGAACATAGCTACAATAACCATTACTAATTATAAAGGTGTAAAAAGAGAAGTGTTATGAGGTATGTGCTTTGTATTATTTTAATGACAGTTTGCACTTTCGCTTACAGCAGGGAAGGAGCAAAAAACTGGAAGGCTAAAACTGAGAATGCCGACTATATTCATCGTGCCATTAAAAAAGTAACCGATATAATGGTGTACGATATTTATTCACCGCCGGTTGCCAGCCGCACGTATGCTTACATCACTGTTGCCGGCTACGAAGCGGCCATAAATGCAGACCCAAAATATGTATCTTTTGCAGGGCAATTGCAGGGTTTAACGCCGGCGCCCAAGCCTGATAAGAACAAGCAATACAGCTTTACATTAGCTTCTGCATATGCTATTCTTACAGTAGGCAAAAGCCTGGTGATTTCCGAAGGAAGAATCAATGCTTTTCTGGATGAATTAACTAAAGAATTTAAGGATGCTGGCATGCCCGATGAAGTGTTCAACAATTCGGTGGAATATGGCAAAAAAGTGGCAGCGCATATTTTGGATTGGGCTGCCAAAGACAAGTATAAAGAAACGCGTGCAATGGCAAAATATGCCGTGCGCGATGATGATCCCGGTGCATGGAAACCCACACCTCCGGCTTACATCAAAGCCATTGAGCCTAACTGGAATAAGATGCGCACTTTCCTCATGGATTCGGCACAACAGTTTAAACCTAAACCAGCTACTTCTTTTGGTTTTGATAGCAGCAGCCAGTTTTATAAAGAAGCCCTAGCGGTACGCAATGCAGTTTCGAATATTACAGATGAGCAAAGTGCCATTGCGCAATTTTGGGACTGCAATCCTTTTAAAATGAATGTAAGAGGGCATGTAATGTATGCTACCAAAAAGATTTCGCCCAACGGGCATTGGATAAACATTACGCGGATAACCTGTAAAAAAGAAAATGCTGACTTAGTACGTTCTGCGGAAGCGTATGCCTGCCTCGCGGTTACATTAGCAGATTGCTTTATTAGTTGCTGGGATGAAAAATATCGCAGCCAGTCCATTCGTCCCGAAACCTATATCAATCAATACATAGATCCGGATTGGACGCCGCTATTGCAAACACCGCCTTTTCCGGAGTACACCAGCGGTCATAGTGTAGTATCGTCTGCTGCGGCAGTGGTACTTACCAAATTATTTGGCGATCATTTCTCTTTTGTTGATTCTACAGAGCTGGAGTTTGGATTGCCGCCACGCACATTCCGGTCCTTCAACGATGCGGCCCATGAGGCTGCCATCAGCCGTTTTTATGGCGGTATTCATTATATGCCGGCTATCACCAATGGCTTTGAAGAAGGCACCGGTATTGGCCAGTTTGCCATCAATAAACTAAAAATGCGAAAAGAAGAAGTGGCGAAGAAATGATTGGGATGCTGCTGATTTACACCTATCAGCAGTGCCATCATTCAGCAAATACCGCCAGACAATTTTATTAGCTAAAACAAACACTCCAACAACTATAATCCATCTTAGAGTAAGTGGCGGCGAAGGCCCGGACAACACGAGGTCTCATCGAAGATAAACGCGCGGAGCGATCGGGTTGTCCTTGAACTTTCCTGTCTGCCGACAGGCAGGTTTGTTACTTTTTTCTTTCAATGCCTGTCACGCAAAGCGTGAAGAAAAAAGTTAGACAAGAACTATATGTATGAAATCATACCTTCAAACACCACTGTACCTGCACCCGCAAAAAAATTGTATTATATCTTTAGCCACTCTAAAACGGCTTGCCCATGATGAATCGCAGAGAGAGCTTAAAAGCTTTATCGCTCAGTATTGTATCACCGGCTGTTATCCCAAACATCGCCGTGGCATTAGCTAAAAATGCCACTAAAAAAGAACCTGTTTACACTGCCTACCTGATGGCGTTTTTTATGGAAAACGATCAAAAGTTATACTATGCTTACAGCCGCAATGCGCAGGACTGGACGGCATTAAATAACCGCAAATTCGTACTGGATGCAAAGGTGGACTTGCGCGATCCATACATTGCGAGAGTGAAAGACACTTTTCACCTGGTGCATACGCATGGCTGGGATCATACGGATATTTTTCACTGGCAATCCAACGATTTAATTCACTGGGAAGGTGGACCAATACAAGTGGTGAACGATGATAAAAAGCGGGCATGGGCACCGGAATTTGTGTTTGTGGAAGAAGAAGAATTGTTCTATGTTTTCTGGGCATCGCTGCACAATGGTTACAATGCTATTCATTATATCACTACGAAAGACTGGAAAAATATTACACCTGAAAAATCTGCTGTTTATTACGACTTGGGAATAGATGATATTGACCTTACCATTACTAAGCACAAGGATTTATATTATGCTTTTCACAAGCCCGGCAGTTTACAAGACAATATGGGCATTGGCATGATGATATCGCCTGCTTTGAATCCTAAGAAAGAAGGTTTTGCTTTTGGTAAAAAGGGCAGTGGTGCCGAGCCATTACCCAACATGGTAAAACCTATAGAAGGACCCGAAATTGTTAAACTGATAAACGAAAATCAATGGCTCATTTATGCCGATCCTTTTTTCAACAATTTCATGGCATGGGAAACGAGCGACTTTATGCATTTTACAAAAGTGCCGGTGAGTGCGCCGCGCGGCTCCAAACATTGCAGCATACTGCCCATTACCGAACAGGAGTTGAATTTGTTGTTACAACAATATCCGGTGTGGCATCCCTGATAGCCGGCAGTTGCCTACTTTGCCCATGTAGGGGCCATAGCTGCCATCTTCGGCAGCAGTTACCGCTTTTCTGCTTTCCTTAGAGGTGATAGGGACACCGGCAGCAGGCTTGGGCTTGCTATTGCGGGTAGTTATTTCGCCGTATATGGTACTTCACTGTGCCTTCTTCTATGGCAGCGATCATCCTAAGAAGGAGTGCGAGAGCCTTTGTAAACATATCCTTCCTTTATTCTATTTTGCTGCAATAGACGCTCCGTATAAATGCTTCTACTACCAAAATCAGGAATAAAAGTTTATGGAAAAGGGAAAGGCTATGTAGAAAGGGGCTGGTTTAAGTAGTATATGCTTGCTGGCCAATTGTGGTATTTCGGAACAAAGTAGTAAAGTTTGGGGTAGATTAGCGAAGTTGGGAAGATTGTTGGGAGTATAAGGGTCTTCCGATTAAGATATGTGGCCGATAAAAGGTCTGAGCCCCGTCTTTACCTTAGTCTTCCAGGTGCGCTATGCTAACAGATGAAAGAACGGAAAAGAACGAGGAAAATAAAATCCATATTACTTCATTTTAATTTTATTTATAATTTTTTTCCCAAACTCCTTATCCAATTCACTTTTGTCTAAAATACTAATCGTTAGGGCAGAACATAAACTTCCAAACGCTTCAAGTTTATTATAATCATAATATTTACCACTGGCAAATTCTTCCTTTAACGCAGGATAAAGCAATATACTTCTATCACACTTCCAAAAAAGATTATATACAAACATCTGTTTTAAATCTTCATCCGAAGAGGTAAGGTCTTGTAATATCTTCCACTTGGTATCAACTACAATTATTTGTTCTGCTCCGCCTTCTTTATGTTTCAAAACAATATCCGGTCTTATTTTTTTGCTGTAATTGCTGTTATCCGGTTTCCAGAAATTAGATGATTGCTGGCGATGTACAGTTATATTGGTAGTAGCTTCTTCTTTCTTCAATCGCCTGTACACAAACTCTTCCCACAGCTTATTCATATCAAATAATATGGCAATCACATTTTCGGTGCCGCCGGTAATATCCGGACGATAATTGAGCAACAACATTTTGCTGATGAGCAGGGCTTCTTTGTAACGTTCTGTTTTTCTGTCAAATTGAAGATGGTAAAACGTATCGGTATTGACCATACAGTTCGTTACTTCGGGAAAGTCTAACAGCAACCTGCTTACTTTATCCAGCAGGTAAGTGTTGTTGCTGATGGTTGGAATGAGTTGTACCGTTTTATAGATAAGCTGGTTGTAAATATTGTTGCGGTTGTATTCGGTATAGCGGATATAGAAGCGTTCTCCGTGTGTACTGTTGTAAGCTATTTGCTTGGAGAATTGTAATTGCCCTTTCAAAGCAGTTTGATTGCCCTCTTTCTTTTGATACTTTTTTAGCAAGCCTTCATGTAGCAGCCGCTCGGCTTCTTCTAAAAACAATTCTATGTAAATATCCAGTATGGAATTGCTACGCAGATTAAGATTAGCATAGTCAACATGATTTACTTTCAGAAGCCTGCATTCTTTAAGCATTTGCAGCAGTACATGATGCCATTGCTGCTTTTCCCTGGATATTTTCTCTTCTAACTGTTCAATACTTTTATTGGCAGCGGTGGTGTTACCTTTATCTACCTTGGGCAATATTTCTACGGTAAGATTACCTGCCTGTATTACACCTACATAGTTGGTAAACTGGATGCCGTTTTTAAGAATGCGGAAATACTCTATCCTGTTTTCTTCCTTTTTATTTACGTTCTCCAGATAATTGCACAGTGCCGCCCAGTGCTTTTGTTTAAAAGGTTTTGCATTATCATAATACAGCTTTTCAAACTCCGAAACCCGTATGATGTTTTTGGATGGCATTATTCATAAATGGATTTAAAGGCTGCTGCTTCTAATGCAAATGGATCAACCAAAGTGTAGATAGTTTTGCCTTCGTAATCGTTGGCGGTTTCTTCGCTATCGGTAAACTTAGCAAACAGGCTTTTATTTACTTGTACTTGCTCAACAAAACTTTGTCCTAATACCAGTCCAATCTTTGCATAATTGTTATAGAAATACTCCTGTAAGAGTGGTAGTATCTTGTTTTTAAAAGCATGCTGCAGATCGCTTAAGCTATATACATTCATCAGCCAGGCATGTCCGATAGTATGATCTTTACTTAACAGAACCTGAAGCCGGCTGTTTATTACACTCAACATCTTAAATAAATTAACACCAGTAAAAGTGAACTCATCTAATAAAGCTATCTGTTGAAGGTTCATATCTTCCTCTTCCATTTTGTACCATGCTCTTTCTATTGCTTCTTTATGCCCCTCATCAACACCAAAGAAGTTGTAAAATTCCCTTTCTCTTTCCTGAAACATCAAATCTTTCCAATCATCATCTTTATACTTCCATAAAAACCACCATAACAAATGTTTAGTATCAAGCAATTCTGGTTTTGGCTCCATTGCTTCAAATACAAATCTTCTTCTTAAAGCTGTATCCAATGCTTCCACACTTCTATCTGCCGTATTCATAGTACCTATAATAAATAAATTAGAGGGTACTTTAAATGGCTTTTTACTATAAGGCAACACAACTTCTAATTCCTCCTTTTGTCCTCCTCTTTTATCTTCCTCTATTAGTGTTATTAACTCACCAAAAATCTGGGCAATATTGCCTCTGTTTATTTCATCAATAATCAGTACATAATTTTTCTTCCGATTATCTACTTCCGATTTTTGAAAGCCTTTATTCTCTAGTATTTTATGGAGAATCATTTCTTCGTAAGATTTGTATGTTGGTTTTTTATTTTGAAATAGCACTGCTGCTAATTCACTACATGATACGCTTAAATTGGTCTTTTTATCTCCCGCCTTAACAACGATTGAATCAGCAGTATTTCTAAAAAGTTCAAATGAGTAATTTTCTTTTGTTTTTAATACTACAGGGGAAGACGATTCGGTATGCTCTGGCAACGTTTCAGAAAAATTATAATAATAGTCTTCAAATAATTCTCTTGTAAGGCTATTCTGAACATTATCAATGGTAACAGAATATTGAATAGAGCGATTTGCTTCCAAACATATTTTCTTAAAAATGCCATCTAATACTTCATAATAAACAGATCCGGATTGTTCTGGCTTTACAGGTTTGATGCCTTCTATAAAATCTTCATAACTCATGCTTTGATGAAAAGTGCAAAATGCAATCTGCCCATCTGTTTTCTCAAAATCTTTTATTAATAGCTCATTAAATCGTTGTTTAAGCTTTTCTCTCTCATGCTTGTTTTCATCATAAAATGCCTGATCAGCAATTTCAATAGCTCGATCTATAGTGTGGTATGTTTTTCCTGTGCCTGGCGGTCCATAAAAAATGCAGTTCAAAGGCATGTTGTTTTCTTTAATTGTTTTTTGCTCCCTTCGCTCCGGTAAGTTTGCGTTTTCTACAAGTAAATTATACAACTCTTTATATGCAGGTTGTAAACTGGTGATGAAGGCGGCACTTAAATCGATGAGGTATTTCCAGCTTTTATCAAGTACTTGTTGAGAAGGCACAATCTTTACAATGTCGGAATTATTTTCATCGCCTCTTCTTTCATAGTATTGTTGCCTCTTTTTATCTGCTTCCTTTAAACCTACAGTATCAATTTTGATGACGAAGTTGTTCCTGTGAATACCCACTGTGTAAGCAAGTATGCCTTCCTCTTCACTATCTGAATCGTGATATATTTTTCCCCATTGATAGTCTTCAAATCTATTTGCTTGGTTGGTAGGCTTTAGTAATATATTAATGATACCATTAGGGAAAATTTCATGTTGTGTTTGCTCAGCCCAATACTTTACTTTATTGTATGTTTCTTTTAAATAATCATAAGTTTGTTGGTGTTCAGAATTGTCTTTTTCTTTTGGCTGTTTAGCAAACTTTGCTAATTGAGTGAAATCTTCTTGGGTAAAGAATTGAGGTGCATTTTTGGCTTCCATAATAACTAAAAACTTTAATAATGGACTTTATACAATGAATTACTTAAACTGAGTGATAAGATATATTTAAGCAAGCAATAATTGAGGGCAAGCAAACTGCTAAAACATTAAGGGCAGATTTCTTCAATACTATCTTTGAAATATTTGAATGAAGAATTATTGGCAGCAGTTCTATTGAAATCAGGAAACGCCTTAACTATTTGCAGATTATGGTCGTAGTCGTTGTACTTTATTTTGTTGAAATGGTCTCTTAAATATCTTTTTATTCTGTTTTTGGGGTCTGTTTGTTCGGCAGGTGTAGCATGATCTCCAATATTTTGTAAAGCGTGATTAGTCTTGCTTCTTATCCAATTCATAAAACCTCTGCTATCAGCAATCATCCAGCTTTCCATCATTTCATCAATACAACACAAACGAATTTGCGTCATATTAATACCTAATTGAGTTAATGCAGTTGTTAAAGCAGCAGTGTCTGTTTCGCAATTTCCACCTTCACCCCAACGAGGTTTTTTATCCCAAATAATAAAAACAATATCACATCCATTTTGTAATAATGTTTGTGCCACTTCGGGTGCCTCGTTCATTAACCTTTGTTTATTTACCAGTGTTTCCGGCTTTTCAATTTCCAAATCCTCACACAATTTTTTGGCAATGTATGGATATACAGCAGCATCAGGACCTGCGGGCTGGCATTCAAGTATCATTCCTATCTTCATAAGTATTATCTTGTTAGTTTACCCATGGTATATAGCTTTCCCGGAGAAAACTTCTCTTTCCATATGTTCAGACTTTCTTCGTTTTCCGGTATGTGGAAGTAACTTCCTTCATTTGCTTTTTCTGCTACAATCAAACTTTGTATTGGTACTAAATCAAGGAAATAAGGAGAATGGGTTGTGACTATTACCTGCATAGTTCTGTCTTCAACCACGTTTTGTATTTCACTTATTAGTAATCCTATGGTTCTCGGGTCAAGTCCGTTTTCCACTTCATCAATGAATAATACGGAAGGAGGTTCAGGAGTTTCAAACATGGCAAGCAAAGCAAGTATTCGCAAAGTGCCTGAAGATAGTAGCCACCCTGGAAGTGCTGGGCTGCCTTCTTTATCCTCATACATCAACACTTCTATTTCCCGGTTAAACGTTTCCTGCTCGTGCGGCTGGAGATCATTAAGATAAGGAAGTACAAACTTCATTTTTCTTATGATACTATCAAGGTATTCCTGACCTTGCCCACGTAGCCAAAGTAAATATTCAGCTATGTTTCTTCCTTCGCTACCTAACTTAATATTTACCATTCTGCTGCTTAATACGGGTTTTCCCATATCATGCGCGTTTAGGGATAAAAACTGCCAGCTTTTTACATATTGCTGAAAATGGAGGAAATCAACAGGAAGCATGGGCAGACCTGCCAAGCCTAAGACTAACCTGTTTGCTTCATACTTAAATTCTAATGGCGTACTTTGATTAGCAGGATTAGTAAAAAACGCTAAGTTTTCACCAGTTTTACCTATAACATCTGCAATATATACCGGTGAGCCATTCAATAATAGTTCTTCATGTTCTACTACATAGTAGTCATTATTTCTACTCATGTTGAAGCGCACCAGATACTCGTATTGCTTTTCTTCTACAACCACTTCAAAATATATGGAGACAGGCGAATAAAGTTTCCTGAATCCAGATTCTGTAATATTTTCCTGATCTAAAAAGGCATTATAATTTCTTATCTTATCCAATCCACCCCAATCATTAAAAGCTTTGGTTAAATCGGCATTTACTGCATTTTGTAAAAGTTTCAAAGCCTCTAAAATGCTGCTCTTACCGGTGCCATTATTGCCAATAAAAACTGTAAAAGGCTGTAAGGATAAGCTGACAGGTCTATAGATAGCTTTAAAGTTTTCTATGTGTACCCGTTGTATCATACTTCAAGTTTGAAATGTTTGTTTTGAATATTACGGTATTCATTATGAATACCATTTCGTTCTTTGCTGCTTAAATCAGAAAAGCTATCTAATACTTGCAGCATTTCTTCTTCAGTTAATCCATATAAATGGAAAGCTAAAGCATCAATTTTATTCTCCCATTTTATAGTATCAATCTTATTATTTCTTAATTGAAGGATATTTTCAACAAGTTTAATAATGAATTCATATGATTGCTTTTCATGTAGTTCAATTAAATTAATTCTTTTAATTGGAAAAGGTTTTAAATAATCAGTTTTAAATCTAAAATATCCACCACGTAAAATATTGCCAGTTGCTGATAAATAAAAGAATAGCAATTTTGAGTTTAATATTCCAAGAAAATACTTCAAATCCTCAACAATCGTACTTTTTAGTGATAAGCCATAAATTGTAGTTGTATGATAGTATTGTCCTTTCTCATCAATTGTTAATTCACTTCTATTTGCAATATCTGGGGTTAAAAGTTTTCTATTTGCAAATTCAGTCAAATTTTTAGGATATATATAAGCATAAAAACCTTCATGTCTCATTCTGCCTTTTTCTCTGTTCTCAAGTTCAATTCTATTATTATTTAAATATTTCCAAGCTAAAGGATAGCTGATTTTTATACAATCTTGATCCATTAGTCGGGCTGTTCCATCTATTATCTGGTAAGGAAAAATAACAACATGTTTGTTTTGAGGCTTTTCATATCGCTTAACATCTTTGCCCATAAGAAAAGGTTTTACTATCCCTTTTTCTATTTCAACACGTTCTCCTAAAGAGTTAGAAAAGCAAGTATAGTTATTCTTATTTTCTGAAAGTAAGTCTAATACATAGACCTCATCTAAGCTCGTTTGTAGACCAACAAAAATCTTAGCAAAGACATCTTTTAGTCTATCTGGTTGTTGCTGTAATTTTTCCAAAAGCTTTTGTCTTTGGCTATCTGTAAGTATCCAACTATCTGCTGTTAGGCTTTTTACATTGATTTTGCTAAATTGATCATTACTTAAACTTTGAAGAAAGTCACCTAACTCTTTTAATGAAGGAACATTTCTATCTAATTGCTTGTAAAAAAAGCCATTTGCATCCTTTTTAAACCACTGTAATCCTGTATAAGTTGATACATTAAAGACCTGAAAGGCTCCAAAAGAGACTATTCGGGAAACATAATTTCCTTCTAACATGATTTTTCTCAGCCCCTCACCAAAAGCAGCATTTGTCCATTTAACAGGCATTATATAGTTTAATATTCCCGTATCTTTTAGAAGACTTAACCCTTTTTCTACAAATACAACATATAAGTCAAACGAACCGGTAGCAGAATCATAATCTTCACTTAGCATATCAGCCATAACCGGATTATCATTTCTAATTCCCTGTATTCTCAAATAAGGAGGATTTCCAATTACAATATCAAAACCACCTTCCCGAAATACATCCATGAAGTACAAGTGCCATAAGAAATAAGGTTTATTGTTCGGCTTCATTTCCTGCAATTCCTTACTTGCAACTGTCAATGTCTCTAATTCTTGTTGATGCTGATGCAACTCTTTTAGTTTGCGTTTATCAACACTGTTTTCCTTACCTCTAATCAGCGTTTGCAATTCCTCTTTTCGCTTATCTATTTGTTGGCTAATAAATTCTTTTTCAAAAGCATCAATCTTTTGCTTTATTTCTCTTTTTTCAATTGCATTATTACTATTAAAATATTTTTCTTCCAATTCAGTTAAACCAAACTCCCTGACACCTTCTTTAGATTGCAGATATTCAGCAATTGTTATTTGTGGTTTTACAACATTGCCGAACAAATCCGTTTCTTTTACCAGTTTTACTTCAATTCGTTTTGGCTCAAACTTCAGGTCTATATGGTCAAAGCGCTCAAATAAACTATTCCCCTGCATTATCTTGTAATCAAGATTAGGTAAGGGTTGTGGTTTTTCTTCGTCAACTACCAACGCCAGCCAAAAGCGTAACCGAGCAATATCAACAGCACCACTTTCTATATCTACACCATAAATGTTGTTTTGAATGATGGCTTCTTTTAGATTGGCTCTGTCTTGTGTTAATGCCAACGCCATTCTTATTCTAAATATAAGTTGCAGCATACCCATTGGAAAAGCTCCGGAACCAATAGCAGGGTCACATATCTTTACATCATGCAGTAGTTTATCTATTCGCCTTGCATTCTTAACGATAAAGTTTCTTTTATCAGTAAGATCTTCTATATAGGTGTTGAGCAGAAAACTTTCCAAAGCTTTAAAAGCAGGGCTATCTTCCTCGCTGCACTCCGGTATATGTGTTCGCAAATATTGTAATAAGCTTTGCTGACACATGTACTGTACAATTTCCTTTGGTGTATAAAAAGTTCCTTTCTCCCTGTTTTCTTCCAGGAGGTTTTCAAAAATATGTCCCAGCATTTCCGGGTCAATACCTACTTCGCTGTCATAAGGGTCATTTTCGTCTATTGTAAAATTGTATTGCTCAAAAAAGTCAAATAAATGTGTGAAAAACTCAGTTGGGAAATCCAAATCATGCTCATAAGAAATATCACGGTCAAATAAGCCACCATTCAAATAAGGCACTCTTGTTAAAGATTTTTCTGAGGTTACTTCGTCAATTAAAACCGGAATGGAAAAGATATTATTATCGCGCTTTGTATTCAGCGTTTCAAAAAATAAAATGCGTAGGCATTGACTGTGGAAATGTTCTTTATTATCGTATCCTTTAAAAAGCAGGTGCATAAATCTTTTTTTACCCTTTTCCCATATCTCTTCATTTTCTTCTTCATTTGCTAATATCGGGCAACCCATCCAACCTTTCTTTTGTAGGAAATGCAGAAATACAATGCGTCCCATCAATTTCTTTACAAAGTCGCGAATAGGCTTTTGCTTTTTTTCTTCCTCTGTTTCCTTTTTGTCTATAAACAAACTGTAGTAGCTTGGATTCTCAACTAAATATCGTACGCCTTTCAGATAAAAATCTTTGTACTTTTTAAAGAACTCATCATTAAGCTTTTCAACTGAGAATGCGGCATATAAATCATCAAGTTTGATTGGTCTACCTTGTAAACTATGAAAATTTTTAGCGGCGGTTCTGCATACTTCTCCTTCTCCAAACAGGTAAGTATACCGTTTGGGGTCCGTAACTTTCTTCTCACGTATGCCCGTTTCTTTATTAGTTTCCCTAATCTCACTAACATAACTGAAACGCCATATTTTATCTTGATTAAACACAATCAATGCGGCATCTACATCTTCTTCGTATATAGGTTTTAATAGCTGTCGCAATCCAACTTTATTATACTGTAGTTTTACTTTTCTGTTTATCTGCACTTCAAATATACCCACGAGCCTTCCTTCAATAGTTTCAAAGCTACCTAACTCAAATGCTTTCGCATTCCAATCGTTAGGAGTAACACCAATTGTTTGTGGTTGTAAGTGTAACCGTTTTACACCAAATATTTCAATTAAAATCCGCTTCCAGGATTCTGGATTAAACTCACTTTCAAATATGCGTTTTAATTCTTCTGCAGATAACATTATAGTTCAATTGATTTTTATTCGGTAATATCCTTCAATTCTTCTTCAATTTGTTCAACAGTTGGCAATTTACCCTTTAATGCAGCAGGTAGCTTTTCAGTGAGTTGGTATTCACTTACACCAATAGGCTTATCCATACCACGCAATGCATATTCAGCTACTACTTTATTACGCTCTTTACAGATGATAATGCCAATGGAAGGCTGGTCTGTTGCATGCTTTAAGCTATCATCTATTATGTTCAAATAAAAGTTTAGCTTACCGGCATATTCAGGAATAAATTTACCTGTTTTCAGTTCAATTACTACAAAGCAGCGCAGCTTTAAATGATAAAATAGTAAGTCAATATAAAAGTCATCACCACCCACTGTTATGTGATACTGGCGACCTACAAAGCTAAAGCCGGCACCCAACTCCAGTAAAAATTTAGTAATGTGGTCGGTTAAGGCATTCTCCAAGTCCCTTTCCTTGTATTCCTCGCTTAAAGAGAGAAAATCAAAAGTGTAAGGGTCTTTGAGCAGTTCTTTTGCAAGGTCGCTTTGTGGCTTGGGCAGTGTTGTTTCAAAGTTGGTAACAGCGGTACCTTTACGGTGGTATAAGCCACTTTCTATCTGGTGTACAAGTACGGCTCGGCTCCAATTGTGAGTGCTTGTTTCTTTTATATAAAACAGGGCTTCTTCCAGCTTTTTGCACTTAGTAATAATTTGTAAATGATGCCCCCAGGGAATAGTAGTAAGTAGAGCCGGTATTTGGTCAACAACTTGTTGCCCGATTTGTCCAACAGGTTGTTGGACAGTTGTATTGCCTCCTGTTTTTACCTTGTTTTGTAATTGGGCAACAGCTTGTTGCCCAATTGCAGGGGCATAAAATTGATACCACCGGATAATGTATTTTAGGTTTGTGTGTGAGCATCCTTTTATATCAGGAAATTCACTCATTAAATCTTTTGAAAGTTGATGTAGCCATTTATCTCCCCACTTGGCTTCGTTCTGTTTCTGCACTATTTCGTTTCCTAACTGCCAGTATAAAAGAATGAGTTCGGCATTTACCTTCAGCGCTGCTTTGATTTGCGCCGAACGGATTTGCGCTTTTAAATGGGCAAGCCATTGTTTGTAATCCGGGTTCATAGATGAGATTGAAAAGTTTCTGATAAAATAATATCCGGTTTTTGGGTAATCTCAAAAGGCAATGGTGGCGCATCCAACACATCGGCATCTTCCTCGCTGGCATCCTGCTGCATGTATTTGGCGGCAAGCTGCATCACCAAATTTTCTGCTGCATGTGCTTTTATATCTCCTTTATTATACTTCAGGCGCAGCTTATTCAACTCATTGGGCAGGTTGGTGATAGTGCCTTTGTCCAGCAATAATAAAATAGTTTCGGCAGCATTTCTGAATTTTTCGTCCCGGCTGTCGGCACGCAATTCCCTGATGAACTTTTTAGCCCCATTCGTTTTAGCATCTGCCTGTTCGCCCGAAACGGTTTCCACCGAATTGGAAAATAATTCCTGTTCGAAATAAGCCGATGCTTTTTCTATATGCGCATGGTGGTAGTCGGGCAATGCTTCGGAGACTTCGGTAATGGTTGCTTCAAACAGTTCTGCTGCCTGTATAAAGGTGAGCGCTTCTATTTTGCCCCTATTATCTACTTTATAAAACTCAGTCTTGTAAGGCGATTTCATAAAGATGAGACTGCTGCCCTGTAGCGTTTTATGCTTTTTGCCGGGCTTTCTTCCTGTGCGGGCTTTCAGCGGCAGGTTTTTGATGCGCCTGAATTCTTTTTCATTTTTCTCTTTAAACTCCCGTATGAAGCGTAGATAAATCAACCGCTTATCTTCCTCCTCGCCTACACCTTGCGTGTGCAGCTTTACCTGCTCCAATACTTCTTCCACGGTGTAGATGCGGGAGTCCTCGCCAAAAGCAGTATGGAAGCCTTGCAGCTTTATATAAGCGTTGTTGTAGAGATTAATTAGCTTGTCGCTCTGGCGCGAAGGATAGAAAGCATAATTATAAATAACGTCTGCCACACTGCCAATACGGTTGACCCTGCCAATACGCTGCATCAACCGCGTGGCATTCCAGGGCGTATCGTAGTTAACAATGATGTTGGAGCGATGCAGGTTCACGCCTTCGGCTAATACTTCAGTAGAAATAATGATGTTGTAATCATCCTGGAAGTCTCCATTATAATTCGCATCAAAGTTCTTTTGTATGGCATCAAAAACAGCTTTACGGTTATCTGCCGAAACAGTCAGGGTTTTAGGATAATGTAGTTGTTTGGTTAGATAGTCTGCCGTTTCTTTTGATTCCGTAAAAATGACCAGTTTGCCAGTTTTATTTATATCGTTTCTGAATAATTCATTTTTTAAAAGCTGTTTGAAGAGATCAAGCTTTGGATCTTCCGTTATCTCATCCCATTGCCCGCATATTTTGGTGATATGGGCAAGATCAGCACGGAGTAAATCAATAAATTCTTCATCAAAATCCTGAGGAGTAAAAATCTGATTTTTGGGGTCTTCTGCAGACAGTTCTAAAATTCTTTCCTCTATTTGTTCATCTGTCCAGTCCTGGTCCATCAATGCATTCACATTGGTGCTCGGTGCTACATATATTTTGCCCTTTGCAAACATGTCAATCATCCGTTGGGTAGAAATACGAAAACGCTCCAGCGATTTTTTGAAAGCATAAAAAGAACTTTCCAAACGCTTTACCATTTGCGTCATCATAATCTGGGCAAGCGTTTTGGAAACCCGTTCTGCCTGAGAGTAATATTTATCCTGGATTTCGGGTAAGAGATAAGCAATTGCCTGGTACCGGTAATACCCGATTTCATCTACAAGGCAGGCAATGGTATTGTAGAATAAAGCTTCCAGCTCAGGACCTAACTCGTATTCCACCGCCTTTGGTGGTGCAATATCCGGGAATCTGATGCCTTGTTCCTCTAAATCTTTTAAATAAGCAGGATAGTTTTTTACGTCTGTCCGGGTTCTCCTTACGGTGATAGGCTCTAATACTTTATTACGAATATCACCATAAATGGTTCTTAATGCCGCAACATCTGGTTTCCCGTTTAGTTTGGCACCGGCAATAATTTCTTTGTATTTGCGTATCAGTGGGGCAAAAAAGCTTTGCAGATTGGTAACCGGCAAAGTGGATTTTCTTGCATCCTGAAAAAGCTGAAGCTGGTAGTAAATATCATCCGGTCTGTTGTTTAAAGGCGTTGCAGAAATCAACACCACCTTTTTCCTATAGCCCGATACATTGCCAATAATGCTACGTGGCGCTTTACAGATCGTTTGCAGGTTATCAAACATAATAGACCGGTGGTTACGAAATTTATGCGCCTCGTCCACTAAAATGAGATCATAGTCTTCTTTTGGCCAGTAGTCCTCATTATCTTTTAACACTTTGTGTAAGCTGCCATTACTGATAAACCGGGTATGTTTATCCAAACCAAAATACCGGAATGTGGTCTTCCAGTTTTTTTCAAGCGGCGGCGGAAAAACTACTAAAATCTTGGTACTTAAAGTGCCATTTGCAATTAGAAATCTTTTAGCAATCATGCTGGCAATAACTGTTTTCCCTAAACCCACCACATCAGCTAATATAAAACCGTTATGGTCTAATATCATCTGGTAGCCTTGATTTACGGCATCTATCTGGTAACTCAGTTTTTTAAAGTTTCTGGGCAAATCACCTACGGTATCCGGGTCATAGTCTATGTTTTTCCCAAAGTATTCAATCAAAAACTTAATGTATAGCTCAAACGGTGTGAACAGTTGTCCAATATGCGATTTATGCCTGATTCTATCTATATCAATGGGCAGAATTTCTTCGCCGTCTTTCCAAAGTTCTGCAAACTCCTTTTCTGCAAAAGCTACATCGTCATAATCTCTTAAAGCTACATTAAATTCATAGTTCCCTACATCTTCTACTCCCAAACCGGCACTCGTTAAGTTAGATGAGCCGGTAATGACTTCTCCACCCGAATACTCATTAAAGTTTTGTGGCAGGAAGATGTAAATCTTAGCATGGAGTTTCTTTGTTTTATGAACCCTTATTTGAATTTTCTTGTCAATAATATCTTCCATGAATTGCAGAATGCCATCTTCTACTTCTTTAGTATAAGAAGCCTCCTTTATATCCTGCCGCATCCATTTGATAAACTCATCTCTTGTTCGTTCAGCATCACCAAAGAATAGCAATCCCCTTCGTTTTGCTTCCGCACTAATAACATCTACATTTATGCCTACCAGTATTTTCACTTCCGGCACTTTCATCAAATGCTCCCTTATGGCATAATAACCCGAAGCACGGAAATAACCCACTACTGCATGAAAGGCATAGATATTGGCAATATGCTCAAAAGCACCTTTGAACTTTTTTAAAACGGAATTCCCGTTATGGTTTGTAAAAAACTTAGTTGACATAAATTGGGTGGAAAATAAGGGAAAACTATTAATAAAATGGTCAATTTGAAACTCAAAATTTGTTTTCCCAGACTTAAACTTCATTCTCTCATTTTATTCTTCCGGCTGCAATGCCTCCTTCCCTCACATATCCATTAATGCCCGCGTAAGCTCCACCAGGATTATTCACTAATTTGTATAGCTATTTTAGGACTAGACAACACGCTAACTAAAGCCTACCCAAAGCCTAGGTAAAGGGTAGGATAAGCTTAGGCAAAGCCTGCTTCTGAATATCGAAAAAGA
The DNA here is from genome assembly GCF_005233845.1 of Ilyomonas limi. Lineage (GTDB taxonomy): Bacteria > Bacteroidota > Bacteroidia > Chitinophagales > Chitinophagaceae > Ilyomonas > Ilyomonas limi. The sequence goes on from NZ_SZQL01000003.1 coordinate 149,568, forward strand.
AGTAAAAATTACATCAAATAAAAGCGCGGATAAGACCATCGGCATTTAATTAAATTAACTGCTTGAAAGAAAAAACTTCTATTATTACTGATTAGCCACACATGGCGCTTCATTATTTCTGCTACCGGTTAGTATCCCACCACCCATTAGAGAAATTGCGAAGCGAGCTGCTGCGGGTGAAAACACGGCTATTTTACCAGAATTTTCTCTTTGTTTCCGTTAACCTTTTGTACCATTTTTACGTCTATATATAATAGATAAAAACTTATGAAATGGAAACGAATGCAGTTCAACAGGAAATATTACTGATGAAAAACACTTCTTTTTCTAAAAGACAACTGTTTGAAAAGGAAAGAATGGAAACGGCGCGAAACCTGCCTTATGATGAACAATTGGAAGCCGCCTGCTGGAATGGCTGGCTGGATGCAATGCTGCCCGAAATTATTGACACCTCCGACAAAGGCAAAAGTTTATACCTCTGGGAAATTATGCAGGCAAAGTCTTTTTTGAATATTGAGTTGTGCGAAGCTCCAAAAGTAATAGACATGCAATATTCTATCAACCCGTATGCTGTTATGAGTACGGTATGTTATGAGTAGTAACATACCGTACCATACACTTTGCAAGCGGCTGATACCCTGATGCTCAACCTGAGGTATCTCAATATATTTTCCATTGTTCCCCACTATCGGTTGGTGTCTCATCAACCGGAATAATCCAGTAGATGCATGTTCCGTTCATAAGCCACTCCACCAAGCCTATGCGCATCGGCTGGCGAGATAACAACCAATAGGGTGGCTTACATTCCATTAGTTTATAGCTTACCTGGAGTATAAATCTATACTATAAGCGGCAGAGGGGCAAATGGAATTAGCACTTTGTTATTTCTACACGGCTACTATCAATAACTTTCAACATTTACTGGCGGATGATATACTGAAAATGGTTATCATCTCCTCGCTTCAATACTTTGTACAAAAGAAACTGATAACACGCTACGGATTTGTTATAATGCCCAACCATATTCATTTACTGTGGTACATCCATCAACAAAATGGCAAAGAAAGCGTGGCAGAAAGCCTTGCAAAATATATAGCACACCAGTTTAGAAAACATTTACTGCATACTCACAAGCTGGAACTATTTCAGTCGGATAAGGACGACCGGCAGCATCAATTCCGGAAAAGAGATCCGCTGGCAATTCCCATTAGCAGCGAGAGTATATTTATCAGCAAACTGGAATACATTCACAACAATCCTATAAGACCACATTGGAAATTGTGTACTTATCCGGAAGAGTACCGATGGAGTAGTGCGAGATTTTATTTGGAAGGAAAAGATGAATTTAATATGCTTACTCATTTCAGAGCGTAAAAATTTCGGTTGGTGAGACACCAACCGATAGAAGAAATAACGGCAACTGAATGGGAATAGGTGCCTGTTCTGCAAGAGTAACCGACTTTCCGTTTCCAACCAAAGACGCATTGAACACCAACAAAAAACGCGGATAAGACTATCCGCGTTTAAACTAACTGCTTGAGAGAAAAAAATGGCTATATTGTATTAGCGGCGCAAGGCTGCTTCATTATTATTAATCATTTTATAATCCAACAACTTCATAAAGTAGCCACCTACCACGCTGCGTGCCTGAAAGCCCACCTGCTTGCCAGTGGTAGTTTCGTGCCAGTCGCTGAGCGGAACGCGTGTAGGCGTCTCGGTAGCGTATTTAAAAACCGGATCTACCAGTTTTTTAAAATCTTCATTATTATTGGCCAGCGTAGCACTCCACAAGATCCAGTCGCTTTTTGTATAGGTCTTGCGGCTGTCCAATGGCAAGCCAAATTCATTTTGCTTGGTGAGGTAAAAGTTTACTTCTTTGTCATATACACTTTCAGGAAAAAGGTTTAAATCCAGCACTTTATCCCACACCAGGTTATACTTCTGGCTCCATGTATTTTTATCGCTGAAGGTGAGTGCAAAATGGTCGCCATCGTTTGCCATTTGCTGCCAGCGAGCTACCATCGCAATCGCCGTATCGTGGTATTGCTGCGCCGTAGCTTTATCGCCCAGCATATCTGCCAGCATTGCATAGCAGCCAATACCCACAATCGCTTTTACCGATAAATTGGTATTACGCGCCAGGTGCCCGGCAAAGTCATCGGTAGATAACTGGTTGGCAGGGTCAAAACCATCTTTCACCAAAAAGTTTACCCAGGTGCTGAGCGATTTCCAGTGCTTTTTGGCATAGTCTGCATTGCCTTCTCTTTTAGCAATAGCACCGGCTAAAATAATCATGTTGCCGCTTTCTTCTACCGGCATATCTTCTCCGTACGTCTGTCCATTGGCTAATGGATACGTACCGAGGTCGTGCGCCGCAAAAGGCTTGGTCCACTTGCCGCTTTCGCTGTAATAAAAAATGCCGTTCATCATACCTTTCAGCAAATCGGGGTTATAGATTAAAAATAACGGTGCCGAAGGATAGGTTATATCTACCGTATTGATGGAGCCATTGCTAAAGTTTTCTTTGGACATAAATAAAAGTTCGCCCTGGGGACTTTCCACCGTTTGGTGTGCAGATATAGCCTGGCGATAAGCGGCTACGCACAATTTTGCATATTCTTCGCCGCCGGCTTTCACCGCATCATCATACATTTTTTTGTTGAAGGCTTCGCATTTGCCCATTACCTCCTGATAGTCATTTTCTGCCAATGCCAGTTGCTGCTCGATGGTGGCGTTGCCATCTTTGTTCCAGTAAGGGCGCAGGTTTTGACCAAAGTATTGCACGCCATATATTTCATCGTAGCCCACCAATACATGTGTTTCCTGTTCGGTACTGTTTATTTTACTTAAAGGCAATACCGTATTCAGCATCAGTTGCTTGCCGGTAGCTTCGCCGGTCTGCGCCATTTTGCCGCTGCTGAAGTTGTCTATGCTCATTTGTGGCGAAGCAACAGACTGCGCCGGTTTTTCGCTTTGCGGAGCTGCAACATATACATAGCCCCAGTCTATGCGGAGGTCATCACCTTTCTTTTGTAATACCGGCTGCTCCACCGTTCCGGCTTTTAGTATAGCTAAATTGTTGGAAGTATATTTTGTTGCTTTTACCGGCTGCGTAGGCACATTCACTGCCAGATCGGTAGCGGCACCAAAGTACAACTGCGCGTCGTGTGCAGCGCCGTCGTTCGACTTTACTGCAAAGCTGATGTAAGAAACCGGGCGTGTCATTAATGCCAGATCATTCATGAGCAATGGTGAGGTAAAGGTGAGTTTAAGATCAGCGGCACCGCAGGTAAAATTGTAAATCGTTTGCGTGGCATTCATTACTACATTGGTCTGTGTGGCTTTGGCAATAGCAGCATTTTCTTTGGGTTGTTGCTCTACAACCAACCCTTCATCCAGCCACGAGCCGCCGGCAGTGTTGGCTATGTGTATGGCCAAAATATTAGTACCTTTTTTAAGCGCATCGGCAAAGCTGCTAAGCGGTATGTATTTGTATTTATGTATCCAGCCTTTGTACTCATAAATTTCCTTACCATTGAGATATACTTCTATATTATCATCGTGCTGGATTTTTAAATACAGGTTTTGCATATTGGCATCCTGTACGGTAAATGTGCGGCGCACCCACAGGTCTTTGCTCGTCCATTTTGTTTTGGCTCTCGAGTCATTATCACCAAATGGGGCAGCACCAGTCTTCCACGAGGCATCACTAAAGCTGCCGTTTTCCCAGCCGCTGGCAGGTTGGCTTTCGGTATATTTTACGCTATATGTTGTTTCATCAGCCGCAGGCAAAATGGTTTTGTAGCTTTTATCCATTTCGCCCATAAAACGGTACGATTTGCCATCTACTTTTAATATGCCCACTAGCGATTGCGTAGCGCCTGTCCAGTGCTTTGTAGGGCTGGCATTCAGCGTATCGGTAAACGACCATACACTAAAATAAGTTGTATGATTGATGAGCGGGTAAGCAGGCGCTTTTTGCAGTTGGGCAAAAAGAAACTGCACCTGTATCAGTACGCCCACCACGATCAAAATTCTCTTCATGCTTGTATATGTTGATAGTTAAAAAATACTGTTTAAAAAATGGGTTGCTTTATGTTCTGTTTAAGAAAATCTTTCCAAACCAGTAAGACATAAAAGGCTACCATTTTACGTACAATGTGTGTTTATAAAGAACAGCAGCATATTTCGTATAACCTGTTTGCCTGACAAGGCAGTTTCTCTTCTTTGAAGCCTTACTGATCCCATAATATGCAAAAATTATAATCCTGCAGTAGTTGCCACAAAGCCACCGTTGCGCACCATGGTGATGGTTAATACATCTCCGTTTTTTATTGTTTTTGTCAGTTTTTTATAGTCTTTCGCCTGCACATCAGCATTCACGCCATCCTGAAAAATGGTGAAGGAAGCCATTTCATTTTGTCCTAAAAAATTAACAGGGATGTGTAGCTCGCGCGGCTCATGATTGGTCATGGCACCAATATACCACTGGTTGCCTTTACGCCTTGCAATCACCGCGTACTCACCTGCTTTTGCGTCCAGCACTTTTGTTTCATCCCATGTTACCGGCGAGCCGGCAATAAACCTGGTGCAATCTTCTTCGCGGTAGTAATTGAATGGATTATCAGCCAGCATTTGTAAACCGCTTTCATATACGATATACATAGCTAATTGGTTACAGCGCGTACCAATGCTCATGGTGTTTGTCCAGGTAGGTTTATAATCCTCAGGCTGCACATTGAACATGGCGCCGGGCGTATAATCCATGGGTCCTACAGCATTACGGATGAATGGCAGGAGCATATTATTATCCGGTGTTGCTAATCCGCCACCAATATTTTGCTCCATACCGGTTACGCCTTCGTGCGCCAGTATATTAGGGTAAGCAACGCTTAAGCCTGCCGGTTTAAAAGCACCATGGTAATCTACCAGTATATGATGTTTAAATGCTTCTTTAGCAATCGTTTCGTACCAGTTAACCATCCATTGATCACTGCGGTTCATAAAGTCAATTTTGGCGCCGGCAATGCCCCAATCGGCTAACTGTTTAAAGATGGTTTGATAATTATTTTCAACAGACAGCCATGTAAACCATAGGATGATCTTTACATTTTTCTGCTTGCCATAAGCAATCAGTTGTTGCAGGTCAATATTAGGATTTGGATGCAACACATCTACAGTTGATTTTGACCAGCCTTCATCCATAATGATATAGGGAATATTGAATTTGGAAGCAAAATCAATGTAATATTTATAGGTTTCTAAATTCAGTCCGGCTTTAAAATCTACGCCATAAATACGGGCGCCATGCCACCATTCCCAGCTTACGTGTCCGGGTTTTATCCAGGCAGTATCGCTTAAGGTGGTTTGGCGCGATAACTTGTACACCATTTCATTGGCAACAAGGTCTTTATCTTCTTTTGCCACTACTATAAAGCGCCACGGAAAGCTGCGGCTGCCACTTGTTTTTGCTATATAATCTGCTTCGCTGGTAATCTTTAAAGTACGATCATCTTTTGGCGCAAATGCCAGCGGTACTTTGGGGAAAGCGGAGCCTAATGCATTGTCTCCATCCGGCTTTACAAACATACAGGGATAATCGTACAAATCGGCTTCGGAAATAAGCAGCTTGTAATTATTTCCTGCACTGATAAGCACCGGCAACGTACTCATTTTATTTTCTTTCCAGTTGTTGACAGGTGCTTTGGCATAGGGCGTTTCATAAGCCGTAAAAAAGGTTCTCTCGGGCGAATACCACGCAGAATCGTTATGTACAAAACCGAAGTGGGCATCCTCAGCCGTAATGGCAACGCTATCCTTTTTACGCGTAATAAAGCGGTACGCCACCCCATCGTTATACGCCCGAAATTCAATGCTGTAATCACCTTTAAAGGATAATGCCAGCACATTGCAGTTATTACTCACAACCGCATTTTTAAAAGGCGCCGCCGGCTTTAGCTGTTCATTGATAGTGGATGTTGTTTTCTTCAGCAGCTTTGGACTGCTACCTAATACTTCATTACCCACGTATAATTGCATAAAGCTGTTGTTGAGCAATGGCTCATTGCCCGCTTTTACCGAGTAATACACCTTGTCTTTTACCTCCACCTCAACAGTAATATTTTTATCCGGCGATGTAAGCTGCAATGTTTGTGCATGAACAGTCTTTTGCCCGATAATAAAAATCAATAGAAAAATGCTTAGCTGCTTCATTCTTTTTATTTAGATAAAAATTTTAAACCACGAAGAAGGCACAAAGAACACCAGGGTTCACAAGAAAAAAAGGTATTTAAATTTCGGCGGGTGGTGACACCCGCCGATAGCACGCTATCAAATCGTGATCTTTCATAGGTGTCCTGAGAACTTTTCGACAACCAAACCATCCACATAAAAGCCATAATCCATCTTAGAGTAAGTGGCGTTGGCACGGACAACACGAAGTCTCATCGAAGATAAATGCGCGGAGCGATCATGCCGTCCTTGAATCCGCATAGCGGTATCACTGGGACCAAAGAAAAACATTATTCACGAAGTAACTAAGCGAAGCGTTCTCATGAATACCATTGATAAAAACATCAATGCATTCATACTTTTTGGTTACTTTTTTCTTTCAGGAGGAAAAAGTAAACAAGAACTTACTGCGAGAAATCATCCCCAAACACCTGTGCCATTCCCATTTAAAAGTAAATAATTATCCAATCCTACTTAGCCAACAGCAACAAGCTTATAAAGAGAAAATAATACATCTTTTCACCAGTCTCTTTATTCATTCAATGCCCTACTGCTATTTATCACTGCCGAATTAATTTCCCTCACTCTATTAAAATCCATTTTTTCTACCTGCCGGTCATAGGTTAATATACCGTTTATCTCGTGCTCTACATCGGTGGTTTGTGTGTAAATGGCAATGCTTAAACCTTTGTATTTCACCAACTGCTCTACCTGGTTGAGCAGTAAGACATACCGGTTTGTCAAATCGTTTAAAGTTGGTTCGTAAGCATATGCGTTGTTAAACACCGGATATAAATGACCACGCACAAACAAACCTACCCCGCCAAACTCACCCAGCGATGCTGCCCGTTTACCATCGGGCACCGAAGCACCGTACGGACCAACATAAATGTGCGTATCTACATAATCGCCATTACCGGGATCGCCATACGCTTTTTGATAGCTTGGATTGTTGTTGAATCCAGAATTGCCATTTACCAATCTGGATGGATCGTAAGCCTTCGTCCAGTCGGTTATTTCCTTTACATCAAAAGCACCCCAGTTCTCATTAAATGGCACCCAGGTAACGATGGAAGGCGCATTGTAATGTTCGTTTATGATTTCCTTCCACTCCTGCCTGAAGCGGCTGCGCACCAGCGCTGTATCTTCAAACTGGTACCAGATAGAAGGCATATCCTGCCACACCATTACGCCTAGTTTATCGCACCAGTAATACCAGCGCTGCGGCTCGGTTTTCATGTGCTTGCGAATGAGGTTAAAGCCGGCTTTTTTAGCTTCTTCAATATCAAACTTCAGGGCATCATCGGTAGGCGCGGTGTAAATACCATCGGGCCAATAGCCTTGATCGAGTAAGCCAAGCTGCAACAAGAACTTGCCGTTCAGCAATGCCCTTTTTACGCCCTTTACTTCACCCAATGCAATAGAACGCATACCAAAATAGCTGCTTATTTCATCCACCACAGCCCCCTTTTTATCTTTCAGCTGTAGTTTTAAATCGTATAAAAAAGGATAATCGGGCGACCATAAAACAGGGTTAGGAATAGCAATATCGAACGACTGATTGATAGTGCCCGAAGCATCAATGGTAGCTATTTTATCTCCCGATACAACAGCAGCCACACTTAAGCCTGCTGCATTGGAAACGACCTGTACGTGCAGCTTTTCATTAGCTACATCCGGTGTTAACCGGATATCAGCAATATAATGTTCAGCTACCGGCTCCAGCCATACTGTTTGCCATATACCGGAGGTAAATGTATAATCGCCACGCGGACCGTTTTTACCCGAAACAGATCTGCCATCATTTTTATCCTGCACGCCAATAATAAGGGTGTTATTACCCGGCTGTAACAATGGCGTGATATCAAAACTAAAAGCATCGTAGCCGCCAATGTGCGTACCCGCTTTTTTGCCATTGACAAATATTACTGTTTCATAATCTGCTGCACCAATATGCAGCAGTACATGCTTTCCTTTCCATGAAGCAGGAATGGTAACCACTTTACGGTACCACATATTAATTTCCTGCTTTCTTTCGATGCGGGACAAATAAGCCTCCGGCGGATAAGGCACGGTTATTTTTTCCGTTGCACCGTTGAACGATGGTGGCTGCCGGGCTGTAGTTGCATCAGGCGCATCTTTGCCGCCTATGTAATCCCATTTACCATTCAAATTCAGCCAATCCGCCCGTTCCATTTGCGGTCGCGGATACTCTGGAAATGGTACCTGCACTTTCACTGCAGCTTCCGTCCATGGCGTGGACATTACTGCCTGCTGTTGTGTAAAAGCACTGCTCACCCACAATGCAATAACAGCAGCCAGCAATAATCTTCTCATAATAATTATTTTAATGATTTTTGTTACAAAGACACAAAAAAGGGAGTCAATTGGAGTATTGAAGCGCAGCGTAAACAACATAATTACACAGAGCAACACAGTAATAATCTTGTGCTGCTCTGTGCCGTAAGTGTCGCTATTGTTCACTAACTATTCGGGCTTAATACTATACAACCTCGTATTGTCTGCATTTAATTTGTCTAATGGCATCTTCATCACTTTACGGTCGTAGGTCATAAAGCCGTTTATCTCGCCTTCCACGTCGGTGGTTTGCGTATATACGGCTGCAGATAATCCTAATGGAATCAATTCTGCCAGTTTATTGGTAAGCGTTTGATAACGCATAAACAAGCTGTCGTTGGTTCCAAAGGTTTGGTAACCCCAGTTTCTTTGCTGCCAGGTATGTCCTTCCACCGGTAACCCCAAGCCTCCAAACTCTCCGCATACCACTGCCTCTTTGCCACCAAATAATTCCGGACGCGGCATGGCAGGATCGGGATAGCTGTGCAGATCCAGGATATCGCCAACAGCATAAAAGTTGCCGCCACTGGCACTGTTTACCAGTCGGGACGGATCCTTTTGTTTTGTCCAGTTCGTTATTTCAACTGTTTTAAATTGTCCCCAGGCTTCGTTGAAAGGTATCCATACAACGATGCTGGGAAAATTATGCAGCTTATTCATAATTTCATTCCACTCCTTCCGGTAATAGCCTTCCGATTCGGATGTACGATCTCTGTCTGTTGCCCTGCCTATCACACCGGGGCGGTTTTCCCAATGGTTGCCTAAGTCGCCGCTCGGCATATCCTGCCACACCAGCATACCTATTGAATCGCAGTAACGGTACCAGCGCGCCGGCTCTACTTTTATATGCTTGCGGATCATATTAAAGCCCATTGCTTTGGTTTGTACAATATCAAACTTCAGGGCGGCATCGGTAGGAGCAGTGTATAAACCATCGGGCCACCAGCCCTGGTCTAACGGACCAAATTCAAAAAGAAACTGGTTGTTCAGCATCATACGCTGAATGCCATTTTTATCCGGTGCAAGAGATACTTTGCGCATGGCGAAATAGCTCTTTACTTCATCTACTACTTTGCCTTTGCGTAATATACTTACTCTTAAATCGTAGAGGTGCGGGCTGGATGGCGACCACAGTTCGGGGTTGCTGATGTTGAGGGTAACAGCAGTATCTTTTGTAGTTTGCTCGGCTACGGTGGTATTGTTGTTTAGCGCAGTAAAGCGCAGTTCATCGTCGGGCTGCAGGTTTTGGATGGTTGTGCTTACAGCCAGCGTGCTGTTGTCCACATCCGGTGTTTGTTTGGTAGCAGCGATATAGGTTTGCGGCACCTTTTCTACCCATACCGTTTGCCAGATGCCCGTAACCGGCGTGTACCAGATACCGTGTGGTTTTATCATTTGTTTTCCAATTGGCTGCGGGCCAGCATCGGTAGGGTCCCACACGCTAATGGCAATATCCTGTTTATTGCCTTTTTTCAAAGCATCCGTTATATCTATAGTAAACGGATCGAAACCGCCCTCGTGGGTGCCGGCTTTGGTTCCATTTACATACACATCGCAACGCCAATCCACCGCGCCAAAATGCAGTAGTACACGGTTGCCGTTGGTTTTGGCAGGGATGGTAACAGTTTTTTTGTACCACAGCACACTGTCTTTACCCACTGTTTTGCCTACGCCGGATAAAGCAGATTCTACTGCAAAAGGCACTAAAATATTGCCCTGCGTAGCAGCCGGAATAGTTGCCTGCTGATCTTTGGGCAAAATGGCATACTCCCACAAACCATTCAGGTTTGTCCAGTTGCCACGTGCCAATTGCGGGCGTGGATATTCTGGTAATACATTAGCTGGGTTTACACTATCTGCCCAGGGAGAAGTGATTTTGTCGCCGGCAATATGCCAGGCAGTTGCCTGCGCCACAACAAGCGTACAGGCAAAAAGATGCAAACAGGTCACGAGTAATAACTTTTTCATAGAGCAATCTTATTATCAGAGTGAATAAATAGTGTTTATTAATATTGGTAATGCGAAGCACGGTTTAACCCGCTCTTTGCTTCCTGTGTTTTCAGTTCCGGAATACATTGAAATTTTATCATTTAAAGGTTCCGAATTTCAACAATACGCTGTTGCCGCCTTCCGGCCTTTTTTGAGCGCTTACTACCCCTATTTCGCCTTTTCCAAACACATACATGGCTGGCCAAAGCGAATGATTGAAAGCAGCATTGATCGTTTGCCAGTGCAAACCAAAATCTTTACTTAGTGAGATGTTACTGCTGTTGGACGTTACCAGCAGATTGCCATTAGGCAGCGATAGTATAAAAGGCCCGCCCAACTGGTCTTGAATGCGTGTTCCTAAGCCTGCTGGCCAGCTAATGCCGTCTGTGCTTTTTTTGTAATAAATATTACACTTTTCGGGTCCGCATATTTCGTACACTATTATGTAGTTTCCGTTTTGCATTTTTGTCCATACCGGCATTCCGGGTCGCGATGTATTATGTCCTTCTTCATACGCTACCCAATTCTCTTTACCCCAGGTTTTGCCCCCATTATCCGATGTTTTCTGAGCAATAATCTGGCTGTAAGACGGCGTTTCGCTCACGTGTTTTTCATTGGCATACATTACCGATAAACGGCCATCATCGAGTAAATACAAATGCGGCTCATACGCCCCTTTATCAGGATGTCCCAGTTCACCTGGCTTCCCTTCATTACTGTCGATGGTGCTGAGGTATTGCCAGCTTTTTCCACCATCTGTGCTTTTGTAAACTGGCAACCGATACGACTCCTGCCAGCGAACGGAGCGACAAGCTAATAAAATGGAACCATCCTTTAGTTGAATGAGCTGCGCATTATCCAGGTCTCTTCCTGCATCTTCAATGGAAGAAAACACAGTCCAGTGTTTGCCACCATCACTGCTTTTTGATATTTGCAGATGGAGACCGCCTGTACTGTCTTCCCTATACCCTTTGTTGGTGGAAACCGTATAGCCGGCAAGCCAGGTACCATCGCTCAAATGCAGCAGCCGCGCATACTCGCTGCCATAATGCCCATAAAACCCCCAGGTGCTGTCGGCGCCGGCGGGTATTGGCTCGTTGCTGATGACCACTGTTTGCTGCCACGTAATAGTATCGGCAGCCGGTTGTGCGGGACAGGTATTATTACCGATTTTTAAGAGTAAAACGAGTAATAATGCTTTTTTCATAGGCTTCCTAATATTTATACCCCTTCTAAACAGAACAAAAGCCGCCCCGCTCAACACGGGACGGCCAATGTTTTGATTTTTTCTTAAAAGGTGATCTTTACTAATGGAGAGAAAATAAGATCTTCCACGTTGACCATTTTAAGACCAATACGTGCAAATACATAGTTTTGAGCAGGCACTAACGACGGCACTGTTACACTTAGCTGTACATTGTTGTCGTCCGAAATATCAGCACCCGCAATGCTTGCAGAAACAACATTATTAATTCCGGAAACGAACTGTGTATTGTTTACGTACAAAGCAACGTACTCCACATCCTTTGCATTGGCATCGTTGATGATTTTTTCCAGACTGCAGGTAGCAGTTATATTATTACTTCCTGCAGCAGCAATCTGTGCATTCCTTATCATGTAATAAGGGGTTACTTCAAAGTCTGCAGTCTGATTGCCAGATACTGTAACTGATAAAGAATCCGGTGTGCCCGATGCTGTTTGTTTCCAGATAAAAGGACCATCGCCGCTTGGTATGGTAATTTTATAATCACCCGGAAACAACAATGCAGAATAAGAGCCATCCTGAGCAAAGGTTTCATCTGGGGAGATTTGCCCAACCCGGCCAAATCCATACTGGTAAATCTGAAAGTGCACTGCATTTCGCTCTACATGTATTGTATCTCCCTGATATAGCAAATGGCCGCTTAAAGTGGCAGAAGGCGGATCGTAATTATCTTTTTTACAGGAAAAGATAGTAGTAATTAATGCCACAATAAATAGATATTTAAATAAAACTTCCATAATATAAAATTTAAAGCTGACTTACTGGTTTGGTTGTCTTACAATTTTTGGGTTTGCTCCAATTACATCGCTGCCGATAGCAGTATAGTAATTTCCGAACTGGAAACGGTTAGAACCGGTAACCAACGAAGGCTTCGTCTCTATATAAACCCATTGACTCGTACCATTGTATCTGTATGGCCACAATCCCCAGGGCTGTGTGCTATGCTGGGTGGCAGAACCTATATTGCTCTTCAAATCACTTAATGTAGTAGGCGTACCATTCCATACAATATGTGCCAGTCTCCAGCGCTTCATATCATAGAAGTAATGACCTTCAAAAGCCAGCTCGACTCTGCGTTCATGAACAATGCGGTCAAATGTGATTTGAGCGGGTGTTAAAGGAATGGTCAAGCCTGCACGTGCACGTACCTGATTCATATACATAGCCGCTTTATCAGGCTGTCCCAATTCAAAAGCAGCTTCTGCTGCATTGAGCAATACCTCAGCATAACGGTAACGAATGAAAGCAACGGCGCTGCCGGTACCTCTTTTACCTGCGCCAACTGTTGGGTCAAGATATTTACGAATATAAAAACCGGTTTGCGTTCTAAACTCCAAACCATTTACCGGGCCATCTTTTCCTACGCCTGTACTATTAGTAGTACCATCCGGTAAGTAAGTGCCTGCACTAATGTCAACTGTGCCGCCTTTAAAAGTTCCACCGGGCAAAAGAATGGTTCCGGCTAAACGGGCATCTCTTCCATCAAAGATATCCAACTGATTGTCGTAAACAATCCGCTTGCCTGAAGCATCAGTGGTAGCAAAGGGGGCATACGTGTTGTCTAACTTCTCATATTGTTCAGCCAGGTTGAGAGAAGGGTCAAGTCTGCCGGCATCACCGCCTTCTTCAGATAGAGAGTAAGGCTGGTCGTTGGTCGTAAAAGCATGTGTTCTGCCACCTACTTTAAAGTCCTCCATGTAGATGGTTTCAGGACTGGTTTTATCTAAAAATAAAGCAGCAAAATTGTCTGATAAATTACCACCGATATTGTATAATGAATAAGCACCTGCCTGTCCTGATATAATTTCCTCGGCAGCCCTTAATGCTATTGTATAATATCCTGTTGCTTTACTTGCATCTATACCTACTTCTCCTCCGGGCAATGAAACAGCCGGTGTCCGTAGTGCGCCGTACTTAGCAATAGAGCCTGCATACAGGGCAGCCCTTGCCTCCATGGCCAATGCCGCACCTTTGGTAGCACGTGATTTAACACTGGTTGGCAACAATATACCGGATGTCTCATCCACAAAATCATTTTTGATGGCTTCACATTCACTAATTACAAAGTCATATATGTCAGACTCTTTTGCACGGGGTAACTGCAGAGAACTAACATCTCCTTTGTAATCATAATCGAGTGTTGAAGTAACCAGAGGTACTCCACCATAACGCTTTACCATTTCAAAATAAAAAGCGGCTCTTAAAAAACGTCCTTCTGCATAAAATCTTTTTTTCAAATTTTCACCGAATGCAGTTGATGCACTATCTCTGGCAAGAAACAGATTAATCTCACGGATGTAAGTATAACTGTCATACCAGTTTAAACCCCAGGTATCAAAAGGCCAGCCGGTACGCTGAACAATATAGGTACTACCATTTTCGGATGGAAAGCTTTCGCTAAAATCTGCAAAGCTCGCCCAGCCGTTATCCAAGCTTGAAAAATCAGCCTGCCGGTTATATAGATCGGCTAGTACAGATAACGCCAACGACGGATCGCTAAATACCTGATCAGTTGTTAAAAAGGCAGTTGGCTGAACATTTAAGAATTCACTGTCATCTTTTTTACAACTCCACACTCCTATACACAGGAGTAATACTGTTGTTATAGAAAATATCTTTTTCATTAAACTAATTTTTTCAGTAAAAATTTAGAGAGAAATATTTACGCCTGCATTAAAGACCTTGTTTTGCGGGAACTGTAAACCATTATCATCCACCAATTCCGGATCTATGGAGTACTGCCTTAGATTGTCTATTGAGAACAGGTTATACACATTCACATAAACCCGTGCACGTTGAATTTTTACTCTTTGCAGTAATGATTGAGGCACAGAATATCCCAACTCAATTGTTCTTGCTCTCAGGTACTTTACATCATGCAACCAGAACGTATTATTCCTTGCAGCAGAACCATTACGCGGAAAGTTTTCATAATTACTATGGCCAAAACCAGGATTATATCGGTTAGCAGGATATTTACCTGGTACCCACGCGCTATTTGGGTCGAAGATATCTTCGCGATGCCAGCGGTCTTCAAAAATAGCATTCAGGTTACCGTTATTCTGGAATGCCCATCGGGTTTCCCAGTTCTGGTACCATGAATAACCTGCTGCACCGGAGAAGTCTGCATGGAAATCAAATGATTTGAAATTAGCAGAAATGTTAAAACCAAAGTTGAGCATAGGTTGTGCTCCATAAGCAAAGCTGATTGGGCGTTGATCTAATTCAGTAATTTTTTTATCTCCGTTCAAATCTTTATAAATCAAATCTCCCGGTAATAAGGTTTTGTTACCTTGTCCGTCAATATCTACATCATAATTGTTGATCTGCTCCTGCGAGGTGAACTGCCCATTTATTATGTAACCCCAGTCTTTATCTGTAAACCGTTCTTCATTTGAATTGCGGTACTGATCCCAGGAATTAAGGAAAGTAGGCTTATAAGACTGTAAAGCTTTGGAACGAGTGTATGATAAGTTGCCACCAACTGTAAAATTCACCTGACCTACTTTTCCATTGTATGCTAGTGAGCCTTCTTCGCCATATTGTGCATCAGAATTAAGGTTTTCGCTATTCAGATGATAACCTGTTTCTAAAGGAAGAATAACATCATTTCTTACACCAACCAAACCTGTGCGTTTACGATAAAACCAATCGAACGTACCGGTAATCTTTCCATTTAAGAAACTAAAATCCACGCCTATATCTGTAATTTTACTCTTTAACCAGGATACACTTGTTATAGGTATGCCCCTGTCTCTTACAGAAGTAACAACCGTTCCGTCAAATACGGCTGGCTGCAGAAGATTGCCACCATTATCCTGACCATAATTATAACCGCTAAGGAAAGCAAACGGAGATACAATAGGTACATTATTAGGATTATCATCACCAAGTAATCCATAAGAACCTCTCAATTTAAGATCACTCAGGATATTGGTTTTATTACCCAATAAGCTCTTCATAAAAGGCTCTTCTGTTATTCTCCATCCAACTGAACCGCCTGGAAAATAACCTACCCGAAAGCCAGGTGCAAACAGATACGAAGCATCACGTCTTGCCGAAGCATCTATGAAGTAACGATTTGCGTATGAGTAGCTGATACGTCCAACATAACCAATTCGCGTTTGCGTATTGTCAGCATCTTCGTACCTATCCATTATTGGAAAATACACTAAAGGTAAAGCGTTGGATTGCGGAGAAGCATGCAACCAGTTTCTTAAATAATGATTCGATAATCTTTCTGCAACAAGTGTTGCCCCGATGGTATGTCTGTTAAAGGTATTATTATAGCTCACCTGAAACTGCAGATCGGTATTGATATTTTTGATTTGTTCACGGTCGCGCCAAGGATTGGTAGCTCCACCTGTGCGCTTGTATTGTTCCGGTTCCGAACCGCTTGCTGGTATATAGGTGTAAGCATCATAAGTATATTCCTGATTATTTTCTAAATAATCAGCAAAGTAATACGAGCCTAACCCACGAACAGATAAGCCTTTTACCCAAGGGATATCCCAGTCTATATGAAAATTGGTTTGCAATACACGCCAGTCAGAACGTAACTTACCTGATAACTTATCGTTAAGAAAGGCATAGTTCGATTCCAAATGCTCACCCAAATCGTTCAGATAAGCCGGGTTATCATTTGCATAAGGTCTTTCCATCGGTGTGTTTCTTAATACAGCCAAACGAGCTAAGAAGTAGTCATCGCCGCCAGGCACACCCGGATTTCTTCTTGTTTCTACACGTCCGTTAATATCAAAACCTACTTTTAATCCATTAGCCAGCTTTGCAGTTACATTTGACTGGATATTTGTACGATTAAAGTTATACTCACTTCCTAATACAGAGTTTTGATACAGATTGGTACCGGATACATAGTAATTCACTTTATCAGAACCGCCGCTTATATTTACATTAATAGAATTAAGCGGGGCTCCATTGTTATTCAGTACGTAATCTCTCCAGTCAAAAGTTCTGTACATCGGGTCTGTTCCTGCTCTCGCTTTATCTATTACAGCTTGTGTAATGGTATCACTAACGCCCCAGTTTCTGTCTGCATCAGCTTTATAGTATAAATAATCCGCCGTATTATTAACTACTTTAGGAAAGCGGAAAAAGTACTGATAACCAGTGTATGCATCTACATTTACGCTATTACGCCCTGTAACGCCTTTTTTTGTAGTTACCAGCACTACTCCATTGGCAGCACGCACGCCATAGATAGCAGCCGAAGCGTCTTTCAGTACCGTAATGCTCTCTATATCATTAGGTGCCAGATTATTAAACTGCCCTGCGTCCTGCTGCACACCATCTATTACATACAGCGGTGTACCCATATTACGGATTTGTATAGAAGCAGAAGCACCGGGACGACCTTCCCCCTGCCGAAACGTCACACCTGGTAGTTTACCGGCTAAAGTGGTACTCGCCGTAGAACCACCATGTACCCTGCCAATATCCTTACTGGTAACGGTAGCTACCGCGCCAGTGATAGCTTCTTTTTTCTTTGTACCATAACCCACTACCACTACTTCATTTAGTCCCGAAATATCCGACTGCATAGTAATTGAATAGTTAGTAGTGGATGCATCAATCGGCTGCGTAATGGTACGCATACCCACATAACTAAAAGTGAGGCTTTTGTCGCCGGGCGCTGCCTTAATGGTAAAAAAGCCATTGTCGTCGGTAATGGTGGCGTGTTTGGAGTTGCTGGTAGCAACAGTTACGCCTGAGAGCGGCCTCGAAGCCGAGTCGGTTACCGAACCAGTAATAACTCTTTCCTGATCCTGCGCCCTACCTAGAAAGGGTACTAAAAACACAATAAAAATAAAAAGAAACTTTTGCGGCAGGTAGCGCTGCCATTTGTCGGGAATCCTGAGTTTAGTGTTCCCGAACATACTTTGGAAGCAATTGTTCATGATTGGAGTTTTAGTTTTAAATGATAGGTGTTTAAAAATTTGACGATACAATTATTAGTTTTTTATATTTATAAGATAGTTGTCCCATCTTCAATTTTAGTGATGTATGCTTTTGTATCCAGTCCTGTTGCGGCTTTATATGCTTTAGTTATTTCGGCTATCAGGCTTTCTACCGCTCCCTCTTTCACCAAATTGATGGTGCAGCCGCCAAAACCGCCCCCCATCATTCTCGCGCCCAGCACATCCGGATTGTTTTTTACCTGCTCTACCAAAAAATCCAGCTCTTTGCAGCTTACTTCGTACTTTTTGCTTAAGCCTTCGTGCGACTCATACATCTTTTTACCAAAAGCCTGCATATCGCCCTCTTCTAAGTACTCACAGGCAGCCAGTAACCGCGCATTTTCTTCCAGTACGTAGCTACAGCGTCTGTACACCAGTTCATTAACTGGCAGCACATATTTATTCAGCATGTCCATCGTTACATCGCGCAGCGAGAGCACATGCGGATAATATTGTTTTACCAACGCCACTCCTTCTTCGCATTGCGCACGGCGCACATTGTACTCCGATGAGCCCAACGAATGCTCTACATTGGAATCAAATAATACAATTTTAAAGTCGCTCATATCCAGCGGCTCATACGCATATTCCAGCGAACGGCAATCGAGCCTGATGACATTATTCTTTTTACCAAACATACTGGCAAACATGTCCATAATACCGCACATCAGGCGCGGAAAAGTATGCTCGGCCTTTTGCGACATTTTTACCATTGTTAGCTTTTCGTAGCCGGTATCCAGCATTGCATCTAAGGCCATTACCACGGCATTTTCCACTGCTGCAGACGAAGAAAGTCCCGCGCCAATAGGCACATCGGCGGTGAGTGCCGCATCAAAGCCGCTGGTCAGTTTGCCTCTTTGCCTGAACTGGTCTGCCACGCCTAAAATGTAATTGGGCCAAGATTTTTCTGTTCTTTCAAAATCGTGAATATCGCCGGAATACTGGTCTTCGAGGTCAATGGAAAACAGATTGATCTGGTTGTCTGCTCTGGGTGTTAAAGCCAGGTAAGCAGCTTTGTCAATAGCTGCCGGCAGCACATAGCCTTCGTTATAGTCGGTATGCTCGCCTATAAGGTTGATCCTACCGGGTGAACGGACAAGAATAGTTTGTTCACTGATAAATGGTTTCAGCTTTTCCAGCGGTGATAGGATGGTGTTTTTAGCAACGGTTTGCATGTGGTTACAATTAATGGTTGATTATGGATTGCTGGTAAGCGCTTTTATTAAAGTAGTTTCTTCGGGATTGTACGGCGAACCATCCTTACGGAATATCTCGTGAAACCACACTTTCGGATCGTCTCCGTTTGGCATGGGTGTATCCCAGGCATATTTAGTATTCGTTTTACCTTCTACCAATCCCCAGTTGATAGCTGCTACAAAGTTTTTCTTCAGCATAGGCATCACGGTTGCAAAAGTGCTGTTGCGCGGACGTGCCATATACTCGGTACACAGCAGCGGACGTCCATATTTCTGCAGCGTATCTATCGTATGCTGATGTACATCCACTGGATTATAGTCATGGTACGTAATCACATCTGAATTGGCTAACTGATAAGTATTCAATTCCTGCAAATCCTTATTCCAGATGCCTGCACTTAATGGTTGCGAAGGATTCACCTGGCGACCCCAGGTAAATGCCTTTGTTAGCAGCGGCAGGCTTTTACTGCCATGACCGGTATTGCCCGGCTCATTATATAAATCCCACAGCAAAATGCGCTTGTCGTCTTTAAAAGTGGTCATTATATCTTTTACATACCGCTCCAGTGTATCTACCAGCTTTGGCTCATCGTAATACAACTGCCCCGGATCTCTTATCCAGCCCGAATTGTGAATACCGGGTTTGGGCGCAGGCTGTTTGCCAGCATGGTAAGTAGGATTCCAGCAATCATCAAAAAACACAAACATGGTGATGATGTGATGATCATTGGCAATGCTTAGGTATTTATTTACCCTGTCTTTAAAACCCTGCGGATCTTGCTGCCAGGCTACGTGGTGCAAAAACACACGCATACAGTTCAAGCCAATAGATTCGGCATAGCCCAGTTCACGGTCAATGGTAGCTGTATCAAAGGTTTCGGCCTGCCACATCTCGAGTTGGTTGATAGCTGTGCTGGGAATAAAATCGGCACCGCGCAGCCAGTCCCGTTGACTGTACCACTCATTCGCTTGATCTTTTGCCCATACCGGCCGGAGTTGCTGCGCAAAAGCACTATTCAATGCAGCAATCAGCAGCGCACTTAACAGGATTTTCTTCATTTATTTATTGCTATTGTGTTTTTATATAAAATAAAAATTATAACCTATTTTACTTTGCTACTACCGGGAAAGCCGAGATACGCAACCGGGCTGCGCCCATAGGTATTAAAGTAATGTTTTCGGCAGGTGTGTTTACAGCTACCGGACTTTGCGGCAGCGTATCGCACAAGCCATATTTATCTATTGTCCATTGTGGTAATTCCTTGCCTTTTGCTTTTATTTCGATAGGAACAGCCTGCTGCGTAAAAGGGAAATCATTAGCCGGCCAGGCTTTCTTTACAACAGTAAAAGAGGCAGCGTTATCTTTATTTAATATCAATCCATAATTCCATTTGCTACCGGGATGAATTTCGTAGGAAGGCCATTTACTGGCATCGGCACCAGCCTGCCATTTGCTGTCACCAATAGCAGAAGCCTTGCTGTCCATTTTTATGTAGTCTTCTTTTATTTTAAGCGAGTAGGTTAATGGCCCATAATTCACGCTTACGCTGTTTTTATTATCAGTCCACTCTTTTACACTGATGTGCATGGGCAATTGCAGTTCTACTACATCATTCTTGTTCCATGTTCTTTCGATGCGGGTATATGTGCCGGGCGTGTTTACATTAGTTTGCAATTTGCCGTTGATATACAGCTTTGCTTCATTGCACCACGAAGGAATGCGCAGGTACAGGGGAAAATTAGTAGCCTTATCGGATAATACACTGATTTTTATTTTTTCATCAAAAGGGTAATGCGTTTCTTCTTTAAGCTTTACCTCATTGCCATTGCCGGCTTTGGCGGTTACGGTGCAGGCGTTGTATAGCATTGCCACCAGTCCGTTGTCGGGTGTTGCCATAAACAAGTGCTCGGCATAGTACGGCCAGCCTTGTGCATGGTTGTGCTGGCAGCAACGGCTGCTGAAAGGATTCATCACTAAAAAAGGACCACCGTTTTGAAGGCCGGGGCTGTGGTCTTTGCTATCGCTTACCACCATATTAGGTGCAGTGAGATAACGTAGTCCTTTAAAATCGGGCATTACCGCTGCAGGATAGGTGTTGAAAGCCACATCTTCGCAGTTCTCTGCCCAAAAAGGATCGCCGGTAAAGCCGGCCAGCAATTCATCGCTTGCCATTTGCTCTACCATGCCGCAGGTTTCCACTGCCTGCCGCGGATCGATATAGCCGGCACGTGCGTTTTCATCGGCACCAAACATACCGCCGGGCACTTGCCCATACAGTTTTCTTACCAGGTTAAAATCGTTGTAAGTAGCATTAAGAAAAAAGCTGTCTTTTGTTTGCAGGTAATAGGTAGCCGGTTCGCGAAAGCTTTGTGCTATGTTTACATTGTGCCAGTTAGGCAAATTATTTTGCTGCGTCCAGTTTGCAGTGTTATGGTGTATTTTTTTAGCCAGGTCAAGCAGCCATTGTTCACCGGTACGGTTGTACAGCCAGTAAATACTGTACAGGTTGTCACCGCCGCGACTGTTTTCCCAATATATCTTCAGTAACTGGTCTTCAGGCACCTTATTTTCCCATTTAAAATAGTTTGTCATAAAGGGAATCACACGGCTGTCACCGCTGTATTCGTAATACGATTGCATGCACCAGAGCATAATCATATTGGGCCATAAGTCGGGTGTTTTTCCTTTATTATCCTGGTGTTCGTTTTCTATTACTGCCGGTCCAAAATATCCGTTGGATTGCTGGCTTTCAAATACTTTGTCGAGCCATCGTTTTGTTTCATTAATAATAGCTGTATCATGCAGGATATAGCCTAAATTGCCATAACCTTTCAACCAATACGGCACTTCTTCCCAGCCATGGTCACCGGTACCATTGCCGCTGTACCAGGCATTGTTGTGCTTATCGAGCCAGGCGCTTATTTCGCCCAAATGCCCGGTTAACCCATTTTTTTGCAGTAGCAAATATTGTTTTATCCAACCTTCGGGTTGTATGCTTCCTAACGGCAATTTTATAAAGCCGGAAGGTGCTAACGGCGCTTTGTTGCTTACATAAAACTGGTTGGTAGCAGCCCTGCTTGGCCGCGCTACAGAGGTAATGCTGGTATCTATACCAGTAGCTTTCCAGCTATTGAACAACAGCACACCTGCAAGCGCAGCAATAAAAATGGTTATAGATAATTTCTTTGTCATAGGCAAACAACTGCTGTACAAACGATTGCACAGAACCTTAAAAAAAAGGTGTATTATAATTTATTTACGATCATCTGTCTCATAGATGATTGCCTGAAGCGTGCAATGGGCTCCAGCACCACATTTACTTTTTTCAATTGAACTTCTTCTTTTTCATAGATTAATTCAAGCAATAATTTAAAGGCTTCTCTTCCCATCAAAACAGTTTGTTGATCCATAGACGACAAGCTAGGCGTTATATGTTCATCAAACGATTCGTTGGCAAATCCAATCACACCTAATTGCTCGGGTATGCTGATACCTTTTTCCTTGGCAGCTTTAATAACTCCTAACGCTGTAAAATCTTCCACTGCAAAAATGCCATCCGGCGGTTCTGCCATGCCAAAGAAATAATTGATTGCTTCTTTACCAGCCTCAATAGAAACATTACCGTAATATATCAAAGACTCATCAACCTCTATTCCCGCTGCATGTAAAGCAGATTTATATCCATTTAACCGGTCATTAAAAATTTTGAGATGAAGCTGTCCGGTAATATGTGCAATTCGCCTGTAACCCTGCTGCAGCAGATGTTGGGTAGCCATATATCCACCTTTAAAGTCGTCCACTACCACCGATGGTATGTTCACCATGTCCTTGCTACGGTCGAAAAACACAAGTGGTATCCCTTTGCTTTTAAGTTCCAGATAATGGGTTATATCAGTTGTTTCCTTTGCAATAGATGCCAGCACACCATCTACCCGCACATCTATAAAAGTTTCAATGGCTTTTTGCTCGTATTCTGTTGATTCATTGGACTGGTACAATAAGATGTTATAGCCATTTGTGTTGGCTATACTCTCTATACCATGCACGACCGAGCCAAAAAAATTAATTTCTGCGCTGGGGATAATCACCCCGATTGTATGCGTTTTTCCCGAACGCAGAGAGGAAGCAATCCGGTTACGGCGGTAATTCATTTTTTCTGCCAGTTCAACTACAGCTTTCTTGGTACTATCACTTATACGGGGATGGTTATTCAATGCCCGCGACACGGTTGCAGTCGTTAAGTGGAGTTGAGCAGCTAAGTCTTGTATGGTTACTTTCACCGGTTATTGATTGATACAATCGTTTGCACAAAAAAAGCATATTTTTCCTTTAACAAAAAATTTTTTATACATTTTCCATGCTGACTTTTGTAATGCAGTTGCTGAAGTAAACAAATAAACAGGTCTGTGCTATTTGAAATAATGCTTCGAGAGGTATAAGAAAGTTCAGGTATTTACCGCGTGCAATCAACTATTCGCTGGTCATAACGTATTGCCCCAACGCTTATGCCGGGGCTACTGTTCGCCAATTCGGAATACATCCTGCCTGTTTGAGAAATAATTGATTGTTTTAATTTTTCCAATGCTGATAAACCTTCGCATTAATATGTTTATAAAAAATACACTCACCTTTTTTGTACTGTATGTATTGCTGTTGGCAGCTAATATAAGTTGCAGCCGGCAATCTACTCCGCAGCAATCAGTTATTCACCACAACCCTGTTTTGGATATTGATTTTCCCGATCCGACAGTTATCAATGTTAATAGTACTTTTTATGCTTATGCTACCCAATCGGAACACAACGGAAAAATGGTAAACATACAATTAGCTTCTTCTAAAGACCTGTTTAACTGGACCTATATTGGTGATGCCTTGCCAAACAAACCTGCATGGGCAAACCGTACACAAGACTTTTGGGCGCCACATGTACTGTACGATACTACATTGCACAAATATGTTCTATTCTTTTGTGCAAAAAGTAATGATACCACAACAGACAAAGGCATAGGTGTTGCCTTTGCAGATAATCCCGAAGGTCCTTTTGTACCAAAAGATTCGCCGCTGATTGTAGGTAAAGGTTTTAAAGATATTGATCCTATGGCGATGATTGATCCCGCTACGGGCAAAAAGCTATTGTATTGGGGTTCTGGTTTTCAGCCTATACAGGTGCAGGAATTAACCAACAACTGGACTGCCTTTAAACCGGGCAGCACGGCTGTGGCTGTTGTTTTTCCGCACACAGAAAATAACTATACCAACCTGATTGAAGGTGGCTGGATAGATGTGTATAAAGGAAAATATTATTTGTATTATTCGGGCGATAACTGCTGCGGCAGCAAGGCAAACTACGCCGTAATGGTAGCAAGAGCAACTAACGCATTTGGACCATTTGAGCGGTTAGGTGAGGCAAACGGTAAAGGCAGCAGCGTTATTCTGGAGAAAGACAGTACATGGCTGGCGCCGGGGCACAATTCTATTGTTGCAGATAACAAAGGCAACCGGTGGATTGCTTATCATGCTATCCCGGCAAATAAAAGCAAAACCAGCGAAGATCATTATATAAAAAGGGTGCTTTGCATAGAACCACTACGGTATGTGAACGGATGGCCTGTAGTACTGCATACCTATTAAACATTATGCTTTCACCAATTCATCAATAGCTTTTGCCAGTTGCCGGTCTTTATCGGTGATGGTATCACCAGCATCATGTGTATTAAGCATTATTTCTACTTTATTCCACACGTTGCTCCAGTTGGGATGGTGGTTCATCTTTTCTGCCAGCAGGGCTACACGCGTCATAAAAGCAAATGCTTCTGAAAAATCTTTGAATGTAAAGCTTTGATGCAAAGCGTTATCTTTTTCCTGCCACATATAATTTAGTGTATTAGTTGTGTTGAAAAAATCTGTTCTAATTGCTTATCTATGTCTGGAATAGCATTGCACAATTGCTCAAAAGAATCTATTACAAAATATGTTGGTTGCAACGTATCAATGCGGTATTCGGTAGTGAGCATTTGCCGGATGTTGAATGGCACTTTTTGGGATTCGTCTTTAAACACATGCTGCGTTTCGCCGATAGAAGAAATAATACCTGCACCAAAGATTTTGTTTTTGCCATTTTCGTGCAACAAACCAAACTCAATCGTAAACCAGTACACACGTGCTAAAACAGGTATCGCTTCGGGCGTGTCTATCCACTTCATTGCCAGCTTGCCAAAGTTTTGCATAAACCCGGCATACGCACTATTCACCAACAGCGGCACATGTCCAAATACATCATGAAACATATCCGGTTCTTCTATGTAATCCAACTCTTCCAGTGCGCGCAACCAACAAGTAGCCGGAAAGGTTTTCCTGGTAAGCATTTCAAAAAATTCCTTCTGCGGCACCAGTTCGGGTACAACGGTCAGTTGCCAGCCGGTGTGATGTTGCAGCCGTTTGGTAGTTTCTTCAAAGTGCGGAATTTCAGCCGCGTTAAAGCCAATTTTATCCAAAGCAGCTAAATATAATTCACTTGCACTGGCTTGCACAAAAGGCAACTGGCGCTCGTACAGCAATTGCCATACATAAAAATCTTCTGGTGTATAAGTACTATAATCCTGTACTGTAGGTTTATTATGTTGCATCGTTAGACTATTTTGTGGTTATCGGTCCCCAGCCCTTGAAGAGGGTCTGCCAGGTCTCTTTCTTCAGAAAAGGCTGTTGCCATTGTATATGTATTTAAAAGCTCCTCTTCGGGGGTTGGGGACACTTCTCTTAATAACACCTGCCAGGCGTCTTCCACCAACCCATTGTTTAGTAGTCTGGCAGCCAGCAGATGCAATTCATGGTTCATTTTTATTACATTATTTTTATACTCTTTTAGAATGAAAAGGAGGGCTACATTGTTGAAAGATGCATCAGGTTCGGGTATTGCTTCCACATTGGCAAGTTGTGCCAGATGATTGCCGGTGAGTATGTTGCTATGCAAAACGGAAAGCGGCAAGTTATCGAACCCGATGCCCAATTTTGTACTGGGCTTGGCTACTTTAAATAGGTTTTGCTCCGTTACTTTACAATACCAGTCGCCACCAAGCCGTGCCACATGGTGGAGTTTGGTTTGGTCAATCATGGTGCCTTCCTTATTTAAAATGCTGTCATCCATATGCATACACAGCACTTCGCAAATCACTAAGTTGCCAGCGCCGCCTTCGTTGCCCACGGGCTTTATCTCCAATACTTTACACTCCATTTTTACCTGACTTTCTTTTACCATTGGCGGTCGCACCAGCGTTGCTTTTTCTTTGGTAAAACCGGCTTTAATAAATTCGTCCGTTCCTTTTGGATACTCGCAGCTGGCTAAGGATACCTGCTGCACTATATAGCAGGTAACTATGTTAATGACTACTTCGGGTACTTCTTTTACGTTCTCCAGTGTGTGCTTGGTAGTGTTGTTGCGTACCCGCCGGGATGGTGAAAAAATAACAATAGGCGGATTGGTGGAGAATAAGTTGAAAAAGGAGAATGGCGATAAGTTTACACTGCCATTAGCATCTATACTGCTTACAAATGCAATGGGGCGTGGTGCAATGGCATATTGTAAAAAGTGGTGCGCCTGCTGTGTGGTGATATCGTTCAGGTTGATATGCATGTTTTCACCAGATTTTCACCGCGGAGAACGGAAGTAGATAGAGTTTTCGCAGAGTTTATTTATTGAGGAATTTGAGCTGCTATATATCTACTAGTGTTCTTCATTTTTTGTTTTTAAAATTTATGTACAACTCTTTTAAAGCCATCCTTTAACAATGGCACGTTGAAATTTTATCGGATAACCTAATCGCTTATTATATAGTTTTAAATAAGTAATTAACTGCGCTGTAAAAACGGGCAAAATGGCTTCGCAGGATTTATTTTCTATAATAATCTCTTCTTCTACTAATAAATCAATCTCGTATGCCTTACCTAAGGGTACCTCTTTGTAAAATAATCAATCTCTGTGTAAACTCTATCTACTTCCGTTCTCCGCGATGAAAGCTCTCTTCTTCTCCAGAATAGAAAAATCACTTTCTTCCCTCACAACCTTATTCTTCAACACCCCTACTCCTTCTATCTCCATTTCAATCTCATCACCTTCTTTCAACCATTGCTCCTCATAATCCGGGTTAGTTAATTTACCCGTTCCATTCAACTCCAAAAAACAACCTGTACCAACCGTGCCGCTGCCAATGATGTCGCCCGCATGAAGCGTTACGCCATAGCTGGCTCTTTCAATGATTTCAGCAAATGTCCAGTCCATATCGCTGAGGTTACCTTGGCTTACCTGCTCACCGTTTACTTTGCACGTCATTTGTAAGTTCCAGCTTTCACCTGTATGACCTTCTTTGGCAGGTACTTCATATTGTTCCAATTCATCTAATGTAACCAGGCATGGCCCTACTGCCGTTGCAAAGTCTTTGCCTTTGGCAGGGCCAAGATTCAATTTCATTTCTTCCATCTGCAAGGTGCGGGCGCTCATATCGTTCATAATCATGATGCCGGCAATATATTCATCCGCTTCTCCGGCTTTAATATTTCTGCCGGTTTTACAAATAATAATCGCTGCTTCCAGTTCGAAGTCCAGCTTGTGAAAGTGGTCGGGCATACATTGAATGTCACCGGCGCCCTGTATGCTGTTGTGATTGGTAAAATAAAATACCGGATATTGGTCAAATTCGGGAATCATAGGCACCTTGCGATTGCGGCGGGCAGCAGCCACATGCTGACGGAAAGCATACGCATCGCGGCACGAAGGAGGAAAAGGAACGGGCGATAACAGTTTTACTTCATTGATGTCAACACCATTTCCTTCACCTAAATTATCAAGCCTGATAGCTTCTTCGGTTTGCTGCATTTGAGGAAATAAATCATCCCAAAAATTGAGCAACATACCCATAGTTGCCGGCAGTTCGGGGTGCATCAAATCGCAATCGTATAGTAAGCCATTTACTAAAAAAGCAAGCTGCTCATTGTCGTTGTGTAAGTAAGATACTAATTTCATAAGACCTCATCCCTAACCCTTCTCCGGGGAGAAGAGAATAAGTAACTTATTTTAAAGTGATTTATAAATTTATTTCAATGAAGTTACTCCTTTATTGCTACAAATTTCCTCTTAATGCCTGCTCTCTTTCAATAGCTTCAAACAAAGCTTTAAAATTGCCTTTGCCAAAGCTTTTTGCGCCTTTGCGCTGAATAATCTCAAAGAATAAAGTCGGGCGGTCTTCTACCGGCTTGCTAAAGATTTGCAATAAATATCCTTCATCATCCCGGTCCACTAATATCCCCAAATCCTTCAACGGCTGCAGATCTTCATCAATATGTCCCACCCGTTCTGCCAAATCATCGTAATAACTGGAAGGTACTTTTAAAAACTCCACACCGCGGCTTTGCAAGGCAGTTACTGTTTTCACAATATCGTGTGTAGCTAAGGCTACATGTTGTACGCCTTCGCCATTATAAAACTCCAGGTATTCTTCTACCTGCGATTTCTTTTTGCCTTCCGCCGGCTCATTAATAGGAAACTTTACATAACCATTACCATTGCTCATTACCTTACTCATCAGGGCCGAATATTCGGTAGAAATATCTTTATCATCAAAGGTGAGAATATTGCGGAAGCCCATTACTTCTTCGTAAAACTGCACCCAATGGTTCATCTGGTTCCAGCCTACATTGCCTACACAATGATCAACGTATAGCAATCCGGTTTCCGGTGGATTGTAAGCACTTTTCCAGGGTTGGTAGCCAGGCATAAAAGCACCATGATAATTTTTCCGCTCAATAAAAAGGTGCACCGTATCGCCATAAGTATGAATGCCGCTCATTACTACTTCACCAAATTCGTCGTGCAGTGTAAAAGGTTCCAGGTACGATTCGCCGCCGCGTATGGTGGTTTGATGCCACGCATCTGCGGCATCCTCCACACGCAAGGCGAGGTGTTTTACACCATCACCATGCTTTTGTATATGTGCTGCTATCTCGCTGTTGTTGTGCAAAGACGTAGTAAAAACAAACGTAAGCTTGTTCTGCCTTACTACATAGCTTGCTTTGTCTTTCACGCCGGTTTCCGGGCCGGCATACGCGAGGCTCTGAAAACCAAAAGCAGTTTTGTAAAAATGGGCGGCTTGCCTGGCGTTGCCTACATAAAACTCTACATAATCGGTACCTTGCAACGGCAGGAAATCAACGGTTTTGTTTTGCCGTTTTGTTTTTTGCGGAGTTTGAATATCGGGAAACATAATAATGTACTATTTAAGATGTGTGATGAATGTTGTGAGCAGGAGTAGTTGGTAGTGAGTGGTGAAACCGAAAATGAAATGATAACATGCGAAGTGAATAGTGAGCGTAATTCGAACTCACAATTAACCACTCACACGTTTACCGTTTACAACAACTGTTATCTATTGCCAGTGCTTCCATGAGGCAGACGTAGGAGTTGCAATGGTCGTTGAATATTTTATGTGGATAATCGGGCTGCATCGTTCAACAAAATTAAAAAAATTATCTAAAAAAATAACAACTGTTAGTTTTTATTACAAATTACTTTCCACTTCTGCTTACCTTAGCAGAGAATTCAAAAATTTAAGGAACGTATTGCATTACCAATATATGATTATCCGTAATTCCGTTCATCACACCGCATATCATGCATCGTAAATCGTATATTATTATGGCTCACTATACTTCTCTTGGTTCTATTCCGCATAAGCGGCACACGCAGTTTCGTAAGCCGGATGGCACTTTATATTCCGAACAGTTATTCTCTACCGAAGGATTCAGCAATGACTATTCTTTGCTATACCATGCGCATCCGCCAACACAGATCATCAAAACGGATGAACCGGTAAGTGCGGCGCCTGCCATTGCGGAAGAAAAAATGCTGAAACACCGCAGCTTTGAAGGTTTTAAAATACAACCGGAAAAAGATTATCTGCAAAGCCGCATGCCGGTGTTGGTGAATAATGATTGCCACATCAGTCTTGCTGCACCGCAGGAAAGTATGCAGGATTATTTTTATAAAAATGCGGATGCCGACGAACTGATTTTTATACATGAAGGCAGTGGAAAACTGTTGACGCAGTATGGCGAACTGCCGTTTAGTTATGGCGATTATTTGATTATTCCGCGCGGCACTATTTATCAGATTTATTTTGATAGCAGCGATAACAGGCTATTTATTGTAGAGTCTTTTTCGCCTATCCGTTTTCCTAAAAAATACCTGAGTAAATACGGCCAATTACTGGAACATTCGCCTTATTGTGAGCGCGATATACGCACGCCGCAAAACCTGCAAACTATTGATGAAAAGGGTGATTTTATTATTAAAACAAAAAAGAAAGGTGTGCTTTACGGCTTGCACTATGCACACCACCCGTTTGACGTTGTGGGCTGGGATGGCTGCTGCTATCCGTTTGCCTTTAGCATACACGATTTTGAACCTATTACCGGTCGCGTGCACCAGCCGCCGCCAGTGCATCAAACGTTTGAAGCCAACAATTTTGTGGTGTGCAGTTTTGTTCCAAGATTATTCGATTATCATCCACAATCTATTCCTGCACCATATAACCACAGCAACATAGACAGCGATGAGGTATTGTATTATGTGGATGGTGATTTTATGAGCCGTAAAAATGTAACACGAGGTATGATAACGCTGCATCCCGCAGGCATTCCGCATGGCCCGCACCCCGGCACAGTAGAGAAAAGTATTGGTGCTAAAGAAACTAAAGAATTAGCAGTGATGATAGATACATTTCACCCGCTGATGCTTACGCAACAGGCATTGGGAATAGAGAATGAAAATTATGTAATGAGTTGGGCGGAGTAGTAATTATGGACAATGACGTTTCCTGATTGCTTTTGCTGAGTAACCTGATGGACTTAACCGGAATTTTGGAATGAAGGAATGCATTGGATTAAGAAATAAACAAAAGATTCCGGACCTTCAAAAAATCCGGAACCATTTGCTCTGAGCATTACTCTGCGGTTCAACAAACACATACCCGCACAAAATTTATCTGTTTTCTCCGGCTGCAATACAACTATACCAGCATTGCTTGCTGTGTTGCCGCCTGCGGCTCTATCCATACTTCACTTTCCTTCAGTAAATTAATCAATTCATCCACGGCAATGGCACTATCTACATTGCGTTTAACCACTTCTTTGCCGCGGTACAAGGTAATTTTACCTACACCACTGCCCACATAACCAAAGTCAGCGTCTGCCATTTCGCCGGGGCCATTTACAATACACCCCATAATGGCAATTTTCACCCCTTTTAGATGGTTGGTAACGGCGCGGATTTTAGCAGTTGTTTCCTGTAAATCAAACAGGGTACGACCGCAGGAAGGACAGGAAATATATTCGGTTTTGGAAATGCGCGTACGCGTAGCCTGTAAGATGTTGAAAGCAGTGTTATTAATGAATTGTTCAACGGTAGCATTGTTGAGGTAATTGCGCCCGCTGGCATTCATACTTTGCGATTGCTGATAGCTTTCCTGCGTCATGCCGAGGCACAGTCCATCGCCAAAACCATCTAATAATAAAGCACCACATTCCGCAGCATAATGAATGAGATGTTCATCGGCAGTTTGCCAATAACTATCGCAAATTAAGATTGCAGGATTGCGAATATTGCGGTTTTGCAGTTCTATAAACATACGGCGTACATTGAGCATCGCGTGTTTAGCATTACTGCTTAAGCAAAGCACTACATTGGGCTTGTTGGCAACAACATCTAAGTAAGTAAAATTATCTAAGCCAGATTTATCACTACAACAATCAATCATCACAAAGTTGATGTGGTCGCTTACCATTGTTGCCTGCGCAAAGCCACTATCCTGATAAATAGGGAAATATTTTATTTTGTCTTCCGCCTGCAACCAGGTAGCCGGGTACACAATTACTTTCAAAGTGCCGGGTAAAGCAAAGCTTAATAATTGATGTCCGGTAAAAATATAATCGGCAGCCGCATCGCTGATGTTCCATTTATCCGATATAACATCGTATGTATAGCCAACACGCTGCAAATGCTGCGGCGTAATGTTTTCTATCTTACTTAAATCGGCAATCACCACCGGCACCTGATGCCCGCCAATATTATCTACTGCAAATGTTTCGCGGCGGGTGTAGGAGAAGGGAGAATATTGGGGAAGTGAGTAGTGGGTGGTGAGTGGTGGGTTTTCAGATGACAGTTGATTGTTGACAGTTGACAGGCTTGCATTAATTTTTTCTTGCACCTTGTCACTTGCTTTCTCCTTGCTTCTTGTTTCATGCCCTTCGTAACCTTCCCCAAAATATCTTTTCACCAAATCCTTACACACCGGTATTTCAAACTCGGGATCTTCTGTAAGGCTTACGCGAATGGTATCGCCAATACCATCTTCCATTAAAGTACCAATACCAGCAGCACTTTTTACACGTCCGTCCTCCCCATCACCGGCTTCCGTAACGCCGAGGTGCAACGGGTAACATTCGCCAAACTCCGCATCCATTTGCTGAATGAGCAAGCGGTAAGCCTGCACCATCACCTGCGGATTGCTGGCTTTCATACTCAGCACAATATTGTGATAGCTTTCATCGCGGGCAATGCGTAAAAACTCCATCGCACTTTCTACCATGCCCATCGGCGTATCGCCATAGCGACTCATGATTCTATCGCTTAAACTACCATGATTAGTGCCAATGCGCATCGCGGTACCGTATTGCCTGCAAATATTAATGAGTGGGGTAAAACGCGCACGAATGCGATCTATTTCTTCGGCATAATCTGCATCGGTATATTCAATCAGTTCAAACTTCTTTTTATCAATATAATTGCCGGGATTGATGCGTACTTTTTCTACAATGCGTGCCGCTATTTCGGCGGCATTAGGTGTAAAGTGAATGTCGGCTACGAGCGGCGTAGTATAGCCACGGCGGCGTAATTCATTTTTTATATTTAATAAGTTTTCTGCTTCTTTTTTGCTGGGTGCGGTAATGCGCACCAGTTCGGCACCGGCTTCTATACAACGGATACTTTGCTCTACCGTGGCAAGGGTATCCATCGTATCGGTAGTAGTCATTGTTTGTACGCGCACGGGATGGAAATTGCCGAGCAGCAAACCGCCTATATTTACTTCCTTTGTTTGGAGTCTGCTATACTGCGTAAGTGAATTACAATACAACTGCATAATCTGATTAAACGCTGATTTAAGTGCAAAGTTGCAGATTATTGGGGAGAAAGATTGTTAAGGAATTGAGGGAATAGCAATAACATTATCATTGGTATATAATTATACAATTTTTACCTTATAGCTGCTGTGGTCATGTTTTCTTTTTGTTTTGCAAATTTATCTTTCTGTAAAAGTTTCATTTAAAAGAGCGGTAATTGTTCATCCAAAGCAGCTTTCTCTTTCTTTTCTTCATAAAACTCCGGCTGAATAATAACGTAACGTACCAGCTTAAATTCTTCTTTTATTTCTTCCCGTATCCTTGCAATGGCTTCGTTGATTTCACCTGTATCGAGGTCGGCTTTGAAGGCTACGATTAACAACAACAGTACTTCTTCCGGCGAACGATAATCGGATACAATGTTTAAAACTTTAAGTACGGCTTCATCTTTTTCGGTGAGTGCAATAATCTTTTCCTGAGTAGTGGGTGCAATACCTTCGCCCATTAATAAACTACGACTTTCGCGCGCCAACACTAACGATACCCCCACAAGCAAAAGCCCTACTATCACCGATGCCACGCCATCTAAAAAAGGTTTATTAAAGGCATGGCTCAGGTACATAAAAATCATTACTACAAATAATCCAGCAACTGCAGCACTGTCTTCAAATAACACTAAAAAGTTAGAAGGATCTTTGCTGCGTACTACAGCCTCCCACCACGATTGTTTGCCACGCACTTTATTAAATTCTTTGATGGCTATAATGAGCGAAGTACCTTCGAAAATGATGGAAGTGCCCAATACAATGTAGTTCCAGAATGGATCGCCTAAATTTTCGGGATGACGGATATGCATATAACCCTGATAAATGGAAATGCCGCCACCCAGCCCAAATATTAAAATAGAAACAATAAACGACCAGAAGTACAACTCTTTGCCGTAGCCAAACGGGCGTCTTATATCCGGTGGCTTTTTGCTTTGGTGAATACCAAGCAGTAAAAGCAATTCATTAACTGTATCTACCATCGAATGCACCCCTTCGGATATCATGGAGCCGCTGTTGGTAACAGCACCGGCAATGAATTTGGTAATGGCAATCAGCACATTAGCCACGAGTGCGCCGTATATAGATTTGTGAGATGTTGCCATAGTTTGCAACACCTGTTTCAAATATTATTCCTTTGTGAGAGAAAAAGAACTTACGTTAAGCTTTCATGTTGCTCCGGCATGTGAAACACATGCCGGGAGAAGCGTTTAGCCTTTGTGGATGCTTATTAAGGTAAAACTCAATAACTCCTTTTATCAAGGTTTGACATTTGGGTGGCGAAGCTTAAAATTGCGTATTGTATGAAACTATTGTAATTTATGCAGCTAATTCCGCATTAACTTACCCCAGCAATTCTACCTTCACCCGCACACTATCCTGCATCATTGCTCTTGCTGTAGCCGCAATGCCATTGGCATCGTAACCACATTCTGCATGAAGTTCCTTTAATGTGCCGTGTTCTACAATCCTGTCTGGAATGCCCAAGGTTTTTACTTCGGCGGTGTAATTATATTTTGCCATAAACTCCAATACCGCAGCACCAAAACCGCCTATAATTGTTCCGTCTTCAACAGTTATTATTTTACTATGCTTTGCAAATACCTCGTGCAGTAAAGCTTCATCTATAGGCTTTATAAAACGCAGGTCGTAATGTGCAGCATCAATGCCTTCCGTGCGCAACTGGCGTATGGCAACAGTGGCAAAATTGCCGGGATGACCAATGGTTAAAACAGCTACATCATTACCATCTTTCAGCTTTCTGCCTTTACCTATTTCCAGTTTTTCAAAAGGTGTTTGCCAGTTTTGCATTACCCCCTCCCCACGTGGGTAGCGGATGACGAAAGGCAGCTTCGTTTCTTCCAACTGTGCGGTGTACATGAGGTTGCGCAATTCCTGCTCATTCATCGGCGCACTGATAATCATATTGGGTATGCAGCGGAAGTAAGCAATATCATAAGCACCGTGGTGTGTAGGTCCATCTTCACCTACCAGGCCTGCCCTGTCCAGACAAAAGATAACAGGCAATTTTTGTATGGCTACATCATGTACTGCCTGGTCGTAGGCACGCTGCATAAAGGAAGAATACACGTTGCAAAAAACCTTCATGCCTTGCGTGGCCAAACCAGCACTCAATGTTACCGCATGTTGCTCGCAAATACCTACGTCAAAAGCACGGTTGGGCATAGCTTCCATCATAAACTTAAGCGAGGAGCCGCTGGGCATAGCCGGTGTAATGCCCATAATCAGCGGGTTCTTTTCTGCCAGTTCTATAATAGTTTTGCCAAACACATCCTGGTACTTGGGCGGTTGCGGCGTATCATATACTTTTTTGTAAATCTCGCCGGTTACTTTATCAAACAGTCCGGGCGCGTGCCATTTGGTTTGATCTTTCTCAGCAAGTGCGTAGCCTTTACCTTTTGTAGTAATAATGTGTAGCAGTTTGGGACCAGGAATATTTTTTAAATCGTATAAAGTATCTACCAGCTTGGTAATGTTGTGCCCGTCAATTGGCCCGAAATAGCGGAAGTTTAAAGACTCAAACAAATTGCTGCGTTTGCTTATCAGCCCTTTGATGCCGGTTTCCAGCTTGCTTGCCATGTCGCGCGTAAAGCGTTTACCTACGGGTAGTTTTCCAAGCAGGTTCCAAACATCATCACGCAGTTTATTGTAGGTTTGAGAGGTAGTAATATCGGTGAGATATTCCTTCAATGCACCCACATTCGGGTCTATGCCAATGCCATTATCATTCAATACTACCAGCATATCGGCATCGGCTACACCGGCATGGTTCAATCCTTCAAATGCCATTCCCGCCGTCATGGCGCCGTCGCCAATAATAGCTACCGATTTACGGTTTTCCTTCTTGTATTTGGCAGCCATGGCAATGCCCAGTGCGGCAGAAATAGACGTGGAAGAATGTCCTACGCCAAAGGTATCGTATTCACTTTCGCTGCGTTTGGGAAAGCCGCTGATGCCCTTGTATTTGCGGTTGGAGATAAAGTTCTCGCGGCGCCCTGTGAGTACCTTATGCCCGTACGCCTGATGACCTACATCCCACACCAACTGATCGTAGGGTGTATTATAAATGTAATGTAAGGCTACGGTAAGTTCTACTACACCAAGACTGGCTGCAAAGTGCCCGCCATGTACACTTACCACATCTATAATGTATTGTCTCAGCTCATCACAAAGCTGGTGCAATTGCAAACGATCCAATTTTTTTATATCGGCAGGGCTATTGATTGTTTGCAGCAAAGCGCCGGGCGCTATCTCCATGTGCAGGATTTTTTAAGCTGCAAAAATAGGCAAAGGTGAGCAAATGCAGCTTTTTTGAACCACGAAGTCACAGAGAACGCAAAGAGAATAAAAAAAGCATACTTCGCGTATCCTTTAGCCTGCAGCAGGTCCCTGTCTTCA
This sequence comes from Ilyomonas limi, assembly GCF_005233845.1. Lineage (GTDB taxonomy): Bacteria > Bacteroidota > Bacteroidia > Chitinophagales > Chitinophagaceae > Ilyomonas > Ilyomonas limi. The sequence continues at coordinate 186,215 of NZ_SZQL01000003.1, forward strand.
GGGTTCCAATCAAGTAATTCCTTAACCGTAACAATTATTGATCACAAATAGCTCATAAACCTGACGAGAATCATCTTTTTACCTGACGTATATCATGCAATAAAGAGGCAGTAGTGCTGAGATTTGCACCAGCAAATCTCAAAAAATTATAGTTATGCAACAAGCAATATCAACAACCGAAGTACATGATTTTGTAGCTACCGATCAGCATCCCAGTGTTAAGAAAACTAGCAAAAATGTCTTTTCAAAATTTATTAACTGGTGCGAAAAACAAGAATACAGCAGAATATTGTGGTTAGTGGTTGCCCTTCTTGTACAAATAGCAGCAGTATTACCTTTTACCCTGGCTGCTATCATTTTCATGGGCAATAATAGCTTCCCGCTATGGGTTTTAGCATGCGTTATCAATGTACCGGTGTTAATTATTAGCCTTGCTGCACAGCCTACTAAAATCACCATTCCTGTGATAGTCCTTGCATGGACAGCAGATGTACTACTTATTCTGTATTGCGCAGTACTTTTCTACTTACATTCTTAACAAGCAACATCCCCTTTCATGGATAAATATTTAAGCGGCAAAACCGCAATTGTAACCGGTGGTGCATCGGGTATTGGCGAAGCAACAGCCTTGTTATATGCTGAATATGGCGCTAACGTAGTTGTGAGTGATATTCATGAAATGCAAGGCAATAAAGTAGTAAAACAAATACAACAACATGACGGCAAAGCCATATTTGTAAAAGCCGATGTAAGCCAGCCCGAAGCGTGCGAACAACTGGTAAATACAACCGTAGCAACGTTTGGCAGCTTAGACATTGCCTTCAATAACGCAGGCATTGGTGGCGAAAGCAGTGCAGTAGGCGATATGAGTATTGAAGGCTGGAACAAGGTGATTACCATTAACCTCAACAGTGTGTTTTACTGCATGAAATACCAGTTGCTGCAAATGCAAAAGCAGGGCAGCGGAGCTATCGTCAATAACTCTTCTATACTTGGGTCTGTTGGCTTTGCCAATGCAGCGGGTTATGTGGCAGCAAAGCATGGCGTAATTGGACTGACACAAACGGCAGCGCTGGAATATTCTGCAAAAGGTATCCGCATCAATGCAATAGGGCCGGCATTTATCAATACTCCTTTGCTTACCGAGGCAGGGATGGACAATAATGTAAAACAATCTTTTTTGGTGCCCTTACACCCGATTGGAAGACTGGGCGAGTCGAAAGAAGTTGCCGAACTGGTGGTGTGGCTAAGCTCTGATAAAGCATCCTTTGTAACCGGCAGCTACTATGCAGTGGACGGCGGTTATCTTGCCCGTTAATACATTAAAACAAATTTTTGAAACCAGATTTAAGTGCTGACAGGTGTGATTCTACACAACAGCTAAAGCGAAATCTGTGAGCGGTATAATTCTAAGATGCTAATTACCTACTAATCATAAGAGTGGTTTTCTTTAGGTATATGTTAGCGCAAAAGCCTTCTTGTAAAAAGGAAGGCTTTGTGCGCTCTTCTTTTTATTTTTTACCGGTAAGCAGATACCTGACGAATCTCATATTTTAAAATGATGTTAGTCTTTCTGAAGGCTTTTGAATCCGGGTACATTTGTAATGAATTATAAAAATTATTAGGACTATGCTGCAGATAGAAGCTGGAAAACAAGTAAAGCAGATACAAACTGATTTCAATATACGCTACCCTTACCTGAAGATTGAAATGATAAGGCAACATGCAGGCAAAGCAGAAGCTATGCACGCAAACGAAGTAATTGCAAGAGTACCTGCCACCGCTATCAGCATAGGCATACACCAAACGGTTGCCCGGCTGGAACAGGAGTTTTTAGAAAAAGCAGGTTTGAGGGTAAAAGTATATCGTAAGTTTTGCAACGTATGGATTGAAACTACCCTCACCAACGACTGGACGCTGGAACAGCAAAACCAGGAGGGTAAACTACTAAGCGAACTGAATACTTCCGTTGCTTAATATGGCAAATTGCGTAGTTTGTTTTCGTTTAGTATTATTACCCTACCCGGCTGCAGGTCTATCAGTCCTTCTTTCTTGAAATCTGTAAGCGTGCGTATCAGCGATTCGGTAGCTATGCCAATAGACTGTGCCATGTCTTCGCGCGATAAGCTGATAATGGTTTCTTTGCCGTTATCAGCTTTATATTTTTCAGCCATCCGTACCAATCCGTATGCTACTTTTTTGCGCAATGTATTATATGCCAGGTTCAGCAAATCTTCTTCTTTGTTCATCATGTTGTTGGTCATCAACCCAATAAATTCTTTGGCTGTTTGTGCATCGGCAGTAATAAGTTTTTTAAAGTCTTCGCGTGGTATCAGCATCATTTCGGCATCTTCCAGCAATTCAGCATTATCACGGTAGTTTACATCCTGCAGCACCGGCAGGTAACCAAAAAAATCGCCTGTGGTGTACATATCGGTAATCAGTTCTTTACCATCTTCGTTGGTTTTATATACTTTTACTTTACCGCTTATTATATAGTACACTGCTTTGGGCTTCTGGCCTTCGCTGTACAGGATATGCTTTTTCTTATACGTGTAAATGATGCTTTCTTTGTTTGTAAGCTTTAACAAGCCTTTCTCCTTTGCATTGTTTATAAATGCAGAAAGATCTTCGTTGTTCGCGTTCAGTTTTTGTTTTAATGCGGCGGCTTTCTTTAATCTTACTTCTATGGCGTTTAAGAGTTCAATTCCATCAAAAGGTTTGGTAAGATAATCATCAGCGCCCATTTCCATACCTTTGCGGAGGTCTGCTTTTTCGGCTTTTGCAGTAAGAAAAATAAAGGGTATCGAAGCCGTGTCCTCGTGTTTACTCAGCAGGTGCAGTACGCCGTAGCCATCCAGTACGGGCATCATTATATCGCACACAATCAGGTCGGGGCGTTGTGCCAAAGCCACTTCCACACCTTCCTTTCCGTTAGCTGCCGTTAATACTTCATAACCCGAGAGCGTCAATATTTCTGCGGTATTCTCTCTTACTTCATCGTTATCTTCTATTATCAATATTCTTTTCATAAAAACTAAAACGTTTATGCCGGAATACGAACAGTAAAAGTTGTTCCTTTATTCAGTTCGCTTTGTACATCTATGGTGCCATTCATCAGGTCGAGATATTTTACAACAATATGCAACCCAAGACCGGTGCCTTGTATATTACTTGCATTTTTTGCACGGAAGAAACGCTCAAACAAGTGCTGCATATCTTCTTTGGAAATACCAATACCATTGTCTTGCACCACAATTTGCAGTTGGTCATCAGTTACTGTACCCGCTACTTTTATAACACCGTTTTCGGGTGAAAATTTACTGGCGTTAGACAGCAGATTCATCAACACATTTTTCAACAATTGCCTATCAACAGATATTTCGCCGCTACCATTAAATGTGTATTGTATTTTTTGCCCTGGCTTAAATACAGGTTCCATTTCGTGCACTACATCGTTTATTACCGCAAAGCACTCTTCGGCCTGCACGGTTGCAATAGTAGCTTTTATCAAACCTTCTTCCAGCTTGCCAAGCGATAAGAAATCTTCCAGTATGCTGCGCATATCACCTACGGCTATTTTGATGCGCTGAATGTGCTTTTCGCGTTTGGCAGGCTCGTGCACATTGTTGTATTTCTCCAGCAGGAAAGCCGATGTTAAAATAGTACTCAAAGGCGTTCTAAACTCGTGTGAAGCCATCGTTACAAACCTGGATTTCAGCTCGCCTAATTCTTTTTCTGCTTTCAGTGCTTCATTTACTTCTTCTTTCGATTTCTCTAATGCTGCTAAGGTTTCGCGCAGCATTTTGGTGCGGTCTGCTACCTTTTGCTCCAGCACTGCATTCAGTTGTCTTATCTCTTTGGTTACGCGTTGCAGTTCTTCCTTTTGCTCTAACACAATTTGTTCGCTATGCTTGCGTACCGTAATATCTATGATGAATGCAATCACATACGTCTGGTCGGCGGTGTAATAGGTAAGGCTTACTTCTACCGGAAACTCCGTACCATCTTTTTTGCGGGCATTCAGATCTCTGCCTTCCCCCATGCGGCGCGGGTGCGGATCGCCAAAAAACACATCGCGGTAATGCACATGGCTGTTGCGGTAATCTTCGGGCAACAGAATTTCTATTTTCTTACCCAACACTTCATCTCTTGTATAGCCAAACTGCCCTTCGGCGCACCTGTTGAAGTTGATAATGCGCGCCTGTGCATCGGTAACCACAATACCAATAGTGGCATAATTAAACAAAGCTTCTAACTGGTGTAAATTCGCTTCTCTATGCGGCATAGCAACAATAACTGTAAAAGTTTTCCTTAATACCTAATAAATAATAAAATACAAAGCTAACAGATAAAAATCAATGCACTTGACTGATAAATAACAGGAAAAGCATCCTACCGTGTTTTCCTTTTATTTTAGGGATTGCAGTGTAATAATGGAACCAATGTGTTTAGAAGACGGTTAAAAAATTGTTTGATCCACAAAATAACAGAAGACACAGCGTAGTACCGAAAGAAATATAGAATATTTCGTGCAAATTCTTTTCTTAGAATACTCATTGTTTCCCTCTTCTTCTATCTTAAACAGCCTAAAAAATTTCAACAGTAAAGAATTACCAATTTCCAAAAATTTGGAATCGCGTTGCCTTTGTTCTTTATGTGCCTATTATTTTCCTGGTTTCATGATTCAAAAACAAGCTTTATAAATGTATTTTGTGCACCAGCTTTATACGCATCAAAATGTGCTTACTTTTGAAACATGCAGTTTAGTATTTCGTACAACAAAAAAAAGGTAATCCAAGGTTTACGCTACCACTTTATTACACGTAAAGAAATCCGCATCCTGCTTATTCTTGTCAATATTTTCGCCATTACGTCGGCGGTATTGTTTTATACAAAGCGAATTCGTCCCGAGCCTTTTTTGCTGAGCAGCATTATCTGGATTTTTCTAATGATTAGCTTTTGGTATCTTCTACCCAATATTATTTACAGGCGTTCCGGCACTTTTAAAGATAATTTTACCATTTTCATACTGGAGCGCCAGGTACGCCTGCAAAACAAGCGTGGCTATGTAGAGTGGAGCTGGAATAAGTTTACGCATTATTTTGAAAGCCCCAATTTCTTTCATTTGTACTTTTCGCCCAAGTCTTTTTTTCTCTTGCCAAAAGAATGTATTCCGCCCGACAGGCTTGATGACCTGCGCACCATTTTCAGAACGCATATTACGCACAGAAGTGCAAAGTAAGCCGGTTCAGTTTACAGCCTTTTCTCCATCTTATAATGCGGAATGGTAACTTCGATAAATTCGTCACCTATTTTTTCGTAGCCCAATTTCTCATAAAAACCCATCGCCGATTTGCGGGCGTGCATACATATCATTTCGAAACCCCGGTCGCGGGCAATATTCTCGGCAAATTGTATTAGTGCTTTGCCAATGCCTTTTCCCTGCAGCCCCGATATAACTGCCATTTGCCGCAGCCGCACTTCTTTGGGCCCGGTTTGCGTTAGCAGGCAACAACCTTCCAGTTTACCATCATCAAAGCAGCCAAGTAAAATATCATTATGCTCTTTCTCCAGGTCTTTGGATTCAAATTCAAGCCCGAGCGGTTTGCGCAAAATATTGTAACGCAACTGTACCATTTGCTTATACTCAGGCGAGCCATAGTCTATAATCTTTAATGCCATAACATTTGGGGAATGTGGCAATTTAAAACTTTTTTCAACAATGCTGCTCGTTGCGGCGGCAATATCTCTATATTTTGTTTTTCAAAATATAATATCCTTATAAAATTACATCTGTTTGCTGCATGATTTTTCCTTATACCGCACAATTCTTTCATCTTGTTGGTCTCCTATTCAATTATACAGCACATTTGTTTATTATTTCATTTTAACCTATGAGCAACGATGTGTTGGGTGCTGCGCTGCACGACTACTATTTTAGTAAAAAGCAAGGCAAGCTGTGGATTATCAATCAATACGGACCAAAGGAAGAAATGCCTGTTGCCATGTACTTCAGGCAATACAATGATATGCCGCTGCCGGAGCAAGCGGCTTTGCAATATTGCAAGGGAAAGATATTGGACATTGGTGCCGGAGCAGGCAGCCATGCTTTATGGCTACAGCAACATGGGCACGCGGTAACGGCTATAGACACCTCTGCCAAAGCAGTTGAAGTAATGCAGCATCGCGGCATAACGAAACCTTTGCATCAGGATATTTTCGACTATACAGGTGATCAATTTGATACCTTATTATTGCTGATGAATGGTATTGGACTGGTAAATACCATAAGCGGTTTGCAACGTTTTTTACAGCATGCCAAACAACTATTACTCCCCGGCGGGCAATTGCTTTTCGATTCATCAGATGTGGCATATATTTATGAAGGAAACCCATTGCCCAGGCAGTATTATTATGGCGAAACAGCCTACCGTTATCAATATAAAAAACAAAAAACAGAATGGTTTACCTGGCTGTATATTGATAAAAAGTTGTTGAAGCAAATAGCTGTTGCGGAAGGCTATGCCGTGAAGTTTATAGCAGAAGATGAATATGGGCAATACCTGGTAAGATTGAAATTAAAAACTTAAAATTATTCTATCAATTATGCAACGATGGTATTATAGTATAGCACTGATTGCAATTATTGTAATAGCTTGTTCATCGCCCAAATACAAATATCCGCATGTAATTATCTCAACCGGTTTTGGCGATATAGAAGCAGAGATATACACCGATAAGGCACCTAAAACAGCTACCGCTTTTTTACGCTATGTAGATTCGGGCTTGTACAACCGGAGCTACTTTTATCGCATACTCAGTACCGATAACCAGCCGTCTAATGCTGCCAAAGCAAAGCTGATACAGGGCGGAATATGGAAAACGGCACCATCAAAATCCATAGCCTTACCCGGCATTCCGCACGAGACTACGCAACAAACCGGCATTCACCACACCGATGGTATATTGAGCATGGCACGGCAGGCACCGGGTACGGCTACTACCGAATTTTTTATCTGCGTAGGCAACCAGCCGGGCTTTGATTATGGTGGTGAAAATAATCCTGACGGGCAAGGCTATGCTGCTTTTGGCAAAGTGGTAAAAGGCATGGATGTAGTGCGAAAGATTTATGACCAGCCCGAAGAGGATCAGGCATTTATGCCTCCGGTAGCGATTATCAGCATTAAAAGATTATAGTGATTTTGTGAGTGGTGAATTGTCAATTGTGAATGTAGATAGTGAATAATTCCAGCACTTACAATTCACTACTCACATTGGTCAATAGCGTATTTCTTCTTTACCCGAATTTTCTTCCGGTACATTCAGCTTCCATGCTCTTATTTTGGTAAAAGGTAACTTTAATAAAAAACCAATCGTCAACTCCTGATGATTGCTGTACATAGGTACGCCAATCACTACCTGCTGCTGCGGAATGTGCAGGTTCATGGTACGATGTATTCTATCCCAAAAAGAAAAGATAACGGAGTAATTAGAGTCTGTCTCGCTACGCACCACTGAATGATGAATGCCGTGCATACGTGGCGTTACCATCAGTATGTTTAGTGCCTTTTCCACTTTTAAAGGCAGCTTCATATTGCTGTGATGAAATTGTGTGCAGGCTTCAAAAACAATTTCATAAATGAGCACGAGCAACGGCGTTGCACCGAGCACTACTACTGCCGCACCGCGAAAGAAGACCGACCCGATAATCTCACCAAAATGAAAACGGATAGCAGTGGTTACATCCAGATCTGCATCAGTATGGTGCACAAGGTGGAAGCGCCACAACAAAGGAATTTTATGGTTGAGTATATGCCAGCAATAATTGGTGTAATCCAATAAAATAAAGGCAATGGCTGCTTCCGCCCATGCAGGCAAATTGTATAAATAATTCAACCCAAAATGCCATCCTTCATTTTGTACTGCCAGCCATACCATGGCAGGAATCAGGAGTAAACGCAGCAATGTAAAAGCGGGCAGCGAAACAACAAAATTGATGAAAATACGATGCCACCGCGATTGCACTCTTTTACGCAACTGCCTTCTACCTTCTATAATAAAAAGTGTAGCAAAAACAACCATTAATACTGGTGTGCCAATGCTATCAAAAATGGCTCTTAACTTTTCCATCCATATATGTTTACAAATATTTTTTTACAACAGTATTTTTATTATACACTGCATTAATAACTATAACTTATCCTGCCGTATTAACCGCCTGTAAGTATTTACCAGGGTTTGTTGCGGGTAGCCTAACTGGTACATAAAATAAATAATAAAAAAGATACCCTGCGTTTTATAAATACCATTCTCCAAATATTTACGTGCAGAAGTAATCACCGGTTTTTTTATAACAGTGAAGCAGCAAATTTTCTTTATGCGCTTAATAATTTCCTGGTCTTCCATCACTATATGTTTTTCGCAAAAACCACCCGCTTGTATAAACTTTTCCTTTGTAATAAATAAGCTTTGATCACCAAAACGGACAGCATTTACATCAAAGCGCGTGAACCAGCAATTAGCTTTCAAAAACCAATGCGCATGATTGAAAGTGAGCATAAAACAACCTGCTTCAAAACCTTTATCAATAGCATTGATAATGTTTGTTGTAAAGTTTGTTGCAGGCAATGTATCAGCATGCAAAAAATACAGGATTTTACCTTTTGCCATAGATGCGCCGTAGTTCATTTGTGCCGCCCGTCCTTTAGCCGGGCTTACCACAGCAACAGCGCCCGCAGCTTTTGCAGCCTCCACCGTTCCATCGCTGCTGCCACCATCGGCTACAATAATTTCGGTGATATATGCTGCATTGCTCTGCACTCTTATGGCTGCAATAGTTGCCGCAATCTGGGCTTCTTCGTTATAAGCAGGAATGATAATGCTTATCATAAAGCGGCTTGTTTGGTTTGATGCTGTATCCAATCTTTTTCATCATCTATATCATGCAGCATTGGTAACAGTATATGCGAGCAATTGGAAGCAATACAGGCAGCTATTGTTTGCTCCAATACGTTGCAGGTGCTCCATTGAATATTGGTAAACAAAAGTGGATGCATATTGTTAAGTCCCAGTAAATAATATCCACCATCTGCTGAAGGACCAATCACTACATCATACTGCTGCAGCATATTAAAAGCCTGTTGAATAATATCTGTTGTTAATTCAAAACAATCGCTGCCGATAATACAAATATGCTGATATCTCTTCTGAATTAAACCTTCAAAAGCAGTACTCATACGTGTGCCTAATTCATTACCACTTTGCACTTCTTTATGGTAAATGCTATTCTCCCAAATATCATTTCGCTTAATATTATCTGTATAAAAAACATATTTATCGCAAGGGAGTGTTTGAGTAATGCTGTGCGTATGTTGAAGCAATTCTTTATAAATTTCCAATGCTTTTACATCACCAATTGTTTTGGCGAGGCGCGTTTTTACTTTGCCTAAAATAGGTGGGCGTACAAATATGATGAGTGCTGTTTCCAAATGTTTTTTGCCACAAAAGCGCGAAGGCACAAAGAAGTGTTTAATGCAACTTAATGCCTGCTTTGATAATTGATTCGTTTTACAAAAATTTATTTTGCCACTGCTCCACCGCAACTGGAACCTGCACCGGCAGTACACCCGTAGCAATGCTGGTTTACTACAATGCTACGCTGATTCATCGCCTTTGCATCAAAACTGGAAAGATGTTGCGAGTGACTGCAACTTACTTTCAAATCGAGCATCTGGTTGAAATCGCAATCATATAAAAATCCATCCCAACTTACAGAAATGGTGTTGCGGCACATCACATTTTTGGCGGCTGCTACATTGAAAGCATTTACCAGTTTATCCATGTATTTTTCGTAATTACCACTTACCAGCAGATAATCCAAATAGCGGCTGATGGGCATGTTGGTAATCACATACAGGTTATTGAAAAAGATATTATACCGTTTCAATAATTCTGCTTTGTATTCCTTTTCTAAGGCTGCTTGTGATGGTGGTAAAAAAGCACCTGCAGGATTGTAAACGAGGTTTAATAACAAGCCCGAACCTGCTGTGCCATAACCAACCGCATTCAACATTTGTAAAGCCTGTATAGAATGTTCAAACACACCATTGCCACGCTGCCGGTCGGTTCTGTCCTGCGTATAAAATGGCAGGGAAGAAACTACTTCTACCTCATGTTTTTTAAAGAAATGAGGCAAATCGTGAAAGCGTTTGTTGGCAAGAATAATAGTAAGATTGCAACGTACTATGATATGCTTATTGAGCTTTTTGATCTCTTCTACAAACCATCTGAAATCAGGGTTCATTTCCGGTGCACCGCCCGTAACGTCAACCGTTGTAAAGGATGGATTATTTTTCAATACATCTAAACACAATTGCATTGTTTCGCGTGTCATAATTTCTTTTCTGTCGGGAGCCGCATCCACATGACAATGCCTGCACGTTTGATTGCACATTTTTCCAATATTCACCTGAAAGATCTCCGCACTTACCGGTAGTAAGGGAAATAAGCCAACCACCTGCAGTTTATCTCTAAACATTGGCAATTCTCCCTGGTGCTCCAACACTTCTATTTGATGGCCTGCCTCTGCAAGCAGGTGGTGCATAGCTTGTAATGATTTCATCAATTATTATTCTTAACGTCTCTTATTCTAATAGCAAAAAGCTTGCGGCTAATTACAGATACAATTGCTATACGTTTTTCTTGCAGTTTATCGCTCGCGACTTATTACATCGCTATTTCCTTCACTTTATTCATCATTTGCACGCCATGCACCAGCGATGCACCGCCGCGTATGGCTGCTGCTACATGCACAGCCTCCATCATTTGTTCTTCGCTCCAGCCTTTTTCAAATGCATCGCTACTGTACGCATCTATGCAATATGGACATTGCACTGCGTGCGCGACAGCTAAAGCTATCAATGATTTTTCCTTAGCCGATAAAGCACCCTCTTTAAATACTTCACTATACCATGCAAAAAATTTATCGCCCATTGTTTTTTGCCATTCGCTAACTGCGCCAAATTTGCCGAGATCTTCGGCATTGTAATAATGATTTTCCATATAAAGAATTACGATTATAGGGATAGAATAGTTTGATAGAGTATTTGTGAAAGTTGCTTATCGGCTTTGCCTGCCACTTCAATAATTTCTGCGATGTTGTTTATTGGTTGCAAATTATCAGGGTCGCATTCATCGGTAATAACCGAAACAGCAGCGCAAGGCAACTGTGCATGATTGGCCGCAATCACTTCGGGCACAGTAGACATGCCTACCATATCGGCACCAATAATTTTGAGATAACGATACTCGGCTTTGGTTTCCAGATTCGGACCGTTTACGGCTGCATATACGCCTTCTTTCAAAGGTACATTCAATTTGTCTGCTGCTTGCTGCAATACATTACACAAATACTTGTTATAAGGCTCGCTCATATCGGGAAAACGTGAGCCTAATGCATCTATATTTTTTCCTGTCAACGGGTTGCCCGTTTGCAGGTTGATGTGGTCATTTATGAGCGCCAAATCGCCTTTCTTAAAATTAAGATTGATACCACCCGCCGCATTAGTTAATAATAAGTATTGAATGCCCAACAACTTCATTACACGTATCGGAAATACTACTTGCTGCATGGTATAACCCTCATAAAAATGAAAGCGACCCTGCATGGCGAGCACCTTCTTTTCTCCAATATTTCCATATATCAAATTGCCTTTGTGAAACTCCACGGTTGATAATGGAAAATTCGGAATATCGCTGTACGGAATAACAACAGGATTATTTATATAATGAATGAATTGATGCAGGCCAGTGCCCAGTACGATGCCTGCAAATGGTTCGTGTATGCCTTTTTGCTTTAAAAAATCAGCCGCTTCGTATAGTGTATTCATAGATTAAAATATAGCCCCGCTTTCAACAAATATATACTTTAATACAACCGGAACATACCAAAAATGCTTACCTAAGATTACAGCCATTACCTCATCAGCATTCATCTGCGGTATCAAAATTGTGCAGCTATCATATAGTTCATTATTAAAATTCTTTCGTATGTATCCACTCACCACTTCCAACGATTTGACGCCATTGCTCGAAGACATGAATGGCAGACGTATTGTAATGCTGGGGGAAGCATCGCATGGCACACATGAATTTTATACCTGGCGCACGGCTATCTCCAAACGTTTGATACAGGAACAAGGTTTCAACTTTATTGCGGTGGAAGGCGATTGGCCGGATTGCTACTTAATTAACCGGTATGTAAAGGGCTATAAAGATGCCGGCGATGACATTAAAGCCATACTCAATTCTTTTGACCGCTGGCCTACCTGGATGTGGGCAAACTGGGAAGTGGCAGCCCTTGCCGAATGGCTGCGCGAATACAATAAAGATTTACCGGCAGATAAAAGAGTAGGCTTTTACGGATTGGATGTATATAGCCTTTGGGATAGCATGAAAGTAATGATGAATTATCTGGATAAAGAAGACCCGCAAACCGCTAAATCGGTACGCAAAGCCATACAATGCTTTGAGCCTTTTCAGGAAAACGAGCATATGTATGCGCGGTACTCACTTACCAAACATAGCTGCCGCGACGAAGTAGTAAACCTGCTGCGCGAAATAAGAATGAAAGCACAGTTTCTGGATGGCGATAGAGAAGCTGGTTTTAATACCGAGCAGAATGCGCTGATAGCCGTAAATGCAGAAAAATATTATAGTAGTATGATAGGTTTTGATGATAATAGCTGGAATGTGCGTGACACACACATGATGGAAACCTTGCAGCGGCTGTTGCGGTTTCATAGGCTGGATTCAAAAGGTATTGTATGGGAGCACAATACACATATTGGCGATGCAAGAGCTACCGATATGAAAGGGGCAGGCATGTTCAATATTGGGCAGTTGGCGCGTGAGGAATATGGCGTTGATAATGTGTACTTATGTGGTTTTGCATCGTACCAGGGCACGGTAATAGCCGGCGACGAATGGGGCGAGCCGATGCGGGTAATGGAAGTGCCGGAAGCAAGAGAAGGCAGTATAGAAGAAATATTGCATGAAGAAAGTAGCCATAACCGCTATATACTGTTTAGTGAGGAGCATGATAAATTGTATCAGCAGCGTGTGCGTCATCGGGCCATTGGCGTAGTGTACGATCCGCTGCGCGAAAAGTATGGAAACTACGTACCTTCTGTTTTGGCCGAACGATATGATGCATTGATTTATCTGGATACAACCCAAGCCTTGCATCCGTTGCACATGGAACCACACAACGCCAAAACGCCGGAAACTTATCCGTTTGGTGTGTAGCATACCGCAATGATACATCGCTATTTAGCGTGCTTTAAAACAAGGAAACGTATCAGACAATTTGAATGTGCCGGATACGTTTTATCACCTCTTATTTGGTGTGCTTTACTAATATAAAAAATATTTAACAAATAACTTTTTTACTACTTTTTACACCCAAAACAAGCTGTACGTTAATACAATATAACCTCTTGCACGGGCATTTGTATCTAATTATGGGACAGTTATGGTGTGTTTACCACGCTAGTGTATGCGCTCACACTTCGCTTTAAGTACTGTTTTTTATACCTTTGTAGCATGTCAAAAACAGGCAATTGCCGGTTTGCGGCAATCTGTTTGTGGATAGTTGGATGGCAGGCTCATAAAGCATTTTTGCTTTACCCGAAAGTCTGTTCCTGTTCTAAGCAATAACAGCTTCTTTGCGAGGCCATTATTGTTAATACGGCTTATCAATCATGCCGCTCATTTACAAGTAATATTGCCCTTAATACCCGTCGTAAAAACCGATGAGTAATAGTTTTTACCTGTATCAGGAAATACGCGTACAGGTAAGCAGTATATTTTTAAAACAAGCAACCGTATGAATAAATTTTTTATCTGTGTAAGTGTTCTGATTGGTTTGACCGCCTGCGGCGAAGAGCAACAAAAAGTAAGTGAGCCGGAAACGCTGCCGGTCACCAGGTTAAAAGCGATTGATACTTCTGTATCGCGCCCTTATGTAGCCGATATACAGGCAGTACAGAATGTAGAAATAAGAAACCGCATACCGGGTTTTCTAGAAAAAATATATGTAGATGAAGGACAACAGGTAAAAAAAGGACAACTATTATTTCACATAGAAGATAAACAATACAAAGAGGATGCAGCTAAAGCCAAAGCTGCTTTATCCATAGCTATCGCCGACAGCAAATCGGCAGAGCTGGAACTGGAAAGAGTAAAACTGCTGGTAGATAAAAATGTAGTTACTGCATCGGAGCTGGATGTTGCCAAAGCAAAACTGAGCGCCGCCAAAGCCAGGATACAAGAGCTGCAATCAACATTGAGCAATGTAGAAACCAAACTATCTTATACCAATGTATATGCGCCTTTTGATGGCGTTATCAACCGCATACCCTTAAAAGTAGGCAGCCTCTTAAATGAAGGTGATTTGCTTACCACCGCTACCGACATCAGCTCTGTTTATACCTATTTCAATATCTCCGAAGACGAATACCTCAACTTTTTAAAGACCGAACACAAACTGAATGGCGAAAACGATGTACGCCTCATATTAGCCAACGGCAGCCCTTATAAATACAACGGCAAAATAGAAACAATAGAAAGCGAGTTTGACGAAAATACCGGCTCTATTGCTGTTCGCGCCATTTTTCCCAATCCCGATAAAATATTGCGGCATGGCTCTACCGGCACCATCGAACTGCCGATGGATATAGACAACTCTGTTATTCTGCCCGAAAAATCGGTGCTCGAAATTCAGGATAAAGACTATGTGTTTGTACTGACCGACAGCAACCGCCTGGTAATGAAAAGCTTCCAGCCAAGACTGCGTTTCTCGCATTTTTATGTGGTAAAATCCGGCTTACAGCCCGGCGACAGAATATTGTACGAAGGCATACAGGAAGCACGCGACGGTATGATCATTAAACCAAACTTTATAACAATGGATAGCCTGCTGGCGCAAAAATTATAACAGTAGCTTTTTCTTCATTATATGTTGTTCTGCCGCAATACGCGGTGGGGTAAAGCACCTTTTTATTTATATCATGAAAAAACTTGTTGCTTCATGTTCAAAACATTCATACAACGACCTGTTCTTTCTTTAGTTATATCCCTCATCATTGTATTGTTGGGTGTATTGGCTTTGTTTACCCTGCCGGTTACCCAGTTTCCCGATATTGCGCCACCTGCCGTTACTGTTACGGCTACCTACACCGGCGCCAATGCCGAAGTATGTACCAAAGCGGTTGCTACACCGCTGGAAAGAGCCATCAACGGCGTGCCTGGCATGACGTATATGCAAACGGTTTGCGGCAATGACGGCGTTACGCTCATCACCGTCAATTTTGAAGTGGGCACCGACCCCGATGTGGCTGCTGTAAACGTACAAAACCGCGTAACTACCATAGTGGACGAACTGCCCGAAGAGGTAATAAAAGCAGGCGTAACCACCGAAAAAGAAGTGAATAGTATGCTGATGTATCTCAACATTATGAGTTCGGATACAACGCTGGACGAAAACTTCATTTACAATTTTGCCGACATCAATGTATTGAAGGAACTTAAGCGCATCAATGGCGTAGGGCGCGTGGAAATAATGAGTTCGCGCGATTATGCTATGCGCGTATGGTTGAAGCCCGATAGAATGGCGGCTTACGATATCTCTGCCGATGAAATTATTGCAGCTATCCGTAGCCAGAATGTGGAAGCAGCACCTGGTAAAACCGGTTTAAGTTCCGATAAAATGCCGCAAACACAGGAGTATGTGTTGCGCTACACGGGCAAGTTCAGCGAGCCGCAGCAATATGCCAATATTGTTATTCGTGCCAACAGCGATGGCTCGGTATTAAAGCTGAAAGATGTGGCAGATGTGGAGTTTGGTTCCGAGGATTATAACATGGTTTCGCGTACCAATGGTCGCCCGTCGGCTTCTATTATGATGAAGCAGCGCCCCGGCTCCAATGCCAGTGAGGTAATAGCCAATGTAAAACAGCGCATGGAAGAACTGAAAGCCGCTACTTTTCCACCTGGCATGACGTACGATATCAGCTACGATGTATCGCGTTTTATAGATGCTTCCATCCATGAAGTGTTGAAGACATTAATAGAAGCATTTATACTCGTATTCATCGTAGTGTTTATTTTTTTACAGGATTTCCGTTCTACTTTAATTCCCGCATTGGCGGTGCCTGTGGCGCTAATTGGTTCTTTATTTTTTATGCAAATGCTGGGCTTTTCAATCAATCTGCTTACGTTGTTTGCACTGGTGCTGGCAATTGGTATTGTGGTAGATAATGCTATTGTGGTGGTAGAAGCGGTGCATGCCAAAATGCACGATGAACACCTGCCGCCCATGGAGGCAACGCTGGCAAGTATGAAAGAAATTGCCGGCGCTATTGTAGCTATTACACTGGTGATGTCGGCAGTGTTTGTTCCGGTTGCTTTTATGACCGGACCGGCAGGGGTGTTTTACCGTCAGTTTTCTATTACGCTGGCCGTAGCCATTGTTATATCGGGTATTAATGCGCTTACGCTTACACCGGCTCTTTGTGCGCTTTTACTAAAGCCACCCAAACATAACCGCAAACCATCACTGATGCAGCGCTTCTTTGGCGGCTTCAACCGCTGGTATAGTGCTACTGAAAATAAATACAAGCGATTGGTTGGCTTTGTGGCTGCCCACAGGGTAATTACGTTAGGCTTACTCGTTGCTTTCTTTGCGGCCACATGGGGACTTGGCTCGGTGCTGCCTTCCGGCTTTATACCTACCGAAGACCAGGGTGTTATTTATGTAAATGTAACCACACCACCCGGTGCCACGCTGGAGCGTACCGAAAAAGTGCTGGAACAGGTATATACTGCCGCTAAAAAAGTAGATGCCGTAGAAAACATTACCACGCTTGCCGGTTACAGCATTTTAAACGAAACAGTGGGTGCTTCGTATGGTATGGCAATGATTAATCTGAAAGCATGGGAAGACCGCAAAGGCACTGCGGATGACATTATTGAAGAACTGGAAGAACAAACGAAATATATTTCTGATGCAGTGATACAGTTCTTTCCGCCGCCAACAGTACCGGGTTTTGGTAATGCCAGCGGTATAGAAATGCAGTTGCTCGACCATACCGGCGAAGGCAATATGCAGCGGACAGCAAAAGTTACGCGCGAGTTTATGAGCCAGCTAAAAGAAACGCCCGAAATCAGTGATGCTTTTTCTTCTTTCGATGCCAATTTTCCGCAATACATGATACACGTAAACCAGGAAATAGCGGCACAAAAAGGGGTAACGATTGATAACGCATTAAGCACTTTGCAAACGCTGATGGGTAGTTATTACACAAGCAATTTTATACGTTTTGGGCAAATGTATAAAGTAATGTTGCAGGCAGCGCCCGGCTACCGCGCCAAGCCCGAAGATGTGTTGAAGCTGTATGTAAAAAATAACAAAGGGGAAATGGTACCGCTGAGCACTTTTATACGCATGGAGCGCGTGTACGGACCCGAGCAGGTAACACGCTATAACATGTACACCGCAGCAATGATAAGCGGCGAAACTAAACCCGGCTACAGCACCGGCGATGCTATTGCTACCGTGCAAAAAGTGGCAGACGAAAAGCTGCCGCGCGGCTACACCATTGCGTGGAGCGGCATGACGCGCGAAGAAATACTATCGGGCAATCAGGCGCTCTACATTTTTGCTATCTGTCTCCTGTTTGTGTACTTATTGCTGGCTGCCCAGTACGAAAGTTTCTTACTGCCCTTATCCGTTATCCTTTCGCTTCCTGCGGGCATTTTCGGGTCATTCTTATTCCTGAAATTATTTGGATTGGAAAACAACATTTACGCACAGGTAGCCCTGGTAATGTTGATAGGCTTGCTGGGCAAAAATGCCATATTAATTGTGGAGTTTGCCATCTTGCGGCGTAAAGAAGGTGCAACTATTTTGCGGGCAGCGCAGGAAGGTGCCGTATCGCGCCTGCGCCCGATATTGATGACTTCTTTTGCCTTTATCGCCGGTTTGATTCCGCTGTGTATTGCTTCGGGCGCAGGTGCTATTGGCAACCGCTCTATAGGTACAACTGCGGCTGGCGGCATGCTCATCGGTACTTTGTTTGGTGTGGTGCTCGTGCCCGGCTTGTATGTGCTATTTGCAAAAATGGCCGAAGGCAAAAAGAGAAAACAATTGATATTACAGCGCACACAGGTAACGATAGTGAAAGAAGAAATTACTATAAACGATAATCAGAATTAGCTGTTGTGAGGAGAAAAACGGTTATAGTAAGTTTAGAAAATGTATCCTGTATAGCAGCTCGTAATAGCAGATGAAAAGCATACACAATGGCTTGCATACTATCCGCCCGCTTACAAGCGAAATCATGCGTTTTCCTAAGATACTAATAGCCGGTTGTATGTCTTTTTTACCAGCAACATCTTCCGTAGGAAGACAATAAAATAATACCAAATAATGGCAGTGGATGAGCGAAAAATTTTGCTGATCATCCACCTTATGTTTTAAATTTTTGAGTAAGCATGAGCATAAAAAACAAGATCGGAATTGTAATTACAGCAATCGTATTAATAAGCAACATAGGTTGTAAAGTATCGCAGCCGGCACCTTTACCACACATTCAAACACCAACAGTATATGCCGATAGCTTAGGCGTCGATAGCACCAGCCTCGGCGATGTACCCTGGAAGCAACTATTTACCGACCCGTATCTTGTAAGCCTGATTGACACTGCCCTGCAGCAAAACCTCGACTTAAAAAGGGCAATGCAGCGCATCACCATTGCGCGCAACCAATACTACATTAGCAAAGGCGCTCTGCTGCCGCGTGTAGATGCAGAAGTAACTGCCGGCGTGGATAAATATGGCAAGTACACCCAAAGCGGCGTAGGCAATTACGACACCAATCTATCAGACAATCTCAACAGCAAGCAACGCATTCCTTACCCGGTTACACCCGACTTTTTTGCAGGTTTGCGCAGCACCTGGGAACTGGATATCTGGGGCAAACTCAAAAACCTGAAGAAAGCAGCATACGCCCGCTTTTTAGCTTCGCAAAAGGGTGAACAACTCATAAGAACTTCGTTGGTAGCAGAGGTAGCCAGCCGGTATTATCAATTGCTGGCGCTGGATAATGAATTAGCTATTATTCAAAATAATATCCGCCTGCAGGATTCGGCATTGGAAATTGTGAAAATACAAAAGCAGGCTGCCCGCGCCAACGAATTGGCTGTAGAGCAATTCAGGGCACAACTGCTCCATACGATGGCGCTGAAAGGGATAACGCTGCAGCAAATAACCGAAACCGAAAATGAAATTAATATGTTGCTTGGCCGCTACCCGCAGCCAGTGCTGCGCGACACTTCATTGCTCAGCAAAACGTTGCCCTCAATAGTGCAGGCGGGCGTGCCAGCACAGTTGTTGCACCGCCGGCCGGATATACAGCAGGCAGAACTTGAGCTGGTGGCCGCCAAAGCAGATGTAAGCGCCGCAAGGGCAGCTTTTTATCCTAATGTTACGCTTACGCCGTACGTTGGCATGAATGCCTTTAAGCTGCCGATGATGGTAAATGCCGGCTCACTCACATATGGCATTTTGGGCGGACTTACAGCACCGGTGTTTCACCAGGGCATGTTGCGGCGCAATCTTAGTACTGCCAGCGCTGCCCGCATAGATGCGTATTATGCTTATCAGCAAACTATACAAAATGGAGTGCGCGAAGTAGTGAACAGCCTGAGCAGTATTCAAAATTTAGAAGAAGTATACAGGCTGAAAGAGAAAGAAGCTGAAGTGCTGAATCAGGCAGTTATTACTTCTAACCTCCTCTTTAAAACCGGCTACGCCTCGTATCTTGAAGTGATTACGGCACAACGCAGCGTGATAGATGCGCAAATGCAACTGGTACATACCAAAGAGCAAATGTTTTATTCTTTAATAGAACTATATCGTGCATTGGGCGGCGGCTGGAAGTGATGCTGAATGAAAGAGAGTGTTTTATTAAAAAGCTATATGGTTGTTTGAATTAATAACTAATTGTAATTACGTTGAATTTTGAACGTGTCAGACACGTTTTACCACAAAATCAGGCTCAGGTACTTATCCTTTTACCATACTTTATAGCAAAAGTAGTAACGGGAAAGTGCGGGAAAATATGCTGTGATTGCGGCTTTTACTTATAATGCTGACAGGATTTGAAACCCTGTCAGCATTTCTTATTATCCTTAGCCTTCAATAGTTAGTTGCAGGTACAGGCAGGGATTGTATTTTATAAAGCAAACAACCTACATAAGAAATGCGTTTTATTTTCTTTTTAATCTTCTTATTTTCTTCAAAGTTATCCTTCGCTCAGGATACAACAGTAATCAAAGAGATTAATCAACTGATCGGACCGGAGTTTTATTTTGATACTTCAAATAATAATTTTGTTGACGATTTTTATATTGAGCAAAAAGGTGATCAGGACAATATCATTATCATTCAGGCGTGGCGTAAAGACACCGGCAATGCAGACCCAATTGGTAAAATTTTCGTACTTGAGAGAAGGAATGATACATTGACGGTTATAGATAGCTCCGCAAGATATATACGCGATGGCAGAGGCCCTCAATGGGCTATATCAAATGACACGCTTAACATTGAACATAGCTTTCATGGTGGTTTTTTCAGCTTGCATTATACATTTAACCAAGAGCTTAAAAAATATTTACTGATTAGCATAGAATTACATGAAGTTATTATGGATGAAAAGTATAATAATGTTCCTGTTAGAATTAGAACAGCGTATTACGATATCAACAAAAGGAAACTAATTATTACAATACAGCCTGTTGATGACGGCAGCATAAAAAAGAAAATTACCATTGCTAAAAAGTCTTTACCCGAAAACTTTATTCCGGATTTAGCGCACTTTATTGATCCTATGTCCTGGGCTAACAGTGATAGTAGCAGCAATATTTATGATAAAGTTTTTTAAGAAATCTCAATAACTATTTTATGCCTGTTGCTCCGGATAGTATTTCTTTTGAATGACTTTTGTAATATCTCTTCAGTAGCATTATTGAAGTCTGTGTCTTTAATAATATTTTTCATTCTTCTGCTAATTCGTTTGCCGATAATTGCGTACATATCATTTTAAGTTCAGCCTCACTTTTAGTCCAAAGTTTATTTATCAATCGAGCAAAACCAGTGGCTGCTGTATATTTTCCATAACACCTGTTTTATCAGATTTACGATTTGATTTTGCACGCTTAATTTACTACGAAAGTTTACTTCACCTTCAACCTATATGCAAACAAAGCAATAATCAAAATACTGGAGAGCAGTAAATGCAGCGGCTGTACAGCAGCAGGAATATTTGCATACATTAATATCAAGCCCAGCAATACCGTGCCTGCCACACAGGCAAGAATGATGAAAGCAGTACGTTGTAACACTTTGTGCGGAAGTGATTGCCAGAAAAGATAAACGCACAATATAGCTGCTGCCCATGCTACATCGCGGTGTACCTCAAACCAGCCATTGAGACGACTTATCCAAAGCTCGCGGCTGGTATAGCTAAGTGCCAGTGATATTTCATCTATTTGCTCACGTACTTCAGTGCCTAATACTATTTGCACCAATACCACCAGCAAAGTAATTGTGCTCAACCATTTTAGTTGTTTACCAACTACTTTCGGCGCTGCTTTTACCTTGTGAATAATAATAACCGCAACTGCAGCTATTAATAATGCAAAGAGCATGTGCAGCGTTATTTTCACTACCTCCAGGTTGGTATCAACCACTATCTTGCCCAGCCATGCCTCAAATGCAGTAAGCAGCGACAAGGAAAGCGACCAGTAAAGAATGGACCGCCTTGTTTTGCCAAACAGCCGCCAGCTCCAGATAATATGCGCAATAATGATAAAACCTAAAACGCCGGTTGTAAGACGGTTGATATACTCAATCCACGTTTGATATACATTGAATTTGGCGTAGTTGTTTTTCTCATATTGCTGCCAGTCGGCAGGGTTATAGGCAGCGCCACTTTTAAAAGTTTTATTTGCATATTTCAGGCTGTCGTTATAAATAATAAATTGTCCTTTTCTATATTCATGATCCGCTTGAAAACGCACCTGATATTCCTGTGTGGGCGGTATAGCATTGCCGAAGCAGGTTGGCCAATCCGGGCAGCCCATGCCGCTATGTGTAGTGCGCACAATACTGCCGGCAAGAATGACTACAAACAACCAAATTAATAACAACCTGGTGAACGATAAATAACGCTGGTACTGCTGCATGAAAGAGAATTAAAAATTGTGCAAAAATAGAACACGATACGCACGGCTGTTTTAAAGTTTTGAGAAGATTGCACCATTAAGCATACTATTGCAAACAGCTTTTTATTTTCGTATAAAGAACGAATAGCGTGCTCCAGTCTTTTCACCAGGAAATATTGATAGAAGCGGGCTGCGATGAAGCGGGGCGTGGCTGCTATGCAGGACCAGTGTTTGCAGCGGCTGTTATTTTGCCCAAAAGCTTTCAGCACCCGGTATTGAACGACAGCAAGCAACTAACAGCAACGCAACGGTATGAGTTAAGGAAAGTAATAGAAAAGGAAGCAATTACGTATGCCATAGCGATGATTGATGAAGGCGAAATTGATCGCATTAATATTTTGCAGGCTTCGTTTAAAGCCATGCATCTCGCACTGGATGAACTGAAAATAATACCCGAATTGTTATTGATAGATGGCAATCGCTTTACACCTTATAAAAGCATCCCACACCATTGCATAGTAGAAGGCGATGGCAAATATGCAAGCATCGCTGCAGCCAGTATTTTAGCCAAAACCTACCGTGACGATTATATGCTGCGCCTGCACAATGAGCACCCACACTACAATTGGAAGAAAAACAAAGGCTATGGCACTAAAGAACACCGCGCCGCCATAGATGTACATGGCTTATGCAAGTATCATAGAAAGAGCTTTAATATTGGAGGTAACAATATTGATTAACCTTATTGACTAACTAATAATACAGATGCTTACTTTTATACAGATAGTTATCAGTAAATCAGTTTTAGATCAGTTCAATCTGAGGTTTAAAATTTAGCTACACTTCCGCTTCATTCCACACACCAGCGCCTTGCCGCAGTACTGTGTATTCATCTGTGGTGCAGTCTATAACGGTAGAAGGCACCATGCTACCCATACCGCCATCTACCACAATATCTACACGGTTTTTAAAATTCTCATAAATCAATTCCGGATCGGTATATTCTTCCACCATCTCGCCAGGCAATGAGGCTGATAAAATAGGCGAGCCTAACTCATGTACAATGGTGCGTGCAATATTGTTATCGGGAATACGCAAACCAATGGTACTTTTTTTACTTTGCAACAGCTTAGGCACTTCGCGGCTGGCGGGGAGGATAAAGGTAAATGGCCCGGGTAAATAATTTTTCAGTAACCGATATAACGGTGTGGAAATACTGCGGGTATATTTACTCAAATCGCTCAGGTCGTAGCACACAAAACTGAGCTGGGCTTTTGCAGGATCCATCTGTTTAATGCGTGCAATGCGCTCAATAGCTTTATGCTGAAAAATATTGCAGCCTAAGCCATAAATCGTGTCG
This sequence comes from Ilyomonas limi, assembly GCF_005233845.1. GTDB lineage: Bacteria > Bacteroidota > Bacteroidia > Chitinophagales > Chitinophagaceae > Ilyomonas > Ilyomonas limi. The sequence continues at coordinate 209,861 of NZ_SZQL01000003.1, forward strand.
GTTGGATAGATAATTATACCCCCATCCTGCAGGCATTCTACAATGGTTTTGATATGGCGTGGATTGGGATTATCCGGGTGAACGTGTAGTAGCATTGTTCCTTATTTTTATTAGCTTTTGAATTTACAAATAAGAAGGTGTTAACAATAACTTCATTTTAAATTTGCGCAAAAATATATCCAAATGCACTTGCAGCCTATTGATGTGGTGAATGATATAAGTCCGGAAGAATTTAAGCAAAAATATTATGAGCCGCAGGTACCCGTAGTGCTTAGAAATCTGGCAAAAAGCTGGCCGGCATATAGCAAATGGAATTGGGATTACTTCAAATCTATTGTAGGCGATAAAGAAGTAGGCATTTACAACAATGTAAAAAGTGATGCTTATACACCTGTAAACAAAGCTGATGACTACACTACCTTCGGCAGGTATATAGATATGATTAGCAAAGGCCCGGCTGCGTGGCGTATTTTTTTGTTTAATATTTTTAGCCATGCACCACAGCTTACCCAAGATTTTACCTGGCCAGATGCATACATGAAAGGCTTTGTAAAAAGAGTGCCTATGCTGTTTACAGGCGGACAAGGCTCCATTACACACATGCACTTCGATATTGATTTGAGCCATATTTTACATACGCAGTTTGCCGGCAAAAAGCGGGTGCTGATGTTTCCGTACAAAGAGCAATACAAACTATACCGCAAGCCATTTGAAGTATTGAGTATTGCTGATTTCAGCAATTATTACGATCCTGAAAAAAGCAAGATTGATACAAAAAAGTTTCCGGCGATTGAGTTTGCACAAGGCTTTGATGCAACGCTGGAGCATGGCGATACCTTGTTTATGCCCGGTGGTTACTGGCACCACATGGAGTATCTTGAAAGTGGCTTTGCCATGAGCCTGCGTGCACTCAACAACTCGGTTAGCGGCAAGCTAAAAGGTGTATGGAACCTGGTAGGAATGCGCAATATAGATACTTTGATGAAAAAAACGGCACCGGTCAAATGGTATGATTGGAAGCAACGGAAGATATTTGAAGCAGCGGAAAAAGAAGTAGCATTGGCAGCATTAGATGTTGCTTAATAATAACAGTAGTTTTGATGAAATGAACGGCAGTAATTAATAGCATATTGCATTCATCATTCGGTCAATCAACTACAAAATACTTAATAGGTTTCGGTGAATAAGGTGAAGGGTTTACTGCTTCGCCTTTTGTATTTTAATGTAATAATTATATTCAATACAATATACAAAGAATGCCATTCTTCAAGGCACAGTAATTGCGGCATGGCTGCAAACAAACAGCAACAGCCGGATGAACATCTTTACCACCATTCTCATACTCTGCTTATGTATTATACCCTTTTTGCCCGCATCAGCACAATTCAACGATTCCATTAATTATCACCTGCGCTTTGCCACTACCGGATCGCTCAATAAAACCAACGCTGGTGATGCTTATCTTCTTAACAATGGTGTTGGCTTCAACATTAATAAGCGTAAAATAACCCTGAATACGAATGCCAGTTGGGTGTATGGCCAACTTAATAAAACGCTTACCAACAACGACTTTGCAGCTACCACCGATATGGATTTTTTGAAGAAAGTAAGCAAGTTGTACTATTGGGGCTTGCTCAATTTTGAAAGTAGCTATTCTTTAAAAACCAAATACCGTTTTCAGCCGGGTGCCGGTGTTGGTTATCGTTTTATAGATACTACCAATGCCGTTTTTACAGTAAGTGATGGTATTTTGTTTGAAATGGCCGACCTTACCAATGCTACTTTTGGCAAAGAAAAATACCAGACCGTTCGCAATTCGTTAAGAGTAAAATATCATTTTTTGATTGGTAAAGTGATTACCATCGAAGGCGTTAACTTCTGGCAACCTTCGCTGCTTTCGTTTAAAGACTACATTTTTAAATTCAATAACAGCTTGTCTTTTAAGCTTAATGAATGGCTGAGCCTCACTTCTGCCCTCAGTTACAACAAAATAAGCCGTTCTGGCAGCGAAAACCTGCTATTCACTTTTGGAATAACATTGGATAAATATTTTTAAGAAGAAACAAGAGAACAAGGCACAAGAGTTCAGGAAAAAAGACAAGGTTTAAAGATATAAGGAATAGGATATAAAGTCTTTTTAATGAAATCTGGTGTTTTCTTAGCGGTTTTGTGATTCAAAAAGCTTTTGTAATTAATCCATTTTAAAACATACAGTTATGAATTCCTTTCAGCAGGTAATACATTCAGACAAGCCGGTACTGGTAGATTTTTTTGCTACGTGGTGCGGCCCGTGCAAAATGATGTCTCCTATTCTGGAGCAGGTAAAACATGCACTTGGCGATGCAGTAACCATTATTAAAGTAGATGTTGATAAGAATCCGCAGGCAGCGAGTGCTTACCAGGTGCAGGGCGTACCCACACTAATCGTGTTTAAAAACGGTAAAGTGCTGTGGCGGCAAAGCGGCGTAGTGCAAGCCAATATGCTTATCAATGTGCTAAAGCAACATCAGACAGCAGCGGCATAATTCTCTTTGAACCATAAAGGCACGAAGAACATAGAGGCGCACGAAGGAATAGCAGATGAAGAGAAAGTCTTTGAGCATCTTTGCGCCTTAGCGTCTTCGCGGTTCAAATTCTTCATCAGCCAAATCAGGAAAACATCAGGAAATATCTTTATTAAAAAGGACTATAATTTCAATTTCTCAATTGCCAGTTGTGCAGCTATCTGGCTGGCGTCTTTTTTATTAAAGCCTCTGCCTTGCGCCAACGCTTCGCCGTCGAGCACGGCAGCAATGGTAAAAATACGGCGACCGTTTTCCAGCTTTTCTTCTATGGTTTCAAACTCTAACGCTTTACCGTTTTTGGTAGCCCAGCCAATCAGTTTATTCTTGAGGTTGATATCAATCGACTCTAAATCATCTACATACAAATGGGGGATAACCATGCGGTGCAACACCCAATATTGCGTTTTTTTATAACCTTTATCGAGGTAAATAGCGCCTACAAGGGCTTCCAGTGTGTTACCAAAGATCTGGCTACCTCTGAGCGCATTATCAAACTTGTTGTAAATAGTAATTTTTTTCAGCCCCATTTTCAGGGCTACGTCATTCATCTTTTGACGATTCACCATTTTGCTGCGCATCTCGGTAAGAAAACCTTCGCCTTTGTACGGATAGCGCTTAAAAAGGTAATCCGCCACAATAGTGCTCAATACCGCATCGCCCAAATACTCCAGCCGTTCGTTGTTTTCATCAGCCCCTTCCTTTACCGAGCGGTGACTAAGCGCTGTTTGGTACAGCGATATTTTTCCAGGATTAATACCCAGCAGGTTGCGTAGCTGCTGCTCAAAAGATGGTTTGCCTTTATTTCTGAAAAATCGACGAAGTATTTGCACTGCGTTAAGCTACGTATTTCTTTACAATTACAGCAGCATTGTGGCCGCCAAAACCAAAAGTATTGCTCAGCGCCGCATTTACCAAGCGGTGCTGCGCCTTGTTAAAGGTAAAGTTGAGTTTAGGATCGAGCGTAGGATCATCTGTAAAATGGTTAATGGTGGGCGGTACAACATCATCTTTTACTGCCATGATAGCAGCAATAGCTTCTATTACACCGGCAGCGCCAAGGCAGTGCCCCGTCATGGACTTAGTAGAACTGATGTTTAGTTCGTACGCATGTTCGCCAAACACATCCATTATAGCCTTCACTTCTGCGCCATCGCCCAGCGGTGTAGAAGTACCATGCGTGTTGATATAGTCAATATCCTCAGGCAGCAGGTTGGCATCGCTAAGCGCAGCCAGCATTACATTGCGGGCACCCAACCCGTCGGGGTGCGGAGCAGTAATGTGGTATGCATCAGCCGTGGCGCCGCCGCCGGCTATTTCGCAATAAATTTTGGCACCCCTTGCCAATGCATGTTCCAGCGTTTCCATTATCAGTATGCCGGCAGCTTCGCCCATTACAAAACCATCACGGTCTTTATCGTACGGCCGGCTGGCTGTTTTGGGGTCATCATTCCGCTCGCTCATGGCTTTCATAGCATTAAAGCCGCCTACACCTGCTTCGGTTATAACAGCTTCGGAACCACCGCTTAAAATAATATCGGCCTTGCCCAAACGCAGCAGGTCAAAAGCATCTATAATAGCATTGGTGCTGGTAGCGCAGGCGCTTACCACAGCATAGTTGGGGCCCCGGAGGTTATGCCGCATAGATATTTGCCCGGCAGCAATATCCAATATCATTTTGGGTATGAAGAAAGGATTGAAGCGCGGCGTACCGTCGGCTTTTGCAAACTCGCTTACTTCGTGCTGAAAGGTAGTGATGCCTCCAATACCGCTACCAAAGACAACACCTATCCTGTCGGGATCTGTGTTGTCTTTGTTCAGTCCGGCATCAGCCATAGCCATATCACTGGCAACCAAAGCCAGTTGGGTAAAGCGATCTATTTTACGCGCTTCCTTTTTATCCAGAAACTCGGTAGGATCAAAATTCTTTACCTCGCAGGCAAAGCGCGTTTTAAACTTGGATGCATCAAATTGAGTAATGTAATCGGCACCGGAGACGCCATTTATTAAGCCTTCCCAATAATCATGTAAAGTGTTTCCAATCGGTGTGATTGCTCCGATACCAGTTACTACAACTCTTTTTAACTCCATTGTGCAAGCCTTTTTTAAAAGTTATAAATCCGCCTTTCGCGGCAAAATACCTACTGCAAAAGGCGGATTAAATTATACAGGTGAACAGTGCAGCGCTTATTTAGCGTGTTCTTCCAGGTAAGTAACTGCCTGGCCTACCGTGGTAATTGTTTCTGCCTGCTCGTCCGGAATAGAAATGTTGAATTCTTTTTCAAACTCCATAATGAGCTCTACTGTATCTAATGAATCAGCGCCTAAGTCGTTGGTGAAAGAGGCATCAGTGGTTACTTCAGATTCATCAACGCCTAATTTGTCAACAATAATCTTTTTTACGCGTGTAGCTATGTCTGACATTGTAAAATGGTTTTAGTTACAGGAGCAAAAATATACTTTTTGTGCAATCCACAATGATAACGCCCTTTTTTTTCGGCTGCCGTATAGCTTGCAAGCATTTTTGAGGCGTATAATTTTCTATTATCTGCTAACTAACCCTTTTATATTCATAATTAACTTACGCTTTTCTATACCGCTTTTGTTATTAGCTTTATTGCTAAATGCCATTAGCATGAAGAAACAATTGCTTTGTATTGTATCCTTATTATGTGTTGCATTACTACATGCACAAACTGCTTACAAACCTACAGCCGCTAACCTCAAAAACCGTGAATGGTTTGAGAATGCCCGTTTTGGTATGTTTATCCACTGGGGGCCTTTCAGTATTCCCGGTTCGGGTGAGTGGGTAATGAACGAACGCAATATTACTGTTGCAAACTACACAAGACTTGAAAAATTTTTCAACCCCATAGACTTTGATGCGGCACAATGGGTAAGCCTGGCTAAGAATGCAGGCATGAAATACATTACACTCATCACCCGCCACCACGATGGCTTTAGCATGTGGGATACCCAGTATTCCGACTTTGATATTATGCATACGCCATACAAAAAAGATATAGTGAAAATGATAGCAGATGAATGCCATAAACAAGGCATCAAATTGTTTTTTTATTACTCTTTACTGGACTGGCGGCGCGATGATTATAGCTGGTGGACCGGGCGCACCGGACAAGGCACCGGCCGCACCGTAAAAGGCAATTGGAACGATTATATCCAGTTTATGAAAAACCAGCTTACCGAGTTATTGACCAATTATGGAGAAATCAGCGGTATTTGGTTTGATGGTTATTGGGACCAGACAGCGCCTGAAGGTGCCGCGGACAGAACGCCCAGAATTGACTGGCACCTCGATGAAATTTATACACTGATCCATCAATTACAGCCACAATGTTTAATAGGCAACAACCACCATCTTACCCCATTGCCGGGCGAAGATTTTCAGATGTTTGAACAGGATCTGCCGGGCGAAAATAAAGGTGGTTTAAACTTTCAGAAGCCATCTGATCTGCCACTCGAATCTTGTGTAACTATGAACAATAGCTGGGGTTTCAATATAACTGATACCTCTTACAAATCTCCTAAACAATTAATTGATTTACTGGCAAAAGCTGCCGGCTATGGTGCCAACCTTTTATTGAACATTGGACCAATGCCTAATGGGGAGATTCAGCCGGAATTTGTTGAGCGGCTACGCTGGATGGGTAATTGGATGAATACGTATGGCGAAAGTATTTACAACACCAAAGGTGGTTACATGCGTCCACAGGATTGGGGCTGCATTACACAAACAGATAATAAAATGTTCGTGCATCTTTTACAGCCAAACAGGGATAGCATATCACTGACTAATTTTCCTGCAAAAAAGATTGGAAAAGTGTATTTGCTGAAGAATAAAAATGCAGTGCCAGCCAAATTGAACGGTAGCACACTTTTGCTTACGAACCTGCCCGCCATAACGGATGAAGAACCAGACACGGTAGTAGTCATAGAATTTAATTAAGTGCTGTATGTATTTTGTAAAAGCGCCCTGGTGGTTAAAAAAGCTCTATTCCTCATTCGTATGGAAAATACGTACAAAAGAGAAAGTGCTGTATCTCACTTTTGATGATGGGCCACACGAAACAGCTACGCCATTTGTGCTGGACGAATTGAAGAAATATGGCGCAAAAGCTACTTTTTTTTGTATAGGAAAAAATGTAGCAAGCCTTCCATCGGTATATAAACGGATACTGGATGAAGGGCATGCAACCGGCAATCATACATACAACCATTTAAACGGGTGGAAAACGGATGATACTACTTATATCAACAATATTATAGACGCAGCGGAACTTATTAAAAGCAACTTGTTCCGCCCGCCATACGGGCGCATAAAAAAGTTTCAGAGTAAGCTGCTGATGCGTAAAGAAGATGCAGCACGCCCACTGTTTAAAATTATTATGTGGGATGTACTAAGCGGCGATTTTGATGTACAACTATCACCGCAACAATGCTTAAACAACGTGTTGAAACATACACAAAAAGGCTCCATTATTGTTTTCCACGACAGCACCAAAGCCTGGAGCCGCATGAGCTATGCACTGCCAAATGTATTAGCGCATTTTAGTAAAGAAGGTTATGTTTTTAAAGCGTTGGAGTAAATGGTTTTGTTATTGCGGGCGCCAGTGAAGCACTTTGTGGGTTGTATAAATAGTTATGGATGGATTGAATTAGAACTTTAGATTAAGTCTTAAATCAATTTCTAAAGGGCTTATATCGCTTGTACTGCCATCCACAGGTTGCTTCTTTGGCCCTCGCAATGAAGGCATTGTTTAACGTTTCTTCCAATAGCCATGCAGGCTATACCAACAGCTTTATAGTAGCACACAAGTTCATCCCATAACAAAAAAGCACCATAAAAATGGTGCTTTTTTGATTAAAAATTTTGTTGCCTGTAAATAAATCAGCTAAACAAACCACCTTTTTTCAGGCTCTTGGTGCCTTCGCCAATTTTGTAACCATTGTGATAAATCTGTATGGTATAATTACCCGTCTGGTAATGGTTGTTGTCTATTTTCCAGTCGAAGCTTACCGGCAGGCGTTGTCCCTGGGTATATTGTACATCTACTTTGTTGGTATATACCTTTTCACCTTCGTCACGCGTTTGAAAAGTACCGCTGCCATCGGATGGTGTAGTAATGGGCTTACCATCAGGACCAGTAACCACTACATACAATTCCTTTTCGCCGCTATCGGCAATACGGTTTTCATCCAACTGAAAAGAGATGCGGAATAAGTCGGCACGCTTGGCAGTAGAAGTCGTTTTTTCTTTGCCACTGCCTTTTACGTTTATTGCCTCAATATTGATGTTGGAAGCGTGTAAAGTAGAAGCCACATCTTCCACCTGCGCTTTCTCGGCCTGTGTAGTGCTAAGGTTTTGTGCTAACGTTTGATTGCTGGTATTGAGCGAGTCTCTCTGCACCGTAAGCTGCTTGTTGCTGGTAGTGAGTTGCTCGTTTTCAGCCTTCAACTGGGCAATCTGGGTTTCGTAATCCGTTACTTTACCTCTCAGCTCCTTAATGAGACTTTGCAACTTAGCATTGTCGCGGTTACTTTTTTTAAGTTCTGTTTCAATCTGGCTTCTCAGGCTCTTAATATCTTCATCTTTCTTGGATAGCTTTCCCTGCAATTGCAAATTGTTGCTCTTAAGCGTATCAAACTGCTGGGCTATGTCGTTGTATGCTTCCTGTATAGAATCTCTGGAAACTTCGGTGGTTCTTGTTTGCGTTTGCAGCTGCGCAATGTTTTCGTTGGTTTTGTTTTTATCGTAAATAATATACCCCCACGTGCCCAGCAGGGCAACGATAAGAATGCCATATATTAGTTTACGGTTGTCTTTTGAATCATTAGGGCGTCCGGCTGGAGTTGGAGTGCCGGCACTTGGATAATTAGTATAACTCATATAAATTGTGTTTTATTAAACAAAAAGAACTGCCTTGTGAATAACGCACTACCGCTCCATAAATTGTTTTTACTTGATATTGAAACGGTTCCTCAACAACCTGCCTATCAACAGCTTAGCACCGAATGGCAAGCCCGATGGTGGCACAAAATAGCTAAAACTATACCAGAAGGCATGCAGCCCGAAGACAGCTACCTGCTAAAAGCCGGCATACTGGCTGAGTTTGGTAAAATCATCTGTATATCAATAGGTTGCTTTCAACATAGGAACAATGAAAATTTCCTTAAAATAAAAAGCATTTATGGCCATAATGAAAAAGAACTGCTCCGCAACTTCTTAAAAATCAGTAATAAAATGTGCGAACTTAAGAATGATTTTCAATTTGCCGGCCATAATATCCGGGAATTTGATATTCCTTATATATGTCGGCGCATGATTATTAACCATATACCACTTCCTCAATATCTGTGCCTGCACAACGCCAAACCCTGGGAAGTAAACATGCTGGATACTTTGCAATGGTGGCGCTTTGGCGATATTAAAAACTACATCTCGCTCGATCTGCTGGCGAGTGTGCTGGGCGTGCCTACCTCTAAAACCGACATGGACGGCAGCATGGTGCAGGAAGTATATTATAAAGAAAATGACCTGCCACGCATAGTAGAATATTGCCAGCGCGATGTAGCCGTGGTTGCTAATGTATTGTTACGCTTCAACAATATGCCTTTGTTAAAAAATGAGAATATCATTGTGGCATAATAAAGAAGCTGCCTGATAGATGAACCATTAAGTCACAAAGAGCAGAAGTTACACAAAGCAGTTGTAAAGTATTGCTGTATCCACCGGGCGCCGTACATAGAGCTTAGTGTTATTCGTAGCTCAAATTCTTAAACATTTATTACTGTCTCTTCTTCCCTTTCTTCATTCCACTCCAGTATAAAATTGTTGCGTCCTTCACCTATTTGTATATTCATATAATGCAGTTGCACCAGTTCCAGCAACGAAAGAAATAAAAAGATGGCATGAATGCGGTTTTCGCAGTGGGCAAATACCTTTTCAAACGCCACGGTTTTTTCTTCTTTTACCACCAGCAACATGTGCTCACGGCTTTCCTCCATTGTATAGTTGTAGCGCACTACGGTATGTACCGGCTTGTTGTTCTTGTCGTGCAGGCGCTGCATTACTTTTTCAAACGTCTTCATCAGTTTGAAGAGCGTAACCGTTTGTATCTCGGTGCCCTCGGCAGCCTGCTCACCTATGGATACCAATTCTTGCTGCAGGTTGCCGCGTTTCATCATTAGCATACGCAAGGCTTCTTTTTCAGCCAGTTCGGCAGCTGCCTGTTTGTAGCGTTTATACTCCAGTATTTTGTCTATCAGTTCTTTGCGCGGGTCTATTTCATTGCCCGACGCATCTATCTCTTTGCGCGGCAGGAGCATTTTTGCCTTAATGCGCATGAGTGTAGAAATAAACAAAATAAACTCGCTGCTCAGTTCTATATTCAGTTTTTCCTGCGCGTGGATATACGCCAAAAAATCGTTGGTGATTTTGGTAATAGGAATATTATAAATATCCAACTCGTCGCGTTCTATAAAAAACAGCAACAGGTCGAAGGGGCCTTCAAACTGGTCTAATTTTATCTGGTAGGCAGGAACACTCAAATACTATAAAATTTAAATAAAAGTTCACAAGAGCCAGCAAACCTGTTGGGTGCAGCTATTTCTAAATTGCCATCATTTCTTTTTCCTTAGCTGCCAGATGCTTATCTACCAGCGCAATAAAGCGGTCGGTCAGTTCCTGCACACTATTTTCTGCATCTTTACTCGCATCTTCACTCAGGTCGCCATCTTTTTGCAGTTTTTTTATCTGCTCTATAGTGTCGCGGCGAATGCTGCGGATGGCTACCTTGGACTGTTCGCCCTCGTTGCTGGCTTTTCTGAATAGTTCGCGGCGGCGCTCTTCGGTAAGCGGCGGCAAAAACAAGCGAATCTGGTTGCCATCGTTTTGCGGGGTAATGCCAATATTGGCAGCCATAATAGACCGCTCAATAGCCTGCAGCATTTTTTTTTCCCAGGGCTGAATACTAATGGTACGGACATCTAAGACCGATACATTGGCAACCTGGTTGATGGGTGTGGGAGCACCGTAATATTCAACGAATATACCATCGAGCATGGTGGGGTTGGCTTTACCTGCACGTATTTTGGTAAGTTCTGTTTCCAAATGACTAATCGCTTTTTTCATAGAAGATTCCGCATCCTCTAACAGCAATTCCAGTTCCTCAGTCATAATATGTATAATTTATTTAAAACAGGCGCAAATCTAAGGAATAGCGAAAGATGCGGCTTAAAAACTTGGTGAAATGTCCGAACCGGAATTTTATGTGGTTAGGCTCCTGCCCAGGCTGTTGTCAGCCGGGCAGGAATTAGCAGGATTACCTGCAAAAGGTCGGTTATTTTTATTGAATCGCATCCTGGCGAACTACACGGCGAAGTTTCGTTCCATTGCAGATTATTATGAAACTACACTCTCTAACATAAATTGATTTAGAATAAATTACCTGCATTCCGGATGGTGATACACCTCCAGATAAAAAATAAAGCTATCAGCAGAGAAGACATCCAACCATAAGTAAGGCCATTTAGTTGTTAATGTACTTTGTGTCTTATACCTCAGCAGTTCCAATCAACTTAAGCATCGGGCACATTATCTTTCCAGCGCCACAAGTGCATACAGGCGTAGGTGCGGTATGGTTTCCATTTGGCAGAAAGTTGTAGCATTTTTTCTTTCAGTGCTTTTTTTTCGGTTGTTTTAATGTTGTATAGTTTTATCATGGCTTGCTGTATGCCCAGGTCGTCTGCTGCAAACACGTCTTCGCGCCCAAGCGTAAACATCAGCAACATTTCTACTGTCCACTGACCAACACCTTTTATCTGCGTAAGCAATGCTATAATGGCTTCGTTGCTCATAGATAGCAACGTATGGTCTTCTATCTGGTGTTCTATACAAAAGCGGGCTACATTGTGTACATAACTTACTTTGGCATTACTCAATCCAATGGCACGCAATGCTTCGGGTGCTGTAGCCAATACCTGCTGCGGCGTGGGTTCTTCGCCGTTGTATAAAGCTAAAAAACGATGGTAGATAACTTTGGCTACTTTGGTACTTAGCTGCTGGCTCATAATGCTGGCCATCAGCCGTAAAGGAATATTTTGCCGGGAGTACAATGGTTCTGCCGGCTCACGAATAATGGCAGCTAATTTTTTATCTTTTGATAAATGCGAAACATAATCCATGCAGGCAAATTAAGTAATATCAACGTATAAATATGTTTGAATGGAAGTATTGTCTAAACCCTTTAATTTACACCTGCATGCAACGCATCATTCAAACTACCGCCGATGGCTCGCCAACCATCGCTATTCCTGATATGCAGGTAACGTATCATAGCCGGCATGGTGCTGTGCAGGAAAGTAAGCACGTGTTTATACAAGCCGGCTTAATACCCTTGCTACAACAATATGAAACAGTGCGTGTATTTGAAATGGGATTTGGCACCGGATTGAATGCTTTGCTCACTTTAAAACAAGCCATACTGCAAAAGCAAGCCATATTTTACCAGGCAGTTGAGAAATATCCTTTAAACCATAACGAAATAAAAGAACTGGATTATTCAGCAGTGTTGCCGCAAGCTTATTTTACCGCCTTGCACCAATGCAAGTGGAATGAGCCGGTGGCAATACATCCTTTTTTTACATTGCATAAAAGCAACTCTTCGCTACAGGCATTTGAAGCTGCATTGCCTTTTCATCTTATTTATTATGATGCTTTTGCACCGGCTGCCCAGCCAGAATTGTGGACACAACAGATCTTTGAACAATTATATAATATGCTTATAACCAGCGGTGTACTGGTAACGTATTGCAGTAAAGGCGATGTACGGCGAAATATGCTGGCTGCTCATTTTAAGGTAGAAAAACTAGCTGGACCACCCGGAAAACGGGAAATGTTGCGGGCAATAAAACCTTAGAATCTGGTACCTGCCGCCACAGGCGAAGCAACAATAAAAGCGGCAAAATGAAGCTGCCTGCCTGCAAAGGCGGGGTCTTTTCTTTACGCTTTTGTAGTTTTAACTTCTTAAATACTGTTCCAATTACGGTTAAACGGCAGATAGCACCTGAGCAATAAATGGCACAATTATACTGGCTTATAAGTGCCGTTCAGCCTCCCCTTTTGCTACATAATGTTATGTTTTTGCGAAAGGCAGCCATGCTTTTTCATTTAAAACCATGCATTTATTTTATATAAAATAAAATATCAAGCAACGCTGAGAACTTTAATAGCATCATGGTTTATGGTATTTTACATAATTGTAATTTACGTATTTAATGGAATTAGCGTACTTAAAAGGTATTGCATGCAAGAGGGCCGGTACAGCAATAAAATAGCTCCCGGATACCGGCTAAAAGCAAAAACCAGTACTTTTGCACCAATTTTGCTAATCTGACTTTTACTGTTAGACTAACTCTTAAACCATTTTCATGCAGCAGATTATAGTAGGGGCGGTCGTAGCTTTCTTTATTAGTTTTTACTTAATACCTATCCTTATAGAGCTGGCTAAGTCCAAACAACTGGTGGATATACCCGATGCCCGTAAGATTCACAAAGACCCGGTTCCGCGTTTTGGTGGCATTGGTATATTTTCAGGTTTTTTGTTCAGTTTGCTGCTGAGTGCCAGTATTAATAATAGTTTTTTAGAGTTTCAGTATCTTATCGCAGCTTTTCTCATTGTGTTTTTTCTGGGTGTGGGCGATGATATTATGATCCTTTCACCACTTAAAAAATTTATTGGTCAGTTAGCAGCTTCTTTTATTCTGATAGTAAAAGGGCATTTACTCATCGATAATCTGTATGGCTTTTTGGGCATTCACGAGATACCGGTGCTCCTTAGTTATATACTTACCTACTTTACTATTGTGGTTGTTATTAATGCCATCAACCTTATAGATGGCGTGGATGGTTTAGCAGGAAGTCTTAGCCTTATTTCCACGCTATTTTTTGGCTCCTGGTTTTATGTAAATGGCGATCTGGCTTATGCGCTTATCGCTTTTACACTGGCGGGTAGCATTGTTGCTTTTTTGTATTACAACTTCAATCCGGCAAAGATATTTATGGGTGATGCCGGCTCGCTAATGCTTGGGCTAATCAATGCTATACTTGTCATCCGTTTTATTACTGCAGCGCCAACGGCTACTACTTTTACTGCAAGCGCCTCTCCGGCAGTAGGTTTTGGGTTGTTACTAATACCGCTAATGGACACATTGCGGGTGTTTTGCATTCGCCTGTATCAAAAAAAATCGCCTTTCTTCCCCGACCGCAATCACATTCATCATCTTTTTTTAGATAAAGGTTTTTCTTCACGTGCCACCACGCTTATTTTAGCAAGCCTCAGTCTTATTTTTTCGCTATTATCTTTTGCCTGTGCATCATTCAATGTTACTGTTTTAATCCTGTTGCAGGCTGCTACTTTCTTTAGTGTGGTGTACCTGCTGTCGGTTTATCGGCCGGCGCACGTACGGGTGCGTAAGAGCAAAGCCGGTAATATCATTATCGAAAGTACAGCACGCAAGCCGGGCTTTATTACCATTTTTTATAAACGCGAAAAAGCAGTAAGCGCCGAAGAGCAATAGCGGATATTGTGTAAGTTTACAGGTATCAAACCACAAGCTGGAAGATCAGGAATTTATAGCGAACGCATAATGATGCTTCTTTGAAAATAGTATTAAAAGAAGCATACTCATTTATATTAAAAAGAAGAAAACACCTGGTGGTGTTTTCTTCTTTTTTGCGGTACAAGCTTGTAGTACAATAATGAGGCTGCAGAGGCGTCGCACACTGCAACTAAAGAATACCTGCTGGGCATGTAAGCGAGTACGTTTTTTACCGCCGGGGAATAGAAGTTTACGCAGGAAGTACGCAGAGATAACATAAAAACGGCTGAACCCATTTATGTGCATTTTTTACTAACATCCAGCTCACAGTTCAAATAGTGGGCTATAGAGAAGGTTTGATTATAGTAATAGATTCATCCATTGTATATTTTTTCCAATCCTGCTTATCTCACTTATCTCAAAAAATCCCGGTTCAGGCAACAAAAAGTTCCGGACCATTCATTGGCCGGAACTTTTGCTTTAATTGATCTTACTCCGATAATCTGGTTAATCCTGAACATCTTTCCAAATGCGTACTAACGACTCTTATTTTGAACTTTTAACCACTACCTCCTGCACAGTTCTGGTAACGGTAGTAATGTCGAACGATTGCTTGTAAGTATCAGCACCTTTGATGATAAAGGTCAGACGGGCCTCGCCGGGCTCTTTCACCAGCACTACTTTTTTATCAAAGTTTTTATCATTGTACGTTTGCTGATATACTACATCGCCATATTCATTTTTAATAATGAGGTCAAACTTTGCAGCTTCTGCATTATCGTATTTTACATTGAATACGATTCCATTGTCGGTCGTTTCTACGTACTGGATGTTGTTTTGATTGGTCTTTTCGTTTTTACCCGTAGCTGGTGCTGCCATAGCAGTAAGTGATGCGGTACTTACTAATACGGCTACTAACATTGCTTTTCTAAAATTTAATACTTGCTTTTTCATAAACATTGCTTTTTTAATTGTTAATCAATAAAAGGCAACAACCGGAAAAATTTTACTATAGCAAGGTCTCGTGCAGGCAAAGCAATGGCGCTATAGCAGCAATCTTATGAAATATGAAACAAGCAAAACTGGAAGCAAGCGGGAAAACCTTACGGCGGGTACTGACTACTAAGCTTTGGTGTAAGGCTGTATGTTTTATTTTTGACGGCACAAAGGTAAGGTACTTTTTTGTATTGTGTACATTTTACACAATTGATAACATTAAGTTAATGCACCAATATTGGTTTGCTTTTTGTTTTATTATTTGCTAAAAATTGTAGCATTATGGCAAAAAATGAAAAGAACCAGGTATCGCAAGCCAACACCAACATTTCCGGCTCTAATACCCAAAAAGATCCGGATGAATGGACAACCAGCGATGAGCCAATGACCGGCGCACAAAAAAGCTATTTAAAAACATTGTCGGACGAGGCAAATGAGGAGTTTGACGAAAACCTCACCAAGGCAGAAGCCTCCAGGCGCATAGATGAATTGCAGCATAAAACCGGCAGAGGATTGAACAATCAGTAGCATTTTAAATAGCTATATTTCTCTAAAACTAAAAGCACCTGCAAAACTGTTTGCAGGTGCTTTTAGTTTTAGCCTTGTAGCCTGAATCTTGTACTCTTTTTCGTAATGTATATCTTGATGCTGTCCTCTTATCTCTTGTACCTCCATCCATTTATTTACCGCTTAGCCAGCCTGTAGGATTTAAGAAATTGCCCTGTTCATTAGATACCATAAAAGTAACCATACCGCCGCCATCATCACTGTTGGCAGCCCTTCCTATTACAGTGCCGGCATGTACTTTATCGTTCCGGTTTACACTTACAGTTGCTAAATGGCTGTACGTAGTAAAATATTTACCATGCCGCACTACCACCATCCGCTCGTCACCTAAGTCCACCACTGCCGATACTTCGCCGTCAGCCACCGATTTTACGGTTGTACCGGTTGGCACGGCAATATCTATTCCGTCGCTGGTACCATGCAATGGCGTACCTGGAATTTCATAAACACCGAATGGTATAACAATAGTACCTGCATTTACCGGCCAAGGCAAGCGTCCGCGATTATTTTCAAAGTTTATAGAAGCCGTCAGGTTTTCTTCCGTTGATTCCAGCGCGCTGTATGTACGGTTGCTATTACGTGCCGGTGTTGTAGTAGTTGGCGGGGCTATAGCCGCCGTAGTATTGTTGGGTGCAGGCGTAGCAGCACCATTGTTGGCAGCGCCGTTGTTGGCTGCCTGGGCTTGCTGTACCTGTTGTTCAGCCAGTTTGCGTTTGCGTTCTTCCTCTCTTTGTTTAGCTATTTGTGCCTGGCGTTCTGCTTCTCTGCGCTTTGCTTCGGCTACTTCGCGGCGAATGATTTCCTGCAACTGGTTGTTCAGTTTTTTACGGGTTCTTTCCCTGTCCTGTATTTGCGAAGCCAGTTCTTTTTCCTGCCCTTTCAGGTCTTGTACTGCTTCATCTTTCTCTTTGCGGTCGGCTTCCATTTGCTTTAGCTGCTTGCCCTGCTCCTGCAGCGTATTGCTCTTTTCGGTCTTGCTTGCTTTCAGGTTACTCATTTTGGTTTGCAACAGGTTTTGCGTTTTCAAAATATTATCCACCTGCGTTTCGCGGTATTGACGGTAACTTCTGAGGTAAGTCACGCGTTTCATAGCATCATTGAAAGAGTTGGCCGAAAAAATAAAGTTGAGATAATCGTAACTGCTGCGGTTGCGATAGGCAAACACGAGACTCTTGGCATAATTTGCCTTTAATGTATCCAGTTCTTTTTTATAACGATAAATATCGAGGTTATTGTGGTAAATTTCATCATCAATATTGCGCAACTGCTTATTGATGCTGCTAACCAGTTCTGCGCGTGCTTTTATTTTGCGCTGCACCAGCGCCAACTGGCTAAGCGATTGCTTTTTACTCTTTTTAATGTCGGCAAGCGTACTGTTCAGGTCAGCCAGCTCGCGCTGCAATTGTTGTTGCTTTTTTTGTATTTCTTCTTTTGTTTGCTGGGCAAATGCTGCTGTGGCACCTATTGCCAGCATCATTACTAAAACTACCAGTTGCTTAAACATGTAAACCGTTTTGTAAGGATTAATAAAATTAACTGCCTGCAGTGTGTACAGTACGTTGTATAGCTGTTAATTATTATTTGCTTTTATAACTTTTTGGAATATTAAATGGAAAAGTTTGCGGCTGGTCGAAAGTATATTGCTTAAACTCGAGACTAACATCCAGCTTTGCCTTTTCTGCTACCGATATTTTGCGCACGGTAGAAAAATAAAAATTATTCACTTTATCATAATTGCTATAGGTAATATCAGCCGTGCGGTTTTTATCGGGATCAATATCATCCAGCTTGCTATGCAGCATGAGCAACGTGTTTTTGTCTAAAGTAAGCAGGTTTTTAAATACATCTCCTGCCATCAATATTAAAATAGCATCATCACTATATTTATACGAAACAATATTGCTATCAAGATAAATAGGATTGCCGATAAGAATATGCTGCATGTTATCGAAATCTAATGGCACATGTGTCAAATCCTGCAGGTATTGTATAGATCTAAACTGTACCACTTTATCCAGCTTGTTCATCAGCTTTACGCTGTCTTTAGTAATAATGACTCTAAAACCTTCAATACCAAAAGCGCCGGTGAGCGACAGCCAGATGATGCTGTCTTTTTGCATACGCAAATATACCGTAGCCTGTCCGTTGCCTTCGCTACCGTCGTAGTCCATTTTTACTTTGGCAGTAAATGTTTTAAAGTTAATTGTACGATTACCTAATGTGTCAACAATATTCCTGATTATTTGGGCAGTATCTACCTTATTGGCAGCGGTATCGGGCGCAACGGCAGATGCAGTATCTTTTGTAGTAATAACGGCGCCAATGCGCTGCACTTTTTTTGCAGGGCGGCAGGCAGCAAACGCTACCATTAAAAAAAAACCTGCAGCTACAATGCGATTGATAATACGAATACGTTTTTTCATTCTTGTTATTAAAATAGCTGCTTTAAAAAGAAGCTGTAGTTTTTACAATGCTTAACCTGTTATTTATTCCTTTCCCGTATGCCCAAAGCCGCCAGCACCCCTTGCTGTTTCCATAATTTCGTTTACTTCCATCCATTCTACCTGCTCCGCCTTTTGAATAACTATTTGGGCAATCCGATCGCCGGGCCGAATGGTGTGCGGCTCGTTCGATAAATTGATTAATATCACTTTTATCTCGCCACGATAATCTGCATCAATTGTGCCCGGACTATTGAGGCAGGTAATACCGTGATTGATGGCTAAACCGCTGCGCGGACGCACCTGCGCTTCGTAGCCATCGGGCAATTGGATGTACAACCCTGTGGCTACTAAACTCCGCTCCAAAGGTTGTAAAGTAACGGGTGCCGGAATGTGTGCGCGAATATCCATACCAGCAGCGCCTGCCGTGGCATACTGCGGCAACGGATTGGGCGAACGGTTAATAATCTGAACTACCGGTTTTTTCACTGCGGCAAAGTAAAGTAATTTGACATTAATGAGAGAATGCGTAAAGTGGAATACGGGCAAGCTCTATTATGAATCATCGCATCCGTAGATTAATGTGAATGTTTTTCTCACAGATGGCGCAGATATGCACAGATAATGGGAGACAGGTAAATGGAAAAAATCAGTTGATGAAGATATTGGAAGAATATAACCTAAGATTTCGAATGCCATTAAGATAAGCTTCGTAGGAGCGATGCGTTTAAAACTATAAACGTACCACTCCTAAGGAGCTTAATACAATACTCCATTAAACGATATTGAGCTAAAGCCTTGGGTTAGTACTATTAAACTAAGGATATCCGTTTACTTAACTTTTCTATGTGCGATAAGCATTATTATTGAGAACCTGAATATAAAAGGCTACTAAACTTTTTAATTGGTCCATCCGTTTTAACCTCAATATTATACCCGTATATAAATCTTCTTTCTGTCTAATATATAACCAATCAGCCAAAAGAAAATGATAAGGCATATTGAATAAAACAGCGAAGCAGCACGCTCATCAGCCCATAAAGGCTTACAAATATGTAAATAAAACCAGCCAAAAGGCGATGTATAAGCCGGTACACCCGCAGCATTTACGCTATTAGGTATGCGAATCAATGCGAGCACGCGTGGTAAAAAACCACTTAAGAAAAAGATGAACAACGGATTTTTACCAAATACATTAAAATACTGCGAGAGCCAGCCACGCCGGTTTTTAAACTCAATAATAAAAATAACCACCGATAATATGGCAATAGCCAAACCCGTAGTATATATCACATAGCTGCTCGTCCATATTTTTTTGTTAATAGGAAAAAGCATATCCCACCAATAACCGGCAAACATCAATACCAAACCAGCAACAAACAGGTTGCTCAGCATCTCATAGTTCTTGCCTTTGAGCTGAATATATTGACCCACAAAATAGCCAAAGATCACCTGTGTAATAGCCGGAATAGTACTTGCCAAACCTTCGGGATCAAAAGCTACGCCTTCGCCATGATACATGTGCGCGGCGCCGAAAGCCCATTTATCTACTGCCGTTCCAAAATATCCTTGCAGGCTATATGGGTCCATTTTATCGCCCAGCATAGCGCACAATACCCAATACAGCATCAGGAGAATAAAAGCAGTAACATACGCACCACGCGGCTTGAAAAAATAAATAATCAGCGAAGCAAAAAGATAACACAAAGCAATACGTTGCAGCACACCCATTACACGAATACCGGCAAGTTGCCCATCGCCGTTAATCCACTCCCAGCCTTTACCCACCAAATGTCCGGCAGCGTCGTAGCGCACAAAAGGGCACCAGTTTAAGAAAAGCCCAATGCCAAAAATGAGCAGCGTACGCCGGAATACTTTTGCCAAAAAAGCCGGTGTGCCTGCCTGCTGTAAACGCGGCATTACGAAAGCCATGGCATTGCCTACAGCAAATAAGAAAAAAGGAAACACCAGATCGGTAGGCGTGCAGCCATGCCACGGTGCATGGTCGAGCGGCTTATAAGGCGTACCTGCCTGGTTGTTGACCATAATCATAAACGCTACCGTAGCGCCTCTGAAAACATCCAGGGAATAATATCGTTCTTTCATACGTTTGTTGCTGCTGCTTTTCAACTTTGAAACGGGCGGATGAATGTAAAGTATAAATTTGATAACGAATTATGAATAACCAGGATTATTATGTTCATCCATCTTCTTACATAGATGAGCCTTGCACTATTGGCAAAGGCGTGCATATCTGGCACTTTTGCCACATTATGCAGCACAGCACCATCGGCGATGATTGCAATATTGGCCAGAACGTAGTGATTGGCCGTGGTGTAACCCTAGGCAACAATGTAAAAGTGCAAAATAATGTAACCGTTTATGAAGGCGTAACCTGCGAAGAGGATGTGTTTTTAGGTCCTTCGATGGTATTTACCAATGTGATTAATCCACGCAGTGCCATCAGCCGCAAGCAGGAGTTTAAACCTACATTGGTAAAGCGTGGTGCTACTATTGGTGCGAATGCCACTATTGTTTGTGGACATACGATTGGTGAATATGCTTTTATTGGCGCCGGCGCAGTTATTACCAAAGATGTGTTGCCGTATGCGCTAATGATTGGCAACCCTGCAAGACAAGCGGGCTGGATGAGCGAATGGGGAAGCAAGTTGCAATTTGATAAAGAAGGTTTTGCAGTGTGTGAGGGAAGTGGAGAAAAGTACAGGCTGGAGAATGGAAGGGTGCGGAAGATGAGTAATAATTAAATGTTTAAATACAGTGTAATTATTACATTATCGTAAGCGATAGAGAAGCAATCCGTACTATGCATGAATTATTGTTAATAACTTAACTGCAATACCGGATACTTAACCTGACAGGCTAAACAGCTCCAAATCAATACTATTAATAGCCCGTTTTAATTATACTACAACCAACAGATTACTTCCCTGCCGCTCGCATAACACAGCTACTCCTCCGTATCAAACCACACCTTTGTTTTATCGTTCGGGCTGGCGTTGTAGTTAATAGTTAGCTCTTCTCCTTTTTTAATGTCCCGCACGGTGCGCACCGTTACAATCTGCTCTTCAAAGTCCATCTCATACTCACAATTGGCGGTATAATCGTGGTTGTACATACTTACATAGCCAAAGGCTACGCAGGCCTGGCGACGGCTTTCGCCCCACTCAAAAATGTAATGGTACAGTTTGGTGCCTTCTATTTGTTTGCGTTCTTTGGCAGTAAGCACCAGCACCGGCGACACTTCTATTACCGTACCAGCCGGTATTCTTTTGCTGGTAAATACACCACGGCCTTTGTTACCTGCAACTGTAACGTCTATAGAGGGTAATATCATAATAAACCAACAGATTAGTTAAGTAAGTGCCGAAAATAAACAAATAAGCTATATCACAATGCTTTATTTAACAGCTACAAAGTAATTTGCGCACATGAGCACTGAAGCCGAAGAAATTTCAATCAATGAGCAGTTTGAAGAACTGATAAACAGTGAGGATAAAGCCCCATTGCGTGAGTTCCTTAATCATCTCAACATCAGCGATGTGGCTGATTTGATTTATGATTATGAAGATTACGAAGAAGTCATTATCGAAAACATGGCGGTGCACCGTGCTGCGGGTGTGTTTAAAATATTAGACATCGGCCCGCAAAAAAGAATCATTAAAAAAATGCCGCCGCACAAAACGGCCGAACTACTCAACGAACTGCCGCCTGATGACCGTACCGACTTTTTGGAAGAGTTACCCAAAGCGGCTATCCGCGACCTCATTAAACTGCTCAATCATGAAGAGCGAAAGATAACACTCTCGATGCTCGGCTACCCCGAAGACAGTGTGGGCAGGCTGATGACGCCCGATTATGTGTATGTATATAAATATCAAACGGTAGAAGAGGCATTTGCCACCATACGCAAAGTGGCTAAAAACAGCGAAACCATTGATGTGATTTATGTGATAAATGAAGAAGGTGAACTGATTGATGACCTGCGTATCCGCGACCTTATTTTAGCCCCGCCATACAAGCGTATTGAAGATTTGATAGACGGACGCATTATTGCACTCAACGTACACGACGACCAGGAGCAGGCAAGCCAGGTATTTAAAATGAATAACCGTGTGGCACTGCCGGTAACGGACGACAACAACATTCTGCTGGGCATTGTAACCATAGATGATATGTTTTGGGTGGCAGATGAAGAATATAGCGAAGACATTCAAAAGATTGGTGGTACCGAAGCACTGGATGAACCTTACCTCGATATTGCACTGCACAAGCTAATTAAAAAACGGGTGGTATGGCTGATTGTATTGTTTTTAAGTGAAATGCTTACTACAACGGCCATGACTTTTTTCTCCGACGAAATAGAAAAAGCACTGGTACTTTCTTTTTTTATTCCGCTTATTATGAGTAGCGGCGGCAATAGCGGCTCGCAGGCTTCCACATTAATTATACAGGCAATGGCTATTGGCGAAATAACCATTGCTGACTGGTGGCGTGTAATGCGCCGCGAAATATTAAGCGGACTGCTGCTGGGCGCTATCCTGGGAGTTATTGGATTTTGCAGAATATGGCTCTGGCATTTTATGATGAGTTATGGCATCATTAAAGATGTATATGGCGAGCATTGGCTACTGATTGCTTTTACTATTGGCTTTTCGCTCATTGGCGTGGTGCTGTGGGGCACGCTCTCCGGCTCTATGCTGCCTATTGTTCTCAAAAGATTAGGTGCCGACCCTGCCACTTCTTCAGCGCCATTCGTAGCAACTTTGGTAGATGTTACGGGCATTGTTATTTACTTCAGCGTAGCTTATATTTTTCTGCAGGGTGTGTTGCTGTAAAAGTTTGTTGAACTGTCATCAAGAAATAGCAATTCATTTTAGAATAAGCGGTTTAAACTGCTATTAATTTGATTCACCATTACTTATAGCCCACGGTTTAAACCGTGGGCTATAAAAGAAGGTTTGTTATACTAATGGATTCATTCATTTTCTTTAACCCTATCTATCTCATTAATTCAAAAGATTGCTTCTGTACTTCGTGCTCCTTAGTACCTTTGTGTATCTTCGCGGTTCAAAAAACTTCAATTAAACTCCCTTTTCTTCGGCCACTTCTTCCTCTTCATCTATCACTACTTTTTCTTCTTGTTTATATCCCGGCTTTGTTTGTGCTTGTTCTGTTAGCAACGATGCGATCAACGAAGTCCAGCCGCTCTGATGGCTCGCACCCAAACCATGCCCGTTATCGCCATGAAAATATTCAAAATACAATATCAAATCCCTGTTTTCGGGTTTGCTGTAAAACCAGTTGTAATTGCCATGCAAACGGCGCTGGTTTTGCGCATCTATTTCAAACAAACTGGCTACGCGGTCTATCAACTTACCGGCTACTTGTTTAAGATTGAGGTAATTGCCCGATCCGGTAGGATACTCAATCGTTAATCCATCACCATAAAAATCGCCATACTTACTGATAGACTCTATGATTAAATAATTAATGGGCATCCACACCGGGCCACGCCAGTTGCTGTTGCCGCCATAAAAGTTAGACGTGCTATCGCCGGGATCGTACTGGATGGTGTACTCGGTGCCTTCAATATTTACAGAATAAGGATACTTTTCGTGGTACTTGGAGAGGGCGCGGATACCGCCGGGCGACAAAAATTCTGTTTCGCTGAGCATACGCTGCAGCAAAGCAACCAATCTTTCTTTAGGTATTAATGAAAGTAATATTTTATTTTCCTCGGCACGCTCTTCATTAGGCCAAAACTTATTGTTTTTCTTTCGATAGTCTTCAAACCAGGTAATGCGTTTTTGAAAATCATCCAGTTTTTGCAGCACATTCGTTTCGATGATGGAAACGGCAAACAACGAGGTAAGCCCTACAATAGATTTAATACGCAATTGGATGGGGCTTGCATTAATCATTGCCAGCGTATCATAATAAAATTTGTCTTCATCGTTCCACATGCCCAGCTCGTTGAGCGCTTCGGCGATCAGTACAAAATGCTCAAAAAACTTGGTAGCGGTATCTTCAAAAGATGGGTCGTTCATGGCAATTTCAATAGCCATATCCATCATGTTCAGTGCATACATGCCCATCCAGCTGGTTCCGTCTGCCTGTTCCAGTTCCATTTGCCCCTGCAATTGCATACTGCGGTTGAACACACCTATATTATCAAGTCCCAAAAAGCCGCCCTCAAAAATGTTGTTTCCATTGGGGTCTTTACGGTTTATCCACCACGTAAAGTTGATGATGAGTTTTTGAAAAATACGCTTCAGAAAATCAATATCACCTGCTCCCGTATTCCTTTTTTCTATACGATATACTTCCAATGCAGCCAACGCCTGCACCGGTGGATTTACATCACCAAAGTTCCATTCATAAGCTGGCAATTGCCCATCGGGTTTCATATACCACTCGCGCATAATAAGCAACAACTGGTGTTTCGCATACACCGGATCTATCAGTGCCATGGGTATGCAATGGAAAGCCAAATCCCACGCCGCATACCAGGGATATTCCCATTTATCCGGCATAAGAATAATATCCTGGTTTTTCAGGTGCAACCAGTCGTGGTTGCGCCCATGCTGCCGTTGATAGCTGATGGGCGAAATACCATCGCCGGTAGAAATCCAGCGCTCAATATCGTAGTGGTAATACTGCTTGCTCCACAGCAGTCCCGCGAGTGCCTGCCGCTGTATCAGCAAGCGGTCGGCAGAAACATTATTTGGTAATATGGCTGCATAAAATTCATCAGCTTCCTGCTTGCGCTGCGCAAATACCTGCTCAAAGCCGTTGGCAAAAGGCGAGCTCTTCATTTCATCGCATAGGCGCAGATAAAACACTTTTGAGCCACCCGCAGGCACCACCGTTTTATATACCGGCGAAAACTTAGTGCCCTGCTTCGATTTGCGCAATTCTTCTACATTTTTATTGTTGACTACCGCATCGTTGATAGCATCTTTTACACAAATGCCGGTAGCATTGGGCTTGCCAAACAGCTTTTGCGTATTAGTCTCGTTTTCCGTAAAAAAGCGGTCATCTGGTCTGCCAAAATAAAAGTAATAATCGCCTAACCGTTCATGCGTGGCTTTTACAGTGTATTCATTTATTTCCTTCAACACCGGTCTAGTTTCCAGCCCACCATAGCTCCAGCGGTTATAAAACCAAAGAGTAGGCAACACAGTAATGGGCGCCGGTATTTTACCTCGGTTTATCACCTCTATTTTTATGGCAATATCTGTTTTACTATGCTTGGCGTAAGTAATAAAAACATCAAAATATTTATCGTCTTTAAAAATGCCGGTATCCAGTATTTCGTACTCCGGCTCCAGCTTGCTGCGATGCCGGTTGGTGTTTATCAAATCGTCGTAGGGAAATGCCTGCTGCGGATATTTATACAGCATTTGCATGTAGTAGTGTGTAGGCAAATTGTCTAAATAATAGTACAATTCTTTTACATCTTCGCCATGGTTGCCTTCGTAGTTGCCCAATCCAAACAGGCGCTCTTTCAAAATTTTGTCTTTGCCATTCCAGAGCGCCACACTAAAGCATAGGTTTTGAAAATAATCAGAAATGCCACCAAGCCCGTCTTCGCCCCATTTGTAGGCGCGACCGTTGGCATGATCAAATGGAAAATAATTCCAGGCATCGCCGTTCTCGCTGTAGTCTTCGCGTACGGTGCCCCATTCTCTTTCTGATAAATAAGGTCCCCATTGTTCCAGAGGTACCTGCTTGCCTGCATTTACCTTTAACCGCTGCTGCTCTGCTGTCATCATAAGCTACAAAAATAAGGTGCTAAAAATTGTAAGCAGCCTCAAATAAAGAAGTATTCCTTTTTATTGCATATAATTTTAAGCTGGTTACGTTTGGCAAAATAGCAGAAAGTGAAAGTAATATCAGATAGGTATGGTAAATACAGAAGTAATGCGGTAGCGTCTTCTTATTTATAAATAGTTGGATATATTTTTGTATAAGTTTTATAATGTTTAGGTGTGCTGTATAAGTGAGTAATGCTGCTTTTTACGGCCGAAAAGAAGAGCACATACAACAGCCTCTATAAACAAAGTATCTTTTGAATTTCCAGTTGTGGTTTTGAAGGCAACAGGTATTTGCCTGTACCCGCTATCAGCAATGCAACGGTTTTTATTATATTGTACTACAATCATTTTTTCTAAAACGCTTGTATGAAGTTGCGTGTACATTTAATATTTATTTTTATAAATACTTGTCCGTCTTTTGTTGCACAAAAATCATGATCAGCATATAACTTCTGCAGACAGCCGCAACTGCATACGCAACGGGGGCATCAGCAGCAATATCTTTTTATTTATAACGCTTTACTTTTTATCATGAGCAAAACAACTTTAGGCTGGATAGGCCTTGGCAATATGGGGATACCCATGTGTAGAAACCTGTTGAAAGCAGGTTATCCATTAACCGTTTACAACCGCACTACGGGTAAAGAAAAAGAACTGACCGATGCAGGTGCACAAACAGCAGAAAGCCCTGCAAAACTGTTGCAATCCTGTGAAGTGGTGTTTGTAATGGTATCGGACGATGCGGCAGTAAAAGCAGTTTTTAATGGTGAAGATGGATTGTTATCAGCTGCTATTTCCAACCAAAGTAAAATAATTATTAACACCAGTACTATTTCGCCGGAGACCACAAAGCAGGTAGCGCAGCAATGTAATAACAAAGGCATAGCCTACTTAGAAGCACCGGTATCGGGCAGTGTAAAACCCGCCGAAGATGCAACATTAATTGTACTTGCCGGCGGTCCTAAAACCGTATTTAACAGCGCAAAACCAATACTGGATTGTCTTGGCAAAATGGTAATGCACTTAGGCTATTATGGCAGTGCCGGTGTGGCCAAACTGGCTATCAATCTGCTGGTTGGCTTTAATATGCAAGGGCTGGCAGAAACGGTTTTGTTTGCACAGCAGCATGGCATAGATGCTAAAGACATGCTAACCATTGTAAACGAAGGTGGCTGTGCCAATGGTACTACCAAAGCCAAAACGCCGGTTATTTTATCGGGTAATTATGCACCGGCTTTCTCGGTAAAAAATTATGCAAAAGATCTGCGCCTTGCCAAAAACACCGGCATTACAACACCACTTGCCAATACCCTGCACGATACTTATCAGGCTGCTTTGGATAAATATGAAGAAGAGGATGCAATGGCAATATTGAAATATTTACAGGAAAAAGAATAACTTGAACCACAAAATCCAGAAAATACAAAACAACACAAAAAATAGTAAATAAATCTTAGCGAACCTTTACATCATTCGTGATTGTATGGTTCAAAAAAACCCTTAACGATCAACTAAAAACATACCCAATATGCAATACAGACAGATAGCAACTACCGACCTTAAATTGTCGGCTATTACATTTGGCGCTTGGGCAGCCGGCGGCTGGATGTGGGGTGGCAACGAGCGTAAGGAGAGCATAGCTGCCATACGTGCCTCGTACGATGAAGGTGTTACTTCAATAGATACAGCCCCTATCTACGGGCAGGGAGAAAGCGAAGAAATTGTAGGCGAAGCCATTAAAGGCATTCCGCGCGATGAAATACAAATACTCACCAAATATGGCATGCGATGGGATGTGGCGAAAGGCGACTTTGCTTTTAAAAGTAAAAACAACCAGGGACAAGACATTGACATTTACAAATATGCCGGCCGCGAGAGCATTATTAAAGAATGTGAAGACAGCCTGCGCCGTCTTGGTACCGATTATATTGACCTGTACCAAATTCATTGGCCTGATAAAACCACATCCATAGAGGAAACGATGGAAACTGTAGCTGAGCTGATAAAACAAGGTAAAGTGCGGGAAGCAGGCGTGTGCAACTACAATGTGGAGCAACTAATGGAAGCCCGTAAATACATACGCCTTGCCAGTAATCAGGTGCCTTACAGTATGGTAAAGCGCGACATTGAAAAAGATGTGGTACCCTATTGTATAGAGCATAATAAATCTGTCCTTGCTTACAGCCCATTGGAACGGGGTTTACTTACCGGCAAGATGAAGCCGGGTTACCAGTTTGCAGAAGGGGACCACCGCGCCAACCTGTACTTTTTTAAAGATGAAAACCTGCGCCGCACCGATGCCTTTTTGCAAAAAATTAAACCTATAGCTGACGCTAAAGGGGCAACACTCGGGCAGCTTGTTTTGCGCTGGACAATAACACAGCCGGGCATTACCATTGCACTGGTTGGTGCACGCAATACAAAGCAGGCAAAGGAAAATGCCAGAACAATGCGGATAAGCCTCGGCCAAGATGAAGTTGACCTGATCACGAATGAACTTGATCAGTTGCAATTGATGAAAGATGCTTAATGCACCGCCAACTGTATTTTATTTTCCTGCAGGCGAGGACGCTCACCGATGGAAGTTTAAAATAGGAAGCTTCTGTCTGGCAACAGTTGTGATGTAATATCTCACCTTACTGTTCTGAATATTTTTTATATATTCTTATATCGATATGATGAGGTACAAAGCATCTGTGCAGTATAAATATACCATCATTAGATAAACTTTGATTTATGACTAAGCTCAGATGCTTCCTTCGTCAGCATGACAAATGCAGAATTTGATTGTAGTATTAAACTACACAAAAAAATTGCCCCGAATACAACCTGTGATATTCCTACCCGTTTAAAACATACTCTTAATTTATATTTTGTTGGTACCGTACTTGGCTTTTTGAAGCTAACAAAGCCTTTTAATGTGTTTACCCCCTTGTCGCCGGGTACACTTATTGAAGATGGAGGCTGCAAAACGCCTGCAAGCCATGCCACAATACACAGTGTCCACAATATATTAATATTTACGTTATATAAAATACGCATTATCAATGTTAAAAAATGGCACTATTATTAGGAATACTATAATATTACCCCTGGCCGGTTTAAGTTTTACCTTATCAGCAGGATTTGTATCTTTTATTTTTATATATAACCTAAAAAACAGAAAAACACTCTATGGATGTTATTTGCTTTGCACATCTCAGATGGAACTTTGTTTATCAGCGTCCACAACATTTAATCAGCAGGTTCGCCTCTGTTTACCGTGTTTTTTACATAGAAGAACCTATGTACACCGATGCCGATGATGATTATGTTATTCAACAAAGCAAGGAGAAAGTGTGGGTAGTGGTACCGCATTTAAAAAAAGGTGCTCATGGTGATGTGGCAAGCAGGCAGCGAAGTATATTAAACCGCCTTTTCAGCGACCGGAGCATCAGCCGTTACCTGTTTTGGTATTATACACCTATGGCCCTGCAGTTCAGCAATCATTTTACGCCCATGCTTACGGTATATGATTGCATGGATGAGTTGTCTTCGTTCAAATTTGCGCCACCGCAGCTTAAAGAATTAGAGAAAGAACTAATGGGTAAAGCCGACCTGGTATTTACCGGCGGGCACAGCCTGTATGAAGCAAAAAAAGACCAGCATGCACATATCTATCCTTTCCCGAGCAGTATAGATAAAAATCATTTTGCCAAAGCAAGAAATTATAAAGAGGAGCCTGCCGACCAGACAGCTATTCCGCACCCACGGCTGGGTTTTTATGGGGTAATAGATGAGCGTTTTGATATTGATTTGATTGAAAAAGTGGCTGCCGCAAAGCCCGACTGGCATTTTGTATTGATTGGTCCGGTAGTGAAAATAGATCCTGCAACCTTGCCTAAATACAACAACATACATTATTTAGGTGGTAAGTCGTACAATGAATTGCCGGCTTACCTGAGCGGCTGGGATATTGCCATTATACCTTTTGCGCTAAATGAATCTACCAAATACATCAGCCCTACCAAAACGCCGGAATACATGGCTGCCGGTATCCCGGTTATTTCTACTGCTATCAGAGATGTAGTGCATCCTTATGGTGTGGAAGAACTGGTGCATATAACTCATTCGCCCGAAGAGTTTATACAACAGGCCAAAAAGGAATTGGCGGCAACAGATAAAACAGTCTGGTTGGCCAAGTCGGATGCATTTCTTGCCAATAATTCGTGGGACAATACATGGCAGCAGATGATGGAACTGATTAATGACCGTCTGGTGGCAAAGCAGGCACTTTTTGCCAATAATTATAAAAGGAAAGAAAAAAACGAGCAAGGCTTTGACTACCTGATTGTAGGTGCCGGCTTCTCGGGCAGTGTACTGGCAGAAAGACTTGCCAGCAAAGCCAATAAAAGAGTATTAATTATAGATAAGCGCGACCACATTGGCGGCAATACGTATGATTATTACAACAACGATGGCATTTTAATACATAAATACGGCCCGCATATTTTTCATACCAACTCCAAAGAAGTATTTGAATATTTAGGACAGTTTACACAATGGCGCCCGTATGAGCATCGCGTATTAGCGAGTGTAGATGGACAGATGGTGCCTATTCCTATTAATCAGAATACGATTAATATGCTATACGGGCTAAATCTTTCTTCGGATGAAGTAGATGCCTTTTTAAAGTCGAAGGCAGAGCCGGTAGACCGGATCTTAACATCGGAGGATGTAGTAATAAGTAAAGTAGGACGGGAGTTGTACGAAAAGTTTTTCAGGGGTTATACGCGCAAGCAATGGGCACTCGATCCTTCGCAATTGGATGCATCGGTAACAGCGCGCGTGCCAACCCGCACCAACAAAGATGATCGCTATTTTACCGATACGTTCCAGGCAATGCCGCTGCATGGATATACGCAGCTATTTCAAAAGATGCTGGCACATCCCAACATCAAAATCATGCTAAATACTGATTATAAAGAAGTAATAGGCATGATACCGCATAAGGCACTCATCTTTACTGGGCCAATAGACAGCTTCTTCGATTATTGCTATGGCAAACTGCCTTATCGCTCACTCGATTTTCAGTTTGAGACGGTGGATGCAGAACACTTTCAGCCCACGGGCACGGTTAATTATCCTAATGAGCATTTATACACACGTATTACCGAATTTAAATACCTCACGGGGCAAAAGCATCCGAAAACGTCTGTTGTGTATGAGTATCCAAAAGATGAAGGCGATCCGTATTATCCCATTCCCACACAGGAAAATGCAAGGATGTATAAAAAATACCAGTTGCTGGCAACTGCTACGCCCAACACCTATTTTGCAGGCCGCTTAGGCACTTATAAATATTATAATATGGACCAGGTAGTGGCGCAGTCGCTAACGCTGTTTAAAAAGCTGGTGCAGGCCGAAGAACAGCATATGCCGATGCCGGTGAATGGAGTAAATGGTCATAAGGTTTCTATTACTGCACCATAATAAAAATTATAATAAAAAATAATAACAACAGTTCGAAAGTGTAAAGCATTGAGTAATAAATGAGCATTGGCTTACTTATAATTACTGTAAGCAAGCCAATGATAGCGCTGTAGTACATTTTTGAAAGTAAAACAATCTTCAACATCATGACTGTTTTGATGAATGATGAATATACCCTTCATCAAAGCCCGTTCGCCTCGTTTTGGATGGGCGGATATGAGTGTACCGATAAACTAAATGCTTTTGGCAACAGGGTAGATTTTTTAACCCTCACCGGGCATTTGCAAATGCTGAAGGAAGATTATCGGCAGTTGGATTTATTCGATATTAAAACGGTAAGAGAAGGTATCCGCTGGAGTCAGGTAGAGCAACGCCCATACCAGTACGACTGGAGTACGGTAGGCTATATGATGGAGTGTGCCAAAGCACAAAGCGTACAGCAGGTATGGGATATCTGTCACTTTGGCTTCCCCGACGATCTCACACCGTTGCATCCTCATTTTGCACGACGCTTTTCGGCGTTATGCCGGGCTTTTGTTCGCTTCTACCGTTCTATTGATACCGAAAGTACACTGATTGTTACGCCTATCAATGAAGTCAGCTTTTTATCTTGGCTGGGCGGCGATGTGCGTGGCACTTCACCATATTGCGTAGGGCAGGGTTGGGAGGTAAAATACCACCTGATGCAAGCTTATATAGAAGGTATAGCAGCCATGAAGGAGGAAGATCCCGATGTGCGCATACTTACTACTGAGCCGCTCACGAGCATTGTACCGGAACTGGATGCTGATGAAGAAGGTATAGAAAAGGCGGCTGCATTGCACGAGCTTCAGTTTCAGGTAACCGAGATGCTTTGCGGGTTTATGTGCCCCGAACTAGGCGGCAAGCCGGAATACCTGGATATCCTGGGCTTTAATTATTACCATAACAATCAATGGGTTGCCGATACAGGCCAGTTTTTACCATGGGGGAATGAGAACAACGATCCGCGGTGGCAACCGTTAAGCGATTTAATGTATAAGGCTTACAAACGCTATAACCGTCCGTTTGTACTTACCGAAACCAGCCATCCCGGCGTACACCGCCCCGAATGGCTAACTTTTGTTGCAGCGTCCTGTGCTAAGCTGTTGCGGGAGGGACTACCCTTATGGGGCATTTGCTGGTATCCAATAATTGACCGTCCTGATTGGGATCACATGCAACCCTGGCACCGGTCGGGCGTATGGGACATACTACCCGACGATATGGGCTCATTACGGCGTGTATTGCATCAGCCAACAGCCATTGCTTTGCGGCGTGCGCAGGAAGTAATAAATAAAGCGATGATGAAAAAAGGGGTTATGAAGGCAATTTTGTGAAGAGATATAAAGACTAAAATAGCAGGAATGTTACTAATCCAGGCTCCTGATAAACATATTATAAGCCCGCTTATGGCGGGCTTCTTTTGGGGCACTACTTACAGTAAGGCTAATAGTAAACTGGAAAAGTGAATTTGGAAAAGTATCCCTGCAATTACTTTTTCAATACCGCTGAATAAGCTTATTTCTCTGCTTGCTGCTCTTTATTGTGTTCGTATTTTTTCTTTATGCCATACGCCACACCGGCAGCCACTAAGATGCCGATGCCGCCATCGAAGGGCACGTTGGTATCCGGATCGCCGCCTTCATCGCCAAATTCAACTTGCGCATTTACTCTTGTGGGTGTAAAATTAATTGCTGCGATCAGGAGTAAAGCAGTAATACAATGTTTCAGTTTCATTATCATGAATTTTAGATAACCGGATGAATTGGATATTATTTTGAATAAGCAGTTAATCAGCTACTAAAACAAGCTGCGCTGAATTAGCTGATGAACAAATACTTTGTAGCCAACTAACGTAAAACGATTGTACTTGCTTGTATATTGAATAACGGAGTCTTAGAACGTCAGATTTTTATTCCAACTGTACAAGAGTTACAGCGAAAATACATAGATAATAATATAACTATATTTTACATGCTGTTAATTAATGTATATTTAAGCGCATTTAATCTTTATTCAATGGTTGCACATTAGTATATCCGCTTAGGTTAGAGTAAAAATTAAAGGGAAAGCCAAACGGTAACATACTTGTATTTAACACCTTCTACAAATTCCACCAATAATTCAGCTTTAGCACCAGGGCTCTTGTTTTTACGGCAAAAGGTGCAGGGAAATAATTATCGGTATAAACAATAAACAAATCAGAAGCAGGTTTGTAGCGCCATTGGAAACGTGTATTGATATTCACATTATTTGTCTGCTGATTATACTGGAAAAAAGTAGTAAAAAACAGCGTATTGGTAAATGTTACATCTATGCGCGGACCAATCAACCAAAAATGCACATTGCCCCAGGGCTGCGGTAGTATCAGGTTGTTGTAATTCACATACATATTAATATTTACATACGGCTGTACGCGGTAGCCAAGTGTACCGCCGGCAGTGAATATATGCCCGCCGGCATAGTAGCTTCCGTACCGCATAGAAGCTGCATATGTAAAAGTATGTTGCGGTGCCGATACATAATCGAAGCCGGTAAGCGAATAACGGTGCTCACTGCCGGCCAGCAGCGAATCTTTGCCGGTATTGGTTGGGTCGAATGGTCGTAATAACCGCACATAATCATTTTGACCTATAAGCGACAATGTGCTTTTGCTACGGAAAGTAAAGAGATAGGCCAGCACATTTTCATAATCGGTACGATGAAATTTGGTATCGAAAAAATAGTTGAGTGTAAGCTGCGGGCCATGCGTAAGAATAGCGCCGCGCTTAGGAAAGAAATACCTTGAAATAGAAGGATTAAGCTTAATAAAACCAGTACGTGGCACATAGCCAGCCTCGGCAGTATAATTTTTACCTACATACTCATACTGACCGTTAATTAACCATTTGCGGCTGCTGTATTGCAGATTGGCAGCATGGGTTAGGTCGTCACCACTTTTACCCGGCGTAAAAGATTTTAGTATCATCGCCTTACCCGTAAATACGTTATTTGCAGAGGCCAGGTTATACTCCACACCCATGTTGCGGTTGTATTTTGAGTAAACGCCCTTTAAACTATCGCTGCCGGTGGGGTGGTAATTAATAGCCGCTTTATCAATATAAATAAACCCGATATTGGAGCGCTTAAACACCTTTTGCTGTAACGAAACTACCGCATAGTTCTGTGCAGGCGAAGCAATTTCTTCATTACCGGCCGTTTCCATATCCATAACGCCAATGCGTAGTGTTTTATTAATCTTGCCGCTCAAACGTACACCCGCATTAATGGGTGTATTCAAGCCAATTCTTCTTGAGAAAAAAGGACGAACATCTGTATAACCAAAGTTGCCAAATAAGTCGCCGTTTTCTAAAAAAAACTGTCTTTTTTCGGGGAAAAACAGCTCATAACGGCTTAGGTTGGTTACCTGCTGGTCCACTTCTACCTGCGAAAAATCGGGATGCACCGTAAGGTCGAGGTTGAGTGCGGTAGAAAAAGCTATTTTTGCATCCACACCTTCGCGCCCCAGTATGCCCGATGATTTGTTGGTGGTGTAATCTTTAGCAGTGCTGGTAAGGAAATAAGGAATTATAGACACATTGCTGTGCGGATCGGGCGGCGGTACATCCCACACCAGCGTGCCGGTGTAAGCCAGCGATGCCGTAGGAAACTGCCTTGGCATAGGTGCCCAACTGCTTTTTTCGGTAGTCTTTAAATCGTTGCGGCTAAAGTTGATGCCCCAATGCAGCATGTCTCTTTTATACCGCAATGTTTTGAAAGGAATAGCTGCTTCAAATATGTACTTGTCAGGGTAGTTTTTAACTGCCGACAGCCACTTGTTGTCCCAGTTTAGGTCCACCGAGCCGCCGCTGTACATGGTGCCGTCCCACTGTGCGCCGGCAGCATTAGCACCAAACGAAAAGCCGGTGGTCTGGTCCTCAAACGGATCTATAAACACTAAAAAGTTATCGTTTTTTCCAAAGTTAAAATCGCGCCGCAACGATTCCACCATATTCGCGCCGGGCAAAGCATTGTAACATATAGCAATGAGGTATAAATAACGGTCATCATAGGTCATGCGTACTTCCGTTTTTACCTGTGCCATACTGGTATCCATAGGCAGCACCATATAAAAACTATCGGCAGCGGCAGCATTTTGCCAGGCAGCTTCATCCATAGCACCATCAATAGTTACAGGTAAAGCTGTTTTATGAATGAAGTACTGAATACCGGCATTGTTCTTTTGTGCAAATACATAAAATGGTATAATTACGGTCAGCAGGCAAAGAAGCAAAAATCTGTTCACGAATTGGTATAATTGAGGCACGAAAGATAAACAACAAAATAAATGTAGAAAGTGATTTTAAGAGAAAACCGGTTGTGGGTAAAAGTGAATGAATATCGGGTAAATAAAATATGGTTTTATTGCACATTGCTATTCTTCAATATCAGTTGATGCAAACAACGGCAAAGTAAACAATGCATTAATTTATTTACACAAAAAATAAAAGCCCCGCCTGCGGCGGGGCTTTATATTCAATAGTAAAATCTAATTAATAGCTATACATCTATTTTAGCATAGCGTGCGTGCGTTTCTATAAACTCGCGGCGGGGTGCCACTTCATCGCCCATCAACATGCTGAAGACGCGGTCTGCTTCGGCAGCACTTTCCAGTGTTACCTGTTTTAAAGTACGGCGTGCAGGATCCATGGTAGTCTCCCACAACTGGTCGGCATTCATTTCGCCCAAGCCTTTATAACGCTGTATGCCTACGCTGTCTTCGCGGCCGTTGGCTAAACGCTCAATCCACATTTTACGCTGCTCCTCGCTGTAAGCGTAATGTGCTTCTTTTCCTTTCTTTACCAAATACAAGGGCGGCTGTGCGATATACACATAGCCTTGCTGCACCAGTTCTTTCATATACCGGAAAATGAAAGTAAGAATCAGCGTGGCAATGTGCGATCCATCCACGTCAGCATCGGTCATGATGATAAGCTTATGATAACGGAGCTTACTGATATTGAGCGCTTTTGGGTCATCGGGAGTACCCACCGTTACACCCATTGCAGTAAAGATGTTGCGGATTTCTTCGTTCTCATAAATCTTATGCTCCATAGCTTTTTCCACGTTGAGGATTTTACCGCGCAGGGGCAAAATAGCCTGAAAGCTTCTTTCGCGACCTTGCTTGGCAGTACCGCCGGCACTGTCACCTTCCACGAGGTAGAGTTCTGTTTTTTCGGGGTCACGCTCACTGCAATCGGCCAATTTACCGGGTAGTCCGCTACCGCTTAATACCGTTTTACGCTGCACCATTTCGCGGGCTTTTTTAGCCGCTACGCGGGCTTGCGCTGCCAGCACTACTTTACTAATAATGTTCTTGGCTTCTCTTGGATTCTCTTCCAGGTAATTTTCCAGTGCACGGGCAACCGTAGTTTGCACTACACCACTTACATCGCTGTTACCCAGCTTTGTTTTTGTTTGCCCTTCAAACTGCGGCTCCGGTACTTTTACAGATATGATAGCACTTAAGCCTTCACGGAAGTCATCGCCTTCTACTGCCACCTTCGCTTTCTCAAACAGGCCTTGCTTATCGCCATATGTTTTAAACACACGCGTTAATGCCTGGCGAAAACCGGTAACGTGCGTACCGCCTTCGATGGTATTGATATTATTTACGTAAGAGAAGATATGCTCTTTAAAATCATCATTATAAGTAAGGGCAACTTCTACTGCTATATTAGAGTTAACATCAAGCCCTTCTACATACAGCGGCTTGCCAATGAGCGAGTTGCGGTTGCCATTTTTATCCAGCATTTCCACAAACTCCATAATACCGCCTTCGCTGTAAAACGTTTTACTGTAGGTAACGCCATGCTCATCTTTCTCGCGTAAATCGTTTAAAACAATTTGTATGCGTTTGTTGAGGTAGGCCAGCTCGCGCAGGCGGCCTTCGAGGATGTCTTTACTATAAGTACTTACCTGAAAAATGGAATAATCCGGCCAAAAATGTACGCGGGTGCCGGTTTTATCACTCACCCCAATTTCGCGCACCTCATATTCAGGTTTGCCTTCGTGATAGGTCTGTTCAAATATTTTGCCATCGCGATGCACGGTTACATGTAAGGTAGTACTCAGGGCATTCACGCAGCTTACGCCCACGCCATGCAAACCGCCCGATACTTTATAGGTGTTTTTGTCAAATTTACCACCAGCGTGCAGCACGGTCATTACAATTTCCAGTGCGCTGCGGCCTTCTTTGGTATTGATGCCGGTGGGAATACCGCGACCATCGTCCTGTACGGAAATGGAATTGTCTTCGTGAATAGTAACAACGATGTTTTTGCAATAGCCGGCAAGGGCCTCGTCAATGGAGTTATCTACTACTTCGTACACAAGGTGGTGCAACCCTTTTACGCTTACATCACCTATATACATTGCCGGGCGCTTACGCACGGCTTCCAAACCTTCTAATACCTGGATACTATCGGCGCCGTAGGTTTTGGTTTGCGGCGCTTCTTCTGCTACTAAAGTTTCTTCATTCATAACGGTCTTATCTGGCTGTAAAAACTAATTCTTTACAGGTCTGCGAAGTTACTGAAAATAAGCGGTTTTAAGAAGTAAATTGGCAGTGTTATATGCTTATTTTTTGTTATAAAACCGGGGATAAAAAAGGTGTTTTTTTAGATAAAATCATATACTCCTGCGCTGCAATTGAAATTTAATGGCTGGTGCCGGAATAGGGAGAAAGTAGATTACTACGAGCAAAGTAACAATACGGCTATCATGAAAGCAGCACCGACGCCAAACGAAGCCAGATAAACCCACCCGGTACGCGAGCTTGCCAGCATTGTACAAATGCTTTGCAACGCCGGGAAAGTGTTAATGGCAGTTGCAGTATCCTTTTTATCAGTGATATTGGTAATCCATGCTTTTGAAATACCGCCTGTTGCAGCCGCATATACACCATACCTAAAAAATAACCCGAAAAAGAAGTACATATTAGTATTTATGAAAAAGCCTGCATATACACAAACAAACAAAAAAAGCCCAGTAATAAAATAGTTCTTAATCCCACTTTATCGGCTATAATGCCGGCGGGAAAAGCGAACAGTGCATATATGAAATTGTAAAAAATATAAACACCCCTAATTATTGTATTCTTATCCAGACTGTTTTATTTTAAGCAATAAAAAAAGCAAATACTGCAGCTAGCCCCCGAATAACAGCAATATAAAAAAGGGTTTGTATTGTCTCCGAAAAAAATACAAATACGCAATGCCAATGAAGTTCCGATAACAGCGCCGACAGTATCCATGAACGATGAAAGCCAATAGCTGTATTCATTAATGGGATTAATTTTTTACGCGGCAATGAAATTTTGCCTCCAGCACTTATCGTTTGTTTTATTTACACAAAAGTATCAGAAGCTTTTCCTACCTTCTATTGATGTTAAATGCTTTAACCTCCAACA
This sequence comes from Ilyomonas limi, assembly GCF_005233845.1. Lineage (GTDB taxonomy): Bacteria > Bacteroidota > Bacteroidia > Chitinophagales > Chitinophagaceae > Ilyomonas > Ilyomonas limi. The sequence goes on from NZ_SZQL01000003.1 coordinate 248,826, forward strand.
ACTTTCTTATCTTCACTTCCAAGCCTATGCTGCACCGCTCCACCATACAATTGCTGCGTCTGCCGTTTTCATTTTTTCTCATGCCGGTGTACTGGTTTGCACTGAGCATGGTGCCGGAGGTAAATCTGTTTAAAGCAATACTTATTTTTATTTTACTGCACTTGTTTTTATATCCCTCCAGCAATGGCTACAATAGTTATATGGATCGTGATGAGAGCAGCATTGGTGGCATTGAACATCCAATGCAACCAACAAAACAATTGTTCTATACCACTGTTGTATTAGATATTGCAGCAGCATTGTTGTCATTTATTATCAGCGTTCCGTTTGCAATTGCTTTTATTATTTATATCATTTGTTCGCGATTGTATAGCTACCGAAAAATAAGACTGAAGCGCTTTGCTGTAGGGGGTTATCTTACGGTCATTATCAACCAGGGTGCACTTACTTTTTGGATGGTGTACAACGGCGCTAATACCAATACAACCACACCTTTTCCGTGGATTGCCTGCCTGGCAGCAGCATTTTTAATTGGCGGTTTTTATCCCATCACACAGGTATATCAGCACGAAGCTGATGCCAAAGATGGCGTGCAAACCATCAGTATGTTGCTGGGTATCAGGGGTACTTTTGTTTTTTGCGCAACTATGTATGTAATTGCTTTTGGCTTATTGTTTGTCCATTTTCAGTACACACTGCAGTTGGTACGTTTTGCTTTGCTGCAAATCTTTTTCATACCTGTATTAATTTATTTTTTTTATTGGGTAACGCAAGTATGGAAGCATAAGGCGGCTGCCGATTTTAAACATACGATGCAAATGAATTGGCTCGCTGCAGGCTGTACCAATCTGGCCTTTATCACCTTATTTATATTAAACTATATTGGCTAATATTATTTCCATAGCAACCACAGTACCCGAATACTGCCACCGGCAAAAAGATATCCTGCAGTTTATGCAACAGGCTTACAACCTCAATGCAACAGACAGGCGCAAGCTGGCTTTTATGTATCACTATAGCGGCATCGAAAACCGTTATTCGGTGCTGAAAGATTTTAGCCAGCCGCCACAACAATGGCAGTTTATTAATATAGAAAGTAATGAATACACTCCATTGGATAAACGTATGGAGTTGTATAAGCAACATGCGTTGCCTTTATCTTCAAAAGCAGCACAGCGCTGTTTAAAAAACATAAAAGAAGCGATAACCATTACACATTTAATTACCGTAAGCTGCACCGGTATGAGTGCACCGGGGCTTGATTTGGAACTCGTAGAAGCCTTGCAATTATCGCCTAATGTATTTCGCACCTCCGTTAATTTTATGGGTTGTTATGCGGGTGTACACGCCCTCAAGCTGGGTAAAATGATATGTGATACCGATGCAAAAGCCTATGTATTAATTGTTGCTACAGAGTTATGTACATTGCATTTTCAACAGGAATATACGCCAGACAATGCCGCCAGCAGTTTGCTTTTCGCCGATGGCAGCGCAGCGCTGCTAATGAGTAATGATGAAAGTATAAAACCTGTTGCTACTGTCACCAACTTTCATTCAGCTATTGCTTTTAAGGGTATTAAAGATATGGCATGGGAAATAAGCAGTAAAGGTTTTTTGATGACGCTAAGCGGCTATGTTCCACAACTGATAGAGGAAGATATTACGGCATTGGTGGAGGAAGCTTTGCAGCAAAGTCGCCTTACTAAAAAAGATATTGCTCATTGGTGCATACACCCCGGCGGCAGAAAAATTATTGATACTATTCAAAAGCAATTGGGCTTGAATGAGGCAAATACGCAACCGGCGCGCGAAGTGCTTCGGCAGTATGGCAACATGTCCTCGGCAACTATCTTTTTTGTGCTGGATAAAATTTGCCGGCAGGCAAAACAACAATCCGGAAAGTCTTCCCACGCTTTGGGCGTTGCTTTTGGTCCGGGACTGACTATGGAAACATTTACTGCTGTGATTGCATAATGAATTTAAAACACCGCTCATATCAAAAAGAATTGCTGGATAGCGATGCTATTCCATTTGCCGATATTGAACAAAACATGCGCGAACTGGATGTGATTAATGCTTTACTCGGCGGCCATCGCATTACAGTTAAGGGCTTTAATCTGCTGCGCAACGGGCAGCAGCAATTGCATGTATGCGAGATAGGTTGTGGTGGCGGCGATAATCTCCAGGCTATTTATAAATGGTGTAAAAAATTAAACATACAGGTTGCTTTTACCGGCATTGACATAAAAGAAGAATGCATTGCTTATGCAAAAAAGAACAAGACTTTACCACTTTGTACGGAGTGGATTTGCAGCGATTATCGCCATGTAACTTTTGATGCCAAACCAGACATTATTTTCTCCAGTTTATTCTGTCATCATTTTACTAATGAAGAACTGGTGCAGCAATTACAATGGATGCAACATCAATCTGCAATTGGTTTTTTTATAAATGATTTGCAACGGCATCCGTTAGCGTACTATTCTATCAAATGGCTTACACAATTATTTTCGAAATCCTATTTAGTAAAGAACGATGCACCACTGAGCGTAGCACGTGGCTTTATTAAAAAAGAATGGAAAAAAGTGTTTGTGCAAGCTCATGTTCCATCCTACCAAATTCAATGGCAATGGGCATTCCGCTATTTGATTACTTACCGGCATGAATGATACAACCTTATACGACGTAGTCATTATCGGTGGTGGTCTTGCCGGCTTATCGCTTGCCATTCAGTGCGCCGGTGCGGGCTATGCAACCATTTTGTTTGAGAAAGAGGAATATCCTTTTCATAAAGTATGCGGCGAGTACATCAGCAACGAAAGTGTGCCTTTTTTACAACGTTTGGGCGTGCCGTTGCAGCAGTATCATTTGCCCCAAATCAATACACTGCATTTAACCGATGTAATAGGCAATCTGTATCCATTCCCATTAGATTTGGGAGGCTTTGGCATAAGCCGTTTCACACTGGATAACCTGCTGTACCAAACCGCTTTGAAGAAAGGGGCAGTAGTAAAAACCGGCACAAAAGTGCAGGATGTACAATTCGCTAATGACCGCTTTACTGCTCTTACATCAGCAGGCAATTTTACTGCGCGTATTGCGTGCGGCGCTTATGGCAAGCGCAGCAATCTGGATGTAAAATGGAAACGCGCTTTTACGCTGCAAAAAAGTAACCAGCTCAATAACTATATTGGTATTAAATATCATATTCAACATCCGCACCCAAATAGTGTAATTGCATTGCACAACTTTAAAAACGGTTATTGCGGCATATCAAAAATTGAAGAAGATAAATGCTGCCTTTGCTATTTAACCACGGCTGCCAATCTTAAAAAACACAACAGCAGCATTGCACAAATGGAAGGAGAATTGCTGTCGCAAAATCCGCAACTAAAAGCCATTTTTTCAGGAGCTGCTTTTTTATACCAGCAGCCATTGGCTATTTCGCAAATTTCTTTTGAACCAAAAACGCAGGTAGAAAATGGAATCCTCATGCTCGGCGATACTGCCGGACTGATTGCACCACTTTGCGGCAACGGTATGAGTATGGCAATGCACGCATCTTTACTGGCATTCCTCAATATTGATTTATTCCTGCAAAAAAAGGTCAATCGTCCGCAAATGGAGATGCAATATGCCAAAGAATGGAAAGCACGTTTTTCCAAAAGATTGTTAGCGGGTAGGCTTATTCAGCAGGTATTTGGGGGTAATACTACTACGGCGCTGTTTTTAAAAACAATGGATGCTTTGCCAAGGCTGGCAAACGCAATAATCAAATTAACGCATGGGAGGACTTTTTGAATAACAGACCAGAGGCATTTTCTACTACTTTTCCTCCCCAGCCTTAAACTTTAAACATTTTCCCTATAATACTTTTTTGTATAGGAATGCCGTTTGTACAAATAAAAATCTTTACATAATTTTTTGTGAAGCCATCTTTAAATTCTCTGGCGAAACAGCAATTTTGTAATGGTATTTTGTACCATATATCTTTTACATCCTTTTTAGCACATGCGGGTTTATAATCAATCGAGGAACAGGATTATTCAAATAATATTTGTAGCTGTTTTTCTTATCATTACGCTTCAATTGCTGCATTTGCAGCTTTTTTCATCCGAATACCGGCTGCAGGCAGAGAACAACGCCATTTATCGCAAAGTAGTCTATCCCGATCGCGGTATTATTTACGACCGCAAGCGGCGGGCAATACTCGAAAACACGGTGATGTACGATTTGGTAGTAACGCCTTCCGAAATAAAGGGAACTGATACTGCAACGCTGTGTGACATTCTTGGGATTGATACTGCTGAATTTAAAAAAAGGATTTTGACCTGCATCTATAAGAACTCGCGCTACAAACCCAGCGTGTTCGAGCCACTGCTGTCCAACGAAAAATATGCACGGCTAAACGAAGACATGTATAAGTTTAATGGCTTTGTATTGCAGGATAGGCCAGTACGCAGCTATCCTTACCATGCAGCAGCGCAGGTGCTGGGGTATATTGGTGAAATAGACAGCAACTTTTTGCGCAGGCATGCAGGCGAAGGTTATGAAATGGGCGACTATGCGGGACGCGCTGGTCTGGAACTGACTTACGAAAAAATCTTGATGGGACAGCGTGGCGTAAAACGTTTTATGCGCGATAACCACGCCCGCCTTGTGGGCTCTTACGAAAATGGCATTTTTGACACGGCTGCCATTGCCGGACGCAACCTGTACACCAGCATGGATATTGAAGTACAGCGACTGGCAGAAAGGTTATTAACTAATAAAATCGGCAGCGTAGTAGCACTCAATCCAAAGACAGGCAGCATCATTGCAATGGCTTCGGGCCCCACTTACGACCCCAACGAGCTGACCGGTGCACAGCGGCGAAAAAACTTCAGCCGCATGTTCCTCGATACAGCAAAGCCTTTGTACAACCGTGCCATCAAAGGGCAATATCCACCGGGCTCCACCTTCAAACCACTGGGTGGTTTAATAGCGCTTGACGAAGGTATTATTACGCCTGCTTACGGTTATCCCTGTCCCGGCGCTTACTATGGTTGCAGCCATGCTGTAAGATGTACCCACGCCGGCGGCGGGCATGCTGCCAATCTGCGCATAGCATTGGCACACTCCTGTAACTCTTATTTTGTACAAGTATATCGCATGGCAGTAGATAACCCGGTATACGGCAGCCCGCAGAAAGGCTATGCCAAGTGGAAGGAATATATGAACAGCTTTGGCTATGGCAGGCGCCTCGGCGTTGACCTGCCAAGTGAAGACGGCGGCTATATACCCGATACTAACCGGTACACCAGAGATTATGGAAACGACCGTTGGGGCAGTTGCTTTAATGAAACATTGGGTATTGGTCAGGATAGAATGTTGGCAACGCCATTGCAAATGGCCAACCTGATGGCTATTATTGCTAATGGTGGCTATTATTACACGCCGCATTTTGTGGATAGTGTAGAGAATGAAACGATTGCCGATACAGCTTTCTTTAATAAATACCGCCTCAGGCACACTACTACGCACATCAGTCAGGAGTCGTATGCTGCCATTCAGGGCGGCATGCACGATGTAACGCTGATGGGTACGGCAACCTATATTAAAGTACCGGGTATCAACTATGCTGCAAAAACCGGTACCGCACAAAACCCGCATGGTAAAGACCACTCCATTTTTGTGGCGTATGCGCCTGTTGAAAATCCACAAATTGCAATAGCGGTAGTAGTAGAAAATGCCGGCTATGGTGCTACGTGGGCAGGTCCTATTGCTTCGCTGATGATGGAAAAATACCTGAATGACACACTGGCTGCCGGCAGGCAAAGAGAAGTGGACCGCGTAGCTAATGCTAACCTGCTACCCGATGCCATCAGGCGCTGGTATCAGGTAAAAGATTCGCTGCGCGCAGCCAAGGCAGCTAAGTTGCAAACAGATACCATTCCATCCATTAAACTGGACAATGGCCTGGAAAACCGCAAGATAACTTTTGACCCCGAGGCTGAGCCCAACCGTAAAGACAGTGGCGATGCACCGCCTCCGGCTGTCCAAAAGACTTCTCCGGCTGCCATACCTAATAATGATAACAATAAAAGAAAGCCCAATAACAGACAATAATGAGCACTTATCAAAACAGGTCTATCAGCAAAGGCATAGATTGGGTAACGGTGTGGCTGTATGCGTTTATACTCGCCGTAGGCATTATGTGTATCTTCATGGTAGAGTATAATAGCGATCAGCCCTGGCTGTCTTCTTTTCTTACCGGACAAACCAACTACAGTAAGCAGCTACTTTTTGCAGGTATATGCGTAGTAGTGGCCACTTTTATTTTATTGAGCGACAGTAAACTATATACGGCTTTTGCCAACTTGCTGTATGCATTTGGCATACTACTGATGCTGGCCACTTTTGTAATAGGTAAAAGCATTAACGGCTCTAAAAGCTGGATACCATTGGGCGGCGGTTTCAACCTGCAGCCTGCCGAACTGTGCAAAATATTTGCTGCACTGGCGCTTGCCAAGTATATGTCGCGGCAAGACATAGATTTTACTAAAATCTCATCCCAGATAGTGGCTGGCGCTATTGCCATGCTGCCGGCTGTGTTGTCGGTAGCACAAAACGAAACCGGGCTGGCGCTGGTGTATGCTGCTTTTTTTATTGTAATGTACCGCGAGGGATTGCCCGGCTGGATATTGGTAGTAGGCTTTTCGTTTGGCGCTTTGGTGGTGGCTACGCTGGTACTGCAGCCGCTCACGCTCTTCATTGCGCTTACTTTATTTGCCGGTGCAGTGGTTTATTTCAATATTAAAAAAATAAAACGCAGGCTTAGCTATTTGTTTTTTATCATTTTTGTTTGGCTCACCTGCGTAGGCATATCGGTATTTGCAGTGCCTTATATTTTTAATAATGTATTTCAGTGCTACCAAAGCCAGCGTATCTACAGCATGGTAGGCAAAGATTACGACTGCAGCCAGAATAAAGCTGCCCAAACCGCCGAAAGCGAAAACAGAGTTGTAATAAAGCCGGACGATTATAATGTGCGCCAGAGCAAAATTGCTATTGGCTCGGGCGGCTTATTTGGGCGCGGCTTCCTAAAGGGCACGCAAACGCGCGGCAAGTATGTGCCGGAGCAGCATACCGATTTTATTTTTACTTCGTTGGGTGAAGCGTTTGGCTTTGTCGGCTGCTTTGTTTTTTTGCTGATTTACTTCTTCTTGTTGCTGCGTATTGTAAACATGGCTGAGCGACAACGAAGTACCTTTAGCCGGGTATATGCATACAGCGTAGCCAGTATTTTGTTTTTGCATATTGCGGTTAATGTGTGTATGACTATCGGGCTTTTCCCTATTGTGGGTATTCCGTTGCCGCTGATGAGTTATGGTGGCTCCTCGCTGCTTACTTTTACTATTTTAATATTTATTTTGATAAGATTGGATGCCGATAGGAATATGGTGCTGCGGTGATTTTTTGAATAGCTTTTAAACGTTAAGTGCGAAGGTTCACAAAGGATAAAAAGGTTCGGGGTTCTTTATAGATTCCGAACCTTTGCTTTTATAAGATTCGATTTATTAATCGTTCTTCACCCTTGTCATGCTGAGGCATGAAGCATCTGAGATTAATAGAAAAATCACTCTCAAAATATACCTACATTTATGGCAAAGCACAGATACTTCCCTCGCCAGCATGGCAAACTCTAACGTATGGATTTACCTATAACAAAATTTTCCTGCCTTTGCCGGAGGAGAACTCCGGCAAAAAACTGTTAGCAAAGAACATTGACAATAATAGCAATCATATTACTGCTTTTCATGCTGCACCACAAAATCCAATGCTTGTTTAATAGCATCTTTTGGCGGCGCATTTATTTCTAAACTATTGGCTGTAGGGCTGTTCGGGCAAGGGTTTGCTTTATCTCCTCCATTGATGCTGGCAATAGCTGCATATTTATTCGCAATAAAACAATTTAATAGCTTAGCCATATCGCCGCCATTACCAACACCTATAACATATAATTGCTTTGGGTCGCACTTATATTGCTGTATAAAAAAATCTACCATAATAGAGATAAAACCTGCATCGTTAATGCTGTCGGTAGCAGGAAGAGGCGCGCCTGTTTTGCTGTTCCAGTGCCCTGCAACTGCATCGGGATAGAGTACTACGCAATCACCCGAATCGGCTTTTGCATGAATGATATCTCCTAAACTTTTGATAGTATTTTGGGCATTGCTGTTTGCATCGTGCAGTATCACTATTAAAGGGTAAGAATCCTTTTTACCCCAATTCAAAGGCATGTAATAGGTGATGAGACGCGGGGTATCATCAATATTAAAATCGGAGGTATAAATGCCTTGCGGCTGTATGGCCTCGTACTGGCAAAACGCATGGGATATACTAAAAGAAAGCAGCAGCACCACAATAAATTTCATCAGCTTCATAAGATTAATTATCACTGATAAAGATACTGCAAGTACGCAGCTTTCTGTTTACTTTATTGTAAACAAAATTAGCTGCGTAATACGCTTTTTTATAGATTAATATACATCTTTCAAATACCTGCCTTCTTCTTTTAACTGCTCCAAAAACTGTATAGCATCTGCAGTTGTTTTGTTGCCAAATTGTTCAACTATCTGCAATAATGTATTTTCAACATCTACACTCATTGGCTCTTTGGCTCCGCACACAAAAACGGATGCGCCGCTGGTAAGCCATTGGTACAGCTCGTTGCCGTGTTGCAGCATTTTATGCTGCACATATACTTTCTCTTTTTGATCTCTTGAAAACGCAACATTTAGCTTGGTTAATACGCCGGTTTCCAGCCAGTTTTGTAATTCTGTTTGATAAAGAAAGTCGGTAACAAAATGCTGGTCGCCAAAGAACAGCCAGTTACGCCCGGAAGCGCCTGTAGCATCTCTGTGTGCAAGGAATGAACGGAAAGGCGCAATGCCGGTGCCCGGCCCAATCATGATAATGTCTTTATCATCTTCGGGTAAGCGGAACTGTGCGTTTTTATGAATATAAAACTCAAATGCCGTTTCTTCGGGTAAGCCGGTAAGATAGCCAGAACATAAGCCGCATTTTTGCTCATCATTTACTGCAAAATGGTCTTTTGCAACAGTAAGATGTATTTCGCCACTGTGTGCTTCGGGCGAGGAGGAAATAGAATATAGGCGTGGTGTAATGGGCTCTAAGATGTCAACTAACTGCTGAAACTGATTTGTATCTTTTAATGGATAAATCCTAAGCAAATCCAGCAAACCCATTTTGGTAGCCGGAATATCCTGGCTTACAAGGCTGGCATATTTTGCAACCACTCTTTCAGGTAAATAAATAATATTCAGCTTTTTCTTTAATAATTCCGGAGCTGTAAACTGCTCGTCTTTGTAAGTAAAAGTGCTGCTATCATCAAGCTGCAGTAATTGAATAATGTAGTCAACCACTGATTGAGGATTTTCGGGGATAACACCCAAAGCATCGCCCGGTACATATTCAATCTCATCCCCGGCAATCTCCATATGATGCGTTTGCTTGTTGGAACCTCTGTCATTAAGATTGATATTAGTTAAGATTGTTCCATTATAAATCTTTTTGCCGCTTGATTTTTTTGCAACAACAGGAGCAGCTTGTATGCTGATAGTGTCCTCCGTATTATTCAATTGCTGCAATACGTGCTGAAACCAATCGTTAGCCTCACTCTCATAATCCACATCGCACTTTTGCAAAGGAACTATGCGCTCACCGCCCAGCTTGCTTAATTGCAGGTCAACATCTTCGCCTGCTTTACAAAACAGCGGGTAAGAAGTATCACCCAGCGCCAATACACCATACTTCAGTTTATCCAGCCTGAAGCCGTTGTTGTGTATATGATCGTAAAACTTTTTTGCAGCAGCAGGTGGCTCACCTTCGCCTTGTGTGCTTATGATAGAAAGCAGGTATTCTTCTTTAGGTAAATCATTGAGACGATATTGATCGAGGCTAACCAGTTTTGCATTAATACCACTTTTTTTGGCCTTCGCTGCAAATTCAGAAGCCAGCTTTTTGGAATTACCTGTTTCGGTGCCGTAAGTAATAGTAAGCTTATTAACAACAGGCTTTGCAGGTGCAACTGCTTTCGTTTGATTGGTGGTTGAATATTTCCCGGCTATATAACCGCTCAACCAAAAAAGTTCTTCTTTAGTAAACGTTGAAACTATTTCTTCAACCAATTTCAATTTAGGTGATGCTAACATAATGCTTGTTTATACTGTTAATTATGCCCGTTCTGCTTTAGGGTAGGTCGCTGCTTTATCTTCAACCGGAGCAAAGTATTCCTGCGTTGTCTCTTTATTCTGTAACCAATAGAATTGCTGATGCAGTTGAACTACTTTGCCTATAATCAGCAGCGAAGGAGATTTGAATACTTTGCTGCCCTGCTTTGCCGCAAACTCATACAAGTTGCTCGTATATATTGTTTGCAAAGGCGTGGTTGCCTGTTCCACTACTGCTATCCATTTATCTTCGGCTATGCCATTTGCCGTAAGTTTTGCAACCACATGATCGGCAGTTTCTGCCGACATATAAAAAACCAAAGTATCCGATGTTGCTGCAAGTTCCTGCCAATATGCATCAGAAATAACCTCAGTTTTATAGCAGGTAAGAAAACGAACGGCAGTAGCATAATTTCTTGCAGTTAAAGGAATGCCGCTATATGCCGCTGCACCCGAGGCAGCAGTAATGCCGGGCACAACTTCGTAAGGAATATTATGCTTAACCAGCGTTTGAAGTTCATCTAAAATATTGGAGAAGATAGATACATCGCCACCTTTTAATCTTACTACCAGTTTACCCTGCAACGCATAATCTACCATTAATTCATTAATGGTCGTCTGTGGTGTAGATGCGCCGCGCCTGCATTGTTTGCCAACGTACAAAACCTCCGCCTGCGGGTTTACATACTCCTCCATAATCACATCGCTTACAAGCCGGTCTGTTAGTACAACATCTGCTTTTTGTAAGTAGCGTGCAGCTTTAACCGTAAGCAGTTCCGGATCGCCGGGACCGGCGCCTGCTATAATTACTTTGCCTTTTTGAAAATTGTGTTTCATGCTGCGCATGTGATTTCTTCCATAATAGAAGATTTCACATTGCAAAAGTGAAACAGAAGTATGGGGAAAGGAAATTGATAAAAGTAATGGGTCATTACTTTAAGTTATACTGCTTGGCAAAAGTGATAAACAAATGAGCTAACTGTTCGGATGTACCCTGCCTTTCAATAAAGTAAAAAAAGCGTTCAATTGTTAACCCATCCACATCAATAATACGGAAAACATGGTTAGACAATTCGGTAAAAACCGAATGAACAGAAAGAAATGCCATACAGTTGGAACTTCGGAGATAGGTTTTAATAGCTTCTGTAGAACCTAATTCCATTTCAATATTAAGCTGAGAAAAATGGAGTCCGACACCTTTTAGCGCATAGGCAATCACATCTAATGTACCCGAACCGGCTTCTCTTATAAGCAGTGGAATGCGTTTTAACTCATGGAGAGTAATATGTGATTTTTTTGCTAACGGATGATGAATATTGCTCACCAGTACAATTTCATCCTTTACATACTCCGTATATTTTATACCTACATTTTTCGATTTACCTTCAATTAAACCAAGGTCAATATCGTTGTTCAGCAGTGCATGTTCTATTTGTTCCGTATTACCATTCAGCAACTTTACTTTTACATCTTTATATTTCTTATGAAACTCCGCCAGTGCAGCAGGTATAATGTATTGACTAATAGTAGTGCTTGCACCAAGATGTAATACCCCTTTGTGTGTATCGGAGAAGCTGTTTAAATCAAACTCCATCTTCCGGTAGATGGTTAACAATTGCTCGGTGTATTGCAGCATTACCTGCCCTTGCTGTGTTAGTTTAATCTGGTTTCCCTGCCGCTCAAACAACTGCACTTTAAAGTATTGTTCCAGTTCCTGTATATGTTTGGTAACTGCCGGTTGTGTAATAAACAAATCGGCAGCCGCTTTAGTAAAGCTTAAGCGCTTTGCAACTGTATAAAAAACTTTTAGTCTGAAGTCAAACATAAACTTGCTTAATGCGCTTCTATTTACTTAAGACCCGTTATATACCTTAATAACCGGTTGCCTGATGGCATCAGCAGCTTCGGTACAATAGAAGTAAATAATATCTGCAATCCTTTCCGGCTTTACCCATGCATCAAAGTTGGCATTGGGCATTGCTTTTCTGTTGGCTGGCGTATCTATGATAGATGGAACAATAAGGCTGGTAACCACGTCTTTTCCATTCGCCTCTTCATTTAGCATTGTTGCCAGCTTTTGTAGCAAAGACTTGGAAAGGGCATACCCCATCACATCCTTAGCGCCATTATCTTCTACTCCCGGGCGTGCGCCGGTAAGAAAAATGCGCCCGCTACCGCGCTGCAGCATGTGCCTGAATGCGGGTTTAGCTGCATGATATGCCGTTTCAAAATTAAGCTGGTATTGAAAGGTAAGATCACTGCTTTTAGTAGTATGAATATTACCCATGGCAAAGCCGCCTGCAGTAGCTATGAGCACATCTATAGCACCATATTTTTCAACAATACTATCTACCAATGCTTCGGTATCTGCTTCATCATTAAGGTCAACATACATTGCCTCAAAAGGAGTATTTATTGGTGCTTTTTTATTTACAGTGCCAATTACGCGATAACCTTCTGCTAAAAATTTATTGACTACTGCTGTGCCGAGATTACCAGTGGCGCCTGTTACTAATACTGTTTTCATGGGTGTATAAAGTTATAATAATTATATGCGGCAAGTTAGGGAAGTATTGGAATGAATAAGCTTGTAATAATAGCAGACAGGATTAAAAGAAGAGACTTATAGATAAAGTTAAAAAGCTAAGGCTTTACTAAGAACCCTTTTTACATAGTTCCCAATAAAGCCCTCTATACATTCCTTTGTCCTTTATCAATGCTTATTTCAGCACTTCCGCCAGTTTTGCTTCCAGTTCTGGCCCGCGCAAACTGCTGGCTATAATAGTTCCCTGCGGATCAATCAATACATTAAACGGAATACCATCAAACTGGTAGGTTTCTACCGCCGGGCTTGCCCATTGTTTCAGGTCGCTCATCTGGTGCCATACTAATCCATCTTTTTTTATCGCCTCTAACCATGCTTGTTTATCATCGTCCAGCGATACGCCAAGAATTGTAAAGTTTTTGTCTTTATATTGGTTATATGCGGCTACTACATTAGGATTTTCCTGCCGGCAAGGCCCGCACCAGCTTGCCCAAAAATCCACCAGCAGATACTTGCCTTTAAAATCACTGATGCTTACCGGCTTACCGGTTACATCCTGCATGGTAAGATTGGGTGCCGGTTTGCCAACGAGCGGGTAAGCTTTAGGCTTAGCATCTTCTATAGCCGTTTGCAATCTTGCCTTCAGGGTAGCTAATCCACTGCTTTCCTTAAACCGGTTAGAAGCATCGCTGGCCAGCTTGTACAAATCGTCAAAAGACATTGTTTGCATATTGGCAGCCTGGCCCAATGCAAACTGCACCAAAGCCGGACTGTTCGCTTCAGCAACCGTTTTTTTAATATAATCATTCAGTTGTTTTACCTGTCCCTGCACATTGCTTACAGCCATTTGCTTTGCACTATCCGGTGCCTGCTGTGCCTGCTGGTAGGCAGCTCCTATAGAGGAATCTTTTTGTATAAAAGTGGTAATAAATTTATACAGATTGGTACTGGCATCAGAGCCATTTATCTCGGGATGACGCGCATTGAGCGAATCAACATTCACCGTAATATCGTCATTATCGTTGATGAATAAAGCCTGTAACCCGCTGGGAACGCTTACAAAATACAGGCCCTCTTCTTTGCCAATAGTTTTTAATTTGTACGAGCCATCAGCACCAAGCGTAGCAGAATCTACAATCTGCACCTCGCTGCCGTCGGACGGTAAGTGGCTTAAATAGACAGGTTGCTTTTGTACATGCAAAATCTTACCGTTTACAGTAAATTCGCCATTGCCATTGTGTTGCTTGCAGGCCATCAGGCTAATGCCTGCAATGGCCGCTATAAGTATGTTCTTCGTCATTATTGCAAAGTGATTGTGTTGTTTAATTTTTTAACCGTTAAGGCGCAAAGGTTCATAAAGAATAGTAAAGCATATGAATAACCTTTGTGTGACCTTTTTCTTCGTGCCTTTATGCTTCTAAATTTAAATGCTAAGCGTTTAATTTTTGCTGGAGTAAATCGGTTACTGCTTTTGGGTCTGCCTTGCCTTTGCTCCTTTTTTTTACCTCTCCAACAAACAAACCAATTAAGCCTTTTTTGCCCCTTTTATATTCGGTTACTTTATCGGGCATGTTCTTTATTACTTCATCTATCCAATTTTCAATCTCGCTGCTGTTGCTCGTTTGCAATAGGTTCATCTCAGTAGCTACCTCCAGTGGTGTTAGCTCTTCATTGCCAATCAACACGGGTAATATACGTTGCGAAGCCACCGAAAAGTTTACCTTGCCATCTTCCACCATTTGTATAAGTGCAACTAATTGTAATGGCGAAAGCTGCAATTGGTCAAATGTAATCTTTGCATCATTCACATGCTGGCGCAGCGGGCCATTTATCCAGTTGGCAGCCGCCTTGTAATGGGTAGTGTGTTTTATTACTTTGTTGTAATAATCACTTATTTCTTTTTCGGTACACAACTGCGCTGCATCGTATTCGCTTAAGCCTGCCACTTTGTATTTTTCCTGCAACTCGTAAGGCAATGCAGGCTGTGCTTCCTGTATATTTTGTATAAACGATTCCGAAAGATGAAATGGCGATAAATCCGGCTCGGGGAAATAGCGGTAATCGTTCGCTTCTTCTTTATCGCGAATGGCAAACGTAGTATCGGTGGAAGCATCGAAACTGCGTGTTTGCTGTATAATGCGTTCGCCTTTTTCCAGCAGATTAATCATGCGCGTAATCTCGTATTCAATTGCCCTTTTCACATTACGGATGGAGTTAAGGTTTTTTACCTCCACCTTGGTACCCAGCTTTGTTTCACCTTTCAGCCGCACCGAAACATTAGCATCGCAGCGCAAGCTACCTTCTTCCATATTACCGTCGCAAATGCCCAGCCAGCGCACGAGGCGGCGCACTTCGGTCACATACTGGTATGCTTCATCGGCAGTGTGGAGGTCGGGCTCGGTTACAATTTCTATTAGCGGTGTACCGGCACGGTTATAATCCACGCAGGTATAGTCTTCCTCAATATCATGAATACTTTTGCCCGCATCTTCTTCAAGATGAATACGGTTGAGCTGAATATCGCGGTTGCCAGTTTCCGTTTTAATCATCACATATCCGCCTTTACAAATAGGCGTGGTGTGCTGCGATACCTGGTAACCTTTGGGCAAATCGGGATAAAAATAGTTTTTGCGGGCGAAGTAGTTGTAGCGCTCTATCTCACAGTGGCAGGCAAGTCCCATTTTAATGGCATATTCCACCGCTTTTTTGTTGGTCATGGGCAAAGTACCGGGATGGCCAAGCGTAATGGCGCTTACATGCGTATTGGGCGCTGCGCCAAATGCGGTGCTATCGCCGCAAAATAACTTGCTGGCAGTAGCTAACTGCGCATGTACTTCCAGCCCGATGACGGCTTCATATTTATCGGCAAAACTCATGGTATTCCTTGTGATAAAAGGCTGTAAAGGTATTAATTGAAGCATAAATAAACATTGGTATTGTTTTGTATTAAGTAATCAATCAGTTAAAAAACAGCTTATTTATGTGGTTAATCTTCGCCATTCTCGATGCGCTCATGGCTGCCGTTTCGGTTATACTTACCAAGGCCGGTGTAAAAAATGTAAATCCGGTGCTTGCTTTTGCTCTGCAATCTGTACTTATTCTTATCGTTTCCTGGAGCCCGGTTTTATACAAGGGCAATCAGAATGAAGTAGGCAAAATAGACAAACAAGCCTGGCTGTTTCTTGCCGGTGCCGGTGTGGCTACCGCATTGTCTTCGCTGTTTAAATTCCGCGCTTTAAAGGAGGGAAACGCGGGCGCGGTTACTTCTATAGACCGCGGCGCGCTGGTATTTGTAGTTATTTTTGCCACGCTGTTTTTAAAAGAAAAACTAACCTGGCAATTAGTAGCAGGCAGTATTTTAATCATTGGCGGCGCGGTATTGATTGCGACGGCGCAGCAGGAAAAGTAGCTTTTACATGATGATTTTTCTATTTTTTGCTGATGAAATTGATAGAAAAATCCGCTGTGGTTTACTCCGGAGCCTCTGTAGTTTCAAAACTATTTATTTTCCATTAATCTTTTTATTTCATTAAATGTATCGGTGTTGATGCTGCTGTTGAGCGAAGCAGCAATATCTTTTTTTTCCGAGGCGGTGAGGTGAAAGCTAAGGGAGGCGCTGGCATCTTTTTTTGAAGGAATATATTGAAAGCTGAACCGGTAAAAATGCTGACCCATGCTCTCCGACAAATAATCCAACTGCCCAAGCTGGTAGTACGTTTGTATTCTGAACCAATTGGATTGCATCAGCATCAGCGGCTTGGTTATAAAACCCGACAGGCTGTTGTTTTCAAACGGGCGGTCCCAATCGCCCGATTGCCGGTCGCGTATCTGCAATACAATTACCTTGCTGGTGTTTTGCTCCAGCCAATCCTTGAAAACGCTCACAAAACGAAAGCTGGTCTCCTGCCCAAAATTATCGCGCAAACCTGCATCCAGTACATCTATCACCGGGTCGCTGGGCAGCCACACGCTTGGCAGTACATACGGAAAAGTAGCATTCATGCGCAATGCCGATAAAACACCCAAATTAAGCGGATTTCTATCTTTAAAAAAAGAAACAAAATCCACCCCATCTATCTCTTTGGCCGATACCTTCGTAGTATCAAAATATGCCTGCATCAGAAAGCGCAACGGGCGCGTGCTTACAATCATTTTGCGGCCATCGCGGCTGATGGTGCTGTTGAAAATAATGGTGGGTATCTGCGCCTGCATTTCAGCATCGCGGTAGTCGGCAAGCCGCTTGTTCAACACGCCTTTGGTATTGTGGTTGAACTTTTGCTCAAAGGCATAGGCACGGTCTTTTACATACTCATATCCATACGCATTGAATGTGGCAGCCGGACCCATAATATCTCTTGTAATGAACGAAGAGAACAGCGGATTCAACAAATCGCGCGAGATATTCTCGGCATATTGATGGTTCTGAAGATTGATGTTGCTACCTTTTACTTTTTCAAAATACAAACCGCGAAAATAAGTAGCGCCCAACATGCCGCCCGAAGCGCCGCTGATGAGCATGGTATGCTGCATTAAAGTGCCGTGCGTAACGCTATCGAGGCGTTGTAATACATTCATGGTAAAAGCAGCACTCCGATTACCGCCACCACTTACATCAATGAGAAACATTACCGGCTTATCCTCTTTTTGCCGCGCTTTCCAGGCATTCAATGTTTGTAAAAAAGCCTGTTTATCCGCTTCCATATTGGCAGGTGAAGCCATAGCTTCTATAGCTTCTTTGGTATAAGCAGGTGCAGGCAGGTTTTTATTGTAATTAATGCCATACGCCCGGTTGCGGAGGTCTATAACACCGCTATCGTTAAGTGCATTGATGATAAGATATAAAAGAATAATAACCGGTATGCTCCAGGACTTTAAAAAGAGCGAAAATGCGCCTGCTACGCCAATAAGGATAGCAAAAAATATAGTAATGCTTGCAGCAGCGGGTATCTGAAAAATAGTACTGTCTGATAAATAACCAACGCTTACCAGGAATATAAAGGCCAGCAACACTGCCAGTACCGCTGCAAGGTGGTGCTGTTTGAAGATGGTATTTAAAAACTCTTCACTGTAATGGCGCACATCACGCGGCTTACGCAATCCAAGGCTGGCACTGAAGAACCACAGCACGCGTATCTCACCTCTGTAAAGCGGCAATGGATTTTGGAGAATAGCGGTAGAATACTGCTCGTTGGCTTTGGTAATGGTAGCCCTTAAGCGCCGGTAAATATTTTTATCAGCACCAAAAAAATAACCAAATGCAATGAAAATGGCTATAATAAAACCTGCCAAAAAACTGCTCATCAATACAACGATTCTGCCTGCAGGTATCAGTTCTTCGTAGGCATCATACTTAATGGCTTTTATAAAATAAAAAATAAGAAAGGCGAGCGGTATTACGGCATTGTTGATACAGAATTTTAAAAAAGGCTGTGCCGTAGTAGCCAGAAAGCGGATATGTTTGGTGTGCAAAATAAAGGTGGTAATATTCCAGCTCATAACAAAAATGCCAATAGCAAAGCCGGTAAGTGTCATACTCGAAGTATTAACGCTGCCCCAATATTCCGGTGCCAGGTACAACGTATCGGCGCCATAAGGTTGCAAAAAATTGCCATCTACCGTAGCAAACAATACATACCAGAATATGAGCAATACCTGGTAGCGCCTGAAGTGCAGCAGGAACAATTGTACAGGTAAAGAAAAATAAAATCCGGTAATATATCTTTTCATACGCAGTTTAAGGTATCAGCTTTCAGCACAAAAATCTGCAGTTTTTTGCTCTGTCATCCAACAACTGTCATCTTCTTCGCTCCCTGGTCTTATCTCCTATAAGCACTTCAATAATATACGTAACAATAGATAATAAGATACTAAACCAAAAAGCTGCCCACCAGTTTTCAACGGTAAAGCCTGGCCCTACCAAAAAAGCCGTCCATTTGATGATAATGGTATTAATCACCAACAAAAACAAGCCAAATGTAAATACAGTAACCGGGATGGTTAATATAATTAAAATTGGTTTTATAAACGTATTTAATAATGCCAGCACCAGGGCAATAATAATAGCAGTAATACCGCTGTGGATTGTAACGCCCGGCAGCAAATAAGAGGCAATTAATGCTGCCATGGCGGTTACTAATATTTTACCTATAAAACGCATGTATTTTATATTACAGTCAACTCATAAAATTTTTCGGGCTGCAGGTATTTATTGGCTAATGCCTGCAGTTCCTGCGCAGTGATGGTTTTTATCACCTCCAAACTCTTATAAAAATAGTCTCGCTCCAATCCATGTAAAATATAATTTTTCCAGCGGTTGATGATCTGAAAAGGTCCATCAATATCGCCAAGCAGGGTGCCTATCATGTAGTTGCGCACGAGGTACAGTTCTTCTTCGCCAATAGGCTCATTACGCAGGCGCTCCATTTCGTGATACACTTCTTTAATGGTGGCTTTGGTTACGTCTCTTCCCGCTTCGGTGCTTACTACCCAGGCGCTTGTTTGTATATGGTTTTCTATATGGCTGTGAATGCCATAAGTATAGCCTTTATCCTCGCGGATATTGCTCATGAGGCGCGAGCCGAAATATCCCCCAAAAATGCTGTTGAGTACCTGCGCTTTGGGATAATCGGCATGATGACGGTTAGGGAAAGGCGTAGCGAGCCTGATGGCACTTTGTACGCCCTGTTCATCGTTGATGATGCGCGCCACTTTTTCGGCAGCAGGATGTGGCGGATGGTTGAAATGAGGCAATGATTCTTTATTAAAAGGCAATGTACCAAAGCTTTTGTTAAGCTGTGGTATTATATCATCGGGCAGCTTGCCGGCTACAAAAAGGAGGCATCTGCCATTAGTATAATAACGCCTAAAAAAATCCAGCAATTGTTCCTGCTCCAGTTCATCATACGCCAAGGTAGAAGTATAGCGCCCGTACGGATGATTAAAGCCATAGAGATATTCATCTATTAGCCGGTTGGCTACAAAATCGCATTTCTTCAAATTGACTTGCAGTCGCTGCTTTTGGTTTTGCTTATAAATATCTAATTCTTCTTCGGGAAAAATACTTTCGGTAAGCAACTCGCCAATTACCGGCAGCAGTTCGTTTACGTGCTTGCTAAGACAATGCAGGCTGAGTGTAGCTGTTTCACTGTTGCAGCGCCGGTTGAGGTATGCGCCATAAAATTCAAAATGTTCATTAATGTCAAAAGCACTACGTTGTCTCGTACCATTTTTCAATAAAAAATTGGTCGTAGCGGCTACTAGATTTTGCTGCTCATACCAGTTACCGGCAAAGAAAACAAGCTCTATCAGCAGTACATCCTGCGCGCCGGCATTTACAGCATATACCGGCGTGCCATTATCCAACGTATAGTAATCGTAAGGCTTTAGCTGCAAATCAAACGCAACGGGGTCTTGTATAGGAGGCGCTACCTTTCTGTTAATCATCTTCAACAATAAAATAAAAAATTAGTAATGAGAACAAAAGTAATTGTTAGCGGGGAGAAGTAACGAAGCAAGTTGGCAGGGCAAAATGATAATTGGATGCTAATAATTTATAAGATTATCAATCAACGTTTTTCAACTGTCATCTCATCAATTCATTTATGCCCGCCTACCATTTTCAAACAACAACCAAAAACGTTTGCGTGGCACAATTTTGTAATTGGTAGTAATGTAAGTACGGATGTGATTCATTGCTTCGTCTATATCATCGGTGAGCAATACGAGATTCATATCTGCCGGTGAAATGGTGCCCCTTTTTGCCATATCCTGTATGGCTTCCATCAGTTCTTTATAATACTCTTTTCCATATAATACAATAGGAAACTGCGTAATGGTTTTGGTTTGCACCAATGTAAGTGTCTCAAAAAATTCATCCATCGTACCAAAGCCACCGGGCAGAATGATGAAAGCATAAGAATATTTGATGAGTAGTGTTTTACGGACAAAAAAATAGTCAAACGTAATAGACTTATGCAGGTAAGGATTTTCTTTTTGCTCGTGCGGCAGCACAATATTGCAACCAATAGAAGTACCGCCATTCTCAAAAGCGCCGCGGTTAGCAGCTTCCATAATACCGGGACCACCGCCCGTCATCGTACTAAATCCAAGCTGCGCAATACGTTTCCCAAACTCACGGGCGGCTTTGTAATAAGGATCATTTTCTTTGAACCGCGCCGAGCCAAATACGGTGATACAGGGATTTTCGAAATGCAGTTTGCGGATGCCGATAAAGAACTGCCACATTACTTTTAAGAGAAAAACAAACTCATAACCACGGCTGTGCGGGCCATCAAGATACACATGTTCTTTTGCAGGAATAATACGTTCTGATTCTTTCATATAACACCCATCAATTATCTTATGCAAACTTAATAGTAGATAAAGGAAGCCAATACAACTATTTGTTATAACTATAGCCGTCTGCTATACTTTTACAAAAACTACTTCCGGATGCGCTATTCTTTTATACTGTTTTTTGTTGTTTCTTTTCTTTCGTCACAGGCACAACACACCACTACTTTGTTCGAACAATCCGGCGGCACACAAACACCCATTTATTTTCAAATTATAAATTGGTGGCAAAAGCTGGATGCGGCTTCCTCTATTGTAAGCATGCAAGCGATGGATACAACCGATTCCGGTTTTCCGCTGCACTTAATTTTGGTGAGTGACGATAAAGATTTCAACATCGCATCTGTTAAAGCAAAAAACAAAAGCATGCTGTTTATTAACAATGGTATTCACCCCGGCGAACCGGATGGCATAGATGCCAGCATGCTGCTCGTAAGAGATATGGTAGAAGGCAAATACAAACTACCAAATAACGTGGTGTTAGCCATCATTCCGGTGTATAATATTGGTGGCTGTTTAAACCGGAGCAAAAACTACCGGGTTGACCAAAACGGACCGGCAGCATTCGGCTTTCGCGGCAATGCAGAGAATTTAGATTTGAACAGAGACTTCATTAAATGCGATTCTAAAAACGCGCTGGCTTTTACCCATATTTTCCATTTGCTCGATCCCGATATTCAGATAGATAATCATGTAAGCAATGGTGCCGATTATCAACATATTATTACGCTGCTTTCTTCGCAGCGTAACAAGTTAGGTGGCATTTTAGGTGAATATTTGAATAAAACGATGGAGCCTGCAATTTACAATATGATGAAAGCAAAAGGTTATGATCTGGTGCCATATGTCAATCATTTTGGCGATAACACACCCGATGTTGGCTGGGCGGAATTTTGGGACAGCCCGCGCTACAGCAGCGGTTATGCAGCACTTTGGAACACCTTTGCTTTCATGCCCGAAACGCACATGCTAAAGCCTTACAAACAACGTGTAGAAGCGATCCTTGCCCTGATGAAAAGCTTTATAGAATTTACGGCAGCTAACAGTGCAGCCATTACGCAACTAAGGCAGGAAGCAAAGCAAAAGATGATTATACAAACACAGTTTCCCTTGCATTGGAAAGTGGATAGCACGCAGCCATCACAGATTGTTTTTAAAGGTTACGAAGCCGACAAAAGAAGGAGTAGCGTTTCAGGCTTACAGGT
Organism: Ilyomonas limi; assembly: GCF_005233845.1. Lineage (GTDB taxonomy): Bacteria > Bacteroidota > Bacteroidia > Chitinophagales > Chitinophagaceae > Ilyomonas > Ilyomonas limi. The sequence goes on from NZ_SZQL01000003.1 coordinate 271,163, forward strand.
ATTATATTACGATAGAAATAAGCCCTTTACCAAAGCAATTCCATTTTACAACGAGTATAAAGCCGATGTTTTTATTGATAAACCTAAAGCCTACATTATACCGCAAGGCTGGTGGAAAGTGATAGACAGGTTGAAAGCAAATAAAGTAATAATGACACCGCTTGCACACGATACGACCATTAACGTAGAATGGTATAAAATAGAAGATTATAAAGCAGCACCGCGCCCGTTTGAGGGGCACCATTTTAATACGAATGTTATTACTTCAACACACACCGATACTATTCATTTCCGTAAAGGCGATTATTATATTCCATTGAACCAAACCGCCAATCGTTTTTTGGTTGAAACACTTGAACCAACTGCTGATGACAGCTATTTTACCTGGAACTTTTTCGATGCGATATTGGGGCAAAAAGAATATTTTTCAGATTACGTGTTTGAAGAAACGGCCGCTAACTTTTTGCAATCGCATCCTGCTATAAAAGCAGCTTTGGAAGAAAAGAAAAAAATGGATACTGCATTTGCCAATAATGCAGAAGCACAATTAGATTTTATATTCCGCCATTCGCCATATATGGAGCCGGATTATTTGCGTTACCCCGTGTTTAGGGCGAAGTAAGGAGGGAAGTGATGTAGTTAATGTACTCTTTGGCCGAAAGTAACAATTGGTCTGCTTCTTCTCTTGTCATTGCCATAAAATCACCATAATCACTTTCTTGACTTTCTTGCATCAGAGTCTTATAGGAGTCTGCTTTTGCTTTATCAAACCCACCTTCCAACACAAAATCCTTATGCAATTCTGTTAAGGCGCCTTTATGTGTTTTAGGTGTTATATCTTTAGTAAGCAGCAATGCTAATGTTGTATGAAAGCAGACATAATACATACGGCTAACTGCCCCCATTATAAAATCTGTTTTGTAGCAAAATTTCTGCTTCTGCAAGTGCCGATTTCGCTTGTTGAAATTTTAACTGTATAGCAGCGTCTTTTCTACTCATAATGCAACAAGGTCATTTTTTGTTGAAAGCCATAAGGAGTACCAGCCTGGATGTTCTTCCCATTCATTTGTATTAACAACAGTATCAATCCAGAAGAAGTTATCTAAACCAAAAGAGCAAACAGCCTCATGAATCTCCTCCTTCAGCTCATGCGTTACCTCCTGCTCCGTCAACACTAAAATATCCCAATCACTTTCCTCATGCCAATCGCCGCGGGCACGGCTACCAAACAGCATTACTTTGGCATTGGGTACTATGCTCAATACTTTTTCTTTAATGGTTGCCAATATTTCTTCTTTCGTCATTGCCATACCTCAAATTTCGGAATTTTAAAACAAATCAATTTTCCGCATTGTCGTTTATTTTATTTTCGTCCGCTCAAAAATGGTTATTCATGCGTATTATTTCTTATAATGTCAATGGCATTCGTGCGGCTATCAACAAAGGCTTTATTGAGTGGCTGGCTACGCACCCTGCAGAGGTTATTTGCCTGCAGGAAATAAAAGCCTGTAAAGACGATGTGGATTGCTCCAAAATAGAAGAATTAGGCTACGAGACCTTCTGGTATCCGGCACAAAAAAAAGGCTATAGCGGCGTGGCTGTTTTTACCAAAATAAAACCCGACCATATCGAATACGGCAGCCAGATTGAGCAAAGCGATTATGAAGGCAGGGTTATACGCGCCGACTTTGGAAATATCAGTGTATTCAGTACGTATTTTCCTGCCGGTACCAGTGGCGACGAACGGCAGCAATACAAATATCAATGGCTGAATGAATTTCATCAATATTTGGAATGTTTACGCCAAACAAAACACCAACTGGTGATTTGCGGCGACTACAATATTGCACATACAGAAATAGACATTCACGACCCAAAAGGCAATAAAAAGAACTCCGGCTTTTTGCCCGAAGAAAGAGCCTGGCTCACCAACTTTTTCGGTAGTGGCTACATAGATACCTTCCGGCATATTCATCCCGATAAATTGCATCATTACACCTGGTGGAGTCAGCGTTTTCCTTCGGTAAGAGTACAAAACAAGGGCTGGCGTATAGATTACATTAGCGTTACAGATAACCTGAAAGAAAGCATAAAAGACGCGCAGATTTTACCACATGTCAAGCACAGCGATCATTGCCCGATATATGTGGAGATAGTATAAAGCAAGCATAGGGAAATATGCGTTATTAATTGTATGTTTATCAGGAAATTCAGGCAAGCGATAGCTGTTGGTAAACGCTATTCTTTTTGCACCAAAACATATAACGCATGATGATCCTTGTTGTATTGCTGCTGGTTATTATACTAATTATACTGCTGTCTTTTAAAAGCAGTACAAGCCGTAAACTGCAACAATTAGAGCAGGAACTAATACACTTACGAAAAGAGATTGCCCTACCTCCTGCCGCTACTGTTGCCGAAGAAAAAAAGCAAGTACCACCTATTATTCAGCCGGAACCAGAAGAAGAATGGGCTTCCGGCTTTAAGGTCGTAACCGATCCATCCCTAACTTCCAAAAAAGAAGACTGGCTGCCTAAAGAAGAACCCGAACATACGTCCGCACCAGAGGTTGTTTACACCCGGCAAGAGCCACTGCCAGTAAAAGAAGAGCAGTTTGTAGTATCATCAAAAGCAACAGGCAATATTGCGCCACCTAAGCCACCCAAGCCTACTTTCTTTGAGCGCAACCCGGATTTGGAAAAGTTTATTGGCGAAAACTTAGTTAGTAAAATTGGTATTGCCATACTGGTGCTGGCTATTGGCTATTTTGTAAAGTTTGCCATAGACAACAACTGGGTTGGCGCTGTAGGAAGAGTGAGCATTGGCATTGTATGCGGCGGTATATTGATAGGTGTGGCACATCGGCTGCGTAAAAATTATCATGCTTTTAGCTCGGTACTGGCTGGTGGTGGATTGGCTGTATTGTATTTTACCATCACACTGGCATACCAGCAGTTTCATTTGTTTTCTCAAACGGTAGCATTCATCATACTGCTGGTAATTACGGCATTTGCAGTATTGCTGGCATTACTGTACAACCGGCAGGAGCTGGCAGTTATTGCTTTAGTGGGTGGCTTTGCATCACCTTTCTTGGTAAGCAATGGCAGCGGCAATTATGTTACTTTATTTATTTATCTGCTTATACTCAATACCGGCTTACTCATTATTGCTTACAATAAAACGTGGCGTATATTAAATGTAACTGCCTTTCTTTTTACCGTTATTCTTTTTAGCTCCTGGCTGGCATCTTTACCCGATACAACAAACAAAAGTGTATATGCCAATGGGTTGTTGTTTGCAGCTATTTTTTACCTGTTATTTTTTGCCATCAATATTGCCAACAATATCAAAGAACGAAAGCAGTTTCTGGCTTTTGACTTTGGTATTTTATTGTTGAATACCTGTTTATTTTTTAGTGCCGGATTGTATTGTTTAAACAAGATGAACGCCACTGCTTACAATGGTTTATTCAGTGCAGTAATGGCGGTGTTTAACCTTGCTGCAACGTACTTTTTATTTAAGAAAAACAATCTTGATAAAAATATTTTATACCTGCTTATTGGCATCACGCTCACGTTCATTTCACTTACGGCACCATTGCAATTGCATGGACATTTTATTACTTTATTCTGGGCATCAGAAGCAGTGCTGCTTTGCTGGCTGTACATCAAGTCCAACATATCTATTGTACGGTATGCTTCGCTTATTGTTTATACTGCTATGCTCATCAGCCTGCTGATGGATTGGGTAAATGTGTATGTTTCTTTTTATCCGGTATCCGATAATTCCTCTTTACTTCCTGTTATAATCAATAGAGGGTTTATTACGGCTGTATATACTGCGGCTGCTTCTTACCTGTTTTTCTTTTTGTTGCATAAAACCAACATCGAAAAGTACGGCGATTTTGTACCGGCAAATACGTTTCGTTTTATTGCTATTGCGTTGCTTTTTATAGGCGGAATCATTGAAACAAACTACCAGTTCAGCCATCGTTTTCCTTTTACCAACATTGCCTTATTGTATATACAGCTATATATTTTTTCCTTTGTTTTATTACTGTTTTTAATAACTAAGCGGTTTACCCGCTTTACCTGGAGCAATCGCTTTCGGGTGGCGGTATTAGCTGCCTGTATTATGCTGTATTTTACACAACTATCTGCTACCGTGCAAATACAAAATGTATTATTCTTAAAAGAGAACAGTGCATACAGCTACCTCTTTGCCGGGCATTGGATAAGTGCATTGCTGCTGGCGATCATCATATATCGATTAACTAATGTTACGCGGCAAAACAAAGAAAAAAATATAGCTGCATGGCTCTTGTGCGGCACTGTAGTGGCTTATCTAAGTGCAGAAGTGTATCTGCTAATGAACAATCTGTTATTTGCACATACCAATGCTGCAGAGATAGATCGGGTGTTTGTAAAAGTAGTGCTGCCCGTATTGTGGGGCTTATGCTCCTTTGGCTTTATGTGGCTGGGTATGAAGCATCAGTATAAAACTTTGCGCATTATATCGCTTTCGCTATTCTCCATCACTTTACTCAAATTGTTTATTTACGACATTAGTAATATACCTATAGCTGGCAAAATAGCTGCTTTCTTTTGCTTAGGTGTATTGCTGCTTATTATTTCCTTTATGTACCAGCGATTGAAAAAAATTATTATTGAAGATGAAAAGAAGCAAGGTGCATAAATACAGCTTTGTATTAATGGCAATGTTAAGCATGTTTTGCTTTTATGCAACAGCTCAAAGTTTTCGCTATAAAGCAACGCTTGATAGTGTGCAGCAAAGCAGCTTCTATACCATTCCTTTATCACCGGCTGTTGTAGCGGAGTGTCAGCCGCAGTTTGGAGACATACGGATAAAAGACGATGCAGGTAAAGAGATTTCCTATATTTTAAAGCAGCAAACCACTGCTAATAACAGTTTTGACGCTCTTCCACAGCCTGCCATCATGCAGCACGACAGCAGTGATAAAAAAAGTTATATACAACTGCTGTTTGGTAAATATTACCAGATTAATAAGCTCCGGTTTTCGCTAAGCGGAGCAAAGTTTTTCAACCGCTCGTTTACTTTGTATGATGGCTCTGATAATGCACTGCTGGCGTCAGGCAATGTAACCTCCCGCGATAGCAGTATCACCATCAACATGCATGTAAAAACAAATACATTGTTGCTGGTGATTAACAATCTCGATAATACACCACTCCGGATAAATAAATTAGCTGTTTACCAGTTGCCTGTTGCTGTGATTGCTTATCTGGATGCCGGAAAAAAGTACAGCTTGTTTTTCGGCGATTCTTCTTTAAACACGCCGGCTTACGACCTGCAGTATTTTAGCGATAGCATTCGTGCTGGCACTCGTGTATTAGCCATAAAAAGTATTGAAAAAATTACTGTGCCTGCCGGTACAAAAACCAATGTTGATAATCACATACATACCTGGCTGCTTTGGAGCATCATTATTGCAGTGTTGCTAATGCTCATTTACTTTTCTTTTGCATTGATAAAAGATATTAACCAAAAAAACACTAATACCGATGCTCATTTATAACATCACGATGCAGGCTGAGTGGCAGATACACGATGCATGGCTGCTTTGGATGTACGAAACTTATTTACCATATGCTATGGAGAGCGGATGCTTTGAAAAATATCAACTGGTACAGCTGTTGGAAACAGATGATTCGGAAGGACCTACTTATGCACTGCAGTTGTATGCGCAAAGTAAAGCCGATTACAACCGCTACCTGGAATTGTACCTGCCGCAAATAGAGCATCAAAGCCTTGAAAAGTGGGAGGGCAGCCTGGTATCATTTGCCACACTGATGCAGGTGGTAGAGTAAATTTTTAAGATTTATGTCCGTCATTGCGAGCGAAGCGAAGCAATCTCTGGGTTATAGTAAAATCATAATGACCCTGTAATGATGAATACTAACTTTATTATAAACATCCAATTTAACTATCGATAGTGATTCTAAACTACCCACCGGTTGCTTCGCTCGCAATGACGATGGTTGCTTCAACCGGCAAATATATAAGCACACCTTTCAGGTGCGCTTATATAAAGACTTGTTATTGTAAATACGTTTACCGCTTACTGCTGAGGAGCCACTGTTATTTCCTGCAAGGGAAGCTCCGGCATTGTTAAAGACGGCCATTCAAAACGGGCATTCAATATAGAGGAGCTATGTGCATAAACAGGATCGCTGGTATTGATGAAAAAGCAACTTCCACCTTTTATTTTATCAATAATCTGGTTACAATCTGTGCGCGAAACAGCGGGGCAGCCCCAACTGCGTCCCATCATAGCGCCATTGGCAGCACGCTCTGCACTCACATAATCGCTGCCGTGCATTACCACAGCGCGGTCGCGCACATTACCGTTAAAATTTCTCTCCATTCCGTCAAAACGCATGCTGTAGCCATTATGCCCAACATAAGTTTCGGCAGTTACTAAAAAGCCCTCTGAGCTTTTATTGGAGCTATTTACATTGGAAAAGGAGGTGGCCATGGTGCCGCCGGAATTATGTCCGTGTGCAACATAAGTGTTAAATAACAGCTTGCCGGCTGCGAGATCTATTACATACAGGCGTTTTTGGCTGCTGCTTTGCGTATAATCACAAATAGTAAGTATGTTTTCTTTAGTCAGTTTGTTTTTGCTCAGCAGGTATTGATAGCCTTGATAGGCTTTAAAAAAGGCTTCGCGGCCAAGACCAGCCTCGTCAAGATGAATGTTGGTGTACAACGAATCTACCAGGCTGTGGGCAGCAGATGCTGTACTACCGGACAATAAAGAAGGAAAATGTTTTCCATCATTAGGTCCTGTTTCTGTAGTAGATTTTGTGGTAAAGGAACAAAGGAAAATGGAACACAATAAAACAAATCTCCGCATTATGTTTTCTTATTTAGTTGATATTAGAAAAATGGTTGTTTAGACATATTAATGCTCAAAACAACCATTTTATTGTGAGACTGCAAAGGTACAACGATTAAATAAGGATGAAAAGAGGCTGAAATGATATTAACGTTTGGTTTGCTTACTACCAAATTCATTAACATAAATACGCACCAGGAGTACAAAAAGGGAGATAAGAATAGGCCCAAAAATAAGCCCGATAAAACCAAATAAATTAATGCCGAGCACTACGCCAAAAATGGTAATCAGCGGGTGTACGTCGCCCAGCTTTTTCTGCAGTGCAAACCTGAATACATTATCGGTAAGCCCCACTACTGCCAGCCCATAAATAAGCACGGCAATGCCTTTCCACGCAGGGCCTTGCGCCAGCAATAATATGCTCAGCGGCACGTAAGCTGCTGCTGCACCAATAATAGGCAGCATAGAGCCAAATACCGTAAGCACAAACCAAAACAAGGCGTCAGGAACGCCAAAAATCAGGTATCCTGTCAATGCTACGAAGCCTTGCGCAAAGGCAATGAGCGGCACACCTATGGCATTGTTGAAAGTGAGCTCCTGCAGGTCTTTACCCAGCCATATCACATTTTCATCCTTAAGCGGTATGTACTTGATAAGGGCTGCTTCCATTTCTTTGCATTGCGTAAGCATAAAATAAAGCATAAAATACATTAGCAGCACAGAAGTAAGTGTATTAAAAGTAGCGCCTAATATATTGGGCAGCATCGTAGTAATCATATTACCTGCCTTATCAATGTTATTGACCGATAATATTTCCAATCCGTATCTTGCTTTCATCGTATCAGAAAAATGCTGTATTACAGCTAATACCTGATTGGAGTGCTTAACAACGTCCGTAATTTTATGCCCTACCAGCGTAGTAAAAACCCACAATGGAACCAGCACCACAAGGACAGATACAACAATAAGAATAGTGGCAGACAAGCTTTTTTTCATCTTGCGTTTATATACCATATTCATCATGCTCCTGCGCATAATGACGTAAAAGGTAACTGCCCCTAAAAAGGCCGGAATAAAAGCCGAAAGTTTAAAAAGTATTAAAACGCCTAAAGCAACAAGCAGCAGATAAAATGAAATTTGTTTAAGACGGAGAGGCGGCACCGGATCCATAGCTTAATAAAATTTGCTAAAAGTAAATTTTTAATAATGAAGCAGTTAAGCTATGTTCAAAAAAGATGCCTAAGAAAAGGGAAAAGAAACAAGAGACAATAGGCAATTAGATTTAAAGTTTAAAATGGATGCCCTTATGTAGACTGCCGTCATCTATCTTTTACCTGTTTTCTTGTTGTACAGGCAAGGTAATGAGCACCTGTGTGCCCCGGTTGGGTAGCCTGTTCCAGGCAATGGTGCCGCCCAGCAGTTTGGTGCGGTGTTGCATATTGAGAATACCCACGCCGGTTAAAGGTTTGCCGTCCTGATTAATGCCAATGCCGTCGTCTTCTACAGTTACTATAATGCGTTCATCAGTAGATGAAGTCTGGATGGCAATATCGCGCGCGTGTGCATGTTTGATGCTGTTTTGCAATGCTTCCTGCACAATGCGAAAGAGCATCACCTGCGCCTCTGGCTGTAGGGGCAAATAAGTAGCAGACGTAGTGTATTGTATATGGATAGTACCTGCCGTATTAATGCGCTCTGTTTCAGCTTTCAGGTTATCTACAATGTTAAACTGGTGCAGCCATTCCTTATTGAGGGATTTTGATAAAGCGCGTAAATCCTGGATGGCTTTGTTCAAAGTGGCTTCGGCAGTTTTGAACGTATCGGGGGTATTGTTTAAATTCATTCCGGTAACATCGAGCAGCATCTTGGTACTGCTGAGTAGCTGCCCAATATTGTCGTGCAGTTCTTCGCTTATCTGGTGAAGCGTGGATTCGTGGGTTTCGAGCTGGGATTGTAGGAGGGCTTCGTTGTATTGGCTTTGTAATTCTAACTTTTCCTGTATATAATGGTTGTACCTATTTCTATATTGAACAATAATCATAATAAAAAACAATAGCAGCAAAACCGCAAGTAAAGATGCAAAGAAAACTATTTTGATAATTTCTGCTGCTGCCATGCTATTATAAAAGAAATGCTTAACAGTAAATACATTAATAAATTAGAGACATTCATAATGATAGAAAAGAAATATCTAAAATCCTTTTCTACTGGAGTTCTAATATAAGCAAAGTATTTATGAAGCACAAATATGATCCCTAAAGGAATGGTATATAATAAGTAACTACTCGCAACGTAAAAAAACATTTGTCTTAAAGGATGCACAACTTCCAAGCTGCTCAAAAGCTGTATCATATAAAGAAGAGCAGCAACTGCAACTAAAATGCATCCGAATATTAATGTATAATCAACTAACACATAAATCGAATTTATATAAACTTCAATCAACCAGCTACATAAAAACAGTACCATTAAGCCATTTATAAATTTTCTTTTCGTTACAGATAGAAGTGCCTTATAGCAGCTAAAAAGATAAAATAAAAAAAACACCAAAATTGCAAAATTATTAAGCACATGATTAGAAGAATAATGCCAGTCTTGTATAAGTAATGTAGAAAGAGTCTCATTAACAATTACCAGAAAACAATATAATGTAAAAACACGGAAATACTTATCTACGTTTTTTGTAAATAACAATAAACTACATAAAAAAGCAATACACTCTGCAATAAAGTATGGCGTAAGTAAAGGCTGCATTTAGAATTGACTTATAATCATGGATAAATATGACCAACATCATAAGCACGTGTATTTGCTATAGTCACTGGTATACTTGGCTTAAGCAAATGAATGACTTCGTTATCTAAAGTAGTAACTCTACCTTCTTGTGTACCACTTTTTTCAAACTTTGTAGCCACGGCTATAATTGTAGCCCTATTCTTTCTATAGCTTGTTTCATTTTGCGGATATAAACCAATCATGAATGCAACGCCCCGCTTATCAACCGGTATATTATTTAAATCGGAATCTATCAGATGAAATAACGCTCTTAATTCGCTTATGGTAAAACACACGGCATAAGGTATCTGTTTATCCGTTGTACTATTACTACAATAAATTTTACGAAAGTTTATTACTAGGTTTTTCACTTCTACGGGATCAACAGGTTGTCCTAAAATCTTTTCAAACTCTCTTTTTTGATCATCCGTTGACACTGTATTTTTTGTTCCAAAAGTGAAATTAGTATCTACATCAGTTTGCTTTCCAGCTATGGAATCAGAATTAGAATTTTTACAAGCGGTTAAGCTGAAAAGCAAACCTGTAAGTGCTCCTATACCAAAGCCTAAAAGTGACATTATACTGTACTTTTGCAATTTCATAGTTGTTTGTTTTTAAAGGTTAAATATTTAATTCCTCCTACAATTTTCCCAAATTATTTCATTCCACCAAACCGCTTTTTCCACACAAACACACGTGAAAAACACCCTTTTTAAATCCGATATTCTCACATTGTACACAAGTTACAGCCTGGCTACTTTTGAGTTGTTGTTACGCAGATTATTGCTTCATATACAATTCAAAGAATGGGAAGCCCTAACCCTTTCTCCAAAGGCTGAACCGGCGCTTAAATAAACGCCGGCCTTCAGCCGGTAAGATCTCGATCTTAAACATTATTCATCACGCTAAACCCATATTACTATGAAACCAATGCTATCACTCGCTGCTTTGTTACTTATTATTACCATCGTACAGGCACAATCATTTATTGGCTGCCGCTCTGGCAATTACGCCGGCGTTAATGGCGTGTTTTTCAATCCTGCGTATGCCGCAAACAGCCGCTACCATTGGGATTTTAATCTAGTGCAATTAAATGCTTCGGTGTACAACGATGCTGCTTCGTACAAGCTTAGTTCCCTTACCAAAAACTTCAACGGCGATGAAGTGCTGAATAAGTTGTATGGCAGCAGCAACGCCAACGCACTGGTAAATGTGGATATATTAGGGCCGTCGCTTTTATTTAGCATCAACAGCAAAACAGCATTTGCATTTACCACACGCTACCGGGTGTTTGGCAACCTGCGCAGCATAGATGGCACTTTGCTGCAATCCATCAAAGGCGATGATGCACCTGCTTCGCTCAACATTACCAACAACAACATGCAGGTAGCTGCTACCGGCTGGATGGAAGCAGGTGTCACCTGGGCAAATGTGTTGTATAAAAGTGACAACCATTTCTTCAAAGGTGGCATCAGCCTTAAATACCTGGGTGGCATTTCCAATGCATCTATTAGTGCGCACAACCTCAATGCCATCCTTAGTCAGGATATTACTAAAGACAGCTATTTTGCTGGTAATGCTTCGGGAGATATTAACCTCCGTTTTGCGGGTGCTTCTCCAGGCAATCTATCGGTTAACGATTTGACGAAATTTAATGGTACAGGTGCAGGCATCGACATTGGATTATCTTACGAATATCGCCCCAATAGCGAACGTTATAAACTGGCTGATGGCAGCTGCAAACGCAGCGAAAATAGGTATAAAATAAGAGCTTCGGTGGCATTGCTCGATGCGGGTAGCATTCATTTTAAAAGCGACCCCAAACGCAGCGGAAGCTATACCGCCGGCATTACTGGTTCCGACCAATTCAATCTGGATGCTTTAAATACAGATATTGATAATATTAAAGCAGCTTTTGATGCCAACCCGGCACTCTTTATACCCACGAATGCAAACAACAGCAGCAGGTACAAAGTAAGCCTTCCTACTACGCTGATGACGGAAGTAGATTATCATTTCAACAAAGGTTTTTATATTAATCTTGCCACTCATTTATCGCTTGCCAACAGCAACGATGTATATAAGATGAATACTTCAAACAGTGTAATACTTACGCCCCGCATAGAAACGCCGTTTGCAGGACTGTATGTGCCTGTGCAGGTGAATAATATGACCGGCTTTGATGCCGGTGTAGGTTTGCGCATAGGCAAACTGGTCGTTGGCTCGTCCAATCTATTAACTGCCCTGGGCGACAGTAAAATGGTGAATGCTTACGTAGGTATGCGGTTGTTGGGTAGCAGGATCAAAAACTAATACCCAAAAGCAATTATACATTATTTGTTTGGCAAAATAAAAAGCAGTTATGAAATGTGCTTCGTAACTGCTTTTTATTTTTGAAGCTTTTTGAGCTTACATATACAGTAATTGATTTAGCCCCTTCTTTGTTCAGAATAGAAATGAAAATGCCAATCTGGCAAATTTTATTATAATATTTATCTCCGATTAGTATTTGGTTCTCTATTTGGGATTTTAATGTTTTTTTAATATCATTTAGTATCTGTTATTATATTGTTATGTACTTTTATAGTACCGAGATACAGTTTCCAACCTACTGAAAACTCGCGCACAAATAGCTGGCACCTAAACTTTCAGGTATAAAGGAACCCTAAAGCACAAACAAGGAATTAAAGACAAGAAGAATTAATTTATCTGCCACCCCTATTGAGAAATAATCAAGTCAACAGTCGTTGAATAAATGCAATATTCAAAATCAAGTCAATGGAAAAAAGAGGTCTTTTTTTCTCAGGTATTGTATTGCCATGTGTGTTCGTATTTTTATTTACTTCTTGTGTCAACACAAAAAAGGCAGTTTATTTTAATAATATAGCAGATACAGTGCTGCCGGCATTAGTGGATGGCCTGGAGCCGGTGATTCAGAAAGGTGATTTATTGAGTATATCGGTAAGCAGCTTAAGTCCAGAAGTAACAACTATATTTAACGCAGCTAATACACCAGCCAGTTCCAGCGATCTCTCCAGTAGTACCCTGTCACAAGCAGTTGGCTATCTTATAAGCCAGGATGGAAATATTGATTTTCCAATGTTGGGCACTCTTAGTGTTGCAGGCCTTTCTAAAGAAGCGCTTAAAGATTTAATAACACATAAATTAGAAGAAAAGAAATTATTGTTCAACCCGGTTGTAACTATACGGTATTTAAACTTTCATGTTACGGTATTAGGAGAAGTAAGTAAGCCGGGTGTTATTACTATACCAAATGAGCAGGTAACCTTGTTAGAAGCTATTGGCATGGCTGGCGACCTGACTATATATGGAAAGCGCGATAATGTACTGTTGTTGCGAAAAGAAAACGGACAAAAAATAGTACAGCGGCTAAACCTGAATTCAGAAAGTTTGCTTAGCTCACCTTATTATTATTTAAAATCGAATGACGTAGTATATGTAGAGCCCAATAAAAATAAAGTGACAAGTGTAAGTCAAAGCAGGCAATTGCTGCCTATTATATTAAGTGGACTGTCATTTTTAACCATTATAGCTGATCGCATTATTGTAAACTAACCCATAAAAAGTATAAAGAATTATACAACCTGAGGAAAAGCTCTTAAAATATAGAGGTACTAAGATAATAAGCTAAGTGCACCTGTGTACCCATTTTAAATCGAATAAAATTAAATAAACTGTCAATGCAGCCTAATATATTAGAGTCCGAACAACCGCAGGATAACCTGCTTCGGCCCCTATTATTAAAATACCTTTCTTATTGGCCTTTGTTCTTAGTATTACTTATACTTTGCGGGGCAGGTGCATTGTTATACTTGCAGTTTAAGGTACCGGTTTATGAGCTGAAAGCAACGATTATCATTAAAGATGAACAGAAAGGTATGGACGACTCCAAAATGATTGAATCGCTTGATGTGTTCAGCTCTAAAAAACTGGTGGAAAATGAAATTGAAGTCATTAAATCGCAAACATTAGCGCAGGAAGTGGTAAGAAAACTGCACCTGTATGCACCTGTCAGTGAAAAAGGAAGATTTACAGATCGTTCTGCCTATATCGCTTCCCCTGTTCAAATAGTGGCAAAATACCCGGACTCGATCGAAGCAGTTAATAAAGTAAACTTTACTTATAATGCCGGCAAGCAACAGGTGGTTATTAACCATACTGCTTACCCGCTGCTACAGTGGGTCAACAGCCCTTATGGTGTATTGAAGTTTATGCCCAATCCAAACTACGGGCACCAGCCATCGCGCACTGCTAACACCTTATATTTTTCGCTTGTGCCAGTTGAGTATGTGGCGGATGATTTGGTGGCGACCCTGGAGGTTTCAGCCTCAAACAAGCTTTCTACAGTAGTGAATATAAGTTTTAAAGACGAGCTGCCGCAGCGGGGAAAAGCTATTGTAAATGAACTGATTGCGGCTTATAACCGCGCAGCTGTCGTAGAGAAGAATATACTGGCTGCCAATACACTTGCTTTTGTACAAAACCGCTTGCAGTACGTAGTGCAAGAGCTTGATTCTGTAGAAACAAATTTGCAGCATTTTAAGACACAAAATAAGATAGTGGACATAGATGCGCAGGGAAAGCAATTTTTACAAAATGTTGGAGAAAATGATCAAAAGATTGGCGACCTCAACATGCAGTTGGCAGTATTAGACCAGGTTGAAAATTACGTTTTGGGCAAAGGTGGTAAAGGCAGTATCGTCCCTTCTACTTTTGGTATTACCGACCCTGTATTATCCAACTTGCTGGAGAAACTATACAATACAGAACTGGAGTATGAAAAAGTAAAAAAAATTGCTCCGGAAAATAATCCAATACTGGTTTCAATAACCGACCAGATAAGCAAAATAAAGCCGGGCATATTAGACAACATAAAAAGCCAGCGCAAGGGCTTAATAGCTGGTAAACGAGATCTGGAAACTACTAATGGCAAATACACTTCTATGTTGAGTAGCATACCGTCAAAAGAACGGAAATTACTTGAGATCAGCCGGCAGCAGTCAATTAAAAACAATATTTATACTTTTTTACTGCAAAAACGGGAAGAAGCAGCTATTTCCTACGCTTCTGCAGTAGCTAACAGCCGGCTCGTGGATAGTGCCATCGCTTCTAAATACCCGGTAAGCCCAAATAAGCTGACTATTTACCTTATTGCACTTGTTGTAGCTGTAGGATCTGGAGCTACGTATATAGAAGTGAAAGGCTTTCTTAATACCAATATTTCTTCCAGAAATGAGATTGAAAAATATACATCTGTTCCTATTGTAGGAGAGTTGGTAAAAAGCGATTTTAAAACGCCTGTTGTGGTAAGTGAGGATGCCAGTAGCCTTATTGCCGAAGAGTTCCGGCAATTACGTACTGCACTAGGCTATTTGGGCATTAACGCTCGTAAAAAGCGATTGCTGATTACATCATCAATATCTGCAGAAGGAAAAAGTTTTGTGGCAGTGAATTTAGCTATGAGCCTTGCATTAGCGAATAAGAAAGTAGCATTAGTAGATATAGATTTACGCCGGCCAGCATTGGCCAGTATGCTTAATATGGCAGAAACAGAGGGTATCAGTCAATACTTAAAAGGAGAAAAGGAAATAGAAGCCATTATTAAGCGAACTGAATATAGCCCTAATCTATTTCTTATACCGTCTGGTCCTGCTACCAACAACCCGTCAGAATTGTTGTTAAATGGTAAAATAGAGGACTTATTTACTTACCTGGCAGGCGCATTTGAATATATTATTATAGATACTTCGCCGATGAATCCGGTAACGGATGCAAGCATTCTATCCCCCTTGTGCGATGCTACTTTATATATCATACGCCAGAGTATTACACCAAGAATGTTTGTGCAGAAATTAGATAAGTATAGCCGGGTAAAAAATTTAAAAAATATAGCCATCGTTCTGAACGGTGTAAATACTAAGGGATTCAACAGATATAATAATGGTTATAGCTATGGTTATAGCTATGTAGAAAACAAAAAAAATATAATTATTAAAGGATTAGGTAAAATAGTCTGAAACCATATAGACTTGTTTAGTTAATAAAAGAGAAATTAACCTTTGCTTGTTTTAGATTGATAGTTTATTAAAATGCTTGTAGAAGTTGTAAAGGCCAGTTATATATAGTACAAGCATTTTGCTACAACTGAAATCAGTTGTTATCATTTGTTTTTTATTGTTTAAAAATTACTCGGTACACAAAGCTCCCTGTGACTGGATTGGGCGGAGCCTGTCAAAAATAAAAACGATTAAATCCTTATGAATAAAGAAATAAAATGGTATGCAGTTTACACACGGCCGAAATGGGAAAAGAAAGTAGCACATTTATTGGCAAAGAAAGGCATAGAAGAATACTGCCCATTAAATAAAGTATGCCGGCAATGGAGTGACCGCAAAAAAATGGTACAGGAACCCCTATTTACTTCCTATGTATTCATAAGAGTAACAGAAGCAGATCACCTGAAAGTAAAACAAACGGAAGGGGTGTTGAATCTGGTGCATTGGCTTGGCAAACCTGCGGTTATTAAAGAGGAAGAAATAGAAGTTATTAAACATTTCCTGAATGATTACCAAAATGTGCAACTGGAAAAAGCGGAAGTGAATATAAATGATAGAGTAAGAATTATAGATGGACCATTATTATCTATAGAAGGAAAAGTAATTGCAGTAATGAACCACTCTGTTAAAGTAGTACTTCCTTCGCTAGGATATACTATGACGGCAAAGGTGCAAAAATCACATATTGAGAAAGTGCCTGCAGATGAGAAAACTAAAGTGATTGTTACAATTTGAACATCCTAATAGCAAGCTATAGTACCTAACTTATTGCATTATATATAATGCACCTGTTATTCTGGAAATAGATCTCTATACACCCTGTTTTGGCGGAATGATACTCTTTATATTACCAGTAATAACTTGCTAAACTGCGCAAGTAATAAGCTAAATGTATAACATATATGCAAAGTAATCTTAACGAAGAGTAGCCTACCATAATCAAAATTAACTGTGCTACTTACTCTAATAAACATTATCATATTTTAAAAACAAAATGTTATGGTAAAAGACTATAAAATAGCCGTGATCGGGCTTGGATACGTTGGTTTACCCATCGCTATGGAGTTCGCAAAAAAGTATCGGGTAACAGGCTTTGATATTGATAAACATAGAATAGAGGAGCTGAGAACTGGGTACGACAGGACTCAGGAAGCTGATCGGAAAGAGTTAAAAAAGATACTGGCAGCAGAAAATGTTCTGCTGCCAGTTGCGGAGGAGTCTATGGTATTAGAGGAAGAAGAGATAACCAGTAGCTTACAGTTTTCTTACGATCCAATAGATTTATTAGATGCAAATATTTATATTATAACTGTACCAACACCCATTGATGCATTTAAAAAACCGGATCTTATCCCTTTGCTGAAAGCAAGTGAAACAGTAGGTAAAGCATTAAATGTGGGTGATATTGTTATTTACGAATCTACTGTTTACCCGGGATGTACGGAAGAGGATTGTGTACCGATTTTAGAGGAGTTTAGCGGGCTGAAGTTTAATATGGAATTCTTTTGCGGCTATTCACCGGAACGCATCAATCCCGGCGATAAAATAAATACACTAACGAAAATAAAAAAAATCACTTCGGGCTCCACGCCTGAAACAGCCTCAATCGTGGATGATTTGTATGCCAGCATTATTACTGCAGGAACATATAAAGCACCAAGCATAAAAGTAGCAGAAGCAGCCAAAGCCATTGAAAATGCACAACGAGATGTCAATATTTCCTTTGTAAATGAATTAGCATTGATATTTGATCTTATTGGTATAGATACACAGGAAGTAATTGAAGCAGCTTCAACTAAATGGAACTTTTTAAAGTATAAACCCGGACTAGTAGGCGGTCATTGTATAGGTGTCGATCCTTATTATCTGGCACATAAAGCGGAATCATTGGGTTACCACCCTGAGGTGATTTTATCGGGCAGAAGAGTGAATGATAACATGGGACACTTTATAGTAAATAAAGTGATTAAATTAATGATTGCAAAAGAAAATAAAATAAAAAACGCCAGAGCCTTAGTACTGGGCATAACGTTCAAAGAAAACTGCCCCGATATACGCAATTCAAAGGTGATTGATATATACCACGAGTTGCATCAGTATGGCTTATGCGTTGACATATACGATCCCTGGGCTGACCCTGAAAAGGTAAGGAGCGAGTATGGCGTTAGATCGTCAAGAGAACTTAATGGAACTTCTTATGATGTGGTTATTTTAGCAGTGTCTCATAAAGAATTTGAAACAATTGATTTACAACAACTATGTAAAAGCAACGGGGTAGTTTATGATGTGAAAGGTTTTTTTAGAAAGGATTTTGTTGATGCAAGGTTATAAAATGGATTGAACCTTTGACTGTGATGGATGTATATATTATTATTCTTTAAACCTGGTTAAAACACGTAGCAGGTAATTGATATTGTTCTTTCAAACAGAAGCTTTGCTTAAGGAAATGCAGATCCAAACCAATCAGGAATCTAAAGCTTTAAAATATAGTTTTACTGTATTACAAAAAGCCAATAAACTTTTAAATAAAGGACATGCCCGTAGCATAAAAGCAAAGAAGAATATTTTAATCTCATTTTTAGTTAAAGGAATTAGCATAGCTATAAGTTTTATACTGGTTCCGCTTACTATTAGCTATGTTAATGCATCGCAATACGGTATATGGCTCACCCTAAGTTCAATAATAGCCTGGGTTTCGTTTTTTGACATTGGTTTTACACAAGGCTTGCGCAACAAATTTGGAGCTGCTAAAGCACATAGCAATATTTTGTTAGCGAGGATATATGTTAGTACAACCTATTGCTGCCTAGCACTTATTTTTAGTATACTATGGATCTTTTTAATAAGCATCAACCAAGTTATCAACTGGCATAGCTTATTAAACATTCCGGCAGCTATGGAAGGCGAGGTTTCCAGACTTGCCACGATTGTATTCTCTTATTTCTGCTTTCAATTTGTTTTCCGCATAATAAATACAATCCTTATTGCCGACCAAAAACCGGCAATGGCATCATTCCTAGACATGTTGGGCCAGCTATTGTCGTTGGCAATTATTTTTGTGCTTACCAGGTTTGGCAATGGATCATTACTGCGACTTGGGTTAGCAGTTGGGATTGGACCTACCCTCATTTTAATTCTTTCAAACTTTTTTCTATTTAAAACAAAATATAAAAATTATAGGCCTTCTATTGCTCTTATTAGAAGAGAGTATGCTAAGGACATAATGACAATTGGTTTGAAATTCTTTTTAATAAACGTTGTGGCTATTGTTCAGTATGAGTCTTCCTTATTTTTAATTGCGCATTATTTTGATACTGTACAAGTCACCGCATATAATATTGCATATAAATACTTTTCCAGCCTGCACATGGTTTTTACTATATTGATTTCTCCATTGTGGAGTGGCGTAACTAATGCTTATAATTGCGGCGATATAGTATGGGTAAAAAATGTTGTAAAGAAGTACCTCTTAATTCTTATTCCATTTATTCTGTTAGGAGCTGTAATGCTGGTATTTGCCAATACAGTTTATGAATTATGGATAGGTAAAAATGTTGTAATTATAAAATCAAGTATTTCTTTGCTTTGTTACATATTTTTTGCAACAGGCATGTTTGCCAGCATCTTTGTTTCGGTTCTTAACGGAATAGGAGCCCTGAAAGTACAGTTTATAACTGCAATTTTTACTTCAACCGCTTTTTTGCTTGTTTCATTAACACTTATAAAGCAATATCACACAGGAGTTGAGTCAATTTTAATTGCTTCTATTGTTGCCAACGTGTATGGTTATATTATAGCTCCACTGCAGTACTATAATATCTTTATTAGAAAATCAAAAGCCAGCATTTGGTATAAATAAATATATTTAGTGAACAGAGTTTTAATTTATGGCGGTCTTGGAAATCAAATGTTCCAATATGCGCTTTATAAAGCCCTTAATGAAAGAGGAAAAAAAACGCGTATATCATTTTTAAATTTCCTATATAATTATCATCATAATGGCTTCGATCTTGGTAGGGCATTTCAACTTGAATTACCTTTTCCGTTAAACATCCTTAGATATGTTCTTCTAAATGCAGATTTCTTATACAGGAATAAATTAGCAGCATGGACATTTAGTAGGATTATACCCTTATATCAGAAATATAGATACACAACTTATATTGAGAAAAGGGAATTTGAATATGACGATAGTGTGTTTATGCAAGAGTCCAGTTTGTTCATTGGAATATGGCAAGTAGAATCTTACTTTAGAAATATTAAAAGCACACTTCAAAAAGAGTTTGCTTTTAGGGAACCAACAGATGAAATAAGCAAAACTTATATCAAAGCAATAAAACATAGCAATTCAATCAGCATCCATATCAGAAGAGGAGATTTTTTAGCTGCTAAATGGAATAGTACTCATGCTGTAATTAAGGATAAAACTTACTATGAAAATGCTTTAGCATACATTGAAAAGAATGTTGATAATCCTCATTATTTCATTTTTTCAGATGACCTTAATTGGGTAAAAGAGAATTTGCAATTATGCAATTGCACCTATATTGATAAGTACCGCGGCAATCTTAGCTATATTGATATGTATCTGATGAGTCTGTGCAAGCACAATATAATTGCTAACAGTACATTTAGCTGGTGGGCTGCATGGCTGAATAATAACGAAGAGAAAATTGTGATAATGCCTGATCGATGGTTAAACGGTGGTTGCGCTTTAGGTATCTTTCCATCAAAATGGATTAAACTGAAGGTCTAGCTTTATCTTATTTGTTTATTCAATTTCTTCTAAAGTATTTTTAAATTATTGTACTACAAAACTAACTTTTGCTATTCTGAAAATAGGCTTGTTAATAAATAAGGAAATTCAAATAAAGTTCAACCTACTGCCATGATAAAAGAATACATTTCTAAAGTAATAGGCAATAAAAATACAAAAGCCATTATTACTCTAAAAAACAGACTATTTCCACGTAATGAGCCACAATATAAAATCCAATTTTATTCTCAGTTTTTTTCAAAAAACAACCTTGTGTTTGATGTGGGGGCAAATATGGGTAACCGAGTAAAACTTTTTTTACAAATTGGTGCAAAAGTAGTTGCAGTTGAACCGCAAAAATCTTGCATAAGGCAATTACAAGATGAATTCGGTAAAAGAATAATCATAGTTAAGAAAGGTTGTGGGGCTAAAGAAGAAGTAAAGGATTTTTATATAAGCGAAACGGATGTGTTATCCTCTTTTTCTGAAGATTTTATAAAAAAAACAAAAGATGGGAGGTTTTCTTGTCATAAATGGGAACAAAAAGACAGCATTGAACTAACTACACTTGATATTTTAATTAGCCAATATGGTATGCCAGAATTTATCAAGATTGATGTGGAAGGGTATGAACCAGAAGTATTAAAAGGACTTACTAAAAAAGTACCTTATATTTCGTTTGAATATATAGTACCAGAACTAAAGGAAAATCTTATTAAATGCATTGAGTTGATTAACGATATGAATCCAAATGCTTTTTATAACTATTCAATGGGCGAGTCATTTGTTCTGTCGGGCGAGTGGGTTAATAAAGAAAACTTCCTTCAAATAATTAGTGCCACAGATTTTGATTCCAAGACAGACTTTGGTGATGTTTATGTAAGGAATTTAGAAAACTTTTAAATAACAAAAAGAATAGTACAAGAAGAAGTTTCAAACATGCCGTATAATGAATGAAGTAATATGATCAAAGTTGTCCATATCCAATATTCAACCAACTCGGCTGGTAGTGCTGCATTCAGGCTTCATAAAGAATTGCTGAAAGCAGGTATTGATTCAAGCATTGTATCATTAATAGCAGATATACCGGGCTATCATAAAATAAAGTACTTGGGTAGATTACCCAAGCTGACTGCGAGGGTAAACAATAAGTTGCAATCTTATTTAATAAAAAATATTAAAGCACAATATGGTTTTTTCACTTATCCTATTGCAGGCACAAATGTTGCAAAACTTACAGAAGTAAGAGATGCTGACATTATTTATGTACATTGGGCGTTAAATGGTTTTCTCAACTTTCGTAGTTTACATCAATTAGCAAGGCTACAAAAACCTATTGTGTTTTTTATGCATGATATGTGGACAATCACCGGAGGTTGTCACTATAGTTTTTCATGTGAAAAATATAAAACAGCTTGTCAACAATGTCAAATGTTTGAAGGCGTTAAAATGATTGACTTATCAGCCAAACAGTTTAAAAGAAAATCAAGCCTTTATTCTAGCTACGATAATTTGTTTTTTATTTCTCCTAGCAAGTGGCTCTATAGCTGTTCCAAGGAAGCTATGCTTATAAAAAACAAGCCTCTTTTTCATATACCTAATATTCTTGACAATACGCTTTTTAAACCTATAAACAAGCAAGAAGCAAAAAAAGTATTTAACATAGGTAGTAATGAAGCGGTGGTAGCATTTGGTGCAGTATCCGTAAATAATCCGTATAAAGGCTGGGCATATTTGCAAAAGGCATTAGCTGTATTAAAGTTAAACAACGATATCAAAAAAGATATTTCAGTATTAATTTTTGGGAGTGGTTATAACCAGCAAATTGCTGATGCTATTCCCTTTAAAACATATTTTTTAGGTTTTCTGAAAGATGAATATTCACTTGCATTAGCATACAATGCTGCAGATGTATTTGTTGCCCCTTCGCTTGCTGATAATTTACCTACTACTATACTCGAAAGCTTAAGTTGCGGAACTGCTGTTGTTGGTTTTGATGTGGGTGGAATACCCGATATGATCCGACATAAAAAAAACGGGTATTTAGCAAAATATAAAGACGCAGTAGATATTGCGAAGGGTATAACATACTGCATTAATGAGAATACGAAAGGCGATATATCGCCTGAATTTAAGACAGCATTAGTAATTAAGAAACATTTAGAGTTATTTGACTACATACGTTCATCCGATCCTAAAAAGATATAATGGAACAAACGCTTGAAGTATTAAGTAGAAAGCAATTGTTTTTGAACAATAGAGAATGGAAAACAATTCAGCTCTTTTGGCTTGGGTTTATTCTTTATTCAATTTGCTTCTGCTATTTATCAAGTTTAGGAGCTAATCTCATTTATGCCTATTTGCAGACTATTGGATTAGTTCTTCTTTTTTCCACTTCCTTTTATCTAGTCACTTTCAAAAGTGATAATAGATACCTAAATAACATTTTTATTTTATACGCACTTTGGTCAATTTACATATTCTTACATGGGTTCTCTTTTGATAAGGATTTTTTGATAGGGATGCTCTATAACGCCTGGCTTGGTATACTGCTATATTTTGTACCATTAGTAATCTTTTTCCCAATTAATATAAAGTTTATAAAGAGGATGTGTGATGTAATCATAGTAATGGGAGTTATTTGCTTAATCTATTATAGCATTTATCTTAAATTATTGCTCGTGTCTGATCCAACTAATCTTATTAGTCAAGGGTTTATAGAACATTTTTCAAAAACACTTAGTATCCCTTGTGCATTTATTATTCTTACCTATCGTTACCATCCTAAAAAAAGAAATTTAATTGCCTTTTTTGTAATGATAGTAACGCTTTTGTTTGGCGCAATAAGAGCCCGAAGGGGATTGATATTTATGACAGGAGCACCTTTATTCATTTCTTACATATTATTTCTACTTAATAATAAAAGGAATTTTGTTATCATACTCCTATCAATAGTATTGTCATCTATTGCATTGTACTTTACTATTCATTTTTACAATGAGAACAAGAGTGGTATGTTCAGTTTAATTACGAGCAGATTAGACGAAGACACAAGAACGGGTGGCGAAGAATACTTTTATTTGGATATGAAAACACAGGATTGGATAATTGGTAAAGGCATAAACGGAAAATACTACGGGCCCAATATAGATAACGATATTTATACAGACTATAGGAGTGTTATTGAAACCGATTATTTACAAATTATTTTAAAGGGAGGAATCATAAGACTTTGTATATTACTGTTAATTGCAATTCCAGCTATGATACTTGGAATCTTTTCTTCTAAGAACACACTCTCAAAAGCATTAGGGTTATGGATCTTATTATGGATTTTAAATTTATACCCTTCTACAGTAACTGCTTTTACCTTAAATTATCTACTCGTTTGGATTGCTGTTGGAATTTGCTATAATAGAAAATTTAGGGAAATACCAGAAAACCAAATCAGATACCTTTTCAAGAAAGCATATAAAATTTCTTATAAATAGTAATAATTGTATGTATAATGTTAGATAATCCGGCTATTTCGAGACATACGCATTCTATTAGAGTCAGAAGAAATGAACGCTTAGCAGTTATTGACAAAGCAACCGGCATAGCTATACTATTAGTAGTCTATGGGCATTTTATTTTTCCTGAAACATTAAGCATAGGCTGGTACTCTATATCCATGGAATTTATATATAAATTTCATATGGCACTTTTCATGTGTTTGTCTGGCTTTGTTGTTTTTTTATCAACATCAAAAAAGAGCTTTAAAACCCACGCAGATTACCTTCAGTTTCAAAGAAGAAAAATTATTAAGTTTTTACCGCCTTATTTATTTTTTTCATTTCTCTCTATTATGGTGGATATCTTCTACCACCATCAAACAATAGCTGAAGTAAGCAATTCTATATTTTTCGTTTTTTTTAGTCCTAATGACGGCTCTGCCCATTTTGTTTGGTATCTTTATGTGTTAACCATATTTTATTTTATTACCCCATTTTTATTGAAATTAAACAAAAGCCAGCTATATCTACTTCTGACTCTAGCATTTGTTTTAACTACTTTGACACCATCACATCTATTTAGTACTGATTTAGCTTGCAAGTTTTTTTTCTTTTTTTTAGCAGGAGGGTTGATTTATAAAGATTCAGAAAAGTTCTTCTACTTTATAAAAAGGAATGGAATATTAATCATCGTATCGACCGCTATTTTAATAATAATTGATCTGTCAAACAACTTGATTATACCATATCAATTATTAAGTATAGCTACAATACTTTCTGTTTTTTACATTTCTTCTTTGAAATGGCCCAGGCTAATAACAAAAGCTTTTATTACTATTGGTATCAGTTCTTTTGCTATTTACTTGTTTAACACCACTATCCTTAATTTATATCTAATACTTTTTAAATTGCTGAGATTAAAAATTGACGGCTTATTTATATTATCGTGTACGATTTTAGCTGTTATAGTCTCGATACTCATACGCTCTACTTTTAATAAAATTGTGCCCACTAAAGTCTATACACTTTAAAGCCTTGCTGTTTTACTCCGCTATATAAAAAATTTCTATATTAATTTATGCCCTTACCCAAAGTTTTGATCATTAGCCAGCCCTTTAATAACGACACAGGTGGTGGAATCACATTATCCAACTTATTTGCTGGTTGGGACCAGGATAAAGTTGCGGTTGTTTGCACAGGTCATTTATTGGAGTATAACATTGACACAAGTATTTGCAATACCTATTATCAATTAGGCTATAAAGAACAAAAATGGATATTTCCATTCAATCTGATAAGGCGTAAATACCCGTCAGGAATTTTAAAGCTAGATGATAGAAAAATACAGAACCTGACCATTAATAAATCCAGGTTAAGGGTGAGCATAATTATGAAATTTTGGCTTCCGTTCTTAAAATGGACAGGACTATCTCACTTCGTTAAAACAACTTCTTTATCAGTAAATTTTTGCAAATGGCTCGATGCATTTAAACCGGATATCATTTATGCCCAGGCAGAAGAACTAGACCGTGTTTCGTTTTGCCTCCTGCTACAGAATTATTTAAAAAAACCCATGATTTTTCATATGATGGATGATTGGCCATCTATCATCAGCGATAAGGGTTTCTTTAAAAACTACTGGCAAAGAAAAATTGATAAGCAATTTAGAAAACTTCTTAACCAGTCTAGCATACTGATGAGCATTTGCAATGAAATGAGCAATGAATATAAGAGCCGTTATAGTGCAGATTTTATCCCTTTTCACAATCCGGTGGATATTAGTTTTTGGAAACAATATCAAAAAAAGGACTATAACCTTTCAGATCCGCCATCCATTCTTTATGCTGGCAGAGTAGGACTTGGCATCGATACATCCTTGGAGTTAATTGCAAAAGCAGTAGAACAGGTAAATAAGGAATTGAATACATCGTTGAGATTTGTTTTGCAAACACAAGCGGGGGAAAAGCCTGCATGGATAAGTGATTATACTTCTTTGCAGCATCAATCTTTCGTTTCTTATAACGAGTTACCCAAGGTATTTTCAGAGGCTGATATACTTGTATTACCTTATGACTTTTCTGAGGAATCCATTAAGTATATTAAGTATTCTATGCCTACAAAAGCTTCAGAGTACATGGTATGTGGAACACCTATAATTGTATTCGCTCCGGGAGAAACTGCTATTTCAAGATATGCGCAAGAGTGTGGTTGGGCTAAAGTAATAAGAGACAATAATTGTGAGAAAATTGCTGAAGCAATCAAGCATTTAATTCAGGATAAGAGCGAGAGAATGCGGATTGCTAAAAACGCAATACATGTTGCCGAAAGAAACCATAATGCTTTGGAAATTAGAAACGAGTTTAAAAAAACTATTTGTTCACTTTTCAATGATGGAAAATAAAATAATCTTAAATGCATTACATATCAATTTGTATTCCAACGTATAAAAGACCAATTATACTAACTAAATTGTTGCTTAGTATAGCAAAATGCAATATTGATAAGGGTTTAATAAATAAGGTGGATATCATTGTTATTGATAATGATTTTGAAAAAACGGCTAATGAGGTTGTATGTACATTAAGAGATAAATTCTGTAATTTGTACACATTGAATTATCACAATTACCCTGTTAAAGGTCTTGCAAATGTTAGAAACAAATTAATAGAGGAGTCACTAAAGCTCGATCCTGACTTTTTGGTATTTATAGATGATGACGAATATGTGACAACAAATTGGCTGAACGAATTAGTAATTACAATTGTAAGTAACAAAGCCGATGCAGCAAGAGGACCTGTTATTGCAGATATTACACAACCTGTTTCCAAAAATATGTCTTGGCTTTTTAAAAGAGAGCAATACGCTAATAATACTCAACTCACAATGTGGACGACAGGCAACTTAATCATCCGGTGTGCTTCTTTACGGAAATTCAATGTTTGGTTTGATAAGCGCTTTAATAACACGGGTTCAGAGGATTCTTATTTTGGCATGCAAATGACAAAAAAAGGGGCTACACTGTTTTGGGCTGCGCAGGCTATCACCTATGAAGTAATTCCTGAAAAAAGAACAAAAGTTGAATGGTTTATTCGAAGGACATATAGAGGAGGAAATATGTTTATGTACATGTTGAAATTAGAAAAGAAATATTTGCAGGTCTTAAAAAAGACATTGACTAGTTTTTTCTACATTATTTTAGGCCTTACTGCTGCCCCATTAATGATAATGCCTGTTAAAATCAAATATTATGGAATTTTAAAGTTATCAGAGGGAATCGGAGGATTGGCTGGATTATTTAACTTAAGATATAAAGAATACAAATAACTTATTGTGGATAACTGGCATATTCCTGATTCTTGAAATTGATATATGTCTTATTTAAAAGAAGCAAATTCCCCTTCTCTATATCTTCCATACTTCATTAGATTATATGCAAAATTCTAAATTGATAATTAACGCAGATGATTTTGGATGTAATAGTATTATAAATGCTGCTATAGTAAGTTGCTTTTGCAAAGGCATTATAAACAGTACAACAATAATGGTAAACATGGATGGTTTTGAAGAAGCCGTGAAATTGGCTTACCATAACGGGTTTGCAAACAATATTGGACTTCATGTTAATTTAACAGAAGGACACCCTCTTACAGATTTAGCAGGAACAGGTCTAACAAACCAAAATGGGCAATTTATAATGCAAGCTGCATCAAACCCTCGTAACCTGCTTTCTCCCTTTACAAAAAGTAAGATTAAGTCCGAAATCAGAGAACAATATAATAAACTAATCGCAACAGGAATAATTCCAACACATATTGACTCTCATCAACACGTGCATACACTACCGGTACTAGCGCCAATATTCATTGCATTTGCAAAAGAAAAAAATCAAAAGTTACGAATTGCTGCTATTAGAAGAAGAAAGAACTTTTTCGGAACTGCATATAATACGCTGTTGAATAGATACATTAAGGGAATGGGAGTACACTTTACTGACAGATTCAATAATGTTAATTACTTTATGAAGTATCTACAGAAGAAGACAAACTTTATTCCTGCTTTTGAAGTAATGGTTCATCCTTCCTATAACAAGGACATGCTTATTGATTTTCTTGAAAATACAAACCTGGAAGAAAATCTACGCTGCATGCTAGAGCTTTATAAGGAGAAATATACAAGCAAGTAGAGGATTTGTAGAGCACTCAAAATTACATAAAACACATACAGTCTGCCCATATATCAACACAGTAATTACATTAAGGTAAAAGAAAATTAAAATGGAAAATATCTTTCTCTATAGAAGGCAGTTTATCCTGAGCTCTCAGCCAGAATTTTGTTTTGATGGTTGGAAGAATACCAAACTAGACAGCACCTTTTATTTGTCTGCCCATCCAGATTTAGAGGTTACACAAAGCTCTTTTAATGAAACTCAATTAACGTTGCTCGGGTTTTTTGTGGACCCATTTGCTCCTATGAAATCAAATCAGGAGATTCTGAATGATATAGTTAAGGAGTCATCGAGTTTCAATGACGTAGTAAATAAAACGGAATCTTTAGGTGGAAGGTGGATCATTATATATTATGATCAGCTTTCGTTAAGAATTTTCCATGATGTTTGCGGGCAAAGACAGGTATATTTTTATCAGAATAAAGATATTATCGTATGCGGTTCAGATCCAGCCATTATCCGTCATTTTATTGAATTAGAAAAGGATGAGTCTTTCGCAATGCAAGAATATATTATCAAGTCGGCCCTTATTAAAGATGCCGAAAATGCCTGGATTGGTTCGGGTACGATATTTTGTGATGTCTTGCATTTGATGCCTAATCATTATTTGGATTTGAAAGGAATAAAGGCAATACGGTATTGGCCGCATAAGCCGTTGGAAAAAATAGACCTGGATAGAGGGACAGATTTGGCTGCTGAAATATTAGTTGGCTCTTTAAATGCAATAAACAATAGGAGCAAACTTGCTTTAGCAGTTACCTCTGGCTGGGATAGTAGATTACTTTTGGCTGCAAGCAAAAGCATTTCGAAAGATGTTACTTATTTTGTAAGTGTAAGTAATAATCAAAGTACCCAAATTCCGGATGCTCTTATACCCTCAAAACTTTTCAAGCAGCTAAACATACCTTTCTATGTACAGATATGTGATACTGAAATAGAACCAACATTTGAAAAGATACTCAAAACAAATGTGACACTGGCAAGACCTAATTTAGCAAAGGTTAGACATATATATAAATACCATTTAGATTTTAATGGTATGATTAACATAAATGGAAATATTACTGAAATTACGAGAACGTCCATTCGTCCACCATTTCCTGTAAAGGTTAATGGTACTACTTTCACAAAAATGAAATATATGAAGTATTATAAGGGTATTAGCTATGTTGTTTCTCAATTTGATGAGTGGATTCATGAAATTAGTAGCTTCTGCAGTGCTTATAATCTTAATATTTACGATATGCTCTATTGGGAGCAGAGAATGGGCAATTGGGGTGCACATTACCCAGCTGAATTAGATATTGCAATGGACCAGTTTAGCCCTTTTAACAACAGACTACTGCTCACAATAATGTTATCAGTTGATGAAAAATATCGTAGGTACCCAAATTTTGTACTACATCATAAAATAATACAGAAGCTTTGGCCTGAAACACTTCAACAGCCTGTAGGTAAGGAAGATTATAAAATAAGAACAAGACATTTACTTAAACATGCAATGATGGTTTTATCAGGAGTTTATTAAATGTTATGTTATTGCTTGTGTAGGTTCGCTTAAGTACTATAAGATACAAATTTATTTCGCTTCATTTTAAGCCTGAAGACATCCCTCACATACTATACTCTAAAACCCATTTCTCCTTAATTTCTAGATAATATGAAAAAGGTGTTATTTGTTTATAAATATCTACCTCAATATCGGATAGATTTTTTTCAGAATTTGAAAGAAGAGCTCCTAAACGACGATATTCAATTAGAATTGATTTATGGTAAATCTAAAAACGGTAATGAATTGAGAGGTGATGAAGTGGACTTGCCATGGGCTACTTATGTTCCCAACAGGTCCTTTAAAATAGGAAATTCGGAATTAGTTTGGCAACCCTGCTTTAGAAAGGTTAAAGGTGCAACTATGATAATTGTACAGCCTGAAATTAAACTACTTCTAAATTATTATTTAATGATTAGCAGGCATTTTCAAAAATATAAATTGGGCTTTTGGGGTCATGGAAGGAATATGCAGGGAGCCCCTAACAGCTTGCGAAACAAGTTTAATAATGTATTATTAAACAAATGTGATTGGTGGTTTGCATATACAACAGGCGTTAAAGGGTATCTTTTAAGTCATAATTACACTGAGCGAAACATTACAGTAGTACAAAATGCCATTGATACGTTTAGCCTTTCTTATCATTATAATAAACTAACTGATTCAGAAGTAAATGCCCTTAAAGACCAACTCGGAATTAAAGGCGATAAAACCGGAATCTATTGTGGTGCAATGTATCGCGAGAAAAGGATTGACTTCATATTGGAGGCATGTTATAAAATCAAAGGTGAAATTCCAGAATTCAATATGATATTCATTGGAGCCGGTGTTGAAGCCGATAAGGTGAAAAGAGCTTCGGAAGCCAATAAATGGATACATTATATAGGACCAAAATTTGGCTTAGACCGCGTTGTCTATTTTAAGGTTTCCACAATTCAGTTAATGCCTAGTGCCGTAGGATTGGGCATTTTAGATTCCTTTGCCCTTGAAACTCCGATTATTACAACTGATTCTCCCTTTCATGGGCCTGAAATTGACTATTTAGAAAATAATAAGAATGGAGTCATTACTAAAAACTCTTTGGAGAGTTATGTAGAAAGAATTCTAAATATTTTTAAAACAGATCAGTATAAAGATTTAACACAAGGCTGTAAATCTTCTGTTAGTTTATATACGGTGGAAGTAATGGTGAAAAATTTTAAAGATGGAATACTGTCCTGTTTAAATAATTGAAAATATACTATTTCCATGCAAGCTCGCTATAGATTCACATCACGTAATTCTGACTAAAAGTAATGTAAATAATATGGTAAGTGTTTTTTCAAACGTAATAGATCGCTTATATAAGTAGAAAAAGTAAAAGAAGGTTTAAAATGAAGTCTAGCTCTATATTACAGACACAAATAAAAAGTGAACAAATAATCAAACAGTTCTGTTTGAATACTGATTTGTCAACATATGATCCATATGATTTCTGGAAAACGAGGTTGGGTGCTACTATCAAACATAGATTTTATGATGGTAGTCTAGTAATAAAAGGTATTGCAGGCATAGCTTCTTGTGCGGATATCTTTCTGAATAATAGCCTTCGGATAGGATACAATAAACAAGAATATGCTATTGTTCGGGCGCTTGCAGCCATGATACTTGATAGATTATATCAAATTAGTGGCAAAGAAATATTCTTGGAATATGCAGACCTACATATTAATTGGTTATTAAAGAATAATTTAAGGGGAGCGCATGGCATTGGGTGGGGATTGAATTTTACACATCCTGTTACCAAAGCAGTAGTATATCCTAAAGCTACTCCATTTACTACAATTACTCCTTATGTACTGGAGGCATTAATTATGCATGAAAAGGTTACTAACCAAAGAGGTATTTATCAAGACGTCTGTAAGTCTATATACGATTTTTTTGATAAGGACATTCATGTACTAGCGCAAAATGAGGAATTTGAAGCAACGTCTTACGGCCCATATAAAGATCGAAAAGTAGTAAATTCAGTCTCTTACACTATGTACGCCCTAATATTACTAGATGAGTATTTTGATTACTCTTTGAATACTCTAAAGAGAGTAACAAGGTTATTTAATTATATAAAAAATCAACAGCAGCCTGATGGTTCGTGGTTTTATTCTGAGGAGGGAGAGCCATTCATTGATTGTTTTCACTCTTGTATAGTTCTAAAAAATTTAATTAAATCAGAAAACTATAATCTCGACTTACCAGGTATAGAAAGTGTGATACATAAAGGCTATTCTTATCTCAAACTAAATCTGTGGGATGAAAAAAAGGGTATGTATAAGCGATTTTCTGTTCAAAATAAACCAGGTTTAATCAAATTTGATTTGTATGATAACTCGGAAATGCTTCAGTGTGCTGTACGGGTGGGTGACATTGAAGAAGCTCAAAAAATAGCATCTTCAATTAATAAGAATTTTATTTACAAGGATAAAATATATTCCAGCATAGATGTTTTTAACAATAAGAGAAATCCCCAAATGCTCAGGTGGGCTGTTTTACCATATTTATATAGTTTAAATCTATTAGAAACTTATGAATTATAAAATTGACTCTCATTTTCTTGCAGAGATTACAAGGCATCATAGATTGCAAGGTTACACCTATGCAATTAAATCTTTAAGTTATGAAAGGTGTGCTGAATTGCCATATATTCTACAACAATTGCAGCATAGGTTCAAAGAAAAATTAAATTTCTTAGACATTGGCAGTGGAGAATCACCATTACCAACATATCTTTTAGTTCACACCAATTGGAATATCTATTGTGTTGACAAGTTTAACTGGGTCCAAAAGCAGAAAGATTTTGCCCGCAAATTTATGCCTGATATTGAAATTGAAAAACGGCTTCATATAGTAGAAAAGGATTTTCTGATTGAAAAGTTTCAAGAGCGTTTTTATGATATAATTACTAATATTTCCGTAATCGAGCATTTCGAAGGCGTAACAGATAGTACTGCCATGAAATTGTCTGCACAACTTCTAAAGCCGGGCGGTATTTATATACTTACTACTTTGATTAATGAAGGTTTCTATAAAGAATTTTATGTGAAAGGAAATGTTTACGGTGAGCAATCAAGAACGAATCAGAAAGTGTTCTGGCAAAGGCATTATGATGTAAACAGTGTGCAGGAACGATTGATAAAACCATCAGGCCTTAAGGAAGTTAATAGGATCTATTTTGGGGATTACAATTATCGCTTTTATGAAAAGCTTTTAAAATTGCCCAAGTTACTAAAACCGGTAAAAGTATTATATAGCTGGGCGACCCCGTTTTTCGCTAAGAAATATCTTCATTATAGCGATTCTCCTATCTCTTATAGTGATATGAAGATGGATACTTCCAGTGGAATAATTTTAACCTTTAGTAAGTAAAATATGTGTGGAATTCTGGGTGCTGTTAATGCCACAATTAACGCTACTGTTTTAGATCAAATCAAACATCGCGGACCCGATGCTTCAGGCGCAAAATCTTTTGAAATAAATCAAAATTCAGTACATCTTTTGCATCGTAGGTTATCCATTGTGGATGTAAGTGAAGCGGGCAGCCAGCCTATGTTTGCTGATGATAGGAAAGCTTGTATTACATTCAACGGTGAGATATATAACCATTTAGATTTAAAAGAAAAACTACCTAATATTACGTTTAATGGACATTCGGATACAGAAACAATTGTAAACTATTTTAGAACGTTTGGCATATACAACACCCTAAAAGATTTAAACGGCATTTTTGCATTTGCTTATCTTGATGTAGAAAACGAATTCCTTTATCTCGCAAGAGACCGTTTTGGTGTAAAGCCTTTATATTATTACTTTCACAACAATCAGCTTTTATTTTCTTCCGAAATCAGACCGCTTAGAGCCTTCTTAAATCCAGCAATTGATAAAGGCTCATTAATGAGTAGCTTGCGAATGAGGTACACACCATCTCCATCCACCATATATACAAATATTTATAAGGTTGAGCCAGGGCAGTTACTTGTATTCAATCTTAAAGGAAATCTTTCCTTAATCAAAAGCTATTTTGTTGCTACACCAAAGTCATTAGGCACTAAAAAAGGCGATTATCGAAATCTGGTAAAGGAATATGGCAACTTGTTTGAGAAAGCGGTAGAAAGGCAATTAATGGCGGATGTAGAAGTAGGTATATTATTGAGCGGCGGAGTGGATTCTGCATTAGTAGCTGCTATTGCAAAACAAAGGTCAAAAACAGGCATAAAAGCTTTTACTGTAGGTTTTGAGGGTGAGCATGATAATATAGACGAAATTGAATATGCAAAACAAACGGCAGCAATAATAGGCTTAGAGCACTATACTAAAAAAATCAACTCTCTACGTTTCTTAGATTCTGTAGAAGCAATTGCTAAAATAGTAGAAGAGCCCATTGGCACCACTTCCATCATTCCAATGTATTTTCTTTCCGAGCTGGCAGCATCCAAAGTAAAAGTAGTTTTAAGCGGGCAGGGAGCTGACGAACCCTTGGGCGGTTATAATAAGTATAAGGGTTTGCCATTGCTGGAAAAGTCGCGCTTGTTTTTACCATTACTGCCATTGACCAAAAGTGTTCGGTTTATTTATAACAGAAATGAAAGATTCAGGAGGCTAATCTCTTCTATGCAATACGCTGATGATGTTAGTTCATTGGTAGAGTTCAATGCTATTTCTTCTGTTAGTGAAGTAACTAATTTGATGACCGCTGCAAGCCGTAAAGTTTACAGAAACGCTTTATTAAGACAGCAAAATGCTTTCAAACAAATATGGAAAGAAAGAACACCGGAACAAGCAAGCACCAGCAACTTGTTTCTATATTACGATTTACGCACTTCACTTGCTGATGATTTATTGATGTACACCGATAAGATATCTATGCACTTTAGTCTTGAATGCAGAGTGCCTATTTTGGATAACGACTTAATTGATTTTATTGAATCATTAAAGAGCGGGTACAAATTCAATTCGAAAAGAGGGAAAATAATTCATAAGGATTTTGCAAAAGAATACTTGCCAACAACTATTACCGAGCGAAAAAAATTAAACTTTAAATCTCCAACGGAAGCCTGGTTCAGACAACAAAAAAACGATATTGAAAAAGTATTCACAAGTGATAAAGCGTTTAGTACCTTGTTTGATATGAATGCTGTAATGAAACTCTTATCCAACCATCAGAATGGCAGAAATCTGGAAAAACAAATCTTCCTTTTGTTAAGTATTTACTATATACTGAAACAAAATACTGAGTTGTAAGTTGATGTACACTGATGAAAACGTTTTATATGCTACCTTAATCACTTAATTATGCTAGTCATACATATCAATGCCTGCGCCGCCCGTTAATTCCCACACCTATCAGGCTTAAGATTTTGATAAAATAATTATTAATCAGGAAAATTTATTAAAAGTTATATAAGGCAATCGTCTTATTTATTGCAGTGCCATTCTCTGTCAATCTTCTCGTCACATCCATAAACCTAACATTTAGCAAATAATCATTTCAAATGAGAATCTGGATAGATTTTATCAATTCTCCGCAAGTAAGTTTTTTTGAACCTTTAATAAATGAACTTACTAAAAGCGGGCACGAGATTGTATTGACCTGCAGAGATTCTGCCAACACAGTTGACTTAATCAAACAAAGAAATTGGGAGCATACTATTATAGGAACAGAGGTTAAAAAAACGACTGTTAAAAAGTTGCTCGCCTTCCCTTTAAGAATATATGCGCTGTTATCTTTTTTAAAAAATAAAAGAATTGATGTAGCTATTTGTCAGAGCAGTTTTTATTTACCACTAACTGCCAGGTTGTTGGGAATCCCTTCTATTTATACCAATGATAACGAACATGCCCTGGGCAATATCCCTGCTTTTTTATTTGCTACAAAAATATTTATTCCGGAAAATCTCTCTCTGTCAAAAGTGGTAAAAATGGGCGCAAAGCGAAGTAAAGTTTGTAAATATCCTGGAATAAAGGAAGGCGTTTATTTATGGCCGAAAGGAGTAGATATACAAAGCAAAAGAGCTACGAAGGATTTCAGTAAGCATGCAATTTATGTACGTCCCGAGCCATCCACTGCGCAATATTATTCGGGAAAACATAATTTCTTAGATCAGTTGTTGCTTGAATTGAAAGAACATCACCCAATAACCATTTTAACACGGGAGAAAGCGCAGTTAGCACATTATACACAATCCGCTTTTTCAGGTATAGAAGTTCCGGTAAAGCCCTTACCCTTTGAAGAGGTAGCTACCAACTGCGCTTTATTTATTGGAGCAGGCGGATCAATGACCAGAGAAATGGCATTAATAGGTGTTCCTACTGTTTCCGTTTATCAGGGCGAACTACTGGAAGTAGATAGGTTTCTTATTGCTGAAAAACTAATGATACACAAAAGTGAGTTGCAATACAAAGAAGTAGAAGCAATGATAGCTGCTAAAGCTTCCCAGGATGTAAATATGAGCCTCATTAATAAAGGAAAAGAAGCATATCAACTATTTAAACAAGCAATACTAAAATACAACAAACAATGATAAAAGTTGCATTGATTGGTGCTGGTAAAATGGGCATATCCCATTTATCAATTTTAGGCGCACATCATGATGTAGAAGTAGTGGGAGTTGCTGATACTTCAAAAATGGTGTTGGACGTGTTTAAAAAGTATTCCTCTTTTCAAGTCTATACAGACTATGAGGAAATGATTGAAAAAGCAAAGCCCGAAGCAGTATTTGTAGCGGTACCTACAAAGTATCATGCACCCATTGTAAAAAATCTGCTGCTAAAAGGAAAACATGTTTTTGCTGAAAAGCCATTGTGTTTAAGTACGGAGGAGGGAAAGGACCTGGTAGAACTGGCTGCAAGAAAAGGTTTAATAAACCAGGTAGGGTACCACAATGAATTCATTGGCACCTTCCGCGAAGTAAAAAGGATTATTGATGGAGGCTACCTGGGAGATATTTTCCATTTTACAGGAGAAGCTTATGGCCCTGTAGTAGTACGTCCAAAGCAGAATAACTGGCGCTCCGACCCGGCCGAAGGTGGGGGTTGCCTATTGGATTATGCGTCTCATGTTGTTGATTTGATCAACTATATTTTAGGGCCCGTTACAAGAGTAAAAGGCACTATTTTAAAATCCTTCTACTCCAAGAATGTCGAGGATTCAGTATTTACGCTATTAGAGCTTTCTTCAAAAGTTTCAGGAGTACTGTCAGTAAACTGGAGCGACGATACCTATAGAAAAATGTCAACATCAATAACCATTATTGGCAGCCAGGGAAAAATAATCTGTGATGCCAGCGAACTGAAGGTTCATTTTAAAACATCCGATTGCCCGGATAACTATACAAAGGGCTGGAATGTGAAGTACATAACAGACCTGACGCAGTCTGTAGATTTTTATTTAAGAGGCGAGGAGTACTCCGATCAGGTAGATTATTTTATAAAAGCTATACAAAAAAAAGTGCCTAATACTATCAACAATTTTGAAAGCGCCTGGAAAACGGATCAGGCAATCTCCCTTATTAAAAACAATATAAATTAATTAACCATGGAAAGGATACTTTATGGTGATAACCAGTTTTTTGCTGTTAATCACGTATCTGAAGAAAAATCAAGAGCGCAATCTATAAAGTTCAAAAGCGATGATGCGATTATAAAGGCGTTGAACCATGCAATAGCTGCGGGCGTTAATACCTTTATGTGTACCACGCACGACCGTATAGCCAATATATGCGATATTATAAGGAAGAGGCCGGAAAAGTATGAGGATTTTAAAATATATCCTTGTATGCCTTATGCTCATAAATATGCCAATGCAGTTACAGAATTAGGAATAGCAGGTACGCTAAGAGAGTATGTGCCGGGAAACATTCTGGGTTCTTTATTTAAAGGCGGAATGGCTTATCTGTCTAAAGATTATTTATCCATAATGGAACTGATGATAGATGCAGAAATGAAAATGTTTAAAGGCATACAAACACCGGTTATTTTTTTACAGAATGTAATAACCGATCTTTTATTGGGTTTGGGAATGGGCAACGTTCTTAAAGCTTTTCAGGAGTATGTGGAAAGGAAGTATAATGCAGAGGCCGGCTTTATAACTATGAATATGCCTAAATTATTAAATGCGCTTGAACAAGTGGGCATTAAAAATCCGATTATCTGTACCTCTATTAATAAAGTGGGCTTCCGGATGTCTGGCAGTAAGGAAGCATATCAACATGTATTAGAAACAAAAAAGGTAAGGATAATTGCTATGCAGGTATTAGCAGCGGGCGCTATTCCACCTCAGGAAGCTATAGAATATGTATGCGGTCTTCCAAACATCGAGTCTATACTGTTTGGAGCATCTTCAAAAGATAATATAAATGAAACAGTTGCCCTGATACATGAATACGATCAGAAATATCAATTAATGGAAGCTATATGAAAATAACTATTGTAGCTGGTGCACGTCCAAATTTTATGAAAGTAGCACCTATTATAAAAGCAATCAAGCAGGCGCAGGAAAAAGGCAAAGACATTGAATACCGTCTGGTACATACAGGTCAGCACTACGACAAAAAAATGAGTGCCGACTTTTTTGAGCAATTATGCATACCAGAGCCTGATGTTAATTTGGGAGCGGGCGGAGGAAGTCAGGGGGAGCAAACTGCAGCAATTATGATAAAGTTTGAAAAGGAACTGCAGGAAAATAAGCCGGATGTTGTATTGGTGGTGGGAGATGTTACTTCTACACTGGCTTGTACCATAACTGCTAAAAAATTATGTATTGATGTAGTACACGTAGAAGCGGGAATTCGTTCAGGCGATAGAACGATGCCGGAAGAAATAAACCGGATAGTTACCGATGCCATTTGTGACCATTTTTTTACTACCAGTGAAATAGCAAATCAACACCTCCGTGAATCTGGCATACAGCGCAACAAAATTCATTTTGTTGGTAATACGATGATTGACACATTATTTCAGAACCTTACCCGTATAAAACAGCCGGATATTTGGGCGCAATATCAACTAAGCAAAGGGCACTATTTTCTTATTACGCTGCACAGGCCTGCTAATGTGGACGATGCAGGTAATCTCGAAAATTTGCTGGATGTTATATTGGAAAATACAAATGATTTACCCGTCATTTTTCCTGTACATCCACGCACAAAAAAAATATTAGATGTAATTCAGTACTCCAATCCAAAATTGATTCAGGTAGATCCGATGGGGTATCTTGAATTTATATATCTGGTAAAAAATGCAAAAGCAGTGATTACCGACTCCGGGGGGATTACCGAAGAAACAACGGTTTTAAACATTCCCTGCCTTACGCTTAGAAATTCTACTGAACGGCCGGAAACAGTTACTATTGGAACTAATGAACTGGTTGGGACTGATCCGCTTAACCTGATACCTTATCTGAATCAACTTCAGCACGGCAAATGGAAAGATTCCGGTATTCCGCCGTTATGGAATGGAAAAACGGCTAACAGAATTGTAGCAAAGTTGTTTGAATTGTATGTTATAAAAGATTCAAAGAATAAGATAGCTAGCGAGAATTGAATGTGCGAAATCCTGTTTTTCCAACACCATCTTTTATAACCAATAAACCAGGATGTAATTTCTCTTCTATATCTTCTATACTATCTTTTAAAGATTTAGAAATTGATAATGGTCGTTTAAATTCTCTTAAATAAATTTCAGTTATTGCTTTATAAACTTTTGATTGCAGATGGTATTTCCATCAACGAGCGTTATAATATAAGTGCCTTTTGCTAAGTTGGAAATATCGATGGGAATACTTTTATATGAAGAAGTAATAGGAATGACTTTGATTACACTCCCTTTAATATCATGAAGAGTCAATACAGCATTTCTATAATCTTGAAAAAAATTGCTATATACCCATATCTTATTAGAAGCAGGATTAGGCGTTACACTTAACTTAACATTTTCAGAAGAAGGTAGTACTATAGTCTTGCTATAAGTGTTTTTTTCATCTTTACTCACTACTCTTATTTGATAGTAGCTTTTGCCATCGGAAAAGGTGTTATCATTAAATGTATAAATAGAAGAAGTTAATGCTATACTATTAGCAGCTACCTGCCCAATTTTTTTAAATTGCACCCCATCAGAAGATTTAAGAATGTCAAAAGAGCTTGTATTAAAGGCATTACTTGTCTCCCATTGCAAACTAACAGTAGTACCCTTTTTTTTACCTTCAAAGTTCAAAGATTGTATAGGTGATGTTTTAAGAGGAGTATTCTTTAGTAGGATAATTGACGAGTAAGGCTTAAGTATTAATTTACCTGAGTATGTTGTACTGTCTATTCCTAAGTAAGTCTCACTCAAAATAATACTTTTATCCTTAGTAGTAGCATTATATTCAAAACGGATAGAATCTTTTGGGTTGGTTATTGTCACACTAGCTTCATTCAATTCAATATTATCTAACCAGAAAGTACCATAGGAATCATTTACCTGAAAAATAATGCTGGCATTATTTTCTGTTGCAGATGAAGAAAATAGAACTGTGTAATCCGATCTTTTTGTGGTTATTGAATCATATTTTATAGCTGATAAATTAGCATAAGGAGAATTGCTCTGCCTTAGAAAAGCAGAAATTTCCCCTTTTGGCTTTATGCCTGTCACACTATATTTTAATATGTAATCCTTACCTGAACTTATTTTTCCTACTGGCACAACAACACCCGTACTTCCGTTAGTTTGTTTTGTATAGCTTACTTTTAAAGCACCGCCATTAATTTTTCCTGAACCATCCCAGGAGGCAATACAACTACCTGACGAATTCCAGGAAGAAGAGCCATTTATATTGTTAGTAAAAGAACCATTATTAACCATGTTTAAGCCTATAAGTTTCTTTAGAAAATAGGGGACTATAGCTTTAGGAGATTTTTTTGAATGGATATCTTTTTGATATGATGATTGCCACTTTGAAAGGTTATGCATTTCAACAGGCAATAATGAGCTTTGGCTGGTAGAAATAGTATAGTTATCGTCTAATGGCCGGGCGTAATAATTACTATCTGCAATTCCAAAAAGATTAATGTCATTTGCAATAGTTGATAATTTTAAGAGATTAGAACTCGCATCAGAAGAAAAGAAGACGTTATGTTGAAGTGCTACATTTCTTGTAGGGGATGTTGGCAAAATGTTGTCGTGGCTAATATTAACTTGAGTGCCATTATTAAATGTAGTATTATTTAGAACCTGTATTTCATGTGAATTATGAAGATATATTCCACTATGTGAACAGTTAGCAATAGTGTTCGCAAAGACTTTTAAATTTGAGCTGTTATCATCTAAATAAATGCCTTCGGAAGGTAAATAATTTTGATTGTTTGTTCCCTCACCAGCACCAATACCATTTAAGATAATATTGCCTTCTATTTGCATGCCATGATGGGGTGTTGCATTTTTAGAGCCATTCCATGTATAAATGCCACCGCCATCATCTTTTGTCAATGTAAATCCCTTTATTAAATTATTTTTAATCTTTATTGAATCTCCGGTGAATTTTAAAGCATTATATCCCGAGCTGTCAATTTCATTATTTTCAATAATACTATTAGCGCCTTCAATATCAATACCTTCATATGAGTTCCCCCCATTTTCGCCCATACCTGCAATAAGACCAGTATTTTTTATAGTATTATATTTTATCAATGCATTGGGAAAATCACCGCTTAAAGTGATAGCATTGTTATTTGTGTGATTTATAATGGAATGTGTCAGGCTGAAAAATGGAGAACTTTGAGACCAGGCACCATAAATCGCATTCTTTCCGGAGAAATCTATAGAACAATTTTGTAAAGCAATATGACCGGCAGCAATTAGTTCAAATGCAGAAACATTTGCTCCTTGAAAAGAAAGTCCGTCAAAAGTGATATAATTACAATATCTGAGATATACTAATGTATCAATACTGCTTGTTTTCACAATATAAAGAGCAGGGTTATAAGAGCCAAAATAAACAAGTACATTTTTATTCTTTGGTTCAAAATACCATTCTCCTAAAGTATCCAGCGTTTTAGGATCATTTTGAATAAAATAACCATATCCATCAATAGCTGAATATGCGGACGCAGAGGTATAGGAGATGGTATTACCTGAATGATTTTTAATTTTGTTGCGATCTATAATCCACCTGTCTTTTCTTATAACAACTTCTGCACCGGCCCAATTGGGAGAGTTCTTTAATTCATTATCGGTTATAGACGTATTAGAAACATGAGATTCAAAAGTTAAATAGCTTCTATTAGGATATCTGCCAATCATTTGCGGTTTGTCGTTAATTGTTAGCATATTATCAGTCACACCGCATTCGGGGCAGTTACTTTTGTAAATGCCGTTTCCTAAATCAGTCCATGAAGATAATGTAGTAAAGCCGCTGATAACTGGTTTTCCACCTCTTCCATATGCACTTATAACAATTGGCAAAGAGGCTGCACCTGATGTTGAAACAGTTATAGAACCGTAAAATGTATCTCCTCTCTTCAATAGCACAGAATCACCCGGCTTTAGATTATTAAAAAAAGAGTTTAATTTTTTGAGTGACTGCCACGGAGTAGCAGGATTTTGCGCTTGAATAGCTGTACGTGAATCATTACCCTTAGAAGAGGAAAAATAATAATTGGTTGCCCTGGCTTCACCTATAAAAAATAGGCCGAAGAAAAGGAATAATAACTTCCAGGGAATTGTTCTAAAATACAAAATCAATCCTGCATTACTCATGTGAATGATATTGGATAAATGAATACTAATAAGTTTAAACTCGCTTTTTTGGTGCCTGCGTACATCTAAGCTGCATCTTAATAATCAGTAAAGGTAATGTATATGCTTAATGCATAGCTTAGCAATCTAATATCTTAACTGGATTTTAAATTCTCATTATTGTTCACGCCTACAAATTCAAAAACAGCATACTTTTTATGAGCAACCGCTTTCCGGGTTTAATACGGCATGCAGTATTAACACTCGATGTAGTTTTTTTAAATCTACTGATGCTGATATCCTGGCATACAGTGGAATCTATTGATAGGTTTCCTGTGATAAAACATGGCTATTTTTGGATGGCATTAAATGTAAGTTGGTTATTAATCGCCTGGATTGGCAATTTATATCATGGGAAAAATATTATTTCTTTCGAATTGCTTTCGCGCCGTACAGCACGCATTTATTTATACTGGTCAGCATTAATCATAGTGAGCCTATTTTTTGTTCAATTCTATCAGCTTCCACGTATTCATATAGCAATTATATTGGGCGGCTATGCTATGCTGCTATTTATCAATCGCCTTATTTATTTGGGTGTGTACTCCCATTTCAAGCAAAGCAAATCACTTATGCGCCATATCCTTATACTTGGTTTTAACGATAGGGCAAAACAGCTCGCCACCTACTTCGAAACAGAAGGCATGAGCGCAAAAGTTATTGGTTTTTGTGAAGCCCCAGAAAACGTACGGGAACTTTCAAATTATCCTATACTCAGTTCTATGGATAAAGCGATCGAATTATCAAAACAATATCAGGTAAGTGATATATACTCAACCATTGCACCAGAACAAAATTTGGATATTTATAAAATAATGGAACAGGCCGATCAGGAATGTATACATTTCAGGCTAATACCAGATTTTTCGCTTTTTCTTAGATGCTCCATGCATATCAACTATTTAGGAGATATTCCGGTGTTAACACCCCGGAAAGAACCACTTTCAGACATTAGCAGTAGGATAAAAAAAAGGGCATTTGATATAGTTTTGAGCTCATTGGTCATAGCGGTGGTAATGTTATGGTTAACGCCCTTAATATCGCTTATTATTTTAATTGAATCCAGAGGGCATGTCTTCTTTATACAGCAACGCACAGGGAGAAACAATAAACCTTTTGGCTGTATAAAATTCCGCAGTATGAAAGTAAATAAAGATGCTGACGCCAAACAGGCTACGCGCGATGATGACCGCATTACTAAAGTTGGTCGCTTCTTAAGAGCTACAAGTTTGGATGAGCTCCCGCAATTCTTCAATGTATTAAGAGGAGAAATGAGTTTAGTTGGCCCTCGCCCGCATATGCTTAAGCATACTGAAGATTATTCCAAGCTTATTAATAAATATATGGTAAGGCAATTTTTAAAACCCGGTATTACCGGCTGGGCTCAGGTAAACGGCTATAGAGGCGAGACCAAAACGCTGGAGCAAATGAAAGGCAGGGTAGAGCACGATATATGGTATATGGAAAACTGGAGTTTGTGGTTAGACATACGTATTATATTTCAAACCATTTATATTACTATGAAGGGAGATAAAAATGCATACTAAATATACCATGTACATCCAGGTAATACTTAAGCATATACAACAAGGCAAAGCAACGTAATAATATTACCCGATTGCTTAGTAGCTCTTGCACAAAAAACTGTATATCTCTTTGTTTTCTTACATTTACATGGTGCAACACTGCTGCTAATACAACCCTAATTCCGCACTATTCTTCTCCTACCTTTACAGGAACCTTATAGGAACATTATGGGAATGATATTCCCATCTAAGCTCCACCAACCACTTAAGCTTATATGTATTGCTGCCACGGTTGTACTGTCATATTACAAAAACCAATTAAAAACACAACATGCCTGGATAGTAAGGTTTCGTAATAATATTACCTCTTATACCAACATTTATCTTCGGGCAGTGTAATACCCACACGCTATCAAAATGAAACATTCAATAAACCCGGCAGGTGTAAGCGCCAAAAACAGAATAATTAACCAAGTAGCATCTACTTACAATTGCTATATCACCATGCTGCGTTATTCTTTATGATATAAGACTTGCTAAACCGCTACCATGTTCTCGCTTTGAGGCGCAATTGTAGCTTTACGTTACAATGTATAAACAGTTTCACGCTGAGCACTTTCAGCCCTTCTTTGCTTAGGAAGGGCTTTTTTATGTTTTAAATACTAATACGCTTAGCAGCTTGGCTGTAATTTGCACCCACTATGATGCTGCAGTATGCGATTTCTGGGCAGCAGAATTAAAAATTAATATTTAAAAGCAATTACATACTGGTTATTTTAGTAAAACACAAAGCAGTTATGAAGCACACTTCATGGCTGCTTTGTGTTTTTATACATGCATTATGAAAAATATTTTCTTCCACTTGTAACAAATAACATCAACTTGCGACTACTACTATAAACGTTATCTC
This sequence comes from Ilyomonas limi, assembly GCF_005233845.1. Lineage (GTDB taxonomy): Bacteria > Bacteroidota > Bacteroidia > Chitinophagales > Chitinophagaceae > Ilyomonas > Ilyomonas limi. The sequence continues at coordinate 316,159 of NZ_SZQL01000003.1, forward strand.
CATTGCAACAGCAGGAAGCAGAAAGGCAGTTTGAAAAACATATCAGGGAACATGAATTATTGCTTCATAAAGTATGTCGTATGTATGCTTACACCGATGCGGACCGGCAAGACCTGTTTCAGGAAATGGTGATACAGCTTTGGAAGGCTTACCCGAAGTTTAAAGGCGATGCAAAATGGAGTACATGGATGTATAGAGTAGCTATCAATACAGCTATCACAGGGTTGCGAAAGAAAAAGAACTTCATTACGTCTTACGAGCCGGCAAGCTTCCCCGAAAATATCAGTGATGAAAGCTCCGGTATGGCAGCAGAGGAACAATTACAACAATTATATACAGCCATTGAGCAACTAAACGAAATAGAAAAAGCCATTGTGATGCTGTACATGGAAGACCGTTCTTACAATGAGATGGAAGACATACTTGGCATTGGCGAAGCAACCTTGCGCGTAAAGATGAACCGTATAAAAGAAAAATTGCGTCAGCTAACAAAAAATAATTGATGATGGAACTGGATGATTTAAAGAAAATGTGGCAACAAACGCCTGTAAAAAATATAAACACAGATATAATGAAAATACTACAACAAAAAAGTTATGGGCCGGTAGCAGCCCTCAAAAAAACATTCAGAAGACAAATGGTGCTCATGTTCCTTATTCCGCTCATGCTTTTCACTACCAACTTACACGATATACATGGTGTACTTACAAGCATACTATTCTGGAGCTATGTTGTCTTTTGTATTGCTATCATTGTTTTTGCTTATTACAACTACCGTATAGCAAGCAAAATGGAAGGCATGGATGCAATGATAAAAACAAACCTGGAGCAGCAAGTACAACTACTGGAAAAAAGAGCGAAATGGGAAGTTGCCGGCATGCGTGGCATACTGCTCTTCTTCATACTATTAGTGGAAGTAGTACCATATGTGCAGCATTATCGCATGTTAGATAAATGGCATTCCCTTCCTGTTGCCATAAGGTTTGGGGCTTATGCAATGTTGCTGTTATTGCAGTATTTTCTTAATAAAGAAATAAAGCAGCGGAAGGTAGGCAGGCATCTTACCTATTTAAAAGAGTTGATAAAAGAAATGCAATTATTATGTTGAGAGCCGATTAAATTTATAAGCTTTTGGAACTACAAAGATTCCGGGAGAATAAGTTTAGCGATAGTTCTTTATCCGCAGGTCACGGGCTCTGGAGTGCTTCTTTGTGTTCGCTGTGTCTTTGCAGTTCAAACAATTATTTTAAAACAAAAAGCCTGCACAAACAATGCAGGCTTTTTACTACTTTATAATCCTAATTTTTTTAGCAAATTAGCTGTAATTTGCACCCGTTATGACGCTAACGGAAGAAAAACAAAGTGTGGTGTATAGCCCATCGGCAATTGTAAATATTTTCAATAATGCTTTGAACAGCGAAGCTACCAGGAGGATTATTACAGCCAAAGGAACCTATATCCCGGGCAAGGGTCAAAATTATAACGGTTATTATTACGATCAGCTCCGGGATGAGGCTTCGGATGCCTGCATTACCTTAATCGTTCCGGCTATCATAAGATCAAATTTAATTGCGCAGCAAACCATTGAATGCCAGGCTTACCTTACCAAGAAAGTACAGGCTAATGGCGCACGTATAGAACTACAGTTGAATGTAACCGAACTGCTTCACCAGCAGGAGAGTCAATTTACACCCGAACAGATAAAAGCATTGGATATTTTGCAATGCAAAGCAAAGAACGGGTATAAGGATGTAGATGCGTTTATTAAAACAAAAATCATTCAAAACGAACCTGTACGCATCGTTATACTCATTGGTAAAACGGGCATTATTGACAGTGATATCAGGCACCAGTTGGAGGAAGCCATTTCCTTTTATGAGTTCCGGTTTGAACGTATTAATCTTACTTCCGAAAAAGAAATTATTAATGCACTGCACTACTATCAGGAAGAGGCCGACCTGCTGATTATTTCGAGAGGTGGAGGTGATAAATTAGACATATTTAACAAGCCGGATATTGCCGAAGCAGCACTACAACTAAGTTGCTATTTTCTTACTGCTATCGGGCACCAGCAAGACAATACACTACTGCAAAAAGTAGCTGATAAAGCATTTATTACCCCTACTGCGCTTGGTCAGTATTTTAATGATATGTACAACCGCACAGTGGAAGAACTGCAACACTCTAAGGCAAAATTGGTAGAAGATATTACGAAGCAATTGGAAGCCAATTATACAAAACAAATTCAAAACCTCGAAGCGCATATAAAAGCAACTGCAGAACTGCATACCAAAGACGTAGAGAACACAGAAGCATTGTATAAAAAAGAGTTAGCCTTGCTCTCCGGCCAACTCTCCAATACTATGCAACAGCACCAGCAGCAAGTGCAGGAACTGCAAAAAGTAAAAGGTGAGAAACAGTTACTTGTAAAAAAGCAAATCAATACAATTATTTATTGGCTGCTGGTTATCATTGCTGTTATTGTAGGTATTATCATTGGCAAAACATTATAGTTAAATGGCGAGGAGCGATAACGTTTTATTACCGCAGAGAAAGGGGAGTTAATACGGAGATTATTATATATTTCAATTAGATTACTGTATAAAAGCTGAGGCTTCTGCTTTATCATACTACCAAATTGAAAATAGTATCACCCCCTCGTGAACTTCGTTTTCTCTTTCCTCTGCGATAATTACTCAACTGCAATTATTTATTTCCGCCGTTATTGCCACTATTACTTACAAAAGCAATGCGCTTACTGTCGGGCGACCACGAGGGTGTATTTATTGTGCCCTGTCCACCATACACATAAGCAATTACGGTAGGTGCACCGCCTTCTGTTGACATCAGTCTTATATACACGTGCTTATAAAACGGATGGTCATCCGGCTTTACTTCGCTGGGAAGGAAAGAAATAAAAGCTATCCATTTTCCATCAGGTGATATGTGCGGAAACCAGTTGTTTAAGCTGTCGTTAGTTACTTGCTCCTGGTCGCTCCCATCCGGTTTCATCCGCCATATCTGCATCAAACCGGAGCGTACAGAATTAAAATAAATATACTTTCCATCAGGCGTGTACTCTGGTCCATCGTCCAGGCCGGTGGCAGTGGTTAAACGCACTTCTTTGCCTCCATTGGAAGGCACTTTATATATATCAAACTCTTTGTTACGCTGACCGGTAAATACAATACTTTGTCCATCTGTTGACCACCCGTGTGCGTACGAAGGACCAACAGGTGTAATTTGTTTGGGATTGCCGCCGGTGATAGGTACAGTATAAATAATAGAACCACCCAGCTTTTCTACGCCGCTGCTCAGTGCCAGCATCTTGCCATCAAAAGAAATCACATGGTCATTGTTATTGTTTTTCACCTCACCGGTATGGAGCACCTGTGGCATGCGGCTGGCAAGGTCAAATTTATATATCAGTCCATCGCTGTTATAAATGAGGCTATTGCCATCGGGCATCCAGTTGGGTGCCTGTATAGAATTAGGCGCAGTGTAAATAATTTGGCGCCTGCCCGAAGCCACTTCCAAAAGTTCTACGTTGCTGCCGAGATATTGCCTGTAAGGCACCAAGGAGGCTGGTGCGGGCACCGAAATCCGCACGTTGCTAAACACTCCGGTTTCCAGTACATCGGCGTTGTGCGAGCCTACAAACAGCCCTACATACACATCATCGCCAAGATTTATACCAGCAACAGAATCTACGGTAAATAACTCTCCAAATACGGCAGCCCGCATAATGTAGGTATTGCCTTTTCTTTCTAATTGCAAAATATTGGCTTTGGTAATAGGCAACTTGTGTTCTTCGGTTTGTGCATCGGCAGTACGGCGAAACTGCAGCGAAGTGAGTCCATCGCCATGCTCTACGGCATTGACGTGTGGCGAATTGCCATCTAAACTTTTACGTATCATCCAGCCCACCTTACGATGGTAATTTACCCAACTGCCCAAAAACTCTGCTCTGGCATACAAAATAAAATCACCGCTCATCTTTTTATATACATACTGAAACTCATCATGATCGCCCCACACATTATAGCCCGCACCGGAGATAACATATTGCTCCGTCTCAGGGATGTAGGTGGCTGAGCCGCGTTTTACACTTGCGCCGCCTACATCGGTGTGACTATCAAAAATGCCTGCTGCGTTGTTTTCCTGGGCATCGGCAACACAATAAAATGCGAGTAGCAAAACCAGCGTAATAAGCCTCTTCATATTGTATGTATTGTTTTAATATTTAGAAGAAAATAATGGTAAACAAACTATTGCAGCAAGCAATAGACACATTCAAGTAAGTTATGTTATACAGGCTGTAGCAGTAAGATGAAGGCCTGAATAGCACACGACTTAATTGAAAATGGTACAATAAGCAATCTTAAACAAATCTATCAGCAAAATGGGAAAAATGTGTCTCTTATCTCCCTTTTATTCGTTCATACATATTGATGATGGTTTTCCTGTTCCATCCTATAAAGCGCCCTCTTTGTACTACCAGCGTATTATCGTAAGATGGATTTAAAAAATATTGAAAAGCAAAGGGAGCTTTTGCATCCTGCCAGCCAAGCACTTGACCAAAACGCAGTACATCAAAGATAAGCGTGTCATTTACCTTTTCAACCGTATAATATTTATCCGCAAAATGGAGCAGTCCTTTCACATTCACTTTCACATCTACCTGCTGCAGCAAGGCTTCGTTTTTAGGATAGTAAGTAAAGGGGATTAGCGAACTATCCCTGTCGAATACAGAACGGTAGCCCACCACATAACCACTGTCTGTTGCGGCTACAATGTACCAGAGCAATGTATTGAAAGGGGTGGGTGTAATAATGGTGCTTTTGTACAGTATATGCTTTGCCTGTAATGACTTTACGACTTGCTGCTTTACCAGCACTTTATTAAAGATGGCAAATATCAGGTAGCAGCAGGCAGGAAGCAAACCTATCCATAACCACCTTGTTCTTTGTTGTTTATTTCTTTTAAGGAAGAAGGCTAAAACAACAAAAGCAACTATCAATGAAACAGAAAAGAAAGCATCGCCCACATACAGTAAATGAAAAGAAAAACGCTGATGAGTAAAGGGCTCAAAAAGACCGGTCCCATAAGCGTTACAGGTATCTAATACATCATGCAGCCATAGCTGGAAACAACAAAACAAGAATAAAGTACTAAATTTTATCTCTTTCGATCGCAACATTCTTTTTACTACAATACTCAATAGAATTGCAGCAACAAGCCCGAATAAAAGGGAATGCGTAATACCCCGGTGAGCTAATAAATTTTCCGGTGGCTTCAGCCACAAAGAAGCCAGCACATCTATGTCGGGAAGGCTTTGTGCAGTAGCTCCTACCGCCAGCGCTTTTTTGCCAAGCCGTTTGTACAAAACAGCTTCGCCAATGCAAGCGCCAAGTGCCATGTGTGTAATGGAATCCATGCTTTTGAGTATCAGGAATTTCTTTCTGAAATTTAATACTTAACTCTATATTTATACATTGTTCAAAGGCATCTGTCTATACATTCCCCAAACGTGAAACTATCGCTTATTTTACAAATAAACCTAATGATAATTAAATGATAACCTGGCATAATATAACAGACTTTATTGCAGAGTGGTATTGGATACCCATGCTGTTTATCTACGCCGGCGTTATCATTACAATTGTAAGCGAAAACCGCAAGGCCAGCAAGTCATTAGCGTATATACTGGTGATTGTTTTTATACCGGTAGTAGGTTTATTGATATACTATTTTGTGGGCAGAAAGCCCGTATTCAAAAAACAGGTATTTGACAAAAAGCGTTCAGCAGATCAGCAGCGAATGGATAAATACTTTGAGCAGTTAAAGTCGCGGATGGAAGAACGGCTTCAGTTATTAGAAAATAATATTGGTGATATGGCGCTGCCATTCCGTTACTTGAATCATCAAAAACAGTCTTTAATAAGCACCGGCAATAAAGTAACCTTGCTGGACAATGGAGAAGAAATGTTTCCTGCCTTATTTACCGCACTCCAAAATGCACGCGCTTATATTCATTTAGAATATTACATCTTTACATCCGGTGAAGTGGGTAACAAGATAGCAGCTATCTTAATCAACAAACAAAAAGAAGGCGTAGAAGTAAGGGTAATTGTTGATGGCGTAGGTTCCAGTCATTTAAAAGACATACCACAACAATTTAAAGAAGCCGGCGTGCAGTTTTTAAAGATATTGCCGGTAACATTTACCTCGCTGGCACACAGTAATTACCGCGATCATCGCAAAATTGTAGTAATAGATGGAGAAATAGGTTTCGTAGGTGGCATCAACATAGACGACCGGTATTGGAACAATGGCAGGCAAGAACTATACTGGCGGGATACGTCTGTGTGTATTGAAGGCCCCGCCGTAAGCTTACTACAGGTGCAGTTTTTCTTAAGCTGGGACTTTGCAGGCGGCAAAGACGATTACAATAGTCAAAGCAGTTATTTAAAACCGCATCCGCCAAAGAAGGGCAATGCCACTGTTGCCATAGCAGCCAGCGGTCCAAGTTCTGAAGCGCCCTACATTATGGAGACGATTTTGCTGGCTATCAGCCAGGCTAAAAGAACTATCCGTATTTGCACGCCTTATTTTATTCCTCCCGATGAACTGACTTCTGCACTCCAGATTGCCGCTTCTACCGGCGTGAAGGTGGAATTGATTCTGCCTGCCAGGTCGGATTCCTTTTTTGTACAACATGCTATGTTTTCTTTTATAAAGCCGCTGTTGCAACGGGGCGTGAATGTATATCTGTACGAAAAAGGGTTTATACATGCTAAAACTATTTCCATTGATAGCTCCCTTGCTTTTGTAGGTACCGTCAACTTAGATATCCGTAGCTTTTACCTGAACTTTGAAATCACTTCCGTGATCCATGAAACTGCTTTCTGCACCGCCTGCGAAGAAAGCTTTGAGCAGGATAAGCAAAACAGCCGTTTGATCACACTGGAGCAATGGCAGAGCCGCCCGATTTTCCAAAGAGGTATAGATTCGGTATGCAGGTTAATGTCTGCTTTGTTTTGAGAGCTGCTATTGAATGCCATCGAAAGTTATCATCCAGCCTGTTTGTTGCTTTGAATATAAATTATCTTTTGATCTGTTTGTTCAAAAGTTTATTTTAAGCAATGGGTACCAGACAAGAGAAGCGATTTAGAAGTATTTATAAACTACTATTTTTAAGACAGGTTTATATGTATAATCATTCATTACATGAGCATCGCAACAGCATCAGTGGTTATGGATAAACGTATTTAAAAAATACGATGGTACTTACGCTATCAAATTACGGATAACATACAACCGCTTACAAAGATCTATCCTTTAAACTATCATTTTTCTAATGAAAACCGGGAACGAATCCAAGCCAAAAATCTGAGAAAACAAGCCCGTGAGTTAAAAATTTATTTTGAGAAAGTCGAGTCCAAAGCGAATCATGAAAGCTTTGGATATAAAAATTTAAAGACAGCAGAAAACTATATAGATAGTTTTGAACATTCTTTAAAAGAAACTTTCCAAAAACAGCTATTGAATTTTGGCTAAGCAAATAATGATTACTCATAGACCTGTCAAAAAGTTTAACTACAAAATTTTTGACGAAGTACATTCACAAAAAACTAAACGTTGCACTTATTACTTGAACTCAGCTTTCACTTCTGCTTCTGCCTGCTGAACCGGATGTACCATTACATCTGCAAATGAAAAAGTATTACCCAGCCAATCTTTACCTAACGTTGCTTTTAGTGGTTTTTTGTTTATATAAATCAGCTTATGCGAGCCTTGGAAAACAGCACGCCACGTAATCGTTTTTTGTCCGTTATTACTTAGTAAAGACTTCTTTTTACCCGAATGAGTTAGGTTGATCATCGTGCCGCAAACAGGTACATTATTCAGTTCACACGTATCCGCTGTAGCATTTCTGTAGTAAGTGCTGATCCGGTTTATTCGCGCATCCGCTTCAATGCCCATCAATCCTTCTGTAAAGCCTTTTATTACGCCATAAGATACTTCCGGATATTCTCTTCGTTTGGTAGCTGGATTTGTAAGATGCAGCATATAGTTATATGCCTTTTGCCAATAGCCATTTTGATACATGATGAACGGGAAGTAAGATAAATTTTCGACGTTCCAGTTGTTGGCTAATAAATGCTGTAGTGTTTTTTGTTTGCGCGTGCTGTCTGCCAATGCATCAAACCACAACAGGAAGGTTTCTCCTTCTGTCTTTCCAAATTGATTGTTGTTGCTATAATACGTGTTATAGAGTGATGCTTCATTGTCCCACCAGTCTTTATCTATATGTTGTTGGTATGCTTTGGCTTTTTGCTCGAATAGTTCAGCTTTTTCAGCTTGCCCATCTGCTCTTAACATTGCAGCATACGATAAGAGCCCGCGATAAATAGCGGCTACTAAATCTATCCCCATTTTTATGTTGGGTACGCCTTCGGAATACGATGGCAAGCCCCGGCACCTGTGAAAAGCATCTTCGATATTAAAAGATTCAGACGCATTAGGATGTGCCGGTCTGGTAAGTAAACTGTCTGCCTCTAATACCCAACTGCTTATGTATTCATTTACTGATTTATTGAAGAAGTTTTTAAACGCTGCATTTTTTACATACGTTTCATCACCTGTCCATAAGTACAGTTTCCAGCAGGCATTCATAATATCAAAGTTTGCGTTGAGGTTGTACCAGAATGCAGTGTCGTTCCGGTAATCTTCGGGTGCCGGGTTGCCAAGCCGGTTTATTTCCCAATAGCTGCACCAGTCTTTGCTTTCGGAGATGTTTGATACAAAATGGGTAAACATGTTTTTATTTTCCCGGCTCATACCCAAAACTTCAGCAGCAAGACTCTGATGTGCTACATCCCGCATACAAAAAGCCGAGCGTGGCGGCAGTGCCGATTCATACCAGGGACCCACTGGATCGGCGGGTTTTCCCTTGTAATGAAGTGCCATTTCTTTTGCCCGTATAAATGCTGTTTGCAATGCCGTATCTGAGGATTGGAAAGTAAGACCTTCACTTTGAGAAAGGGCAAAACTGTAAACAGCAATTAAGATAAGTGTCAGTAAATATTTTTTCATTGAAGTCTTTTATTTATACACGTCAATAATCTTTTAAAACAGTCTTTCAACTCAAATTAATCATGGTAACCCGGTTTTGTCCCGCTATTCTTTTTAGAAGCTACAGAACCAGAAATCAAACCTAATGTTCTTTTTTAGCTTTGTAACTGTGGCCATTTTTAATTTAAATCAGTTATAATATCACTTCAAGGGGTTTTATTCCATCCCATATAAGTTCCTGCTTTTTACCACTTTTCTCTGTTATCAAAATCCTTGTTTTGTCTGCTTCTTTTGACACGTTTATATCAAAATCGTTGTTGAATGCCTTGATATGGTTTAAAGACATTTCGTGCCAGCCAGCAGGTAAAAATGGCTGTATGGTAAAAGAGTTAAAACCGGTAGGCTGCAAGCCAAACAAACCTTCCGTTATTGTACGGCAATATAAGCCGCTCTCTGCCGATAAATGACGTTGCCCGCCCTCAGGCCAAGCTTCTATTGCATACGGCACATGCTCTCCAAGTAGCCTGTTGGATGAGTAATAATTAAGATATTTAAGGGTAGTATCGGTGGCGCCAGCATACAGCAATCCGCGCATGGCATACAGCAAAGCCCTGTCCCAATACGTGGCAGAGCCAGCCTCTGTAAGCATACCATTCTTCGTCCATAAAAAAGGCGAGAACAAAGCCTTCATAGTCTCTTCCTTTCTTTCAAACATGCCCATTACGAGTGGTAAACCTATCCATGAGCGCAGGGTTGTGTTCCCCTTATAATAATGGTAGGTATTAAAACCCTGGACATTACCACCAAAATATTTATCTATGTTGCTACGCAATTGTGCGGCTTCGTTATCAAGACTATCGGCAGCATTGTATTTACCCAATGCTTTTGCAAGATGCGCAGCGCTTACCATAGCGCCGTATGCAAGCACATTGGTAGAGAGGTTTACTTTACCTGCCGGAAACCTGCCTTCCAGTTCATCTGCATCGCTTGCAATCACCCCTTCAGCCGTTTTCTTTTTTCCAAGATAGGTAAGGCACCAGTCAATAAGTGTCCAAAGCTTACGGGCTTCTATAGTGTCGGCATATTCGAGGGCAAAGCGCGCTGCGCCATACGCAATCATGGCCTGGTCACCGCGATCTCCTGCACCATTCCAAATAGCTGTACCTTCTGCAATAATGGAACTCGGAATAGGCATGTACCGGGCATTCATGTAATTAGCAAAAAGGCGAAAGCTATTTACCGCAGATTCATTGCCTTCTGCATAACCCAAAAATGGAAAAAATGGATTTACATACTCTGCCTGATCGTTTGCCCAAATGGCTGCATAATAAGTGCCGCCGCCAGGCCCATGCATCAGCCCGTTTTTAGTATCATATATACTTTCTGATGCCCGGATTTTTGCAAAAGCAAACATCTTATTCAGTGTATCATTTGGTGTTTGCAGTACTAATGAATGCATCCATTCATCCACCAGTTTTTGTCTTTTTATCTTCTCGTAACTGGCAGAGAAATAGTAAGGCTGGTCTGTAAGCTTTCGCCCCGAAGAAACTATTGCATAGGCATATTGCTCACCAGGTTGCAGCGCTACTTCATCTGCACCATACGTTTCTGTTTTAGTGATATAAGCGCCATATACGCCTTTGCTTGCATCTGTTGTATCGATGTGTACAAAATTCTTCACAGCAATATTAACTGCCTTTTTGCTTCTGTTTTTTACAGTACAATTCTCAACAAGTGCGGCCTTTTCTGTAGATGGAAAAATTTCTTTTGTAATGCTTATGCCATCTTCTGCAACAGTGTGAATGGTAAGTATGCCATCAAACGAAAACGCACCGGGCTTTTCTGCCAGCTTTTTGCCATTTACTATAAGATGCGGACGTGCCTCTTCATTCAATTGTCTTGCAAGGCTTGCATGTGTATCGTTTGGTATGGTGCGCAGCATAGGAAATACTATTTCTTTTTTAAGCACCAGATTGTGCATGCTATCGGTGCCATAAGTAATAATTACAGATACCTGCTTACCGCTCATCTCAATATGATCTGTATGAGGTGACTGGTCTTGTGCAACCACCCATTCTATACTTCCATTTGGCATAAGATGCCAGCGTAAATGTTGTGCTTTTAAAATAGTAAAACTGCAAAGAAGCAACAATACGAACCCTATTCTCATTTATTTATTGTTTAATTATAATATGGGTTTTGCTCAATATTCGGGTTCTTTTGTATTTCGGTACGCGGGATGGGATAATAATAAAAGCCGGGCACCCAGGTTCTTTCCTGAACAGTCATTATCTCGTAAGTAAAAGTACCATCTGCCTGCTTGTTGATGATAACCCCTTTTGCATCTTCTGAGCCTACTTCTGCAATGCCCCATCTTCTGATATCAAAGTAGCGCTGCCCTTCAAAGCACAATTCTATCCGGCGCTCATGTTTTATCCTATCCATCAGTTCAGTGCCACTTGCCGTAACCGCAGGTAGCCCTGCCTTTTCAGTTCTTATCTTATTCAGGTAAATAAGTGCTTCTCCATTTTCGCCCAGTGCGGCGCATGCCTCCGCATAGTTAAGGTATATTTCAGAAAGGCGGAATACCACCCATTGTGCGGCATCATAATCCTGCACATTCCAGTCGTGTGCTTCATTCACCATCTTTCTTACGCAGTACCTTGTTTTAGAAGCATTCCATGGTGAGTAAGGACTTTGAGGTGAGTCATCACCACCTTCATAAAACTGTGTAAGCCTGCCTTTAAACTGTTCATTATTTGCCAGTACATCTGCATAAAACCTTGGCTCTCTGTTTGAATAAGGGTCATTAGCCTGTGCAGGATCGTTCCAGCTAAATGCAGTGCCATCTTTCATTTCAAAATCATCTACCATTTGCTGTATCACATTATATGCGCTATAACCATTGTAGCCGTTGGGGCTCAGGTCGCGGCTCACAGTGTTGTACCTGTCTGCCTGTACCAGCCCGCTATATACCCTTGCAAAAATCACTTCAGGATTAAAGAAATTAAGAAACAAATTGTTGTATGTTCCGTTGCCGGCGTTGCCATACAAAGCGTACATGTTTCCATTTAAATCAATTACTGCTTTGGCGGCATCTTTAGCATCCTTCCACAACTGCATATTATTTTCTGTGTTGTAGTAAGGACTTGCGGCATACAGTAGCAGCCTTGATTTTAAAGCCAGTGCTGCACCTACAGTTGCCCGTCCTTTTTCATTGTCATCGTAGGTTAAAGGCAGCATTTGAACAGCCTGTTCTATATCTGCAAGAATAAAGTCTTTTGTCTCACTCCAGCTTGCTCTTTTTTCGTCAAATGTTTTATCATTTACATCATATACTTTGGTAATGAGCGGCACACCGCCAAAGCGCTTCAGCAATTCAAAATAAGATAGCGCACGTAAGAAATACACTTCCCCTTTCATTCTTTTAATCAGGTCTTCATTACCGGTAGCATTTACGTTGTCAATGTTTGCAAAAAAGATATTGGCGTAGCGTATAGCTGTGTACATTCTGTCCCAGTCGTTGAGCGAGCCACTTGTTTGATTATCAGGTGTTGCTTCGCCACGTACATACAGGTTTTCATTGGTCCAGTTAAAGTTGCCATACAACTCATCTGTTTGTGCGCTCCAACCCATACAATCCTGAAAGGCAAGTACAGCCTGGTTGTAAATACTGTTTACAAATACCTGTGTCAATTTTGGGTCGCTCCACACATCTTTTCCGGAGTATGCATTCTGCGGCTCCAGATCAAGCGTTTTGTTACATGCTGTAAATACCAATATACAGGTAATTATCGATAGCCTGATAAACTTGTAAGCTTGTTTAAACAATATGCATTGTGGTTTATTTCCTTTACAGAAATAATGTATTGAGAAGTTCATAGTTTACTTTTTGTGATTGGTTAAAATGTAATGTTTGCGCCAATATTTATAACCCTTTGTATAGGATAATACTGCCCCGCATCGCTCGGGTTTTCAGGGTCGAATGAAGGTCCAAACTTGTCGATGGAAAACAGGTTGTTGCCACTCACATATATTCTAATGCCCTGCATTTTCAAGTTGCTCATTAATGTCTTTGACAGGTTGTATCCAATCTCCACATTTTTTAATCTTACAAAGGCAGCATTACGCAGCCAGAAGTCGGATGGATAGGTATTTACACCAAACGTTCTGCCGGTAGGTCCATTAAAGTTGCGGGGATATTGGTTGTCACCTTCTTTTTGCCACCGGCCATCAAAAAACTCAGTTACCATGTTCAAGCCTGCAGGTGCCAGGTAAGATCTTGCTCTTGCCTGCCCTTGGAGGAAAATACTGAAATCGAAGTTGCTGTAAGAGCAGTCAAAGCCAACACCATACATAATTTCAGGTGTTCTCACCAGCGGCATTCTCACCCTATCAAGGTCATTTATTTCTCCATCGTTATTTATGTCTTTATATTTTATATCTCCGGGTGCTGTGCCTGCAGGATGCGGTGTTTTATCTATCTCAGCTTCATTCTGGTAAATGCCATCAGACTCGTACAGGAACCATGCATCTATAGGTATATCTGTTTTTTGCTGGTAATGCGGAATGTCTGCAGCTTCATCCATAAATATTACTTTATTTCTTGCAAACGTCATGTTGGCACGTACAGTATAGTTAAATCCTTTGCCACCTTTATTATTGTAAAAGGCATCCAGTTCAAAGCCGTGGTTTAATACTTTTCCTAAGTTTTCGTTTGGTAAAGTCAGGCCGGTGTACATGGGTACCGACTCGCTTCTTGTAATTAAAATCTTAGAGCGCATGCTTCTGAAAAGGTCAACAGTAAAACCCAGCCTGCCTTTGAAAAATTGGGATTCGATTGCTACATCTGTTGTGTTGGCAAGCTCCCAGGTAATGTTTGGGTTAGGCGTAGGTCCAAGTACCAGCGATGATACCTGCGAAGCGCCGGTGCCCAATGAATAGCCATAGCCTGTGCCCAGCAAGTAGGTTTGCAGGTAGTTGAATGCCGACACTGCGTCATTGCCTGTTTTGGCCCATGATGCTCTTAGCTTCAGCTCACTAACGGTATTAGAGTGAAAGAAGCGCTCCTGCGAAATACGCCAGCCTGCAGATATGCCGGGAAAGAAACCATAGCGTTTTCCCTCCGGAAAATTTTGTGAGCCATCATAGCGCATGTTGTAATCAACCAGGTACTTGTTTTTAAAATTGTAAGATATACGGCTGATGAAGTTAACACGCGCCGACTGTGCCGCAGCCGAGTTGTTTTGCTGACCGATAAGACTGCCCGCAAACAATTGGTCAAGACTATTGCTTAAGAAGTTGGATCGGGATGCATTGATGATATCTGTATTACCCTCAAAGCGTTCAAAGGCTGCAAAAGCATCTATATTATGGTCGCCAAACCGGCGGCTGTAGCCCAGTCTGATGTTTATGAGGTTTTCATTAATGTTCCCCCGCTGTTCAAACAGTGATGGTGCAATAGAAGAAGCTACCTGTGTATAGTCACTGGTGGAAGTATTATATCTATAAGCAGGCGGCGGTGTCTTGGTGAAAGACTTTACTTTATTTAAAGTAAGGTCGTAGGCATAATAGCCATCCACATACAAGCCTTGTGTAATGGACGATAAATTCCAGTTGAAATAAGCTTTTGTTTGCAGGTAATTATTGGTAAAGCGCTGGTATCCTGCTTCGCCCGAAGTAATGTAATACATGCTATTATCTGGTCCGCCACCAATACCAACGCCTACCAAACCATTTGGATATACAGGCACTAAATAAGGATAGGCAAGCCACAATTCCCTGAAGATACCGCCGGCATCATAGCCCCGCTTTGCAGCATTCCTGAATTCATTTCTGAACAATACATCCACACCTATTTTAAAACTGTTTGTTACCGCAATGTCCACGTTTGCCCTTGCCTGCGCCTGCTTGTAGTAAGAGGCATCATTTTTATAGTTACCATCCTGCTTTTCGTATTGGCCAGATAAGTAATATTTTACTTTATCGGTACCACCGCGCAACGACAGCACATGATTTTGTTGCAATGTTTGTTTCTTCATTATAGCATTCCACCAGTCAGAACTTGGATAGCCCAGCGGATCACTGCCATCCTTGTATTTATCAATAGCTTCTTGGGTGAATTCCGGCTGCTGACCTACCAGCGCATCATACTCGTTGGTAGCAATCGCATACTGGTAAGAGTTAAGCATTTTGGGCGTGCGCGTGGGTTGTGTAAGTGCCCAATTGGTACCTAAGGATAATGATGGCTTACCCGAAACACCTCTTTTTGTAGTGATGAGAATAACGCCATTTGCAGCGCGGGCACCATAGATAGCTGCTGTCGCATCTTTAATAACAGAGAATGACTCAATATCGGCAGGGTTCAATCTTGCAAAGCCGCCAGCCCTGTCCGGTACACCATCTATTACTACCAGTGCGCCACTGCTGCCCAGTGTACTTTTACCACGAATAAAAATATCTGCATTGTCGTTGCCCGGCTCGCCGCTTCGGGTGTTAACAATCAAACCTGGCACCTGGCCGGCAATACTGTTGGTTAAGTTAGTTACTGGTGCTTTCTGCAATTCTTCACCACTGATGGAGGAGACAGCTCCGGTAAGATTTGCGCGCTTCTTGGTGCCATAACCAATGACTACCACTTCTTCAAGCGATTTATCAGCAGCCTTAAGTACAACCTCTATATTGCTTTGGCCGTTTACAACAACTTCCTGATCTGTATAGCCCACAAAGCTGAAAACCAGTGTCGCACCCGGCGCTGCCCTGATGCTGAAATATCCGCCTGCATCCGTTTTAGTGGCAATTGCTTCGTTTTTTACCCTGACAGAAACATCGGCAATAGGCAATGTATCAATGCCGGTTACTTTGCCGGTAACGGTTTGCTGTGCAAATGCTGTAATACAGGAAAATAACAGAAAAATCAATGAAATAAAAACCCGTGGCATGTGCGCACAGGCACTCAATTCAAAACGCAAAAGCGCTATAATACCGGCATTTTTTGCCTTACCGGTGGCAACCTTAACATTCATAGTGGTTATATTTTGGTTTTACATAGTGGTTTTATATGACAAACAATGTTAGACTCAGGTTTTTTAAAGCAGACCGCATTATAGCCTCCTAAACAATTTGGCTGCAACAAAGCGATTACTTAGTTAGAACAGCATAGGTACTGTTTAATTAGAAGTTCTATTCTATTCTGTTCTATACAGATGTAAAGAAAAGATTTTTATATTTTAAAACAAAATTTTTTATATTTTTTAGTTCTTTAATTTTAAATACGACAATTTTGCTGCGATACTCTTTTAGAACAAATACTTTATTTAAATAAATAAAAAAGTATATTAGAATAGTATAGAACAGCTTAAATTTATATCGTTCGATTATTTCATCGCAACTAAACACTTGTCAAACGCCGGTTGACTAAAAACATGTGTTCCATTGTTTAATAATTTTTACAGTTTATGAATAGTAATTTGCGAAGCAGCAACCAGCATGTTATGATAACTGTTTTTGATAAGATACAGGAGTTGGAAGAAATGCCGTCCTACTCTAAGCACGACCAATTTGTACAAGGGATTATTAATGCTATTGATGAGCGAATTATCACAAAAGGCGAAGCGCTACCTTCTGTAAATACTATGATAAAAGAGCTGGGCTTTGCCAGAGAAACGGTGATGAAAGGCTATCGGGAACTTATAAATCGCGGCATAGTAGAATCTAAAAACAGGCTGGGCTTTTATGTGGCACATGAAGATACAGAGCAAACATTGAAAGTGGCATTACTCATGTATTTGATTGATTCTTTTCAGGAACAGTTTTACAGAAATTTCAGGAATGAGCTGGGTCCAAATGTACACATAGATGTCTTTTTCCATCATGGCAACATTACGGTATTTGAAACAATACTGAACATGATAAAAGGCAAATACGGCATGTACGTAGTATCGCCAATACCACACCCTAAAACAAAGGTTTTGCTCAACATGATACCAAGAAATAAGTTCATCATGTTTGACCGCTACGAGCCGCTGCAAGGTGAATTTAACTATGTAACACAGGAGTTTGAAAAATCATCTTACAAAGCTTTTGCAGAACTGGCAAGTAAGATAAAACACTTCGATGAGATGATTTTCTTTCATACGCCCGGTTCACTCGACCCGGTAGAAATAATTAAGGCTTTTAAAAAATTCTCCAGAGATTACAAGGTAAACACCCGTATATTACCGGAATATGTGCCGGGTACGGCAGAAAGAGGCAAGGTGTATTTTTCACTTGATAATGCAGAGATATGGAAAATACTGAAAGACTGCAAAGCACTAAAACTAAAACCCGGCAAAGACGTAGGCATTTTATCACATAACGATGAGGTGGTGAAAGAACTGATAGGTGGCGGTATTACAACCTACTCAACCGATTTTTCGCTAATGGGAAAAAAGGTGGGCCAGGCTGTGTTGAAACGCGAAAAAATACAAGAGATTATACCAACTGTTTTAATAAGAAGAGACTCTCTTTGATACCTATATGAACGCAGTGGCCTTTATTAGCTTTTTGGTTGTCATCACTATTGTTGCAGCTACATCGTGGCTTAAGGTTCGTAAAAGGAAAATAGTTTCAACAGGTGATTTGCTGTTTGCAGGCAAGTCGCTTAATTATACGGCTGTTGGTACTGCACTTTTTTTTACAAACATCAGCGCTGCAGAGTTTATTGGTGGCAGTGAAGCTGTTTACTTAAACAATATGACGGTAATGGCCTGGGGCGTAAGCTCGGTGTTCGCCATGCTTTTGGTTGCAGAGTTCATTATACCCGTTTACCTGCGGGGCGCTATTTCTACAACCCCCGATTTTCTGGAAAGCAGGTACGATAAGCAAACCAAAACATGGGTGTCGTGCATCTTTCTTATAAGCTATCTTTTAAACCTGCTGCCAATTATATTATATAGTGGCGCAATTGCCATCAACGGCTTATTTCATCTTTCCGATATTTTAAATGTTGGTTATACAGGCACCATCTGGCTGCTGGTATGGTGTATAGGCCTGGCGGGTAGCTTATATGCTGTTCTCGGTGGCTTAAAAGCCATTGTAATATCGGATATGATGCTGGGTATCTGCCTGCTCACCAGTGCATTTTTGTTAGCCTATTTTGGTTTGCAACACATAGGAAACGGAGATTGGAAAAATGGTGTAAATACAATATTGTCTTCCAAAACAGCGCATTTAAATGCAATTGGCAATGCTACAGATACGGTACCTTTTTCAACCATTTTTACTGGTATGCTTTTAATAAATCTATTTTATTGGGGCACAGAGCAGGTAATTGTACAGCAGGCATTAGCAGCGCGCAACCTGCAGGCAAGTCAAAAAGGCATGGTGCTGGCATGTGTTGGCAAGCTCCTTGGACCTTTCATCTTTCTATTGCCAGGCATTATTGCAGTGCACCTTTACAAAACTGTTCATATACAAAACACTACAGAAGTATTTCCACGGTTAATAAGCGATGTAAGCCCGCCTGTCATCAGTGGTTTTATTGCAGCAGTTGTGTTCGGAGCGGCTATTACAGCATTCTCACAGGCACTTAACAGCTCTACAACCTTGTTCATTTTAAATTTTTACAAGCCATACAAACAAAGAAAAAATCAGTCTTTTACAGATGCATCACTGCTGAAAGCCACTAAACGATTTGAAGTTTTTGCTTCGCTGCTTGCCATGTTTGTTGCCCCTCTTATCATATTTTCCAGCGGTGGTTTTTATACATATATGCAAAAGGCAAATGCAGTTTTCAGCATACCCATTTTTACTATCATGTTTATTGGTTTTGTTTCCAGGAAGATACCGCCTATTGCCGCCAAAGTTGGTCTTATATTTTGTGTATGCGGGTATTTATTATCGCAGATTGTATTTGACACCGGTATTCATTTTTTACATGTATTAGCCATGCTCTTTCTGCTTACAGTTATACTCATGATGGTAATTGGGAAATTATATCCGAATAAAGCGATTTATGCTCCATCTCAAAGAAACACAGATAATTTAAAACCATGGAAAAACCGGCATGTGTTTTATGTTTTTTTATTAAGTGCAATGATTTTACTTTTTATACTATTTTCCAAAGCAGGCATTGCGGGTTAAAAGCAGTTGCAACAATCCCCCTTTCTAATTATCGGCAATGATTAAAACTTCATTATTTTCTTGCAACACCAGATTAAGCATTTATATAGTTTCTAAAGCTTTGGCGGATGCAATTACAGCTAATGAAAGTGCCGCATAATCACCTATGTTCTCTTTAAGACCTGCCGGTACTATTTTACAATGTTTGTAAGATTGACAGATAGCTTCTTGCTGAATTACCGCATTCATGCAAGGAACTAATAAATCCTGGGCACGACCAAAAATACTACCGATAATAATAATCTGAGGATTCAGTATATCAATTAATAATGAAAGTCCCCTGCCTAAATACCATCCGCAAATCTTATAAATTTCTATTGCTAAGGCATCTCCCGCATAAGCAGCTTCTGCTACTATTTTTGCGGTCAATGCAGGCAAATCATCCAGGCTATTGCAAAACGACACTTTCTCTCCCATCTGAAGCTTTTCTCTCACTTTTACCTGTGCAATTTGGGCGAGTCCGCCACCACTGCACCATCCTTCAAAAGATCCGGCTTTACCAAAGCCTACCGGTCCTGTTTCCGACAAGCGTAAATGTCCTACCTCTCCAGCCAGATCATTGGTACCGGAATATAGCTTATTATCTAAGATCAGTCCAGCGCCCATACCTGTACCAAAGGTCAGGAAGATAAGATTTTCATAACCTCTACCCGCACCATATTTCCATTCAGCCACAGCACATGCATTGGCATCATTCTGTAAAAAAGTTTTAATGCCAAACCTTTTCTCTGTAAGCGATACAATGGGAATATCTACCCAGCCTGGCAGGTTGGGCGGGGCTACAATAATACCTCGTTTGCTGTTTAAAGGTCCGCCGCAACTGATACCTATTCCTTTAATTTGTGTAAGTGTGATACCTTGTTCTGTTAATAGCATCTCCGCTTCCGAAAAAAGGGCTTCAATCATTTCATAAGGAGGCTTATCTGTAGGAAGAACCTTTTTAGAAAGTATCGTAATGCAATCTTCTGTTTGATTTCCGAGTACGATTGCACATTTGGTTCCGCCGATATCAAAACCTAACAACATACAGATTGTTTTTGTTAATAAGAAACATACCTTATTTTATGCCTTTAAATAATTTACTCTTTGCTAAAATAAGTTAGCAGGATAAGTAAACCTACCTATTTAGTTTAACATTTGTACAGTGCAGTTGCTGCACACAAATTACTCTGCAAACCGCTGATAAAAATTGCTTCGCACGAGACAATACGTAATAGTGCCTTTTGTTGCTGCAGTTTGGTTGTAACAATATACTAAAGACTAATTTTTATAATGGGCTCCATTTGTTCTTTTCTAAACCACAATACATTTATTGTAGATGCTTCTTTACTTTATTCTATTTCTGAGATTTTTATGGATGAGAAATCAACAGTTCCATGTTTTGCATATAGCCATATATTATTCCCCTGATGTTCAATCACCCGGTTTACAATACATCTCCTATTATTAATACATACATCAATAATGTTGTCTTTCATTACTATGTCCACCTGTATTGGCTTATCCAGTTGAGACACGCCGGTTATCGAAGTATTTCCAAGACTTACTTTTGAATCGTTGGCAGAAAAAAGAAGGTGGTATCCGTTTGCTCCTTTATCATCTCCCCTCAGGATTAAACCATAATTTTCAAAAGCAGTTGAAGGACTTATCTGAAGCGTAATCCTGCAGTTAAGCGGAATGTTTTCATAGTGCACAGCACCTACTCCATTTGGTGAAGTGATAGTAAAACTTTCTTCACTTTTCTTTGTGGTAAAAGAATCAGCCAACAGCATTGCAGGTACTATTCTTATAGCTTTTGGAATCATTTCCGGTGGGAACTTTGTTTCTAATGTGCCATCCTTAGCCTGTATAACTTCGCGAAAAACGGTGTTACCGCCAAAGATTTCATCATTATTATCTTTATTCTCAAAACGTGATGGTATCCATGCTGCTGCAATCCTCCGGTTTGTACCAAACTGAGCAGTCTTTACAACATTTGCCCAATCTTCATTTAAGGTCTGATAAGGTGGTTGTTGCCAGGGGCCATAAGGACTCTTGGATTTTACATAAAACGTATTGCCATTATCGCCGTAAACCAGGTAATACCAGCCATTCCAGAGAAAATAATCGGGGCATTCCGGCACAGAATTTTGTCCTGTTAGCACCGGCTGTTGAACTTCCCAGTTCTTTAAATCTTTAGAAGTCAGATGCACCAAAGCGCCGTTATAATTCTGCAAAAAGGAACTGTCTAACTTACTGGCTACAAACAGGTGAAATGTTCCTGCAGTATCAACAAACACTTTAGGGTCTCTGAAGTCTCTTTTGCTATAGCCAGGTGCGGATGTATAAAAAGGGTTAGGCTTTTGTTTTTCGAAATGAATACCATCATTGCTGATGGCATAACTTAATTGTTCATTTACTTTTCCATCGTTTATTAAACGTGTGGCATAAAAAGCATA
This sequence comes from Ilyomonas limi, assembly GCF_005233845.1. Classification (GTDB taxonomy): domain Bacteria; phylum Bacteroidota; class Bacteroidia; order Chitinophagales; family Chitinophagaceae; genus Ilyomonas; species Ilyomonas limi. Next base: position 337,836 of record NZ_SZQL01000003.1, read on the forward strand.
AAACTTATTGTTGGCATATACTACAGAACCAGTACAAATAGATTTTTCCCAGTCTTCATCAATACCCAATACAATAGGATAGTTGGTCCATGTTTTTAAGTCTTTCGAAGTACTTAAAGCCCATTGATGTCCGCCCAAGCCGTTTAAAGCATGATGATGTGCAGAATCAAGCAGCCAATACAGGTAATAAATGCCGTCGTGATAAAAAGGAATACAATCACCCACAAAAAGGTTATTACCAACGGGTTGGAAGTATTGCATAGCGTTGGCAGGCTGTATGGAAGGATTGTAACGTACACTCAACTGCGCGTTCGAAAACAAGAAGGAAAGCAGGAGAACAGCAAGGCAAAAGTTTGGTTTCATGTGGTATTAGTTTTATTCAAAATAGCATTTGCAATGCTGCTTTATTTGCTCAATCGTTTGAGCAAAACTGTAAAAAATATTAATCTTCACCGCATGATTTCCCTATCACCAGGCTCGATGCCAGGCTAATTTGTTTATTTATTTTAGAATCTCGTGTCTTTTAAAAGCTTATATCTTCCCTTTTGTTTAGTCCACTATAAAAATACATTCTTTCATTCATCAAAACACCACGCTCTCATGAACAATGAAAACGTTGCAGCAGCATTGATGTATCTTAGAATACACCCGATGTTACCTACCAGAATAACCCGGACGAAATCTATTACATCAGAGTAGCTAATAATAACAAAGGCTTTCAGACTATTATAGGAGCATACCGGTACGGGCTATCATTTTGTAATGGAAGCAACTGGTGTGTACTACGTATGATTAGCTTTTTTCCTACATGCTAAAGAAGCTGCTGTAAGCGTAGTAAATGCATTTAGTATCAAACACTATGTCCAGATGCATCTGGAACATAATAAAACAGACAAGAAAGATGCACAATGGATTTGCCGCTACGCCATAGAGCAAAAGCCTGAGCTGTGGGAAATGCCTGACCAGCTTTACTTTCAGAGCAAACAACTGTACAATACCATGCGGCAATATACAGAACAAATCAAGGCTTCAATAATCAGCTACATAGCCTGAGGATACTACCAGTGCAAAACAAAGATGCCATCCTTTCATTGGAAAAGATGAGTGCACAGTTTGCAAAAGAGATATGCATAAGTATTTGCGTGTGTGGATAAAAAATTGAATAAAGCCATATTAAACACTTCAATATGTTATGATAGCACGTTTTCGCTATTCTTAAGTATCTTCATTTATCTAAAAGATACCAAATGCATGTGAGATTCTCTACATTCCACTCACCTAAAATCTCAGGTGCAAAAGATTATCTCAACAACTTATCATTTGCTTTTATAAGCAATTACAATTGTGAAGGGTTTCGAAGTGCGCTATCTTATTAACACAGTAATACCTTTTTCTATAACAACCGATTGAGTTTTAACAGGGACGATCAACTTTTTAATGGAAGTTTTAAAATTTGGAGTATTTTTAAGTGGGTTTTTGTCAGCTTTATAAACCTGAGACCTATTTAAAGCACCGCTTAGCCGGATAACTCCAATAAGCAGAGGTTGGGAGTGCAGTTTGACGTCATTCTATAATCAATTTTAAATGATTGGCAATGGCTTTTACACAAACCACCAGCGAAATCTTTTTCGAGGCATTCATTGATGCGTATGTTAAGGATGCTAACTTTGTACAGCGCCCCTGGATTGAAAATCAAATTGAGACTCTGCTAAATGACAACGCATGTAAATTTGTACTGCTCACAGCCGAGCCCGGCGCAGGTAAGACAGCTATTTCCTGTGCTTTATCTTCAGGACACAACAATTGGCTTCGATATTTCATACGTCGCGATAGCATTTCGGCTTTAACGCCTGGCGATGCTCAATCTTTTTTCTTTACTATTGGTCATCAACTGGCCAGCAGGCATCCTGATATATTCGATCCGGGACAGTTGCAAATTGTAGTCACGCAAAGAGTAAATACGCTGGCTGCTGGTGGCAGCGTAACCGGCATTACAATCGAAGATTTAAAAGTATCTCCTTTTTATCAAACGGCACTGCGCGTACAGCAGGAAGTAAACTTATTACACGGAACGCTTTCGGGTATTGAAATCAAAAACATGACGGCAGAACCACGCCTGCAAACCATTGATGTATTACAATATCTTTCACTAATTGATCCTGCCGCTGCACTTTCTAAGCTGCATCCCGATCAGCAAATTGTCATCATTATCGACGGAATCGATGAAATAGGAGAGCGATACAATACACAGAATATTATGGACTGGCTGGAGCTTGGTGTAGAGTTGCCGCCAAACGTACGCTTTATCCTTACATCGCGTCCCATTCCCCGGCTCGACATACTTCGGGCACGCCATAAAGATGCACTTCGTGAAATAAGTATTGATTCAAAGTCTTTCCAGGTAACCGCTGATGTTCTTACTTACGCAAGGAAGATATTTAGAAATGATGCCGTAGCAAAATATCTCGCCAAAGCAAATATTGATGAACTAGAGAAAGTCTTGGTAGCCAAGTCAGACGGCAACTTCGCTTATATCACCGCCTTTGGCAAATCTTTGCAGCAAGCTGCTGCTTCGGGGAATGATGCTATGGCGGAAGAGGTACTAAAAATGGAATCGTTGCCGGAAGGATTGTACAATTTGTACTGGTATTTTCTTCAGTTAATTAAAAAGTCAATCAATGCGCTTGGTGCACTCGAAGTGCTGAAGCCTGTAAATGAGAATGACCAGTTTGTAGCACCCTGGGAAGGTGTGGGGCAACGATTGCTGAGCGTGCTTACTGTGATTCAAAAACCCGTTACACTCGATCAGTTGATGGCGTTCAGCCGCATACGTACGAGTCGTTCTGAGGCTTTGAATGTATTCCGGAAATTTGCTCCTTTTCTCGATGAGATACAGGCGCATTACCAGCTTTTTCATCTATCTGTAGCCCAGTGGCTCACATCGGAGGAAACGAAAAAAACAAACCCTAACGACTGGATTGACAGCATAGAATGTCACCACAGGATACTGAGCTATTATAAAAGTGGCGCACAAACATGGAACGAAGTAGATTGGGATAAGGTTGACGATTACGGGCTACAATACACAACTGCACATATCATCAGAACGGAGACAGACAGCAGTGACCAGTTGATTGCCCTGGTGAAATCAAACTTGTCTGCGGCTATGTACAGAAGGTTTAAGTCGAATGTGCCATTTATGAACATTATAGATTTATCGCTGAAGGAATGTCGCAAAAAAACAAACCCTGGTGAATATATGTATGCGGCAATATTCTTATCCCTTAGCCGGACTCTTTTACTGCGACAGGGAAGCAGGTCAACACCCGCTATGCTGGCGCTGATGGCAAAGCTGGGTCGTATTGATGAGGCACTTGCTTATTTAGAATTAATGCCACCTTCCGAGCAAAGATTTGTAAGCCTCACCGCCATTATGGATTACGCAGATAAAGAAGCATTGGAAAAATCGGTCGGTTACGTGTTGACCAATAAACTGGTGGAATACGCTTTGAATATCGTGGAAAATGATTCTATATTTAGTGGCTATGCTGCTAAGAAAAGCATGACCGAAGCTGCAAAAAGACTAATGCGTTCTGACAAGGAACGTGCATTCCGGCTTGCAAAACTGGTGCAGGAATCGAGCGGGGAAGATATATCGGATGAATTGTACGAAGCAGCAGCACTTTCTTCTCTGCAGCCAGCGGAGATAAAAGAAAGCCTCGATCGTATGGGAGAGCGCAAAATCAAAGCCTGCCTCACCGTTATTAGCAACCTGATTGCAAACAAGCAAACGGGCGCAGCCAAAGATTTGATGCAGGAAGCGTTCAGGCTTATAGCCAAAGAAAAGAAAGACAAGCGGTTGGAATATTATATTGATATACTGGAACAGGCTATTGCCGCTGCCGATGAAAAACTAATAAAGAAAGCGCTACCTAAACTGGCGCAACTTATAGGCGCAGAAATGAAAAAAGAAAAACCAGCATACGGATTTTATTACTCTTTAGTACGTGCTGCGCGGCAAACCAGGTATTGCAATGCTGAACTAACCGGGCTGATTTTCGATTACTTTGAGCAGGCGCCATTCGATGGGGCGTACAATACGGAATTAGCCAATGCTGCAGAGCTGGCAGCCGATTTGGGGATGGGTGAGCGGTGCAGAAAACTGGTGGATAAATGCCTGGTATATGAGCGCGGATTAGGCTGGTATGGACCTGCAGGCAGGATTGCCAGATTAGGAGTAATCCTTTCCAAAGTTGACGCTGAGGCAGGAAAGGCATTGATTAAAGAAGGAGAAGATTTAATAAAGCCACAGATCGGCAAGGTTGATTCTTTTGAGAGCTATAAAGTAGATAGCGCCATCAGAGACTTGTGCGAAGCTCTGGCAAGCACAGATATGAACGAAGCACTAAAATGGGTTGAGTTTATCCAAAGTGAATACTGGATACGTGGAAGTGATGCGCTTTCAATGGATAACAGGCTATCAGCGCGATGCGTATATGGATTACGACTACTTGATACAGACCGGGCCCGAGCAGAAACGTTATTAAATAAATGTATTGCCGAGAGTAAGCCAACTATGCAGTTTGGCCGCTTTGACCCCACAGTTATCACAGGAGGGTTTTTCCGGCCTGTCTCTGATGAAATAGTGTCCGATCCAATAGCTGCCAGGTCAAGAGGAGCAAACTTTATTGCCTTTTTAACCAACGTTTTTAATTATTGGAAAAGCAAACGTCAATGGTGCCCTTTTAAATCTCCGGACGAGGTGGCAAGGAGCATACAAATGGCCGGTAGTCCGGGAGCACGAACATCGCTTGCCGCTTTTGTATCGGCAGCCATTGCGACTATTTCGTTGCAGAACAAACAGGCAGCTATAGAGATGTGCAACTACCTGCTGGACCCGGCAGAACAGGCAATTGCATTAGCGCACATCGCTTTTTCCGTGGCAGATAATACATCAGAATATGATAGCATGGTTAAAAAGTTAGAAGAAGCTGCTGAAAAGATTCCGGATTATGAGCCGGAACTGCCACTTGAAAATTTGCCGAACGCAGATGTTGTAAAATATCTCAATCCCAAGGTGCAGACTTTCTTTGACATATCGCTCCGGCTGCCGGAAGTGGCAACCAGATACTCTTTGGAGTTTATATTAAAGACTGGTTCGGCATACCTGTTTGATTCTTACCGTGCGCAAAAGATTTTCGACAATTTGAAGTATGATGCAGGAGATATGGAAAGCAAGGAATTCATTGCTATGTGTAAACAAATTCTTCAAAGCTTCAGCATACATTTTGATGATATTCAAACATCATTTCTGAAATATACAGTAGCCATAAACGCATGGCAGCATGATGTTGTATTTGCAGAAACCTGCCTAAACGATATCACAGACCCGTTTATCCATGCAATAACCCAACTGCAGTTTGCTTGTTTGAGGAAGGCGGCGCCAGACGAGTTTAAGCAACTGGTAGATACATTGGTTGCTGGATGGAAAACCTTGCCTGAACAGCAGCATGTTGTTGCAGTAATCATGTATAGCGCCTCTGTTTACAGTGATCTTGATGAGCATACGGCAAAGGAATTGCTGCACAAAGCAGAAGAGCTTGCCCAAAACATCAAAAACCCATTGTCTGCAGCTCTCGCTTTTTACGAAATTGCATCATACGTCGCTGAGTCATACATGCTTGCTTCGGCTCAGCAAGCCTTTACGCATGCAAAAGAAATATCCAACCCTTATGTGCGGGCGCATGTGATGCAAAATATGCTGCACCTGGCTATCAGGTCGGGCAATATAAACTTTATTGCAGATGTTTTAGATGCTTCCGTTACAGGCCACTGGTCAGAATTTATGGCAGCTTTGCAATACGCCGCTGATGTTATCCTGGATGCATTTGGTTCCGAATCGGTGTTTCGCATCTACGGCTCTATTTTTTCAGCTATTAAAATAATCGCAGGTGCAGACACCGTTTCCGCCCCGGATTTTCATATAGACGGAGTTAAAATGCCCCTGGATAAATTAAACCTGAATTAGTAGCTTTCCATTTATTTATTCATTTAAATATTTCATTTATGAACTTTACTCTAATTGCAGCTAACCTGGTTACGCTGCTGGTGCCTTTTGCCAAAAAAGCAATGGAAGAATTTTCCGGTGAGGCTGGCAAAGCCGTTTTCAACAAAATATCGTCTGTTTTTTCGAAGGTAAAATCATTTTTCAGCCATGATGCTGTTGCATCGGATACACTGGCAAGGTTTGAAAATGAACCTGACAAGTACAAGCCGTTTTTAGAAGATGTATTAAAAGAACAACTGGCAAAGAACCCTGATTTCGGCAAAGAAATTAGCCATTTGCTGAAGGAGATTGAGAATGACGGACCACAGTTAAAAATAGTTCAGAAAATGCAAAAGGGAGATAATGTTATGGGTGTAGAAGCAGAGGAGATAGGAAAAGCGGGAATAAGCGTTGATCAGGATATTGCAGAAGGTAAAAATGTAACAGGCGTGAAGGCAGGCAAAATTGGTAAATAAGCAGCCCGGCACCTTTTCTCTTAGCCTATCAAGGAAACATATTCTGTCAGCCTTGCTGCCCATCTTTATGAACTACTTATCTGGTCGTATGTGGGAAATTGGCTGCAAGTAGCTCTACCCAAAGTTACTTGAGATACCTTGCTAATGAGTGAGGCACCCGCCAACAGGAAAAAGCCAACTTTGAAGCCGGTTTCAATTTTGCTACTCCCGATTTGGTTAGAATAAATGCATACCAATACACGCTACTGAATGGCAGCAGGCGGGTGAGCCGTTTTGTAACAAAATCGGCTATAACTGATCCTGTACATGCAGATGATTATGTTTTTGACTATACTTACAACAGTGATGGATTCCTGACAACAAAAAGCCTTTATATCAATGGTTCTGCAAATGCAAACTTTAGCACGCTGTACAGCTATACCAAACTACAAATTAACAATAAATCGAATACGTATTAAATATGTTGCTAATGAAACCTCTAAGGCAGGTCAGTATTGCATTTCAGAACGGTTATACCCAATTTGGAAGCATATAAAAAATTAAAAAAATTTGAAGGATTTGCCGGTGAGTTTTTCTTCCCAATCCCAGCATTAAAAAGCAGGTTTCATCCGGTATTTAAAAGACAAACAAACATAATGACGGAGGTAACAGCGGAGGAAATGGGATTGCTGATTGGGAAGTACGACCCGAGTGCAGAAGCCACTACAGTTGACCTGCCCTACAACGTGAAGAAATTTCTGCAGAACAATTACCCAGGCTTGTCGTTCTTGGTGAAACGTGCATCACCTTTGTGTTCAACATATTCGTTACAATAACAGACCTGAATCATGTTTATATAAACCCATCAAACGAATTTGAGAGAATTGGGCGGTACGATATGGAGATGATGTACGAAGCGAAGGCGAAAACAATATACTGCCCGATCTGGCACCACCACAGCAGGGGCTTGGGTTATCTCACGACCCTGGTCACTGAAGACACTCCTGAGATACAGATGGCGGACAACACAGCGGCAGAGGCAGTTTACACGAATTACAGGCAGCCAATCATCAGTGATATTGCCTCGATCGTTGACCCTTCAGTTTGATTTTACCAACGGAATAAATAAAAGCCGGTTTTAAACAGTCCGGCTTCTTTCATTATATATAAACACTTCCATTCAGCCCATACCTCTCCATTATCTACCCCAAACCTATCAGCCTTAGTATTTCGCTTAGGAACCACTATTTGACTCATATTGAGACATTCACTGCGGGCAAATTCAACTCATGCCAGTACCGAAAACCCCGAGAATTAAAAACCATTTTCAACAATTGGTCTAAAGTGCGCATTACAGATAAAGAAGTGTATAAATTAATTCAGCTTGCATTGATACCCAATAAAGAGGTATTGCAAAACATTCAAAGGGGCAGGGAGGGCGAGCTATCTACCTATTTTCTCAACACCTGCAACCGTGCTTATGAATATGCTTTAGGCAACGAAACACAACAGTTAGAAACCACGAGAGGCACCTTGTTTGGTGCTTACAATGGCGTTACCGGATACTTTCAAAATGTTCGCAGTTATAAAGACAGGGAAGCCAAGCTAAAATCACTTTTATTAGGCGGCACTGGTCAGGCAAGAACACAGGCAGCATTTAACTTATGTACCGCTTATGCCAGTAAAGGCGCAGATGCTTTTCTGTTGAATTAGGATGAGTAGCAGGCAGGGGTAAGTCTCTGCTTGTTTCACACTTCATTTTAGATGGACTTAAATTAAAAGTTATGACAGTAAATATCATCAGCAAAGAAGAGGAATCAAACCAGCTTAGCAACAGTTTTCTTGCCTGGCAACATATAAAGGCAAAATATAGCAATGCCATTATTTTGGTAAGACATGACAACGAATACTACACCTTTGGAAGTGATGCTGAAGTGTTAAGTGTTATGTTGGGTATTGAACCAGAGCGAGGCGATGAAAGTAGAATAACCTGGCACGTGCCGCACTACGCTACTGATTGGCTGTTGCCTAAGCTTGTAAAAGCAGGTTACCGGGTTGCATTATGCGAGCCATTATACTTTAAACTAAAAGGGGTAAGTTAGTTGAAGTGAGAGCGGCGGCTCTGTACAGAGCCGCTTTCTTTTCCTAAAAGAAAGCCTGGCAAAGAAAAGGAAGCCGGCAGGTAACCGTTGGCGTAGTCTTTCTGTATTTTTTAATTAGACAATAAAAAAGGTTAATAGTTCCTTCATTTATTCTGCTACAAAGTTAGCCCGCGGCGACGGCTGAAGCGGCAAGGGAATTTCTATATAACATGTTTTATCAGGCGACATCCTTCTTAAGTTCATTGAGCTTTCTTTCCAGATAAGTAATCTTCGCCTGCTTGTATTTTTGTTGATAGGCAGTCAGTTCAAGCGGGTTGAATTCTATTTTATTCAATACCATCTTGTAGTAAATGGTTGCTAGCTTATTAGCTGTTGCAACCATGGCGTATTTGTTGCCGCCTTTTGCCTTCATCCTCCTGTAATAATCCCCTAACCAATTGTCACTCCGCTGCACCGCATTAGCCGCATTCCTGAATGCCTGGCTTGCTACATTCGGCTTCTTTTTCAGGAGCATACTGCTAATAAGCTTACCACCCGATATCTTATTGTTTGGACACAGGTTAAGCAGGAAACAAAATGCTTTGCAGACGCCCACTTAGTCATGTCTGTACCCGTCTCAGATAATATTTCCAGTGCTAAAATATCACTGATGCCAAAGATGGCTGTTACATCGACTCCAAGTATGGCTTTGAAGTAGCTTGCTGTATTAAACCTAGGCTTGTTCTTAGTCGGTCTTTTAGATGACTTAGTTTTTGTATCAAGAGGTACATCTGCAAAGACTTCCTTATAGTACTGCTGCAGTTGCTTTTCTATAGCTATGTCGCAGGCTGCAATCCGTTCTTTGTAGTGTTTGTAATTGCAGTAACCATCCTCAAATAAATAGAGTTGCTCTGCTCGCCAGTTACCTTGTAAGGAGTTCACAATTGTTTGCCTGTCTGCCCTTATCGTTTTTTCCACATGTACCAGCAAATTTTCAGCGTTGCGTTCACCACTAAGGATAGCTTCTACTATTGCAATGCCCGTCTTACCTGTAATGTCACGTATGACCGTGTGCAGCTTGATATTCATCATCTCCATCGCTTTCTGCATGCGAAGAACAAATCGGTTGCAATCCTGCGTAAGTGTTTTACGGTAACGCACCAGTGTGCGCAGGGACTCCTGCTGATCATCGGGCAGATAACTGCTTTTCAACAGCCCGCAGCTATGCAATTTCTGAATCCACATGGCATCATCTTCATCATTTTTCCTGCCACTTACATTATGTGTTTGCTTTGAGTTCACCAGGTAAACATCAAAGCCTTCTCTGACGAGCATGCTGAACAAAGGCTTCCAGTAAATACCAGTACTTTCCATAGCTACGGTTTCAATTTTACAGTGCTTAAGCCAGATAACAATGGCATTCAGATCACAGGTCATTGCACCGAAAGATTTAACCCGTACTGTATCCCTTCCTTCAGGAACTGCAACAGCATGAATGGTATCACCTACATCGATACCTGCAGCGTTTGGATGCACAAGCGGCATACTTACTACGCTTTTCTTTTTGGGTGATTGCTTTTTCATATGTTTATGAATTTAAACAAAAGCTTTTGCCTGCCGCCCTGCAAAAGTTTATTTTTCTATACGGGTTCAAACACCCAATTGGAAACTCAAAGGGGCAACAGAACCATATTCCGGCGTGAATTGAGCATTCAATATTCCCTTAGGTTTTAGCTGCAAAAGCTTCATGCTTAAAGTTACTGACTGCATCTATGCAATAGAGCATTATATAACAATAATGTACAGACAAGTGGAAGTGCTTTCTAAAACTATAAACATTGCTGTAAAGAATGCTGGTAACTGTATCTGTTATTATCATGAAAACATCAGCTTGCTGATATAGCTATTCCGGCATAAAACCATTGCTTCCTTGACAGGATGAGTTGTGCGTTGCAGGGAACATTTATTCCGTTCCTCCTTTGCCTGTATTGCGCCGGGGCTGGTGGTGCACCATAATAAAATTTAAAACTATGAAAAAGATTATGGAAAGCCTTTGCACAGCACAAGAGGGTATACAGGTAAGTGAAGTAGAACTGGTGTATAAAACCAAAATAAAAGCTTCTGAAAGATTACAGGTAAGCACTTCAAAAGAGGTATATGAGCTATTGAAAAGATACTGGGATGAAAACAAAATTGAGTTTGTGGAGCAGTTCAAAATTTTATTGCTGAACAGGTCTAACCGAGTGTTGGGCATTTATGAAATATCTACAGGCGGACTTGCAGGAACAGTAGCCGATCCAAAAGTAGTTTTTATAGCTGCTTTAAGAGTAGCAGCAAGCCACATCATTTTAGCGCATAACCATCCTTCCGGTAATTTAAACCCGAGCATCCAGGATAAACAGCTTACTCAAAAAATTAAAGATGGCGGAAAGTTGCTGGATATAGAAGTAATAGACCATCTGATTATCTCCAAGGACGGTTATTACTCCTTTGCTGATGAAGGATTATTATGAGCAAATAGCAAGCAGCCAGCTTTTTAAAGTAAATTTAAAAAGCTGGCTGCTATTTTTTTGTTCATTCATCTTGCAACCATGCAAATTATCACTTAGCAGATAATGCAATCAGCTTACTGTTCATTTCCTGTAAGCCTGCTTTGTTTAGTAATTCATTTGACAATGCACTTAATTCGGTAAGCGTTTCCTTACTTGCAATATTTACTATTGTTTGCTCTCCCCCTCCTTCTTTATTTGCCAAGCCCAGTTCAATCACTTTGGCAAGCAGCAGCACATTTTTTCTTGGCATGTTTAGCGCAACTTTTACTGATTCATTCATACCCGGAGAAATAAGCAGTGTTTCATACACGATAGCGATGTCTTTTGTTGATAGCATAGTTCTGAATTTTTTTTCACAAAATCATTTTCACAATGGTAAAAATATAGAGGAATAGCAGGTGCATCCTCTTCATTTTTTGAATAGGTAATTGTTCACGTCACATTCTACTTTCACACCTGTTAATCTGATTTGTGAATAAGAAAAATGTGGACAATGAACATCAGCAACAAACCGCTCACCTGTGCGGAAGTAAAAAGCAGGGACATGGTAGATTATTTAGCATCATTAGGCTTTGAACCAACAAGAATCAGCAGGCATCACTACTGGTATCTGTCTCCTTTACGAATTGAAAAGACCGCCTCCTTTAAAGTCAACAGAACATTAAACCGGTGGTATGATTTCGGAGAAGGAAAAGGAGGTAATATCATTGACTTTGGCGTATTGTATTTTAAATGCTCTGTGAGTGATTTTTTAAAACAATTTCATCTTACATCTCTTCAACATCAACCACACATTTTACCACCTGAACGCGAAATAGAAGAGGAAGAATTAATTACAATTTTGAAAGTAGAAAAGCTCTCTTCCCCTGTCCTCTTCCACTATCTGAAACATAGAAGGATTGATTCCGAAGTTGCACAATCATTTTGCAAAGAAGTAACGTTTGAGTTGTACAAGAAAAAGTATTATGCTATCGGCTTTAAAAATGATGCAAATGGTTACGAATTACGCAACCAGTTTTTCAAAGGAAGCAGCCAGCCAAAAGACATTACAACGATTGAAAACAAAGCGCAAAAACTTGTAGTATTTGAAGGCTTCTTTGACTTCCTTTCCTACCAAACAATTTATAAAAATTCAGAATGCTTAACAGAAGATTTCTTAATTCTGAATTCACTCTCATTTTTAAACAAGGCTAAACCTTTATTAAAGAATTATAATCAGGTACATCTCTTTTTAGACCGTGATACAAAGGGACAAAATTGCACTCTTGAGCTTCTTTCATTGGGTAGCCATATACAAGATGAAAGTAATTTATACAAGCATAATAAAGACCTGAATGAATGGCTGATGCACTTTGGCTTACCTAAAAAGCAAAGCATGCAGAAAAGCCATTCTTCCTCCCAAGCAGCAACTGTAAGCGATATAAAACAACCTGGCTAAAAGGAGCAGACAATCAAAAGGCTAATTCCAACCACTTCAAGGTAAGCCACCGAGCAAGTACGTATAGGATTTACATTACAGAAGCACTATCATTATGCCTGCTCCAGTTATGTGGCAATAGATCAGCGATATTGTTAGTCGTATAGAGATGCATGCGTTGCAATACATCTTTGAGCCAGTTGTATGGATTGATGTGATGTAGCCTGCAGGTAGCAAACAAGGAATAGATCATTGCTGCCCTTTGCGCTGCCGGATGAGAGCCTGCAAACAGGTAATTTTTTCTGCCTACTGCAACAGGACGGATGGCATTCTCTACCCCATTGTTGTCTATTTGCAGCAGGGCATTGGTCGTATAAACACTTAACTTCTAACTTCTCCCATCTGGGTAAACAATAGCCAATCGCCTGCCCTACAGGACTCTTAGGCAATACTTTGGCATACTCACCTGTCATCCACTGCTTCATTGTGCTTAGTAGTGGTACTGCCTGCTGTTGTCTTAACTGAACAGCAGCCTCAGCACTTAACTGCTCCTCCTTTATCCTTCGTTCTATGGCATAGAGTTGCTGCAACAGGCTCAGTGCATGTTCCGCTCTGTTCTTGTCACTCTGGAGCGCATCACTAAACTTGCGCCTGGCATGTGCCATGCAGTGCATTAGGGTAATGCCTTCTCTTTTATCAAAGTCGTCATAAGCTATGTAACCATCCGTCTGCCAATAGCCTTTGAAGTCCTTGAGGATATCATCCGGACCTTCCCGTCCTCTGCCACTTCGATAATCAAAGAGTACCAGCTTTTCGTGGCTGTTGTGATACACCCAGTAGTAACCCTGGTGAGTCGTACCTTTCTTAGCGTCATCCAGCACCTTTATCGGGGTTTCATCCGCATGCAGGTAGCCGCTATCGAGCACTTTCTTTTTATGCACTTCATACAGTGCAGTCAAATGCGTCAGCACGGCTTTGACCCAGTCATTGATGGTAGATTGTGCAATAGTGATACCCGCCCTTTCAAAGCGCTGCAACTGGCGATGCAGCGGCAGATGGTCCATGTACTTATCTACGATGATCTGGGAAAGCAGTCCTTCCCCTGCCATGCACTTGTCCAGCAGCCTGCCGGGCAGCGATGCCGTGATAACGGTATTAGTAAGTTCTGTAAGGGGCTGCACGTATTTAGGACGGATGTACTGCTTTACATACAACTCACCGGGCGTATAATCCAGTACTTCGCTGACCTCATCCCCGATCTTTCTCAGTCCGGTTACGTCCCTGTCCGGCTGCAAGAGGATCACCTCACGCCGCAGGTGTTCAGGCAGCTTCATGCGTCCGGGATGCGCTTTGGGTGTGTTAGTTGTCAGCTCTGTTTTGGTGCGGATATAAGATACTTTGGTAGCATCCATTATCTTGCACTGTGTTATCGTATCTGCCTCCAATGCAAGGGATAGCTGAGCACTTGCAGCAGTGTCAGCAGCAGTGGCCAGCATAAACCGCTCAGTTTTACTGCCAAAGATCATCTTCTGCAACTGATGGAGTTGATGCGTAAGGGAGGCAATCGTCAGTTGCAGTTCTTTGTTGGCTGCTGACTGCTGTTCGTATAAAGCCTTGTAATTAGTATGTTGTTCTGTTAGCGGTTGCATAACGGGGTGCAAACGTATGGAACATACTCATAGTAATACTTTCACAAAGCCGTTATCCACTGCTTTGAGGTGGATGTTGATATCTTTTTCTCCTTCGTACACTCTTCAACGATATCCCCTGCAGAATGAGTTGCAGTTGCTCACTATTAATAGCAGTACTGTTCCTTTTATGGTCTGCTTCGGGTAACTCATAAGTACCCTGTTCGAGACGTTTATGATACAGGGCAAATCCATCTCCTTCAAACAACAGTAACTTGACCTGGTTATGCTTTTTATTGAAGAAGATAAACACCGCACCGCTCAGCGCATTGTGGTTCATTTGAGCGGTGATCATACCACAGAGGCTGTCAAAGCCTTTACGCATGTCTGTAGGACCGCTGTATAAGTAATAGCGGCAAGCGGCTGACAGGTGCAGCATGGCTTAACTAATAAGTGCTTTGAGATAATCCACACTTACGGGCCGGTGAAAGAGCAAACGCCTGCCATTAGGCAGTACCATTTCTGTATGGACTCCTGCTGATGGTGTGTTGGAAGCAGCAGCAGATGGTTGTATCTGAAGCGGAATAAAGCCAGCTGGCTGATCTGATAGCTGCGTATCCCGATACTTTTTATACCAGTAATGAAATACATGATAACGGACGGAATGCTGTTCACAGTAGTCCTTCTGTGTAAGACCACTCTGCTGCCAGGAGGCAATCATCAAAAACATTTGCTGCTGCGTTGCTTCACGATATTCCATGAGTGCTTTTTGAATGCAAAGCAATCATTCAACAACTACTTGCACAATACGCACTTGCTCGATGGCTTACTTCTTTCGGATGTTTCACTATAATGTCTGTGTCCACCGAAGTTGGGTGCGTCCAAGAAGCGTGGAAACAAGGCAGGCTCTTTTGCAAGGTTAGCCTCTGTGTATGGGTTTGTGTGCCTTGCAAATGTGCCTGACTTGGTGTGTGGGTTATAGCAAATTCCAAATGTCGTCAATGAGTAAATGGTCAAATGTTTTGATATGGTCTTTAAGGATATTTTCCGTTTTCATGTTGGGTCTGATGTCACAGTAGTAAACGCCATCTAATGGATTTAGCTTTACGGTGTAACCTTTGAAGTGTCCTGGTAAGAACGTAGCGTTAATCCCATATTCGTTCTCTCGTTTTGATTTCTTCCTTTGAACGTCGTTTAGAAAAATGACAATGTGGGGAATTGTTGTTTCAGTTAAACGCGAGTAAAGGAACTTGTCCATGAAGATTTTATCAATCCTGTCTTTGCTTGAGGTTTTGATAGAACCTAAAATCTTGATTTCATCACCTTCTTTGATAATCAAATCATGCTGATAGCTCATGTTGAACTGTTCAGTTTCGCTGATGGTCACTGGAACTTGTACAACACCTGCTTTTGCTTCAACACCAATTTCGTTGATGATGAGACGTATCAAATGCTCAAATAAATCACCGTTGAGCTTTCTTGCAGCGTTTGATTTTCCACCTTCTATCCCGTCAAGTGCAGCACCAATTGATTGTTGTATTGTATAGGTTGTGTTGTTGATAATTTGTCTCTCAACTTCAAGTTCCGGCTTAACGTCTTTCACATTACGAAGAAGTTCCAAAAACTTGGAACTTGCTAATTCAAATGTGTCGGTTTTGTACATCAGGTTTGAGTTGATGGGACGTGTAATTTGAAAATTCCCATGCCTGTCGTACTGATAAAACCGATAATGGTTTTCATTCTGTGATACAATTTCTGCCTGAAGATGTTCTGCTACAAAATCTAAATATTCTTGAGCAAAATCTATGTACCCTTGTAAGTCAGTGAAGTTTCCTTTGTTTAGTGCTTTAGCAACAAGCTTTTTAATGTTCATCGTATTGAGTTGCGCCTTCTTTGGTTTTCGAAATCGTATTTAATCCATTTTTCAATTGACCAATCTTCAACCAATTCAATCCTGTTGGCTGCCCATTCCAAATATTCTCTTGAAAGGTCACAAGCTAACCATTTTCTTTGAAGTTGTTCTGCACATACTGGTGTCGTTCCTGAACCACAAAATGGGTCAAGTATTGTGTCACCGATGTTAGAAGAGGCAAGAATAATTTTTCTTAAAAGTTCTTCTGGCTTCTGTGTTGGGTGTGGCGTTTTTTCATGCATGCCATTGCATGTTGTAGGTACTTCGATGATGTCTTGCGGTATCTCTAAAACATCTTTAGGTTTTGCACCAAGTGGATTAGGCTCCCAAACATGATTGCCATTCTTTCCCTTTCCGTATTGGCTTGTTTCAGCTTGTGGATGACTTGGGTACTTCAATGTATGCTCACCATAAGGAATGCGAATTTCATCAATGTTGAACGTGAAGTCCTTTGTCTTTCTAAAGTGCAAAATGCTTTCATGGCTACGCCCCCAATCGTTTCCAAGGTTTGCTTTATTCTTGTAATGCCAAATAATCCATCGGCAAGATTTAAAGAGTTTAGAAGCAGGATGCTTCAAGTCAGCAAGAATTTCAGAGAAACCGCAAATAAACAATGTTCCTGTTGGTTTTAATACTCTTGCAGCTTGTTCAATCCATTGCATAGACCAATTGATATATTTCTCTTGGCTTTCAAAAGTGTCCCAATCCGCTTTTTTAATATTGTAAGGCGGGTCTGCAAAAATCAAATCAATGCTTTCGGGTTCAAGTGATTTAAGCCATTCTATACTGTCGCCATTCCATAACTCTCCGTTTGGGTGTTTATAAAAAACTGAAGGCTGACCTTCTTTCTTCGATAAGTCAACATCATATTTTTCACCCTTTAATTGCAGTTCACCAAAAAAAGTTGGTAACTCCTTATTCCGTGCTAATGTTTTGCCCATTATTTTTTGGTTTTTAGATAAGTAACTTTTTGTTCAGCAACTTTCAAAATGTCAATGTCCGCTTCTTCGTCCAATATCTGGTAAGCTATCCTGTCACTAAGGAATTCCTTAAAAAGACCCTTGTGGTTAACTTTGTAGTATGCGGCGACTTGCTTGATGAAGTCTTTTGTTGGCTGTCTTTCGTTACGTTCTATTTTCCCAAGTAATGAAGGGTCAATACTTAGGTCTGCCGCTACTTTCCTCAGAGGAAGTTCTGCGTCTTCACGTAAGGTTCGTATGTACTCCCCAAATGATTTCAATTTAGCTTGCCCCATGTGGACTTATTTTGTCCAAAAATAATAAGGTGAATAATAGCGGACAAATTATGTCCACAAAAGTTATCAACAGCTTGTGGGTTGATGAAAAGTGAAGTTCTGTTGATGTTTTGCTTTTAAGACGAAAAGAATACTTTCAGCTGGGTCGGTGGGCTGTGTGCTGGCATTTTTAGCTCTTTGCAAGGTTAGCTTCTGTGTGTGGGTTTTGTGTGCCTTGCAATGTGCTAAAAATAGAGTGGGGCAGCGTCGGCTAAGTTTCAGGATGTGTCAAACTGGTACGTGGTGTCCAACAGGGTTTCTGCTAACGTTAAAGGCTTGCTGCCGGAGCGGCATTCCGTGTTGCGTCAGCTTGGATAAAGATATAGAGTTTAACAGTGTCTCGTTCTGAAATAGGTTGATTAAAAAACAACCGTTTTATGGATTTAAAAACACAAATCATTCAGGAGTATTTAACGCAAGGCGGCGGCTTTAGACAGCTTGCCGAAAAGTATGGCATTAGCCGTACTACCATATGCAAGTGGGTAGCTATTTACCAGGGAATACATAACTTGCCACCAAGCGAAAAGCAACTCAAATACGCTACTGCAAGTATGAACAGTTCACCTAAGAAACCCACTGCAACATCGTCTACAGAAGAAGCGTTGCAGCAAAAGATTGCTGCATTGGAAAAGCAGCTTCAATGGGAAAAGCTCCATGCGGAAGCATTGGACACCATGATCAATATTGCCGAAAAAGATCTAAATATCTCAATTAGAAAAAAGTCTGGTGCCCAACAGTAAAAGCAATGAAGGAAAAGCATGGCAACATAAGTGTGCAATGCATTTGCAAACTGTTGGGCTACTCGCCACAAGCGTATTATAAGCATAACAAAAAGCATTTCCACCAAGGGGTAAATGAAGGATTGATACTGGAGCAGATTGATCGGATCCGCAAACAACAGCCCAGGTGTGGCGGCAGAAAGTTATTTATAGAGCTGCAGCCATTTTTTAAAGAGTACAGCATCAGCAGGGGGAAGAGATAAGTTTTTTGATCTGTTAAAAAGAAACAAGTTGTTGGTAAGAAAAACGAAGCGAATTGTTCACACCACCAACAGCAAACATCGCTTTTACCGCTATCCCAATCTGATAAAGGGCTTTGTGCTGCTGAAGGCGCATGAACTTTGGGTGGCGGACATCACCTATATACCACTAAAACAAAGATTTGCTTACCTGTTTCTGATAACGGATGCTTATTCAAGAAAAGTAGTCGGTTTTCATGTAAGTGATGACATGAAGGTAAGCTCAGCTGTTATAGCACTGAACAAAGCACTGGCACAGAAGCCACCTGAGACAATCGTTATCCATCATTCTGATCGCGGTATACAATACTGCAGTACAGAATATGTCAACTTACTGCTTGAGCACAATGCAATGATTAGTATGACTAACAACGGTGACCCGCTGGAAAATGCTATTGCAGAACGAGTGAATGGGATATTGAAAACAGAGCTGTTGAGCAGCTACTACAAGGACATAGAGACTGCTGCTGCCCACATCCACAGGTGTATTACCATCTACAATCACCGGCGCAGGCACAGCAGTCTGAACTGGCAGGTGCCTGCAGTTGTACACGAGCAACAAGGACCACAATTAAGAAGATGGAAAAACTATTATCAACCATTCAAACAGAAGGAGGTTAGTATGAACAGCACTTAAAGAGCCGGCGCACAAAAACCTTTTCTTAGCTATAGAGGGCACGAAAATGTTTTTGCCCGCTGCACGGCTAACACCAAAGTACATCAACCATATTCAGGATGATTACTTTCATCAACCAATAACAGGATTTATTCACTAATTTCAGTCAACCTTTTTCAGGACGGGTCAAATTTTTACCTTCGGTGCGTAGTTTCGGCTGACGAGTTTCAAATACCAGTTCTTCGCCAAGCCCGGTTCGTTGTGTGCAAGCAGTTTGAAGCTCACTAAATTTTAAAGTGTGACTTTATGCAAAATCTTAAATTATTGCATCAGGACAAAAACCACTAAAGATGCAAAAAGCATTAAAAGCAACCTTTTTCATTTTTCTTTTTCACGTTCTTTTCTCTTGTAATGCGACAAAAAATATTAGCGGCACATACAATTCTAACTTTGCGGACTTAGGTTTTTTTGTGACAAGGTTAAAGCTTAAACCCGATAGCACATTTGAATATCGTTATCGCGGTGACATGATGTTTGACACTGCAACCGGGCATTACAGAATTGATGGTAAGAAAATACTTCTCACTTATGACACAGTGCCGACAGACAAAATAGACCTTTCAAGAAACAACAACCATTCTTCGCATGTTTATTACATCGGACATGACAAACTTTTTGAAAGTTATCAAGACGGTAAAATTGTAAGACGTGCAACAAGATATAATAAATGGAAACAGTTTATAATATTTGGCAGTCATTATTACAAACGAAAATGGTATCTCAAACGTATTGACTAAAAGCCTGCACACAACAGCGGCGTTTGCAATAGGCTGGCTCGACATTAAGTTCTTGGCAATTTTGCAGACATCAGCAGTTGTTCCAGCTTGACCTTTGCTATTTAGCTTATCTTTCATATTTTCAACTTTAGTTTTTCAATTAAGCATTTGTACCAGGCTGACCAATCGCTATTGCCAGCCCATCGCAAACGCTTCAACGTTGTGCGTCACCTTTTCTAACAGTTTGCAGTTGGACAAAACGTATTAAATTTGACACATGAAAATTGCACTTCAATACGTAAACGATATAAATGGCAAGACGCAGGCTGTTCAGTTGCCTTTGACTGAATGGGAAAAGGTGCTCAACAAGCTAAAAAAGTATGAACAGGCTTTAAAGCTCAGGTCTGACCTTAAAGAAGCGTTTGAGCAAGTTGCTGTTCTTAAGCAAACAAAAGGACACAAGCAGACACTAAACGAATTCTTAAATGAACTTTAGTGTTATTCCGAGTGACAAGTTCAAAAGAGAAGCAAAACGGCTTATCAAAAAGTTCCCCTCTCTTAAACAAGAACTTGCTGAATTAAATGCAACGCTTGAAAATGCACCAGAGACAGGAACGCCTTTAGGCAATGACACCTATAAAATCCGACTTGCTATCAAGAGCAAAGGAAAAGGAAAAAGCGGTGGTGCACGAGTTATTACTTATGTAGTAACCGACGACAAAGAAGTGTATTTGCTGACTATTTACGACAAATCAGAGTTTGACAGCGTGGACGATAAAACAATAAAAGCTATTATTGACAGCTTACACTCGGACAAATAAGGCGAACGCCCAACATGAACTGTGTAAAAAACCAAATAAATTTTATGGTTTAGCGGAGTGGAGATTTCGCTGATATTGACCACTCCATTTCGCTACAAGCTGACCACTGCATTTCGGAGCAAATTGACCAGGTGATTTCGCTATAAATTGACCACCTGTTTTCGGTAGAAGAGCTGCGGCT
>NZ_SZQL01000030.1 GCF_005233845.1 Ilyomonas limi
TCATTACCCGCCCGTAATTCCTGCACCCGCCTGTCATTTACATCAAAACCAATGACGGGGTACAACTTCGAAAACTCGACCGCCAGCGGCAGCCCTACATAGCCTAAACCAATTATGGCAATCCTGTAACTTGACATAAAAACAGTAATTATCTTTTTAAGGTTAAAATAGAGTTTGTTAGACAAAAATTATTTTTAAAAGGGCTGGTGAATGGCATAAATTTTGCCATTTTCCGGCCGCAAAATTGTTATATTCATAAGCTTAGTAACAGGCATAATTCTCCTGTTAAGTATTAGCGCCGATGTGTGAAAGCAGCATTAATACTTTTGACTATGTTTAAAAAACAATAGTTTTTAAACGGCTTTTAGTATTTCAATATTCTCTTTTTCTACTTCGGCAAGAAGGTGATAACCTAATGAGGGCAGCAGTACTTTGACTGTTTTATTTTTTACCTCTACAACTTCACCTTCAAGCGCCGTAAGTGGCCCATTAAGAATGCGGACTTTATCGTTGGATTGAATATTTTTGATTACTGAAACATATTGGTATTCAGCAAGAAAATGTTTGATAACTTCGATTTCTTCGTTTTTAATAACAGCCGGCTTACCAAGCCAGTGTACAAAGTTTAATACACCTTGTGTTTCTAAAGTTAGAAAATATTCCTTTGCTGAAATGAAAACAAATACGTAAGAAGTAAACAGCGGTTCATGAATTATCTTTTTCCGGTCAGCCCATTGTTTACTCACTTTTCGTACCGGGCAGTAATTGATAATGTTCTTTTTGGTAAGCAGTTCGGCAACTTTCTTTTCAAATTTGGGCCGGGTGTATAACGCGTACCATTTTTTGGTATTTAGCATACAAAGGTTTTAGAGTTAAGCTTTGGTTGGTGAGCAATAGACAGGCTATCGCCAATCCCGCTTACATGTTTACCTTAAGCAGGTTTTATTATTGTATAAATTTTTTACTACATCGGCGTAAAAGCGCAAACCAGTTTTGGTAAGATTTGCACATATACACCACAAGACAGCACACTTCGCATTCCAGTTAATTATTCATTACCTGGGATTCAAGATACCTTATGTTTTTTTTGAATTGGATTCTGTAAAGCCTATGATAAGTATCAGTTAGGGTTACATCATAGGAAATACGGATATGTATAGCGAATGCGCATTCAGCAATTAATCAACTCTACGTTTTGGTTTATATAAAAAATCAGAATTGATAAGAACCTTATTTCAAATTATCTGAATACGCTATAGTAAGCGATTTTTGATGTGTATTCTTCCTTGTTTAAAAACTTAAGGGTTAGAATTTTCACTCAGCAAAAGTATTTACGCTAAATATAAGCCTTTTGTTCATTTTTGTTCTTAATTCTTTCAACACGTCTTTATACATTAGTAATTTCCGATAAACTGGATAGCTTTTCAAATCCTGTTTTCTTTATCAGTTCAGTAAATTGCCTGAACTGCTTTTGATTAATCTCTTTTAAAAGAGATGCCAGCAAGAGGTATAATATTGTGCTGAGTTTTTTTGACGTAAAATAAAATTCAGATGGGTATAGCCGCACAAAGACCGCTTTAGCTTCTTTTTGCTCATTAATTTTTATAAGAGCAATAGCTTTTAACAACAACAATTGTTCATAACACCCACCACTTATGTGACCTTCTTTGTGCTGGTAATTTGTAAAAGCATAATTGATATAGAACAATGCTTCCTCATAGTGCTTGGTCAGAACAAGGGCAAGAGACAACGGGTACTCAAAACAATTGTATAAATAGCGGCTACTTTTAGTAGATTTTATAACATTATGCATATTGTATGCTTCTGCCAATATTTGCTCAGCATTTGGTTGATGTTCATCTGCATAAAAAAGTTTGCCTGCAAAGTACCAGCTATAAACAAACGCCGGCATATCAGGTGAAAGATTTTGACGCTGTAAATATTCATAATTTTTTTTTAACGCTTTAAGATTGTTCGTAAGCCAATCGCGTGTGCATAATAAAGAATATCCAAACAATTGACCTTCGGGTGTCTTATTTTCATTAAGATAAAATCTAATTCCTAAACCGAAAAAGGAACTAAGTTTATCTATATTGATAAAATGCTCAAAATAAAATTTACGGCCAATGGTAGTTTTTGCAACAGCACGCTGAAACTTCTCAATTAGTTCCGGCTTTTTTTGCAAAAAGCTGATGGTATGTCCCATAAACGTAAGGAAAGCATCATCATTTTCATTTTTTATCTGCAGTTCTTTAAAGAGACTAAGACAGTAAAAAAGAACACTGGGATCTTCTTCCTGCAATGCCCGATCACTGTTCCGCTCCTTTAGTATTAGCATTTCGTCGGGAGAATCGTAATTACAGTACTTTGCCAGTATGATAAGCGTAGAATTTGAAGCAGCATATTTTGCTTTCACCAGCCCAAAAAAACGCCTCAGTGTATTTTGATTAAGAGAGAAACCGGTTTTATTGAAAATCTCGGTACAGAGCAAACTGCAATCACCATAAGAAGTTACGCTGCGCCCAAATACTTCTTCTACCTCCTTTCGGATGATTGTAGCTATATTACCCTTCTCCTTCAACGGTTTATCCATTATATTAATATATGTATCCTGCCAAATATAGGGTACTATTTCATCAATACAGTTTAAATTTAGGGCGGTATTATTAAATATATGCTGGAAGTTGAAGAGAAGAAGAAAGATAGCGGGACGAAATTGCCTTGTACGTTGTGATGCAAACAAGGTGGAATTATGTGTCCTCACCGGTTGTTGATAAAGGTAGTAAGGAATGGAAATGCAGTCGGTATTTTAAACAGTTTTAGAGTGAGTATCTGCATAAGCAATCCAGGTATTTACAGCCTAACTGCCCTTTTACCAGTATCTCATTGGTAAGCAGTTTACAAAAGCCGTAGTAGGAGTAAGCACCTCATTCAGAGTAAAAATCAACCAGCTCAGCAGAAGAACTACTTGCTTCTTAAAAGCTCGTTTATCTCTATGTCATTATTACACTGGCCATTACTAAATATAATCAACATCTATCAAACATTCAATGGCATTATTCTTCATGTTTTGTGTGACGGTGTAATAATTGAATTAAACCAAATCTTAGTTTTAGAAGATAAAAAAGCGCTACAATAATTGTTGTAGCGCTTTGATAATCAGGTGGAGAATACCGGAGTCGAACCGGTGACCTCTTGCATGCCATGCAAGCGCTCTAGCCAGCTGAGCTAATTCCCCGTTTGCAGGGAGGCAAAAATAAAGGTTTCCAGTTGCCTGCAAAAACATTTATAAAAAATTATCCGTCCTCATTCGCTACCAATAATTGCTTATTCAAATGCATATTTGTGAATATGGGTATGAATTTCGGGCAGTTGCATGAAAGCTGCCGTGCCATACCACAAAAACAAATCAAAATCAAACACTTTTGCCTGCACTGCGGGGTCGGTGGCTACTAATTGCTTTCCTTCTTCTACAGTCGAAACATTGAACACATAAATGCCACGATAATTTTGATCATTTTTTTCCAACGGACCAGCAGTAAGCAATTTGCCTTCGCTGGCAAGCCGGTTAATGTTCTTAAAGTGACCGGCAAAAATACTATCGCGTTGCTGCTGGCTTAATCCCGTGGCAGTGCCGCTTTTCAGCATAGCAAGTACATACATCTTCATACCTCTTTCATCGGCACCTAATTTTTTGGCTAATGTAGAATCGTAATCTTTATTGGGCTTTTGTTGTGCAATGCCTGATAAACAAAACAGCAATGAGGAAAGAAAAAATATCCATAAAAAGAACACTTTTTTCATAGCAGATTAGTTGAATGGTTATACAGTAAAAATAAGAATTTAAGGACATAAGCAACCGGAATTTACACCAACATTCAGCATCGCTTTTGTTGTCTGTTTTTCTAACATTCCCTTACACCTCCAAACTGGTATAAAACCTACATATTTAGTACTTTTGCAGTCCGATTTATGAATCTACATACACTGCTACAGCAGTATCAAAATGAAAAGCGCGTTATTCAGCTAACGCACCAGCTTTCTTTTGCCCCAACCGATCAGTCTTCCGAAAAAGTTTTTCTCAAAAACCTGCAGGGCAGCAGCGCAGAGTTTATGGTGGCATCTGTATTTGCACATCCTAACACGCAGAGTTTGAATCATTTGGTAGTGTTGAACGATGCAGAAGAAGCAGCTTATTTTCAGAATACACTGGAAAATTTAACCTCCGCATTAGACTTGTTTTACTTTCCTTCTTCGTTTAAAAACAGGAAGAATTTCCGCCTGCTCAACTCCTCGCACGTCATGTTGCGAACCGAAGCGTTGACGAAGTTATCTGCCGGTGGTAATAAAAAGATTGTGGTCACCTATCCCGAAGCATTGTTCGAGAAAGTGGTGCTGCCAAAGACACTCAGCGGCAATATCATCAACATTAAAGTGAATGATACCATTAGCCTCGAAAGTTTGCTCGAACTTTTTAGCATGTATGGTTTTGTGCGCAGCGATTTCGTGTACGAGCCGGGGCAATATGCACTGCGCGGCGGTATTTTGGATATTTATTCTTTCGGTAATGAAAAACCGTACCGTGTAGAATTATTTGGCAACGAAGTGGACAGCATCCGCATTTTTGATCCTGAAACGCAGTTGAGTGAGCGCAAACTGTTGCAGGTATCCATCATTCCCAATGTAGAGACACAATTTGAAACCGGCGATAAAGTTTCCTTGCTTGAATTTCTTCCCGAAAACACCATTGTATGGCTAAAAGACTGGGATGTAATTAAGGAAAAAATAGAAGTGCAGGAAGAAGACCTGGGCTTGTATTTAGAAAGAACAAAAGCGGAAGCCGAGCACTTAAAGGAAGAAAGTGAAAGACTAAAAAAAGAAGGCTTTACCAAAAAAGCAGCAGCCTTGCTGGAAGGTGAAAACGAGGAAGAAGATGAAACAACCATTCTGAAAGAAGTAAGCCTGCCGGACTTCTCGCCGGCAGCAACAATAGAGCGGCAAATACAACAGCGGCACATTGTAGAGTTTGGTTATAAGCCACAATTTGCAGTTACTGAAATTGAATTTAACACCAAATCACAACCTTCTTTCAACCGCCAGTTTGATTTGCTGATTACGAATTTAAAAGCGCACGAAGCTGCCAAATACAGCATTTATATTTTTGCAGAACAGGCAAAGCAATTAGAGCGGCTGCACAGTATTTTTACGGATTTAAAAACGGAAATACAATTTGTACCTGTTGCTACCAGCATACACGAAGGTTTTATAGATGAAGACCTGAAAATAGTGTGCTATACCGATCATCAGATTTTTCAGCGTTATCATAAATACCGTGTAAAACAAGCATATAATAAAAACAAGGCACTTACGCTTAAAACCTTACGGGACCTGCAACCCGGCGATTTTGTAACACATATAGATCATGGCGTGGGTACCTACAGCGGCTTGCAAAAAATAGAAGTAGCTGGTCGCTTGCAGGAAGCGGTGCGCATCATTTATAAAGGTAGCGATATATTGTATGTAAACATTAATTCGCTGCACAAAATAAGCAAATACACCGGCAAAGAAGGCACGGAGCCGAAGATTAATAAACTGGGCAGCGATGTATGGAATAAGCTGAAAGAAAAGACAAAAACGAAGGTTAAAGAAATTGCTTTCGACCTTATTAAATTATACGCACAGCGTAAAGCACAGCACGGCTTTGCGTATGCACCCGACAATTACATGCAATCTGAGTTGGAAGCTTCTTTTATTTATGAAGACACGCCCGACCAGGCAAAGGCTGTTGCTGATGTAAAGAAAGATATGGAGCAGCAATCGCCCATGGACCGTTTGGTGTGCGGTGATGTGGGTTTTGGTAAAACAGAAGTCGCCATTCGTGCGGCATTCAAAGCAGTGTTGGATGGCAAACAGGTGGCAGTATTAGTACCAACCACTATTCTTGCTTTTCAGCATTATAAAACGTTTGAAGATCGGTTGAAAGAGTTTCCGGTAAGTGTAGATTATGTGAACCGCTTTAAATCATCAAAAGAAAAAAAAGAAACCTACCAGAAAGTTGCAGATGGTAAAGTGGACATCATTGTAGGCACCCATGCATTACTAAGTAAAGATGTCAAGTTTAAGGACCTGGGCTTAATGATTATTGATGAAGAGCAGAAGTTTGGCGTGGCGCATAAAGAGAAATTGAAAACACTGAAAACGAATGTGGATTGCTTAACATTAACCGCAACACCTATCCCACGCACACTGCATTTTAGCCTGATGGGCGCACGCGATTTAAGTATTATCAATACGCCGCCACCTAACCGGCAACCGATACAAACCGAAGTGCAGGTATTTAATTTAGAAACTATCCGCGATGCGATTTATTATGAAACAGAGCGTGGAGGTCAAGTGTTCTTTATTCACAACCGTGTACAAGGCTTGCCCGAAATGGCTGCCATGATACAGGCGCAATGTCCGGACTTAAGTATTTCTTACGCGCACGGACAAATGGAAGGCGACCAGTTGGAAGAAAAGATTCTGGATTTTATAGATAGAAAATACGATGTACTGGTGTGTACCAATATTGTAGAAAGCGGCGTGGATATCCCGAATGTGAATACGATTATCGTAAACAATGCACATCATTTTGGCCTGAGCGATTTGCACCAGTTGCGCGGTCGTGTGGGTCGCAGTAATAAGAAAGCGTTTTGTTATTTGTTAGCTCCGCCGATGAGCACCTTACCGACCGACAGCCGTAAGCGCTTGCAAACATTAGAGCAATTCAGTGAGTTAGGTAGCGGTTTCCAGATTGCAATGCGCGATTTGGATATACGTGGTGCAGGTAATTTGCTGGGTGGTGAGCAAAGCGGCTTTATGGCAGAGATTGGCTTTGAAATGTACCAGAAGATTTTGGATGAAGCAGTGCGCGAACTGAAGCGTACTTCGTTCAAAGATCTGTTTAAAGAAGAGATCAGCAAGCAGGATGATTATGTAACAGACTGCACCATTGATACCGATTTGGAAATATTGATACCAGATGATTATGTAGAAAGTATTACTGAACGTTTATCGCTTTATACACGATTAGATAATTGCGAAGATGAACGTGAGTTGCAGGCTTTTCATGCAGAAATGCAAGACCGTTTTGGACCGATGCCAAAGCCGGTGGAAGATTTGTTTACCACCGTTCGCTGCCGCCGCTTAGCAATAGATTTGGGCTTTGAGAAAATGAGTTTAAAGGATAACACGCTGCGTTGTTATTTCATCAACCGTCCAGACTCGCCATATTTTGAAAGTGATTTGTTTAAGCGCATTTTGGATTACCTGCAAACAGGCACCAACAAAGCGCGTTTAAAACAAGCCGGTAAAAACTTTTTACTGATTAGTGATGATGTGAAGGATATGAATGACATGCATCGGTTTTTAAAGCGCATGCATACAGAAGTGATTGGGGTGAGCGCGGAGAGTGTGGTGGGGTAAAATTTTTATATTTGAAAATGTACAATAGATTAACCATAATTGGTAATGGTTTTGATTTAGCACATGGGCTTAAAACAAGCTACAAGAATTTCTTGGATTGGTATATGTGTAAATCTTTTGAACGGTTTTGTGAAAACAAACACTATTCTGATTCTTTAATTACAATTTCAAATAAGTATAGTGGTATGTATTCAAGGTTTGCTCAAATGCCTAAAACTTTCGAAGATGTATTGACCTTTATTTCATCTAATGAATATCAACATGTTAATTACCAGTCTAAATTTTTCAATGGCTTATTAAAGACTTTTAAAACAAATAATTGGGTTGATATTGAAAGAGAATATTTTAATTTATTAAAAAACTACTTTTCCAATCCTAATATAAACAATAAAAAAGAGGTTGTTACAAAGCTAAATAAAGAGTTTGATTTTATAATTCTTCAACTTGCGGATTATATCGAAACAATAAATAAAATTATTTTAAATGTACCTAAATTAGAAATAGATAATTCTGCAACTAATCTAAAACGAGCCTTTAAAACTGTCAGTAAAAACTTTGAAATTAAGTTTTTAAATTTTAACTACACAGATACACTGCAACTAAAAGATTATGCAAATGAAGACGATATAATTCATATTCACGGTAGAGTTACTAACATAAAAAATAACCCAATCATCTTTGGCTATGGGGATGAAAGTGATCCTGCTTATCAAAATATTGAAGATTCAGGCGAGAATGTATATTTAGAACATATAAAGTCCTTTGGTTATCTTCAAACACATAATTATCATGATCTACTTTCTTATATAGACTCAGCACCTTATGAAGTTTTTATAGTAGGACATTCTTGTGGCTTATCGGACCGGATTTTATTAAATACAATATTTGAACATCCGAATTGTAAAAGGATCGAAATCTTTTATCATGTTAGAAATGATGGTAGTGATAATTTCAAAGAAATTACTCAAGAAATCTCACGACATTTTAAACCTCATAATAAGGATATGATGCGTAGAAAAATATTGAATAAAGACATAAGGAGTTTCATTCCGCAAAATAAACTTTCATAAGTTTTGCTCATGCGTTCATTTTATAAAACACCAACAACCCCAACCCCTCAGGTTTTCACCAAACACACATACATTCTCCCAGACTGATACAATGATTTTCGCTCACCGGTTTTTTGAACATGCTGAAAGCCATTTGCCGCAAACAACTCCTGTAACTCCGTAAACGGCACAGGATAAGGAACCCATTGATTCGCTCTTGTAGTATCGTATTCAATAATGATAAAAATGGCATCTGGCAACAAGTATGTTTTAAGCTTTTGCAGTAATGCTGTTTTGTTTTTTACATAATGCAATGCGTTCGCCATCAAAATACCACTTAATCCATACAGGGCTAAATCATCTTCCACAAAGTCTGCTTTTACAGGCGTAATGGTTATTTCATTGTTTGCAGTTTGCAAACTGGATGGTAATCTTTTATCTACTGCATAAATGTTACTTCCGCTGTGTAATCTTGCTGATAAAACGGTTGTAAACAGCCCATTGCCGCAACCCAAATCTGCCCATTGAGCCGGCTGTAAATTATCTATGGGCGTAGCTGATAAGAATTGTGCTGCTTCGCTAAAAGTCATAATAGCTAAAGATAGGTTTATTCATCAACTTATACACGCTACTTCCGCCCATGTTGGTGTTCTTCACCAACAGGATGAATGCTACCTCCGGCAACTGCCGCAGTAAAGAGTGTCGGTAATACCATAAAAACTGCACAACACTGTTTACAAATAATTGGGAGGAATATTTTTTCAAATTTAGGCGGGTGTCTCACCATCCGAAATGTTGATAGTTCATTCTAAAGATAGGTAAGTAAAAATGTACTTATTCCCTTTCATACATCTCCGCTCCTTTACACCTTTGAGGCATACTTCTACATTTTCTCATTTAACATTTCCGAAAGTTTTCGTATTTCAAAAACTTCTTTACATTTGAACTACTAAATTCTTCGTACTTAAACTTTTTATTATGAAAAAACTACGATTTTCATCTGCTTTATTGCTGGCGTTTATTGCATGCGCCGGCTTTGCACAAACAGCCCCCATCCCACCTGCAGCGCCTATACCACCCATTCACGATAAAGGTGAAAGCATCATCATTCATAAGAACGGCGATAACAAAGAAAAGCTCACCATTGTTGTGGATGGAGATAATATAACCATCAACGGCAAATCCGCAAAGGACTTTAAAGATGGCGATGTACAGGTTATTCGCAGAGACCGCGATTTTGTAATGCCTGCGGTGCCACCCATGTTTCCGCAAGGTGGCGCTAAAGCTTTTGTAAGAAACTTCAATTATCGCGACAACGATGCAATGCTGGGTATTATGCCAACAGATGCCGATAATGGTGCAAAAATTAATGAAGTAACCGAAGGCAGTGCTGCCGATAAAGCTGGCTTGAAAGAGGGTGATGTAATTACGAAAATCAATGATACTAAAATAGAAGACGCCGACGATGTATATGATGCTATAGGCAAATACAAGCCCAACGATAAAATAACCATCACCTATATGCGTGATGGCAAAGAAAGCACCGCAACAGCTACATTGGACAAGAATAAGTCACGTGCTTTTGCATGGAGCAACAACGATGATGCCTTTGATGTGTTCAGAAATAATCCTGCTTTCAATTTTGAATGGAATGATAATAAGCCACGCTTAGGCTTACGTGTGCAGGATATCGAGAATAGCCAGGGCGTAAAGGTAATGGACATCAACGACGATGATTCGCCAGCTGCCAAAGCCGGATTGAAAGAAGATGATATAATCACCGGAGTGAATGGCAAAGCCGTGCAGAGTGTAAAGGATATAAAAGATCAGTTGAAAGAGATAAAGCCCGGCGATGATGTAAAGCTGCAATACAAGCGCAACGGTACTGTTCAATCTGCAACCGTACACATTCCAAAGCCGCTGCAAACATCTGATTTGTAATCCCGATATAGAGTTTATCATGTGCAAAAAACCGCTGTTTTTACAGTGGTTTTTTGCTTTAAACAAGCTGTGATGCTTTGTGGCTTTATTGTAACAACATAAACCTAATCGTTTCTTCTTTTATTAGGAGTAGTATGAAAACACAGCAAGGTGTTTTTTCTTTTTTATGGGACGAGCTGCAGAATAAAAATTAAGCTGTAGAGGCGTCGCACACTGCAACTGTAAAATATTTATTGAGCTTTTATGCGAGTAAGGGCATCAAACCGTGAAGAGGCTAAAACGCAAATAAAATTAAAGCAATATTCTTTTTCCGCCTTTAATCCCATTCATCTCAGGCATCTTCTCAAATTTTCGTTCCGTTTGGCAAACTATTAGCAATAAGCCATTGATTACAATTAGCTTATCTTCATTTCATCTGCATGAAAAAAAAAATATTTATACCGCGCGATATTAGCTGGCTTTCTTTTAATGCCCGTGTGTTGCAGGAAGCCAACGATAAAACGGTACCGCTCAGAGACAGGATTCGTTTTTTAGGTATTTTTTCTAATAACCTCGATGAGTTTTTTCGTGTGCGCGTAGCCACACTCAAGCGCATGATACAGTTTGGCGGCAAAAAGCTAAATATGCATCGTGTATCTAATCCACATGCTGTGCTGGATGCCATACAACTTACGGTACTAAAGCAGCAAAGCGAGTTTGATAGGATATGGGCGCACATTTGTACTGAGATGCAACAGCAGCATGTTTTTTTGATAAACGAAAAACATTTGGATAAAGAACAGCAGGAGTATGTAAAAGAATATTTTATAGATAAAGTACGCTCCAACATTATCCCGCTATTGATAGAAGATGTACCCGCATTGCCCTACCTACGCGAAAAAAGTATTTTTTTAGGCGTAGTGATGAGCAATGTTTCGCAGGCGTATGCACAAAAATTTGCATTGATTGAAGTGCCGTCAAGAGTGCTGGGGCGCTTTGTTACGCTGCCCGAAAAGAACGGCAATAAATACATTATTTTGCTGGAAGATGTTATTCGCTTTAGCCTGCCGTATATCTTTTCTTATTTCAACTACGAGCGGTACGATGCACATATTTTCAAGATTACCAAAGATGCGGAAATAGATATTGATACTGACCTTTCTACCAATTTTGTACAAAAGATAGAGAAAGGCTTAAAAAACCGGCGCAAGGGCAAGCCAACACGCTTTGTATATGATAAAGAGATGAACAGCAGCCTGCTCGAATACCTGATACAAAAGCTGCATCTTACACGGCGCGATAATATTATTCCCGGCGGCCGCATTCACAACTTCCGGCATTTTATGGACTTCCCGGATGTGTTTCCGCCGCATGGCAAAAAGCTGGTACAACCCTTTACGCATCCGGCATTGCAGCGCCGCACACGTGTAACCGAGGCAGTGCTGGAGCAAGACATTATGCTGTGCTTTCCCTACCATACCTTTAATACCATTACCGATTTACTGCGCGAAGCAGCCATTGAACCGGATGTTGTTTCTATAAAAATTACGGCTTACCGGCTTGCCGAAGAATCTACCATTGTAAACGCATTGATTAATGCGGCGCGCAATGGCAAACAGGTTACGGTAGTGCTGGAACTTCGCGCCCGTTTTAACGAAGAAGCCAACCTCGAATGGAAAGTACGGCTGGAAGACGAAGGCGTAAAAGTATTGGTAGGCTTGCCCAACCTGAAGGTACATGCCAAGGTATGCGTCATTAAAAGGCGCAATCTTAAGCACACGCAGGAATATGGTTTTGTAAGTACCGGCAATCTCAACGAAAAAACATCGAATGTATATATTGATTTTTGCCTGCTTACTGCTAACCGCAATATAATGGCCGACATCAACCGCATCTTCCGCTATCTTGAAAACCCAAAGAGTGATGCGCCTTTGCTTGCCTGCAAAACGTTGATGATAGCACCCACCAACATACGGCAGCAATTAACGCATTTGATAGATAAAGAAATTAAGCAGACTAAAGCCAAAAAGAAAGCCATTATTACGCTAAAGCTTAATTCGCTAAGCGATGAAAAACTCATTCTGAAGTTGTACGAAGCTGCACATGCCGGTGTAAAACTGCACCTCATTATACGTGGCATTTACTCACCAAAGTTTGAGGGTGCAAAAGCCAAAAACAATGTAACTGCCATTAGCATTGTAGATCAGTTTTTGGAGCACGCGCGCCTGTATTCTTTTCGCAACGGCGGCAAAGAAAAAATGTATATCTCCTCTGCCGATTGGATGGTGCGTAACCTCGACCATCGTATAGAGGCGGCGGTGCCCATTTACGATCCGGAAATACAGCAGGAATTAAAAGATATTATTGCCATACAATTGAGCGATAACGTAAAAGCCCGCATACTTGATGACGAGCTAAGCAATCAATATGTACCGGCAGCACCCGGCGAAAAGAAAACTCGCTCGCAAATAGAAATTTACAAGTATTTACTACAAAAAACAACGGTACGTAAGGGCACGCCGGCACTGGCATAATGTATTACTTACCGGAACTCCCTTTCTTAGCGGCTTTTGCTCCCTTTGCAGGAGCTGCTTTTGCTACGGTCGTTTTTTGACCAGCGGCTTTCTTTGTTATTGCTTTTGTTGTAGCGCTCTTCTTAGCTGTAGCAGCTTTTGCAGCCGATTGCTTCATACCCCCTATGTCATTTTTATGCAAGCCTTCTATCAATATTTTTGCAGCCTTTTTTATACGGCGCAAAAACTTTTTTTCGCCCAGCAGGGCACGCAGTTCAGGCAGAGCAGCTTCCATTTTATCAGTCAATTGCTTCTTCAATTCTTTTTTGCCTGGTAGCGTTCGTTGTACATCTTTTTGTCCGTTCTCCATGTTTTTGTTGTTTTAGTTAGTATTACAAATGTAGTTCTGCCTTAGGGGCTGTAATGTTAAGGTTTAAAAGAAAGTAACTGCAAGCTGCAGGTTGTGAACCTGGAGTTATGAGCTGCGAGCAGAAAGCATGAATACTACTTATTTGGATATTATACAAATAACAGAGCCATAGTACATGTATGTGTGCAGGGGCGGAATGGCGCAGGGAAGATGGCAAGGCTATGATGATTTTAAGATTATAAAGCTAATCATTATAGCCAGCGGAAAGCAATTCCAAAAAGGCGTGTATTTATAAGGATACAGGATTATTATTACACACAAAAAACAGCTACCGGCTATAGATGCAAGCATACAGCCGGAAAAATAAATAATGATAAGGGGTTTAAAGTAAATTTTTATGCAAGTACTTCTCTAAAAGACATATTAGCCCATTGCTGCTTTTCTTCTATCCAGGAGCAGCCGTGGTTTTTTATTTGTTCTACTATGCGCCAGCCATCGTTGATGATCTGGCTGTTAAAAGCATCGTACTCCTGCTCGCTGAGGAGCATGGTGCCTACAATTTCGCCTTGCTGATTGTATATGCAATGCCGGCGTGTTTTGCCTACAAACAAGCCCTGCTTGTTGAAAATACAGTTGCCAAGGACTACACCAATTGCATCGAAGTTGGTAAGGTTTACGATGATGTTTTTAACAAGGTAAGCTTCCGGCTTGCCGGATTGATTGCATATCTGTACCATAAGTTAAGATATTGATCTGCGGTGCAAGTTAGGCAGCTTAGCTTTAACAACAATTGTTAGTAAACACGTTGGGGATAAGTGGTTGAAAAAGAGGTAATTTTTGTTATAATGTGTTTTACAGCAAAAATTTAATATATAGCATATCCGTGTTTTATTCCGCCGGTCCAAATATATAGTTTTTTTAGAATGGAGACTGGAATGATAAGTTCAAAGTTTAATGGACGTTTAAAGCGCAAAGTTGTCAAAATAAGAATTGGCAAGCACGCTTAAACCCTTGTTAGAAAACTCCGGACTTTTGTTTAAAACAGGTTGTCTGATTACTACAATTTTGAGTATTGCGGTGTAAAATTTGTAATCATTCTCAAAATTCTGTTGAGTGTTATCTACTTAGTGTTAATAAAATAATTTATATCCTAATGATATATTTATTATTTTGTTATAAATATATAATAATGTATATACATAAACTATTTTCTTAACAAAATTGTGCTAAAAAGATTAGTGTGAAAAAGTTTATTGTTGTACATTTACATGCTAATTAAATTTGAACAACAAAAGAAATAATCTAACATGAGTAATGCAGATAAACTAAAGGCCTTGAAGTTGACTATTGACAAAATAGATAAGGACTTTGGTAAAGGCAGCGTAATGATGATGAACGAAAAACCGGAAAGGCTGAATGAAGCCATTTCTACCGGCTCTATCGGTCTGGACGTTGCGCTCGGCATTGGTGGCTTGCCAAAAGGTCGTGTAGTTGAAATTTACGGACCCGAATCGAGCGGTAAAACCACTATTGCTACCCACGTAATTGCCGAAGCACAAAAGAAAGGCGGCATTTGCGCCATCATTGATGCTGAGCATGCTTTTGACAGCTCTTATGCACAAAAACTGGGTGTGGACATTGACAATCTGCTCATCTCTCAACCAGACTATGGCGAGCAGGCTTTGGAAATTGCCGACCGGCTTATCCTCTCTGGTGCAATAGACGTAGTTGTGATAGACTCTGTGGCTGCACTGGTACCAAAAGGCGAGCTGGAAGGCGAAATGGGCGACAGCAAGATGGGCTTGCAGGCGCGCTTAATGAGCCAGGCTTTACGTAAGCTCACGGCTACCATCAGCAAGACCAATACCATCTGCATTTTCATTAATCAGTTGCGCGAGAAAATAGGGGTGATGTTTGGTAACCCTGAAACAACTACCGGTGGTAACGCATTAAAATTCTATGCTTCGGTAAGGTTGGACATCCGCCGCGCTGCACAAATAAAAGATGGCGATGAAGCGATAGGTAACCACGTAAAAGTAAAAGTAGTAAAAAACAAAGTGGCACCTCCTTTCCGCGCAGCAGAGTTTGATATCATTTTTGGTGAGGGCATTAGCAAGGTTGGCGAAATTATAGATATGGGTGTTGAACTGGGCATTGTAAACAAAAGTGGTAGCTGGTTTAGCTATCAGGGCAATAAACTTGGCCAAGGGCGCGAAGCTGTAAAAGCATTGCTGCAGGACAATGAAGAACTGGCAAACGAAATAGAAGGAAAGATAAGAGCTAAAATTGCAGAATCGCAAGGTACAGGTACTCCCGCAGCAGCTGCAGTACCTGCTGATGGTGTGGAATAAAAGAATAAAAATATTGCTGCAAAGCAGTACTAAAGATAGTTTTTAGTTGGTTTAGTAAGTAAGTCGCCCTGTTTCTACAGAGCGACTTTTTTGTTTGTATAAATGCTCTTTTTATTACAACTTCAAAGTATTTCTTTTAAGGTAGGCAAAAGCCTAAAAAATAATTTAAAAGTAACGCTGCCTATTGTTCTGCAGTTGCTATGGCACAACTATTATAATACGATTTTCGTGTTGGTGCCTGCGCTACGGGCAGCATGAGGACAAGTAACACCACTCTGCACAATAACTCTTTTACTCCTTTTCCATGCGCTGGTCAATGGCGTTGCACAAGGCATTAAATATGGTTTCTACACTGCCTTCGCCATTGATGGTAACTACTTTATCCGACTCGCGATAATAATCTGCCACCACGGTAGTTTTGCGCTGGTATTCTATAATCCGTTCTCTTATTACTAATTCATTTACATCATCGGCTCGGCCACTGGTAAGTCCCCGGTTGAGCAGGCGTTTTACCAGTTCTTCTTCACTTACTTCCAGTGCCAGCACCAGTGCAATACTGGTTTTATGTAAGGCTAATAATTTGTCTAATGCTTCGGCCTGTGCATATGTGCGCGGAAAGCCATCAAACAAAAAACCTTTTACTGTTGGATTGGCTTCCAGTGCCGAACTGATCATACCTATCACCACTTCATCGGGTACCAATATACCATTATCCATAAAACCCTTAGCTTCCATACC
This sequence comes from Ilyomonas limi, assembly GCF_005233845.1. Lineage (GTDB taxonomy): Bacteria > Bacteroidota > Bacteroidia > Chitinophagales > Chitinophagaceae > Ilyomonas > Ilyomonas limi. The sequence continues at coordinate 16,406 of NZ_SZQL01000030.1, forward strand.
CAACGGTGTTCTGGCAGCTATTTCGCTGCGCAATAGATCACCGGTGCTCAAATGCTTCAGGCTGTATTTTTCCACTAAGTTTTGGCTTTGAGTGCCCTTGCCGCTACCCGGCGGGCCAAACAGAATAATATTAAACATGCTCCTTTATCAGGTTGGTTATGCCAACAAAAATAAGATGCAACAGCTAATATGCACCGAAATAAATTAAATGCAACTTTTATTAAGTGTATATAAAGCACTTATTTACTGCCTACACATCCTGCCAAACAATAGCACGATTATAGAAAAACAAATACAAAGTATAAGCTAAGGTGTAAGATAAATGTACAATGATGTACGGAAGCTTGCTCTGTGCATTCGTTCAGCATCTATTTTCATCTCTCCAATTGCAAACCGTCAAATACAATAGCATAAAACCAACGATTGAGCACTGTCTCCTGTTTTATTTGCTTGTATTGCCTACAACATTTACTGCATAAGTAATTATATAATTATTGCAATTAAATGAGCGTATTAAGCGCGTCTTAACAGTTAGTAAATGAACAAATTGCACGAATACAACTAAAAAATGTGGCTAATAGTGTGGTGTGTACATTCCACACTCCAACTGTTTTGGCACGCTTTCTGAATTTTTATAAGTGTTATTGCATTTTCTAACCTTTAAATATTATTGTTATGTTAGGCTGGACTATCACATTCCTTATTATAGCCATTATAGCCGCTATATTTGGATTCGGAGGCATTGCTGCAGGTGCAGCAGGTATTGCCAAAATCTTATTCTTTATTTTCTTAGTATTGTTCCTGCTTTCTTTGATAAGAGGAAGATCGGCATCTTAGTGTGTACAAATTACAGGGACAGAAAGCTGTGTTTGTACGAATAATGGAGTAGCAACGGAAACACAGCTTTTATTAGTTTTCAAATAGAAAGCCTTTGCAAAACAGCAAAGGCTTTTTGTGTATAAAATAAAAGGGATCATTATTGCTACTCTATAGCCTATACCTTTCTTTTTGCAGAAAGATACAGATGAAAAGTAAAAAAGATGCACATCCTCTGTGCGAATCTGTGTTATCTGTGAGGGCAATTTACCGCTGATGCTTGCCTTCTGCAAATTCTTCCACTATTTTTTTATTGAAAGCATCCAGGTCTTTGGGTGAACGGCTGGTAATAAGGCCATTATCCACTACTACTTCTTTATCTACCCAACTGGCACCCGCATTCTTAAGATCGGTTTGTATAGAAGGGTATGAAGTCATTGTTTTACCTTTAACTCTGTTTGCCTCTACCAACAACCACGGTCCGTGGCAAATGGCAGCTACCGGCTTGCCACTGTCCATAAACTGTTGAGCAAATGCCACACAATCCGGGTTCATACGCATTTTATCGGGGTTCATTACACCACCGGGAATTAATAATCCATCGTAATTATTTGCGTCCACATCTTTCAATTCCACATCTACCGGCACTTCAATTCCCCAATGATCGTGGTCCCAAGCCTTTACTTTACCTTTCTCCGGCGATACTACATCTACTTTGGCACCTGCATCTTCCAACGCCTTTTTAGGAGCAGTCAATTCTACCTGTTCAAAACCGTTTTCGGTAATAATTGCAATCTTTTTTCCTGATAATTTGGCCATAAAAAAGAGTTTGTAGTTTTAAATAAAACCACAAACTCCCAAATATTATTCCCCTGCTAACTATCCTTAAAACCTTAACATTTATACCGCTTTCAGCTAAATACGCAACGTGTGGTCTCCACCCGCAACTCATAGCTAAATGCTTGCAGCTTGTCGTTTGAGGCTGGTAGCTTACAAATACGTATCCCCTTTGCTGCGCTTTACTTCCGATACAAATTCTTTGATAGCCTGTTCTTTTTCTTTCTGGCAAATTAGCAATACATCGGGTGTATCTACCACAATGAAATCGTTCAAACCCTGTAATACCAACAGTTTATCAGATGGCGCCGAAACCATGCACTTTACTGCATCTATCACCACTACATTATTGGCAGATACGGCATTGCCCAAATGATCTTTTTCCAGGTTTTCGTAAGCGCTGTTCCAGGTACCGAGGTCGCTCCAGCCAAACGAAGATGGAATGACATACACATTATCAGCCTTCTCCATAATGGCATAATCAATAGAGATATTGGTACACAATGGATAAACGCGCTCAATTGCTTCCTGCTCGTGTGTAGTATTAAAATTGTCGTGCTCCACTGCAAACAGCTCGTACATTTCAGGCTGGTATTGCTCAAAAGCATGAATAATATCTTTTACTTTCCACACAAAAATGCCGGCATTCCACAAAAAGTCGCCGCTGGCAATAAAGGTTTTTGCCAGTTCTATATCGGGCTTTTCAGTAAATGTTTTTACTTTAAATACATTTGGCGCCACACTTTCGGTTTCGTGCTGTATGTAGCCATAACCAGTATTGGGATAGGTAGGCTTAATGCCTAAGGTTACAAACGCATTATGTTCTTTGGCAAATGCAAGCGCTTCCCCCGAAATTCTTTCAAACTCCTCTGTGTCCAGCACCAGGTGGTCGCTCGGCGTAATGATGAGGGTAGCATCAGGGTCTTTTTGCTGCAGTTTAAAAGCCATGTATGCTATGCAGGGTGCGGTATTTTTACGGCTTGGCTCTGCAACAATATTCTGTGCCGGTAGCCCGGGCAACTGCTGCTCCACAATATGCACATACTCCTGCGAGGTAACAACAAAGATGTTTTCTGCCGGTATAAACTGATTGTACCGCTCAAACGTCCACTGGATAAGGGTTTTGCCTGTATTTAAAATATCGAGAAACTGCTTGGGATAAGACACGCGGCTTTGCGGCCAAAAGCGGCTGCCAATACCACCAGCCATAATGGCTACGTAATTGTGCTGTTGTTCCATTTTTATAAAGGCTTATATAATGCCTTCCCTTAGTAAATCGTGCAAATGTAGCACTCCTGCATATACGTTGTTATCCACTACTATCAATTGCGTAATATCGTGTTTTTTCATCACATTCAGTGCTTCTATGGCAAGTGCCTGTGGTGCGATGATTTTGGGATGTTTGGAGTAAATATCTTTCGCCTGCAACAGACTGATGTTATCGTGCTGCTCCAGCATACGGCGTACATCGCCGTCAGTAATGATGCCTATAAGGCTGTTTGCTTCATCCAATACCGCCGTGCATCCTAAGCGGTTACGCGATATTTCGGTAATTACTTCTTTCACCGGCGTAATGAGCTGCACACAAGGCTTTGGGTTTATTTTATACATATCTTCTACCCGTAAATATAACCGCTTGCCAATATTGCCGCCAGGGTGATAACGGGCAAAATCCTGCTCGGTAAATTCTTTTAGTTCCATCAGGCAAACTGCCAGCACATCGCCCATTACCATTTGTGCAGTGGTGCTGTTGGTGGGAGCAAGGTTGTTGGGACAAGCTTCTGCCACTACGCTTGCATTTATAACAAAATCGGCATGTGCAGCGAGGTAAGATTGGGTATTGCCTACCATTCCAATCAGCCTATTACCAAAGCCTTTTATCAGTGGCACCAACGCTTTTACTTCAGGACTGTTGCCACTATTGCTTAAAATCATCACCATATCCTCCCGCTGTATCATGCCCAAATCGCCATGTATCGCATCGGCAGCGTGCATAAAAAGGGCAGGCGTACCGGTGGAGTTGAAAGTAGCCACAATCTTTTGCGCTATAATTGCACTTTTACCAATACCGCTAATGATAATGCGTCCTTTACTTTGATGAATAGCAGTAACTGTTTTCTCAAAATTATCATTGATAAAAGCAGTAAGCGCTGCTACACTTTGTGCTTCGGAACGGATGGTTTGTATTGCTGTTGTAAGAATATCTGCCGCCATAGCGTGGGCAAAGGTAATGGTTGTGAGTGGTGAGTAGTTAATTGTAAACAGGCAGTTAGGAGTGGGAATTATGGAATATGGAAGAAGTAATATCTAATATTTGTTAGAGTTAGAAGTGAATTTAGAAACATATAACAATGTTAAATAGTATGGCTATTATACCCAAACAGGAACGCCGGCTGTTATTAGGCAATGAAGAAAAGGGTTAACATTATTTATCCAATTACTTTTGCGGCGTTATGAGGCGCAACCGGCTATTTTCTGTATGTATACTACTGCTTATAAGTTCTTTGGCGATGGCGCAATCTACCACTATTTCCGGTATTGTAGCCGATAAGCAAAGCGACGAACCCATCCCTTTTGCTGCCGTTACTTTTCGCAAAGATGGCAGGGGAATACTCACCGATTCGCTGGGCAAATTTTCTTTATATATTGTTGGCATCGAGGCAAGTGATACGCTGGAAATAAACAGTGTAGGCTACAAAATAGTGTACATTCCTTTTAATACATTAAAAGATTCTGCACAGCTAACAGTACAACTGGAAGTGCTGCCGCCGCAAAACGAAGCGGTAGTAAAAAGCAAATACAACCGCGCCTTGTGGTTTTGGAAAAAGGTAGTTGCGGCCAAACCTAAGAACGATATGCGCCGGTTTGACAACTACGGCTACGAAGTGTATAACAAACTGGAATTGGATATTGATAATGTAAATAAAGATAAACTGGGCAACTTGCCTTTGCTTAAGAAACTAAACTTTGTGCTGGATTACGTAGATACTACATCGGAAAGCAAACCTTACCTTCCGGTATATCTGACTGAGACACTATCTGATTTTTACAAACAACGCCAGCCTTACCGCACCCGCGAAGTTATTAAAGCTTCTATCACCAATGGTTTGGATAATGAAAGCCTGATTAAATACCTCGGCAGCACATACCAGAATGTGAATGTGTACGACAATACTATCCCGGTTTTTGATAAATATTTTGTAAGTCCTTTTGCCGATAATGCCGATGCTTTTTACAAATTCAAACTGCAGGATACACAATACCTCAATAAAAAACGGCTGGTGCATTTTCTGTTTCAGCCAAAACATCCGGGGGCCAACCTGTTTACCGGCGATTGCTGGGTAAACGATACGTCTTTCGCAATACAAAAGATTACCATGCGCCCTTCTACTGATGCGAACATCAATTTCATTACCGGCTTAAGTATTATTCAGGAATATAAATTTGTGGGCGACAGTACATGGTTTTTGTATAAAGATAAATTTGTGGCAGACCTGTCGCCGCTTGGCAAAAAGCACGTCAGCTTTAAGGGCCGCAAAACCACCACTTACCAGCATGTACTCATCAATGATACCGCCGTTGATAACGAATTGGCTAAAAGCAAGCCGAGCGAAGACATGATTGTACTGCACGGCGTATTGAATAAGCCGGATTCTTTTTGGCAAAAAAACCGTCACGAACCGCTCAACAACAACGAACAAACCGTGTATAAAGTGCTGGATACGCTGGAGAATAATAAAACGTATGTCCGTTACCGCAATCTCATTCATTTCTTTAGCACAGGTGTAAAAGATATTGGCAATATACGCATTGGTCCATGGTATTACTGGCTTACTTCCAACCGTTGGGAAGGCACACGCGTACGGTTCGATTTATCTACCAATACCGATTTTAGCAAACATTGGTATTTTAAAGGCTATGCAGCTTACGGCTTTACCGATAAGGCGCTGAAAGGGAGCTTGGAAGCCCGCTACCGCTTTCGAAAACAGCCCTATTCGTATGCAAGTATTTTTTATAAAAAAGATATTGACAACGGGCAAACCACATACGATCAGTTGAGCAGCGATAATTTGTTTGCTTCTTTTTTGCGTAAGCCCGGCATTGAAAGCAAATACCAGCAGATTGAAACACGCCGTGCCCAATATTACACAGAAACCAACAAAGGCTTTGGTATAGGTATTTTGGTGCAAAATCGCCGGTTTACGCCATTACTCAACCTGCCTTCTAAAGAATTGTTTCCGGTAAAAGGCGGCGAACCGATGAATGCTTCTGAAGTTACATTGCACCTGCGATACGCATATCAGGAACGCACGTACGACGAAAATTTTGACCATTACACGCTGGGTAGCCTTTACCCGATGGTGGATGTTTATTACACACATGGTTTTAAAGGATTGTTGAGCAGCAGTTATAAATTTGATAAAATAGATTTTACCGTACACGATTATATTAAACTAACGCCTTATGGCGAGTTGTACTACAATTTTTTTGCAGGCAAAACCTGGGGCACGTTACCTTATCAGTTGCTTAATATTCAGCCGGGCAATGACTGGTATTATTACAGCCGCAACTCCTTCAACCTGATGCACCGTTTCGAGTACATCAGCGATCAGTATGCAGGCTTTAACCTGGAACACAACATTGGCAGCGGTATTTTTCGCTATACCAAGCTTACGCGTAAAATGAAGCTCCGCCAGTTTTGGGAGGTGAAAGGCGTAGTGGGTAGTCTTAGCGATGCCAATAAGCAACTCAATTTTGTAGGTGAGCATCCGTTCTCCTCGCTGGATGGGAAGTTGTATATGGAGGTGGGCACGGGCATAGATAACATTTTTAAATTCTTCCGCATAGATTGTATCTGGCGTGTATTGCCTCAGCCGTTACCAGTACAGCAAGCCGACCGTTTCGGTGTTTTCTTTGGGTTTCGGCTGAGCTTATAACCGCAAAGACGCGCAGGCACAAGGGATAAGGATGGAACATTTAAGCGCGTACGTGAGTTTTAAATCACAGAGACACAGGAGCAAAACACAGAGGAACACAGCGTAAGTCGAGTACTTTCTTCCATCAGGTATATCAGAAAATATCAGTAAAATCATTATCCGAAAAACATCTCCTAAAATAAAACCCGCCGGTGCAATGTGCCGCCGGCGGGAAAACCTATATGGAACAAAAGATCAATGGCTGTTAATTGTACACTTTTATCTGATATACATAATCCTGTACCTGCTTTATTTGCTGCTCGCGGTCAAGGTTCTTAAGGGACGAACTTGCAGGCAGCTTGATGTTCTGGTAAGTAGTATCGTTTTTCTTTAAATCTTCCAGCAGCTGATAAATACCTTTTGCTTTTACGGCAAATACCACCCCTTCGGCCTGGCGCTCGCGGGTACTTAAAATACCAACTATCTCCCCATTTTTATTTAATACAGGGCCACCGGAGTTGCCGGGATTTGCAGGCAACGATATCTGCAGGCTGGCAGTATCGCCATCGTAGCCCGCTGTGGCGCTGATATAGCCAGAATTATATACAATAATATTGCGCGGATAGCCCAGCGTATATACTTCGGAGCCTAAATCGAAATTGCTTTTTTTGACTGCATACGGTAACGAAGTAACCGGCTTAAAGTTTTCATCGTCAATCTTCAATAGTGCCAGATCGGTCGAATCATCTTTATATACAATGGTGGCACTTAACTCCGGACCATTGCTATTGCTTACTACTACACCTTTGCCTTTTAGCACGTGCGCATTGGTAACAAGGTAACCTTTTCTGTCAATTAAAAAGCCGGTACCGCCGCTGGTGTAGGTAGGCTTTTCAGGAATTTTCGGGTTCCTTTTAAATTCAGCAGCCAAAACATTGGTCTTTGTATTCAATTCTTTTACCTGCCGGCTCAATTCCTGCAGATCAGACTTGGTGGTAGCCGGCGAAAGTTGGGTAACCAAAAAACTGATGCCCAATGCAACTACACCCGCTATGGAAGCAGCAATGCCAATGGTGCGCTTATATTTATTCCAGAATTGTATTACATGCCCCTTGGTATTCAGTTCGCCGCCTTCGTATATATCGCCTTTTTCTACCAAATCGTTATGCACTTCATTCAAGCTGTGCATCAGTTCTTTTTGCCCTGCATACAAGTCCATTTGTTGCAAAAAGAGGCGGTGCTCCACCACCATCTGGTCTATCTCCGGCGTATTGCGGCGTAGCTGCTGAAAATACTTTTTTTCTTCAGGCAGCATAGTGCCATTAAGGTATCTTTCAATAGCATCTAATAACTGAAGGTCTTCCATTTATTCACCAATATTATATTGCGAAAAGAATAATTTTTTTAGCCGCATCAAACATTTGTATTTCTGCGTTTTTGCATTATCTGCATTGGTATATCCAAAATCAGCTGCAATGTCGTGCATGCTTTTCTTTTGTAAGTAGTACGATTCGAGTAAGCTTTTGCAGGGCTCACCCAAGCTGTTCATTGCCCGGTCCATAATAGCAAAATCGGCATTGCGCTTTTCGTGTATTGCTATATCATCTTCTACCGCTATCGTTTCTTCCAGTATTTCGGATTGTGCTACATACCTGCCCATTTGCTGCAGCCGTTTAAGCCAGAGACGCCTGCATACTGAGTAGAGGTACGTTTTTATTTGTGAAGTAAGGACAAAAGACTCGCTTTTTGCTTTTTCGTACAGCGTTATCATTGCTTCCTGAAAAATGTCTCTTGCATCATCGTAGGAGCCGCTGTTGTTTAATATAAAAGCCTGCACCATTTTAAAGTTGTCTTTATAAATAGTTTCAATTGCTTTTGCATCATTTTCAGCTAAACCACGTAAGAGAAGCTGTTCGTTTGTCTCTGGTTTCACTCCTGAATGTATTTTTAATACCATCGCCGCGCTAAAAGTAACCCAAATAGTGTGTAAAAAAATTCTTTGAAATTTTTTAGAAACAGGTGGTTACTTTTTGCAGGTCGGCCGTATTAATCATAATTGTTTAACAATAAAAAACAACAACATGAAAAAATTATTATTAGTTGCAGTAGTTGCAGCAGCTTTATCTTTTACTGCATGTGGTGGCAGCAATGATGAAAGCACAACAACATCGGACACCTCTACAGTTGTAACCCAGGATACTGCAAAAGTAGTAACTGATACTACCATTACAACTGATACTATTAATAATAACAAGTAGCAAAGCTTAGCTGATTACAACTGAATTTTAAAATTTTTAGTTGTTTTTGGGTTACCTCTTTTCATTTTGGGTATTAATTCTCAAAATTCACTCACAAAACATTCACAACAAATGAAAAAGCTTTTATTGGTTTTAGCAATCGGTGCTTTTGCAGCAGCTTGCGGTGGTAACACCAGCGATACTACTACAGACAGTACAACAACTACTGTTGATACTACAAGTACGATGATGGCTCCAGCCCCTGCAACAACTGACACAACAACCATGGGCGCTGATAGCACAACAATGGGTGCTGATTCTACAAAGTAAATTTATTGTAAGCTACTCACATAGGTCAGTGCTTGCTGACTGATTAGCTGATTAACTTTTTTCATATGGCAAGCAATCGTTAGAGGCCGTCCCTATTCTTAGGGAGGGCTTTTTTGTTTGAATATCGTTAATAGATATATTGATGCCTTTATTTGGTAATAAGTCCATTTTCAGTTAAATAATATGATATACGTCTGGCTCGTATTTCTAATCTTCCTGCTTATGGTTTGCAGCTGATATGGGTAAACTATTTGAGCCAGGTATAAGTCCAATAATAAAGCGGTTTGGCACTTTGTCTGTCGCAAACGAACTTTACACTATGAATTATCTTGCCCATGCTTACCTGTCTTTTAACCACCCCGAAATACTTGCTGGCAATATGATGAGTGATTTTGTAAAGGGTAAGCAAAAGTTTATTTACAGCAACGAGATACAAAAAGGCATTACACTGCACCGCCTCATAGACCAGTTTACCGATACACATGCCGCCACACACGATGCCAAACAATATTTCAGGCCTGCCGTAGGTTTATATGCCGGTGCTTTTGTAGATATTGTGTACGACCATTTTTTAGCATTAGATAACACCTTGCATTCTGCACAGGGTTTAGCCCGTTTTGCGGAGACAACTTACGATATACTTGAAAAATTTGAAGTTATTTTACCACAAAAATTTGCCCGTATGCTGCCGTATATGCGCACGCAAAACTGGCTATATAACTACCGCACCATTCAAGGTATTGAGAACAGTTTTGGCGGATTGGTGCATCGCGCCGTTTACCTCAATAACAGCCTGGCAGCATTCAACGCCTTTATGCAGCATTACGATGAACTGAAACAATGTTATACAGCTTTCTTTCCAGAAGTAAAGTCGTTCGTCCAGGCGCAATTGTTGCTTTTATCCACCGAAAATAAAGGCATCTAATTCATTGCTGCAAGCAGCACATTACCTTTACACCATGTGCGGTATTGCAGGCATTATTACTCCCCATTCATCATTAATACAACAGCAACGGCTACAGCAAATGGCAGATGCCTTGCGGCACCGCGGACCGGAGCACGAAGGCTTTTGGGTAAATGAAGAAAAAACTGTTGGCTTTGCACATCGCCGGCTTTGCATTCTCGATTTATCGCCCGAAGCTAATCAGCCTTTTCACTACCTCCATTACACACTTGTTTTTAACGGGGAAATTTATAACTATATCGAGCTAAAAAAGGAGCTTCAGCAGGCTGGATATACTTTCACTACTTCCACCGATACAGAGGTGATTCCGGCTGCGTATGACTATTGGAGCGAAAACTGTTTGCAACATTTTGATGGCATGTTTGCCTTTGCCTTGTACGATGCCAAACAGCAAACCCTGTTTATGGCGCGTGATCGCTTTGGTGAAAAACCATTGTATTATTATCCTATATATACGCAACGCGGCAGGTTCGATCAAATTCTGTTTGCCAGCGAAATAAAAGCCTTGCTGGCAGCAGGCGCAAACAGGCATTTGAATGGTACGATGATGCTCAATTATATTGCCTTGGGCTATGTGCAAAATCCTATTAAAAAAACAGAAACATTTTATAGCAATATCCTCTTGCTGCCGCCGGGCAATTGTTTGAGCATTATTCCTTCGCAAGGCAAAATAAGACTGCGTAAATGGTACAAACCTGCATTATCAAGTATGATTATTGAGGAGAGCAAAGCAGTTGAACGCTTTGCAGCATTATTTTCCGCATCGGTGCAAAAGCGCCTGCGCAGCGATGTGGCGGTGGGTACTTCGCTCAGTGGCGGGCTGGATAGCAGCAGCATTGTAGCCGCCATTCATCAGTTAAAAACAAGTGCACCACACTGGACGAATGTGGCATTCACAGCAGTATTCAATGGTTTTGAAAAAGACGAAACTGCTTATAGCAAAGAAGTGGCAAATACGTATAATATTCAGCAATATTTTACGCAGCCAACAGCAGAGGACTGGATAAAAAACTGGCAAGCGTTGATGTACTATCAGGATGAGCCGGTGCAAAGCAGCAGCGTGCTTATACAATACATGGTGTATCAATTGGCAAAAGAAAAAAACGTTACTGTATTGTTGGATGGACAGGGCGCTGATGAAATATTAGGTGGCTATAAAAAGTATATGCATTGGTATTTACAGCAGCTTTTACTACAACGTTTTGCTTTATTTATAAAAGAGAAAAGAGCATTGCGTAAGAACCATTTTTTGCAACAATGGAACTGGAAAAATTATATTGCTGCCTATTATCCGCACAAAACGGCAGAACGCCTGCAACAGCAAGCATTGCAACAAATAAACAACCATGCAGCTTTTAATGCTGAGTTTGTGATGCACTACCAAAATAAGGATACGCTTATCAAACCGGTAGTACGTCAGTTAGAAGACATATTGCACTACAATACGTTTACTTTTGGACTGGAAGAATTGCTGCGCTATGCCGATAGAAATTCGATGGCACATTCTCGCGAAGTGCGCTTGCCTTTTTTACAACATGAGCTGGTTGAGTTTGTTTTCGCATTGCCCGCTAACATGAAAATAAAAGACGGTTTTACCAAGTGGATATTGCGCAAAAGCATGGACCATTTTTTACCCAAAAACATCTGCTGGCGCAAAGACAAAACCGGCTACGAACCACCGCAACAGCAATGGATGCACAATAAAAGAATACAAGAGATGATATACGAAAGCAAGAAAAAATTAGTTGCTGAAAAAGTGTTGAATGAGCAGGTATTAAGCAAAGCAGTAAAACCCAAAGGCGCACATGATAAAGACAATTTTGACTTTAGATATTTAAGTGCCGCTACGCTAATGGCAAACGGATGACATGGACTAAAGCATAGATAGATTTCGGACGATGATTATTCTGATAAAGAATGCTGATGATACTGATTCATTTACTTAATACATCCTTTCTCAGCCGTGCTTTAGTCCGTGCTATCTGTGTACTAAAATAATTCGTGCAATTCGCCTCTTTCGTGCTTTAAAAATCTGTACTTCAGTCAGTGTCATCTGTGTGCTATAATTTCGTGCTATTAAATCACTGCAAATACTTATGAAAACAAACATTGGCTTAGGAACAAAAATGATACATGCCGGTGCAGAGCCGGATCCTTGCACCGGTGCTATAATGACACCTATTTATCAAACATCAACTTACGTGCAGGAGTCGCCGGGTAAGCATAAAGGCTATGAATATGCACGCTCGCAAAATCCTACGCGCTTTGCTTTGGAACGCGCTGTAGCAGAAATAGAAAACGGTAAATATGGGCTGGTATTCAGCAGCGGCGTGGCAGCAACCGATGCAGTAATAAAATTACTAAAGCCCGGCGATGAGGTGATTGCTGCTGCCGATATGTATGGTGGCACATACCGCTTGTTCAGTAAAGTATTTCAAAAGTTTGGAATCATTTTTCACTATGTAAATATGCAGGATGCGGCTGCCATCAAGCCATTCATCAATAAAAATACCAGACTCATCTGGACGGAAACACCTACCAATCCATTGATGAATGTTACCGATATTGAAGCAGTTGCCAACATAGCCAAAGCGCATAATATTTTGCTTTGCGTAGATAACACCTTTGCTTCGCCTTACTTGCAAAACCCGCTTGACTTTGGTGCCGACATCGTAATGCACTCGGCTACCAAATATTTAGGTGGACACAGCGATGTAATACAAGGGTGCCTTATTGTAAATGATGATAAACTGCGTGATGATTTATATTTTATACAAAAAAGTTGCGGCGCTGTACCTGGTCCACAAGATTGTTTTTTAGTACTTCGTGGCATTAAAACATTGCACGTGCGTATGCAACGGCACTGCGAAAATGGAGAGCAGGTGGCCCATTACCTGCGTAGCAATGATAAAGTGCAGCACGTGTACTGGTGTGGCTTTGAAGACCATCCCGGCTATGCGGTTGCTAAAAAACAAATGCGCGGTTTTGGCGGCATGATGAGCTTTACATTAAAAGACGACAGCATAGCAACAGCTAACAAAGTATTGTCTTCCACCAAAATATTTTCGTTAGCCGAAAGCCTCGGTGGTGTGGAATCATTAATCAACCATCCGGCTTCTATGACACATGCTTCTATACCACGCGAAGAACGTTTGAAAAATGGCTTAACGGACTCTTTAATTCGCCTGAGTGTAGGTATCGAAGATGCCAAAGATTTAATTGCCGATTTAGCACAGGCAATTGGATGAGATTGGTGAATTTGTGAGTGGTGAGAAAGTGTTACATCACTCACAACTGACCATCCACTATTTACAAAGGAGCTATTCAGCGATACAGTTTTAAGCAATGGCTGTTTTTGCATCTGCCGCCACCTTGCCTAGCGTCGCTTCTTCCAGCAATATTCTTAGTGGCGTGCCATTACTGTCGTACTCCCATTTTACCAGTCGTATGCAGCCATCGCATATTTCAATACCGGTAATATCGCCATCGCTAAAGCAGCAGCAACCGCTATTAAAATAGTTGGGCTTAAAACCGGTAAAATCGGGGAGTACCTCGCCCTTTGTAAAGCGATGATGAATGTGCGATTTTATTTCTTCCACAGCCTTTGCATCATTCCTTTTTACGGCTTCTGCCAGCCTGTTATACAATCGCTCCAGCAAGGTGAGTGATTCAAACACGGGCTGGTGCGTATGCCCGGTAATAAGGGCAATATTATTGTTGCTGCTCCACTCATACATCAGCGTATTGTGTGCTGTTTTTAGCTGCGTATCATATGCCGGTGTATTGGGCTTTATACACAGGTAAGCCTGCAATTTTGCCCATACGTTCGATACAAACCATTTGCTAAACCAGTTGCCGTCGCTTTGTAAATCGCCCTGATGCCCATGCGTAAGAAATAGTTGAAAAGAACGCTCGTGGATATATGTTTGTAAAATCACGCCTTCGTAAATAGTTACCGGCTGTTCATAAATACTTTTCAATTCAGCAGGCGCAGTAATAAAATCATTGCCCCAATACAAATCGTGGTTGCCAAAGATTTTGAGGTATTTATTTTTTTGCAGGAATAATTTCTCTTTATCAAAAGAAGCGCTATTGCTTTTTTTCACCGGCGCTAAGGTATTTTCCCAAAGCTCTTCACAATCGCCGAGGTTAATGAAATAATAATCGTTTTGATAATAATAATCTAATGCTGCGAGATAGTTTTTTTCGCAAGGCATAAAATCGTCCGAATCATTTTTGGCACCTTTATGCTGGTCGGATAACACAACAAACTTATCCCGGTGTATATCGAAAGGAATGGCCAAGCCTTTTTTAGTATTGCCCTTAATAATCTCCTGGTGCAAATCGGTTAAGGCTTTAAACACACGTGCTTTATCGGGGCGCGAAGACCATTTATCAGCAAGTCGCATTACCGGTTTGGTCAGCCATTTTTGAAGCAGCTTGCGCATAGGCTAAAGATAGGTGAGAAAAATATTTACAAGTAGTATGCAAAATGCTTGCGGAATTTTAGGGATTTTATTTAACCAGGGTTTTGAGTTTGTTATATAGTGATTGATTTTTTTTTCCTGTTGTAAATGGAGCTTGTAAGTGTAGGGGGAGATGTATTGGAGCTTCGCAAAATGGATCGTATAAATCAATTGCATAAATACCACTGCTTTAGGTGGATTTGCGCAGCTTGATAGTTGGAGTTGCATATATTTGGAGTTTAGCGGTAATCTTACTAACAGACGAAGTCCTTAAATGAAACACAAAGTAATCGACATCGAAAATAGAGACGAAGTATTACAAAAGTCTGATAAACTTATCCACGGTTTAGACGCAGGAATTCAAGCAATATCAATGGACTTCGGTTACCACATTAAAAACACATTTACAGAGCCTAAAATATTTGACCTTAGAAATAATATTTCTTACAGGCTTAGTAGCTCAAGGTTCCATTTTCATTTGTTATTTCGTCAGTTAAATGATATTCAACTAAAACATGACAACTTAGAAATTTCGAATGACATCAGGAATTCTTCTGTATGGCATTTGGAAATTGATAAAAGACAATTAAGCTATTTGCTTGACAGTATCGTCTTTCATCTATCTTCTGTTTTCGATTATTCAGCCATTTTAATCAATTACATTCTTGCAAAAACAGACGATACACCCAATTGGAATAAAATTGAAAACCATGCAAGAGGTAATTCTGGTCCGTTTTCAAATGAAAAAATCAAATAATGTAAAAGAATGTGTAGTTGAAGTTCATAATAACTTTGTCAGACAACTTTACGATTATCGTTCAGACATAATTCACAGAACGTCTGACATTCTTAGTGCATCTTTTGCTCATGAATTGAAATCAAATAAAAAGACAATACTTTTTTTATCTTCAAAGCTGCAACAGAAAAGATTTAAAGGCTTGCAAGACTTAGAAAGTAAATACACCGTTACTTACTTTGTTCATCACTTGATATTACAGACAATTGAGAGTTTAGCAAATTTATTACGAGTGTTAAGAAACTACATGGAAGACAACTCAAATAATCAAAGTCTAATGGAAGAAGGTAAAGTAATGTTTGCTTACATTGGCGACAACAAAGAAATTGTTTCGCCAAGCATAATGTATTGGAACGAATTTGAACGTATTTTTCATGAGCAATCTGTATAAAAACTACCGCTAACATTGGTATTGCCAATAGTGGGGCTTGACATTGAAACAATCAGCAGCGGTAATGTCTCGTCCTGAAATAGGTTGACTAAAAAACAGCCTATTTATGGATTTAAAAACACAAATTATTACAGAGTATTTAACGCAGGGAGTGGGCTTCAGACAGCTTGCTCAAAAGTATGGCATCA
>NZ_SZQL01000031.1 GCF_005233845.1 Ilyomonas limi
GCTACAACCTTTAAAATCAACCGCTTATCATACCGTGAAAGGCGGTTAGGACGAACACTAAATTGTTCAACTTCTTTAGACATATACACCTGATTTTGCGTATAGCCATTTCAGGACAAGACACTGTGATGTAATACGAGAATAAGTTTTCTTTTAATTAGTCACTGTTTATTTATGATCTCACAAAATACTTCTGTTTTACTTGTGCCTGTTGACATTTTAAGCATTACACTATCGTGTTTCTCAAATTCCTTTAGGGCATCATCTACAGCTTGTTGTTGGTAATCTCGTAAATTCATTCAATATATTTTATTCCTGCTACTTAAATATTTCAGCATAATCCTTTCTTGAAAAATCCTGCAAATGAGTTCCAATACGCTCTATCTCTTTCTATATTTTTTAAGCCTGACCCATTTTCTGCTTTAAAATCGTTTTTAAAGATATCAGATATATTCACTCTCTTTTGTTTAAGTTTTTCACATTCGTCTTTAAAATGAATTTCTAAACGCCTTTGTAGCAGATGTTTTTTACAAAACGGGCATTGTGTATGTTTTGGTTCCTGCTGCTCTATCCTGGTACTCATAAGAAGGTTGTTTTGATCTAACAGTTTCAGGTATCACTTATGTTAAATGAACAACTATAATATTTATTATAGTCAGAAATATATAATCTGCCTTTCAGTAGTTCTTTATTAATGTAAGTTTGGATCTCCCCTCATTCCTTTCGGCTTAAAAAGAGGGTTCAGGGTTGAAAAACCAAATATAAAAAATCACTCACACGAGTGTGAAAAACCGGTAAACAGATTGGTAATAAAACCGGTGTATTACCAATATTACCAATCTGTTTACCGGATGAACATTGCAAATCAACTACTTGCTGGCAATGCGATTTTGTATGCCCATTTTTCCGCTTTACCATTTATATTTACCCTGTTTGCTCAAAATGGTTTATTGCTGCTATGACTAAGAAATGGATGTGCTGTTGTTTGGCTGTTTTGTGTTGGGTTGCTGCCTTTGCCCAGGCAGATAAGCATGTGTTGCCGGTAGAAGCATTACTGCACACAGCTCAACCGGTTACCATCAACTGGCGCGATAATGTTTTTTCCATTGCAGATACGCCTTACAACCGTTTTCCGCAGGAGTTATTAAAGACAAAAGATGGATTATTTCTTTTCATCAATGGCTCGGGCAGGCTGTACCAATTATTGGAGAGAGACACCGGCATACAGTTGCAGCGCATAGATTCTACTTTTTACTCGGGCTACAACCTCGGCTCTTTTGCGTTTGTATATCACGACTCTATGTATTCGCTTGGTGGCTATGGCATCTGGCGCATCAACGGGCAGTTGCGGGTGTATATTCCGCAGGCACACTCGTGGGATATTGTACCGCTCAACGAAGAAATACCCGTGCTGATGCCTGAAAATTACAACAGTCTGTTGTGGTACAACGAGGAAGATGCAAAGCTGTACATCGGCTACTCTATGGTGCGCAACCAGGCAGTGAAGCATTCTACCTTAAACGAGGCTTCCTTTGATTATACTGTTCGCTACCTCGATCTTAACACCAAAGACTGGCATAATGCCGGCATGCTCAACAATTATTTTAAAGATAAAATTTCATTGATTCGCAATATTGCTTTTACGCCGTGGGGACAACTGGTAAACTTTGGCGATAAGCTGCTGCTGATTGATTATGCCAATAACCGCTTACTGCATTTGCAGCAGGCAACTGAAAACAGAATACGACCGGTGTTGCTACAGCATCCCACCACTAATTTGTATTACTGCATAGATTCTACCTTGTACTTTGGCAATATTGCCGAAAACAGGCTGCACTCTCTCCAACTACATAGGCGCGATTTTGCAGATGCGGGCATTGCCGTTTATACGGTGCCGCTATCACCAGTTGTTTTTTTCACCGAATGGATCGGGAGTACAATGGTCATATTGCTGCTCTTATTTTTTGTATGGAAAAAAAGAAAACAGCGTTTTCGTAAGACTAAGCTGTCAACTGAAAAGCCTGCTGCGATACAGGCAACAGTAATGGCAGCAGAGCCGTTAACAGAGCATACAGCAACAGCCACTCCGGCGGCTGCACCAGCAGTTCTTTTTAGTGAAAAAGAACTGCTGGTTATTCAGCTTATTTTTAATAACTACCGCAACGGCGTGCCCACTACCATCGAGGAGTTAAATACAGTGCTGGGTTTATCAAAAATTAATTATGCTGCGCAAAAGAACTACCGTAGCAATGTGCTTAAATCCATCAACGCTAAATACAGCCTTTGGCAAAACACGGGTGATAAACTGATTGAAAGTAAAAAAGCAGAAACGGACAAGCGTATTTTTACCTATTCTATTGCGCCTGAAAAAGAAGCTGTTATAGCCGGGCTGCTGGGTAGTATTGCTATCTGATTTCCTGAACCACAGCAGCACTCGAGGGCACAGAGCAATACAGCGAAAATAAATATAATGCTGTGCTCCGTTGCATTATATATATAGTGGAGGCTGCTTTCTGTTTAAGTTGCCGGGGTTTATGTTCCAGCGATGGACTTGTTGCTGCTGTGCACCTTTATTAATCTTTTGCCGGCGTAAGGCTTTGTTTGAAGTGAACTGTTTGGTAGTAAATAACAAGCGATGCGCTATAGTGCTGATGATGACAGCCCGTTTATTTTCCCTTTAGCTCTCCCTGGTCTGAACTAATAAGCTTGCCATCTGGTACTTTATTGGGAGATGGTAAAGGGAGATGAATCAAAGGCAAGTGATAGGATAGCTTTTGATTTGCTGTTGTAATCTTCACCCTGCCTTTGTGCAGGGTTGAACTGTACGCTTCTATACAGTCTTACAATCCTACGGCAAAACGTACCAGCCACCGCTGTGATCAATGGTGTGCTTCTATAACAAGAGTAGTTATTTTACTGAAAGAGAACGTGCTTGCAGGCTATTGCTTCCAAAACACATAAGCTGATCTTTAGCCGGCAGCCCCTTGTTTGTGTTTTGAGAAATACGTACTCGCGCCTAATAGGCTCAATCCGGATTATTCACTCATGTTCAAATAAAAAGCATCACTGTTCTGGTCCGGCGAATAACCAATGATCGCACTCCAGTCATTAGCTGCCACCTGCACACCAATTTTTAATCCGCTGCCTGTTAATCCTCTTATCTTGCTTCTGCTAATAGCAAATTCAAATTTTTGTACAGCACCATCTTGCTGTACAGCACCTACTTTATAAAACTCATTGATGCTTTGATAATCGTAGCTAAACGCCGCCTGGTCGGTTCCTGCAAAATAATAGGGATCGAGCCAGCCACCCAGAATTGTTCCCTCCAGCAATACTTCATAAGCACCATTTTTAATTTCACCTGTCAATAACCCGGTTGTTATGTTATTGTCTGCATCTATGTATAAATCATAAATATTGCCTGCCGCTTCGGTTGTGTTTTGTTCAAAATAGACGTAAACATAATTCGCATCATAATCGTATTTTGCTTTAATGAAATTGCCCGATTTTGGACCGGCAACAACCACATTATGCGTAACCGTGTCCCAGTCTGAAAGTGTATTATCATCCAGTTTAATAGCAGAAATTTTAGCTATATGCAACACAGTGGACGCCTCCGCTTTTATGCCATCGGCAGAAGTGGCATATAATGTAGGAACGTATTTTCCTTTGCCAGGGTAAGTATGCGTCGGACTCTCTTCGGTGGATGTGGTGCCATCTCCAAAGTCCCATTCATAACTGGCGGCACCTTTTGATTCATTGGTAAATGTAACCGTAGCGCCATCCACACTTACTTTATAAAAGACAAAAGGCTCTGGCTTCGCTACATCTTTTTTGCAGGAACTGAAATTAACAGCAGCCATTAAAGCAACCATTAAAATAATAAGATTTGTTGTTTTCATATCGAATGATTTTGCCTGCTATAATTAATACTGTTTATGGATTTTGTGTACACAAAGGATTGCTTTGTATTTCATCAATCGGAATGTAATAGATAATGCGTGGATCATCCGGCTGAACAATCTCATTTGCATAACCCGTTGGCTCCTTTGAAAGATCAATGTCTGTTTCTTTTAAACCCGGCAAATGATATCCCCAATAGCTTCTATCCATTACCATCTTATTCCGGTACACATCATACGTACGATGCCCCTCAAACGCCAGCTCAATACGCCTTTCGTTCAGCACTACCTGCAAGGCAGTTGAACCGTTAGGCACCACACCATTATATAAGCTTGCCCCCAATCCGCGATTCTTTCTTATGGCATCCACATCATCCAAAGCTGCTTTTGTATCACCCGTTTTTGCGGCTGCTTCTGCACGGTTCAAATACATTTCTGCCAGCCGAAACATAATAGGTGAACTCAATGTTGGACTTCCATCCTGGAAAGAAAATTTAGAAATATAATAAATAGGAATCCCGTTCTTCGTTTGCAGGTTGCCATCTGCATCTTTTAACGGTACAATATAGTTCCAGCGCACATCTTCAGGATGGTCGCTCATCAGCGCGCGAATAGAGGGAGAAGCATATTCTTCGCCCCAGCCACTATTACCATCTGAATAGATCATAGATGCAATGGAACCAAACTTGCCATAATCTTCCTTTGCTGTGAATGCAACGCAGAAGATGGTTTCGCTGCTTTGCACCGCATCGGCAAACATTGTCTTAAATGCTGTTGCAGATGCCAGCGAAAACTTACCCGAACTGATCACTTTGGTGGCATAATCGGCGGCATTTTGATTGTCTTCCATATACAAATACACTCTTGATAGCAAAGCCCAGGCAGCTTCCCGGCTTGCATACATCACACCACGCGATTGGTCCATCAGCTCGGCGGCTTTTTGTGCATCTGCAACTACCTGCGTATATACTTCTTCAACAGTTGATCGCTCTTTTTGTGCAGGATCGGAGGTGGATGTTCTTAAAATAATGCCTGGTGCGGCTTTATCCTGCGAGTATGGTCTTGCAAATAATCTTACCAGGTTAAAATGGCAAAATGCCCGCATGAAATAACATTCGCCCAGTAATTGCTTTCTTGTAGCATCATCAGTTGTATTTGCTTCCACGGCTGCAATTACCGTGTTGGCATCATTGATGATTTTGTAAGAAATATACCAGAAATACCGTGTATTTGTTTGCGTAGGCGAATGTGCTAAACTAAAGCTGTAAAATAGCGGATCTTCTGTTACCTGTCCGCACACAATATCATCACTTGCAAAATCTGATAACTGAAAATACTGGCGCAGGTACATGTTGTTATCATCTGCTGTACCATTAAACATCACGTGATCTTTAAACAAAGCATAAGCGCCATTTACTGCATTGGTCAAGCCTTCTGTGGTAGAAGTCAATGTTTCTGTTGTTATAGCATCGCTGGGCGTAACATCTTTTATGCAACCACTTAATGCAATTGCACCCACAATTGCAACAACAACATTACGCAGTACAACAGATGATATAAAAATATTAGTCCATTTATTCAGGTATTTCTTCATGGCTGCATTAAAATTTTAAATTGATATTTAAAAGGAATTGGCGGTTATTCGGATATTTAAAATCACTCACGCCGGGCGTTGTATAAATATCCTGTTGAATAGTTGTCTGCGGGTCTTGCCCTAAGAATTTAGTGAATGTATATACATTATCAGCAGAAGCGGAAATGACAATACCATCCATGCCTAAGCGTTTTGCAAAGCTTTGTGCCAGGTTGTAACCCAGGGTGATGTTTCTTATCGAAATAAAGCTTCCGTCTTTCAAATATCTGGTGGAGACTTCCGTAGAATTGGCGGCATTCTGCGGGCTTGGATTGGTAGCTATATCACCAGGCTTCGTCCAGATACTGTAATCCGAAGGCAATACAATTTGGTTATAATAAGGCTCGTTTCCATCGTTCATTACAAAGCGCAGATTGTTGCTGTACACTTTGTTGCCGTATAAAAAATAGGTGTTTACGGTAAGCGAAATGTTTTTATAAGTAAATGTATTATTGAAGCCACCCTGGTATTTGGGTAATGCTGAACCTACTTCCTGCAACGTTGCATCGGCATAAGTGGACGTTGCTTCTGTTGAAGTGATATTTCCGTTACCATCCTTTGTAATCTTTTGCCACTGTGGTGCGCCGGTTTGCGGATCAACACCCAGCCATACAGGCATATAAAATTCATATAGGTTTCCACCGTTGCGGTATATCTGCGAGATAGCCCAGGAGCCTGTTTTTACAAAGGATGCTGGTAAAGCTTTTAATTTATTCGTGTTAAAGCTGATGTTGAAATCAGTGGTCCATGAGAAATTCCTGCTCTGAATGTTCTGTGTGGTGAGTGCAATTTCCAAGCCTTTATTCTGTATCTCGCCGGAGTTTTCCCATCTCGTTTCAAAGCCGACTGACAGCGGCTGCGATACCTGCAACAACAAGTTTTTAGTGAGATTATTATACACATCCACCGATAAAGAAATGCGTTTAAAGAAATCTACATCCATTCCAATATTGGTTTGGTATTTACTTTCCCAGGTTAAGCCGGGGCTTGGCAATTGTGAAGGCGTTGCTGCCGATTGATTATTGTATTGACTGGTTAAAGAATACAGGCCCAGATAGCGCGATGCACCAATATCCTGCGTGCCGGTAACGCCATAACCTGCGCGCAATTTCAAATAAGTTATTATCCTGTTTCCTCTTAAGAAGTCTTCATTGCTTGCCAGCCAGCCAGCAGAGATTGCCGGGAATGAGCCATAACGATTGCTTTTTTGAAATGCTGTGGAGCCATCAATACGGTAAGAGCCGGAGACAAAGTATTTATTTCTGTAACTGTAGTTTACCTGGGAGATATAAGAGATCAATGCAGATTGATCGTAATAACCATTCACACTTAAATTGCCGGACACTACATTCAAGACTTTTAAACCAAAGGGCAAGCCTCTTCCTGAGCCGCCCAGTGTTTCTGTTTTACCGCCTTCAAACGCCATACCTGCAAGGCCGCTTAGCTGATGATCGCCCAGCTTGAAATTGAATTTTAAAAGGTCATTGGAAATGCCACTGTAACTTAAAATACTGCTTTCATCCAAGTAACCGGTGCCATGATATTGCCCGGCAACATCTCCTGAATAATAGCTTGAACTTTTACTATAGCTTGCTGCCACACGGTTGGTGCTTGAAAGCGTTAACCAATTAGTGATCGCATAATTAAAATTCAAATCATAGTTCACATCAAAACCTTTGTAGGGATGATCTGAATGATTGATGGTGTGCACAGGATTTACTTTATCCCTGCTCCACCATTTAAATGGTGAATTTCCATCAACATAAACAGCATTGCCGGCGCTGTCGTAAGGGTTATCCCACGGCAGGTTTAAGAAAGCATAATAAATATCATTGTAATCATAACTCTTGCCCGTAACGCCACTTATATTGATGCTATTGGTTAAAGATATTTTTGGATTAAAATGTATGGTGGATGTGGCTCTTAGATTCGCACGCTGAAAATTGGTGTTCATGAAAGTACCATTCTCATTATAATAAGAAGCACCTAAATAATATTCATTTTTTTCTGTTTTTCCCGAAATAGAAACGTAATAATTTTGTATGAATGCAGGTTTGAAAATAGTGGTGAGCCAATTATGGTTTTGACTATCTAAACTGGTTGGTCTTTCTGCATAAAATTTCAACAGATCTACCTTGTAGGAATTGCCGGTATCTGTTGGAATATAATCGCGGTAGAATTGTTTTTGATAGTCATACAACTGGCTGCCATCCATCATATCTAATTTGCCAAAATCAGGCGTGCGAAAACCTGCTGTTGCTTTAAACTCAATGGCAGTTTTGCCCGATTTTGCTTTTTTTGTAGTCACCACAATCACGCCTGCATTTGCTTGTGAGCCATACATGGCTGTGGCAGATGCATCTTTCAAAACGGTGATGCTTTCCACATCGTTCGGATCAAAATTGCCACCGATGATTCCATCCACCACATACAATGGCGTTTGTGATGCATTTATAGAGGAAACACCACGCAATCTTATTTCAGCAGCAGCGCCGGGTACACCCGAACTATTTACCACCTGCAAGCCAGCCACTTTTCCCTGCAACATGCTGCCAACATCGTTGGTAGTAACGTCTTTTAATTTTGCTGCATCCACCACTGTAACAGCGCTTGTTAATTCCCCTTTCTTTTTGGCATTATAACCCACCACTACTACTTCATTTAAGTCTTTATTTGTTTCGGTCAATGCGATGGTGATATTATTGTCAGTGGGGCTAACGGCAACTTCTTTCGATGCAAAGCCAATAGAGCTTACCGTTAATACAATATTACCTGTGGGTACTTCTATTTTAAATTGTCCACTATCATTCGCAATAAAAGATTTTCCATTATGTATGGTAATGGAAGCTTTGCTTACAGCACGCTGATCGCTTGCAGATATAACGTTTCCTTCCAGCGATCTTGTTTGGGCCGCAGCCAATAAAGTTATCAGGAGAAATGGCAAAAGCAATAGTGTTTTCATAAGCATGCGAGTTAACTATAAAGTTATATTAATGCTGGTGCTGCGAGTAAATTAGTATAAATATTTATACAAACCAAAAATGAAGTGAGTAATGAGATAAAGTAAAAATTATCGACTACTAAAAAGGCAGGAATAATCCATAGTAAATGAATGTCAATACCGGATATTCCACATTGCAGGAAAAGGGATTACTATCTGATGTAGAAAGTGAAAAGTATTGCTTTTATTGTATTGCAGTATTCCTGATAATGGGATAGTTTCACTACAATAAATAACATCATTTCTTATCTTCTGTAATAATTAATAATACTACGCTGTGCAACACATAGAATTTTTTAACCGGGATCATTTCTATCAGCACTTTCACCGGCGTAAAGCAAAAAATGCCTTATCTACATTCATTGATTTTTTTTGGGAAACAGATTTTGATGCACTGTGGTCAAAGTATCCCGATGGCTTTACAGATGCCCTGTTTCCTGATGTTGGTTATACGTATATGATTAACCTTGGCACACCTTTTAAAATGCAACTGGATGAACAACCATTTGATATAAAAGCGGATATATTTCTCCCCAGATACAAGAACATTCTTACATTACATACAGCAGGTAATAAAGTATTCGGTATCAAGTTTAAGGTATCGCCTATTATCTTTTTGAAGAAGGTAAATTTTTACGAATACAGAGATAGCATTTTTCCGTTGGTTTATTTGCTGGATAAAGTAATTACAGATAAGGTAAGGACTGCAAATACTTTTGATAAAAGAGTTGCTATTATCTCTTCTTATTACGAAGATGTGATTACACAGTACAAAGGCTCTTTAAAATATGTAGATATTGTAACGGATGTGCTTAAACAGTATAGCAACAGCAACTTCACCACATCAGTTGAGCAATATGCTGCTATGCACAACATCAGCGTAAGAACATTACAGCGTTACTTTGAGGCAGCTACCAGCATCAGCAGTAAGCAGGCATTGCAAATTACGCGCATCAGAAAGGCGATTACCGCATTCGTGCAATCGCCTTCCACCTTTAACTATGCAGCGTTTGGCTATTTCGATTACAGCCATTTTTATAAATACATATCAAAGTTTATTAAAAACCACAAAATGGCTCATGTTCAATCTCCGCTTCAATTGTTACAAGGTTCCGGTATTATCAATTATTAATTACCGGCTCTTCTTTTTTCCTCTTCCGATGCAGTTGTTCTGCGCCGTGCTGCAGCCACTTTGGCATTTCCAAAACGATAAGTAAAGTTTAAGCTGGCAACACGTGTTTCGCGATAGGCATGCCAGTTTTCAATGTAATTGTCGTAGGTAATCGTAGCCTTTGGAAGGTTGGTCCAGAATATATCTGTTACACTCAAGCGCAGGGTAGCTTTGTTTTTTAATAAGTTCTTTTGTACACCTGCCGATACTCCCCACTGCGGTTTTGAAACCATAAAACCATAGCGTCCGCCAGAGCTGAAGCTGCCATTAAGCTCGGCAGTCCATCCTTTTTTAAGGGTAAAGCTGTTGTTGGTGCGCAGGTCTGCTGCAGGCGAGCCATTGCTTAAAGTGGTACTGCCTAAACTGCCGTTGAAATGATTGTAATAAATGTCTGCATTGTTCACCATATTCCACCATGGCTTAACACGCACCGGCGCAGCAATGGACAATCCGTAATAATCGGATGAGTTAAGATTGATAGGAATTTGTACGGTTACATTGTCTGCCGAAGGGATGTTGGGAAAAACATCTTTAAACCTTGCTATGGCTATATTCTGGTTGTTTTTGGTATGGCTGTATCCTAAAGTAAAGTTGAGCTGTTTTACAGTATAATTAAGTTCGTAAGACCAGGTAAGTTCCGGTAATAAACCTGAGTTTCCGGTGGCATAAGTAGTTACATCTATCAGGAATAAAAAGGGATTCAAACTGGAATAAGCAGGCCTTTCTATTCTGCGGCTTACAGAAACGCCCACTGTCTGATTCTCTTTTAGTTTGTAATTAAAAAATCCACTTGGAAACAGTTGGAAATAACTGGTGTCGTAGCGTATATCTCCTTTTATCTGATGGGTTTCAACATGTGTATGTTCTCCGCGCAAGCCCAGTTGCACGTTCCACTTTTTATATTCTTTACTAAGATTGAGATAAGCAGCGTAATCATTTTCTTTATATAAAAAATGGTTCGTTTTATTTACATCGTCTATGGGTGTTCCGCTACTGTTGTCGAAGAATTTCACATCGTTATCAGATGAAACAAAACTGGTTTTAAAACCTGTTTCCCACTTAGCACCTTTTTTCGTAGGGTTACTATAATCTGCCTTGGCTGTTTTGAAAGTGAGCTGCCCATCCTGGTTGCCATTCAGTATGTAATCGGGCAGCAACTTACTGCCATCCAGATTATAATATTTTGTAGCAGTAGCAGATAGTGAGCCGGTGTTGTAAATACCATAATCCACATCTGCGCTTAATTCTTTACCTGTACTATCAAAAGTATGTTTGAAGTTGATGTTAGCTACGGTATTATTATTATGGTCGTTATTGGTAGCTAATGTCTTAAAAGTATAGTATGGTGCTTTCAGGCTGTCAGACACTACAGAATTGTTATCGTTATTTCTCCTGAAATGGATAAAGTTGCTGTTAACTACAAAGCCAATGATTGTTTTTTTATTTACAATAAAATCTGCTCCCAGCCTTGCTGTATGAGATCCTACAGGCATTCTGGAATAGTTGTCCTTATCATCACTCCCTTTAAAAATACCGCCTTCATAAAAATTACGGTTTAGTATAAGGTTATTTAAATTCTTACGGTATCCATAGTTATAATTGCCAAATACATTTACTTTCTTATTGCGGTAATTAAACGTTAGTCCGGTATTAGCTTTTGGATAAACACCCTGACCATAACCCGCAGTAAACGTTCCGTTAGCACCCATGCGCTGGTCTTTCTTCATGCGTATATCAATAATACCCGAGTTGCCTGCTGCATCGTACCTGGCAGAAGGATTGGTGATGATATCAATGCGCTCAATCGCATTAGAGGGAAGCCCACGTAAATAACCCGCTAAATCTGCACCGGATAATGGCGTTATTTTACCATCAATCATAATAATTACGCCTTGTCTTCCTCTCAGGCTGATTACATCATTCTGATCAACGGCTACACCGGGTGAGCGCTCTAATATTTCCATCGCAGAACTACCGGCGCTTATTATGCTGCTTTCAACATTTACTACAATACGGTCGTTCAGCCTTTGTATAAAGGGTTTCTTTGTACTTACTTCCACCTCTTTCAATTGATTTGTACTAAGAGTTAGAGCGACAGGTGACAGTTGTACGCTGGGCTGTTCTGCTGTTATAGAAAAAGGCTTTGAATAAACAGGCATATAGTTGGTCATCAAAACTCTAATAAGGTAGCTGCCTTCTTTAACCTCATCAAAAAGGGCTACACCATTTTTGTCTGATAAAGCTGCTTTTACCAGGGATGAATCTGTAGCTTTTAGTAGCTCTACCGTTGCACCGTCAATAGCTTCCTGCTTTTGATTATTGATGTTGATAGAAACAGTTCCCCTGGTCAAAGATTGAGCAGTTGTATATAACGACCACATTAAGCAAATGCTACATAAAAAGACTTTCATATAAAATATTTGCTCAAATCACCACATAAAATAGAGGACTGCAAAGCAGGCATTTGATTAATCTGCCAATAGCGGGATGAAAGGAGGGAAATATGGATGTACGAAATAACTCGTGTCGGATTTTTACATCAACTATTTTCTCCGGAAACTTTAAAGGGTGGGGGTGATGACCAGCCTTCAAAATTTAGATTACATGATCAAACTGGTGGTATGGAACAACATGTTTATAATCTTCAGCTCTGCTTTTGTGGCACCAATGTTAGCGGTGTATCCGGTTCAACCTGCACCTACATTATATCTGTTCTAAAGCTATACGAATCAAAATCTATTTGTTTTTAAAAAGTGGTATGTTTTGATTTTCTTAACTTTGTCTGATGCAAAAAGAGAAGGTGCGCGCATTTTCGGCGTTCAATAATGAATTAAAGCTGAAGGGCTTCAACGTGTTCGAAATAGAAAGTGACAGCAATGTAACACGTATATACAGCAGGAAGGACTTTTACAAGATTTGTCTTACTACAGGCAAGAGCATTATTCATTATGCTGACCGGAGTTTTGAAACCGACGGCACTGTTTTATTTTTTGGCAATCCCCACATTCCTTATTCCTGGGAGACAATTTCTACGAGTTACGTAGGCTACACTTGCCTCTTTTCGGAAAACTTCTTAAAGCTATCCGACCGCTCCGAAAGCCTGCAGCAGTCTCCTTTATTTAAGATCGGCGGCACACCCATTCTGAAAATACCGGACAAACAAAGGGAATTTTTAAGTACTATTTTCAAAAAGATGATTGATGAGCAACAGACGGATTATGCTTATAAAGACGACCTCATACGCAATTACATCAATCTGATTATTCACGAGGCGCTGAAATTGCAACCTTCAGAAAACTATGACCAACACAAAAATGCTGCATCGCGAATTACTTCCGTATTTCTGGAGCTTTTGGAAAGGCAATTTCCTATTGAAAACACCAATCGTCCGCTTCAGTTAAAAGCTGCGCAGGATTATGCAAGAAGTCTGAATGTACACGTTAATTACCTGAACCGTGCCGTAAAGGAGGTAACCGGCAAACCCACAACTGCCCACATTAGCGAACGCATTATTAGTGAGGCAAAAGCACTTCTGCAACATACATGTTGGAACATTTCTGACATTGCCTTTGCACTTGGCTTTGAATATCCTACCTATTTTAATAATTACTTCAAGCGAATGACGGGGACAAACCCAAAGTCTCTAAGAGAAATGGAAGTTTGAAATTCTTAATTATTGGTTTGATAATCTTTACCGGTAAGGGTAATGATAGAACTACCTTTGCGGGGTGTTTTAAAACTCAATGATTATGGACAAGCCTGAAAAAGAAATCTGCTCCAATCGGCATAATAGAGATGTTTTTAAACGATTGAGAAATGGCGAGACTATACCGCCAAACGACCCGCAATCTTATAAAATGCGCGAGGCTTCTTATGCTACGAAGAAATTACTCGTTCAGATGAATAACTCCTCAGACCCTGCCGAAATAAGGAGTTTATTAAGCCGGATTACCGCTACCGAAATTGATGAAAGTACGGCTGTATTTACACCACTATATATCAACTACGGAAGGCACACCAAAATCGGTAAAAATGTATTCATCAATTTTGACTGTACTTTTCTGGATTTGGGTGGCATTACCATAGAGGATAATGTACTGATAGCTCCAAAAGTAAGCCTGCTATCAGAAGGGCATCCCTTATCGCCTGAAAACAGGCAATCCCTTGTGCCAGGACCTATTCACATAAAAAAGAACGCATGGATTGGGGCAAATGCAACCATACTCCCCGGTGTAACGGTTGGTGAAAATGCGGTTGTTGCTGCTGGTGCAGTTGTTTCGAAGGATGTTCCGGATAATGCAATTGTTGGAGGTGTTCCTGCAAAAATTATAAAAATAATTAGTTGATAAGAAGCTCTTAGGCAAATGAAAAACATAGCAGTGGTGGCAAGTCTCTTCCTTTTGCTGACAGCGCAGACTCAGGCACAAACAAAACAGAAGATACAATCAAAGAAAACAGAAGAAATAATACAAATATCACCAAATGCAAATGCAGTCCATGTTGATTTGTACGACAGAACCGATGTAATCCCGTTTGATAAATTGACCACATTTTTCACCCAAATTTTAAAATAGCTGAACACAACAATAGCATATCGTACGGTTATTGATGCAATTATATTTCTAAGAATTAGAAACCGATAAAACATTTTAACTGATCAACAAAAACTTTATCAAATATGGAAGCAGTAAAAGCAACAGCAGAAGGAGTAAAAGCCGTTAATGCAAAGAAAGTAAAAGCATTCGGTACAGAAGCGGCAACAGCACCTTTAAATCAATTAAACATTCAAAGAAGAAAACCAACACCGCATGATGTTGAAATTGAAATACTCTATTGCGGTGTTTGTCATTCCGATCTCCACACAGCAAGAAATGAATGGCATAGTACAACCTACCCCTGTGTGCCGGGGCATGAAATTGTAGGTAAAGTTGTTAGTGTTGGGAATCATGTTACAAAGTTTAAAGCAGGCGATTTGGCTGCTGTAGGCTGCATGGTAGATAGCTGCCGTCAGTGCGATTACTGCAAGGAGGGTTTGGAGCAATATTGCGAAGAAGGAAATACCGGAACGTATAACTCACCTGATAAACATTTAGGCACGCAAACCTATGGTGGCTATTCAGAAAGCATTGTGGTGGATGAAGCCTTTGTTTTACGGGTGCCAGAAAATCTTGATTTGGCAGCTACTGCCCCTTTGCTGTGTGCAGGCATCACCACGTATTCACCACTTAAACATTGGAATGTCGGTCCCGGTAAAAAAGTGGGTGTTGTTGGTATTGGAGGGTTGGGACACATGGCAGTTAAATTGGCTAAAGCTATGGGTGCAGAAGTGATTGTATTTACAACTTCGCCTTCAAAAGTTGAAGATGCCAAACGCCTTGGAGCTGATGATGTAGTGCTATCAAAAGATGAAGAACAAATGAACCGCTATGCCGGTAAACTTCATTTTGTTTTGGATGCCGTTTCGGCACAGCATGATATTAACGCTTATCTAAACCTGTTAAGGGTAGATGGTTCACTGGCATTGGTAGGCGCACCGGAGCATCCGCTGCCGGTAGCAGCATTCAGTCTTATTCCCTACCGGAGAAGCTTTGCCGGTTCAATGATTGGTGGCATTGCCGAAACACAGGAAATGCTTGACTTTTGTGGCAAACATAATATTGTTTCAGACATAGAGATGATCAACATTCAGCAAATCAACGAAGCGTATGAACGCCTGTTAAAAGGCGATGTGAAATACCGCTTTGTTATTGATATGGCATCTTTAAAAAATAAACATGCTGAGCAAGCAAAAAATAATTAGGTATGGTAATTACGAGAATTGGCTCGCAACCTTCTGTTAAAGGACAGGAAGATTGGTTTACCGGCGTAGTTAGAATTGACCCATTGTTTCAGGCAAATGACGCCAGGCGCGGAGCAGCATCAGCTGTTACATTTGAACCCGGCGCAAGAACAGCCTGGCACACACATCCACTTGGTCAAACACTGATCGTTACAGCCGGCTGCGGTTTGGTTCAACGCGAAGGTGGTTCCATTGAAGAAATTCATCCGGGTGATGTGGTTTGGTTTGAACCCGATGAGAAACATTGGCACGGTGCTACACCAACGACAGCGATGACCCATATTGCCATTCAGGAAAACATGAATGGCAAAGTGGTGGATTGGATGTAAAAGGTTACTGATGGAGAGTATAACCGTTAACAGCAAGTTGGCTGCAACTGCTATTAGCCGTTAACGGCAGTTGCCTATGTGCCGGTTTTGTGTTCGTTTAGCCTCGGTAAAAGTCGATGAGCAATGGGAAGGTGAAGATACAAACTGCTATTCAATAGAGAGAAGTCAGGCGGAACAAAAGAAGAAAAAAGGATTCAAGTTTAAGCTGCGAAGTGTCAGCAGGTATAGCAGAAAATCCTTTGTTGGATATAATTTATTCGTGAATAAAGTACCAGTTCTTTTCCATTTTAGTATCATTTCCGCCTTCTTTCAGCCTTTCTTCAAAGTTCTCCATGTCAGTAGGGTCGTTGGTATAAACAAAACCAGAATAGTGGTCAATTAACCCTCTGTCGGTATAGAATGTGATTGTAATGAGCGTGTCCTTTTGCTTTTCTATAGAAATCATTTTGCCCTTACAGGAAGGCGAAAGTGCTAAACTGTCTGGAATAGCATACAGATATCCACCTATGTTATTGAGTTTATTCTGCTTTGCAAGAGAAACGATTTTCTGTCTTTTTTTATAGTTTGTATTCCAGTCTATCCTGTCAAGCTTAGCAGGAGTCAAAACATAGTAGAGCACGTAAAAACCTGTTAGAGTCAATAGAAAGTCAAAGAGAGTAGGCATTAAGGGGCGCTTCTTTGCTATACGAGAAGCAAGAAAAGCTACTGGCAAAATAAAAAGCAACCACTTGGGAATAAGTTCAAATACAATGAACTCAAAAAATCCAAACTCTCCATAATGTAGTAGAAGACGAAAAAGTATAAATAATAGCAATACGATTGAAATTACTATAATTGACTTGCTATTGCGTCTGATACTCTTATTTTGTTCTGTCAAGTTATGATTGTAGTGTAAGGTTTATCAAAATATTACAGCCAGCAGTTGAACATATGAAGTTTTAGTTAAACTAAAATCATCACTCAAATATATTACTCTTTCGTAGCCTAGGTAGTTGTGGTTTTAAATATCTCAAATACACACTGGCTTTCCTGTCTTAATTCCAAATACTTCAAAAAATGAATGTTTTATCCTGCTATACTTATTTGGTTAATTGATGTTTTCTTAAAAGGAATTTTCAGTAATAAAACATCTCCATAAACTACATTCCAAATAAAAAGGCAGTACAAGATTTAGTCTTTATATTTTATAAAACAGTATTGCGCCAGGGGGAAAATAAAGTAATGATCTTTACGGCAATTACTGCACCACCAGTTTTCCTGTTTCCAGCAGATGATTATCACTGCTGAATAATTTATAAATAAACACGCCAGGAGCAAAAGTCTGCAAGTCAATGTTGTTAGGCATTTCTTCGTAATTCTTCAAAAGACGACCAGTAATATCAAATAGCTGCAGCTTGCTGTCGGATGGTAAGTCTTGCTGCAACATATACTTCAACGAGCCATATCTTAAAACGGGATTAGGATAAAAGAAAATATACTTTTTGCCTGATGTGAGCACTGAAATAATTTCGGTGTAGAGTACAGCACCGTTTTTCAGTTTTATACTTGCCTTCCAATAGCTGGTACCCGTTGGTGTACTACTTATCAACCGTTTATAGATACTGCTGCTGTTTACTTTTGTTCCACTGTACGTTTGCAACGGTTCACCGTTTGCTGTTACCTGCTCAAAGAATACACTGTCAATATAATCCGGAGCACCTAATTCCAGCACCAGTTCCAGATTGTTGCCGCCAAGCAGATTATAATAAAACGTTTTATAAAAGCATTGTACTCCCTGCGCCGCAACATTAAGCGCAATACTTCGTGCAGCAGGAAGTTTGTTACTCAATACCGGTTCTACTGCATACACCAGTTCTGGATGAAGCGACCGTTTTATTACAACGAATGTGTCGCTTACAGTTAGGATATCTTTTAAATAAGGACTGTCTGTTAAAGTGTAAATCTTATATGCATCAGCATAAACATATTTATTCCATGAAAGCCGGAAAGAATCAGCACAAAAGAAATCAACCGATGGTCTGAGTTCTTGACTTATAATAAACTCCTTTGAAAGAAAATTGCCAAAGGATGTTTCCATTTTTAATACAGCCCTGCTATTGGTATCTTTTATCAGCCATTGGTATTGATTAGTATATAGTTTCAGCGATTGTTGCAGCAGTTGCCAGCTTGTTCCCCCATTATAACTGATGTATAAATTGCCTGTTTGATTGCTATCTGCTACAAACGTTTTCCATTTGATAAAGACATAGGGATCTTCCTCCCTGTTTACATCGGATGCATGTTGGGGACTGGTGAAGACAAACGTATTAAGCGTATCAACATGATAGGCTATATGAAAAGGCAATACGGGCGTACTTACAGAAGAGCCAATAACTTTTACCTGGTAAGTTCCTGCTGCCGGTAATGGTATGCTCACTTGCTCTGAGGTATTCAATGAATCTCTTCTCCTTGTGGGTGGTGCAGATAAGGAGTTAGCATTTGCCGATGTATTTAGCACCCAGGGCTTATAGATGGCCCTGGTATTAAGTTCCTGTACCTCGAGGTCCAGATCATTAATGAGCGCTTTATTGTTGTTTAATGTTGCAGCACTGTCGGTCCATGCAAGGGTTATTTTTAGTTGTGCTGCATTGGCAGGAACAATTATGTTTTTTGTCCAATACTGATCGTTTGCTACAAATCCGCTATTGTATTCTTTTTGCTGAATGGAACGGATAGCTGCATAACTATTCAGCAAACCGTAACCGGTTTTATAATCAATACCTGTATTATAAACATCTTCAGCCGTATTGTACAGAACAGCTTTTATGAGCGATGCAGCCGGAATGGCGTGTGCGTTACTATCTGCATATACCTGTTGCATCACAGCTACAGTACCACTCACAATAGCAGCAGCATCGGAAGTGCCGCCTGGTCCAAGGGCTATCAACTGAGGTGCAAGCCGGCCATCGTACAGTGGGCCGGCTGAACTTTGTGCGGGAATATTTCCTTTATTATCCATAGCTCCAACAGTAATAACATTCTTTGCCGTTTTAAAATTGCCGGTAAGGTTTGCAAAGCCGGGAATATTTACATAGGGACCATCCACAGCAATGGAGGTACCCTCATTACCCGCTGAAAAAACATGCACAAAATTTTTGTTTTGCCATGCGTCTGCGTCATAGCTTACCGCCTCAGCGCCGTAAAATTGCTGGATAATGGTTCCGTATGAATGGTTTTGCAGCGTTACTCCGTTTGCATTTAATATAGCCGCATCATCTGCAAAAAGATTTTCAAAGCTGCTGGAAAAAAAATGACAGGCATAGGCAATGCCCCTGCCATCATAAAACCGGTTGCCGGCCCCGCCAATAAGCGTAGCAATAACAGTTGCATGATTTGTTATGTTGGCGGAGGAAATGGGAGAGGGAAGCACCCGTTTATACAGGTCAAGATCGCTTTCATCTATTTTTTGTTCCTTCACCCCGGTCACTATATTTTTCCCATCAGCACCGGGAATGGAGTAATCTACTGCGTTGAGTCCATCAAAACTGCGGTCGTATCCAATAACGCTGATCTCCGTATGTGGCTCCGCCCGCACATCAATGAATAGTACTTCCTTTAGCGGGAGCAACTTTTTTTGTATAAAATTTCCAGTTGCTTTAACAACGATAGAATGAGACGGACGGTTAACCGAGATGATCTTTAAATCGCTTTTCAGCGTTTGCAGCAGGTTAAATAAGGTATCTGTATTGTAAGAAGAAATAATAAATGTTTGTTCTTTGCAGGTATTTTTTAGGAGCAATGCTGCCGATGGTGAAAATTTCCACCAATCGCCCGCTTTGGCAATGCGCACTTGCTGTAATGAGTAAAATGCCTGCTGGCTCGTCAATGCTACTATGGATACTCTTTCACCCAACTGCCGTACGATGTTAATATTTTGTGGAATGGTAGAATCCCATGCGACGACATAGTACGGTTGTCCCTCTTTAAACTGGTAAACCGGGTTTGCTGCGTATTTATTAAAGATGCTGTCGCGGTATGCTTTTGTATTTACCTGTGCATCGGTATTCGATTGCATTATTAAAAAACAAAGCAGGATTATATAATAGCGTATGTGGTGTTTACTCATGTGTACCGCAATAAATGTAAGACGCAAAATTGCAAAACAGGAAGAAAAGCGTTGCAGGTGGTAACAATAAAAAATCCCTTCCCTGTAAAAGGAAAGGGATTTTTGTAAACAGTATTTTTAATAAACAACACCCAAAGCATAATTATCTTCAGCGCTGAAAGAATTATCGCCGTTGGTGCAGGCCATCATCCAGGAATTGTAATTGCCCGAAGTTACGGTTCCAATAGTGCCATCAATGTGTATAGCACCAACACCTCCGTCGCCTTCATTGCTGTTTGAGCCACAGCTAATTCTGTTCATATAATCCGTATGACGGAAACCAATAGTGTGACCTAATTCATGCGCCATTACTTCATCTGCCTTAGCTGCAGTGTTGATATAGCTTGTTGCACACTTAGACGTACTAAGCTTAAAGCCGGGAGCAGGATTTCCGTTAGTAGGGAAGCCAGCCGACTGACCCAAAATACAACCACCGAACGATCTGCCAAGGTTAGAACCCGTGATTGCAATTTCTGCGCCGCTGCTTACCCTTTTAAATTTGACGTTTAGATTTAAGTTGTTATAATGAGCTAATGCCATGTCAAGACCGGTGGAATAATAACTTGGGAATCCAGAGCCTAAACTCACCGTGATTGTTCTTACGCCGCCATTCGTATTTACCAATTCAGTTGTACGATAGTGTTCCTCATTGGCAATAATAAAATTGTTTGTAGGAGCAACACCCGCCATAGACTGCAGTTGTGCTTTGGTTAAAAGGATATCTCCCTCAATAAGATAATTACCATCTGGTCTCCGTTCAGCCCAGGTTTGATCAAAACCTGCTGATTTTACGAGACTTTGTTCACTGGCTGTTAAAGGACTGCCGGTAACGTCTTCATTAGTTGGATTGTTTACTGAGTTATTTGCCGATTTTTGGCAGCCGATTGTAATTGCAACAACAACAATAATGGCGGTGCTTACAGAATAAATAATCTTACGCATTTTGATGGTTTTTTAAATATTAGTTAAATTTTGTAACACCTAAAATAGGTTATATATTGAATACTGATCGCAAAAAATTATAATTTTTTTACCTACTTAGAATACCTGCGACCCTGTTGTTTCCGGGCTTTTTGCATAGCCGATTTTCCGGAAAAATGAGCAATGGGATTGGAGTATGATTATCAGTCTGTTATTGGTGTTCACTATAAAAGGAAGCCCGCAAGGATAAAGTTTTACAAAGTAGAAGTATTAACATACTGTGGTTTGCCGCATTGCTGAGGCAACCTGGAAGACAAAACAGAAGCAAGGAGTTACCAGCTATCCTGGTTTCATAAGAAAGAGAATACCCTGATTGGTTTTGCATTGGCTAAGAATGTAAGTCTTGCAGGCGTGTTCACTGCTGCTTAACTGTGAAGTTTCAGGACACTCGCTGCATTTTTATACCTTACTTAAGCTTATTAAGGAAATTATTCAACGAGCAAGTCTGCGGCAGCATTTTTATAGTCATATGCAATCACATGCTTCTTTAAGTGGAAAAACGCTTTACAAGAGATATTTAGAACCCTGACATCTTATTCCGATCCAACCGGAAGTAACCTCAACAT
Organism: Ilyomonas limi; assembly: GCF_005233845.1. Classification (GTDB taxonomy): domain Bacteria; phylum Bacteroidota; class Bacteroidia; order Chitinophagales; family Chitinophagaceae; genus Ilyomonas; species Ilyomonas limi. The sequence continues at coordinate 21,567 of NZ_SZQL01000031.1, forward strand.
ACCTGCAACAGGCGTCGGGATCATCCCTGAAAATAGCAGGTGGTATTAAAAAAACCAAAATTGTCTCGCCTGTCTTTAAATATCATAAATGAACTATATAATATTCACTTTTCCGCTATTGATGAGACTTCACATATTCACGGCCTGAACTAAATTCGGTAATTCATCTTTCAATTTTTAGCTTTTCAGCCATCTCTGGCGTAATATTCTCAGCATATACGCCGTAGGCATCTACAAGCACACCTTTTATACTATTGTCGTTTGCTGAAATAGCGTAAACAATACTATTATCTGCCGGGTCGCTGTTCCCTTCAAAACGGTAATATTCATCAATGGTAAAATCTTCAGGGTAAAGCTGCAGAGCCAATGATGGGCATTCAATACAAAAAGGTTTCAGGTTTAAATTTTCGGTGTACCCTCTTTGTTTTAAGGTATTTGTCGCTTGAGAAAGTGTATCGTAGTTGTACATAAAAGTTTGCTTATTTTAATTTTAAAAATTTTGTAGTGATCGCTACTATCACCGTACTTAAACTCATTAATACTATACCCATTGCGGGCTAAGCATGAAGTAAGCACACAACATACCCGCTGTCAATGGAATAGCAATAACATTATAACCAACAGTCCAGGCAAGGTTTTGTATTATTTTATGGCAGGTCTTTCTTTCAAAGTTAACCATTTGAACCACGTCTTTCAGATGGCCGTTTACTAAAATTATGTCTGCTGTTTCTACTGCAATAGCAGCGCAGCTCCGGCATTTACTGCTCCTGCATTGCTCAGTGCCCGTATCCTTTTCAGTATCTCGTGATTACTCCTGCCGATTTGTGCATTGCCAACGGTAATTTGTTTTAGTATTCATTCCAGCCAGGCATCATAATAGTTATTTTTAACGTGAATGTGATAAAACCATTTTAAGACTCTCATGCTAAATCCGGCGTTATTTTAATGCTTTACTTTTTATCAATCGTTTTGCATTATCCGAGGCACAAATTAGTCCGGCTCCCATCATTATAACACCCTTAATAACTAATCTTCCGGCTCCTGATAAATAAGGAAATCCATACTGCGGCGTTGGAAAATCACCATCGAGATTGAGCACATAAACTTCCGGAGTTGTGAATAAAAACGATAGCGTGACCAGCGACATTATAAAAGTCAGCAGACCACCGACCAGCCCGATTTTTGAGTACCAAATCCCTAATAAAGTTGATAATCCAATAAGTACGATCACTGTCCCTAAACCATAAGAAAACAAATAAGTACCGTTTTCCTTATGCCAGTCAATATTTTTTTGAACGGTTTTGCCTTCCGGATTTTTATAATTGTTGTATTCAGGTGCTTTTTTTGTATAAAAAAAACTCATTAGCGGGCTGTTTGCTACAAAAGGAACAATGCCATCTGCTTCATATTGAAATGCTTTTAAACCGCCAATCCATGCCATCACAATAAAGATGGCAATTCTTGTAAGATGCACAAATGCCGATTGGCTTTTAGCTAATACTTGAATTAGTTTATTCATATTTCACTTTCAGTTTCTATCAGTTTAAAGCACAGCATTACTGGTTTTCAATCCGTTGATAAACCATTTGAGCCATGCAAGTCCGGAATATATGCTGATTTACCTGGGCACGCTGCGATTAAACATTGCCATAGCTGTTGGATTGACCACCGTCTATTGCAATCGTTTGTCCATTGATATATGACGCATCATCACTTAAAAGAAAGGCTACCACTTTGGCTACTTCCTCAGGCAATCCTAAACGTTTGGTAGGGTTTGCCTGAGCATATTCTGTTTCGGCAGCTTTTGGGTCGGCAGGATTTACTTGCCTGAATGCTTCTGCAACCATAGGTGTTAGAATTGCACCCGGAGCAATAGCATTGGTGTTAATTCCGTCTCTGCCATATTCGAGGGCAGCATTTTTTGTCATGCCCGAAACAGCATGCTTGCTTGCGACATAGGGAATTTGGTTAAGCACCCCACGAATACCGCCTACAGAAGCAACATTTACTATCCTTCCGAACTTTTGTTTTTGCATAACGGGAATAACATACCGCATCCCATAGTAAACGCCCATAAGATTAATGTCTATTACTTTTTTGAAAATGTTTACATCATACGCTGTTATTGCAGCTTGTTTTCCTTCAATGCCTGCATTGTTGTATAACCCATCAATACGTCCAAAAGCCTTTACGGTTTCATCTACATAATTTTTTACCGCATCTTCTTTGGAAACATCTGCTACAACAGTTACTATTTTTACATTTGGAAACTGTTTACTGATTTCGTTTCTCGCTTCTTCCAAACTCTTTTCATTATAATCCACCAATGTGAGGTTTGCTCCTTTTGAAGCAAGTTCTTTTGCTGCTGCCAAACCAAGCCCCATTGCTGCGCCTGTGATGATGACAACTTTGTTTTCTAAATTTTTCATTTGAATGTATATTTTAAAAGATTATGGTATAGCAATACAAATTATCTATCGCATGTAGATTTTCTGTATAGCATAGATGAGATTGAATATGTGTTTATTATGTGTTGCTTGCAATATTCATACACCACATCAACTCATTAACGAAATAAGCAGCTCGTTTTGCGGTAGCTTCTTTATCAGTGGGGTTTCCCTGCTCATCGTACGCGCCCTGCACAGTTGGCACTAAATACACAGCAGGAACTAACAACACACTTATTTTCCATAAAGAAAAAGCGAGGACGGTATTTACCTGGGCTCAGTCGCAACTACCACTAGAAACAGCGGTAATTGCTACTGTTTTTCGTTTCCAATTCAGTACATAGAAAATCCATAGCATTTTGTAAGCTGGCCGGGCAGCCATTATTGTATTCCGGTGTTACTATGATCATACTATACTGTTGATCTGATATTCATTGTAGCTCAACTGAACACCCGGTATTTGTAAGGATGCCTTTGCTTCTCTTGCATGAGAAATAGTAAGGTACCATCCTGGATGCCATGTGCTACAAATACTTTCAGTTATTGAAGGTACTCATCTTTACTCACAAAAGGTTTTATTTCATCCAGCAACCTCTGTTTCTGGAACAAATGAAAGAAACTTACTTTCCGATACAAAGTGAGAAGTATTGATTGTAGTGTATTGTAGCAGTTTTAGTAACGGAATAGTGATTGTAAAAATTCGCTTAATATTTAATGCAGTAATTTAAATAGCATAGCATAGTAGCATGACCTGGTTGCGGTAAATCAGCAAAAATGTTACCTGTTGTATCCTGGATACTTTACATTATAAATTTTGAGGAAAGTATTTTGTATTATGATCTTTTGGTTTTGTGCAGATTGTTCATTTATATCTCCACACATAAATCATAACCCGTGCTTATTGCTCATGTATTTAATAAATTTCAGTCCCTTTTCGGCAATATCCCACGGTTTTGAATATTCACGCCATACACCAATAGAATTAGCAAAATCTGGATCATTGCGGGAGAAAGCTTCAATGGTTAGCCATCCTTTATATTTTATTTTAGCTAAGTTCATAAACGCTTCATCAAAACGTACCTGGCCATCACCAGGCGTGCCCCGGTCGTTTTCACTAATGTGAACGTGGGCAAGCAAAGGAGCAATGGTAGCAATTGCATCGTTGAAATTCTTTTCTTCTATGTTACCATGATGGGTATCAAACATTGCTTTTACATTGGGATGATCAGCTGCCTTCACCAATTGGGTCAATTGTTCCATTGTATTGCACAAATAACATTCAAAACGGTTAATGGCTTCTAATGCAAGTGTGATTCCTGCTGTCGCTGCATAGTCGCCTGCAGAACGTAATACTTCGGCACTCCACTGATATTCGTCATAAGTAGGTGCACGCTTTGCAAAAATTGCATGAGCCGAATGGAAAGGTCCACACATTATTTTAGCGTTTAAATCATGTGCTCTGTCTATGCCCCACTTAATCCGGTCCAGCGCTTTAGCCCTTATGGCAGCTAAGTCGCTTGCAGGGTTTTGTTCTTTACCTACTACAAAAACCGTAGTTACCTCTAATCCAATATCTTTAGTAAAATTGCCTATGGATTTATAAGCAGTATCATCAGGTGAGCCAAGCAAAAATTCTACGCCATCGTATCCGATTGTTTTCAACCTATCAACTACAGGTTTCAATTCGTCTGACATGTTCGCTGACCAGACCAACACATTAAATCCAATTTTATTCATAGTGTAAAGCAAGATAATTGAAAGCTGATATAAACGGTTCTGTTAAGGTACATTTATTTCAATTTTGCAAATTCAGTTACGAATAAAATTGGTAACCGGATTCGTCACAACAATATGGCTAATAAAGGCAAAGAAGGGCAAGAATAATCGGCTGTAAAAGAATGTAAACCCCGCAAATAGCGCCGAAACAGTGGGTTGGCTACTTTCCGATACAGAAAGTGAAAAGCATTGATTTTAGTAGATGGTAGCTTTTTTAGTAGTGGAATAGTAATTAAAAGTGCCTCACCCATTATCCTTGACATTATACCCTAAATTCTTGACTACTCCGTTCTCAAACTCTTCAACCGGTTTGTTACTATTGTTTTGATTGATATAGAGACTTATACAGATTCGGTTTTTAAATGATTTATAGACACCATTCTCCTTCGGGCTAAATCTGGTTTCAATGCACATGTTCATACTTAAATGCTTTATGAATAAGGGTTTTAAAAGAAACAGTTCTTGAAGAGTGTAGGATAGCGAACAATTATTGTACAGAAAGCTTTGGAACAATTGTAATATGCAATTAAGGCTTAAATAATCTTTTGTACATTACTTACATAACCGGCGCCAATTGGTAATTCTGTATTCTTAATCCAAATAGATGTTTTATTGATTTTGGAAATGTGCTTTTTAGCAACGATATAAGAACGATGAATGCGTACAAATTGAGCAGTTGGCAGCAATGCTTCTGCTTCATTCATAGTAAGCCGTGAAGTAATTTTTGTTTGTGATAATACAAATTGCATGTAATTGCCTTTGCTTTCAGCGTACAAAATATCTTCCAGTTCAATGCGAACCTGGTTTGTACCTGTTTTAATGTAAATATGATTTATATCTGAAGCGTTGCCTTTGTTTTTTAAGTTGAATTGTTCATAAGCTTTATTACATGCTTTTAAAAATCTTGCCTGCGAAAAAGGTTTTAATAAATAATCGGTGGCATCCAATTCGAAGCTTTGCACAGCATGTTCACTGTATGCTGTTGTAAAAATTACCATGGGTGCATTCGGTATCGACTTTAAAAAATCTATTCCTGAAATATCAGGCATTTTTATGTCAAGAAACAGCAAATCAATTTTTTCCTGCTGCAAAAAATCTATCGCTTCAAAAGCATTCATGAATGTTGCCTTCAAATCGATAAAAGGAATTTTCGCTGAAAGATTTTTTATTACCTCCAGCGCAATCGGTTCATCATCTATTGCAATTGCCGCAAGCATTATTTTATTTTTTTAGCATATCGTGTTATTCCTGCCTGCAGAATTTTCATACCATTTGGTTTTCCTGTCGCATCAACATCCAAAGTAACTTCAAGATCGTCATCGCGCTCATCATAAAACTGTGTATTGTTTAAAGGATGCAAAAACGATGTTGGTCCGGGATGTCCATCGCGGTAAGGTTGAGCAATTAAAATATCATCACCTACGGTCACATCAATCCTTAAATTCATTTCATCAATTGTATAAGTGCCGGTATAATTCTTCAGCACATCTTTATTAACTGCAACCGGCGTTTTTTTCTTTGGTATGGTATAAGCCTTATGGTAAAGTATGGCAAGCAGTTTATCTGTTAAATGGGTCACATTGAACGTAGAACCCGCAGAACCGCTTATGTTGCTTAATAATACGATGCACACATCATCACCGGGAATACGCGCAAAATTGCTGCCGAAGCCGGAGATAGCGCCACTGTGAGATAACATCTTCCTGCCATAGATTGAATCAATTTGCCACCCAAAACCGTAATTATGCAACGCGCATGGTGTGTATGCCTGTTGCATCAGACCTTCATGTACAATTTTGTATGATTTCAAACCTTCATTCCAATTATACATATCCGTTACCGTTGAATAAATGGCGCCTGCACCAAACGGAACAGTTGAATCTGTAATGGTCGATTGTTGCTGCACTGAATCATTCAGCACATCATAGCCAATGGCTTTGTCTGCACTTTTAAGATGTGTAAAATCGAAACCGCTGTTGTTCATGTGTAAAGGTTCAAAAATATATTTTCGTACAGCCTGCCAGTAACTCATGCCACTCACCTTTTGAATGATGTATCCAAGCACAACATAACCTGAATTGCTGTAACTCCAGTTGGTGCCGGGCGCAAAATCCGGTTTTAATGTTTTAAGATAAGGTATCATTCTTTGTTCATCGGTTTCGTTGATCGTTGTATCTTCTTCAGTAAAATTATGCAGACCGGATGTATGTGAAAGCAGCTCCTGGATTGTTATGGTGTCTCCGTTCGGAAAACCGCTGTAAAATTTGCTTAATTTGTCATCCAGCGATAATTTATGTTCTTCCACCAACTTCAAAACAACTGTTGATGTAAACGTTTTTGTAATAGATGCAATTTGAAAAACAGTATTTGCATCATTCATGCTTTTGCTATCAGCGTTTTTTAATCCGTAACCTTTTTGTAATAAGATTTTACCGTGTGCTGCAACTAGCGCAGAGCCATTAAACCGGCCAAGATTTGCATAAACGGTAATCAATGCATCTAATTTTTGCGTGGTTGAATCTTGTGCATGCAAAAGCTGAGTATATATTAATAACAATGCCCCTGCCAATAATTTTTTCATTTGCATAATTTGAGATTGATGTGAACTATAAAACTTACCAGGTGCTGGACAGAATTAACTACATGTTTAATGGTTGGTGTTATTATTTTTTTGTTTGATCCAGACATCTTTATGAAAAGCCAAAACCTGCGTTACAACACCGTTTTGGTCTTTAGTAAATCTTAGTGGAAATAATCTTTCCGGGCAATAAAAATCCAACGGTGATTGTGCAAGGAACGTAATTTCCTGTCCATCCCAAAGCTGGTTAAGAACCAACCGGTTTTCTTTTGATGTGATTAGTAAAATATCATCTGCATCACCACCATTCATTTTATATGTTCCTTCAAATGTTTTTAACTGCTGGGGTGTTAACTGAATCTCTTTTGAAGCCGGCGAAACATAATGTGCTACCTTATTCCAGGTATCTTTATTAAATGCTAACACACGCGTAATACGCCCTGCAGAATCTGTAAACTTTAATGGAAATGATCTGGCCTTACAATAAAATTCAAGAGGTGAAGTTTGCCCGAAAGAAAATTCCTGTCTATCCCAGAGCTGTTTTAGAACAAGACTGTCTCCCTTTGCTTTTATTTGAAGAAATGCATCTTTGTTTTCGCTGAACTGGTAAAAACCCTCAAGCGATTTCAGATCTTTTTGCGCATACGATGGTGCAATACTGATGAGATTAATGATGAAACAAATTGTTGTGGTTTTTATTAAAAGAAGTAAATTTTTCATATCGATTTATTTAATTTTAAAATGGGTGTTGACTTTTTATGGCTGAATAGATAGCTGTACATAAAATTCTTTTCCATCGCCATTTACAGAAATTTGAAACCTGCCTGGATAGATAAGCTTCAATCTTTCCAGTACATTTTTAAACCCTATTCCTGATCTTTCTTTTTCTGGATCGTTATTATTTTTTTCATGCATGCTGTTGCGTACTTCAAAAGCAATATCAGTTGCCGTACATTCAAGTTTAATTTTTATCCATGATTTTTCTTTCAAACTGATGCCATGTTTAAAAGCGTTCTCCACAAAAGGAATCAGCAACATCGGCGCTATTTTGTGATTGCAGTCTGCATCGCTGATATTGTCTTCAATGATAATGTCTGCCGATGATTGTGTGCGTAATCTTTGCAAAGCAATATAATCGCACAGATAATTAACTTCTTTATGCATGTCAATAAAGTCCATGTTGTTTTCATGCAACATAAAGCGCATCATATCACCCAGCTTTTGAATACCTTCTGCAGTAACAGAAGCGTTTTCCTGCAAAGCCGCTCCGTATAAAGTATTCAATACATTAAATAAGAAATGCGGGTTAATCTGTGAACGGAGGAACTGTATATCAGCCTTTGACTTTACCAGTTGTTTTTCTACAATGCGTAGTTGCAAAATTTTGTCTTCGTACGTCTTATAATACCACCAGGTAAGGGGTGTAACAACAAACAATTGCAAAGCCCAGCTGTATATAAATGCAATCAGCATTTCTTCATGCACAAAAACGACCAGCGGAATAGCATACACGAACGATGTACTTAATAAAGGAATGATTATTTTTCTGCTGAAGAAATTTGCGTCGCCTTTTTTGGGGAACAACCAATACACATTGCTGATAAACATTGCAAATATGGCAGGAATCACCAGCAGGTAGCCGAGATAGAAATTTGCTTCATGAATAATGTTGAACGATGTAAGAAAAACAGGTATGCAAACAAACTGAAGTGTGAAACCAGTTACTTTATTACAGATAAGTGTATTGTATGCATGTTGCTTTGATACCTGAATAAAATAGATAATACACTCTCTCAATAAAACATACAAACTATACACAACAATCAGCATTATAGCTGCAAAAAAACCGGCTGCTAAACTTAACTGCGAGTTTTGATTATCAGGATTGAAAAAAATAGAAAAGCCTGGATAATGAAATTGCCATTCTTGCCTGAGGTATGTAGCAACATCAAATACAACGCCTAATACGAAAATGATCAACACCAACTGTATAAAAAGCCATAAATAATTTTTAATTAGATTTTTTGCAAGTCCTTTTACTTTTATCTTCGAAAAGCTTACTGAAATCTTTGAAGTACCCGCTTCAAATTTTGGTGGAAATAATAGACGTGGTATAGTAAAAAGATTTAGAATGAAATATGCAGTGTAAATAGCAACAATTATAATGGCATCAGGAAAAATCACATTCCGATATAAGCTGAATGGCACATGTCTTTCTTTAAACACATTAGCATAATGCGTATTAACGGTTTCCGGCGAAAGGTGCATCATGTTCCAAACATAGCCGCCACAAATCATTATGAATATTGCCGCAGCAAGAATCATTTCATGCTGCCGCCATTTTACTTTCATATATTTTATTTAAAAGCAAGGTTAACATACATCGGAGATAATATGTAAGTAATGGGACAAACAGACCTAAATATGTGATGAAACTGACTTTTCCGTATACTATTAACGGAAGGGTTGTTGAAAGGTTACGTTTTTTTATAATCCGTTTCATTAATATATTTCCCCAAACTGAAAGTAAAAGCAAAAAGGACTTTTTAAGTTGCACTTTAACTGCTTGTAAGTTTCTTGCCTTATAAAATGCCTCTATTCAGCGTTTTAAGCCACCGTAATTTCGTTATATGCTTGTCTTGCGTGCCAACATGCAAAATCTTTGTATATCAGTATAGAGGAAAGATAATAACGCTATTTGAAGATATGATGTGTTTTATGCTTTTACATTTAATGGCTTGAGTATCTCCTTATCCCTAACTATATCTTTTTAATTGAGCTTGTTTTACTTTTTTAAACAAACATTTACTGAGCTATTGTGCATGCTTGTATAACATAATGAAAGAATAGAATAGCAATATAGCTTAGTTATCATAATAATACAATATAAGCTATACTAATAACCTGAATGATAACAATTCTTGCTTAATAATGATAGACAACCATCATTTGTATTATTTTATGTTTTATCTGAGAACATAAAGAAGGAAAAAAAGGAACGAAGGTGAATTCTCCAGTAAACTCACTCATTGACAATCAAATAACATAAACAAAGGTGTGAATTTTATATGGGTACGATGCGGAAAGTGAAAAGTATTGATTTCAGTGGGTTGTAGCGTTCTTAGTAACGAAGTAGTAATGACTGTTTTCAGGAGACTGTAAAATAAACTGTGTCAGGAGTTAAATACTTAACTTCAAAACACAGAAAAAAATGGAAAAGCAAGAAAATCAGTTTGACTACGAGTCAATTAAAAAGCAAGCCCTGGAGCAGTTTC
>NZ_SZQL01000032.1 GCF_005233845.1 Ilyomonas limi
GAAACTGCTCCAGGGCTTGCTTTTTAATTGACTCGTAGTCAAACTGATTTTCTTGCTTTTCCATTTTTTTCTGTGTTTTGAAGTTAAGTATTTAACTCCTGACACAGTTTATTTTACAGTCTCGTACGAAATACCTAAAGCAAACATTTAAGAAAATAAACGAACTGCAATGCTTTATTCCAGTTAATGGTTCAACAATCTTATAAAATTTTGAGGTTTGACATTATTGTTATTAGTACTTCGTTCATTCCATATTCTTTCAATTTGTAAAGCGGCCTGTTCTGCTGAAATCCTGATATAACGATAGAAGTCACTTTCTTTCTTATGTCCGCTGATTTTCATGATTAGCTTAACGGGAGTACTCGCAAGAAATTCATTAGTGCAAAATGATCTTCTGCATGTATGTGAAGTTATCCATTCATATCTTGGTTTTACCTCAACAACATCTTTGTTACCTCTTTTGTAAGAAAAGGTTATTAGTTCATCAATACCAGCCAGCTTTCCAACTTCTTTGATATAGTAATTGAAATCAGGATTAGTAATCCTGGGAATCTTTCTTTTGAAATTATGAACAAAAATGGTGTATGCTTCCTCCCTTAACGGAACTACGACCCAATGATCAGATTTCTCCTGCTTCTTGTACAATTTCTTATCTCTTACATCTTCAGAACGAATAACGGAAAAATCTGAAAATCGTAAGCCGGTTAAGCATCCAAACACCAATAAATCTCTGTATTTGATAAGATGCTGGTGATTAGAAAGGTCCAGTGTATATATGTGTTGAATCTCCAATTCCGTCAGGTATATGGCATCTGCCTCTTCTTCCAGAATTTTAAACCCGTCTAAGTCAATGGGGAGAATTACTTTTCTCTTTGAGCGGTTCTTTAGGAAAATACGTAATTGTTTAACTGTTTTGCCAATGGTATTGATCTTAAGACCTTTAGTTAATTCTTTTCTTCTTTTCTGCACATATTCATGGGTAAGAAAGTCTACCAGTTTTTCATAAAATTCCAGGTCAATACATTCAAAAGAGATTAGCTTTTTCCTGAACACTTCAAATGCCAGTAAATGTTCCTTCATCTGTCTGAATACTCCAACGGTTTCCTTGGATACCTTTCTTTCCTTGGATTTGATGTATTCATCAATCTGGTAAAAGAAATCAAGGTTTTGTACAGGCTTTAGCGTTTTATGCTTCTTTTCTATTTCTTCCAATTCAGATGCACTGAGATTGGGGCGGAATGTTTTTTTTGCAAATGAGACTGTGTCCTCAACCTTTAACTGTATAGCAAAATGGATGATGTCTTCTGCTAACCGGAACATCCGGTGCACTTCCAGGTTTAGCTTTTCAGCGCTGCCATAAGCTGCAGGTAAGTCATCATTTATCCTGCACAACTTCTTATTCCAATACTTTGGAGGAATAGCAATATCTGTATTCAATAGCGTTTTATCACTTTCGCATTTGCAATACTGCAGGAATATGAGGCTGGTACCGTCTTTGCGAACTTTACTTGCTGAACAAATCGGTTTGAGTGGTAACAACATATTTAGTCGAATTTTTAGTCGAATTAATTGTTGTTACTTTTTGTAAAGGTAGATGGATGAAAAATGCTGAGTTGTTACAAAAGATTAAAAGGCAGGCTTTTATCGTAAATGTTTGTAAACAGTTGTAAAGTTTAAACTCATAACGGCAGACCCGTCCGGTCCGCAACATTGCTATCAAATCGTATTAAAAGCTCACAAACTCATTGGTTGTGAGCTTTTTTTGTTTTCTACCCTTATCAAAAAGTATCAAAAGAACTCAATCGGAAAGTGCTCCATTCGGTTACCCGAAAATTATTAGCTCTTGGGTAACCGAATTGCGCTGAAATGCAGGCTGGGTAAGCAGTCCAGCAAATGGACATCTTGACCGGCATGTACTAACCATTTACTTTTAACCTCAAAGAAAGGAGGCAATGATGGACACGAAATTGAGTATTCTTTTTTACAGCAAAACATCAAAACAAACCAAAGACGGGCTTACCCCTATTTATTTGCGCATTACTATTAACGGAGAAAGATTTGAGCAAAGTACACAACGCTATGTGTCATTGAAAGCATGGTCTAAAGAAGGAGGGCGTGCAAAAGGCAATTCAGAAGAGGCAAGGACTATTAATTATTTCCTGGATAGTTTAAAACAAAAAGTGTACGATTATCAACAGAGGTTCTGTCGCGTCTGCTATAACTATTACTAAAGAGCTTAAGTTTGCCAAATATTCAAAGGTTATTGTTTCCCAAAAGATATAAATCTGCACGCAGTATATTATGAATTAAGGTTTAGCTTAAGTTATCGGGATGTGGAGGAACTATTATCTAGCAGGGGGAGTAACAGTTGACCATGCTGCCATACAAAGATGGGTGTATAAGTTTTCTCCCCTGATGGAAAAGATCTTTCAAAAAGAAAGAAGGCAATACGGTTGATTTCTTACTTACTCAAAGGAGAAATAAAAGAGCTGCTCCTCTGTTTTATTGAAAGCCATTAATAAAAATGGTAAACCATCAATATTGATAGGAGTGGAGCTAATAAGCAAGTCATAAAAACGTACAACAAAAGAATATGGTCCGGAATAAAGATGAGGGGATGTAAGTATCTCAATAACAGAGTAGAGCAATACCATTGGTTTGTCAAATGTTGAACCCAAAACATGTCTGGATTTAAAAGCATTGAATCTGCTTTACGAGCACTCGCAGGCATCGAAATAGTACGAATGATTAAGAAGGAACAGGTAACTGTTCCGATAACAACTGCTTACTCCACCTTTTGCTCTTTAGCTGCATAAATTACCTTTAATACCTCCATTTTTGTTTATCCCATATTTCTATATCGCCCGGAAAAATTTCATTACAGGGCTGGTAAAAAGGCACCGTCGCATCTGTTGATATGCTACTAAAAGATTGTATTGTGCTTACATTTATGCCACGAGAGAACAACAGGGCTGGTAGTTCGTCACCACACGAAAAGTCACTTATCCTTTCTTTATCATTCTTACTATCTTAATTCCTGTCTGCGTTCTGATTCAAAACTTTTAAAGCACAAATCACAAATCGCCAGAAATGATAAAATTATTATACATTATCAGCATGTAAACACAGGCAATAGTTCATTGTACACAGTGGTTTTTGCCGGATATGATTAACCTGTATCTTAGCCTATGCCTGAAAAACACGAACTATGAAAAATCTGCTGTTTACGTTGCTTTTATTTGTTATGGCCGGAAGTGTTGTGGCTCAGCATAAAGTTGCCTGGGAAATTGGTAGGGCAGACAACAGTTGTGCAGATATGGCTTTGGCACCATCGGGCTACCATCATTTTTTAGCTAATGATTTTGGGTGGGAAGACAAGTATTATTTAATTGGCTATTCAAACCCTAAAAAAGATTGGCCCTATGTGTTGCCGGGACCTAAAGACAGGTGGGCAGGCAGTGGATCACTGGCAGGAATCAGAACCCAGGTATTAAACATTCTGTTTGGGATAGCTCAGATTCCTGTAGATGATAGTAGTGTTTTTATAGTAGATATCTTGGGCTATAATGGCAGTTTGCCTCCTTTGGTAAAAATTCTGGTTAACGGAAAACCATTTGAGTTTCAATTGCCACAACAAGATAGTAATAATGTAATTGCAGGAGATTTGAAGAATGCCAAACGGTATAAAATAGAAATATCTGTAAAAGATTTACTGCGTAAAGGGGGTAATGAAATACAAATAACTACGCTAAAAGGCTCCTGGCTGGTATTCGACCAGGTGAAATTAGATGCTTCGCCGGATTTGAGACTTATCAAACCTGCAAACGCATTTTTGCGGGTCGTTAAAGCTGCTGATTATGAAATTGAAAAAGACGGTAAATATTTTCAACCTTTACTGGTTGATGTAGAACACCTTTCCGGCAAACCTAAGCTGGCGGTTATGTTAGATGGAAAGCCTGTATTTTCTACTGTTCTTGATTCTGCAAGGCACCAGTTTGAAGTGCCTATGCCGGCAGTAGTTACTGAACAAAGCAGCCATTACGAAATACTATGTAATGATGTTGCTCTTGAAAAAGGAACCGTAAATCGCGCTCACTATGATACGATTTCTCCTGCTGATTATGTAGATACCAGGTTGGGTTCAGCACACTCCAGGTGGATGATTGCTCCCGGACCGTGGATGCCGTTTAGTATGGTAAAAATAAGTCCCGACAATCAGGACGCAGAATGGTCGGGCGGCTACGACCCAAGCTATGAAAGCATTGGTACCTTTAGCCATATTCACGAATGGACAATGGCAGGCTTGGGAATGCTGCCCACCAGCGGACCTCTTAAAACAAACATGGGCAGTGAGCAAAAGCCGGATGAAGGATACCGCTCGCAGATGATTAAAGAAACAGAAGAAGCACCACTTGGTTATTATAAAGTGATGCTGAAAGACTATAATATCAAAGCAGAACTTACAGCAACTACCCGGTGCAGTTTTCAGCGTTATACTTTTCCGCAATCTTCCGGCGCAAGGGTAATGATAGACTTAAAAATACCTGCTGAGTATAAGTATGATGTAAAAGAAGCAACCATAAAAAAGGTAAGTGATTACCGCATTGAAGGCTTTAGTAAACAGTTCTCAGCCAATGTGTGGTCTGGCGGAGTAAACCAGGAATACACCGTTCATTTTGTAATAGAATTTGATCGCCCTATTAAGAAGTTCGGCACCTGGGTTAATCAAAATGTAAGCGATAGTAATATAATTAATGTTGCAAATCCCGATAATGCAGGCGCCTTTGCAGAATTTGATACAAAGGAAAACGGGGTTGTTCAGGTAAAAACAGGTATATCGTTGGTAAGTATAGAAAATGCTGGTGAAAATCTGGCAACAGAGATAACGCAGCCTTATGGCTGGAGTTTCGACCAGGTGCGCAATGCACAAAAAGACACCTGGAATAAATTGCTAAGCCGTTTGGAAATCAGCAGTGATGACCGGCGCGAAAAAGTGCGCTTTTACAGCAATATGTATAGGGCATTGGCAAGCCGTAATACCTGGAGCGATGTGGATGGCAGTTGGGTAGATGCTTCTAAAAGAGTACAGCAGTTGAAAGATGCAAGCTCGCCTGCATTAGGCTGCGATGCTTTTTGGAATACCTTCTGGAACCTGAACCAGTTTTGGAATCTGGCTGCGCCGGAATGGTCATCTCATTGGGTAAAATCGCAACTGGCTATGTATGATGCTAATGGCTGGCTGGCCAAAGGTCCTGCAGGAATGAATTATATACCTGTAATGGTTGCAGAGCACGAAATCCCTTTAATTGTTAGTGCTTACCAGATGGGTATTCGCGATTATGATGTGCAAAAAGCTTTTGAAGCTATTTATAAAATGCAAACCACACCGGCACAAAAAGTAGGTAAGGCTGGATTTGCCGGAAACAGGGATTTAGATGTGTATTTAAAATACAAATATGTGCCTTTTGATTCCGGAAGATTTTCCAATACGCTGGAGTATGCGTATGACGACTGGACGGTGGCGCAGCTTGCTAAATCGCTGGATAAACAAACAGTGTATGATCAATTTATAAGCAGGTCGCAATACTGGAAGAATGCTATTGATAAAGAATCAGGGTATGCCCGCTTAAGAAAATCAGACGGAACCTGGTATCCAAACTTTGATCCGCTTAAATCCGGAGCAAATGAAGAATATGTAGAAGGCAATGCCTGGCAGTTGACCTATTTTGTACCGCAGGATTTGCCGGGGCTGATTGATATGATTGGAGAAAAAAGATTTGTTGACCGGTTATCCCTGGGATTTGAAGAAAGTGAAAAAGTACGGTTTAATCCACCTGGAGAGCAATATTGGGACTATCCGGTAGCTCAGGGCAATCAGCAGTCCATGCATTTTGCTTACCTTTTCAATTGGGCTAAAAAGCCCTGGCTTACCCAGCAGTGGAGTCGCGCTGTTATAAGCCGGTACTATGGGTATGGCATTTCAAATGCTTATCTTGGCGATGAAGATCAGGGGCAAATGAGCTCCTGGTTTATTATGTCTGCATTAGGGCTTTTTCAAACAGATGGTGGGGCAAACGCTACTCCTGTTTACGAGATTGGAAGCCCTATTTTCCCAAAAGTGGTTATTCATTTAAACCATCAATACGGCAGGGGAGATCAGTTCGTTATTGAAGCCCTTAATGTTTCAAGAACAAACAAATATATTCAGCATGCTACATTAAACGGCAAAGCGCTTGAGTCGTTTTGGTTTCCGGCAGCAGAGTTGCTCAAAGGAGGTAAATTAACCCTGGAGATGGGGGCTGAACCTAATAAAAACTGGGGCATAAAATAGTGCGTAATGTTGTGTGCCGTATTACACATATTATAACTCATAAACGAGTATTAATTAACTTCCTGAGTTAATGATGGAATAGAGGAAGATTATAATCAAGAAGATTTTAAAGACTTGGCAGCAGATGCAATAAAGTAATAAATTTTACTTACTTGAATTCCTAACGTCTGCGAAACAATTTTATATTCCCTTCCGTCCTGAAGAATAAGGAGTCACCCATCCGGAGAACAGCATGCACATCGCCAGTCAGATTAAACCCGGAGTTCAACTGATCAATGTATGTAAATCGTCCTTTGCCATCCCCTTTTAACAACACTCCATAATTTGCATCGTAATTGCCAAAGCGCAAGCGTGCATGATTGATATTGCCGCAAAGCAACAGGTCTTGATTTCCGTCTTTATCGTAGTCAAAAGAGTTGATGGAGAAAACCGGCGAGAACTGTGCCTGCACAGGGAGTTTTTGTAAATGAAATCTCCCATCGCTGCCTCTTTCAAAGAACGAAGTTGTAAGAATATTTGCAGTAAGATGACCAGCACCCTTTAATTGTTCCGGTGAGAAGACAGTTTGCAGTGTGGCATCTGCATAATCCTGATAGCGGTTGAATTTTTTCGACATGCCGTTTATTTGACCTGCCAATTCATCTTTTGATAAAAAGGGGTAACTTTTTCCTTGTATATAAAAACAAAGAATAGGTTCAACCGTGCCGTTTTCATCAAAGTCTTTAAAGTATAAATCAGCAGGCTCTTTATCACTTACTTTGCATTGGGTGTTCAATCCAAGATTGCCGATAATTAAATCCTGCTTTCCATCTTTATTAAGATCTGATATGGATAATTTATTCCACCAACCGCTGTACGCTTTATCAAAATAATCGTGCGTTTTGTTTTGAAGTTTGCCATTCTCATTAATAAAAACGGTAACCGGCATCCACTCGCCTACAATTATTAAATCGCTTCTGCTGTCACCATTCAAATCAGTCCAGGCTGCATCGGTTACCATACCGATATGCTGGATAGAAGGCGCGACAGACGCAGTTGCATCCCTAAAGTGACCTTTGCCATCATTAATAAGTAAATAGCTCTGTGGTGAAACCGGATATTCACCCGGAATTACTCTTCCACCAACGAATAAATCCGGGAAATGGTCGCCGTTGATATCCGTAGCGCGCACACAGCTTTTGCTAACATGCATCGCGGGCAGCGCTTTATCATCTTTGATAAAATTGCCCTTCCCGTCATTGAGGTATAATCTATCCTGCAGTAAACTATCGTCCGGCCCGTAATTATCGTACCCTCCACTTACAACATACAAATCGTTGAAGCCATCACCATTTGCATCAAAAAATAATCCATCAACATCTTCACCCGCTTTATCCCTTTCAAATGCAGTTTCACTTTTTTGAACAAATGAGCCGTCCGATTGTTGAAGATATAAGCTGCCCGACTTTCCGTTTCCGCCACCAATGTAAATATCCTCCCGTTTATCTCCATTTACATCTCCCTTTACAAGGCAAAGCCCTGCATAAGAAAGCGGATTTATTAATAGAGGTTGCCTGTTGAAATCATTTATTTTTTTGAGGCTATCTTTAAACGAAATCGGAAATTGCACTTCTTGAAACAAAGGTTGAGGAGCGACTGTTTTTAAGTAAGGTAGGTTTGCATCTTTTTCATTTACGGTAATGGTTTTATTTGCCTTTACATTTTTTACAACCTGTACCCGCCCGCTTAACCAGACTATTTTTAATGAGTCAACAACGCTGTCTTTACCAAGCCCGAAGTGCATTACAGGCGATACGGAAGACTGAAACCCTCTTGCCGTCATTTGCTCCTGGTACTGTTGTTTTCCATTATTATATACATATATTTTCGCACCCAACCCCTGTGTATTGCTGCCACTTCCCTGTAATTTAATTTCTAAAAAATGATTGACAGCCGTGTTTGATTCGTTGCGGTAAATAAAGGCAGGTTTATTAATATTATTGACCACCAGGTCAAGGTCGCCATCATTATCCAGGTCAGCATAAGCAGCGCCATTGCTGTTTGAAAAGCTATCAATTCCCCAGTTATTGTTCATGTTGCTGAATGAAAGATTTTGCTCGTTTTTAAACAGGTAATTTTTCACATCGGAGGATGGCATATGCTGTACCATCTCTAACAATTGTTCCCGGCGAATACCGTTTGATGAGCTTTGCAGTTGATTGCCCATGTACATAAGAAAGTCCATGTTTGTATAATCGCGCAAATAGCCATTTGTCACAAAAAGGTCCTTCCACCCGTCATTATCATAATCTGCAAATAAGGGCGACCAACTCCAGTCTGTATTTGATATGCCTGCGAGCTGACCAATTTCACTAAACGTTCCGTTACCGTTGTTTAGCTGCAGCATATTGCGCATATACTGGTTGTGAAAGCCGGCACGCACCGTCATGTCGAATACCTCATAATTATCAGGTGCAAACAACATTTTCTGGCGATGATTATCTTCAGGCAGCATATCCAGCGTGAAAATATCAGGCAGGCAATCGTTGTTGATGTCTGCAATATTATTACCCATGGAAAACTGCGAAGTATGCGCAATAGCGTTGTTTAATTTATCTGTAAAAGTGCCGTTGCCATTATTGATGTACAGGTAATCCGGTACGAGATAGTCGTTGGAGATATAAACATCCGGCCAGCCATCGTTATTTACATCGGCGATACCCGCTGCAAGGTTATAGCTTAAAACACTGTTGACGATACCAGAGCTTTGTGTTACATCTGTGAAATGATTATGATTATTTTTGAACAGCCTTGTTCCTCTCTCATTATCGTGCCGGCTGATCAGTTCATGTATCGTGGCATCGGTAAGATTACTAAACCGCGTAGGATTGTGGTTGATGAATAATACATCCAGGTCGCCATCCCGGTCGTAATCAAAAAAATAAGCCTGGTTGCTATACATGGAATCATTCAATCCATATTGTATCGTTTCGTCCCTAAAATGAGGGATACCTTTGCTATCATTTCCCTCATTGATAAACAATTGTGGGACCCTTTTTTGCCCGTTTATTTTTCCTGAATAGCACAGCAGCAGATCCACTTTATTATCGCCGTTTACGTCTGCCATTGTTACGCCCGTCTTCCATGGTCCGGGTCTTCCCTGCACGCCTGCTGCCCCCGTTATTTCCTCAAACTGCATATTACCTTTGTTCAGGTACAAGGCATTGTCAACCATGTTGGCGCTGAAATAAATATCCTGCAATCCATCGCCATTTACATCACCAATAGCTACCCCGCCGCCATTGTAGAAGTATTCATACATCAGCACATTGGTATTCAAACCTTCAGTAAGCGTATTGGAAAAACTGACATTCGTTTGAGAAGGAGAAAGCAGAGTGAAGAGCGGTTGCTGTGAAAGTGTTTTATTTTTATCCTGACAGCCAAACTGTGCTGCCAAAGCTATAAAAGTAAGCAGTAAATAGGTGCTGCTAATTTTGTTCTCCCGAAGTTTCATCGAATACAACATACTTAAAAAAGTAATTCCTTGTTTATTCAACAAAGAATTACTTTTTATAATTATACAAAAAACAAAGGCAATTAGTATCCCGGGTTTTGGTGCCCCTTCAGTTGTGGATTCTTATCAATCACGGATTGAGGTATCGGGAATAAATAATTTTTTTCCGCATAAAACTTCCGGTCTCCGCCTTTTGCTTCAACAGGTGCATATTGCAATACGCCGTTGGCACCCACGGTAATGGAAATGCCATGCAATGGATGGTTCAGATTTACCTCTGCTATGTGCCAGCGAAGAAGGTCCCAAAAGCGCTTGTCTTCAAATGCAAATTCAATACGCCGTTCCCTGCGAATAGCAGTGCGCATGTCTGCCTGGCTCAACCCCTCGGGCAGATTAGGTAATGCAGAGCGGTTCCTGATTTTATTCACTGCACTATATACGGTAGCATCGGGTCCGGATGCTTCATTCTGGGCCTCTGCATAGTTCAACAGCACGTCTGCAAACCGGTAAATGATATAATTCTGATAGCTTGTATAGCCACCCCAGTTAGCAGCGCCGAGCACGAGCGTTTTATCATCAAGCCTTTTGCGCATGTAGTAGCCGGTTTGGCTGGCATCATCCCGGTCGGTAAGGTCAATCTCATTTTTACTGCCGATACCTTTTCTTGTAAAAATAGTATCGTTATAAAAATAAGAGCCGTCGTAAACAATAGACTGATAGAAGCGTTGCTCACGGTGTTCATACGGTTTTTGTGGGTTGTAGCCAGATGTAGGATCGCTAATAACTTTACCATTGTCCATGGCGTAATCATCCACCAGTTCCTGTGTGGGATTTACGCCGCCCCAGCTTGTTTCCGCCCCGTTTTTTGTAAATGTGGGCCCGATAGTGCCATCTAAAAAAGCGCCCTTGCCCTGCCCCGGTGGATTGTATTCGCGGTATAGAATGGCTTCTTTACTGCCGGCACCTTTGGTTAAAAACAAGGCAGCATAATCGGCATCTAACTCATACGGCAGTTCATCCATTATTTTTTTATTAGTGGCAGCCGCTTCGGCGTATTTACCGGCGTATAGCTCACACCAACCTTTAATAACTAACGCAGCGCCTTTGCCCACTCTTCCCGAAGAAGGCATATCCGGCAAATCATTGTAAGCTGCAAGGCATTCTGTTTGTATAAACTGCAGCGTTTCATCGTAGGTGTTCCTGGGTCTGAACACGCTATCGCCTTGAACATCTATATTCAGCACTTCAGTGATAATAGGTACGCCACCAAACATCATAAAGAGATTTTGATAGAAATAGGCTCTCAGCGTTCTGGCTTCTGCTATTTTTTCTTTTTTAAAATCATCCGCCAGTGATGCGGAAGCAGTTACATTCTTGATAAACACATTGCATTTCCTGATATCGGTGTACAATGTTGTCCAGTCATACGGACCGCCAATATCCCCGGAAACATTTGCGTTAGACGGCGATTGAAGGCTTTGCTGAATCAGTCCTCTGGAGGTAGGCCAGGCAAATCCGCAAATCGAGTTATCCGACCAGTTCTCAATAGGATCGTACCAGTTATTACCATCTGGCAAACCAGTGTAAATGTCATTCAGGAAAAGGTCGGCAGCGCCGGGGTCCGTCCACACAGTGGCATCGGTCAACCGGTCTCTCGGCTGAACATCCAGTACTTTATCACTGCACGATTGCATAACGAAGATGACAGTTATTGCAATAAAATATATCGGTTGTTTTAAAAATTTATGAAGCATGACAAACATTCTTTTGGTTTAAAAAGTAACATTAAGACCTACAGTAACCACTTTCTGCTGCGGATAGAACTGACCCTGCTGCTGACTTGCTTCCGGATCAAAATCTTTCATCTCTTTTGTCCAGGTTACGAGATTCTGTCCCGATGCATATACCCGTATCAGTTGCAATCCAATTCTCGAAACAACAGTAGCAGGCAGTGCATAGCCAATTTCCACCGTTTTCAGGCGCAGGTAATTGCTTTTTCTCAGCCACCAGTCCGAAACCTGCTGGGTATTTTGACTAGGTACTGATAATACACGTGGGTATCTGGCATCTGTATTTTCTGGCGTCCAGTAGTCTAAAGATGCTGCCAGGGCAGAGGCGCTATTGTAGAATGGCCAAGCTGCTTGTTGATCTAAATAAAAGCTGCCCATTCCTGCTCCCTGGAACAGAACATTTACATCAATGCCTTTGTAAGAGATGCTTGGCGAAAACCCATAAATCAATTGCGGTGTTGGTGTATTGCCAATGGCTATCTCGTCGTTGGCATCAATGATTCCATCGGGCTTGCCTTCCGGTCCGCTCAGGTCGGCATACTTGATGTCGCCGGGATGCAAGGTGGTGCCAAATTGCGCAACAGGATATTCGGTGTTGTCAATCGTGCCATCACCGTTTTTATCATCGCTCTGCTGAAACAATCCTAATGCATGATAGCCAAAATACGTGTTGATCGGGCGACCAGTAACTCTCCGGTTCGGATTGTTATACGTGGCGGCCAGTTCGTATATCTGAACGTATTTGTTTTTCGCATAAGTAAGATTTCCGGTGATGCCGATACGAAGGTCTTTACCGATATTGAAATTGGAGCCAACCGTCATATCTATACCGCGGTTGCTGACGGCTGCCGAATTTGTTTGAGGCAAACTAATGCCATACTCTGCCGGCACCGAGTTTTGATTAACGATGAGTATATCATTTCTTTTCTCTGTGAAGTAATCGGCTTCCAGGGTAAACAATCCTTTCATCATAGAAAACTCAACACCAATATTTGTTTTCTTGGCTTTTTCCCAGGTAATATTCAGGTTAGCCGGAGAAGTTTCCCGCAAGCCCTGCGAGCCGGTTCCGTTAAAGATGGCACTGTTACCCAGCAACGAGTATGCACTCAGGTATTGGAACGGTGCCAGCGCTCCGTTGAGGTAAGGTAAAGCCCCACTTTCGCCATAAGAACCGCGGATTTTCAGGTTATCAAGCCATGAAATATTCTGCATAAATTTCTCTTGCGAAATACGCCAGCCGGCGGAGAAGGCAGGGAATAATTGGTAACGTTTACCGGGTGCAAATAGATAGTTTCCATCATAGCGACCCGACGCTTCAAACAGGTACTTGCCATCGTAAGCATACGTTGCCCTGAAGATCATACCTCGTTGCTTGTATTCACTGGAGGAGCCATAGTTAAAGATGTCGCTGGCGCTGGAACTGCCGTTGTTCAGCTCCGGAATATTTACGTTATAATTTACGCGCCTGGCGCCAAAGTTCGAATATTTTATATCGCGCGATTCCAGCACCAGCAGTCCGCCTATATTGCTTTTGCCAAACGTGTTGTTATAGTTTAAATATCCTTGCAAGGTGAAAGCCTGAACCTGACTGTTATAAACTTCGTAGGAAGGCTTCTGCGGTCCGTCAGACCCGATTTGCGAAATGGTATATGGGCTTGTGGTTGTATCAGTAACATCGTAATAAGGTATTGGTGTCAGCCATGTTTTGGTTGTTTGACCATCCGGGTCATTTAAATCATAACTGAACACCGCTCTTGCACTCAAGCCTTTGATGGGTAATTGTTGCTCAAGACTCAACTGCGTTAAAACAATCTGTCTTGTATCGTGTGCATAACCGCTATTAAATACATTGCCATACGCCGTACGACCGATATAAGAACCCCAGAGTCCGTTGCTGAACAATATCGGTGCAACAGGTGGCGTACGATACAACTGGTAAAAGATATTGCTTGCCGATACGCCGGGGAAATTCCGGTCTTCTGCTCTTCCGTTAAGCCCGATGCCGAACTTAGTGGTGTTGGTTACCTGTATATCTACGTTGGAGGTCAGGTTGAAGCGTTTAAAGTTGGTAGGTCCCCACATGCCGTCCTGCGTTAAGTAGCCAAACGCACCAAAGTATTTTATTTTATCGCTGCCGCCGGAAACGGAAAGGTTGTGCGACATCATCGGGGCATTCTTATTGATGATGGTGTGCAACGGGTCATTTGTAGGATACAAGTCGGGGTCGGAACCATCTCTAAATTTTTGCAAAGCATAATCGCCATATACTGCGCCGGCGTTCTCGTTTGCCGCCGCTGCATTGCGCATAACTGCATATTCATACGAATTGACCATGTGCGGCAATTGTGTTGGATTCTGCCAGCCATAATAACCATTATAAGTAAGTTGTGGTTTACCGCTTGTACCACGTTTGGTAGTTACCAATATTACACCGTTTGCGCCTGCAACACCATAAGGAGCTACGGCTGCTGCATCTTTGAGTATCGTAAAACTGGCAACACTGTTGGGATCTAATTGTTGAAAGCTTCTGGGTACACCATCCACAATAACTAAAGGAGCTGTATTACCGGTTGTGCTGAAGCCACGTATCAGGATGCTAGCGCCATCATACCCCGGTTCGCCACTGCCTTGCTTAAAAATCACTCCGGATACGCGGCCACCTAAAGCGTTGCTGAGATTAGCTACCGGCACTTTGGTAACTTCTTCTCCTTTCAGGCTGGCTACAGCCGCGGTTACCGAAGTTCTCCGTTGTGTGCCGTAGCCTATTACCACCACGTCATTCAAAGTATTGTTTTCGCTGAATAATTGTACCGTTATTTCGCCACTTTGCGGTATCGTAGTTTCTTTCGTTTTATAACCCACGTGCATGATAACCAATACAGCATTTCTGTCCGGCACTCTGATGGAGAATTTACCGGAACTATCGGCAGCCACGCCCGTATTTGTATTTTTTACTTGTATGCTGGCGCCCGACACCGGAACGTTATTTTCGTCTACCACAACGCCGGTTACCTGCATTGCAGATTGCGAAAAGGCGCTGAGATAAAAGCAGCTAAAAAGAAAAAGCAATATATGCTTTGGTGAAAGAAATAGATTTCTTTTGAAACGATGATATTCCATTGGCATAAGCAAAAGATTTGTTATTCCAAAATAACAATCAAGTACAAGCCCTTTAAATGGATATTTTATTTAAAAAGATGGATTATTTTTTGGTTGCTATGCTGCTATGATTCAATAATAATAACATACAGGTAGTTATAATTTTCAGCGCCTTTTTAAAGTAGTTGAACGATTTTTCACGCATTAGGAGCTTTTATTTCTATTCCTGTATTCTTTTGGTGACGCATTCATAAGCTTAGCAAACATTCTTGAAAAATAATACTGGTCTTCTATACCTAAACTGAATGAAATTTCTTTAATGCTCATGTTTGTAAAAAGAAGGTATTGGCAAGCCTGCTGAACCTTGAGATGATTGAAATAATCTATCGGAGAATACCCAGTTTCTCTTTTAAAAACAGTTGAAAAATGTGATACTGAAAGACTGCTTTTATCAGCCAGGTCTTGCAGGGAAAGGACTCCGTTCAGATTTTGCTTCATAAATGTAATAGAAGTAGAAACAACGCTCAACTTATTGGTTTCTTCACCATTAAATTTTTCTTCGTAAAGCAATGACGACAGAAAATGATAGAAGATCATATTTACATATCGCAAAGTATCGTCGCTGTAACCTTTATCCAGTTGAGAATAAATGTCTTCAAAAAGTTTAATTCTGTTTTCGTTATAAGCCAGGTAGGGCTTATAATCTTTTGAGTGTTTTATAATAAGGTCAACCACATAGTTGGCAAGATTACCATTAAAGTGAACCCAGTAAATAGTCCATGCCACGCCTTTGTCGGCCGCATAAATATGAGGC
Source organism: Ilyomonas limi (assembly GCF_005233845.1). Lineage (GTDB taxonomy): Bacteria > Bacteroidota > Bacteroidia > Chitinophagales > Chitinophagaceae > Ilyomonas > Ilyomonas limi. The sequence goes on from NZ_SZQL01000032.1 coordinate 15,528, forward strand.
TGATTAGCCGGAATAATTATATACTGCGATGGTTCAATGGAAATTTGCCTGCCGTTTATCTCCACCCATCCGTATCCCTCCACGCAATAAATAAGTATGTTTTGATTAATTCCATGTTTTCGCTCCACATAATGATGAATGGCTTTAGGATAGTAGCCGATATCCGTAATGTAGATACTTCTCGTCAAATGGTCTTTGGCAAGAAAATCAGAGATAATTTTTCTGGGCAGCACTATCATCCGCTGTCCCTTGAAGCCATGTTTAATTCGCTCCTCTGTAACTTTCATAAGCTATATAGCAGAATAACAACCGTTAAATAATCCATTACTACAATAAAATTCACTATTTTTTTGCCATACGGCAAATTCGAATTTTGACCGCATTCCCAATAAATTGGGTTAGCACAAGCTGAAAATACTAAAATGATTGCCACGCCAGCTACAGCAAAACAATACTACTTTCCATGCAAGGCAAATCTTCTGTTTATAGTTGTTACTTGCAGGACATGTTGTAGCATTGCTGTTGCTGCATTTGCCTCAAAAAAACTTATATGGAAACAATAGGCAATATTTCGGTATCAGACGTTGTAAAGTTCATTAAACGGTATAGAAAGAGGTGAAGGAATAGCTAATCAAAAACGAATCAACGCATTATGATGGATGTAAAAGCATGGGTAGAAAAAATTTCTATTCCCACTTACGAAACCGGCAAGCCGGAAAAAAATCCGATGTTTCTGGAAAAGCGTGTTTACCAGGGAAGCAGTGGTGTAGTGTATCCACATCCTGTAATTGAAAGCATAAGCAATGAGAAAACAACGAAAGAATATGAAGCCGTTTTTATAGAAAATGAATATCTGAAAATCATGGTGCTGCCGGAACTGGGTGGCCGGATTCAGCGGGCTTATGACAAAATAAAAAACCGCGACTTTGTCTATTACAACCAGGTTGTAAAGCCGGCATTGGTGGGATTGGCTGGTCCGTGGATTTCCGGTGGCATTGAGTTTAATTGGCCGCAACATCATCGCCCGAGCACCTTCAGCCCTGTTGATTTTTCAATAGAAGCATTTGAAGACGGGAGCAAAACGGTATGGGTAAGCGAAACGGAAGTGATGTTCCGCACAAAAGGAATGGCAGGTTTTACTTTGTATAAAGACAAAGCTTATTTAGAAATAAAGGGACAATTATTTAATGGTACTTCCTTTCCGCAAACGTTTTTGTGGTGGGCCAATCCGGCGGTAAAAGTGAATGATGAATACCAGTCGGTTTTTCCACCCGATGTGTATGCCGTATTTGATCACGGCAAACGCGACGTGAGCGATTTCCCGATTGCAACCGGCACGTATTATAAAGTGAACTATGCACCGGGTACTGATATTTCGAAATACAAAAACATTCCGGTGCCAACGTCTTACATGGCCATTCAATCGCAATATGATTTTATGGGTTGTTATGAGAATGATACGCAGGCCGGGATGTTGCATGTTGCCGATCATCACTTTTCACCTGGCAAAAAGCAATGGACCTGGGGCAACGGTGATTTTGGCTATGCATGGGATAAACAACTAACTGATGAAGATGGTCCTTATATAGAATTAATGACCGGTGTGTTTACCGATAACCAGCCGGATTTTTCGTGGATACAGCCGAATGAAATCAAAACATTCACGCAGTATTTTATGCCGTATGCAGGCATCGGTTATGTAAAAAATGCAACCAAAGAAGCAGCGATTAATATAGAGTGGAGTGGTAACAGCTTAGCGATAAAAGTATATGCCACTGCTGTGTACGACAATGCCTCAATTAGTGTGTGGAACGGCGATAAAGAAGTAAAACGATTTACAACGAATCTCTCGCCTGCTAACGTGTTTGAAGAAACACTGACTGTCTCTGAAAAAGGTGAAGAATCAAATTGGAAAGTTAGTGTGCTGGATAATGGGGAACATGAACTGGTTTCCTATCAGCCATTGCCGCTGAATAAAGAAATTCCTTCCCCTGCTGTTGCCGCAAAATTACCTTCGGAAATAGAACAGGTTGAGGATTTGTTTTTAAATGGATTGCACTTAGAGCAATATCGACACGCCACTTTCAATCCATTGGATTATTATGAGGAAGGCTTGCGAAGAAGCCCCGGCGATGTGCGCTGCAACAATGCAAAAGGCCTATTATTATTGCGCCGCGGCCAGTTTAGGAAAGCAGAACCTTTTTTCAGAACTGCCATTGCTACGCTTACCAAACGCAATCCAAACCCCTATGATGGCGAGCCTTATTATAACCTGGGTTTAAGCCTTGTAATGCAGGAGAAATGCAGCGAAGCGTATGATGCATTTTATAAATCAACATGGAACGACGCCTGGCAATCTGCGGCGTTCCTGTGGCTCGCAAGAATAGCTGCGCGTCAGGGCAGAACGAACGATGCTCTACAGCTTGCAGATAAATCATTGATAAGAAATTATCACAGCAATACGATAAGACATCTTAAAGCAGCTTTGCTACGACAGAAACATTTGTATAGTGAATGCATTGCCTTGTGCGATGAAAGCATTAAAATTGATGCCTTCAACTTTGGCTGCCTGTATGAAAAGTATTTAGTCAAAAATGTATTACATCAGAATACTTCAGGTGCCGCTCTGGACGAGTTGTTTAATTTGATGCGTTATGCAGAAAATAATTTCCTTGAGCTGGCTTTACAATACGCGCAGGCTGGTTTGTATAAAGATGCCATTACATTATTTTCTGCCTATATTGCTTATCTGGACGAACGTAAAAAATCGGATGCAGCCACAGCACTTGTCTATTATTACCTGGGATGGCTGCAGGAAAAGGCTGGCGATAGTGATAAAGCTATGGACTATTTCCGGAAAGCTGCCGCAGATACCACCTCCATTGTTTTTCCAAATAAAATTGAAGAAATATTCATTCTGCAATCAGCCATTGCCATGAATCCATCTGATGCAAAAGCGGGTTATCATTTGGGGAATCTATGGTATGATAAACGCCAGTATGATGAAGCAATAGCTTGCTGGGAGAAATCAATTGAAGTTGAACCAACATTTGCTACACCTTACCGCAATCTTGCGATTGCTTATTATAACAAAAGAAACGATAAACAAAAAGCTTTAAAATATTTAGAGAAAGCATTTGCACTGTACGATACTGATGCAAGGGTGTTGATGGAGCTTGACCAGTTATACAAGTTAATGAACAAGCCCTTTGCAGAAAGACTGCAGTTGCTGCAGCAATATGCGCCGCTTGTTGAGCAAAGAGATGACTTGTACATTGAAAGGATTACGCTGTACAACAACCTTAAGGATTACGACACTGCAAAGAAGTTATTAGCATTACGGCATTTTCATCCCTGGGAAGGCGGCGAAGGAAAAGTAACAAGTCAATACCTCCTATGCCACACAGAACTCGCTAAGCAGGCTATACGGGATCAACAGTTTGACAAAGCCTTGTCGTTGCTGAAGGAAGCAAGATATTACCCTGATAATCTGGGTGAAGGAAAACTGTATGGCGCACAGGAAAATGATCTGGATTATTTGACAGCCTGCGCTTACGAAGGATTGGGCATACATGAAAAGGCAAATGAATTTTTCAAGCTGGCAACAATAGGAATCAGCGAGCCGGTACAGGCAATTTACTATAACGATCCTCAGCCTGACAAGATATTCTATCAGGCGTTAGCCTGGATAAAACTGGACGAACCAGCAAAAGCCGGGGCAATATTTAATAAGCTGATAAGCTTTGGTGAAAGGCACATGAATGATGAAATACAAATTGATTATTTTGCTGTTTCGTTGCCCGATATGCTTGTCTTTGATATTGACCTAAATCAGCGTAATAAACAACACTGCAATTATCTGATTGGCTTGGGAAATATCGGTTTAGGAAACTATACAGAAGGAGAGACATACCTAAACCTGGTTTTGAACAATGACATCAATCACCAGGGTGCAGCAACCTATCTGCGCATGATTCATTTTATTCAGCAGACAAATCACGTCAATCATCACGCATAAATTTTTACTTTGAATACAACGGCAAAAAAAGTAACAGTTAGCCAACAATATTACGGGTTGATTGATAACAATGAGGTGTACGCGTTCATATTAAAAAACAGTATGGTTGAAATTGGTATTACCAACCTGGGTTGCATCATTTTATCTGTAAATACACCCGATAAAAATGGTGATACAAAAAACATCGTAGCTGGATTTAAAACCATCCCGGAATACAAAAACAATAAAGATTTTTTCGGCTGTGTAGTAGGAAGATATGCAAACCGAATTTCAAATGGTTGTTTCAAAATCGGTGAAAAAACATACCAGCTCCAGCTAAATGATGGTAATAACAACCTGCATGGCGGCACTGTTGGATTTGACAAAAAAGTGTGGAATCTGCAACGGATAATTAGCAATGAAAATGAAGCTGGTGTTGAGCTTTCGTACCTCAGTAAAGATGGAGAAGAGGGATTTCCCGGCAACCTTGAAGTGTCAGTTACCTATTTGCTGAATCACAGAAATGAACTTACCATTCATTATAAAGCGACAACAGACAAAGCCACGCCGGTAAGCCTCACCAATCATTCTTATTTTAATTTAACGGGCTTTGAAAACAATTCGGTACTGAATCATTCTTTGACAATATACAGCAACGAGTACACGGAAAAAAATGAGCATAATCAACCAACCGGAAAATTTATAAACGTTGCTAACACGGTTTTTGATTTTCGTTCGGCAAAAAGGCTAGGGACAGCTATCAACGATGCCGTGTTGAAAAATGACCGGGGATATGACCACAATTTTGTTTTAAAACATCATCATTCGGAGGAGCTTGTACATGCTGCCACCTTATCGGATAACGAAACCGGAAGAAAGATGGATGTTTATACAACAGCACCGGGCATCCAGGTTTATACCGCTAATTTCTGGGATGGTTCTGTCAACGGCTCACAGAATGTAATTTATAAAAAACACAGCGCCATAGCGTTGGAAACGCAATTGTTTCCCGACAGCCCGAATCATGCTCATTTTCCAACTGCCATTTTACATCCCGGAGAAGAATACAATTCCACAACGATCTATACTTTCGGATTCACTCATTCATAAAACTTTTTGCATGCTATTTTTTAAAAGGTATTTTCTAATTATTCTGTTTCAGCTACTCTGTAGTACTGTGCCGTTTGCGCAATCATCAAGCCCCAATGAAATCAGTCTTGCAGGCACATGGTATTTCAGGCTGGATAAAAATGATGTGGGTGAGCAGGAGCAATGGTTTGATAAAAATTTGAATGACGAAATCAAGCTGCCTGGTTCTTTAACCACCAATAATATAGGCGATGATATATCGCTCACAACACCGTGGACAGGGGACATCATTGACTCTTCTTTCTTCACCAAACCTGAGTATGCGAAATACCGGCAACCGGGAAATTTTAAGGTCCCGTTCTGGTTGCAGCCATCAAAGTATTACAAAGGCGCAGCATGGTACCAAAAAGAGGTAACCATTCCGCAGGCATGGAACAAGCAAAATATTTCGCTGTTCCTGGAAAGATGTCATTGGAAAACAACAGTGTGGGTGGATAACAATAAAGCGGGCAGCCAAATGAGCCTCGGAGCGCCGCACGAGTATGACTTATCATCACTGCTTACACCGGGCAGGCACCGCATCACCATTTGTATAGACAACCGGGTTCATGAAGTGAATCCCGGTCCCAACTCGCATAGCATTTCCGACCACACGCAAACAAACTGGAACGGAATTGTCGGCAAGGTGGTGCTGATAGAAAAACCGCTTTTGCACATTGAGAACGTACGACTTTTTCCTGATATAGATAAGAAACAAGTAGTTGTGCTGGTTGATTACAAAAAGACGGGGGATAACCTACAGAAAGCAATTATCAGCCTGCAGGCAACATCGGGTAATAAGCATGCAGCTTCTTTACAGCCTATCACAGCCGAAAAAGATTTGAAAGAAAATACCGGCACCATTAATCTTACCTACCCGATGGGCGACAAACCTTTGTTGTGGGATGAATTTAATCCGCAGTTGTATAATATGCACGTTAGCCTGCGGACGGCAAAGGAAAGCGATGACAGGAACATTGCTTTCGGAATGCGCAGGTTTTCAACTGATAAAACACAATTCTTAATCAACGGGCGACCTACGTTTTTAAGAGGTACTTTAGAGTGCGCCGTAACGCCGCTCACCGGTTACCCTTCCACAGAAAACAGCTATTGGAAAAATATTTTTAAAGTAGCCAAATCATATGGTTTAAATCATTTGCGTTTTCACTCCTGGTGTCCGCCCGAAGCAGCGTTTAACGAAGCCGACAGCGCAGGTTTTTATTTACAGATTGAATGTTCGTCATGGGCAAACCAGGGTGCCACCATTGGTAGCGGATTGCCGCTTGATACATTTATTTATAACGAAAGCGAGCGTATTGTAAATAATTTCGGCAATCATCCTTCCTTTTGTATGATGACTTACGGCAATGAGCCCGCTGGAAAAAACCACAAAGCGTATCTTGTAAAATTTGTTGATTACTGGAAGCAGAAAGACAATCGCCGTTTATATACCACAGGCGCAGGTTGGCCGGTTACAGATAGCAGTGATTACAACAGCACACCCGACCCGCGCATACAGGCATGGGGCGAAGGGCTGAAAAGCATTATCAACCGCCAGCCTCCGTCCACAACATACGATTGGAACAACATTATTTCTAAATGGCAGCACCCGACCGTAAGCCACGAAATCGGGCAATGGTGCGTGTATCCCGACTTTAAAGAAATAGAAAAATACACGGGTGTTTTACAGGCAAAAAATTTTGAAATATTCAGGGATTTTCTGAAGGAACACGGGATGCAACGCCTGGAAGATTCGTTCTTGTTAGCATCGGGCAAACTGCAGGCGTTGTGCTATAAAGCCGATATAGAAGCCGCCTTGCGCACGAAAGGTTTTGGCGGTTTTCAATTATTGGGGTTGAATGATTTTCCGGGTCAGGGCACCGCTTTGGTGGGCGTAGTGAATGCCATGTGGGGCGATAAGGGATACATTACTGCAAAAGAATACAGCCAATTTTGTAACAGCGTGGTGCCGCTTGTGAGGTTTTCCAAACTGATTTATAATAACGATGAGATTGTATCTGCACCGGTAGAGATTGCAAACTATGGGAGTAAGGAGATACAAAACGGAAAAGCTACCTGGCAGATAAAAGATGCTAAAGGCAACGTTTTATTTCAAGGTAACTTAAATGCAGCGCACATTCCATTCGGCAATGGTATAAATATCGGGGAAATAAAAGCGTCGTTATCATCCATAAAAAATGCTGAGAAGCTCCTGGTGGAAGTGGCTGTAGAGGGGTATAAAAACAGTTGGGAAATCTATGTCTATCCGAATCAATTACCAGAAGTAAATAATGTTTATGTTACTCAAACGCTGGATGATAAAGCAATACAGGTTTTGAATAATGGCGGTAATGTTTTGTTCAATCTCAAACAGGGCACGCTTGCAAAAAATAAAGGTGGGGATATCGCTATCGGATTCTCCAGCATATTCTGGAATACTGCCTGGACACATGGGCAGGCGCCTCAAACACTCGGTATTTTATGCAATCCGGAACACGAGGCTTTGAAATATTTCCCGACAGACTACTACTCTGGTTATGAATGGTGGGATGCCATGTCGCACTCCAATGCCATCTTGCTGGATAGTGTAGCAAAAAACATTCAGCCTATTGTAAGGGTGATTGATGATTGGTTTACGGCACGTCCGCTGGGTTTATTATTTGAGTGCAAAGCGGGCAAAGGAAAACTGATGGTTTCGGGCATTGACCTCACCTCAAATATAAATGAGCGACCCGAGGCTAAGCAGCTTTTATACAGCCTTAAAAAATATATGACATCAGCGGGTTTCAACCCTTCGCAACAGATTGACTTACGTACCATACAAAGCCTGACTACGGATGAAAAATTATAACAGCAGATACATCATTGGAATTTCGTTTATATCGGCACTTGGCGGCTACCTGTTCGGGTTTGATTTCGCTGTTATTTCCGGCGCGCTGCCATTCCTACAGCAACAGTTTGGATTAACTGCTTACTGGGAAGGCTTTGCTACCGGTAGCCTCGCATTAGGCGCCATTGCCGGGTGCCTCGTTGCAGGGAATGTTGCTGACAGATTCGGGCGAAAGAAAGGCTTGCTTGTAGCTGCTGCCCTGTTTTTTATCTCTTCCCTGTGCATGGCGTTTTCAACAAACAAGGATGTTTTTATTGCATCCCGTTTTCTTGCCGGCATTGGTGTGGGAATGGCTTCCATGCTTTCGCCTATGTACATTGCAGAAATAGCTCCGGCTGAAGTAAGGGGAAGAATGGTGGCTATCAATCAACTGACCATCGTAACCGGAATATTGGTCACCAACCTGGTTAACTATACTTTACGCAACATGGGAGAGGATGCCTGGCGCTGGATGTTTGGTTTGGGTATAATACCGTCCGGCTTGTTCTTTATCGGCGCCCTGACATTGCCCGAAAGTCCACGCTGGCTGGTGAATGCATCGCGGCAGGAAGAAGCTTTTAAAATACTGAAAAAAATAGGCAATACCAGTTTTGCGGAGACCACACTATCATCCATTCAATCGTCAACCGGCAGCAACGTAAAGCAGAGCTATGGCGTGGCTTTTAAAAAAGGGGTACTCCCGGCTGTTTTGGTAGGTATTGGCCTGGCTGTTTTTCAACAGTTTTGTGGTATTAACGTGGTATTTAACTATACACCGCGCATTTTTCAAAGTATAGGTGTATCACAGGATAACCAGTTGCTGCAAACCGTTTTTATCGGTATTGTAAATTTAACCTTCACCATAGTTGCCATGCTGCTGGTTGACAAGCTTGGGCGCAAGCCTTTGATGCTGATCGGCTCTGCGGGGTTGGGCATTTTGTACATCATTGTAGTGCAAATGCTGGCTGCGGGCTCAACGGCGGTATCATGGTTTTTATTATCGTCTATCGGCGTATATGCCATGTCGCTGGCACCTGTAACCTGGGTATTAATATCCGAAATCTTTCCAAACAAGGTGCGCAGCGTTGCTACTTCCATTGCCATCATAAGTTTGTGGGCTGCATACTTTATACTGGTGTTTACGTTCCCGATATTGTTTGATAGTCTGGGTGATAAAACGTTTTATATCTACTCCGCTATCTGTTTGATCGGTTGCTTGTTTGTGTACTTTAAAGTGAAGGAAACTAAGGGGAAGACACTGGAAGAACTGGAGATGGTGTTTCATTAATAATTTCCATGAGGAAAGGATTTTGGTTTTCCTTAGTCAGTTTTTTCAAATTGATTAGTTAGTTGTCGGTGCCTGTATATAATCAGCAATGTTTTGTCAAGAACAAATAAACCGGCTCTGTCGCGTCTATTAAAATAACCAAAAATGAAGTTATCAAAAAAGTAATTTATGCAGCTAAAGGACAAAAGGTGACGTAAGCAGTTGCCATAGGAGAGGTTACTTGTTCCTTCTTAATCATTCTGACTATTTCAATTCCTGTAAGTGTTCTGAATGCGGATTTGAAGCTTTTAAATCCAAGCATGTTTTGTATTCGCCACTTGATAAACCGGGGGCTGCTTTTATTCTATTGCTTAGGTATTTGCACTGTCTTATCCAAATTTTCCTATTGTGCCTTTTATTATATTGTTTTAATTAGACTTATGCCTTATTTGTAAGTTCAATTATTTTTCATTTTTACATAGCAGCTTCATTCCTGCACATGAATTAATGTACCAGGATGGAATAAAAGAAAGCCTACCTTGTGTATTATTGTCCTTTTTACCAAAGGGGAATGCTTCTTAAAAATGGTTTTAAGAAAGAGTGAAAAGAGTGAGGGAATTTATGTGTTTTTCGGCCAGTGCGAGTTTTGGAGCCAGTGCTGTATTGGGTATTATTGGTATTGGGGCAGTAAAAAAAGCGGGCAACAGTTTACAAAGTTTATTTGCATGCATTCCCTTAATCTTTTGTGTACAACAGCTTGCAGAAGGATTTGTGTGGCTGTCTTTTACCCATACTTATTTAGCAGGCTGGCAGCCCTTTTTTATTCATTTCTATCTTTTATTCGCTTATGTGTTGTGGCCGGTAGTGATACCACTTTCCATAATGGTGATGGAAAAAGATAAAAAGCGTAAAAGCGCATTAAGCATATTACTTATGGCAGGCAGCATCGTTGCATCCTACATATTGGTCTGTATGTTTCTGTACCCGGTAAGGGCTTCGGTAATTCATCATCATATTGCATACCTGTTCAATTATCCTTTGGTAATCAATAATTTGGTACCTGTTCGCGATGGTTTGTATTTCACAGCTACTTTGCTGGGTGCTTTTGTATCCTCACAAAAAAAAATGTGGATGTTTGGTACTGTTCTTATCATGGCATATTTGTTTTCCAAGATCTTTTATAAAGAAGCTGTTGCATCTGTGTGGTGTTACTTTGCAGCAGTGTTAAGCGTTGTAGTGATTTTTATTATTCAAAAAAGACAACAACCTGTTCCTGGTTCATAGAATTATATACTATCCAGGACCACTGTCTCAAAGTAAACCTGCCCATCACTTTCCCATCTGACCAGATAGCCATTTCTGAGCGTCTAATGAAAAATTGCTGATATCAACATACCAGGCACCTATTAGTTTATTGTAACAGAAGCCGAAATAATAAATAGTGGAAAATTTTTTGCTGCTTATTACTATGATACGGCAGTACTGACAAGTGCAAAAGGCAGGATAATAAATGCTCAAAAAGTAAGCACTACTAAGCAAGGAAGCCTAAAATGGTAACAAATATGCAATAGCGATAACGTGAAGCTGTATATAAAAAATATGGTGAGTTTACGGTGTAAGATGCTGGTGAAGGCAACACTGAATGACCTCGGTATTTTCTACACAAATATTGACCTGGGAGAAGTGGACCTTGAAGCGGATATAACAGAAGCGCAGCGGGATAACCTAAAAGCTAACCTGCTTGCTGCGGGTTTGGTGCTGATGGATGATCAGAAAGCTATACTGGTAGAGAAGATAAAAGCTGTTGTGATAGAAATGGTGCATTATGCAGATGAGTTTCCTGCCGTTAAACATTCTGTATATATCAGCGAAAAACTTAATTATAACTATACCTATCTCGCTAATCTGTTTTCTGAGGTAAAAGGCATTACATTAGAGCAGTATATTATCCTGCATAAGATTGAAAAAGTAAAAGAACTGATCTTGTACGATGAGTTGAACCTTTCGGAGATTGCCTTTAAGCTCAACTATAGCAGCAGCGCACATTTATCCAATCAATTTAAAAAGATAACCGGTCTAACTCCGTCATTCTTTAAAAAATTGAAACAGAAAAGGCAAAAGCCGCTGGAAGACTTGTAATTATGTAAGTTATTTACTTTATGGTGTAAAGTTTACTGCCAGATTAAGCAGACCTTTATACACGAGTATTAAAATTAAATGATAGTGATGAAAGAAAATAAGAGCTCCACATTAGAATTGGAAAAGGCAAAAGTTCACATCATTGTAGAAGTTATTGAATATATACCTAATGCCGTGTTAAGCAAAACCATTATAAAGAAAGCTACTGGAAATGTAACAATTATGTCTTTCGACTGCGGCGAAGAACTGGCTGAAAAAACATCTCCATTCGATACTTTTATCCAGATTATTGATGGTGCTGCAGAAGTGACTATTGGTAATCATCTGCATCGGCTTCAGTTAGGAGCCGGCATCATCATACCTGCTCATGCCCCGCATCATTTTAACGCCAAAGAGCAATTTAAAATGATTTCAACGGTAATTAAGAGCGGGTACGAAGATTAGCTTTCTTCATGCAAAAATTGCTTTTGTTGAATGTATGTTCTGGTTAATAAAAAAGAAAAAGGTCTTTAGAAAAAGACCTTTGTACGATTTATTTATCAGTATAAAAGAACATGAAACAGAAAGAAATCAGGACTATACAATAGTTTTACCCGTTATGTGGTCCCACAGGAAGTAACCGTATCACTCTCATTTTATTCAATCCCAGCATAATAATATAAGTTAAATCAAACTCAAACCAGCGACGTGCAAAATTGGCATTTGTTTTATCATGATGATGATTGTTCTGAAACAACTCGCCCATTAGTATTACACCAAAAGGAGTAGTATTTTTAGAATGATCTCCGTTTTTGTAATTACGATAACCATATTTATGACCACACCAGTTAACTATAGCACCCTGGATTGGCCCCATTAAAAAATGTATCGGCAACAATAAAAACCACCATGCACTTGGAGCAAAAAGGATATAAAAAGCAACGTAAGCCGCGCCAAATAAAATACGCGTAACAGCATGATGGCCCAAATGGTCCAGCTTATGCCAGGCAGGCAAATATTCCTGAGTAAATTGCGGCTCCGGTATGCTCTGTCCGGTGTTAAACCCCCTGTATATTTTAGCCGTGTGCAACATCAGGTGCCATACATCTCTAAAGAAATAAGGTGAATGCGGGTCTTTTTCTGTGTCGCTATAAGTATGATGCATACGGTGCAAAACACCATAGGCTCTGGGTACAAGATAAGAAGAGCCTTGCGTAAACCAGGTCATCAGGTAAATAGTTCTCTCCCAGTTTTTACTGATCTTGTACATTTGATGAGATGCATAGCGATGCAGGAAAAAGGAGTGAAAGAAAAGTGACAAAAACCAGTGAGCAAAAAAGAAAATAAGAATTGCTATCATAATAAAAAATAAACTGATTAAAAGAAGAGAAAAGCTAATCAACTGCTGCCAGTGAAAACCGCAGCAATGGTGCCTTCCTGCCTGCTACAAAGTTCAGTTATTTGTTTCCCTGGTGCTTTACACAATTCCGTTCCTTATTTACATTATTCACAGGTTGCAAAACAGTAGGATGATATGTTTTATATGAATACTTTCTGATAAAATCATTATTTATTATTTGTGAGCATACTAACTAATTATGGATTGTGCTTTGTAGCTATTGTCATATGATTCTCACAATAACTATTTTATCAACCGCTGTTTTCTACTTTTATTTTTCATATGCTTTTTTAGTTCTCACTTACACAAAGAATAATATTCCATTTAAAACAGTTCCATATCATTATTTTTACAACAACAGGATGCGGCATATGCAGGATATGCGCATTAAAAAGTAAGCTGATGATACACACGCTAACTGTATTTTGTATATTCCTGTGCTATCAGCGATAATAATCAATTACAAAGCTGGCAATTTATTTTAAATTTAAGTTTATGGACGATGTTGTATTTAATGCTATGACCAGCTTTCAATTTTTTTGTAATGATTTTTTTAAACAAAAAAATATTGATAAGTTGATTCCTAAGGGTATGTCGCGCAGCGATTGGAATGGTAAAAAAGAATCATTATTAGCCGAAGAAATTGAAAGTGTAGCACATTACTTAGATGAGCAGGCTTCACTGCGATTACAAAATTATGCTGCCTCCGCCAATAAAGCAGATATAGAAAAAAGATTTACCATCATCATTGAAAAAGCAATGGAGAGCTATAAAGCAAAAATTAAAAGTTACTATTTATTTTAGTTCGTTAACCTTGTAAATTGTTGCGAAGCAAAGAATGTCACATGTACAAAAAATTACAGAATAGCAACTTGCAGCAACCACATCCGGCTATTTTATATTAGTGCTTGTGAGCTTAGCTCCTCCAACGGTAGTCGGAATATAACAAGCTAACAAATCAGTCTTTGCCTGTGTATGTTTGATGTATTCTTGCACCAAACCTGTTTTAATTGATAGTGATAAGAAAAAGAGTAATAAAGTCCTTTGTATTTTGTTGAACGCTTGTAGTATGATAATACAACTTGTAGGCAAAAATTAAATAGTTGATACTGAATTAAATACCTTATCTTGTGTGTAATCGCATAAATTTATTTGAGTACCGTAGTTTGTAATTAAACATTTATGCTACCTGCATTTATACTGTTGATAGCTACACGTGTTTACCTGGTTCCTTCCTCATCTTTTAAGCGTACTTATTGGTATATTTCAGTGTAAAACATAACTTGATCTTACACGCGAAGTTTCATCCCTGAACATTAAATCACTTTTCTAAGGACAAAGATATAAAACAATAATTATGATAAACACTCAGGAGCTGCGGGTAGGTAGCTACATTCTTGTCGACAACACTATACGAAAAGTATGTTGTATTAAAAACGACGCAAGTGCTACTCAATTATCCCATATAGGTTTTGAAACCAATCATAGTTGTGAGTACGAAGCAGCTAGTTCTGAACGATTGACGGCTGTGCCTATATCTAACGAGTTATTAAGAGCATTAGGATTCACTTTTCATGATTATCATAAAACATGGCAACATGAAAGGCCTAAGAAAACTTTTACCATAGAGTTGAATACCGAATACTCAGCCGTAGATTTTTCTCATCGCACGCTGGTAAAGCATATACAATACCTGCATTTGCTGCAGAACTTATTTTATAGTGTACAACAGCAGGAATTAACTTTAAACGCTATCCGGGATACAGTACTTACCAATTAAGTTTGTTCATCTTTTACATAGAACCAACCATCCGTTCTTTATATTAATGAACCTAATTCTTTCATGTATTGCTGCTATGCAGGCACCCGTTATTATGATGAGCCAAAACCGGCAGAAACAGAAGAACAGGATGAGCAGTGAAAATGATTACCTGATAATTTAAAAGCAAAAATAGGTATTCGCATCCTGCATCAAAAGATGGATTTATAGTTAGGCGAACAAGTAAAAACATTATACTAAATACAGGTAGCGTAGTTTACGCTGTTACAGGAAGTTAAAGTAAAATTGGAAGTAATAAATAAAGCAACAAACATGAAAAACACTACTGATTTTAATATAGATGAAGAAACGATAAGTAAATTAGGCTTACGGCTATCCAACAAGCATATAAATGCTCAGATTGCACCCAATGCAAGAGTATTTGAATATCCTGGATTAGACAATGTGTTTGTCATGGAAAGTGACCTGTATGGCAATACCATGCCGGAAGGCTCTTGTTTTCTGGCTTTCTATGGTTCACATGGGCTGATAGGGAAACACCTTCATTTAGAAACGCTTAAACATGCAAGTATAAACGATATTAAGGCAATAGCAGAAAGCCATTCTGAAGGGTAGAAACTAAGAAATATACTGACACTCTTAAACAAAGTGAAGTTTGATAAATTTAACAGGTACCGACTTTTATCAGCTGTAGGTATTGTTAAGCCATCAATGATTAATATATCTAAACAAACTATTCTTAATCGTTACCATTCGGCAAATCTTTAATGCCTGCTAGCCTTCCACATGTTCCTACATTCACATAATATTGAAAACAAAAGCTGTCATGTTAACACTCAATCGCTTATTAGTTTTAAATACGCTTATCAAACACGAAATGCTTTTGTTGATTGATATTGCAAAAGAATAGAACCTGGACATGGTACCTGATACAAATCATTTGCAACTATTGCTGGATGAGTTAAATGAAAGTGGATATATACACTTCAGGGAAGGGGTTGTACTGCAGACATATAGCATTACAGATAAGGGAATAAATGAAGGTGCAAGAATAGATAATGAAGCTTAAACACAAAGGATAGTAATTTCTTGTCTAACTATTATTTATTCAAGATTAATAAATTACATGAACGAAAAGCAGTATGCAGGTGTATGATTGGATAATAAGGCAATAATAAAGGTCGGTGGGTTATTTAAGTCGCGCCAAACCTAATTTTTGTACCTGTAAATTTTTAATTTTGAACAATAAAATACTGTAGCCTTTTGCTTAATTGAGCCTTGCCTTTAAAGGCAAAGTAAAATATTAAACAATAGACTACAGCGTTTACTATCAACCTGTTAGTAGCTGAAATCCCTTATTATCTTTTTCTCTTCAGTTTTAGATCTTCCAATAGTTTTACCTGGTTATCTATATCCAACTGCTGGTCTTTCTGACTACTTTGATTTTTAGCAATTTTACCGGACAGCTCTTTTTCATCCTTTTGCAGGTTGGCTAATTTCTTTTGAGCTTCTTTTACCACATTTTCCTGGC
>NZ_SZQL01000033.1 GCF_005233845.1 Ilyomonas limi
GAAGAGAGCCGTTTAGTGGATAAAATATTTAATAACCAAAAGCCGGCTATCTTTGGATACCAACACCAGCAAAAAAGTCAAACTGTTTTTCAAACTTTGTCCAGTTTATAAGGGGTGGATACAGTTCTCCAATGTACAACTGGTCAATTCCCAGTACTCTAAAAGCTTATATAGACCAGATTCTCAGGGTTAATGAAACCTTTAAACCTGACAGAGCTAATATACAACATCCGTACGTTGGACTGCTTGAGGACAAAGTATTATTCCTTTTGCTGTCAAGAGGCTCGCAGGGGTATGAAAAGGGAGAATATAACGAACGTATAAACTTTCAAAGCACCTATTTGAAAATGGTCTTTAACGTCATAGGTATCAGCAATATCCATGTGATCTCCGTTAACGGAACATCATTGGACCCAGAGAATTTAAAAATATCCATGGACACAGCGCAACAAAATATAAGAGCGCTGATTGATACCGAATTGGTCTAACACGCAATACTTTTTTAGTACTGCCCATGCGCTGTAATGAAAAATATATCAATGAAAAACAAAGTACTCAAAGGAAGCATTTTTATTGCCGTGGGAGCGTCGAGCTATGGCATGCTGGCAACCTTTGTAAAAATAGCATACCGGGAAGGATTTAGCACAGCGGACGTAACACTTTCGCAGTTCAGTCTTGGATTTGCAGGACTCTTTATTTTAACGCTGCTACGTAAGCGGGAACCGGTATCAAAAACAGGAATACCAGGTATCAAAAGCATATTTAAATTAATAGTTGCAGGAACATCTTTGGGGCTCACCAGCATCTTCTACTATCAGGCGGTTCAATACATCCCGGTCAGCGTTGGAATTGTGTTGTTAATGCAAACTGTTTGGATGGGCGTTATCGTGGAGATGGTATTGCATAAGAAGCCTCCTGGTTTACTTAATATTATCTCCGTTTTCATCATTCTGGCAGGGACAATATTAGCTACCAATGTGCTTAAACAATCTGTTAGTATTAACCAAACAGGAATTGGATGGGGAATGATGGCCGCTCTTACCTACACGGCAACCATGTATTCATCAAATAATGTTGCACTTCAATTTCCGCCGCTAAAAAGAAGCCTTTATATGATCCTGGGCGGATTGATCATCATTTTGGTTATTTTTCATTCATCATTAAGTCCGGACTTTTCATATAAAATTTTTCTGGGCTGGGGTCTTCTCATTGCTTTGTTTGGAACAATACTTCCGCCATTACTGTTTACAAGAGGTATGCCGCTAACAGGCATAGGTCTGGGAGCAATTATTGCATCTATCGAAATACCGGTTGCGGTGATAATGGCACATCTGGTGTTAAAAGAATCTGTAAGCTTGTTTCAATGGATGGGTGTTATTCTTATCCTGTTAGCAGTAGTATTGATGAATATCGGGCAAAGGAAAAACGCTATGTAGCAGTGTGTTAGGCTCTTAAACCAAGAGCTATTTTTTCAATAATTATCTGCTGCTGCGATGGTGGTGAATTCCACAGCTACGATTTGCCCGATTGCAACAAGCATTCCTGCATCCTCAGCGTATATTGCCCAAAGCTTTTCTCAGACGGCAGCATTAGGCTGTGTCGCTTTCATAATTAATCTTGCCATTTCAACTGCAAGTTGTCTTCCCTCTTCCTGCGAAGCAGTAATTAACGAACCCTTTAGTACCAGCTGAACTGAACCCGACATCATCTTAAATTTTTACGATTGATAAATAAACTGCTTTTGTGTTACGATACAACAACAGCAGTTTTTACTTCGGATGCACTGACTTGCCGGTACCGGTTAAAAACAATAAAGAGGATGCCGATCAGCAGGACTAAAGAGAGATTTGCCACTCCCAGCAGCATCTGGCTTTTAACAGCATATAAGCTTGCCAATCCATAGCTGAATACAGAGCTAACCATATACATGGCACCGCCGGTAAGCCCGCTTGCCACTCCGGCATTCTTTGAAAAACGACTTAGGCAATAGCCATAAATATTATTAAAAATAAAACCGCCGCATATATGAATACCAATAGTGAAGCCTATTAAGGTGTAAATATTAGTGAAAAGGGAGGCTGTAAAGATCATCAGCAACACCAAAATGATCTGTATAACCAAGGCAGTAAAAACCTTTTCCCTCAAAGGCTGCTTAATGAACGATTTGGCAAAAATTCCACCTGTCATGACAGAAAAACCAGACAACAGTGAACTGTAACCGGTAGTAACCGCAGAATAGCCAAACACACGTTCTATAATAAAGGGACTTGATAAACTATAAATAACCACCAAACCAAAACAAACACCAATCATCGTTAAGCCCAGTGTAAAGTCAGCGGTTCTCAACATACCACTATACGTCCGTACAATAGGCCTCATCTTAAAGGGATGAAAATGTTTTAAAGATTCGCCACTATAAACAAGTTCCAAAATCAAAAAAAGAAGCGATAGTATGCCAAGGAAATAAAAGTTGGACCGCCAGCCAAAAATAGTTTGCAGGTATCCACCTAAAAATGGAGCCATGATTGGCGCACAAGCCCAGATGATGGCAAATAAACTGATGTAACTCTTTAATTTTTTACCCGAATAAATATCTACAAAATAAGCGCGTTTGCTTACCACAATAAAGGCAATTGTGATTCCCTGAATAATACGCATCAGGTAAATGACATACATTTCAGGTACTACAGCAATTATAAAACTGGTGAGTGAGAACAAGGCAAGTGATGCGATGCTGATTCTAAACCGTCCGAAACTATCCAATATACTGCCTATAAAAATCTGGCTAACACCCGTACTAAACATAAATAACACCAATGAAAGCTGTATGGCGGATGCTGAAACATGAAGGTCTTTTGCCATAGCCGGAAGAGAGGGCAGATAAATATCTGTAGCAAATCCGGATAAAGGGATGAGTGCCAGGGCCAATATTGTACTAAAGCCCTGGTGATTGTCTTTTAAAGTTCTCATTATTTTACTATTACAGATGAGAGATGAAGCGCCGTGAGTGTATATCCGTTCTTTAGATATACCTTTTGTGCTGTATTATTATGAAAATCTGTATCAAGCACCACTGCATCCTTATTGGCTGATAAGGCGATAGCTTTAACATGATTTAATAGCTGAGAAGCGAAACCCTTGTTTCGGTAAGATTCGAGCGTGCAGAGATCATCAATGTAAATTATATTACCGCTATGCAACGAGGTCATGCTGCGGTACCCGGCAAATGCAACAACTTTCTCATTATCCATAATTCCAGCGATGCTGTACTTTTCATGTTGCATCATTTCTGAAATCATCGAAGACCAGTTATTTTTGTTGAGATGTGGCCTTAATAAGGAAACAACTTCCCAGCATTGTTGAATTTCTACATCTGTTTTGATTATTTTAACCTTGTATGTATTGTCCATGGCTCTTTTGTTTGAAACAAAATTAGAGCGATGGTATTGATGCTAATTATGCCACTTACAAGATAAAGGATAGCCCAGTGAATCTAATGGAGTATCTTTTTTAAAATCCCAAGGGCTTCCACCATTTCATTTTCTCTAAGCGAAGCAAAGCCCATTCGCAGTCCATTGGTAAAAAAGGATTCATTCTTATAGAAATTTCCATTGTCGATAAAAAGTCCTTTTTTTAACGCCTCATCAGACATTCTGATTATATCTATCTTTTTATCAAAATTCGACCACACTGCCAGTCCGCCTTCAGGCATTCTGAATTCTATCTTGTCATTAAAGTCGGATGTTAGCATACTACAAAAAAAGTTCCTGCGCTGCTTGTAAATTTTTAATGACTTCCGAAAATGCCTTTCCATCTCCCCATTGTCAAACAAAACAGCAAATGCCTCTTCCAACAGTGTGTCTCCTTGTCTGTCTATCAGTTCTCTTAATGAAGCTGCGGCTTCAATAAATGCCGAAGACCCTACCATAAACCCGATTCGCAAGGCCGGAGCAAAGGTTTTCGATATCGAACCAATATAAATTACATTTTGGTTGTGGTCAATACTTGCCAATGGCAGGTAAGGTTTATTGTCATAATGAAAATCAAAATCAAAATCGTCTTCGATAATTGCAAAACGATATTCTTTGGCCAGATTTAATAGCTTTAGCCTCCGCTCTGCACTCATAGTTACAGTGGTAGGAAGGTGATGATGCGGTATTACATATACAGCCTTTATTTTACTGCGCAGTAAAATCTCTTCGAGATAATCAACATCCATTCCATGGTCATCAATAGGAATACGCAAAAGGTTGGCACCGGCATATTTAAAAGTATCATCTGCAGAAAGATAGTTCGACATTCCAACGGCAATATTATCAGAAGGATGGAGAAGCAGTTGCGTTGCTAAATAGATTCCCATCTGGCTGCCTTTTGTAATTAGTATGTTTTCTGGAGAAACAGTTAGTCCGCGGCTATGGGAAAGATAATTGCCAATAGAAACACGAAAATGTTCTGACCCCTTAGAACTACCATAATGCAGAAACTTTCTGCCATGAAATCTTCTGGAAAGACTTCTATATTCACGCATTAGCAGATCTACCGGCGCCAGGCGCACATCCGGAAAGCCATCGTCAATAGTGAGAATATTTTTTTGGAGATTCTTGCTGGGTATCGCATTCTTAAAGTTATTAGTCCATATAAAAGGCTCCTGGATGCTATTGTTTTTGTTGGCTTGAGGCAGTACAGTTTTAGCACGTATCGGCAGTTTGGACAGTACAAACACGCCCTTACGCTCAATGGATTCAGCCCAACCCTGATTAACCAATTCTTCATACGCCAACTTTACAGTGTTTCTGTTGATACCAATTAATTCTGCAAGTACACGTGAACCTGGCAATATATCGGATGGCTGTAGTGTACCGTTGGTTATTAACGATATAAAGCTATTACATACCTGAATGTATAGTGAAACAGATGAATTACGATCAGTCTGAATTAATGATTTGTACGGTAGCATCCGGGCTGTATCATTTTCTAAAATTGATTTTCAAATATAATCCAATCTCACCACGTTCTTTGGGATCAGACGATAAAGCTGAGCAATGTTGAAAGTTGGGCAATTACCGGCTGGTTTGGCGTATTGGGAGACTACACTGGGCGGGGGAAAGCAAAGCTGTTTGTGGATGGTTGTACAAACATAATAAGCCGTGAGGCTTTGGGTATTCTTTACAAGCAAATAAGTAATAGCAATTTCAATTAAGTAGCACCATATACACTTAGTTTAAAGCCTATGGCTTTCACTTCGCCGCAATGTCCCATGCCTGACGCACATTAAGCTACAGATGGAGACATTGCCTTTACTTTGATTTTACAGAAAAGAGGTGTAGATTTTCAAAAGGAAAAGCAGAGGTGAACTATGGACACCGCAAGGAGGAAAAACTATATCTTTACGATTTGTTATTTACCTAACTAAAGAGCGGAATTATATCGAAATGAAATGTATTTTAATCTTTGTTTTAATTTTTGCGGTATTTCTTTCTTGTAATACCCCATCAACATCCCCGGATGTTAATACCGAAGATACTTCAGCAAACAGGTGGGTAAAACCAACCGGAAAAGATAGCCTGTTGTTATTGACCGACAGACCCCCTAATCTGGAAACACCTTTGAAATATTTCCGGCTTGATTATACACCCAACAACGTATTTTTTGTGCGCTGGCATCTCGCCGGCCTGCCCGATTCGGTAAGCCTCGATACTTTTCGTTTACGGATAAAGGGAAATGTAAATAAGGAACTGGCGCTTTCGGTAAATGATCTTAAAACGAAGTTCGAGCCTGTTACCATTACCGCAGTTTGCCAGTGCTCCGGCAACTCCCGAAGTTTTTTCGATCCGCGCGTACCAGGCGGACAATGGAAGAATGGTGCTTTAGGCAATGCAAAATGGACCGGCGTGAAATTGAAAGATATATTAACGTATGCCGGTGTAAAAGGAGATTCAAAAGAGGTAAGCTTTAACGGGTTGGATAAACCACCACTCCAAACAACACCTGATTTTGTAAAATCGTTATCATACGATCATGCCAATGACGGGGAGGTGATGGTGGCATACGAAATGAATGGTGAACCATTACCGCTGTTAAATGGTTATCCGCTTAAATTGGTGGTTCCCGGATGGTTTGCTACCTACTGGGTAGGTATGTTGAGTGATATAGAAGTACATACGAAGCCCTTTGAAGGATTTTGGATGAAGAAAGCATACCTCGTTCCCAAAGGTGAACCGAATGGGGCTGAACATCCTGATTCGCTTGCCAAAGATTTAGTACCGATCAGTGTTATGAATGTGCGTTCCTTGTTTGTTGCTCCTGAACCTAATGAGGTAGTTAAAGCGGGTGTACCTACAGATGTACAGGGGTTAGCACTCGATGGCGGTTTTGGTATAACCAAAGTAGAGTTGTCGGCAGACAGTGGAAAAACCTGGCAGCCAGCCAAGCTGGACCCTGAGCTTGGTAAATATTCCTGGCGCCGCTGGCACTACACCTTTACACCTCCGGAAAAGGGGGCTTATGTACTGCTTGTAAAAGCCACCAATGCAAAAGGACAAACACAGCCGGCGCACCAGTGGAATCGTAGCGGATATATGCACAACGAAGTGGAAACATTACCCTTTAAAGCGGAATAATATGCAGCATACCA
This sequence comes from Ilyomonas limi, assembly GCF_005233845.1. Taxonomy (GTDB): domain Bacteria; phylum Bacteroidota; class Bacteroidia; order Chitinophagales; family Chitinophagaceae; genus Ilyomonas; species Ilyomonas limi. Next base: position 6,635 of record NZ_SZQL01000033.1, read on the forward strand.
ACATAAGATATAGCTTTTTATTCTTTCTTTTTGCTTTCCTGGCAATTTCCTGTGGCGAAGCCAATACAAATTCAGCGCATCCTGGTGCAGCAACAGCACCCAATCTTAAAGAGGTCAGCACAAAATTACCAGAGGCGGCAGGTTATCAAACCTATATTAATAATTGCATCATTTGCCACTCGGCAAGTTATGTGCAGAACCAGCCAGAACTACCGGAGAAAACATGGGCAGCTATTGTAACCAAAATGCAGAAAACCTATGGGGCACCCGTAAGTGATTCTGCTGCTCTGGTAATCATTCAATACCTGACAACAATCAAAGGAAGGAGTTAGTGTTAGCTACTAAAAATAATTCGATTGTAATTAAGGTTCTTCAATTCACTAGCGTAGCCCTTCAAGGTTTTTTAAGGCGTTAGCGATAGCGTACCTTAAAGAAGATAAGGATGATTCGGGCTCATTTAATCATCAAGCTGTTTTTATTCATTGCATCCGAAACGGGAGCTTTACTGTTCTCTTTTGTTTGCCAAAGTGTTAATCTGTTTTACTTCTCTTTGGTATCTACAAAGATAGCCATGTTGAAAAGGGATGCATTGTTGTAAATAAACTGCAGTTGTGGAGAACTGTCTTTAACTTTCACTACGGGGCATATGCTTTGCGGCATTGTTTAATCTTGAAGAACATGGTGATAGCCGGTTTACATAAGCCTGAAAAGGAGGTACACAACATATATTCTTGCTGGTGCATCATAGTAATTAAAATTATTGCGCGTATTAAAGGTCCTGTATGCCCTTGTATTCAAACCAAAGCAGGCGGTCAATAGGCGTTTGAAACTGTTTGACTGCCGGCCCCTTAATTACTTTACCATTTTCATCCTGCCATGTACCTTTTGGAAAGATCACGGTACGTTGTACCCCTTTTTCCATCATAGGTGCCACCATGATTTTATTACCTAACATAAACTGGTCTTTGCAGGTATCCAATCCTTCATGTGGAAATACATATTCCATCATGCGTGCTATAGGTTCGCCTGTTATAGCGGTTTCTTTTACCAGTTGCATGATATAAGGTGTTATTTTCATTCTTAATGCAACTGCCTTTTTCACCGCATTGAAGTGCACCGGATCCAATACACGCCAGGGTGCTGCTGAAAACTGCATCATGGGCATCAAAGCAGAACATTGAGCGGAACGAACAACCAGATCCTGATCTAATTTATCCCTCCCAATAAAGGAGCCGAAATCGCCACCACCAATCATATCAGGGCAGGTGAACTGGTAGCCCAATAATCCGGCAGTAGTCAGGTTAGGGATTAGCGTTCTCAGGTCTTCCCACGTATGTCCCTTGTCACGCAGCCGTTCTGCCAAAGGTGCTCCGCCACGCTTCCACATGGCACGATACTCATTCAAAGGATACATTAATCCAAATTGCCCCCAGGCCTCGCATTGTTCATTTGGTGTTGCTTTTTTGTATGAAACAGATGTTGCCGGATAATATTCGGGGTCACCGGCATCCAGTTTAAAACCATCTACACCATATTCATCCTGCATCTTTTTTAATTGCGAGCTATACCAATTTACGGCTTCGGGGTTGGTAAAATCCATCTCCGCACTATATCCATTCCACCATCGTATAATGGCAGGTTCTTTCGCCTCACTCCACGGCAGAGTAGCGATACCTTTATTATCAAAAAGAAGTAATCTTTGATGTAGCAAAGACCTGAATTCTTCCCCGTCAGGGCGAATAAAAGGGCAAACCCAAATCATCACCTTAAAGCCTAAAGTATGTAATTCATTTATCATGCCCTTTGCATCGGGAAAACGGTCCTTTCGAAACTCAAAACGGCCGTAATATGGTGCCCAGTTATCATCTATCATTAGTACACCGGGAGGAAAGCCGTTATCGATAATGGCATGCGCATATTTCAGAATATCTTCCTGGTTTTGGTTATAAATCAGCTCTATCCATGTGTTGTATTGGGGACGCGTAAACAACAGTGTATCCGGCGTTTTACCCGCAGGTGGAAAGTATTTTTTACTTGCTGCCCTATACGCAGTGGCTATGGTATTGCCACTTTTTTCTACAACAATCTTATCTATACTTTGTATGTACAAATGGTGCTGATTGATGGTAAAAGCAAAAGGCTGATCACTCCAGATAAAACGCCCTGTAGTGGATACTAAAAACGGACTTGCCTGGTTACCGGCAATATTACCAAACAGGTTAAGATGATAACCATTAGTGAAAGGCATGGCCCAACCTTCGTTTACCGCACCTCCAAACCATTTTTCATTCTGTTCAATTGTAATGGAATCTGAATAATGAAACTGTGCATAGCTATTAAGGGAAAAAAACAATAGGAGTACAAAAAGGAAAGTTTTCATAGTTTAAATATAACCGCGTTCGATTAATAAGTGTAATGTCTAGCTTTTTGTAAATGTAGTTCGCTATGCATTTTGTAGTTAAACTTTCTAAGCACGATACAGGTAAGAAAATGAACTACGCTTTGGGCTGATATGCTGTAGGTGTATGTCATAGCGGAAAGATAAGCATAGTTGTAAATAAAGAACAGTCAGTAAGAATTGCTCTTTTATCTTTTACTCCTGCGCTGGCGCTAACACCCCAAAGAATATAGAAATTTCCCGACCTGTTCAATGTTCTTAAACTCTTAATTGTTACTGCCCTTTCAAAGTAACGCTGTGTTGAATATTTGTCAATCCAGAGCCGGATTTAGCAAACAGGACCCGGTACTAATTTTATCAACAGCAGCGATTTTAACTTACAAATTGACTAATAAGGATACTAATAATGGTTTAGTATTAAACTATTTCCTGTTTAACTTTGTAAATACAAGTTTTATGAAAAAGCTAGTTCAAAAATCGGAAACTACCCGTCAGTTTGTTCATTCAATGTTGGAATTCCGGGATGAGCTTCGCCGGTTCATGCAAAGGAAATTCAGGGAAAATAATATTGACTTAACCTATGAGATGCACCAGATTATGGCTTGCTTATGGAGGACGGACGGGCTAAGTCAGCAGGAGCTTGCTGATTTAACATTAAAGGATAAATCCAGCATGACTTTCCTCATAGACAACCTTGTAAAGCGCGGATTGGTGAAAAGGACACAAGATCCGGAAGACCGGAGACGCAAACTCATTTACCTTACTTTCAAAGGAAAGCAATTGGGCATCAAGGTAGATCCCTGGCTGGGAGAGTTATTTGCTGTTGCCTCCGGCGGATTTGAAAACAGTACACTTAAAACTTGTATAGATGCAGTGGAGAAAATGCGTGATAACGTAAGGTCCAGTTAATTTTTTAAGTAAATCGTTAAATAATATACTGTTTTATGTATTACGCTAACTGCTGTTTAAGAATATCTAAAACTTCAGAAGTAGGAGAATTATGGAAGAGGGTTCATTAGTTGAATATGGTTCAAGAAGAGTCATCGTTACAATTACCGCAGTCGTTTGTGCTCTTTTGCAGATCATAGATACAACCATTGTAAATATTGCCCTGCCAACAATGCAGGGCAGCCTCGGCGCTTCACTTACAGAGATTACATGGGTTATCACTGCCTATGCTATTGCCAACGTAATTGTAATGCCGCTCACTAGCTGGCTGGGGCAGCAATTTGGAAGACGAAACTATTTTGCAGCTTCTATAATTATTTTCACCATATCATCATGGCTATGCGGCAACGCAATCAGTATTACTGAACTTATCATTTTCAGGTTTATACAAGGTATTGGCGGTGGTGCTTTATTAGTTACTGCACAAACCATCATCACAGAAAGTTATCCTCCCGAAAAAAGAGCAATGGCGCAGGCTATCTACGTTCTTGGTGTTATTGTAGGACCCACACTTGGTCCGCCGCTGGGTGGCTATATTACCGATAACTATTCATGGCCTTATATTTTTTACATAAACATTCCTGTGGGCGTTATTGCTGCACTGCTTACGCTTCAGTTTATAAGAAGTCCGAAGTATGATGAAAAAGTGCCAGTTTCAAACGTTGATTGGTTGGGTATCTTCCTGCTGATAGTTGCAGTGGGTTCACTGCAGTTTATTTTGGAAAAAGGACAGGAGGATGACTGGTTTAATAGCTCATTAATCACAACCTTATCTGTTGTTTGCTTCTTTGGCTTTTATTTTTTTATCTGGAGAGAGCTTGTGTATAAACACCCGGTAGTGGAGTTAAGAGTGCTCCGAAACAAAAATCTTTCTATCGGCAGCATTCTTTCTTTTGTGCTGGGCTTTGGTTTATTTGGCTCAACATTTATTATCCCCCTTTATACACAAACCATTATGGGATGGACCGCTTTTCAGGCGGGGATGCTTATGATACCAAGTACTGTTTTTACAGCGATAATGATGCCCTTTGTAGGGAAATGGATGGAACGGGGAGTGTCTTTCCGTTTACTGATCGTTTCGGGTATGGGGATATTTTTTGTTTACAGTATGATGGCATATCATATTCTTACACCCAGTACAGGTAGTGATGCTTTCTTTTGGATATTGGTTATACGTGGCATTGGTCTTGGACTTTTGTCTATTCCCATCACAACCATGTCGCTCTCAACTTTAAAAGGAAAAGAAATAGGACAGGGGGCTGCGCTGTCGGGTATGTTGCGACAATTAGGTGGCTCGTTTGGAGTGGCGCTCATATCCACTTATCTCACCCGTGATAATCAGGCGCACCGGGCAGACCTCGTGAGCAAGCTATCTGTAAATTCGGCAAATGTGCAGCAAAGGGTTTACGAACTCTCTTCCGGGTTTCAGTCGAGAGGCATTGCCCCTAACATCGCAAAAAAGTCTGCACTTGCATTGATGGACCGGATGGTTGATGTTCAGGCTACCATTCTTTCTTATATGGATGTGTTTTTATGGATTGGCATTATGTTCCTGGTTTGTATTCCTTTTGTAATTCTCTTTGTTAGAGAATCTAAGAACAAGATCGATATAGCTCATGCAATGCAGGAGTAAAAGCTTGCCACTTATGGGATTGTACATTGTGAACCATCAGCGCCATTGCGGGGAGTGTAAGAAAGAGGCCATATGCTGTATGGTATAAGCCAGTGGAAAGATAGGCATAGCTTGTAAATAAAAGAGCAGATTGAGGGATCTGCCTTTATCCCTTACTCCTGCGCCGGCGCTTATGCCAAATTTTTATTACAGGCAAACAGCAGGTAGCAATAATCAACAATTCTTTCATGTTCTATTTACCTTTTTATACATCACATTCTATAGTTACAACGGTGCACATTTATGCTACGCCAATACTTTGAAGTATGTAGTAATACTGTCGGAGCGCAAAACGAAGCACTATGCTACTGCTACCGCTTTTTGTACCAGTATCTACTATGCGGTGCATTATGCCCGTGGTTGCCTGCATGTTAAAGCCTTCTACCGTATTATAGCCCCACTGAAAAAGGAAGATAGTAGTCGTACCGGCAGCAGGGTAGTAGCTTCCTTCACCGTTATGCGGAAACCGCCTCTGCCTTTTTTGCCTACCTGTTTTGACAGGATGCTGAAAGTAAACATCTTTTTTATAAATGTAATATACTGCTAACCTTAAGTAAGGTGTAATGATACTGCTACTTTCTTTAAATCGTATTTTAGAATTTGAAGATGTTTTTAAGGGAGAAGGGGAGAGATTGACTTAATGAATAACGTGGTTGTGAAACGTTGCCGGGGTTAGTTACCAAAACATAATCTGATTGTAACCAAGGTTGTTCGAGGTGCGCTATCGCTAACACCTTAAAGAACGGGATAAGAACGGCTCTTGCTCCGCCGTTTGACGTAATCTCCTCAAGAGACTACGTCAAGCAAGGGCGAAAAAGAGCCGTTCCAGGTTGTTATACTTAACATGGTTTCTTAACCGGTGCTGTCTATAATTAATAACTTACATTAGTATGAGGAGAAGATGGTTTATAGATTATCTTAAGTAAGTTGCCATCGCCCTGAGTGGTTACATACCATGTATTGGGACTTACCTGCTTAATGCCCACAGGCATATTCAAACCTTCTATCAGTGGCGCAGCGGTTCTGCTATTTGCCCATATAAGTGCGCCGGTGTTATTTTCAAAACCCGTAGCACCAAAAGTACCGTATTGTACAACAAGATGGCCCAACTGGTTACCCCGTGCAATATTCACAAGGGTAGTAAAACCGCCCTGATACACAGATAATGCACCTGATAACGAAATTTTATATACAGTCGCATAGCCTGGCAGGAAAGGAAATCCGGTAAGGGTAGTCACCAGGAAATCGTTGCCGTCATAAAGAATGCTGGTGGGTACGCTCTGTACTTGCGGCGGACCTACGGGAGTTGGGTTTGAATAGCCCGGCACTTCTGCAAGCACCGTATAACTGCCGCTTGACAGGCGGTGTATAACAGCATTTGCACCTGCATCAGTCAGGTATATATCTCCGTCAGGACCTTTGGTAATACCATAGATGTGAGAATCGTGGGCATTGTTTACCCAAGGATAAGAAAGCGAGAACGCGCCTACATCTTCGTATGGGATCGAAGCGCCGTCTAAGGGTGCATCGCCCGGGGTAAATTGGCTGATATTAGCCTTGTACAGAAACTTAGCCGACGTAATAAACATCGTATCCCCGTCAATCAGCATATTGGCGGTACCATCTATTTCACCGGATACCGGATTGATGATGGAAGAAAGATTGACAATGGCATCATACTTATTACCATCGGGAGTCACCACTACAATTTTCCCGTCGTTATTTCCCGTTCCAAACAAAGCCACCCAGGCGTTGCCCTTTGTATCGGTCTCAACGCCAATTACGTTGGTCAAACCTGTTGCAACGGTAGTTATGGCAGGATCGGGCAGGTGTTCAATTATTTTTTTACAGCCCGAACTAAAGAGTAGCAAAAGGAGAAACAAGAACAGGGATAAGGAAGAACACAATTTTGTGTTGAGAGACAGTAAATTTTTCATGAATTAACTGGTTATTTGGTGATAAAATAAATGTATAGCAATAAGATGTTTAAAAGCAGGCAGACGTATTTTGTGTACTTATACTTAGCTTGTACCAAACCGCTTCGGGGACACGGGATTGGTTTGGACTTACCAATGGTTACCTGTTTATGCTATTTGCTTGCTGTTACAGGTGGCTCGTACTGCGGTACAACATTGTGTATAGGTGTTGTTGATTTTAAGTACGCAAAAATGGCTTTAATCTCATTATCTGTCATTTGGCTGTACCCCTTCCATGGCATAGGTGGCATTAAGGGGCGCGCTCCATCCAGCCCCTGATAAACACCCTTGCGAAGGCAGTTGATAAACTGTGCTTCGGTCCAGCTTCCAATGCCCGTAGCATCGGATGTAATGTTAGCGGCAAAAGACTTCCCCCACGGGCCAATCCATGCTGTTTCATCAACCGTAGCTGCCATACCCTTTGCAACCTGTTCAGGTGTAACGGCTGGTAGTAATGCTGGTACAGGAGAACCCGACAACCTGCGATCGGGATCATCTGCCGGTCCTTGTGCCGTCATCTTTTTAGGAGTATGGCAATCATTGCAGCCGCCTATAATAACCAGGTGTTCCCCCCATGCTACCTGGTTAGCATACCCGCCATATTGAGCAGTTACGGATGATGCTTTTGTTGAATCACTGTCGGTAGATTCGCTGCCTGATGATGAAGTGCAGTTGTAAAACAAACAGCAAGTTGTGGCAAGTAAGGCGGCAATAATCGTTTTGTGTTTCATAAAATATATCGTTTTGGTTCTTAAAATACTAAGCGGAAAAATGTTGTTGAAATGCGGTTTAATGATGAAGCAATAACTGTTTTGTGATGTATAAAGATTGGTTTACAACAAACGAAAATGACATTTGCATAACCCTGTCATCGTAATCATACCGCTATCCTATGGGGGTGATAGTACGCAAGTGCTCTTCTTTTTTCTTCGGAATACTTCCATGGCTTTATATGCAAGAGCCAGAAACATTGCAAAAGTAAAAATAAGCCTATATGTGGAATAGAAGAAATGCGACATTTTTAATTTATTAAGTGTCTGGTCATATTTGCCGTTCATAAAGACGGTTGGCTGATTCTGCATGGCAATAACGCGCGACAATATTTGGGGAATGACGAACCGGCTTTTCAGATGAAATCACTGCCGTTGCTATAAACTTTGCTGATGCTGCCAGTCCGAAAACGTGTGACTTATTTAGCAACAGATCTGTGGGTACAAGCCCGGTAAACTCTTTAAAGTCGCGTATCAGGTGGGCCTGGTCGGCATAGCCAAGCTTGTACGATAATCCTGCCCAGCCGCCTGCTTGCTGTAGCATTTGCATATTGCGGTACACATTGCGAAAGCGAATCAGTCGCTGGTACGATTTGGGGCTTAAGCCCATTTCATGCTGAAAGCTTCGCTGCAACTGCCGTGGGCTCCTATATACCGATTTGCTGATTGCGTCAACAGACACACTGCCTTTGGAAGAGCGCATCAGATTTACGGCTTTTATGAGGTAGCTGTGCTCCTGTTTATGTTTGTTTAGTTGCGCCAGCAAAAAAGCATCGGTGCGGGAAACAATCTTCGTAGTATCATGTGCTTCAGCTAACTGCTCTACAAACAGTTTTGCGTCGTTGCCAACAATGTTTTCAAGGTTTGTATAATCTTCGTACAGTACCGAAGACGGTACTGTAAACAGTATGTGCAACATCTCAGGCTTCACCCGTATGCCAAACTTGCGCGTGGTGCCGGTAGCCCGCATGATCACATTTTTATGATACACACCACACATCATCATATCCGGCATCGGAAACCAATCGCCATTGGCACCAATATGATAATTTCCTTCGCTTATAGTTATCACAATTTCAACCATGCCATTAGGGAGGCAATACTGACCGGGCGAGTACTCATTATAGGCACCTTCAAACGATAGGAGCCAATAGGTATCTACATATGGCTGAAGAACAGGAGTGGGTTTAAATTCCTGGTAAGTGATATTCATAAGGAGTTGGTGATTTCGCTATAAATATATGATAATTCATATAATTATCTGATTCCCATAAAAATAACAAGTAAGACAATGCATCATTTCATGAATTGTCCCCGGCTATACTCATTATAAATCACTCCTGCCAAATCTTTGTACGGCATTTGAAAACAGAATAACTTAAAGTAAATTGATTATGGTTTTACCTATTCTATTTAATCCTCCTTATCCCTCTTGTTGTTCTTTTTTCTTTTCCAGAACATCCATTTGTGCTCTTTCTTGGGTGCTTTTATAAATACATACCGCAACGAAATGCCTGTTTGTGTTTCTAATACACTGTTGCCACCTGAGAGATTGAGAGCAGGTTTAATATCGGCCGACAGAATGGTTCTTCCGAATTTGAACTCCATTCCGCCGATACCGGATATACCAAACACAGAAGCTGTTCCATTTACTTTACCAACAGTGCTGTAACTGCCCACGTGCGGACCGATGCCGAGATAAAAGTTCGTTCCTTTAGATAAAATACCGTGGTGTTGCTCGAACAAGGCAGTAATAGTAGTGCGGCTATTAGTGAACCCTTTTTGCCATTGCACTTCCACCGTGTAATGACTCCATAATGCCTGTTGTACCGTAATGCCAATGCCACCACCGAGCCGTACACCGGCTGCCGTAGTATATTTCTGCGAAAAAAGCGGGACGGAAACAGGTAACAATAGCAAAGCAAAAATGGTTTTTAACATGGTGTGGTGCACTTTAGTTGGTACATCTTTAGAACGAAAGAATACGGATAAGCTTGTTCGCCATGCTCCTGAAAAATCGTTTTGGGGAAAACTATAGAAGATTGGGGAAATTTAATGCTATAGAAACAATGGTTTCTACTCCCGTCAGCAAGGCATGGCGGGGCAGCATCGGATGATATATTGCTTGGGAATGAAGTGGAGATTTAATGGAGTCTGCTGTAATAAACTTTGCCTGGCATGGCTGGGAGCCTGCGCCAGGCGGACAAACACGAACAAGAGCAGAGAGCCATTGCCAAAATGGGAATATATTTGTAAGCACAAAATGTTTATTTTTGTTGATATAATAATCCAATTTATCAAGTCAACTTTCCGTAATTAATGCTTTCGCGCGCACTACTACTTATTTTTTCAATTCTATTTCTTACTGTTTCTGCTACTGCCAATACCATTGTCGTAACATCGAGTGCCGATGCCGGCGCCGGTACATTGCGGGATGCCCTTGCAACAGCCGCAGCCAATGGAACAAGTGTGCAGGATATTATTGCTTTCAACCTGCCCGACCTGACTGTGAATGGCCGAACCATTGTGTTGCAGACGGCGCTGCCTGCAATAAGTTCAAACGTCGTAATTGACGGCACTACACAACCAGGAGCTACGTTTGGCATAAGCGATGCAAAAGTGAAGATTCATTTTGCACCAGATAAAACAGACCAACACGTTGTTTTGTTTATGCAAAATGCCGATCATGTGGAGCTATACGGGTTGTATATCACTCCAGGAAATATAAATCGTAGTATGTATGGTATTGTCTTTATTTCATCCCACCATATTACCATTGGAAAGAAAGGAAAAGGCAACCTGATAAATGGCTGTTGGGCATGCATCACCAACAACTATGCTGCTTATTACCATAATACTGTGCACGATATTACGATACAAGGGAATATCATCGGTTATTCGGAAACTGAAAACCTGGTAGAAGGCAATGTGTATTGTATCAACCTGCCTAATGCCTATAATGTAACCATTGGAGGTCCTGCAAGCGGGGATGGTAATCTATTAGCCATTGGCTATACAGGAGCACTTGGCACGCATGTTTACCTTTCGTATAATGAACTAAACACCATCGGTACTTTTTTTGCCCGCATACAAAACAATAAATTCCAGACCGATGCTGCCGGCAAAAACGAGTTAGATCCAAGCTACTTTTCCTCTGCCATCTGGCTGGTAGGCAACAGTATAAGTAGCAATGACACGCTGGCTGCAAAAACAGAAATCCTGAACAACGTGGTGAGCGGTACTATCTTGCTGCAACATATTAAACACGTGGTGAAGATAATGGGTAATAAAATAGGAACAGATATTACCGGCAGCAGTTCTATTGCACGAAATGGAGCAATGGTAATGGTGTACAATTGTTTCAAAGTATGGATAGGTAGCGATAAGGCAGAAGACATCAATTACTTTGGAAGCGGTTCGGTGCAATATTTTGCAGATGGCACCAAAGTGCTTATCACCAAAAACAAGTATTTGTGTGGGCAAAACCCTATCTATATTCAACGTACGTTGACACAATACGATGCCTTCCTGCCATTCTGCATCATTTCCACTTATACCGATGCCGTGATTGCCGGCACTGCATTACCTTTTTCGCGCATAGAGATGTACCGCAACGACGATTGCTCAGACCCGAATACCTGTAAAAACCAGACCTATGTGACTACGGTATATGCCGATGCAGCCGGCAAATGGTCTTACAACGGGCCGCAAACGCCGGCTATGATTGCAACGGCAACATCGCCCGACAGTTTAACATCGGAGTTTACAGCACCGAAAATCAACAGCGATAGTGAAATAACCATACAGGCGACCTGTGGTAAAAATAACGGCGCTATACTGGGCGTGAAATTGTCGGAATGCACAGAACACTGGTGGTCAAACTATCACGAGTATTACAATAGTAAAGACACCAATATTGCTAACCTGGCGCCCGGCGAATATGCTATCTATGCCAGTATTGGCAAACACGGCTGCAAAGTGGTGGAGGGTGCTTACGATATCCATGACATAAGCCCGCCCGATAAGCTGGATTACCAGAATATTGAACAGCCTTCCTGCGGCCTGAATACGGGAAGCATTACCACCGGCAGCAGGACAGAAGGCTTAACTATGACCTGGCGCAATAGCCGTGGTGATTCTATCGGAACAGGTTCTTCCATTTACAACTTGTACCCGGGCACTTACATGCTTGACATGTACCCGTCTAAAGATAAGAGTTGTCTTAAAACCTACGGACCTTTTACACTTCAAAACCAGTCGGGACCATCATTGCTGATGGATAAAGCAGTTGTCACCAGCGCCTTATGCTACAGCAACAGCGGCAGCATTACCCATATTAAAGCAACCAACATCACCGGAACTGCCACTTACCAGTGGTTAGACTCAACTGGTAACCTGGTGGGTAGTTCGCCCGATTTAGTGAACGTGCCCGCGGGAAAATACCGGCTGCAATTTAAAGATGAGAGTAGCTGCGAGGCGATTGTTAGCCCGTTTTTTACCATCGCAGACTCGGGTGCCGTAAAGTTGCAAACCGCAGGCGCTGTTGTAAAAATAAGTGATTGCAGTGCAGCCAACGGTGCAATTACCAATATTGTTGCGGACAATGCTGCCAGCCTGTACTGGATTGATACCTTGAGCCGAACAAAACTGGCGGCTACTAAAGACCTGCTGAATGTACCGACAGGCTTCTATAAACTCTTTGCAAGCAGCAAAGAAGGCTGTACCGACAGTACGGCAACGTTTTCCATTGCGCAGGCAACTGCCAATCCAATCAGTGTAGTTGCGGCAACATCAACGTCAGAAACCTGCGCAAGAACCGATGGTGAAATACGCGTTGACAGCATCTATCCTTCTTCACAGGATTATACCTACGAATGGACAAATGAATCAGGCAACGTGGTAGCCGGCAATGTACTGCAGTTGGATCATTTAAAAGCAGGCTATTACACCCTCTATGCAACCGATAGTAACCATTGTAAACAACGCGCAACAACTATTGGCGTGGACAGTGACCCCGAGCCAACGATCCCGGCAAATGCCCACATAGCGCCAGCAACCTGTGGTCAGAAAGATGGAAGCATCACCATACCGGGCATCACCGGCAGTGCTCCGTTGCAATATACCTGGTACGCCAAAGAGGGCACTTATATCGGCAGCACGCAAAGCCTTGTGCAGGTAAGCGCTGGCGATTATTACCTGGTGGTGAAGGATGCAAAAAACTGTATTAGCACCAGTCTTACTTATACTATCAAGGATACGTTGGTGCAGCTTCCGGCTCCACGTTATAATCCCCTTGAAGTATTGAAAGGTGAGGATGCAACCATAGGTACAACTGGTGCTAAAACCGGAACCTATGAATTGTATTCCGATAAAAACACATTATTGCCATTTGAAAGCAACAGCACCGGCGTTTTTAGTATCAAACACCTGATCCACGACACTACGGTTTATGTGCTTGTAAAAACACCCGTTTGCAGGAGCGACTTTGCAGATGTGCATATCAAAGTGATTCAAAAATTTGTGCTGCTTATTCCTTCTGCTTTCACGCCCAATCATGATGGATTAAATGATGTTTTCCGGTTGAAATATCCGCAACCGGTGAAGCATTACAGGATGGTCATTTATAACCGTTGGGGGCTAAAAATTTTTGAGTCAACAAATACTGCCAAAGGCTGGGATGGCACTGTAGCCGGGAGAGACGCAGATACAGGAACCTATATCTGGAGCATCGAGGTGGTAGATGAAACGAATACCAAGCAAACCTATTATGGACAAGTGACATTAATCAGGTAACGAACGCAGTGACTTTAAGGTTTGAGAGCCTTACGTTCTTCGAGATTATGCGATAGCGCAGGAGTAAAAGATAAGGATGATTTGAGCTCATCTATTGCACTGTTTTAATCATTGCATCTAAAAACGTAATCTTTACTTTTCCTGGTAATGTACTCAAAAGTGGTTGGTGGCATATTCATTTATTAGTATTAATATGGCGTTGTCAATCTGAAGAGGAAGCGGGCGCTGCCGGAGAGCAACCTGGCTGAGCAATAGGATTGCTGCTTAGATGGTAAAGTAAAGGGCAGTCAAACAGAGGGCTGCCTTTTATATTACCAGTAAGCGGCATGGCTCAGAAAAACTCATTTGGTGTTTGACAGAAAGATGTACCACTTGATGAAGTTAATCCGGTGTTTGATGCTTAATCCCCGATGCAGGTCAAGGTGGTTTTTGAGATGCCCAAAGTATCCTTCAATGCCATTGGTAGTAGCAGGTATTTTAGGATTATTCAGAAAGTGAAACATGTTGGGTAAAGCTCTTTTGATGGTAAAATATGAGCGCCTTAGCGGCTTGTGTTTGTACCAGTACCTGCCTGTATTTTCATTGTACACTTTTTCAGCCAGATATTCTTTATGTCTGTTGTACCAAAGGGTCAGTTCGCCCGTCCAATACAGGCGGTCATTAGCAGATTGGATTTTAAGAAGCATCAGCACCAAAGCCCTCAGTTCCACCCCCGCCGGATGCTTTGGAAACCTTGTAAGCCAAAGCAGACACATTCTCTGGATGTGTACCAGACACCTTTGAACAGTAACGTTGGGAAGTGACTTTTTAATAGCTTTAAGCGCACTTTTGTGACTATCCGTGGTAATGCTTTCTATTTGCACCCCCAGTTTGATGAGGTTATCCAGGTCTTCTTTTATCTCGCTAAAATGTTCTCCATCTGTAATGCGGATCAGTTGTGTATAACCATCCTCGTCATCCTGATAGCACACTACACAAAACTGCTTAAAATAGGTTGCATCCATTCTGAGATGAACACTGTTGCGCCTGATAATTTTTACCTGTGGAGACTGATCTAAAAAAGTGTAAAATAACCGCTGTAGAGTGGCTCTTGACAAAGAGCTGTCACGGCTCAATGTCGCATAGGTTTGCCTTTCCAAAATCCACTTTTCAAACCAGATAAACCGATTCTGAAGGCGCTGCTCAGGAGCACTCCTGGTAAACAACATCCCACAGTTATTGCATTTGAATCTTTGCTTGCCTCCGCGCTTACCCCACCTGATTACTGCCAAAGAACCGCAAGCCCAGCAACGCTTTTTTTACTACTGTTCATGAAACAAAAAAAAGTTTACTGAAACCACTTTCAGTAAACTTCCTTCAAACCTTTACCCGTATTGACTCTTAAATGATTCTACCAACCATTTCTGAGTATTATACCCTTTTCCTCCTTGTTTGCTAAAGTAATAGTCTACTGCACTGCTTTTGATGTATTCTTCTGCCTCATTTACAATACCTGCTCTAACCGGATTGTTGTGAATGTAAGTAAGCTTTTGCAATGCAAACGGTAAGCTAAAGCATAGTTCAGTGTAGTTATCTGATTGCCAGAACTGATAAGCCGTTTTGTTTGTTTCTTTGTTCTCACCTTGTTTAAACAGCTAAAGCATCCTCCTTTTTCGACTTTCACTTGCATTGTTTGCAATAGCATCAATGATGCGTTGAGAAGTGAACTTTTTGAAATCTCTTAATACATCAGACAGGTTATTGTTTTTAGTCTGAACGAGCAAATGAATGTGGTTGCTGATAATCATATATCCATATACTATTAATCCTTTGTTGTAAATGCAAAAGTTGAGGCTGTTTTCTACTATGTCTGAGTAATCTTTCCTGGTAAATACATCTATCCAATTGACTACAGTACAGGTGAGAAAGTGAGCGGCGCCTTGGTCGGGTATGCTGTAGGTGTAAGCCATGGTGAAAATAAACATAGCCGTAAACAAAAAGCAGTTCGGGTGAACTGCTTTTATCCTATACTTCGAGGTGCGCTGCGTTAACACCTCAAAGAACGAATATGATCGGTTATATATGGCAGCGCACTTTCTTCCCCGCATTGTATGGCTTACGCACAATTGCTTTGGATGGAGACATTGCTGAGAAAGAGTGCAACAAACTGCAAACAATCATCTTATTAAAACAGATACACCCTTTGCAAACTTTTTGATACCTGAAGTGGTAACATAACTGCAGATCCAAATATAGCTATCGGCAGCTTGAGGTATATTTTTATACATGCCGTTCCAGCCTTCACCCATTTTTGTTGTACTGAAAATGTTTTCTCCAAACCTGTTAAATACTTTAAATAAAATATTGGTTGGAAAGTTGGATATGATTGGTTTTAATATATCGTTCAGTCCATCGTTGTTTGGTGTAAATGCACCGGGAACAAATAATGTATCGCAATTGACGCCATTATTTTGTGCAATAAGTGAAACCATTAAAGAATCAACGGCACACTGTGCCTTGTTAAAAATCTTTATGGAATAACTGCCTGGTAAAAGATTGTTTACACTTGCGCCTGAATTGTACAAACGCTGATTTAAAGAAAAACAATACGGACTTTCTGCACCATTTATCAGCACCATCGCAGTTCCCGGTAAAGAAGAAAAGCATTCAGGATTCTTAACAGCATAATGCACATCTGGTTTTAACAAGGTGTACGCCTGAACTATTGCAGCCGTATCCCATAAACATGCATTTGAATCTATAATTTTAATGGCATGTGAGCCGGCGCTAATGTTCGGAAAGATATTGTTTGATGAATAACTTGTATTATCCAAATTAATAGAAAAAGGCGGCAGCCCCCCGGCAATATCAACTTGCAACGAACCATTTTTATCAACGCAAACCGGCGGAGCGGCACTAAATGTAATACCGGGTTTAACCAGTTGCTGCTGTGATACTGTTACCATCGAGTCAAAAACGCAATGAGCTGTAGCAACCTGCAGGTAATATACGCCTGTATCTAATCCGCTAAATAACCCCGACGATTGCATGGCAGCATTATTGAGCGAATACTGCAGCAGGGAAGCATCATTCGCGTGAACGTTTATTTCGCCACTTCCTTTTTTGCAGGTAGCTGTTGTAATTTCAATGGAAGTTATAGGCGAAGGCGACACCACATTTTTAATGGCAATGTTGGAATCAATCCTGCAATTGTTTGAATCTTCAACACTTACTTTATAAATACCTCCTTTCAAACTATCATAAAAGTTACTTGTTTTAGCAATATCGTTTAAATAATAAATCAATGTTCCATAATCAGCTGCAGGATTAATGGCTATTGAACCTATGGCTGCACTGCAGGTATCAGGCAATGTTTTTATCAGGAGGTTGATGGGGGTGCTCTTTTGAAGTTTAACCAGAGTATCTATTGTGCAGCCTTCCCGCGAAACAAGATGAAAGTTATAAGAACCTGCTGCCAGGTTTTTGAAAATACCGGTATTGTCAGTAGGTTTTCCATTCATAAAAATATCAATAGTTCCCGGAGATGCACTTAGGGCATTAATGGTTATTTTTCCGCTATTTCCGTTTATATCACAATCCGGGTGAACAGCAATAGATGAAACCGATACTCCTTCTACAATACCTGTTTCTGTAATGCTGGCCGCATCATATACAGTAAATGGAACGGAACAATATACTTCTCCAACAGTTTTATGCTCCATATCAATTTCAACGAGACTATTGTCATCAATTCCAAATACCCCATTTTGATTGCAGCCAACAGGAATATTAACTAACCCGTAAAATGCATGTCCGGTGTTCATATATACTTCACTATTTCCGGGATGTGGAATATCCACTGCTACCAAGGCGCCATAATCTGCTGCCAGATACAATTGGCCTTTATAAAACATTAAATCACCTGCCGAATTAAATGGAATATAGCCATGATTGTTTAATACGGCTGAATGCGGGTTGTAGCTGTATAAATTATTGTAAGTACCTACCCAATAAAGAACACCCGCACTGTCAACGGTGAGATTATTGGCATCAACAGGTATGTTTATTTTTTCGCAATAAGCGTTATTGCCTAATACGCTTTTAAATATCACCTCCTGTGAAGTTTCCGGATCATAGGCATTGCCATAAACAGTGTCTTTATATAAAGCAATTGAAAAAGGTGTTGTATTACAGGGAAACTTAAGCGGCTTCACGGAACAATTTCCCGAGCTAATATTTAAACTGTAAAGCAAACCCTCTCCCGAGGCAAGGATGATATTTTGTGCGTTAAGCTTATAGATACTTAAAAAGAGAAAAAATAATAGCAGCAGCTTTTTATACATTTAAGGAATATGAACAGCGTTTAAAGTAATTTTTAAATTCCTGAAAGCGGTTTAGAAATTGAATTAATGAATATCATTATGTGAAAAATTATCCAGGAAATTTAAACAACAGTCATGGCTAGTTATTTCAAACTAAATAATCCGTCAAAAATCAGATATTACTTTATTATTTTTTAAAGTTGAGAGATGATTGTTTTCCAATGGTATTGAGAACAGGGATAATAGCGTAAAATAACTGCTGATCATCTTAATAGTCTTTATAATCTCTTGATTTGTTTACCTAAACGATGTGAAAATAGCAGCTATTTTGAATATAAAAAGTTTGTAATGCAAGCTTAAGCAAGGTTTAAGGTGAGGAGGGGTGTTTTAAAGTTTATTTCAGGAGGAAGGGGGGATGTAGCTTAGGGGAGACTATAGCTGTATGTGATAGTGAAAAGAATGCATCGCTGTCACATAAAAAGAGCAGTTCGGGAGAACTCCTTTATCTTATACTTCGAGGTGCGCTGCGCTAATACCTTGAAGAACGGGGAGAGAACGTAAGGTATAAAATTATTTAATTAAATTTGTATGAACTAATTGCATAAGCTATTCTGATTTTTTCTTAAATTGTGTGTGAAAACATAATATAATTTTATGTTTTAGTCTGTAGTGTTGTTTTTATAATTCTTACCACGTATTTACACTGCTATGATGGAACCCGATACCAACAAACATTCCAACTTAAAAAACAGGTTAAACTGGATATGGATTAGCGGCATTGCTTTTTTAGTATCTTTTTTATCTGCAGTCGCCTTTATCTTTTTTAGTAAGCAGTTGGATGATTTAGGTATTACGGGTAATATCTATTACATTATACTTATACCACTGGGATTTAGTTCTGCAGCATTTCTTGCCGGGGCTATGAAATCGTATGCTTCTTTTAAATCGGGTACATCAATGCCATATGGCGAATTGAACCTGACTGGTCCGATTGTAATATTTGCGCTCGTGGTTGGTGGCGGGTTTATAATGCCTAACTTCAACAAACCAGCGCAGTTTGATTTAAAGCTGCACATTATTGATGAAAATAACGAAGTGCTTCAATCGTTAAATGAAGGTTCTGTTACTTTGTATATTGGTAAAAACACAGAGAAGCAGGATATTCATGATGGAGAAGTAAGATTTTCTGATATACCTGAGGTTTACAACAACAAGAGCGTAGGATTGACACTTGCCTTACGGGATTATAAGCTGGCAGACTCAAATGCAATTACTATTTCTAAAAGCATTGATTATGTGAACCTTAAAGTGGTTAAAAGGAAGGAATCCATCAACACATTTGTAAGAGGCTCTATCATTGACGAAAAAGGCTCAAAAGTAAAAGGTGTATTCGTCAATTTTCAAAGTGGGCTGGCTACCTGTTATTCCGATGAAAATGGTGATTTTTCGTTGAATGTTCCATTGCCATCCGGAACAAAAGCGAACCTGGAACTTGTGATAAATGGCGTTAGAAAATTTAATGAAGATGTTACACTTTCAGCAAATACACCGATTAATTTAAAGATAGAATAACTTATCAATTTTAATCATTTATGATAAATATTCTGTTCAGGTTTTTAGCAATACCTGTTTTGTTATTTACAGTTACTTCTTCGTTAAGTCAGCAAGACAGAAGATTTAAAGGAAGACTTGTGCTTTTAGATGGTAATCAAAAACTTTTAAAAGACATAGGAGTGCGCTTGGTAGATCAGGGCTCTGGTGTTACCGGTACGGATGGTGAATTTGCAATAGCTATCAGTAACAAAGCGGCATCGGTAACGTTGGATTTAGTAAATAGTAATTGGGAAATCGTTTATCCGATTGGCGGTAAAATAAGTGTTCCAAAAGACACCAATGAAGTAGTAGATTTTATAGTTGGCGATTCGCCAAAGACAATTCTTACGCAGGCACTGGCAAAAAGCAATAACGAGATAAAAAGCAGCTTATCAAAGTTAGGCGTTAAACAAGATGGAATTGAAGCGGCACTAACGGAGTTTCGTAATGAAATACAGGTAATGAGTAATATAAAGCTGGAAGATTTGAAAGACCAGATTGATTTAGCTAATAAAAGAGAACAATTTTATCCTGTATTAACATCTGCAATTAATAACTATATCAACGAAGCAAAAGATTTAAAAGATGCTTTCAAATTTATTGCAAGACATGCTTTTGACGACAACGAGGCATTACAGGTATTAACTGGTGCGGTTAACAGTTATAGCGCTGCATATGAAGACATCAATAACAAGCATAGTGGTTACGAAAAGATGGTGGATGATTTATGGAACAGCGAGTCTAAGTCGAGCGAAGTGAGAGACTTTTTCAAATATGCTCTGGGCGAATTGCACAGTGCCAACATATTTACGCTTAATCTAAAAATCAGGGACATTAATGATTATAACAGAGGAAATTTCAAGGGACCAAAAAAGGCTTTTAAAGAAGCTATTCTCCGGGAAATAGAATCTTCTGACCTGCAACTGGAACGCCGGCTGGAGGAATTGGACAACAGGGCGCAGGTGGTGATTACCAAACTGGCTGGATGAGTAATATAAAGGACCCTCATAAACTATTTTGAAATTCATAAAATAAAGTGCTATGAAACCCCACATACAAAATAGCTTACTGGCTATACTGTTCTGTATATTTTTATTTGCTGGTCTTCAATGTAAGAAATCCGGAAAAGTACAGCCCAAGCCTGATCCACCTGTACTTAGTACTATAGACCCCGTTGAGGGAATTGTAGGAGCTCCGGTAAGCATTAAGGGTACTAATCTTGAAGACGTTGATAAAGTAACTTTTAATGATGTTGTGGCAACAACAATTGTTCAGAATACCAGTACCTCTATAACTACTGTAGTACCAACCGGCGCTGTACCCGGAATAAATAAAATAAAAGTACATAACAGCGGGGGAACATCCAATGAAATTGAATTTGAGGTGTTTGAAACACCGGAACAAACAGATTCATTACCTCCAACATTAACCCAGGTGATACCCTCTGCAAACTATACCGATTATCCTGTTTTGATTTATGGAGATAATCTTTCAGGCACCGTTAAGTTAACCTTTAACGGAAAAAATGCCACTATTTATACCAATATTCAAAAGGTGATTACAGCAAATGTTCCAACGGGTTTACCTGCAGGTCCTGCTACTATTGAAGTAACCACTTTAAAGGGTAAAAAAACAATCAATTTTCAAGTTCAGGGCCCGCCGGTTGGGGGTGCTGCTCCGCTTAATTTTGCCATTATCACGCTTCCACCAATAAATTATGTTCCATCCATATCCAATCAATGGAGTTGTGGTTTATTTTCCAGAACAGGTGGAGACGAGCATGCAGGTGGCAATTTTGTTGAGCTTAATTCAGATACAACCGGCAATCAGGATTTTAGCATTACCGGCACGTTTGAATACCATTTTGATGCAACAAAAAATTATAATGATCTCAACTTTATAGAAATTATCAACCATTCTACCAATGATACATTAGCTGGCCAGTTTTCATCAAAATTCAGCAATCCATGTGTATTAAAAATGGTATTAATATCATCAAAAACCGGAACGATAGATACTTGCATATATGATAGACGAAACGATCAACCTGACTTGACCTGCGAGGAATAATTTATTTGGTAGTATATCGCAAACTAATGGTATAACTACTAAAATCGGGATAGCTTTTGCCCATTACATCTTTTGTACAATAGATATTAGCTAAAAGCTGTTTCGAGATTTGATATTGCGCTCCGCCACCGAGTTGAAAAGTATAACTGGTATTGCCATTGGAAAATATGGGAATATAATCTGTCAAAGCAAAAAGTACCGTTTTCTTAGGAATAAGATATGCTAAATAAACTGCTACCGGCGTGTAAAATATGGCAGTTGTTTTATCTGTCTTAAAACCATATTGCACATTCAATTGCGAAAACAAAAAAAGTGTTTTATTAAGTGGCTGGTTGTAAAAAAACTGTGAAAAAAGGTAAACTTGGTTCCATCCTAAAATAGTTTGCTTTTCCAACGGTAAAGACTTTGGAATGCTTACCCCGTTTTGTATGATAAAATTATAATTCCTTCTTATCGGGCGCCATCTAACCCTTGGTACAATAGAGGTTATCCCAGTTGCATACCGGCTATTTCCTGCAACACCGGAATTAAATATTTTAAAGATTGAACTGTTTTCATCTTCATCAATCCTCCCGGTAGCATAATTTATGTCAACTCCAATATTTAAATTTGATTTCTTTGATAAACCATAGGTAAGCTGAAGGGTGTTAAAAAGATACGTCTGCCTTGCTTCAATATTTTTTAAATCTCCATTTTCATCTCTGTACTTAGTTGCAGATAATAACGAATTAAATAGATTGATTTCTATTTGCGCATTACGCAGCATTACCGAAGAAACAGCCGGTACAAAAGGATGTAGAAGTGCAGATGAATCCTTTAATATTTTGTATTGTTGTTCCAATTGATGATAGTGACTGTTTGAATCTTCACTTATGTTTTGACAATAACTATAAGTATGTTGTAAAAGAAGAGCCAGCAATAGATTTAAAGCAAGTGGTTTCATTTAAGCATGTTTTATTTTGGCATTATTGTATAATAGTGGATAATCATTGCTCCTCTTGAACTTTTCAGGTGGTATAGTTAATTCTTCAACACTACTTACAATAAATTAAGTAAGTGTGTTCATGTAAATCGGGAGACTACGCAAAGAGGGGCACTAATCGTGGAATAAATTTAAGGGAAATTCAAATTGATTCATTAAATCATGGCATACTTGTTCAGTATATTTATATTCCTTATTTATTCGCTAGCTCATTAATAAAGCATATATATATATTGTTGCTACAAGAATTGTGGGCGAAAATTGTAATAAATGGCAGAAAAATTATATTTATATGAGATTAGAGCAGCGCAAAGAAATTTAGGTACTCCCCAAGATTCGGACAGGGTATCTGCTCAATTAAGAGAGAGTCGGTAGTAAAAAGAACAAAAGCTATCAAAGCTTTTTTCTTTTTACGGGCAACTATCAGACTGCCCTGATGTACAAAGTTACGTGTGTTTCATAATTCCGTAACTGGTGTCTCCTTTCACCGTTGTAAAATGAAAAATATTGTTGCAATCCTTTAAACAGCGACAAGCCATCTTCATACACATGCAGGTAAATATGCTCGTACTTTACCGTGCGCCATAAGCATTCAATAAAAAGGTTGTCAATAGCCCTGCCTTTGCCATCCATGCTGATTTGTATTTCATTTTGCTTTAGCAATTCAGTATATGTTTCACTGGTAAACTGGCTTCCCTGGTCACTGTTGATGATGTCGGGTTTACTATGAATGGCTATGGCATCTTTTATTATTTCGGTACACCATTCTGCCGTCATCGTGTTGCTGATACCCCAGCCCACCACATAGCGGGTGTGTACATCAATAATAGCACACAGGTACATAAAGCCGCTTTTTCCACGTGTTGATTTGCGTAGGATGCACTTCATATTTCTTCGCCAGTGCTTCTATGGTCTGCTGCTCTTTAATGGCTCCCATGCAAACTTTACTTTAAATTCAGCGGTGAATTTTCTGCGGCTTGTTTTACTCATCCTGACAGGTTTAATGTTCACAAATCTCTATCTTATTCACCTGTCCCAAAAACAGGGAGTATTATACTAAATAATTAACGGATAACGTATCCAATATGCTCTCTTTTTTAGAA
Organism: Ilyomonas limi; assembly: GCF_005233845.1. GTDB lineage: Bacteria > Bacteroidota > Bacteroidia > Chitinophagales > Chitinophagaceae > Ilyomonas > Ilyomonas limi. The sequence goes on from NZ_SZQL01000033.1 coordinate 30,241, forward strand.
ATTGATTTTACATAACTTTTCAATGACAAATAATTGCTGCCTAATAATTTTGAATTAAACGGTGGAGGTAGTTCTTCACAAAAATATCCTAAAGAAAGTAGGTCTTCAACAGTAATCATTTTGGCATATTAGTAAGGTTCAGATTGGATTGGTTGAGTAAATATATGAATTTAACTATTTATGTCCGTTTTGAAGTATTAGTTATTTTAAGGTACGAGGGATTTTTAGACAGTAGTATATATTCCAATAGCTCGGTATAGCCACTTAGCTAAGTTTCCCACTCGGCAAAGTTTTCAAAACTTCGTCGTATTTTTTTCGAAGTTTATAACCTCTATTTTGCTCCTCCCTGAATAGCTAAACAACGTGTCTTGTCCTGAAATGGCTATACGCAAAATCAGGTGTATATGTCTAAAGAAGTTGAACAATTTAGTGTTCGTCCTAACCGCCTTTCACGGTATGATAAGCGGTTGATTTTAAAGGTTGTAGC
>NZ_SZQL01000034.1 GCF_005233845.1 Ilyomonas limi
TATAAACCGGTAAACTTATTATTTTTGACAACTGCTTTTACAGCAAACTATACAACACTTCGCCAGCAAAACAGGTGGTCAATTTGCCACGAAATCACCTGGTCAACTTCTACGAAATATCCAGGTGTCAAAGATAAGTTTCCAAGGCAATCTGCTTTATTACTTGATGATAGTTATATAAAGAAAAATATTATTTTTTCTGATAGCCTAAAACCTTATGGAGCGGATACATATTTCGGGCGAAAATTCTTTTATAAAGCAGCGTCCGGCCAAAAGATTGTTCCGGTGGTAGCTTGTTTCACTGATGCGCAAAAGGACATGAGTACTGCAAGTCCAGATCAATTCGTTAGGCTTGGTGATGTTATGCAGCTTTTAGATCAAATTGTATCTAATCGTTACCCAGATTCTGTTACTCCATTGATCTCAGCTCATGCGGAAGCTGCTATACCACTTAATATTGGTAAAAGGATTTTTGAAGAAATGGCCATGGATATAAGAAAAAAGACTGTACATGCCTGATGCGAAGGAAATTATAAAAGGTTTTGGAACTGCCGAAGGCCGCTGGGCGCGCTTGGGGCCATATTATGCAATGTTCCCATTAGATTTTGCTTTTGAAGTAATAGAAAATTACTCAAAACACGGCGACTTTATTATAGACCCATTTGCTGGAAGATGTTCAAGTATATATGCGGGCAGTGTTCTTGGCCGTAGTAGTTTAGGTATCGAAATTAATCCTGTTGGTTGGCTTTATGGTACAACAAAACTTCAGCCTGCTGAAAAAGAAGATGTAATTTACCGTTTATCCGAAATATATAATAAAAGAAATTACTATCGTAGGGCAGTAGAACGTATGCCACAATTTTATAGGTTATGTTATTGTGATGAAGTACTGAAATTTCTTTTGTCCGCACGTAAAAATTTAGATTGGAAATGTAATAATGTAGATGCAACTTTAATGTCAATAATTCTGGTTTATTTACATGGAAAGATCGGTGAAGGGCTATCAAATCAAATGCGAATGACTATGTCAATGGGTATGAATTATTCCATTGAGTGGTGGAAGAAGAATGGGTTAACAAAAGCTCCAATAATCAATCCTTATAGCTTCGTCTTAAATAAAATCGAATGGAGGTACAAGAAAGGTAAACCAAAAACCTATGATAGCGCTGTTGTATTTGGTGACAGTGAATTAGAGTTGCAAAGTATAGTCAAAAATGCTCACAGAAATGAAATTAAGTTTTCATTGTTGTTTACCTCGCCGCCCTATTACTCAGTTACAGATTATCATAAAGACCAGTGGTTACGCCTTTGGCTTTTAGGAGATAATGAAATTCCTCATACCAGTAGAGATAAACATAGAAGGAGATTCGTTAATAAAGAAGATTATTATAGTCTGCTTGACAATGTCTTTGGTTTATCTTCACAGATTATGGCTGACCAAAGTACAATATATGTAAGGACTGATAAAAGAGAGTACACATACAACTCTATATTGGAAATACTTCAAAAACATTTTCCCAAACACCTATTAACTACACTTGACAAACCGATTGCAAGCGGCGTAAGAACTCAAACTTCACTATATGGTCAAACATCTATGAAACCCGGTGAGATTGACATTATTTTACAACGTAAATAAAACCCTGCCCATTAGATTTCTTGCCCAACAAACTAAAGCATTATCATAAGAATTGTTATACTCTACCGCATTTAAAATGTGATACACAGATTTTCCGAAGATGATAAATCGAAAGGTTATGCTTCGTTTTAATATCCGAGAGCATCTAAGTTTATCTATACAAATTACAATTTATTTCAAACATCTAATAGCGTCTAAGCGCATCCATGTCAATCTAAAAGAACTACAATTCAATAATAAGTACATGATAGTTGGTACAATGAAGTTCGGCTCCCGATAGGATCCGAACCTTTTACAATTATCCTTTAAGATTCAATGAGTTATAAAGCTTATTTTAAATAGGTACATTATAGGTACATTTTTCTTGATGTTTTCTATTTTAATTGTCAGTTTTTTCTGAAATCCTAACTATAGTTGGGTACAATCAATGTACCTACCTTAAAAAATTGTACCTAATACCTAATCTCCCTGATGAGGCATAGTTTACTGATAACCAGCATATTAGGGTAAGAATAGAGCCTTATTACTTAAGTATGGTGCTTGGGATTATGGAGGAGAGTATTAACTGGGAAGCATTTCTATTCACAGGAGTTGGCAAAAGTGTAGCACTGGTTCGGATCCACTTTGGATACCTTTTAAAAAAAATAACTGATTGATAATCAACCAGTTATTTGTTAAAGTTTTGTTAAAGAGGTCGAAAGCGGATTCGAACCGCTGTACGAGCTTTTGCAGAGCTCTGCCTAGCCACTCGGCCATCCGACCTTAACAGGGTGCGAAAATAGTGGAATACCTGTTAAATATGAAATTCTTATTGCAGGATTATGCCATCAAATTGCGAATTTTGCGCCTTTTAAACATTTGCTGATGCATAGCATACCTGAAAGTGAACTGATTATTAACAACCGCGGTGCTATTTATCATTTGGACATGCGGCCCGAAGAGTTGGCTCCAATGGTCATTACGGTAGGAGATCCTAACCGCGTGGCACAGGTAAGCAAGTATTTCGACAGGGTAGAAGTGCAACGGCAACACCGCGAGTTTATTACGCATACCGGGTATATTGGTAACAAAAGAATATCGGTAGTATCCACCGGCATTGGACCAGATAATATTGATATTGTAATGAACGAACTGGATGCGCTGGTAAATATTGATTTTGAAACGCGCACTATCAAGCCGCAGCTTACGTCGCTTAGCATTATGCGTATAGGCACCAGTGGTTCGCTGCAGGCGCACATAGAAGTGGATAGTTTTGTAGCCGGTACGCACGGTTTAGGGATTGATAACCTGCTTAATTTTTACCGGCACTCTTACAATGAAGAGGAAAAGCAAATTGTAGGTCATTTTACAACGCATACCGGCTTGGACAGCCATTTTTCACAACCATATATTGCTACAGCAAGTGCGGCTTTGCTAAAGCATTTTGCGCAGGATTACCACCACGGCATTACTATTACCTGTCCGGGTTTTTATGGCCCGCAGGGGCGGGTATTGCGTTTGGGCTTAAGTCATCCCGAATTGGTAAACCAATTAACTTCTTTTAGGTTTGGCAGTCATATTATCTCCAATTTTGAAATGGAAACCAGCGCTATTTACGGACTTGGCAAGCTATTGGGACATCATTGCCTGAGTGTGAATGTAATTGTAGCCAACCGCATTAATAAAACGTTTACCAAAGATGGCGTGCTGGCAGTGGAACGATTGATTGCAAAAACATTAGGTATTATTTCATCAATTTAAAACAACATGAACATAACTTTCTATAAATATCAGGGAACAGGAAACGACTTTATAATTATTGATAACAGGGCTGGTGGAATAAACTTAACTACAGCCCAGGTGAAAAAAATGTGCGACCGCAGGTTTGGTATTGGTGCCGATGGATTGATGCTGTTGAATACCAAGGCGGGATACGACTTTGAGATGCAGTATTACAATGCCGATGGAAATGAAAGTACAATGTGTGGCAATGGCGGCCGCTGCCTGGTAAAATTTGCTTACCACCAGGGATTGCGCAAAAGTACTTACTCTTTTATAGCCATAGATGGCACGCACCAGGCCACCATAGACGATAATGGCTGGGTAAACCTGAAGATGCAGGATGTGCATGGTATTAGAAAATTATATACCGATTCTGAATTAAATACCGGTTCGCCACACTACATAAAACCAGTTACTGATCTCCGCCGCTATGATGTTTACAAAGAAGGTAAAACCATCCGCAACAGCAATGGGTATAAGGAAAAAGGCATTAATGTAAACTTTGTAGAGGAAGATGGCGACGACAATTTATTTGTACGTACCTATGAACGCGGTGTGGAAAACGAAACTTTAAGTTGTGGAACGGGCGTTACAGCGGCGGCACTGGTATATGCACACAACGAAGCAGGCTTTAACCGTATAGACATTACGACGCTTGGCGGCAAGCTGGCAGTAGAGTTTGATAAGACCGGTGAAGAAAATTTTGAGAATATATGGCTTTGCGGTCCTGCCGAATTTGTGTTTAAAGGAACTATTGAAATATAAATGTAAGCTGCAAGCAGGCTTGCAACTGCGTGCATGAATGGCGAATGAAGCAACCAGCAGTTCTTCTCACTAAGAGCAATACCGTACATCAGGTAGTTTTACACACATTTGATGTACGGCGGCTTGCCCCCGAACTCGGGAAAGTCGACGCCATTAATTTTACTAGTCGGGTTGAACGAACGGCAAAGATTTAAGCTAATAATATTCACACAGTAAGATACACTTTTACTCAACAATATTATTTCTGTCCTGCAGAGTCTTGCTTGTTATTGGCAGAGTCGGGCACGCCGGCAGTAATGGTATGCCCCATATTAATGCTGTCCACACCTACAGCGCCGCGGGGTAGGGAATCGGTTGTAACTACTGTACCAGCAGTTGTATCGGTGCGTGGCTCGTAGCCGCTATCGGGCATATCGGTAGTGGTGTCGCTGTTGTTTTTGCAGGAAGCAATCAGAAAACAGGCTGCGAGACTTAGTGCAACAGTTGTTTTTTTCATAATAAAAATTATTTCAGGTTAGCATTCATTTACTTAAAAACCAAAATAAGTGCCATGATGTGGTAGCTTGTTACACACTGCGTTTATCGTTGGTGAAAAGCTGTATGCTGCCATCGTTATAAGCGGAAATTACAGTCTTTGCAAGCTGGATAAAGAGCCCATTATCTACTACGCCGGTAATGGCTTTTATTGCGTCGTGCAGTTGCGCAGGCAGTTGTATTTCGCCAAAAGAACAGTCCAGAATATAGTTGCCGTTATCGGTAACATACGGTTCGTTGTTTTGCATACGCAGGCTGGCCGTACAACCAAGTTGCTCCAGTTGCCGTTTTACTACAGCAAGTGCAAATGGTACTACTTCTACTGGTAATGGAAACTTGCCCAAACGCTTTACCAGCTTTGTTTCATCCACTATAATAATCAGTTCGCGGCTGTTGGTTGCCACTACTTTTTCGCGCAGCAACGCACCACCGCCACCTTTAATAAGGTTTAATTGTTCATCCACTTCATCGGCGCCATCAATCGTAAGGTCAATCTTATCTATGTCTTCAAAGGAAACAATCGGAATATTTAGTTCCCGCGCCAAATCTTCTGAGCGTTGCGAGGTGGCAATCGCTGTTATTTGCAGGTTTTCTTCGGCTACGCGGGCACCAATTTGTTTAATGGCATAAGCAGCCGTGGAGCCAGTGCCCAGGCCTACAATCATTCCATCCTGAATGTAAGTTACGGCACGTTCGGCGGCTAATTGTTTGGTATTGGCAGGTTGCATGTTACTCGGTTTGTAAAGGGGCAAAAATGAGTAAAATTTCAATGTTGTTTATGTAGATGACCTTTTATTTATTTAAAAGTAGTTTGTTGCTTACTTTTTCAATGTAGAGAACAGGTGTACATAGCGGTTTTGCAAAGGGGGTGAAAAGAAGGCAATTATGTTTATGCATTAATGTCTTTTTCAATTATAAATAAGATCCCTTAACGTAATTTCTATCTTCTCTGTCTCTGTAGTAAGGCTATAGCAGAGAGTTCTTCAACTTTAGCTTATGTTCGCACCGAAATTGTGTACTATATGCTGCCAGATTATTTAAATAATTTATTTAGTAAGCAATCGTATAATGCCGATAACTTTTTTCTTATAGCCGGTCCCTGCGTAGTAGAAAATGAAGAACTTGTAATGGAAGTGGCAGATAAAGTATCTGGCATTTGCAAGCGATTGGAAATACCATACGTTTTTAAAGCCAGTTATCGCAAAGCCAACCGTACGAGTGCCTCTTCATTCACCGGCATTGGCGACGAAACGGCTTTGGAGTTAGTAAAAAAAGTAGGTGAAAAGTATGGCTTGCCCACTACTTCGGACATTCATGCACATGATGAAGCTGCGGTTGCAGCAAAATATATAGATATTCTACAAATACCTGCTTTTTTATGCAGGCAAACAGACTTACTGGTGGCAGCCGCAGAAACCGGCAAAATAGTAAATGTAAAAAAAGGTCAGTTTGTAAGCGGCGAGGCCATGAGATTTGCAGTAGATAAAATAAAAAAAGCCGGTAACAATAAAGTGATACTAACCGAGCGCGGCACTACTTTCGGGTATCAGGATCTGGTGGTAGATTATCGCAATATACCTGCTATGCAGGCGCATGGCGTGCCGGTAGTAATGGATTGCACGCACAGCCTGCAGCAACCTAACCAGACCAGCGGTGTTACCGGCGGCAACCCGCAACTGATTGGCACTATTGCCAAAGCCGCCATAGCAGCCGGTGCGGACGGTTTGTTTATTGAAACGCATCCTGATCCTTCCTGCGCATTAAGCGATGGCGCTAATATGCTGAAACTGGATTTGCTGGAGCATTTATTGGAAAGTTTGGTAAAATTGAGGAGGGCAGTTGTCTGAACCGGGATTCGGATAGATGTTTGAGATAAGTGGGATGAGGGATTTTTAATTCTCTCTGTGTTCCCCTGCGCTCTCCCGTGTCGCTGTGGTTTATAAAAACAAATGAAACATCAGGCTCTCCAACCCTCAAAAAATTATAGCATCTCTCTTTGTGCCTTAGCGTATTCGCGGTTTAATTGACGTATTTGCATCAAATGTTCCTTCCCAAATTATCCTTTTTCTTCCCACTGACATACTTATTATTTTGTATGTAAAAACGATACGGCAACAACGCGTCTTCTCCGGCATAATCAACACCAATGCGCGGCGTTGCAATAATATTCTCTCCCTGCAATACAACTCCATCATCTGCTATAAATAACGCATTACCCAATAAGCTACAGGCTGTATGTTTAACATTAATGCCTAATGCTTTAGCTACATTGCCCGGGCCTTTGGTAAGGGTATAATCTACTTTTTTCTTTCCGGTTCGCAACAACATTTCTTCTATGCCCATCATTGGTTCCAACGCACGGATGAGTACGGCATGAGGCACATCGGCGGTATTGGTTACTACATTAAACAAGTGATGCATACCGTAGCAAAAATACACATAAGCCTTTCCGCCTTCCCCATACATTATCTCGGTGCGGTTGGTGCGCCTGCCACCAAAGGCATGAGAAGCTTTATCTACAATGCCCCTGTACGCTTCCGTTTCTACAATGCGACCGGCGGTAAATATGCCATTAAAACAGCTTACTAATATTTTGTTCAATAACTCGCGGGCTATCTGCACTACATCATTGCGGTTATAAAATGATGCAGGTAGTTTTTGCCAGCCTTCGGGCAATTGCATCGGTTTATCCTTTTGTGTGTCGCTTATAAGTTGCAATTGAATTAATTTAGCCGCTAAATTATTGCAGCTTGCTAAAAGAAATAGTGATCGCCATACAATCTTATTTTAAAGCGCATCGCTTTATTCGCCAGCACCGCTTATGGAAGTGGATTTTGATACCGGGTATCATTTATACATTGCTGTTTATAGTAAGTATGTATTTTTTTGGTAAAAGTGCTAACAGCTTTATTCAATGGATATTGAATATAACGCATGCCAATATATGGTTACATCAATTCAACAACCAGTTCCTCAGCTTTTTATTTGTATTTGCCGGGGTCATACTCTGGCTGGTATTAATGCTGTTTTATTTTTCTCTTTTTAAATACTTATGGCTGATAGTTGGCTCGCCGTTATTTGCTTATTTAAGCGAGAAAACCGAAGCAATAATTGAAGAGCGCGAGTACCCGTTCTGTTTTCCGCAGCTAATAAAAGACATTGGGCGGGGTATTACCATTGCGCTACGAAATGCGTTATGGCAAACGGTTTATATCATATCCATTCTTATACTCTCTCTTGTGCCGGTGATAGGCTGGATAACACCTTTAATTGCCTTGCTTGTTGAGTGTTATTATTATGGCTTTAGTATGCTGGACTATAGTTGTGAGCGCCGCCGTATGACGGCACCGGAAAGTATTTACTACATCAGCAACCACAAAGGGCTGGCTATAGGCAACGGCATGGTATTTTATCTCATGCACCTATTGCCGGTTATTGGCTGGGTGCTGGCGCCAGCTTATGCAGTAATTGCCGCTACACTAAGCCTGATAGAAATAAAGGAAAATAGTTGAAAAATAAAACCCGCTTATATTTTGTAAACGGGTATATACGATATTATTTTAAATGGAAATACTTAAAGGAGCTTTGTAATATACCCTCCGTTTGTAAATAATGAAACAGTAGGTAAACAGATGCTACACTCACAACTTATCACTCACGAAAAGTGTTCTACCTATTACCCGCATTATTCCCTTTCTTCTCATACCTGCCCATCAGCTCACCAAAGCCAATCGTGTGTCTTTGCATGGCTTCTTTCAAAGGCTCTGCCTGTATGCCTTCCTGCACATCCGGTTTGGTGTTTAATGCATATACTTTAAAAAAATACCGGTGTGAGCCGCTGGGCGGACAAGGTCCACGGTAGCCTGTTTTACCTGCACTATTGTGCCCGCTCATACCGGGCTGATGATTCTCCGCAATATGTTTGATAGGATCAATATTAAAACACACCCAGTGTATAAACGTGCCGTTTGGCGCATCGGGATCTTCTACAATAATGGATAACGATTTGGTGTCTTCGGGCAAGCCTTCAATATTCAACGGTGGATTGATGTTTTCGCCTTCGCAGGAATATTTTTGTGGTATTTCTTCACCATGCTTAAAAGCAGGGCTGCTTACAGATAGCTTTACTTCGGTTAATGCCGGCATAACAAAGTGTTTTACAAGTTTAAAAATAACAATCGCACAATTTTAGTACCGTATCTAATGGATACAGTTTATAGGTTTGTTTAATGAATCACTTTAATCAAAGAAGTATAATTATCAAACTGCTTGTCTCCCGTAAGGATGGCTGTATTTTCAAACAATGCGGTAGCAATGTGGAGGCGGCCAAAAGGATCGCGGTGAGTGTCTATTAGTGGAACTAATTCGTAAGTAATAATGTGGTTTTCAGAAATAGGCAGAATAGAAAAATTATGTGCTTTAGTATTATTCATGTACGCACGTAAACTTTTATCTAAAGCTAAATTACCAAGCTTCATTTTTATTGCCAATTTCATAAAATGAAATCATGCTGATGAACACTGCATTACTTTCATCTTCTATAATGTATAACGGGGCGTATCCTTTTTGAAAGCTGTGGATTGTCTTCAGTGAACCAAATGTATATATGCGTGTCTATCAGATAGCTCATTACATATACTCTTTTAAATCATCCAATGGTTCATCAAAATCAGGGCTGATATATGTTATTGTTCCTTTACCGAAGCCAGCCTGTCGTAGTGGTTTTTTTTCACCTGCTTTTACTTCTTCCATAAACGTTACAATCACCTGCGTTGGTTTTGTTACATCGGGTTTTTCCTCCAGCTTTATCTCGCCGTTTTCGTAGATCCCTTTTATGGTGGTTAGCGTAATTATTCTTTTTATATGAATATAAGCTTTTGGTTATAAAATAGTTCCTGAGCCTTTTTACAAACAGTAATCAATTAAGACACAATCTTTGAACAGGCAGCATGGAAAAGTGTGCAAAAAATACCAAAATTTTTAGTTTTTCTGCGTGTACCTTGTGATAGATTTTAGTAGGAAAAGCCTGTTTTACGAAGTTTTAGAACGATACATTTTATTATGCAGTTTTCTCATTTACACGTACATACGCAATATTCACTGCTGGATGGTGCTGCCAGCATCAGCCAGTTGTATAAAAAGGCTGAAAAGCACAACATGCCCGCATTAGCTATTACCGACCATGGCAATATGTTTGGCGTGTTCGACTTTGTAAACCAGGCTTGGAAAAATACCAAAGTGGTAGGTAAAGATGCCAATGGAAAAGATATTCTGCAACCGGTCATCAAACCAGTGGTGGGTTGTGAGTTTTATGTGGTAAAAGACCGGCATAGAAAAGTATTTAGTAAGGAGCAAAAGGATGAACGTTTTCATCAGGTGTTACTGGCAAAAAATAAAACAGGTTACCACAACCTCGTTAAGCTTACGGCGCTTGGTTACAGCGAAGGTATGTACAGCAAGTACCCGCGTATTGATAAAGAACTGATAGAAAAATATCACGAAGGATTAATTGCAACCACCTGCTGCATTGGTGCGTATGTGCCGCAAACCATTTTGTACGGCAGCGAAGAAGAAGCGGAGACTGAGTTTAAATGGTGGCTGGATATGTTTGGCGATGATTATTATATAGAACTGCAGCGCCATAATATTCCTGAACAGGAAAAAATAAATAATACATTGCTAAAATATGCCAAAAAGCACAATGTAAAAGTAATTGCTACCAACGACAGCCATTATGTAGAAGAAAGTGATTCCAATGCGCACGATATTTTGCTGTGCATCAACACCGGCGAGAAGCAAAGCACGCCTGGCTTTGACGACTTTGTAAATGATGAATTACAGGTAAAAAACAGGCGGTTTAAATTTCCTAATAACCAGTTTTATTTTAAGAGTCCGGATGAAATGGCAAAGCTGTTTCATGATGTGCCCGAAAGCCTAGAAAACACGCAGGCGATTGTAGATAAGATAGAAGTATTGAATTTGAAGAAAGATATTCTGCTGCCGGCTTTCCCAATACCAAAGGAATTTCAAACATCAGAGGATAATAATCTTAATCAGTGGAATTTTTTACACCATCTTACTTATGAAGGTGCAAAGCGGCGTTACAGCGAAATAACCGAAGAAATACGCGAGCGCCTCGACTTTGAATTGTTTACTATAAAAACCATGGGCTTTGCCGGTTATTTTTTAATTGTAAGTGATTTTATCAAAGCAGGTCGGGAGCGCGGTGTTTTCATTGGCCCGGGGCGTGGTTCTGCTGCCGGAAGTGTGGTGGCGTATTGCATTGGCATTACCAATATTGATCCCATCAAATACGATTTGCTGTTCGAACGTTTTCTTAATCCCGACCGTAAATCCATGCCCGATATTGATACGGATTTTGACGATGAGGGGCGGCAGAAAGTGATAGATTATGTGGTAGAAAAATATGGTAAAAACCAGGTTGCACAAATTGTTACTTACGGCACGATGGCCGCTAAGATGAGCATTAAAGATGTGGCGCGCGTGATGGATTTGCCACTGAGTGAAGCCAACGCTTTAGCAAAGCTGGTTCCCGAAAAAGTAGGCACGCAATTAGGTCGCGTATTGCAGGCGCCACTAACGGCAAAAGAGGGTGAAAAATCGCTGGAAGAAAAAGAACAATACGGCAGCGAAGACATAGAGAATATCAAGAAGCTGCGCGAAATATACAATGGCAGCGATATGCGCGCGCAGGTACTCAAAGAAGCCGAGCGTCTGGAAGGTTCGGTGCGCAATACCGGCATTCACGCGGCAGGTATTATCATTGCGCCGTGCGATTTAACTGATTTAATACCGGTAGCTACTGCCAAAGACTCCGAATTATGGGTAACGCAGATTGGCGGCAGTTCTATTGAGGAAGCAGGCGTTATTAAGATGGACTTTTTAGGATTGAAAACCCTATCCATTATTAAAACGGCCTTGGAACTCATCCGGCAAAATCATAAAGTAGAATTGGACCTTGATAATATTCCGCTGGATGATGAATTGACATACCGCTTGTACCAGCAAGGTGAAACCAATGGTACGTTCCAGTTTGAAAGCCCCGGTATGCAAAAATATTTGCGTGAATTAAAGCCTGATAAATTTGCCGACCTGATTGCCATGAATGCCTTGTATCGGCCTGGTCCAATGGCCTATATTCCGCAATACGTAGCACGCAAGCACGGCAGGGAAGAGGTGGTGTACGACTTACCCGAAATGCAGGAATACCTGGAAGAAACGTATGGTATTACCGTGTATCAGGAACAGGTGATGCTGCTGTCGCAAAAGCTCGCTGGTTTTAGCAAAGGCGATGCAGATATTTTGCGTAAGGCAATGGGTAAAAAGCAAAAAGCGGTGCTGGATAAAATGAAAGCACAATTCATCAAAGGTGCAACTGTCAAAGGCCATAAGGCAGATATACTGGAAAAGATTTGGACCGACTGGGAAGCTTTTGCGCAATATGCTTTTAATAAATCGCACTCTACCTGTTATGCATTTGTAGCGTATCAAACGGCATATTTAAAGGCGCATTACCCGCATGAGTATATGGCTGCCATTCTTAACCATGCCGGCGCCATTGAAAAGCTTACCTTTTTTATGGAAGAATGTAAGCGTATGGGTTTAAAAGTATTAGGCCCAGATATAAATGAATCGCTGCAAGGCTTTGCCGTAAACAGCAAAGGCGAATTGCGCTTTGGCTTCGGCGGATTAAAAGGTGTAGGCGAAGCAGCCATCAGCAGCATTATTGAAGAACGCAACGCCAATGGCAACTTCACTAATATTTTTGATTTTATCCGGCGCGTTAATCAGCGTACGGTAAATAAAAAATCTATAGAATGTTTGGCTTATTCCGGTGCTTTTGATTGTTTTAAAGAAATGCATCGTGCGCAATACTTCAACATTCCGCAAGGCGATACTATTACAACTATTGAACGTATTATCCGCTACGGCAACATTTACCAAAACAATAAAACACAAACGAGCAATAGCCTTTTTGGTGATGCTACTATGCCCGAGATTGCAGTACCCAAAATTGCTCCTTGCGAAGAATGGTCGCTGACAGAATTGCTCGACCATGAGAAGGAGGTAACCGGAATGTATTTAAGCGGTCATCCATTAAACCACTTTAAGTTTGAATTGAAGTATTATGGCATTACCACCATTGCCGATTTTAACGAAATAAAGGATTCCGATACATTAACCAGCAGTAATCTCAACAGGACTTTTCGCATAGCTGGCTTAATTACTGATGCACAGCATCGCATTACGCGCACAGGCAAAAATTTCGGATCATTATCTATTGAAGATTTTACCGGCAAAACCGAAATTATGCTGTGGAGCGAGGATTATATACGCTTTAAAAACTATGTAGAAGCCGGTAAAAATATTTTAGTAACCGGCTATTTCAAATCGCGCTACAACAGCGACCAATACGAGTTTAAAGTAAGCAATATCAGCCTGCTGGAAACTGCCAAACAAACGCTTACAAAGCAAGTGGAAATAAACATGCAGCCGGCTGCCATAACGCCCGATTTTGTAAGCTTTGTAGAGCACAATGTAAAAAGCAATCCGGGCAAGTCCTCTATCCGCTTTAATATATTTGAACCGCAACACAATGTAAAAATTTGCATGCATACAATGGAAAGAGGCTTTACGATGAATGAAGAAATGGCGAGCTATTTATTAGGTAATCCTGATGTGGATGTGCATGTAGAAATAGCAAATGGCGCCAATTAATATTTGTTTCTCTTATATGTGCTTAAGAAAAAACACCAGATAAGGTGTTTTTTCTTTTTAGAGAATAAACCATTGGTCTGAAGTATAGCGACAATAAATGGCAGAAACTGTTAATAGCGGGTTTATGATTGTATAATCCACGGTTTAAACCGTAGGCAATAAATGGGTTTGTTAATAAAACAGATTTATCCAGTTTCTTTTTTCTTCCATTTTCTAAGGGCAGCAGTAAAATCATAATTCACAGATAACATATAAATGAGAACGCCGGATATGTGTATCCGGCGTTTTGTGCTATGTACTCAAATGATTGCTATTGTATAAATTTCCGTTCTTATCAATTGTTTACTATTGCTAAGCTCCAACATTTTACTTTAAAGCTTTTTGTATAGCCTGTGCAGAATCTAAGTGCATCTTAAGAGTAGGTAATGTATTGGCAGCCCATGTTTTTACATCACCATTATCGCATTTTTCCGATGCCATCTGAAACTTGCTTACAGCCTCCTTATGGTCTTTCACCATCATATCTATATACTCCTTATCAAAGTTTTTAGCAGATGTTTTTCGCAAGCCTTCCAACGCATCATGCTGCTTGGGCATTACAGAGTCTGGCAAGGTTACGTTCTTCTGGCTTGCCAATGTTTTCAGTTCATTGCCGGCTTTAGTATGGTCATTGACCATCATATTGGCAAAGTTCTTTACACGGTCATTTTTAGCCATGTTTTGTGCTACCTGCCCGGCCATCACTTCGGTATTGCCGGCGGCGGCAGCATCCATCATAAATTGCTTGTCCATATCGCTTACCGGCTTTGTATCGGTATTCATGCTATTCATTGTAGTAGCGCTGGTGTCATTGCCATTGTTCATAGCACTTGTATTGTTACTATCATTAAAGGTGGTAGTAGAGTCTGCCGTATTGGACGATGTGCCTGAGTTGCACGCTAATAAAGTAGCTGCGGCAAAGGCAAATGCTAAATATGTCTTTTTCATAGTTGTAAGTTATTTATGTACTAATTGCTACAAAATTTTGTGCCACAAGAAACAACTTCGCTATACTTTCCTGTTTTTATATTGTAAAAAGCGTAATAAATTCCCCGGCAAACAGGTATGTACAGGTAAGGCTTTTACCAATAAACTAAGTGTGGCAGAAGTTGGTAACTATAGTTGTAATGCGGTATGAAATGGTTTTTAAATAGGCTTCAGCAATCTCCTTTGCGATTAAGTTTTGTGTACTCACATACTATTTAAAAGCTTATTGTTTAAAATGCAATTTGTTATAATAACGTTTTTAAAATAATTTAAAGCAACTGGCGCAGTTATTGGATTAGGGACTTATTAAAAAACAGATTATGAAAAAAACAATCAATGCCCGTTCTATCAAAGCCCTGTTTGCTGCTTTTTTAGTATTATTAGTAAATATAGCTGCACAGGCGCAGGACAAAGTAACCGTAACACATACGGAGACTCAAACTACAAGCTGGTTAAGTGGCAACTGGATGTGGGTAGCAGGTGGAGTATTATTGCTTATCGTATTGATTGCCTTGAGCAGCTCGGGCAGGCGCCGAACTACCACCACCAGGGATAACATTACCGGTACTACCACCTCCACTACCGTTGAAGATTAAACCAGGTTGATTTTAAAAACAATTGGAGACTTACAACAGTTGTTGGAGAAAATTATTTATTGCATACCGCAATAGAGATACATCTTTGCTAAACAATTTGTGTGCACTGATAAAATGCTTTTCTGTACGCAATATTGTAAACAAAACATGCGCATGTTTTAAGTGCGCATGTTTTGTGTTGCATACAGCCTTTATATTTACTGCTAATAATACATCTTAATGGACGAACATAAAAATCCCTGGACGATTACCGGTGAGCAACCTGTATATGATAATGCATGGATAAACGTTACTGAATATAAAGTGATCAACCCAAATGGTGGTAACGGTATTTATGGCAAAGTGCATTTTAAAAACCATGCAATTGCTATTGTGCCACTGGATGACCAACTGAATACGTATTTGGTGGGGCAATACCGTTTTCCTATTGATCAATACAGTTGGGAAATACCTGAAGGCGGTTGCCCGCTGGGGGAGGATCACCTGCAGGCTGCACAGCGCGAATTGCTGGAAGAAACCGGATTAAAAGCGCAGCATTGGGAGCATATTGCGGATGTGCACCTTTCCAACTCTGTAAGCGATGAGAGTGGGAGCATTTTTGTAGCGCAGGGATTATCGCAGGAAGCGCCAATGCCCGAAGAAACAGAGCAATTAGCAATAAAAAAGTTACCGTTTGAAGAGGCTTACCAGATGGTTACCTCTGGTAAAATCACAGATATGCTTTCGATAACTGCTATCCTGAGAGTAAAGCTCATGTTGCTGAATAATGATTTGCAGGCGAAGTATGTATCTGTGGAATAGTTTTTAACCGCGGAGACGCGAAGGTGCTAAGATGCACGGGGAAGTTTTTTGCTAAAAAATTCTTTATAGCCTCTTAGTGTCATTGTATCCCGGCAGTATAATAAGAAACCCCTCTAAGAATAGAGGGGTTGATATTTACTAACCCATCCATGAACAAGCCATGTTGCATGGATAATTTTAACTGCTTCTAACAATACTCTTCAAAAGCAGCAATAAGATTGCGAGCGATCACCTGTGCAGGTCGGCCTTCTATCTGGTGGCGCTCAACCATATGTACCAGTTGCCCGTCTTTAAACAAAGCAATAGCCGGTGAAGAGGGTGGATAAGGCAGTAAATGCTCACGTACTTTATTTACTGCAGCTATATCAAAGCCTGCAAAAACTGTTTTCAAACTATCAGGGCGTTTGTCGGTGTTATACACGGCCATTAAAACGCCGGGTCTTGCTGCGCCTGCTGCACAGCCGCATACAGAGTTGACCATCACCAATGTAGTACCTTCTGATTGCAAACTGCTATCTACCTCTTCCGGTGTAAGCAACTCTTCAAAACCATTATCTGTAAGTTCTGCCTTCATGGGCATTACTATTTCTTCCGGATACATTTTTTATTTCCTCTTTTTAATTGTGTGAATGCAAAAATAAGCAAACCCACAAAAAGAACCAAAGGAAAGAAAAAGAAGTCATTTTGGCTTATTTCTTTAATTGGCTAAGTCATTTTGGCTTAATATTATACTAAATTATGTCAAATATATACTAAATTGAGCATGGTACAACGTTTGAACAATACAGGTCATCCTGCTAAAAAGTAAAAAAAGGATATATAGCTATGACACTTGTAAAACATAATTACCGTAACCTGAACAACCTGTTCGACGAATTTTTTACTACTGTTCCTGCTGCATGGAGCAAAGACCTGAATGTACCTCCGGTGAACATTCATGAATCAAATGATGCTTTTAACCTGGACTTACAGGCACCCGGATTGAACAAGGAAGATTTTAAAATCAGCGTAGAAAAAGGCTTGTTGACTATTAGCTACGAGCACAAGACCGAAGAAGAAAGCAAGGATGTAAAAACATACCGCAAAGAGTTTGCAACACGCAGCTTTAAGCGCACTTTTTCGGTAGATGAAAAAATAAATGCTGATGCAATAACGGCAAAGTATGATGCTGGTGTACTAAAACTGACGCTCCCTAAAAAGGAAGAAGTGAAAGTACAACCTAAGCAGATAGCAATACAATAAGTGTTTTCATAAGAGTTGGTTTTTGGTTTATACCCCGCGTGTCAACGCGGGGTTTTGTTTTTCAATTTCACCGCAGAATGCTGGGCGTGAATGGAGGTTGCTCAGCGTTACATTCTTTCTAATTTTATTGACTCACTTGATAGATAAAAACTTTTCTAACGCTGCGAAACTTAGCGTACACTCTTTCTCTCTGCGGAGAAAAGGTTATAGTAAAACTACTTTCATCTTTTCCCATATTGCTTCTGCTACGAGACGATTACCGGCATCGTTTAAATGCACACCATCAGTAGTTAATATACCGCTGTTTGCATCATCTGTATTGTACTCCCGAATATAATTTTGAAACAACATTCTTAAATCGCACACAGGCAGCTGCAGATCGTTTCCAATATTTTTAATAATAGCCGCATATTCATTCAAATCTTCATCCTGCTCATTATTGTTATTGTTCTTTTCACCAATCACAGCCGGTGTGCAAAGCACCACTTTGGCATTTGCTGCCTGCAACTTCCTGATAGTGGATCGATACAGCTTTTCAAATTGATCTGCATCGGTGTCGGTTCCGTGTGTCTTTTTGTGCCATACATCATTTACACCAATAAATAGTACTACTATATCCGGCGATTGGTGAATAACATCCTCTTCCACACGCAGGTATAAATCATGCGCCTTGTTGCCGCTAACACCTGCATTGACCAGTTTATAATTGTCAATGCCTTCTTTTTGAAGCATATTCTTCAGCACGGTAATATACCCTGTACGCCCGGTACCTGCTGCTGTAATAGAATCGCCAAAAAAGATCATTTTTTTTCTCTTGTCTTTCCTGAAAGAAGAAAGCAGGATTAACAAGCCGAAGAAAATAAAGAGCAGGATGAGTTTGGAATACATGAATATTATAATTTCAATACCGGCATTTTTTACTTCAGTAAATAAGGCTTCTCGCGATATACTTTCCAAACAAATTCACCAAACAATGTGTTTGCCCATGCAAACCATTTGCGTGTAAAATTTTCGGGGTTATCTTTATTAAAAGACTCGTGCATAAAGCCGGTGCCTGCATGAGTCTTTTGTAAAGTGTCCAGGCAATATTTTATCTCTTTGTCATCGGTAGAAGTTAAGCCACGCATAATAATGCTCATGGGCCAAATCATATCTAAGCCTGCATGCGGTCCCCCGATGCCTTCGGCATATTTACCTTTAAAAAAGAAAGGATTATCAGGCGAAAGCACATACTTGCGGGTGTTTTGATAAACAGGATCGCTTAGCTTAACGCTATTTAAATAAGGCAAACCCAACAGGGAAGGCACATTGGCATCATCCATCAGGTTAATGCTGCCAAAGCCATTTACTTCATATGCATATATATTGCCATACTGCGGATGTTTGATAGTAGCATGTTCGTCCAGTGCTTTCTTAACCACACTGGCCAGCGCAGCCGCATCTTGTGCAATTTGTGTAGTATTATTTTTTATTGCACCGCACAACTCCTGCAAGTTGGTAAGTGCTTCCACGGCAAAAAAGTTACTCGGTATCAAATAAGGGTAAATAGTAGCGTCATCGCTTGGGCGAAACATAGAGCAGATGAGCCCGTTTGGTTTTGCAGGATAACCATAGCCACTCAAAGGCACACCATCGGTAGCCCAAGCCGTTTTGCGTTGAAAAGAATAAGGTCCTTTGCCTTCAAAGCGCTGCTGTTCTTTAAATGTTTTGATGATCAACTGCATGGCATTTGCCCACTCTGCATCAAACGGTGAAATATCGCCGGTAGTTTGCCAGTACCCATGCGCCAGGCGAATGGGATAGCACAGACTGTCTATTTCCCACTTGCGCTCGTGTATGCCCGGCTTCATCTCTGTTATATCCGTTTCTTTCCACTCGCTGACCTTATTTTCATCTTTATAAAAAGCATTGGCATACGGGTCTTTCAGCACACATTTTACCTGCCGGTTAATAACGCCTTTTATCAACTGCTGCAAGTCTTTGTCTTCTTTGCACAGGCGTATGTATGGCCACACCTGCGCGCTGCTGTCGCGCAGCCACATGGCATCAATATCGCCGGTTATCACATACGTATCGGGCTTGCCATCAATTATTTCAAAATCAACCGTGGTATCGAGTGTGTTTGGGAAACTATTCCCAAACATCCAGGCGAGCTCTTTGTTGCTAATGTGTTGCTGTACCTGGACAATAACATTTTCCACCGCTTTGCTGGTAAACTTACGGTCGGCAGGTGCTGTACGCACTGCCGGAAAGTCGCTTAAAGTACTGGCCGCACTTAGTTTGGAAAGGCTTAATGCCGCGCCTGCCATTGCTGTTTGTTTAATAAATATTCTCCTTTGCATGGCGTAAATATAATGGTGTTTATACAAAACAATAAATACTCTTACGCCGCAAGGTATATAGGTGCAGTTATTAATGATTGTTGCAGGATTTTTGGTTCATGCAGCAAAAACTTTAATCATTATGTCTTTATGGCCTGAATATGGATGCAACTATTTTGGCTTGTTGTTAATGATGTTTGCCGCGTAGTGTTTTGAAGCCAAACTAATAATGTCCTGAATAAAGAAAATGTTTTTTGAATTTACAGGTGCAAATATATTTGCCGTCTTATTTATTAAAGATGAAAATTGTTGCTGTAATACTTGCTAACTAATATGCTATTTTGAATGTGCGTAATTTTTTAATCTAAACATTTATAGTATGAACAAACATGTACGCAAAGGCATGTGGTTTATCAGGGTTTTTACACTGGTGCTGCTTGCTGTCTTATTAAGTGTGCGATCCGAAGCACAGGCGCAGAGTCCAATACTGATAACGGGCAGGGTAACGGGCGAAAATAACCAGCCGCTGGCGGGTGTATCGGTGCAGGTAGAAAACTCAAATGTGGGTACTGCAACCAATACTACCGGCAATTTCAGCATCAATGCGCCTGGTAACGCAACACTGCTCTTTTCGTATATTGGCTACAACGATACTACTGTTGCGGTAAATGGCAGGACTTCGTTGGATGTTCAGCTTTCTTTAGGAGTATCTCAACTTAATCAGGTGGTAGTAATTGGCTACGGTACAGCAAACAAGCGGGATTTGACAGGGTCTATTTCGCGGGTGGCCGGTAAAGATATTGCAGACAAGCCAAATGTAAACCCCGTTGCTTCTTTGCAGGGCAGGGTAGCAGGCTTATCGATAGTAAACAGCGGTACGCCTGGTGCGCAGCCCGATGTGCGCATTCGAGGTACTATCTCCATTGGCTCGGTGCATCCGGTGTATGTAGTAGATGGTATCTTGAATGACAACATTGACTTTGTTAATCCAAATGATATAGAGTCTATTGAGGTTTTAAAAGACCCTTCTTCGTTAGCTATCTTTGGTGTACGCGGCGCTGCAGGTGCCATCGTTATCACTACCAAAAGGGCTAAAGCCGGACAAACCTTAATTAACTTCAACTCTAATACCGGTTTTAAAAAGCTGGTTGATAAGATAAAGCTTACTAATGCCGAGCAGTTTAAAACATTATATAGCGAACAACTGCAAAATGAAGGTTCACCTGCATTTGATTTTTCGAATTGGACAGGCAATACAGACTGGATTGATGTTTTGTCGCAAACAGGTATTTTCAGTTCCAACAACATCGGTATAACCGCGAGCTCTGAGAAAAACCGGTTTTACATGAATGTAGGTTATCTGCATGATGAGGGCATTGTAAAGCATGAGCAGTTAGATAAAATAACACTCACAATAAGTGATGAATATAAAGTAAGCAAGGCATTGCGGGTTGGTTTTAATATTAATGCCATGCGCCAGGATTTGCCTTACCTGGGCAATATGGGTTATACTGATGTTTTAACCAATGCACGGCGTCTGGCTCCGGTTGCTTCCGCGGGAACAATTAATGGTGTATATTCCAGCTTGCCGGGCTTCCAGAATGCACAGATACAAAACCCCATATTGGAGCTTGAAAATAAGTACAATACAAACAGTCAGATTGAGTACAGGACAGTGGGTAACATTTTTGCAGAAATTTCTTTCCTGAAGAATTTTACCTTCCGTGCTACCGGTTATGGTGATATAACCAATGGCAATACTACTTCTTATTCACCCATTATCAATTATTACCTTCCAGACCAAAACGATTCTGTGATTGTTGATCCCAGCTACCAGTACACCAGTTTATCTATTGGCAATTATCGCGTTTATAAATGGCAGCAGGATAATATTTTGACATTCAAGAAGGACTTTGGTGCGCATGCATTAACGGCTACTGTAGGTTCTACTATTTATTACGAAGGTCAGTTTAACAATACCTCGACTGGTAAACAAAGCACCACCGGCGATCCTATACCCAACGATAAAAGGATGTGGTATATCAATAATGCGCTTGTTGACCAAGGTTCTGTACGTGCAACCTCCAGCCAGTTTGAGAGAACAACCGCTTCTTTCTTAGCCCGCGTGCTGTACAACTATAAGAGCAAATACCTGTTGAACGCCTCGTTCAGAACAGATGGAACCAGCGGCTTTGCCAACCACCCTACGCAAAATTTCTGGGCTGTTGGTGCTGCATGGGAGCTAAGCAGGGAAGACTTTATGGCTAACCAGCAGATATTTGATTTATTAAAAATAAAAGGTTCTTATGGTGTACTGGGTAATCAAAGTACTACTTACAACAATGGTACTACCAATCCTTATCCATCCTATGCACCCCTAACAGCCGGCAGCGCTGTATTTGGCAATACGCTTTATCCGGCTTATTCGGCAACATATGTACCTGATCCGAACCTGCGCTGGGAAACGGTAAATGCCGGTGAGGGAGGAATAGAATTGAGTGCCTTTAATCGCCGCCTGCATTTTGAGGGTGTGTATTACGAAAAGGTAACACACGACCTGTTGGCAATTCAGCCTGCTATTGGTACTTTCCCTGCACGTCTTAGCAATATAGGCAGTATCTCTAATAAAGGTTTTGAGTTTAGTGCCGGCTGGACACAGGAATTCTCCAAGGACTTTTCCATTACTATCAACGGAAATTTGACAACACTTAAAAATAAAGTGCTTACACTTTATACAAATGACCCCGAAGGTATTACCGGTGCGAGTGAGGAATATCCAAACCGTACTGCAGTGGGCAGACCTATCGGTTTCTTTTATGGCTATGTAGTAGAAGGCGTTTATCAGGATTCTGCAGAGATTGCTAAATCGCCTGTTGTAACTGGTTATGGTGATTACGGCCCCGGCGACCTGAAGTTTAAAGATCTGGATGGTAATGATACTATTAATACCAGAGACCGCACCATGATAGGCAACCCTACACCTAAGTTTACGTATGGTTTATCAATTGGTGTAAACTTTAAAGGATTTGATTTAGGTATAGATCTACAAGGCGTTTCGGGCAACCAGATTTACAGGTATTGGGGTACATCGGAGCTTACTTTTGCACCATTCAATTATCCTGCATGGAAAATGAACCGCTGGCATGGGCCTGGTACTTCCAACTGGGTTCCGCAGGTAAACAATGAGCACAACATTAATAGTAAGGCACTTTCTACCTTTGGTATAGAAAACGGTAGTTACTTACGGATAAGAAATCTGCAATTAGGCTATAACTTCCGTACCAATGTTTTGCAAAGAATGAATATCAAAAGCTTCCGGATTTTTGTAAGTGCTCAAAACATAAAAACGTTTAAGCATAACTATGGTTATACGCCAGAGTTTGGTGGTTCGGCAACGTCCTTTGGTATAGATGTAGGTAACGGCGTATTACCAGCAGTGTACACAGCAGGTATAAATGTGACATTTTAATTTTAAAAATATTCATTATGAACAATAAAATAAAAATAAGCTGGGGTGTTTTGTTGGCAATGCCTTTGTTGATGACGTTCTCCGGCTGTCAAAAGTTTTTAGACCGGAAGCCACTGGATGCTACGCTCGAAGACATTCCGGGCGGTGGACTGGAAGGGCAGGCATTAGGTCTGTACTCCGAAATAAGAGGAGTGCATTATGATGGTTTTAATACTATTCCGTGGCTTGCCTTTCACTCCTTTAGAGATGATGACTCGCAGAAGGGCAGCAGCCCTGGTGATGGTAGCGACTGGGGAGCTATTTTCGATGATTTCAATTATACAAAAAATCACTGGTCAAATGATCAGTATTGGGCAGACCATTATGCTTTTCTTGGTAATATCAATAAGATGATCCAAATTGGTGATTCACTCAAGCAAACGGATGAGCGCGCTGTTATTAATATGGGCGAAGCTAAGTTCTTCAGGGCTTATGTGTACTTTGACCTGGTAAGGGTATATGGACAGGTGCCACTTGTTACCTTTAGAGCTAATACCAGTGAGCAGGCAAATGTTCCTAAATCTTCAGAAGCAGATATTTACGCACAAATAGATAAAGACCTCGATTCTGCTACAGCAGCTTTACCAGTATCCTGGGAAGGTAAATATCCGGGCAGGTTAACCCAGGGGGCAGCTTTGACACTGCACGCCAAAACCTATTTGTATAGACAAAGATGGGCGGATGCATTAGCACTATGCACCCAGGTAATGAACTCCGGCCAATACAGCCTGTATTCAAGCTACGAGGGTTTATTTAGAGAAAGTGGCGAAAACAGTAGTGAATCTATTTTTGAGATACAAGCAACAGAAACCGCAGGAAATAGTTCAGGTGCATTGTATAACTATGCAGGGAGCCAGGGTACCAGAGGCTCCGGTGACTGGAACCTGGGCTGGGGTTGGAATGCACCTACTGATGAACTTGCAAACCATACCTACGAACCGGGCGACCCCAGAAGAGAAGCTACTATTCTGTTCAGCGGTCAGCCGGATGGATTATATGGAAATGTATTGCCTCCTTACGATCCTAACAATTTCCCGCAGCCATACTGGAACAAGAAAGTGTACACAGATCCTTCTATCCGCTTATCAACAGGCGATCAATCGGGTGCATGGTTTAACCACCGCATACTGCGCTATGCCGATGTGATTTTGATGGCTGCGGAAGCATCTAATGAATTGGGCGATACGGCAAAGGCAAGGGAACTGATTAATCAGATAAGAGCAAGAGCAAGAGGTACTACCAATGCCCTGCCTGATATTGAGGCTGCTGTGAGCCAGGATAATATGCGTAAGCTTATTATACAGGAGCGCCATGCCGAGTTTGCTATGGAAGGAGAACGCTTCTTTGACCTGGTGCGTTGGGGTATTGCCGATTCAGTATTAGCCCCGTTAGGTTATACTCATAAAAACAGATACTATCCATTACCACAGGGGCAAGTAGATGCATCGCATGGGGTGCTGGTTCAAAACCCAGACTATCAGTAGGGGTATTTTGTTTAATACTTATGAGGGCTGCTGTAAAAGGCAGCCCTTTTTGGTAAAAGGAGCCCGTGTTGTTTTTGATAAAGTAGTAGCTGGAGCAGAAATCTGTGCGGTTTTAAATCAATATACTGTTGAATGTTTTTATCTAAGTGCAGGTGCTCTTTACAAGACAGTTCAAAGCAAGATAACACTAGCACGTGAAGGCGCGTGCCATAGCAGCAGGCATGTAGTTCACTGTACTTTTTGCATTTTATATAATGCTACATCCTTTACTTTTATCTTTTAAACCATTATTATGCATATTTCGAAGCTGTGGGTCTATGCTTTGCTGCTACTTTTATTTTCCTGCCATGAAAAAGATACTTTATTTGTGGCCTTACCTGCTTCGCAAACGCACATTGATTTTGTCAATAATTTAGAAAAACACAAAGCATTTGGGTTGTTATATTACCTCTATTATTACAACGGGGGCGGTGTAGCTACCGGCGATATAAACGGCGATGGGCTGCCGGATATTTATTTTACTGCGAATAAAAAAAGCAGTAATAAATTATACATTAATAAAGGCAATTTCCAGTTTGAAGATGTTACAGCAAAAGCAGGTGTAGCAGGCACTTCGGACTGGTGTACCGGCGCTACGATGGCGGATGTAAACGGCGATGGGAAGCTGGATATTTATGTTTCAGCCCTGGGGCAAACACGCTGGGTGCAGGGGCGCAACGAGTTGTTCATCAATAATGGTAATGGCACATTTACCGAAAGTGCTAAGCAATTTGGACTTGATTTTTCCGGCTATACTACGCAGTCTGCTTTTTTTGATTATGACCATGATGGCGATCTGGATTGTTTTATTCTAACCCAATCTTTAGACCCGGTTGGCAATATTGTAGATACTTCTTACCGCCGCAAATTTGATGCGTATGCGGGTGATTATTTATTAAGAAACGACATCAGTACTACCGGAAAATTTACTGATGTTTCTGCATCGGCCGGCATTATACAAAGCAGCTTAAGCTATGGTCTTGGTATTTCGGTTGCCGACATGAACAATGATGGTTGGGAAGATATTTACATTGGCAACGACTTTCATGAAAACGATTATTATTATGTCAACAATGGTAATGGTACGTTTACCGAAAGCGGCGCGAAGCATTTTAATCATTACTCGCGCTTTAGCATGGGCAACGATATTGCCGATTACAACAATGACGGCCAACCCGATGTAGTAACCGTTGATATGCTGCCGGATGATGAAAAGGTTTTAAAGACCTACGGCAGCGACGAAAACCCTGACATTTACCAGTTTAAAATTGTGAATAACGGCTATCAGTATCAATACTCCAAAAATTGTTTGCAACGCAACAATGGCGATGGCAGCAGCTTTAGCGAGGTGGGTTTGCTGGCTGGCATATCGGCTACAGACTGGAGCTGGTGCCCGCTGCTTGCCGATTTTGATAATGATGGCAACAAAGACTTGTTTATTTCAAGCGGTATAGTGAAGCGCCCCGTGGATCTGGATTATGTAAAATTTATTTCCAATTTGTACATCAAGCAGGCATTAGACAAAACAGATAAGCTGGATGACACGGCTATGAACCGGATGCCCGATGGTGCTTCGCATCCTTTTTTGTTTAAAGGTAATGGCATTGATTCATTCAAAGAGGTAAGCGAAGATTGGGGAACGGGTGATATGAGTGGTTATTTCAATGGTGCAGCTTATGCCGATCTGGATAATGATGGTAACCTCGATTTAATCATTAATCAAATTGGCAAACCGGCAGTTATTTTAAAAAATAACGCACCCAAAAGGAACGAATTAACCATTGCTTTTAAAGGTGAAGGCATGAATACATTTGGGGTTGGCTGCAAAGCATATTTATTTGCAAATGGCAGGCTGCAATATCAGCAACTAATGCTTACGCGCGGCTTTCAATCATCGTGCGAGCCGAGGCTGCATTTTGGTTTAGATACTTTGAAAAATGTAGATAGTTTACTTATTGTTTGGCCTAACCAACGATATCAGTTATTGAAAAATATTCCTGCAAACAAGCCACTAATCGTGGATGAGAAAAATGCAGCGGACACCTTTCAATATGCTACTTTTTTCCCATCCAAACCTGCGCTGTTTGTTGTGGATAGCATGAACATACAATGGCAGCATAAAGAGAATAACTTTTGGGATTATAATGTACAATATCTCATTCCACATTCTGAAAGTACGCGCGGGCCAAAGCTGGCGGTTGGTGATATAAACGGCGATGGGTTGGATGATTTTTATGCCTGCGGTGCTGCTGGCCAGCCGGGCGCTCTGATGGTGCAGCAAAAAGGTGGTTTTTTTGTGGCAATTGATACGGCTGTATTCAGCAAAGATGCCGGTTGTGAGGATGTGGACGCGCTGTTTTTTGATGCTAATGGCGATGGTAAACAAGACCTGTATGTAGTAAGCGGCGGCAATGAATTTACCGGCAATAATCCTTTATTATTAGACAGATTATACATTAATGATGGTAATGGTCATTTTACAAAATCAACCGATGCATTGCCGCCGGTTTTTGCAAATAAATCGTGCGTTGCTGCTGCTGACATAGATCACGATGGCGACATGGATATTTTTGCAGGCAACCTTGCGGATGCTATCAACTATGGCTTACCACAAACTTCGTTCTTATACCTCAACGATGGCAAGGGGCACTTTTCATTGGCGGATGGCAATAAAATAGCATTATCACAAATTGGTATGGTAACCGCTGCTGCTTTTACAGACGTGAATAAAGATAGTTGGCAAGATTTGGTAGTTGCTGGTGAGTGGATGCCCATTACTGTTTTTATAAATAAAGGAGGAATATTTGAAAAACAAGCTATTCCCAACTCTACCGGCTGGTGGCAAACCTTATATATTGATGATGTAAACAGGGATGGGCAAGCTGATATTTTAGCCGGCAACTGGGGCTGGAATAATAAGTTTTGGAGTGGTAAAGATGGTCCGGTAAAATTGTATGTAGGCGATTATGATTTAAGTGGTCGTGTAAGTCAGTTAATGTCTTATACATTGCATGGCAAAGAATATCCTTTTCTTGCAAAAGATGAAGTGGAAAGACCTTTGCCAAAGCTAAGAAAACATTATCTTTTATATACCGAGTATGCAGGTGTGCCTATGAAAGAGGTATTTTATGGATGGATTGATACAGTAAAGCCAATTATTGCTGAGCGATTGGGCTCTGCAGTTTGTTTGGGCAATGGAAAAGGTAGTTTTACTATACAGAATTTACCTGCACAATTGCAGGCCGCGCCGGTATTTGCTTTTCAAAAAATAGCCTCTTCCGACAGTGAAAATAACTATTTATTAGGTGGCAATTTTTTTGATGTAATTCCTTATGAAGGCAGGTACGATGCGCAGCCTTTAGATTTTTTTTCTGTTGATAGTAAGAATAGAATAGCTGATCATCCGCAACAAAATCTACTAAATCTTAAAGGGCAGATAAGAGACATCAAATCGCTGCGAACGGCTAAAGGTAATGTGTTAGTGGTGGCGCAAAACAATGGACCGTTATTGTTTTATAAATATAACCTTATACATAAGTAGATAGTGTAGAGCAAAAGTTTGATGATATGTTATATATGCATTCAACACTTTTTAGAAAATTGATTGCATTTTTAAACGTAACGCAAACTTCGTCATTGCGAGCGCAGCGAAGCAATCTGTGGATAGTAGTACAATCAGATAAGCCATTGGTATTGAACATTTATTTTGAAGTTCTAAATAAGCCATCTATATTAATATACAGCACAGCACAGATTGCTTCGCTGCGCTCGCAATGACGTTTTTCTGGCAATTCACGCTTAATCTATTATATCTATTAGGGTTGCCCAAATTATTTCAAAAGCTACATAAAAAAGCTGCTCACAAAATGAGCAGCTTTTTTATTCAACAAACATCTATAAACTTTTTTAATTCTTATCCCAAAACAATTTGGTAGTTACATCATCGCCGCCAATGGCTTGCGCTGCCTGGTCGTAGTTAGCAGTATTGATATTCTGCTCATCTACCGGGTAAGTAAATCGTACAGGGAAATCGCTCACGGCATTTAAAGGCTCCTGCAACTCCGGATAGTCCAGCCTTCTGATTGCCGTCCATGCCTCAAAGCCGCGATTATATAAGGCAATGTACAATTGCGTTCCGATTTTTTGGCGCCAGTCGCCGGGTGCGGTAGCATAGTTAACATCAGGCTGGGCAATGTAATTGCTGGCTTCCGTTGCAGTGCCGCCCCATTCCTCTATGCTGGCAGTAATGGCCTTGTTGTAATGTTCTTCCGCCGTTCCCCCAACATTCATGCCGCGTGCAGCAGCTTCAGCCAATGCAAATTCTACTTCGGAATAGGTGAGCAGCGGGGCAGGTGCATCGGGCGCAATCACTTTATCGGTAAAGTGGGAGAAGGCGCCGTAGCTATTACCTTTTCCGGGTATGCCTCCGCTATAATTACTGTTGGGATCTTTTGTAAAATATAACGGGCGGCGTGGGTCGTTCAGGCTGTTCAGTAAATCAATAAACGTATTAGCCGCAACAAAGTCTGTACGCTGCGATTGCACAATATCGGCCCAAACAGGATTGGTATTGGGCGAAGCAGCATAGTAATAAAACATTGCATTATCGCTGCCGGAAGTAAACACATTGGATGCTGCTGCTTCTACTATTGACTTTGCTTTTTCGGGATCAACATCAGCTATTAAAATGCCCATCTTCAGTTTTAAAGAATTGGCATATTTCAACCACAAATTCACATCGCCATTATACACAATATCCGCATCACCAAAGCTCTCGGCATTAGGGTCCAATGCAGCAATATCTGCATCCAGCCGGCTCAGCAAATCCATATATACCGTTTGCGCATCATCAAAGTTTGGAAAGTAAATACTGTCTTTTAATGCCTGTGAATACGGAATGTTGCCAAATGTATTGACCAATATATAATAGGCATGTACCTGTAGTATATCGCATATCGCAATTTCATTTTTTTGCTGTCCTGCATCAGTAACGTCGGTTGGAATTACCGTTTTTGCTTCTTCTGCATCCTTCAGCACATCGCGATAGAGTGAGGTCCAGGTATTGTCGGGTATGGTGCGGGTATAAATATTATAGTTGCTTTCATCGGTATAGGTGGTTTGTGTCCATTGCTGTGTAATTAACCTGAACACATTTGTATTTACATCCGACGTAATAATATAGTCTGCAAAGTTCCGCTCCGCATTGGTGAACAGTGCATAGGAAGGTACCACTGTAGGTCGCTTAACATCTACGTTAAGCCCCGATAGATCTTTGTTGCAACTGGCAAAAACAGTGGCTGCAAATGCTATGATGAATAACTTTTTCATTAGTAATATTTTAAAATTAAAACCTGAGTTTTAGATTCACACCCATTGTTCTGGTGGTAGGATAAGCACCGCCCTGTATGCCTTGCGCATTGCCTGAACTGGTAGTTTCTTCAGGATCGGAATAGGGAAGATTTTTGTGAATAATCCACAGGTTTCTTCCGATCAGCGAAATATCAATTCCTTTAAATGGAGATTTAGAACCAAGTATGCTCTTTGGCAGCGAATAAGTAAGCGCCAGTTCGCGCAGCTTTACATAACTGGCATCGTAAACAAAGGCAGCAGAGGGTTTGTAGAAGTAACCATAAGCACCAAAGAAATCGCTGATGTCTATGCGCTTGGTATTTTGTTTTCCATCTTCTGTTACCCCTGGGTTTATAATGCCACCACCCTGATCTATTGGAGCACGTACCGGCTTGCCCTGGTCGTTTAAGCCGGCAGTTTCGGGATACAACCCGGTAGCTAAACCATAGTACATATCCAACGACCATACATCACCACCCTGGCGAACATCTATCAAAAAGCTTAGGGATAGGTCTTTGTACCGGAAGGTGTTGGTAATGCCGCCAATCCAATCCGGATTTACGTTACCAATAATTTCGTTAGCCTTGTCGGAAAATAAATAATACCATTTATAGATCATAAATAGTCTGATAAGCAGATAAATAAGAGTCGTATCCTGTAATTGATTTTATGGAATCAGGCGTAATGATATTTTTAATAACGGAACTAAGATGAGCTGATAATT
>NZ_SZQL01000035.1 GCF_005233845.1 Ilyomonas limi
CACAAACGGCGAACGGCAATCCCTTTCAAATTGAAGAGAGCCGTTTAGTGGATAAAGCGGTAGGTGATAATCGAACTAACAAAACTCTACCTCCTAACTGACCGAAATAACGGGACGCTTACATTGTCACATATACATGAGTTAAAGCTATCTGAACTGCCACAGGATGACTTTATAGAACTCAGATTATTATTGGCTGAACGGGAAAAAGTAGTAAAAGCAATTAACCTGTTCGCTGCTACTGCTGAAAACAAAAACTATCTGCCCGCACAGGTACTGAAAACAACATTGCATCACAATAAGATAATAATGGCAGCTTTAAGTAAGCAGCTGAAGCAAATAGAAAAGTCCGTAGACACCCTGATAAAGCGCAATGATGTTTTTAACCATCAAGATGAACTGTTGCAGAGCATACCAGGTGTTGGCAGGCAAACATCCATTATGTTCATAGCTTACACACAGGCGTTTACTTTATTTAAGACTTACCACCAGTTTGCCTGCTTTGCCGGTGTTGCACCTTTTGAATACTCGTCGGGATCAAGCGTGAGAGGCAAAACCAAAGTAAGTCCTCTTGCCAATAAAAAAATAAAGACAGCATTAAATATGGCTGCACTGACAGCTAAGAAATATGATCCGCAGCTAAAGCTTTATTACGACAAAAAAGTAGCAGCAGGTAAAAACAAAATGCTCGTGCTCAATGCTATCCGCTGCAAGCTCATCAGCAGAGCTTTTGCTGTTATCAACAGAAACACGCCCTTCGTAAATACACTCAAAGCCGTTGCCTGATTTTTTATTTGGTCAGTAAGATAGAATGCGGAGAAGAAAATAATAGAACTTTATGAGCGGTTGTTAAAAGCTGAACAAGGCAAAAATGAATGGCTGGAAAAAATGCTCAGCGATAGAAAATAATAAAGCAGGTCAAAAGATCTGCCTTATCTTTTACTTCGAAGTGCGCTGCGCTAACGCCCCGAGGAACGGAGTAGTTAGTTATTTATTAATTATGTAGAGATTTTTATCTATCTTCTTTGAAGATAAATATACAGATTCCTTCCATTTATTATTAAAAATCTTACTTGTGTCTGGAATGAATAGAATTTGACTACCATCAAGCAACTTAAAAATAACTAGTTCTCCAACATTAGGTAGGCCACCTAGAATTTCATGTACTTTCAATACTCGATACAAGCCCATCACTCTATCACTATAATCCTTGCCTTGTATTATTGCAGAATCTCTGTTATGAATATTTTTTAACTGATAATAAGCAAATAAATCAAAGTAGTTTCCTTTACTAAAGGGAATATCCCCATCAAATACGGGTATACTAAAAGTCTTCTTATTTAGGCGAACTTGGAAGCGAACTATTTGCTTTTCACTTTCAATAGAATACTCTCTGGGCTTAATAGAAACATTATATAAAATACTTAAGTCATTTTGGTGAACTACTTGTATTAATGTATCAATGGAGCCTTGCAATTTTATATCGCTACTTTTATTGGCACATCCACTAATGATTGTAGTTAATATAAATATATACTTTATCATATCAATAGGAGCTTGTATTCAAAACTCTAATTATCTTTGATGCCTGTTCATACAAATAACCATGTTTTATTGCCCTTTGATCTGCAGGAGAATCTAAAATACTGTATTTCTTATTGGGATTATCACTTTTACTATTAAATGCATTATTTACTTGAGATGCTAATATAGCAGCATCAAGACTATACCCCAATGTTTTCATACCACGTCCCCACAAGAAATTACCAAAGTCATAATCATTGTATGCCACCGCTTTCATATTTGGAACACCGGGAAGAACTAAATGTAACTGTCCCAATTTCACTAGTGAGCTACTTGAAAAATAATCCATTTTTCCATTGCTTTTTCCTGACATAACAGAAGAAGTACCATAAGGTCTACTTTCTCTCTCAGCATAGGACCATCTGTCTGATTGATTCTTAGGATCTGTAACTCCACTTTCTACCATCGCATTGTTGATATCAGATTTCGTTATTACGTTTAAAGTCATAGATTCATCCAAAATTGTAGATCTGTCTACATCTATGTCATTGAATTCAAAAGATATACCGCCACTGTATGTTATTTTTTCATAGGTGATGCCATTATTCATAGATATCGAACTCACTTTACTATTCTGAAAATACATTCCAGTTATCTGTTTTTTCCCATCATCGACAGTTTTCCAATAGGAGCCGTCTGGTCTGAAATAATATGTACTATCACCATTGACATCAATAAATTTAATAGGGTCATTTGCTGCATAATTAAAAGGGCTTAATCCAAAATATTTTTCAGCGAACCTATCTCCCGTAAAAAAACGTCCAATCTGGTTATCATACATTCTTGCTCCATAATCCAGCCATTCCAGTCCTGAACCGTCGCTGAACTCTTTACGTTGTTCCTCTTTGCCATTGTATTTCAAATGATTCTCACTTCCTCCAAACGCCGCCGCCTTACTGCTTATTCCTGCCATGGTGAGTCCGAACGGATAATAATGTGTTTCTTCCAGCAGTTGCCCTCTCGCATGCGACAGTGTAAAGTTATCAAACCATACTATACTTTCACTCTCATTACTGAAGTAAATATACGCATATCCGTTTTTCTGGACATTAACGGCTTTAGTGATTGTCTTCGTTTGATTAGCAGTTGCTACCTGCTCTACATAACTATTCACATTATCAAAAACAAACTGTTCATTAAACAACAGCACATGAATAAATGCTTTCGGTGGTTGATTAGGAGTAGTGCTTGACTTTTCTGCGCTCAGGAACAAATCTGCCGTGCTGCCGCTTGTACTCATAGTAGTCACAGCGGTGCTTGCTCCTGCTTTGGCTCCTGCTGATACCCCGGAACTGCCGGTAATAGCTGCCAAAAGGCTGTTAGTTAAGGTATTTAACCCATCGGCGGTTTGGTTATCTGCACTTATATCGGTAAAGTAATAATCCACCGAAGTAGTGATTTGGTCGCCACTCATTACCTTCAAGAGCATACCCGCACCAAAGGCGCCGGTGCTTTTCTGCAGCTTTTTACTGACATAATTACCACTGCTGGCAGCGGTAAAGCCGGGTGCTGGTATATCCTGACTTGTGCGATCAATGCGATTGGCTTCAACACCTACTGCTTGCCCACTGCTGTTGCTCCACACCGCATCCTGGTTAGTAATCGCTGGTGAGCCGCTCGCCCCTTCCCAGTCGAGGGTAGGATAGGTATCCGTCTGTTTTTTAGTCAGCACCATGCGCACATTACCCAGGTGATCTTTCAGGAAGTACTCAAAGATATACGCGTTGTTGGCATTCTTGCGCATCCTGCCTTCTTCAGTGCTGATAAACTGCATTTGATCCGTATAATCCGGGTTATTGGCATCAACAGGACTGGTGGCTTTGCTTTCAAATACCAGCCCTCCTATGTAGGTAGTCGTGGTAGTAATTGTTTTGCCGCTGGCTGTTATATCCTCCACCGTTTTCTTCAGCTTATTGCCACCGGCATCATAGGTATAAGTAATAGTGCCTTTATTCTGCACCGTGATCTGCTCCGGGAGGTTCAGGTAGTTATAAGTAATACCTGTAATATCTTTATTTTTATCGCTGATGAGGTTACCATTACCGTCATACCCGTAAT
Source organism: Ilyomonas limi (assembly GCF_005233845.1). Classification (GTDB taxonomy): domain Bacteria; phylum Bacteroidota; class Bacteroidia; order Chitinophagales; family Chitinophagaceae; genus Ilyomonas; species Ilyomonas limi. The sequence continues at coordinate 3,643 of NZ_SZQL01000035.1, forward strand.
CTACGGTAGTGTTAGTTTTGGCTGTTCCAAGATCAGCGGTATAGGCAGGCGAGTAATGAAAATCACCCAGCGTAGTCTGCTGGTCGTTTACACCATCGTTTACATTCTGTAGCCGGTTACTGGGTGTCTGCTTATCAATGCTATTGTTTACATAGGTGTAGGTAAGGTTATCTATCATACCACTACCTCCGGTAGGCTTCATTCCCCACTGCTGCATACTAACAATATTGCCATTGGCGTCATAATCCAGGTTTTTTACACTGAAGTCAACCTGTGCATTCCGGTTGAAGGAGCCTCCTGTGTACTGGTTAAAGTCTGCAGCATGCAAGCGGTTTACATTGTCATAGCTGTAGTCGTATTTGCGTATCTCTCCATCGCCTATACTTTTCCATACGGTACCGCTGATGTTGCCATTGTACTGTGCATTAGCATAGCTGCCAAGGGTACTGACAGCCGTTTTATCGTAGCCCAAGTCAAAACCAAATGAGTTGTTTGCTGCCCCGGTCCCTTCGGCAAAATCCCGGTTCATCCCCAGCAGCCATCCGCGAATATTGTAATCATAGTTCTGCAACTCTAATGCACCCGTAGTGGTATTGCCGGGATGGAGGGCTTTTACGTCCAGCCTGCCCAGCTCATCATAGATATTTTGCACTATCTTGGTAGGATTACCGCTGGTAGGTGCTTTAGAAATAGTAGCCAGCCGTCCGGCTGCATCATACGTATTGAGGGTAACTATATTGTACGCCTGTGAGTTCGTGCCTGCCTTGCGCCGGGTCTCCCTTTGTACCAGCAGCTTGCCGTCAAAGCTGTATTGGGAGGTTACCAGGTCACTGCCTCCTGTTACATTAGTACTGTTGACTTGTACTACCCTGCCCCGGTCATCATAGAACATAGAACTATACAGGTAAGTGCCGGCAGTGCCCAGCACTTTGGTCTTGGTACCGGTCACCATTCCTGTAGCCATTGAGAGACCAGCTACCGGTTGCGCATAAGGGAACACATTATTGGAGGGGGTATAAAAGAAACTGTTCACACCATTGTCACTGAATGCTCCCTGTACGGGATTGCCCTCTGCTACTACCCAGTCGTAGTTGTCATACCAGGTCTGTGCTACTGGCTCATAATTGCTGCCGGAGATGTCCGGATAGTCCGTACTGTTATTGGCATTCCCCTGGTGAAAGGTTCTGTTATTAGCATCGGTAAGCAGCCCTGTTTTGATAGGTCTGTTCTGATTGTCATAGGTAGTCACCAGCCATTTTCCGCCCGAACTGGCACGCAGGTTAGCATCTTGAGTCATCACCAGCCGGTCTCTTACATCATATACCATATATACTTCTTCTGCTCCCGGCACTTTCTTGATCACCATGCGAAAAAGATCGTCATACCCATACTGGAAGCATAGTTCGTCTGCCACTGGTTGTGTTACTACCCAGCCAGAGTTGATGATTTCTACTGCTCTTGGTTGCATTACAAAGCGCAGATTACCGAAATTGTCATATACATAATAAGTACAGAGCCAACCGGTATGGTCAACACCTGGTACATCAGCTTGCTGTACTTTCTTTAAAATAATCTGATCATCCTTGTTTTTGTATTCAACCACCTGGTGACCAGCTTCGTCAATGGTGATGTTTTTATACAATCGCCCTGCTGCGTATGTTGCAGTACTTTGCGGCAGGCTACCAAATGCAGCGCCTATAGTCCATATTCGCACCGCATCAGCCGCTTTATTAACATTATACTGCTGCTGTACACTATGCTCTGTAGCCGTGCCGCGGCTGCCTGCCCAACTGTTTCCTGGTGCAAAAGTTTTTAATACCCGATTGAGCGGCGAAGCTTCGTAATCTGTTTGCCCGTAGTAGAAGGTCTCTCCCTGCCCGCCAACAGGGCTCGCTGGACCACTAAAAAAGTTAGCCTGCTCAGCCGAAGGATCTGTTTTAAAGCTGCCATCTCCATCGCTGGAAGCATACGGCAGGTAGCTATACACCTCCCGCCCAAAAGCATCATAGAAGGTAGGGGCCACCAGGTCCTTACCACTGGGAGTAACGCAACGGTCCACCTTCTCTATAGGGCGTCCTAACCCATCATAGTATTGGGTGGTCATGGTTACATTATTGAGCACCACGTCAGCCGCCAGGGCATTCGGATCAGTCTGGGGCTTCTGTGCTGTCCAAGTGCGGACATAGTTACCGGTTGCAGTATAAGGTTGTTGCGTTACCTGGGCATATCCCAGGGAGTAAAAGCCTGATAGCAACAAGATAATAAGCAGGTATCGTATCGTTATAGACTGACTACAATTCATCAGTAATGGTTTAGTTATTTATGGTTTGTTGTAAAGCATCTTCCAATTCTGCAGGAAGAGCCGTTTTCTGGAACAATCCGAACAAGACGCCCGACTCACTGATCATATAGCTCAGGCCATCTGCAGTGATGTCTTTGTCAAAGTGATTGTTCAGATCTACGCGAGTGAGCCATTGCAATAAAGGCTGCTGATCCTCTTCATTCACCTTACTGCCTTTGCCTGTTTGAGCGATGGGGTAATGTAATGCCAGGCTATCTTTTAGATAAGAAGACAAAGCGGTATCACTGAGCGGTGTTCCAAAGTCCTCTACCGGCACACCAACCACCGACAAAGTAGTTTTGTTCGCATTATAGAAGCTGTCGATCATCTGCAACTGCTTACTGTCAGGTGCAGCGGCATTGAGAACTACTACCAGCAGTTTTTTACCGCTATATCCTTCCAGGCTGATGGTTTGCCCGTCAAGGGCAGGGAAAGACAGCCCATAAACAGTTTGTGCCTTTATGCCAAAGGACAACAATAGGGCAATAACAACCAGGTATCGTTTCATATTTGTGAAGTATGTTTAATTGTGAATGGAAATAGGAAGCGTATTAGGACATTCCACCGATATATTAAAAGCCGAGAAGGAGGTGCCCTGCTGAGTGATATCACCTGCCTGGAATGTCACGCTTTGATTTGTGCCTTTTGGTGGGGTCATGGTAATGTTATAAATACCAGAGGGGATATCTGTTTGATTGCCTGTTACAGCCCCGCTGCTGGTAGCCGCATTAATTGTGAAAGTATAATTGGCTGAAGTGGCGGTGTTGGTCATCACAACGGTATATTTGACCGGTATACTATTGGAGTAACTTGCAGCAGCATTTACACAAAATGGTACGTTACAGGGTGCATTTTGTCCATCATAGTTATAACAATACTGTTTCAAGATATTATTGTCCATATCCCGTATGCGGGCTAGTCTTCCTATTCCGTCATATTCGTAGTAAGTTATACGATTGGCTGCATCACACTGACCAGTCAAGCCAATAAGTGGCTCGTAAGAAAAGGTGATCATCTGTCCATCTTTGGGATAAACACGTACTTCGTCTATGCCATCACCTTCATTTAAAGTCATATTGTTTGTAAAAGGCTTAGTGACTGCGATCCATTTGCCGTTACTCCTATAGTGGTAATCAATTATATATTCCCTGCTGTTGGGTTTTTGGAAAGGCACAACGTATTTTGTACCTGAATTATCATAACTTACTTTACCGGCACATGTATTACTTGTAATTTCATTTCCGGTAATATCTTCAAAACTGTTATAAAAAAATTCCTTTACCCCTTCGGTATTGACATTGATAATTTCACCGGGGTATTTGACTGTTCCACAAAATCCGAAAGGATGGCTGTTTGAATTCAGAAGTATTTCAACAGTGTTGGTTCCTGTCGGAATATTATTAAAAGTAATTGTTGCTCCATTGTCACAGCCTTTGCCCAATATAACTGAAACACTTTGGGTTACATTAGTGTTATCTGGCTTTGTAATCGTTATAGAACCGGTAACTGTTTCCTGGGTAGTCTGACTATTTCCAAGGGTAATTATTACAGAGCCGCTTTGTGCCACCTCAATCTGCTTTTCTATGGATGTGCTGTTGGTGGAATTTGCCCCTACTGTTAACCCTGCACTAACTTGCGATATAACCTTTGTTTTAGTAATCCAGCTGTTTTGTGCATTACTTACCTGCGCTACAACATACATATTATCATACCCCCACTCATAGCTCATGTGTATATCATTTGTTTTCTGCATATCCAGTATATTGCCTCTGTCATCATAGCCGTTGAAATAAGCCCGGTCTTTCTTAGGATTTGAACCGGTAGTCGTCTGAATAGATCCAACTACATAATTATCGAGTGAGGAATTTTTATAATTATTGTATTGTGCTGTCAGCGGCGTACCAGGGCTTGTACCAATGATCTTTGCAGAAGAAACCACTTTATCAAAAATGTGATTGGCAGCCATTTCGGTATAAGGTGATGTTGTATAATTATATGGATATGTATTTGTGGTAGTTACCTTTTGTGCTTTGCTGTTAGTAGTCTGAATACTGGCTAGTTGCAAGTGGTCTAAATCATCATAAGTATAGGTGGTAATAGTAGAAACCGATTTTGTGGGATCACTTTGATCATATACAATATTGGTTTCACTTATTAATTTGTTATCGCCGGAAACAATATTATAGCTATTGTATGAGTAATTCCCCTCATCTGTAAAGGAATGACAAAGATCGTTATATGAATCTTCTGTTGAAGATCCGCAAAAAATATCTCCATAGAGATAATCTTGTGTGATTAGTTTTTTATACACAACTAGACCAATACCACCCACGCTCCACTGATAAGGAAAAAATTGATATTCTTTTTTGCTTTCAGTAAGTAACGTATAATTTACTTGGTCTGCGCTTATCTTGTAAACTGCCTTATTTCTTAAAAGTCCTCTTATGAAATGATATGAATCAAAATGGGGTATGCCTAATCCAATAATAGATGTTTTAGCATCTTCTTTGTCTGAAAATGTATAAACTGTTTTACCATTTTTGAATGTTCCATTAATTGTATATTCTGTTACTGTTGGATAAACTACCGGGGCTCCATCCCATCCTTCTAAATCATTTGTTGGGTTAGCAAAATAAGTCCTTTGTGTACATGTTGCTACAGGCGATATACAAGTACTTGAACCGTCTCTTCCATACCTAAGATTTTGTATACTTGTAAAAAAACGTTCTTCTATTGCAAAATTCATTCTACCATACCCCGACTCATTATTCCCGTAAGTATATACTTTTTTGATAGGAGTAGCAGTACTGCTTGTATAATTACTTATGGAAGCAATTCTCAAACCACCTGCATATTTAGGATTATTATCGTCATCTAAGTATTTATTAGTTTCATATTCAAATTGAGTGTATCCCCCTGTAGGGTAAGTGATTCTTTGCAGAATATACGCCTGCATATAGTCCATGTTTGGCTCTCTTGCATTTGGATTAGTACCTCCTACAGTAGCTTGAAATTGTGCACCAGAATTGCCATCAATGGCTGTAATCGTCCGTTGAGGCACTCCGGTTTCAGTTTGCGTTCCAGGTATATAATTCAATTGGTTATTAAAGTAACCCCAATAGTCCTTCATTCTTGAGATATTGCTTGGTAGTGCGATAGAATTATTGTAATTAAAAGTATATGTCTGCACTATTTCATTCGAAGGGGAAACAAATTGAACATTATCTAATCTTAATCTTTTTGTATTAATATCAGCATCTTTAATGAAATAGCCGTAATTAAATTTAATAGTACGTATTAATGCATAGGTAGCTGAAATAGCATTGTAGGAATATATTTCTATAGCGTTGAGTTGATGTTGCAGCTGATACTGTCCTCCAAAATCTGCACGTGACTGCTGTGGATCTGACCTAAAAACAACTTTCCCATTTTTGAAATCAATTTCATCTAATTGCTGCCACCAGGTACTTACTGTACTATAATCCCAATAAAATTTGCCGTTTGTGTTATCAGCTTGATATATAGTAGAGTTGTTTGAGGCGTCAGTGAAGGTCATGTAATCCGAATAATAAGAGTCTGTAATTCCACTACCTGACCTTTGAGTATACGCAAAGTGAATATTATCTTGCAGGTTAGCAGATGTCATATCTGTGAGCAGCCATGCTGAGGTACAAGCAATCGGATTCCCCCCGCCACTTTCCGTCCACTCCTGAGCACCGAATGTATAATTAGCACCACTCTCATCCTTCATACTTAGATCCATAATACTTTCAGTCCTGCGGTTATATGTTACAGAAACAGGTGCGTATGGGATGAAATAAGCTTTATAATTATCTTTCTGGTTAAAAAGAAATTTACCTGATTGCCCGGGAAAGTTGTATGAAAAGATATCTGGTTCTACATCGTAAAATTGCCTATGAACGTTATCCAGATATCTTAAACCATCAATTGTAGCTGGTATTTCGTCACCATTACGTACTCTTCCTTCACTTTCGGATGTCTGCGATAAATAGTTATTAGAAAGTTCATCAGGTTTACCCATTATCTTTCTTGTAATACTTCCACCTGCTTGTAAATCCCATCCTAAGCCTACCCTGGAAGGGATGTCTGTTATCTTAATTCCAGAAGTATGATAGTTTAAGGTAATAGGAACCTTCAATTCTCCGACTTGTATTTCATACAGTGGGATGGTGATATTTGGAATGCCGGTAAACAGATTAACATCATAATTCCCGTATTTAGTAAAACTTGAGGCTTCCGGGCTGGCAGGCGCAAGTGAAGGCAAGAATTGTTTAATTAACTGGCAGTGAACGGAGCTATAGCTCGATAGAAAAAGAAGTACAATTAGCAATTTGCTAGTTCTCATTAAAAGAAAGTTTTATTATTACAGTTTAAATCCCACTCTAAACTTAATAGCGGGAGTTTTTGGCATTTGGTTATAGCTAAGGAAGTCCCACAAGAGCTGCATGTTGTTTTCATGTTTACCCACCTTGTACTTCTTGGTGATTCCAATCAGCCCGCTCCTTTGCCATACATTAATGTCGTAGAGGTCAGCAAACTTGCGGAAGGACTGCATATAGTTCAGTTCATAGCCTCCGCTCAGCCAGATGCTTCCTTTGGCTTTGATGTCCACATAGCTTCTCAGTCCCACCCCTTCATGGGTGATCTTAATGTGCTTAAGCCCACCATTGCCCCAGCCTATACGATAGGCTGCACCTATACCAATAGTACTTTTATCATTGAGCTTATAGCCTGCGGTGAGTGCTATATCACTGGTCACCGGAATGCCCCACGTGCTTTTCTGGCTTTGAATATTCACGCCGTACTCTATTCTTTTGAGGAAAGATTTGGTGTGCTGGCTGTTAGGTTTAAACTCCGGCATGGTCATGTCACTGCTGCCACCGTTTATGCCTAAGTTGCTGAGCTTGTCTTTCAACTGACTTAATTGTGTTTGTGCAGCCTGCATCTGCTGCTGTAAATAGTTATTGGATGCACCGCCTCCTGAACTGTTAGGTGTGAAGCTGGACATACCAAATCGTTGCTGTAGCTGTTGTTGAACAGCGGCACGGGTTTGTAATCCTGCCAATGCCTGTGGAGTGCCGTAGTTAGCAGGTGTGGGAAAGAGTTGAGCCAGGTAGCTGTGCTTTTGCCAGAAGCTTTGAAATGCCGGCAGATTACGCACCAGTTCTAATGCTTTCTGTTCCAGCTTCTGTTTATCATTAATCAGCTCTTTGTATTCTCTTAAACGCTGCTCATAATAGAAGGCTTCTTTATTGATACTCTTGAACTGTTTGGCTATACTGCTGTTCAGTAGCTTATCTTTAAGCTGCTGTTTGAGCTCCTGCTGCCGCCCTCGGATGTATGCCTGTATATTATTCGCCTGCTGCATACTGGCCTGCAATTCTTTGAGCTGGCCTGTTGCTTTGTTTACTTGTTGTAGCTTATCAGCAGACAGGTTTTGCAGGGCATTACCTTGTTTAAGAAAAGATAGTGCTGTTTGCAAACTGTCTATATTGGGTATGTATTCCTGTAAAGGATGAGCGAGTGAAGTATCTGCTTTAGAAGTAAGAGAGGATTGTAATTGTTTGTACTTGCTTTCACTGCCTTCAAATAACTCTTTAGCCAACGTGCTGTCCTTTCTTTGAAGCTTGTTCCTGAGCTTTTGCTCTTTGCGCTGCATGCGCTGAAGCATCTTGGTTGACTGCTGCTGGATAGAAGTAGTAAGCCTGGAATATTTATGCTGCATAAAAGAAAGCGATTTATCAGAGATGCCTGCGATTCCCTTATTAGCTGGTACAGCAACACCATTACTTCCATCCTGGGCAAAACAAGGCAGGTAACAACAGCATATAGCTGTCGCTATAAGGAACAGGGTTCGCATGTATAGTTATTTAGATTATAGGGAGATGTGTGTAAGCAACCGGGTTATCGGACTCAATATTAGGATTTCCAGATGCTTTGGCATTGCAAATATAGCGTATATGTTAATAGATAAACAATGCAGTTTTAATCAATACCTAATAAAACCCCAGGTTTACCGAAGAAAATGGATGCTGAATGGAGTAGTTTGATATAGCATCTGCAGCACACCATATATCCAATCGGCAATTTAATTGCCGCTTTCATCGAGTATTGTACGATTCGTATGTATAGCTACAATACCATTTTTGTTCCTTGTATAATGGTGGTGGTATCCTGTAGAACCGGAAACCATCAGCGGGGATATATATGTAAGAAGGCAGGAGTAGTACAGCCACTCATTCCCCCGTTAACTGCTGAAGCCAATACTTGTTTAAGTATTCCGGATGATAATAGGTGTCACGGAGATGTTGCCAACCGGCTTTTATCTCCTTTCTGAGTGCCAGTGTTCTTAATAAATCCGCTTCCATATGTTCCAGTAAGTCTATTGGTTCCAGAGCGGCGGTTCTTTGCTGTTGATAGTTTGCCAGTATGGTTTCGGTATTATCGTAATCCTTTACAATGACTGTTATCAACGCTTCCAGGCACAGGCATAATCCAAATGCTTTCACAGGGGTGCTAAAAGCGGAGGTATGCAGCCATTCAACTAAATCAAGGCGTTCCATTTTATGATTGTGCATAGGCGCACCCGGCATATAGGCGAGCACTGTACTACTGATTACATCGGCATGCCGGCTGTCCATAGCCAACAGCCAGTCTTCTAAAATGATCATTGGATTCTTCACACCGCTAGCGACGCTTTTATACGAACGGTTTATAAATAAGTAGCAGGGATACGCCCCGAGGCAACCTGCTGCTAACTTAACTAAATAACATAAATTACGAAAATCTTATTAAAGACGGATGCTTTAGTAGCCGTGAACGGCATAAAAAGTACCCTTATCACCCGATACCCCTGCGTGGGGCGCGGGTACCTGCATGCACGGTATGTTCATGTGCCGGTGTTTTTACACCGCAAAAGCTTCCACCATTGCCGTTTGGTTTCGTTACAGCATTACAATAAACCTGGTGGCATTAGCCGTTGTAATCCTTACAGCATTCCCCCAAACAAATCCCTCATTAGGGAGATGCATGCAACCCTTTATCCACCAGTTGAATAAATGCTGCCTGCAGGTCTTTATTGGCTGGCGCTCCCGGCCGCGCCGATACTACCCGGTGCTGCCGGTCGATGATGAGTAGCTGCGGCATACTCTGGTACTGGTAAAAGCGGGGCAGCGGATGGTTGACACCCCTTCCGCCGGTATATACATTTATTTCCTCCTTACCACTGTAAATACCATCGTGCAAACCGGCGAGCCATTCCTGCCGGTCTTCATCCACGTTCACGCTGATGAATACTACATCCGGGTTATTGCGGTAGTGCTCCCGTACCGGCTGCATATATTCTTCCAGGTGATAGCACGAGGGGCAGCCCCGGAACCAGAAAGCCATCACGAGGGCTTTGTTCTTAAACTGGCGGAGCGTAACCGTATTGCCGGCGGTATCGGTCAGCTCAAACGGGAATGCCGGCTTACCTGCCAGCTTAGCCTGCTGCAACTGCTGCAGGATGGTACGGAAATAAGCCTGGTGTACTAATGGCGCATATTGCTGCAGCACCGCCAGGTCCTGTGCTGTGCCCTCAAAATACCGGATGAAACAAATGGTCAGCAGTTTTTGCCGCAGCAGCCCGGTATAATGCGCCCGGATATACGCGCAGTAATCTGCCAGTGCCGGTTGGCGGGTAAGCTGCCCGTAATGGTTGAGTCGCAGCTTTATATCCAAAATAATCTTGGCAGCCAGCGCATCGGCATACGTCCTGGACGCTACCATCAGTTCGGGCGGATATAGGGCATAGTCTGTATGCAGGAAAGAATCGCGGTAGTACCGGCTGGTAGTAGCCAGGTTGGCGGAATCGCGCACCAGCGATAAGATCATATCGTAGCCGTTAAAACGGCTGAGGAGCTTTTGCCCGTTGCAGTCAACAACCAGTTGCCGGTACATACGCGCCGGCAGGCTATCCCGGTAGCGCCCGATCACAGCCAGCTTTTGGGCGTAGAACGCATCGGTTTTGCGCGCTACGGTCTGCGTAAACCAGTAAGTGCCTACATACGGCTGCAAGTCCCCTATTTCCTGCCTTGTCAGGGCATTGTAGTTCATCAGGCCGGCTTCGTACTGGCATTGCATCGCTGCGGCACCCCTGCCCGAAAAAGCAAATTGGGCACCTTTGCTGCTGATAAACACACTGTCGCCGGCGGCTACCAGGTACTGGTACACCGGCGTAAACTTGTCCCCCCGGTCTTTGAAAAACAGGGAAACATAGCAATACTCATTCGGCGCCGGTACCGCAAAACGGTAATTCCCGTGTACCGTGGTGGTATCGTAAATAATAGCATCCACATCGTTGCGGCGTTCAAAATACCAGGGATATACTTTTAGTTCGATGGTGCCTTCGGCACTGCTGTCCTGGTGGCCGGCAATAACGATCCTGCTGCCCGCAAGGGTGTCCTGCACACGTTGGGCACGACCAACAGCTGTACAACCAAGTACCAGCAGGGCAACATACAGGAAGACGATGGGTTTCTTTTGATCCGTATAAGGCATATAGCAATAGTTGAATAGGCGTGTTGGAAAAAATAAGTGGAGTCATCGCGGGTTTTGTGCCAGCCCGCTCAGCTTTATTTCATCGGGCGGTAGCGGGTACACATAGCGGTTGTCGTTGGGCGGCAGGGTATATTCCTGCCCGTTCAGCACCCGCCGGAGCGTGACAGCAAACTGCGGGTCTTTATTCAGCCGCCGGAGGTCCTGCCAGCGGAGGTCGCCGGTAAAAGGCAGTTCTTTTCTTCTTTCGGTTAATACAAGCCCTAATATTTCCTCCGCATCGGTACCTATTACCGGCACAAAGCTGCCGGTGCGGTAGCGCTTTGCCAGCAGCGTATTCAGGGCTTGCAGTGCTGCTGCTGTATTACCCAGGCGTGCCGCGCATTCTGCCTTTATCAGCAGCAGTTCGTTAGTGGCTAAGCCGCAGAACTTGGTGCTCTCCGTGGTGCCGGTATAGTCGCTTTTACAGTAAATACCCTCCGGGCTGCCGGCATCGTAAAAGACGGTTCGCCGCAGGTCGCCGGGCGCATACAGGCTGTAGAGCGTAGTATCTACTTTCAGGTAATTGCGAAACAGGATATAAAACGAGTTGGACACCGCATAAAAAATGACTTCGTTGTTGCCGGGAAAGGGCGGCAGCGGGTCGGCACTGGTTGTATCCAGCGCGTTGAAATCAAGCAGTGCAGAATACTGCGCCAGTGCTTTCTCGGCATACGCGCCGGCACTGTCGTATTGCGCCATGTTTAAAAAAGTGCGCGCCAGTAAGGCATACGCTGCCGCCTGCGAAGGCCGGGTCTGGTACTGCGGATGCTGCGGCAGTAAAGCGGCTGCCGCCCGCAGGTCTGCCAGTATTTGCGCATAAACAGCGGCTACGGTAGACCGGCTGGCTGCTGCCGCCACCTCGCTGCTCAGCCGCAGCGGGATGCCCGGGTCGGCAGCCGCCGTAGCGGCATCATAAGTGCGGGCAAACAACTGCGCCACGTTAAAGAAACCAAACGCCCGGTAAAACAAGGCCGAGCCTTTGATATTGTTGTAGCTGTTCTCTTCCCCGGCGGCAGGGGTAATGTCTTGTAATCCCGCCAGGGCAATATTGGCGTAGGCTACGGCACTGTAGGCATTTGCCCAGTCGTACGACGGTTCGGTACCAAAAATATCGGCTGCCCATATATACCCGTTACGCTCCTGCGCATTAAAGAGCGACTGCCAAAAGGAGTAATCAATATAGTAGTTGTCGGCACCTACTATACCCAGTGCCGGGTAGCCGGCGTTCATCACATTGTCGTTATCCATCAGCGCCTGGTAGTCTTTCAGGGTGCTGAGCAGCACATCCGATTTGGTGCTTTTGGCATTGAGCCAGGCATCCTGTTTTTTACAGCCTGCCCCTGCCCACAGCAGGCAGCAGAGTATCCCTATTCTGATTTTGTTCATAGCTGTTTCTTTTTTATTTTAAAAATCCACTTTCAGCCCCACTGCTATGGTCTTGGGAGCAGGATATACATCGTAGCCGGTATAGTCGGGGTCTATGCCCAGCTTATTGGCACGCCACAGCAAGCCGAGGTTGGCAGCATAGGCATATACCTGCAGGTGACCAACAGGGAGGCGCCGCCACCCCTTTTTATCCAGGTCGTACGCCAGCCGCACGTCCTGCAGCCGGATGTGGTCGCCCCGCTCCACCAGCGCCTCCGACCCGGCATAAAAATCACTGCGGTTGCCATCGTAGGGGTACACCAGCGACGGTACACTGGTATGCTGCTCATCACCGGGCTGCTGCCAGCGCCGGGCATAATCGGCATGGATACCATTAGCCAGCAGCACCCCCGAGTAGTTGAGGTTGACCCCGCTGCGCCGGAAATAATACAGCAGTTGATAGGTTATGTTGAAAGACAGGGACCATCCCTTCCACGAAAAGCTGTTGAGCACCGAGCCGAACAAGGGCGGGCGCGACGGACCTTTGTACACCAGGTTATCCACCGTAGCTCCATTGAGGATGGCCGTATAGTCTTTGCTTACCCGCCCATCGAGATAGCCCTGCGGGTCGCCGGTAGCAGGGTCCAGGCCCGCCCAGGCGTACGCATATACGCCGTAGAGCGGCTTGCCTTTCACGGCATATACCCCGCCGTACTCATTGGTGCCGGGCGCATTGTATTTGCCCACGAGGGTGTACGCCTGGTAGGTGGGGTCGTAGCGGGTTACTTTATCGCGCATATAGCTGAGCAGCAGCGTGGTATTCCATTTAAATACCCGGTTGATATTTTTACTGTTCAGGGTAAGGTCCCAGCCCCGGGTGCGGGTAGCGGCTGCATTGCCTTTAAAGTCGTAAAAGCCGGTAGAAGGGGCTAAAGGCTTGCTTTCTATCAAATCCTGCCCTTCTTTGCGGTACCATTCTATCGTACCGCTCAGCCGGTCGTTGCGGGTGCTGAAATCAATACCGGCATTGAGGTTGGCTACTTTTTCCCAGCTCAGCGCGGGGTTGGGCGGACTTAAGATAAACGCATACTGGCTGCCGGTTAAGAAAGAGGTATAGTACTGGGCAGTAAGGTAGGCAGCCGCATTATATACATTGCCGTTGTAGCCATAGGTGAGCCGCAGCCGGAGGCGGGGCAGCCAGCTCAGCTTGTAAAAAGCCTCCTTGTTGACGGTCCAGCCGGCACCTGCCGACCAGAGGGGCGTAATGCGGTCGTTGGTTTGTACGCCAAAGATGTTCGCGCCGTCTTTACGCCCGCTCAGCGTGAGCGTATAGCGGTCGCTGTAGGTATAAGCCGCATTGAGATAGTACGAGATAAACCGGTTGAGCGTACCCGATACACCGCCCTGGGGCGCCGGTACCCGGCTGTAATAGCCCAGTGGCGTGAGCGGGAAATACGTGGCATAGTCAATATTGGTAATGGCGGTACCATAGGTATCATCGTAGCCGTAGGTGGTATTGCCCCCGCTTTCCTGTGCCGCCTGCCGCAGCTCGCCGCCGGCAATGGCGGTTATTGCATGACGGCTGCCAAACGTACGGTTGAAATTGAGCTGCCCGCGCAGGTGGTGCGACTGCAGGCGGCTGGTGCCCCGGTACAGGATGCCGCCCAACGGCAGCGGGTACACAAAGCCACCGGCAGTCTTTTGCGCATACTGGTTGATGTAGTTGCGCGTAGCATACGCTTCGGGCGAGCCGTAATTACGGTAGGCGCTCTGCTGCTGCTCGTACTGGTACTGCACCTCGGCATGTAAAAATGGGGCAAACCGGTATTTGATAGCGGTGCGAAGCACGATATCCTCGATGGTGGTAGTATTATCGGCTGCGTTTAGCTCATCTAAAGGGCGATAGTGCCAGTCTAAATAGCCTGCTGCCTGCATACTGTCAGCAAAGGAGATCGAATAGTTTTTGGCTACCGCCAAGGCATTGCCGGCGCCATCTGCCAGTTGCGCATACGGGTACAGCACGCCGTATTTGCCGCCGGGCACTACCGCGCCAAAAGCGCTGGCATTGGCATTATTGGCCTGCCGGGAAGTGCTGTACTGGATAGCGCCGGTGAGCTCGAGGTTATTAACCGGGTTGAAGGTAGTGAGGGCATTCACCGTTACCCGGCGGTAGCCATTGCGCACCAGGTTGTCGCGGTTGTTGTCGTAGCTAAACCCCAGGGCATAGGTAGCATTGCTGCTGCCGCCCGATACGTTGAGTGCATACTGCTGGCTGAGGCTGGGGCGATATACCCATTTGTCAAAGTCGCGGCGTACATCCCCCTGCTGCAGTTGGGCAAGCTGTTGGTCGCCTTCGGCAGCCGACAACTCACCGTTGCGCACCCGGGAGAGGATATCCACTACCGGCGAAACGACCGGGTAAGCAGTACTGGTAAGGTCTGCATCGAAATAGCCGTACGCAAATAATCGTTTTTCCACGTCTATAAAATCTGCTGCGGGCAGGTAGGTAAGCGGGTAATAGAGGTTGGGCTTGCTGCCGAAAGTAAGGCTCGTGTGGAGTAAAACGCGGAGCGGCTGGTAGAGGCTGCCTTTTTTAGTGGTAATGACGATTACCCCATTGCCTGCCCGCGAGCCCCAGATAGAAGCAGCAGCGGCATCTTTGAGCACGGTGATGCTTTCCACGTTGTTGGGGTTGATATTGGCAATATCGCCTTCGTAGGGGAAGTTATCTATCACGATCAGCGGGTCGGCACTTACATTCACATCAATGGTGCTGCGCCCGCGGATGGAGATACCCAGGTGCTCGCCGGGCGACCGGCTGTTCTTGGCAAAGAGCAACCCGCTGGTAACACCCTCCAGCCGCTGCAGGATGCCGGTGGATACCCGGCGGTTGAGCAGGGCACTGTCTAGCAGTACAAAAGAGCCGGTAGCCCGCTCTTGGGGGATGGTTTGATAGCCGGTGCTCACGGTAACGGCGGCGTTTTCGCCGGTGCTTTCCACCAGTTGTATCCCCAGCGGCTCATTGCTGCTGCCGGTTATTACTACCCGTTGGGTAACATAGCTGATGTGCGAAATAAGCAGCGTATCGGGCAGGCGGGCAGCGGTGAGGGTAAAGGTACCGTCGTTGGCAGTAAGGGTACCCTGCCGGCTGTGCTGCAGCAGCACGGTGGCGCCGGGTACCGGCAGCCCGCTGGCGGCAGCGGTTACTTTACCTTTGATCATTTGGGTGGTTTGGGCATAGAGGCAGCTCCTGCTGAGTAAAAGCAGCAGCACCATCTGTATGCAGTATTTGATTTTCATGTGCGTAACAGTTAGTGATAAAAAATAAGGATAAGCGGACAGGCATTACCGGCAGCTTACCGCAAAGCAGTAGCTACTGCGTATAGCGCAGGCGCACTACAACCAGGTATAAAAGCAGGTAATAGCTGGTTCCAGGCTCAATGGAATGAACAGGTTTGCCGGTAACACCGTTGGCAGGAGCGAAAAGTACTGCCTTAGGCAGTGCGCTATCTGTCAACTGTCGACCAGCAACTGTCAACTCTTCCTATACTGGCGATTTGGGCTTTAGAGCATACCGTGTTTTGAGCAGGCATAAGCCTTTTTCCGTGAGGCGGTAGTACAGGCGGAGGTTCTTGTAGTGACTACTGCTGGAATAAGTAATAAATTTATTTCTCCGGTGGCGGTAGTGGGCTAAGGCTTTGTAGTAAGTAATGTTGGATAGAATGGTGTTGTAGAGATAGGTGTGGTGGTCTTGTTGCGGTTGAAACGCACTAATAGATGAATTAACAGGCAATGGCAATGCTGAGTTATGCTTATCCACATTGTGTAATGTAGGTGATGATGTTCGGTATTGTAGAAAGCGCCGTACAACCATATTGAGCAGCTTTTAAGGGAATGATGAAAAAAGTAAAGGTTAAGTCCTGGTAAGTGGAGTACTGCAGGTTAATACAGATAAAAAACAAAAAAGGCGCAGGTCTCAACTTACCGGCTGAAGGCCCTCGGAGGCCATGGACACAATAAGCGAGCCCACGCCCGTAGGCGTGAGCATTCATCTTATCGTCTCGTGTCCATGAAAATTTCCGAGGTTTTCAACCGAGACTCAAAGCGAAATGCTTCAAACTATTTTATGAAGAATCGCAATTTAATTGTTACAATGTTATCATCATGCAAGATAAAATTAAAATCAATATGGCGTATGATTATACGTCAAAATATTTTTTCATTACCGTGACCTTGTTCAGGTGAATAACAAAGAAAAGCTATTATTACAATTTGCAAGTCACCTTTCAAAAGTTCGCGCGCAAAAGCAATTAAGCATTAGACAGCTTGCAGCAGCATCAGGACTTGAATACAGTCAGTTACAGAGGATTGAAAAGGGGAAAGTAAATCTTTCATTTACGACGCTTATTACTATCGCACAGGGTTTGGAAATCCATCCAAAGGAGTTATTGGATTTTGAATTTGATTAGACTTATTCTGGAGTAACTTTATATTATCAACAGTTGATCTATTTATAATTTGATAGTAATAACGCCTTCGATAGGGCGTAATTTATTATTCTATTAATGCATTTTGTAGCTCGATACCTACAACATTTTGAATAGCTATCAAATATTGAATTAATTCTCTATATAATGAATACAAGTGTTTATCCCTCTTAATGTCATCTTTACGAAACTGCCACAAATAGCTAAGTGTATTAGATAGCTTATCATCAAGTTCTTTATGGCCTACCCAAACTTTATTATCAGGTGGTGTTTGATACTTCAGGTGTAAACCTAATTTAAAGAATAAAGTAGAAATTTTGATACCATACTCCAGCATAAACGCTCCAGAGGGTGTTGTAACAAAACCCAACAGTATTTCAATCGCATGATGGTTAAGCTGATTTTTATCAAACCAATTTTTATAGATATCTTCTGCTTTTGAAGTAAATGCTGAATAGTCATGCTTCCATACATTGCTCATCCAAGGATGAAATCCTAACAAACAAATCCGGAAATCCTTGAATCTTCCTACCTTCTTTGTTATCCATGTTGGTGAAGAGTAAGAATACTTCACCATTTCATCTAATAGCATAACCATTTTGGTGTAGTTAGATGTTACATCCAAATTGTGTAAGAAAAAAGAATTACAAAAGGTTTCAATGTGCTGAGGGGCTATATAACCGAAGCGAAACAATGGTTCCCAGAACTTGATCATTAAATCTTTTCTCTCTAATTTTAAAATAAAAGCTCCTAACTTTTGTAAAACGGCTCTGTCAAAATCCTTTGGTAGTGACCTAATAGCTAATGAATCTTTTTTTATTTCGCCTAATTGATAAATCACCTGGTTGAAGGCTTGTTCCAACAGCACAAATAAATATTCTGATTCTTTCGCTTCTTCTACATCCGGCAAACATTCAATCATGGGAATCACCAAGTATGTATTTAATCCAGCTCTTCTCACATAGTCTATCTTCCGCTCCCAATTTTCAACTTCTTTCTTTTTCCACTCTTCAGGAGAACGAATTGTAGACCAGTCAATAAGACTCTTTTGAATTTTCCCTTGCACAAACTCATCACTAAGCCTGCGTCTTACCGCACTCAAGTTTTCTTTATTTTCAGTTCGATAGTGTTCTCCACAATAGAGCAGCAAGAGGTTTTGAGCTTGAATGAAGCTGGATTCATTCCAATTAAAATGTATAGAACACGCAGTAAAGAATGCCTTTCTTGTAGCTTGATTAAATAACAATAAAGAACCTGCAACTATCCTACGTATTGATTCCTCCTTCATATTTTCTTTCCACAGGACGGGAATAATTTCAGCTAAAGAAATGTTCCAATCTTCATGTGTTCCGTAACTTTCAAATTCTCCATCCCAAGCAAATTGTTGCTCGATAAGTTTTTCAAGAACGCTAATGATCCACACTAAATATTCAGGGTGTGAATCAATCCATATTGTTTTATTGAAGATAAAAACTTTTATTTCGGCTAAAACGTTTGTATAGGAAGAAGCCCAGGCATGCTCACCACTACAATGAGCTTTTGATTGAGGATCAATTTTAGAATAATCTATTCGAAGCTTATTCCATAAATATTCAGCACCAGATAAGTCGAAGGGTAGCTTTTCGTCAACCAGTTTTTGTAACTTATATGGCAACTGGGAGTTTTGTAAAGTTTCTAAGCTTTCTTTTCTTCCTATTGCCAAATATTCAGTTACCTCGCGAGGCTCTTTGTATTGGTAAAATGAATCTTGTTCAGTCGTTACGAGTTCGTAGTTTGATGGATTGAATTGATGAATCATTTGATAAAGAAGAACATCAAATTCCCCAGCAGCCTGCATGGCATCTAGTTGATTTTGCCAAACCTCGCGTATGGAATCAAATTCGCTTTGAAACTGTGGGTCATTTAAAATTAAATGAAGAATAATATCACGGAGTGCGATCTTATGATGTCGTCTTTCTTTCCATTGCTTTACCTGCTTTTGCCATACACTGGGTAAATCATAACTCAACCATAAGTCATAATAACTACCATGCGAATCCCATACATAGAAGTTATATTCCGAAACAAAGGGCTTTAACTGATTTAAGAAGAGAGAAAACTTAAGCTTACCGACAGTAAACAAGACACCGATCAACGCGAGTGACTTGGTATCTCTTATAACCTGAGACACTAAGCTTTCTATTTCCTCGTTGTTGTCAATTCGCTCATAAAAAAACTGCTCCACTGCCATAAGTGCTGATACCAGCGTATGAGGAGCGTTACCAACATCTTTATGCCATTTAAAAACCTGAAAGTCGCCTATATAGTCAGGGCTTCTCCCTTCAATAAGAACTGTAATTTTAGCTGAATTTGAAAGGGATTTGTTTTTCTCTTACCAACGTTCTGTCGCAAAATCAACCAATTTACAGATAAAGTTTATACCCTCAACCGGAGAAATTTTTAAGAAATTTAAATATGGTCCTCGCAGGTAGAACGGTGGATACCATCTATATTCTTCAATTAATTCGTAATGTTCAGTAATTCTACTTTCTCCGTGCCACCTCTCTCTCGGCTCTTCAATCAATGCTGCTAATAAAATTTCTGTGCCTAAACGAGGATTGTGTTTGAAAATGGGAAACAGCGATGGTCCTTCTAAACACAGTGTACGAAAAGTATCATCGACCCTGTCCATCGGTCCTAACGGCCATGGTAAACGTTTTTTAGGACGTGGCGGCCAAGAAGACGCCGGTTTACTTTTAGAATGATCAACTTCATTTTCCAGCTTTGTCTTGTTTGTTACCCGTCTGCTAATTCTTAGACATAAAGCTGCTACACCATCCGGATTTTCTCTGTAGCCTAATAAAAAGGCTTTATAAACCGGTTCCAAAATTTTTTCATCTATAAAAGTCCTGTTCTCTTGTAAAGAGAAAATTTTTTCAGCTGCCTGCAAACTGAGATCAGATGCTTCTTTCCTTAAGGAAAAATTTGTTGGTGTTTTATCCAGCCATATTGAAGAAATCTTTACTACGTTAACCAGATTGTACTCTAACGCTGTTACAGATTCTTCAGATAAAAATTTCAACATGCCAAACCAATACTCTGTAATTGGTATTCTATAATAGGCGGATGCATGTTTTTCAGTCATGCCGATTTCCTTTGCCATTGAGATGACATTCGCATCGGGCTTGGTAGCTCTCAACAAGAACAGATTGGTAATCCGTTTTAATAGGGTGCATTCATTCTCATAAAGGATTGTTTTATGCAAAACGAGCAAAGAGTACGAATTAGGAGCAAAGAAAAATGACTCTAATAGGAGATCCTGCACTAAAAGGTGCTGAGGCGAATTATTACTAAATAGGTTAAATGTTTTTTGCCATAATGTTCCGCTTTGTTCCTGCTCTAATAAATGTATACCGTACAACCTGACGGCCCTCGCCCATAGTGGCGATGTAAAATCCTTGCCTTGTAAAAAGTCCGGCAGATTCCCATTATGCGATTTTATAAGCTTATACCTAGCCCAATCACCAAATAAGTCATGATTGAAATAGAGTTTTTCGTGTTGTAACCTCAGGAATCCTAATAATTTCAAATTATCAGCAGGCTTTAACTCCGTAACCGGAAAGGCATGTATACTAACGCCAACGCTTAAATCGTCCGCTTGTAGCTCTGCTAAACGCTTCAAAAAATAACTTAACTGCAAACCTTCACTCTTACTTTCAATCTCCTCTGACCATACAAAATCAATCAGATGACTTTCCCCCAAATTATTAGTAGATGAGATAAAGGATATGCTTTTTATATTCCGTATTAATTTATCAAGCAGCTTTAAATTATTGAAAATACGTCCTGAAGAATTAGCAAACAATATTGGATGTAATTCAGGAAAGGATATAGCAATTGGAATTAGTTCCTCTACAGTTAGTTCAGGAATATCCAAGCTTTCAAAATTTGTACTGAATAGATTAAATCTTGTAACAAAGTCTTCTACTTTGGAGAGCTGGTCTGAAGGGCATGTAAAAATAACTTTCCACGAAGATGACTCAATCAATGCCTTTTTTAATATTGTAGCAAGCTTTGTTAACTGGTGTGCATGAAAAAGGCGTTCTATACCATCAACGAATAGGTAAGATTCTATCCCCGAAACTTCTTCAATTAGCTCTGTTATGGAATTAGTTAGTCGCAGACTTGTTTCTATAGTTTCAAAATCAAAATCACTGCTATCAAGCCAAATCACACTAGTCTCCTTAAGTTTTTTTTCTGCAAACATTTTTGCCAGATTTGTTTTACCACTGCCGCTTATCCCCTGAATAATCAATCCTTTATTTCCTAATAACTTTTGCTCAAGCTGAGTAAGCAAAGTGCTTCTGTCAAAAGTGACTTGATTACCCAACTTATCTGGTATAAAAGAAAGTCTATCTATTGTGTTGTCTGTAATTTTCTTCCAATCCAACTCATGCGCTAGTCTATGATTTAGCGAAAAATCAGTACTTAAGATTTGTAGAAGCTTCTTGCGATCTAAGCTGCCACCTTTAGGTGCCACTTTTCTGGGTAATAAACACAAAGCATCATAAAGCTTTTCTGCCTGTGCCTGACTTTTATCCCTTAAAGCGTTTTTACACAATTCAATACACCTTGCTTCATCTCTCGATGCTATTCTTTCAACATCCATCTCCAGATGTAAAAAGCATTGAAGAATATTGCCTGTGTCTTCTGCTTTGATTTTATAGATATTTGCTAATTGGGACGGGCAATAAAAGCTTTTATAAAGTTTCCGAGCAGATTTTGAATATGCATTAGCAATAGAGATTCGCCTATGTAAAGTGGAAGAATCCAAGTAGGTTGCCTGCTGCAAAAGAGTATTTAAATCCGTTGATATGGCTGGTGAAATTGGGGCTTCTATCAAACATAGCTTATCTAAGTCCTTGCCAAATACATCAGTGTTATAATGTAAGTATTGTTCCCACAAAAGTTGATTGATATCCTTCGGACAGCCATTCGAGTTGAACTGACGATTGCTTTTTATGGATACTGCAATATGACGGGATTGCGAAGAATTTTGTAGAGTAAGCAAAACGTCATCAAATAACCATCCGTCTGGTCTTACTTGAAGTCCTACCGCCAATATAAGACCAAATGGCTGTCCGAACGGGAGTGTCTCAGATAACATACACGCTAAGAAGTAAGCAACTACCTTATCTTCATAATAAACACCACCTTGACCAGTTTGTTTCGCTGTTGAGACTTTTCCCACTTTTTCCTTTTTAACTAATAAAGTTAGTTTTTATTTAGCTTTGGATATGCTTAATAGTTTTGATTTAGATGAAATGGACTTGCCATCAACAAATCCAAACGAGGAACTTGAAACAATTTCAAATCACTTCTTTAAACCCCTATTCGATGTTAAGAAGTTTGAAATCCATTCAATTGAGTTTAGGGATAAAGGGGTAGATTTTCAAATTGAAATAAAAAAAGCAGCGAAACATACCAATTTTCACTTCGCTGTTCAATTGAAAGCTACTGACAGTAAAGAGGTCAACAAAGATGGAAGTATAAGTTTACAACTCTACACCTCAAACATCAATTATTTACTTAATAATACGATGCCTGCATATTATGTTTTGTTCTATAAACCCACTGAAGTCTTTTATTACGAAAATCTAAATGATTTTGTAAAAGATCTAAGTGAAAAGGATTCTGAATGGCAAAAACAGAAAAGCCATAACCTTCGGTTTTGTAAGAAGTTAACTAATCAGGTAATTGAAGTAATATATACAACAACAATAAAGAAGGGATTACTTCATAGAAAGGTGAACGAGAAATTGATACTTACGACTAGTTCTTTGCCCGTTAATGACAAGATATTAATTGGTAAGGACCTAAATGTGGTAGAAGATTCTCAGATTAGGAACTTGGTAGAGGAGATTGGCTTCACACTTATTAATGAAGGAAAGTGGAATGAGATAATTTCAGTTAACAAGAAAGCCTCTGGAGGTGTATCAACTACAGCAAAATATAACCTTATATTGGGTATAGCAAATTATTATAGTGGTGACCTAATAAATTCACTGTCTTTTCTCAAGGAAACCATAAAGCTACAGGTTGAACTTCCTCCCGAATTAAAAACGCTTTTGAAATATTTTGAAGCAAGTGTAAAAAGCTCATTAGGGCTAATTACTGAATCTGACTACCAGAAAAGAATGGATGACCTGGAGAACGCAGATACTGTAGGATTGTATATAAAGTTGGAAAAGGTTAAAGCTGAATACTATAATTCCTTAGAAAAAGACTCGGAAGAGAAATATGACCAATTACTCAAAAATATAAATGAGATTATTAATGATTCAAATGCAGATGATGGGATTAAAGTAAATGCGAAGTGTGAGCTAATTTTAATTACAGGTTCAAAAAACAATTGGGATTATGTAAAATCAGTAGCTCAATTAAATGCTGCAGAGGCATTTATGGGGGTTAACCAAAAATTGAGAGTTGAATGTGCCAAACAATTTACAAGGTCAAAATCTGTATGGTTTAAAGACATTCAGACTTTCAAGGAAGAACTCTTACGGAGTAAAAATTATTTTGTTTATTATAACGTCTCTATAAACGAAGCGAAAGTAATATATGAAATGATTGTTTTCACAAGTTTGATATCTGCTAGCCAAGCGATGCCTGATCCCCCCTCTCCTGAAACACAAGAGAACCGACAAATGATTAATAGCCTCTGCAAAAAGGTAAATGATGCTATTGACTTCTATAAACATATTGGACATATTGAAAATGAAGTGGTGGCTTTATCGACCAAATATGAACTTCTCCATTACATTAAGGACTTTGAAAATGCTAATGCAACTCTTATGCAAGCCGAAAACTTAATTGATGCCTATGAGTTGTTTGATAAAGGAAGAAGAATTAAACATTTAAAAAGTAATGGAACAACTCATCAAAAATTTAAAGTGTGGATTGAAGAAGTTTGGAACCAGGTAAATAAAACTACAGCAGAATATGAAGAAATGGTTGCTAAAATGGATGAAATGGATGAACAGGAGAGAAAAGAAAAGGCTCGATTGCAAGATTGCTTGCACATACACCTATTCCCTATTGGCTTCTTTATGTTCCCCAGGAGCAAAAAAGAAATTGTCTATAAAATATTAAATATCAAAGATGAACAGGTAAAGGGAAATTATGACAGAATGTTTGAACTGGTTATACCAGTTGCAAATATTTATTACAATGAAATAACGCAGGAAGGTTTCTCAAACGGGAAATTAGCTGACAGAGGTATTGAAAGTTGGAGGAACATTTATAGGATAAGAAAAGCTTTTTTTGAGAACAAGTTTTATAGAGAAGAAAGAATTTATTGAATTATAAATTGATTGTGAATTTTAAAACACGTGTTCTTTAAGGTGTTCCTGCAGGGCACTTTGAAGAAAAAGATAAAGTACATATATAATGCCCTCACCCATGGTCATCTTATTTAGCGGATAGCTGAGCAAGGATCTTTTCGATTATCAATACCTTTTCTGTAAGCGCTTAAGCGGAACCCAAATTCTTCGAGGTGTTAGCGATAGCGCACCTCGAAGTAATGAATAAGGATGATTCTTCAGCGTCATTAATCATTAAACCTCAACTCCGGTCCGTGCCTTCATGAATTGCCCAGAATATTCCTCTACCGGTTAGTATGCCCATTGAGAAATGAGGGCAGATGGATGAATATCCATAATCCAACTTTGTATGAGTAATGCTGGTGATTACGTTAGTTAGGACATAATTCGGGAGCATCGTATGTTGCTTCGGTATGTGCTGGCGATCATACCTCAAAGAATGTAAAGTTATCCTGTAATAAAAGTTTCAACGCTTCTCCTTCTGCCAAGTAAAAACGGGAGTGGAAGCTGACCAATAGCTGGATTGGAAAAAGAGTCAAACCATTTTAAAATAATTTGCTTGGTCATTTGAAAGAATATTTCTGTATAATCATTTTCATTATTTTGAATTGGATTAAAGCTGAGCATACTTCCTTTATCCTGTAATAATAAATCAAGCCCGTGCGCTACTGTTGACCTTATTCCATATAGATTGCTTTTAACTTTATCTAATTCCTTATTTTGTTCAGGATAAAACTTATCTAGAAATTCTTTAAAAGTCCTGCTTATTTTATATTTCAACTGTCCACACACATCACACCTTTCACTTTGTTTTGGAAGTATTGTTTCTATCGCTATAGAAAGGCACAGCGCAACTAAAGATTTTGAGGTGTGCATATTATTCTGGGCTTGATATAACCAATAAGAAGATTTTATCATTGATTCTTTTATGTCTTCTTGATTAAATTCGAAGTATTGTTTTAAAACTTGGTCTGTGTAATTAGCCAAAGAGAAAAATTCCATACCTACTCGTATGTTTCCCCATTTTAAATATTCATTATCCTCAATAATCGGAATTTTTTCAAGTCCGTCAATTTCCGTCAATTTCATAGATTCATGTTTAAACTTTTTATCGTAAAATAATAGTTGAGCATGTTTTATTTCAGATCCACCTTCTTTGTTCGGAATACTAACCCATTCACTTCTAACAGATCCCTCATACTTATAAATATCAAACCTTATTAGAATTTGCAACAAGAAAAATAATTCATTCAGTTTTACTTCTTTCCTATATAAATCCAATGACCTGTTTTTAGATCCCATGTATTTAAACTCAAGTACAAACGGATGTCTGTTGGATGCTCTTCCCAATTTTAAATATTCTGATGAAATCTCTCTGATTTGTAGCTCGTCTGAAAATCTATAATATCCTTTCACTGGCACGGTTGTAAATAAGTAACTATATCCATATTTATATACTTGATTTAAAACGCTATTGTTTATATCCTCTACTATATTTGTTATCACTTTATCTTCCAAAGCTTCTATTTCTACATTCTTTATCCTTTTTGAGCGCAAGCTATAACTGAGATAAATAGAGGCAGTATTATCTTTCTTATACACTATTGTTTCATCATCAATTTGATGGTAATTATTAAAATATGCAGTTAATACAAATTCAACTTCATCAACTTCTAAATTCATAAGGGCTTTTTGTAATTCGCTTTTCATGAAAGTTGTTTTAGATAAGTATAAAAGTATATCCATTCTTCAAGATTAAGCGATGCTGCAAGGCATATTGAAATGGCATAAAAACTACAATATGCAAGTTGCTGAAAATCAACCCTCAAAATTATAGTTATAAAGAGTGTTAGCGATAGCGCACCTCGAAGTAAAGGATAAAGACGATTCTTCAGAATCATCCCAGGTTCAGTATAGAAGATGGGCTTGCCACCTCCTTTAAACGGCTATTCCATTTCAGTCGGTGCCTCACCAAATCAATAACAAACAGGCTCCTTTCGCCAGCAGTTCCCGCGCATTGCCAAACACTGGAAATACAAAAAAGCGAATGAAAGTAAGTTGATTATAAATAGGTATAATTTCTTTGGTTTATTGTTGAGTTCGTATAATATTTGTGTTGTGCGTCATGCAGAAGACCTTTATCCAAATCATTGACAAAAATATTAGTGAGATACTTAACTTATTTGATCAGCACTTGCTTATTGGTGTATTCTTTTTCATGCAAAACAAAACAAGAAAATGGAAGTCCTTGTTTTCAGCCATATACCATTAAAAATCTTTTTAAAAACTATGATAGTTCAATATTTATGATAGAGAAAGATGGTGAAAAGACAGCAATTTGGGACACATTAAACAATGAGAAAGTGTATCCACCCCTTATAAACTGGACAAAGTTTGAAAAACAGTTTGACTTTTTTGCTGGTGTTGGTATCCAAAGATAGCCGGCTTTTGGTTATTAAATATTTTATCCACTAAACGGCTCTCTTC
>NZ_SZQL01000036.1 GCF_005233845.1 Ilyomonas limi
AGATGAAAATACCATTCAGCACTATGTCAAAGCGCAGGGAGCCGAAAAAGAATATAAAAGGATTCACCAACAGCAGCTAAGGCTGTTTTGATACCTCGTCAGCTTGCTGCGAGGTAGTTCATTAATAAACAACGTTTCGCTTTTAATGAAGATAAAAGTAAAATAAGAGCCAGCCAGGGACATTCCATCCATGTTGATTTGCAGCTAAAAGAAAAGGTTCCGCCGCAATATTTATATCACGGTACCGGCAAAAAAGCAGTAGCCTCTATTTTACAATCCGGATTACAAAAAAGAACCCGCCAGCATGTGCATTTAAGTATAGACATACCAACGGCCTTCTCAATAGGCAAGCGACATGGCATGCCAAAAGTATTTATTGTAGCAGCACAACAAATGCAGCAGGATGGCTTTACGTTTTATCTTTCAGAAAATAATGTGTGGCTTACAGCTAATGTGCCTGTACAATATATAAAGCTATTGGATGAATAAGAACATCATACCATATTTCCGTTCATGTATTTTTCTAAAAACCTTCATGCTGCCGCTATAGTTTTATCTTCTCATCACCACTATTTATTTAATTAAACCAACTGTTTATGAAATATTTGCTTATTGCTGTTTTTGCAAGCTGCATTGGTGTAGCGCATGCACAAAAAGATACTGCTGTTAGTTTAAAAAGCATTTTATTAGAACAACTAAAAACCACACACAATGTAAAGGATTGGTTTGTTCCGGCAGACTCGGCAATTGCGGGGTTAACGGCAACACAAGCCATGTGGAAAGATAGTACCGTGAACCATTCTATTGCCCAGCTAACCACTCATCTTATCTTTTGGAATGAGCAAATACTGGCTAAGTTTAAAGGCGAAAAGCCTGCTGCCTTCGATGGCAATAACAATGAAACGTTTAGTGGTGTAACCGAAACTACATGGCCGCAAACAGTGCAAAAATTAGATAGTGTACTTACCGAAATAGAAAATGCAGTAATGGCTGCCGATGAAAATAAATTAAAGTCCTGGTATTCCACTTTATATCACATAGGCACGCATAATGCGTATCATACCGGGCAAATCTTGTATATCCGCAAAATGAAAGGCTGGTGGGACGACGAAAAAGGGGTGAAATAATACCGATAACATGCCATCTGTACAGCATGTAAGGTGTTGTGCAGATGGCTTATATGTTAAGAAGCAGCCACTTTACCGGCGTATGCTTCTTCCAGTTTTTGAATATTCATTTTCTTCATTTGCATCATCGCCTGCATTACGCGCTTTGTCTTTGCAGCGTCTTTGTCTTGCATCATTTTACCAAAAATCTCCGGAACGATTTGCCAGCTCAATCCATACTTATCCGTAAGCCAGCCGCATTCCACTTCCTGCCCACCATTACTGGTTAATTTCTCCCACAATTCGTCTATTTCTTCCTGTGTATCGCAATGCACCATAAACGAAACAGCAGGTGTAAACTTAAATTGCGGCCCGCCATTCAATGCCATAAATTCCTGTCCTTCAATGTGAAAAGTAGCTACCATCACCGTTCCTTTTGGTCCGGGGCCTTCATCGGCATACCGGCTTATGGCATTAATCTTACTGTTTTTAAATACCGAAGTATAAAAGTTTACTGCTTCTTCAGCCTGATTATCAAACCAAAGAAAGGGCGTGATTTTTTGCCGGTTGTGTTGTTCAATTTGCATAAAATTATGTTTTAATAATGATCACAAACTTATTTGGTAATCAGCAAAAACAAGGGTGTAAAAGCGACTAATAACAGGTATTTTGCGCAACGATAAAAGCGTTGATTTAAAATTTGATAAAATTTTTTAGGAGACCTAAGCTTGCAATGCAGCCTTTGGGCAAACAAATTTGTAACTTTATGCTTAGCGCTTCAAACAATAAAATCTGGAAGGCAACTTGCAATATTTTATTGGCGTATATTTTATTATCCCCACTATTTGATATCCGAATGAACGTAAAATACGGCAGATAGAAAAACTTTCTGCATTTTTGCATACATTCACTCTTAACCATTGGTATGAAGCACCAGCTATATCAACAATTTACAGATAGGAAAAAACAAGGACGCAAATCTTTTGCAGTGCTGATAGACCCTGACAAGGTGGATACTGCAAAAACAGAACAACTAATAGCATTAGGTACAGATGCCGGTGTGGATTATTTTTTTGTAGGTGGCAGCCTGGTTATTGCTAACAACCTGGATACGTGCATACAGCAAATAAAAACCGGCAGCGATATACCGGTGATTCTTTTTCCCGGTTCCCCCTCGCAGTTGAGCAAATACGCCGATGCGTTGTTATACCTTTCGCTTATATCCGGCCGCAACGCAGAGCTGCTGATCGGGCAGCATGTAATAAGTGCGCCCGTAGTACGGCAGAGCGGCCTGGAAATAATGCCTACCGGCTATATGGTAATTGATGGCGGCGCTCCTACTACGGTTTCGTATATCTCGAATGCATCGCCTATTCCGGCCGATAAAAATGAAATTGCTATGTGTACGGCAATGGCCGGCGAAATGCTGGGCATGAAGCTCATTTATATGGACGCAGGCAGCGGTGCACGGCGTGCCATTACAGAAACGATGATTGAAAAAGTTGCACAGCATATAGAAGTGCCGCTAATTGTTGGCGGTGGCATTGTAGCACCCGAAAAAGCATACAACAATTGCAAGGCAGGTGCAGATGTGATTGTGGTGGGCAATGCTATAGAAAAAGATATTTCGCTTATTAAGGAAATGAGCGACGCCATACATTCGGTTTCAATGGTGATGTAAATAAAGATTAGCTTCATCCCGTTTACTTATAAACAAACTGTTACTTTATTATTCAATATCAATAAAACTTATCAATCAGCATTGTATGAAACGGCTTGCAGTTATGATAGTTATGCTGATACATTGTGCAATAACACATGCTCAAAATAAAGCGCCTAACCTGCCCCCTGTTGCACAGCTTGAAAAAAGAGGCTACGAACACCGCCTCGATCCGCCCGGCAGTTTTACATCAGCTTCCAACAATTTCCATGTTTATTACTACTGTTTACACTGGAATATTGATCCTGCTGTGCGGTATATCAGCGGCTCGGTTACAAGTTATTTTACTATAACAGTGGCAGGCAATGAGTTGGTTTATGACCTCGATAATAACTTGATTGTTGATAGTGTTTTATTTAGAAATATACCAGTTGCTTATTTACAAAATGTAAATAAAACAGTTGCTATCAGTCTGGGAACTTCGTTGGATGTGGGCAGTAAAGATTCGCTAACTATTTACTACCATGGTATGCCGCCTGAAAATGGCTTTGGTGCATTTTCACAAACAAAACATAGCGGTGTTCCTGTCCTATGGACTTTAAGCGAACCTTACGGTGCAAGAGACTGGTGGCCTTGTCGCAACGGGCTGGATGATAAGGCAGATAGTATTGATATTTACATCATCCATCCATCTGCATATACTGCATCGGCAAATGGCACGTTGGTAAGCACAGTTACTCATGACGATAGAAAAATTACATATTTTAAGCATCGTTATCCAATAGCTACTTACCTGATAGGTATTGCAATTACCAATTACACTCAATTTAGCAAAGACCTGAGCTTACAAACGGGCACTTTGCCGGTTACTACCACTGTTTATCCCGAAGCGGTCAATTATTTTCAAAATAATATTCAGCCTTTATACAATGCCTTGCAGTTGTTCGACCAGCACTTTGGTCCATATCCTTTTATGAAAGAACGCTATGGACAAACGCAATTTTCGTGGGGTGGCGGTATGGAACATCAAACCAATTCCTTTATTACCAACGCTGATGAATACCTGATGGCGCATGAACTGGGGCACCAATGGTTCGGCGATAAAATAACCTGTGCAAGCTGGCAGGATATATGGCTTAATGAGGGCTTTGCCACGTGGATGGCAGATCTATTTTATACTGAACATTTTCGTCCCGAACACCTGCCGGCTGTTGTTGCCGAAGATTTGTCTAACATATTACGTGCGCCGCATGGCTCTGTGTGGGTAGAGGATACAACAAGTGTAGATAGAATTTTTGATAATGATCTGAGTTATAAAAAAGGTGCATTTTTATTACGTATGTTGCGCCATACCTTGGGCGATGCTGCGTTTTTTAATGGCTTGCGTTTATATCAGAATGATACGGCTTTGCAATATGGCTTTGCACGTACTGCCGACCTGCAGCATAATTTGGAGAAAGCAAGTGGTGAAGATTTGAGCTATTTTTTCAATCAATGGTTTTATGGTAAAGGCTTTCCTTCGGTACATGTAACCTGGTCTTATAATGATGGTAATATAGAAGTCATCATCAACCAAACAACATCAGATACTTCAGTATCTTTCTTCAAATTGCCATTAGACCTCCGTTTTAAAAATACAACCCAAGAGCAAACCCTCACCATTGATGTAAACAAAAACAATCAACGTTTTACATTGCCTTTAAACTTCGTGCCTGATACTGTTTTAATTGATCCAACACAATATTTAGTTACTTACAACAATACCGCCACGCATGTAAACAGCTTACCTGCGGCGGCGCCATTAACGTTAGTATTATATCCCAACCCTGCAAAAAACATATTGCATGTGCGTACTAACAGCGATGAAATACGAAATTTACAAGTGCAGGTATATAATACAGCCGGCATACAGGTAATGCAGCGAACCGTGGCGCTTGATGAAAATGCCTCCTTTGCTATATCCATTGTAAAACTTAGCGCGGGCATGTATTTCCTGAATGTAACTAACAATGATGGAAAAATAACAACAGCAAAATTTATTAAATATTAAGTTGCGTGCTTATTCATGCAAAGCAAAAAAAGTAAGAATAAAAAAAGGAAAAGGCGCAGGCAGCTATTGTATGTTATCGTGCTTATTCTGGCAGCCTATTTTTGTTATAGTATTTTCGATTTTTGGAGTAATAACCAGCAGGATAAATTACAATTTGTACACTATGATGGCTTTGGCATAGACGTGCCCGTAGGTTATACGTTGCATGGCATTGATGTAAGCAGGCATCAGGGTGCTATTTCGTGGCGTGCCGTGCGGGATATGCAGATAAAAGATATACGCTTCCACTTTGCTTTTATGAAAGCTACGGAAGGCGTAAAGATGGTGGATCCTTACTTTAAACGCAACTGGAAAAGCTGCAAAAAAATGCACTTGTCGCGCGGTGCTTATCATTATTATTTAGCCAACAAAAGCGGTGCAGATCAGGCATTGAATTTTATAAAAACCGTAAAACTGGAACCGGGCGATTTACCACCTGTAGTAGATATTGAACAACTGCATGGCACTAAGCCAGCTATGATGCGTGCCGAACTGAAGCTCTTCTTGAATATGATAGAAACACATTATAATGCAAAACCTATCATTTATTCGTATGTAGATTTTTATGAGCGGTATTTAGGAGAAGAATTTGATAATTATCCCCTTTGGATTGCGCATTACCTGCAAAAAGAAAGACCACGGATCAAGCGTGAATGGATCTTCTGGCAGTTCAATGAAGGCGGAAGGGTGAATGGTATTTTATCCAACACCGACTTTAATGTGTTTAATGGTGATTCTGCTGCATTTGAGGAGCTATTAATACAGCCATAATGTATACAAACTTTTAGAAGCATCGTCAGTGCAATCAGGCGACATCGTGATCTAAAAAACTATCACTTCCAGCGGAAAGTATTGATTAAGTGCTTCATGTCTTTTACCAAAAAATCATGCACTGGCCGTAGCGAATCTTCATTAGGTGTAGCGTCAAAATAGAGTGCGCCACGTAAAAAATTATGTGTAGAATCGGTTACGAAAAACTGGTTGGCAGTAGCTACATCACCTTCTACCTTAAAGAAAATACCCGCTACGTTCTCGGCAGGATGAATTAACGAATCCTCAATGCCCGATGCCTTTACCGTATGCTTACCCGTCATTTTATACGCATCATCAACCAATTGCTCCAGCTTGTATTTTCCAATATTTTTATAGCTCATATAAATGCGCGCATCAAATTGAGGAAAATCAATGTTTATCCAAAATGAATCTTTTGGAATACTATCAAAAAAAGTGGTGTCTTTTATAATACGTGCATAAGCCGGATACTCGAAAGTGTACGGGTAAGACGCTTTATCAAACTGCACATATTTTTTTTCGGGCAAAGGAATCTCAAAATAACCTTCCTGCTTGGGAATGTAAGGGCTGTTGCAGGCAGCAAACAGCAATATAATCATTAATAAAAACAATCCTTTTTGCACCCCGAAAAAGGGTTGAGCAAGAGAAAAGAATGAACGCTTCTTATAATCAGACATTTGTGAATACTTAATCAATACCTGCTAAACGCAACACTTGCAACGAGCTATTGCGCCGGATGCGGCTGGATGGAAATTTTAATTTTTTGTAAACGGTTTTTTTCCAATTCCAGTACTGTAAAACTGAAATCGCCGCTGGAAACTTCCTGGTCTACCTGCGGAATAAAACCCGCAATTTCCAGCACCAAACCAGCCAGCGAATCGCTGTAACCTTTTACTTTATCAAATGTATTTTCGGGCAATTGCATAATCTTGCATACATCATTTATCATTATTTTGCCATCAAAAATATAGTTGTTTTCATCCAGTTTTTTAAACCCCAGCTCTTCTTCATCAAACTCGTCCCGGATATCACCAATTACTTCCTCCATAATATCTTCGAGTGTGGCAATACCACTGGTGCCGCCAAACTCATCTACTACAATTGCAAAATGTATATGGCGCGATTGAAATTCTTTCAACAATTCTTCAATCAGCTTGTGCTCGTGCACAAAATAAGGTGTACGCATCAGCGTGTGCCAGTCGAAATTTTCGGGCTGGTCTATATAAGGCAGTAGATCTTTGGTATTTAATACGCCCACCATATTATCCAGGTTTCCTTTATATATAGGCAGGCGGCTATAGTGTAGTTCCTCTATTTGTTGTACCAGTTGGCTGAAAGGTGTATTATACTCAATGCCACTTATGTCGAGGCGCGTGCGCATAATTTGCTTTACGGTAATATTACCAAATTTTAGTACCCCCAAAAGAATATCTTTTTCTTCCTCTTTGCCGTCTGGGTAAGTAATATCAATGGCATGAGACATTTCCTCGCTCGAAAAATTATTGCTTTTGTTGTAGTTGAGCTTCTTCTCAATCAGTTCCGAGTTGCGCACCAGCCATGCACCCATATGATTGCACACGAGATAAGAGGCTTCGATAAGAAAACCAAAATCTTTGGCAAAGCGTATATTATTTTGCGTGGCATACATTTTTGGCAATACCTCGCAGCAAAGAATAATTAAGGCTGCAATCACCAGCACTTTTACCACAAAATCGCCTACGGGTGCTACATGCAAAAAATTGCTGATAATTAAATTAGCCACAATTACAATAATGATGTTGATGGCAGTGTTGGCTATCAAGAGCGAGGCATGTAGAATTTTTGGGTTTTCCAACAGATCTATCACCCGCTTATACGCTTGCTGTTGTTTGGTCTTCAGCAGGTTAATGTCTTTGTAGGTAAGCGAGAAAAAGGCAGTTTGAGCACCCGAAAGGGCAAACGAAATCACCAGCAAAAGGAGCAGCAAAATGATAAGGACTGTAATACTTTGCGTATTTATATCATTTGCCTGCAGCAAAAAAGCTGCGTGGGGCATAAGTGGGGAAGGTTGCAACTTTAAATCGGCGTTTGTTTTTACAATATTAGCTTATCCTCTCCATATAATAGTAGCCGTACGGCAGCAATTTTGCAAACACTAATCATCAACCTCAAAATGGCAGGCCCTCATGCATGTCGTTCAGTGGCGGCATAGATTCATCATCGAAGCGTTCTGGCTCATCTGCATTGGGTTGCCGGTAGTGCGTATTGCTACTGTTGTTGCCAAACTCGCCGCCGCGCTTTTCCAGCATTATAAGGTTGTCTCCAATTACCTCGGTGGCAAATTTTTTGTTGCCCTCCCGGTCTTCCCAGGTTCGGGTGTGCAGCCTGCCTTCTACATAAATAAGGCTGCCTTTGTGCAGGTATTTTTGCGCCAGCTCTGCCAGTCCGCGCCACAGCACTACGGTGTGCCATTCGGTTTGCGATACTGTTTTGCCACCTCTGTCTTTATACGTTTCGGTGGTTGCCAGCGGAAATTTTGCAACTCCTATATTACCCTCAAGAAACTGTATGTCTGGATCTTTGCCTAAGTTGCCTATTAGCATCACTCTGTTTACGCCTCTCATAAGATATTTTTATTTGAAGGAATAATTGGCTATTTAAAAGTAAACTATTTTATAACAATACTAAAAAACATTAGTTCTTTTTTACAACAGATTGCTTGTAAACAGGAATTATTACACTATAATTCTTAACACGTTGTAAGTAGAAAGCAATTTTTTACCTGGTTTAAGGCTCTGGCTTTTACCGCTCTTTTAATATCCTCACTTAAAACAGCATTGCCGGAAAGCTTTCGCTTTGCCGGTATTCATTGATGATTTTGGGAAAAGCTAATTGTTCCATTTGTTGTTTATTCATCCATTCGTAATGCTGTAACATAGGT
This sequence comes from Ilyomonas limi, assembly GCF_005233845.1. Classification (GTDB taxonomy): domain Bacteria; phylum Bacteroidota; class Bacteroidia; order Chitinophagales; family Chitinophagaceae; genus Ilyomonas; species Ilyomonas limi. The sequence goes on from NZ_SZQL01000036.1 coordinate 8,568, forward strand.
GGAATATGAGGCAACTGCACACTAATAAACTGCGCCTTAATAGTTTGGTGTGTAAGCTGTTGCGATAAGAAAGGTGAAATATATTTAATATAAAAATCTTTTATACTAAACTGGTTTTGCAGGTATTCATTTATTTTTTCATTGTCCCAGTTAGAGTTGGCATCTGTTTCTACCAGGTAAAATTCATACAGGTTTTGCCAAATATCTTTTGCAATGCGCTGGTGTACAAGCGTTTTGTCGTCAACAGTAAAAATGAAATAAGTGAACCAGCGCATCTTTTTTGCCATTTTTTTTTCCTTTACCGGCAGTTCATTAATTGTACCATTTAAGTATGCTTCGCAGAGATTTTGTTGTGGACATTGGCTACATAGCGGATTGACCGGCTTACAAATGGTAGCCCCAAAGTCCATAATGGCCTGGTTATATAAAGCAGGCTGTTCTTTATCAAGCAGGCCATTAGCTAATGCGGTAAATATTTTCCTGCTTTCGGTAGCATCCACAGGTGCGTAAATACCAAAACAGCGTGCCAACACACGAAAAACATTACCATCTACTACCGCATGGGGCAAATTATAAGCAAAGGCACTGATGGCGGCTGCAGTATAGGGGCCGATGCCTTTTAATGATAGAATTGCTTCATACGCAACAGGAAATTTGCCGCCCAGTTCATTTACAATATAGCGCGCTGTATGAAGCAGGTTCTTACACCTTGAATAATACCCTAATCCTTCCCACAACTTAAATACTTCTGAATCAGGCGCTTGTGCCAAATCTTCAATAGTTGGATATTTTTGTATGAACGCCTGATAATATGGCAGCCCCTGTTCAGCCCTGGTTTGTTGCAATATTACCTCGCTCAACCATATTTTATAAGGGTCTTGCTCTCCCTTCCATGGCAAAATACGTTCATTTTCTCTTTTATGCCAATCCATTAATTGGCAAGTAAATTGCTGTTGCTTCATTCAGTTAACCTATTGATTAGAATTGCTTTTCAATTAATAAAAAAACACGATTATGTTTTTTTGTGATTGGGGCAAAGAACTGTAATAACTGTGTACTTAATCATTTTTATTATTAAAAACAATCCATGAGAAAGTCGGACCTTATCACAAACATCTCAGACAAAACCGGTATAGCAAAAGTAGATGTACTGGTATCCCTTGAAACTATGTTGAAGGAAATCAAAGAAAGTTTAGCTAAGGGCGAAAACATATATATACGTGGCTTTGGCAGCTTTATTACCAAAAAGCGTGCTGCCAAGATAGGCCGCAACATCAAAAAGAATGTAGCCGTAGAAATTCCTGAGCACTACATTCCGGCCTTCAAACCATCTAAAGAATTTATTAGCGAAGTAAAAGAGATGCATGCCAAGGTAAATAAGTAACTTTGCCGGCCAATTAAAATTGCATTTTTTACAACGTGAAAAAACAACAATACCTGCTCCTTTCGGGTGGCCTTATTTTATTTACAGGACTTTTCTTTTTTGGCAATACCATTCCGTCAAAGAAAGCGCCGGCACAGCCTGCTGCTACTGCACGTGCTGCGGCCGGCGATGCCATGCCTGCTATGACCACCGCCGAAGTAGTGGCGCAAGCCAAGTCAAAACTCTCTCCCGAACAGTCCAGCCGTATTACTCAGCTTGAAAACAGCGTGGTACGCGGCGATGTAAAAGACCAGCAAATAAAAGTATATAACCAGTTAGCTTCCTTTTGGGACGACACTTTGCAGCAGCATATTTTGGGTGCCTATTACACCGGCGAAGCAGCAAAGTTGGAAAATTCTGAAAAAAAGCTCACCTTTGCAGCCCGTTTGTTGTTAGATGGTCTGATGCAGGAGGATAATCCTGCCCGTCAAAACTGGCTGGCAACAAACGCTAAGTCGCTGTTTGAAAAGAGTTTAGAACTAAATCCGGCTAATGATTCTGCTAAAATTGGCATTGGTGCCTGCTATTTATTTGGCAATATTGCACCCAATCCAATGCAAGGCATATTGGCTATCAGGGAAGTTGTAGAAAAAAATCCCGATAACCTGTACGGACAAATGATGCTGGGTATTGGCGGTATGCGCAGCGGGCAATATGATAAGGCAATTGAACATTTTTTGGTAGTGGCAAATAAACAGCCCGATAACATGGAAGCTGTTTTATACTTAGCCGAGGCTTACGAAAGGGTTAATAACAAAGCCAACGCTGTAAAATGGTACAAGATAGCTGCACAAAAAATAGGAATACCCGAAGCCAAACAAGCGATAGAAGAACGTATAAAAACTTTACAATAACAATAACTTTATTAAACAACAAAACGCATTTATACTATGCCTTGCGGTAAAAAAAGAAAACGTCATAAGATTGCAACTCACAAGCGTAAAAAAAGATTAAGAAAAAATCGTCATAAGAAGAAAAACAAGTAGTTTTTCGGTACATACTTTAGTGAAGTGCCGGAATAGATACTTTTATTTTTTCCGGCACTTTCTTTTTATTCCTTCTGTTTCTGTACGCAACTTTACCTTCTCCTTATCAATATCTTAAAGCAGCAGAATTGTGTGGAATATTTTGTTGTGTCTTATATTTGACACACCTGTCCATATCTGTCATTACCACATAAATTACCTGTTTTCAGAGCTTTTTACTATTAACCTATCAAATTTTTAAAGTTGCCCATTTTGTGAATAAAGATTTAATTATTAATGCTGCACCCACGGGTGTTGAAATTGCCTTGCTCGAAGATAAAAAACTGGTAGAGCTACATAACGAAAAGTCGGATGCCAGTTTTGCCGTAGGCGATTTATACCTTGGTAAGGTAAAAAAACTAATCCCCGGCTTAAATGCCGCTTTTATAGATGTAGGATTTGAAAAAGACGCTTTTTTGCATTACACCGATTTAAGCCCATATGCCCGCTCTATTCTTAAGTTTACCCAGCAGGCTATTGGCGATAAAAGCGAAGAAGGCTTTGATTTTACAAAGTTTCAGATAGAACCAGAGATTGTAAAAACCGGCAAAATCAACGAAGTGCTTAGCGGCAAACCCAATGTGCTGGTACAAATTTTAAAGGAACCTATTGCCGCCAAAGGTCCGCGCCTTAGTTGCGAAATTTCGTTGCCGGGAAGATATATTGTAGTTACGCCATTTAACGATGTAGTTGCTGTTTCCAAAAAAATTCATTCTTCCGAAGAAAGAAAAAGGCTGCAAAAAATTGTAGAATCCATTAAGCCCAGAAACTTTGGCGTGATTGTACGCACGGCCGCCGAAGGTAAAAATGCCGCCGACTTGCATGAGGATATTCTGATGCTGGTAGAAACCTGGAAAAATATTCAGAAAAACTTACGCAGTGCGGTTGCACCTTGCAAAATATTGAGTGAGCAGGATAAAACCACGAGCATTTTGCGCGATTTGTTGAATGAAGATTTCAACCGCATCGTTACCAACGACAAAAATATTTACAATGATACCCGCAATTACATTCAAAAATTTGCACCCGATAAAGCAGAGATAGTAAGCTTTTATAATAATGGTATTCCCATTTACGACCAATATGGCGTAACAAAACAAATCAAATCTTCATTTGGCAAAACAGTCAACCTGCCCAGCGGTGCTTATCTTATTGTAGAACATACCGAAGCACTGCACGTAATAGATGTAAACAGCGGCTACAAAAGTGTAAGCAACAACCAGGAAGAAAATGCACTGCAAACGAACCTGGAAGCGGCAGAAGAAATAGCACGCCAGTTACGCCTGCGGGACATTGGCGGCATTATCGTGGTGGATTTTATTGATATGAAGCATCCTGAAAATAAAAAACGAGTACAGGATGCCATGGAAGAATTTATGCGCCCCGACCGTGCCAAACATGCGGTGCTGCCCATTTCCAAGTTTGGATTGATGCAGATAACGCGCCAGCGTATGCGCCCCGAAGTAAACATCAACACTTCGGAGATTTGCCCTTGTTGCAATGGCACCGGCAAAACCACCCCTTCTGTTTTGTTGGTAGATGAAATAGAAAAACGTATCCATTACCTCGTTACGCATCAGCACAAAAACCTTACGCTGATGGTGCATCCTATTTTGTACTCGCATCTTACCAAAGGCTGGTTTTTCAATTCCATTCAGGCAAAATGGAAGCGTAAGTACAAAACCAATATTATTGTTAAGAAAAACAACGATTACTACTTTACCGAATATCATTTTTTTGACAGCAACGACGAAGAAATTAAGCTATAAGAAGAAGAAAGCTATAAATAAAGGGCTGCCGCAATTGCGGCAGCCTTTTGTGTTTTATTAATAATAAGTGGTGGTGTAATGACAAATGTCACCAGCAAAATGTCCGTCACTTATAACCTTAAATAATCAGCAATTACTTATCACTATTTCTGTATCACAGTTATCATATTAAATCTATATAAAATATTTAGAAATGCTATGTAAAAACCAATGTTTGTATTGTATCTATGTGATAAAAGCGTTTTTTTAGATTAGCTCGTTTGATGCTAAAAAGCTCCGGGCCATAGTAAGATCCGGAGTCTTTTAGCCTTCTGCTTTTAAGATTTTCCCAAATTCCACGTCATCCGTTTGCATTTAAATATCTTTGTACAAATACATATTCCCTTGATAGCAATAGACAACAAACTGATTAGTGATTCCGTGCTGGAGGCACAGTTTGTATGCGACCTCAACAAGTGCAAAGGCGGCTGCTGCGAAGATGGCGATGCCGGTGCCCCGCTTGAAATAGAAGAGTTAAACGAGCTCATTAGCAATTACGAAGTCATTAAACCATACCTTACACCTGAAGGCATTAAAGCCATTGAAAAACAGGGTAAATACATTTACGATACCGAGTTTGGCTGGGTAACGCCTACCGTAAACAGCGGCATTTGCGCTTATGGCATCCGCGACGAAAAAGGTATCATTAAATGCGGCATTGAGCAGGCTTATTACGATGGTAAATTGAAATGGAAAAAGCCAATCAGTTGCCATTTGTTTCCTATTAGAATACAAAAAAGCCAGCAAGATGAAGATTTGGAATACGTGAATTACGAACCACGGCAAGACTTGTGCAAAGCTGCCTGTAAGTTGGGCAAGCAATTGAAAGTGCCCGTATATATATTTTTAAAGGAAGCTATCATCCGCAAGTATGGTGAAGAGTTTTATGAAGCGCTCGCTGCAAGTGCGGAGGTAGTAAAGAAGTAATTTAATATTTATTATTTAGCTTTTAGACAAATTTTTATGACTGATACCGCTGCCACTTTTATTGCCAAAAGCACCATTAAAGCGCCAGACCTGACGCACCGTCGCACTATTAATTTCAATATCGGGCGCTACAATGCTGCAGTGCCCGGCGGCAAGCAACAGTTTGACCAGTTGATGCTGGCACGTGAGCGTGCAAAAAACAGAAAATGGCTTGCAATTGAATCGTTGGATAAAAGTTTAGAACGATTTGAACAACATATAACGGCACGTGGGGCTAAAGTAATATGGGCAGAGACCGGCGAGCAGGCGCTAAAAGAAATAGAAGCCATTTGCAAGGCAAAAGGGTGCAAAACGCTGGTGAAAAGCAAGAGTATGGTAACGGAAGAAATCCACCTTAATAAATACCTGGAAAGCATTGGGATTGAAAGCGTAGAAACAGATTTGGGCGAATATATTCAGCAGTTGGATGAAGAGCCACCCTATCATATTGTAACGCCGGCAATGCACAAAAACAAGGAAGAAATTGCCAGGTTGTTTGCCGATAAATTTGGTACGCTGCCCACGCTTACCCCCGAACAATTGACGCTTTTTGCAAGACAGCAATTGCGTGAAAAATACACAAAAGCCGAAATAGGTGTAACCGGCGCCAACTTTATTATCTCCGATATTGGTGGCGTTGCCATAACGGAAAATGAAGGCAATGCAAGATTGAGTTGTGCCTGGCCAAAAACACATATTGTAATTGTAGGCATCGAAAAGGTAATTCCCTCTATTAATGATTTAGCGCTTTTCTGGCCGCTTTTATCAACTTTTGGAACCGGACAAAAAGTTACAACTTATAACACCATTATTGCTGGCCCGCGGCAAGCAGATGAAACAGACGGCCCGGAAGAAATGTATGTGATCTTATTGGATAATGGTCGTACCAATTTATTGGCTAACGCTAAAACCCGCGAAGCCTTGTACTGTATCCGTTGTGGTGCCTGCCTGAATGCTTGCCCTGTGTATAAAAATATCGGCGGACATACGTATGGCACTACATATAGTGGGCCAATCGGCAGCGTAATTACCCCGCATTTAAAAGGCATGAATGAGTATAAGCATTTAAGCTATGCTTCTTCGCTTTGCGGCAATTGTACCGAAGTGTGTCCGGTGCGCATTAACCTGCATGAGCTATTGCTTGAAAACCGGCACGAAGCCGTGGATGAAGGTGACAGCACCAAAGCAGAAAGCTTCTCCTGGAAGCTGTGGAAAATAGCCAGCCTTAACCGCCGGATGATGAATTTGGGTAATGGTAAATTAAAAAATGCCTTTATCAACCGCGTGTTTAAAAGCTGGACACAACATAGAGCCGACTTGCGTTTTAGCGATAAAACATTTAATCAAATGTGGAAGGAAAAGCGTTTAAACCACAGAGGCACAAAGGGCACAGCCTAACACAAAGATTTTTTGTAACCGTTTAGGCACGGAGATGAAAATATTTATTGTAAATAAAAAGCGCTATATGTGTTGAGCATGTAGCGCTTTTGTATTCCTTAGCGTCTTTGCAATAAATGCGCTTAACTAATCTCGCTCAGTTGGAAAGTATTTTTTACTCTGATGCCTTTCTCTGTTTGCTCTAAAGTGCAACACTCAATATGCGGGTCATGTTCGAAGTAAAGAACATAATTGTTTCGTAAAGCTTCGTTTAAGAAGCCTTCTTTTTCCTGTAGAGTAGTCAACGGAAACATATCGTAAGCCATTACATAAGGCAGCGGAATATGCGCAGTGGAAGGTAGTAAATCTGCCATATACACAATTGTCTTGCCATTGTAATTGATAACCGGAAGCATCATGGCTTCGGTGTGGCCGTTGGCAAACCGAATAAAAATATTATTATTAAAATAGGAGCCTAATGTTCTTAAAAGACCATAGGAAGACCACCCTTCTCTTTTATTTTCTGATTGTTCTGGCTCTTGTATAAACTTCAATTGCCCGCTTTCCTGTATAGGTAAAAAATTATCTTTCAAAAAAGAAGCTTTTTCTCGCGCATTCGGCTCTGTAGCCCATTGCCAATGCTTTTTATTACTCCAATAAGTAGCATTCTTAAAAGCTGGTAACAGCTTGTCTCCCACTCTTTCTATGGCGCCACCACAATGGTCAAAATGTAAGTGCGTTAAAAATACATCTGTGATATCCTCTTTACTAAAGCCGTGCGCTGCTAATGATTTTTTTAGTGTATCATCGCCATGTAAGTAATAGTGGCTGAAAAACTTTTCACTTTGCTTATTACCAATGCCCGTATCTACCAATATCAATCTTTCTTCATCCTCAATCAACAAGCAACGCATTGCCCAGGTGCACAAATTATTATCATCGGCAGGATTCAGTTTATTCCAAATGGTTTTTGGCACTACACCAAACATAGCACCACCATCGAGCTTGAAAAAACCGGTGTTAATTGTATATAACTTCATGAACTGGAGCAGATTTATATTTCTTTGTACGTACAAACATCAGCAGTATAAAACCAATAATAAAATAAGTCATCAATGCAAGTACCGAGTTGCGCATACCATCAGATAGCTCGGCAACATAACCAAAAGAAAGCGTACCGATAACGGTGCCAATTTTATCGCATACATCGTAAAAACTAAAGTAAGAAGCTGTATCTTTTGTTTCGGGCAACAGCTTCGAATACGTTGACCTTGACATGGATTGTATGCCGCCCATCACCATGCCTACACAAAATGAAAGTATGTAAAAATCGGTGGGCGTTTGCGTAAAAAAAGCAAATATGCAAATGCCTATCCAGCATACAATGAGCACGGATAGTGCAAAAATATTATTAGTTTTTTTAGAAAGTAAGGAGAACAGGTAAGCACCAAAAATTGCCACAAGCTGAATGATTAATATGGTAACGATCATTTGCGTGGGCTGCATCTTTATTTCATCGGCGGCAAAATAAGTGGCCATGTACATAACGGTTTGCACGCCCATGTTATAAAAGAAAAAGCTTCTCAAAAATCGCTTCAAAGTAGGATAATGTGTTAATTGATTCCATACTTTTTTCAGCTCATAAAAACCATTTACAAAGATGCTGTGTTCGGGGCGTTGTGCCGACGCTTTGGAAGGTGGCAACACGTTGAAAGTAATTTGTGCAAAACCAGCCCACCACAGCCCTACGCATAAGAAAGAAATTCGTGACGGCCAGGCGCCCCAGCCAAGGTTCATCTGATCGTTGACAATAATAGCAGTGAGACAGAGTATCATTAATACTACACTACCCATATAGCCCATTGCAAAGCCTTTGGCGCTCACGCGGTCCTGGTCTTCTTCCGCTGCTATTTCGGGCAAATAGGCATTATAAAAAACAATACTTCCGCAATAACCAATAGTGGCAGTTATGGATAAAAATAATCCAATACCAATGTTATCTTTTGTAAAAAATACCAGTAAACAACAAGCCAATGAACCTAAGTAGCAAAAGAACTTCATAAAGCTTTTCTTATTGCCTTTATAATCTGCAATGGAAGATAGTATAGGCGACAGAAAAGCAATGATGAGAAATGAAAACGAGATGGTGTAAGAAGCCAGTGCATCCCGATCGAAGGTTCTTCCAAACAGTGCTACCTGCCTGGGTGCAATGGCAGTGTAATATGCCGGGAAAATGGTAGAAGTAATAACGAGGCTGTAGGTACTGTTTGCCCAGTCGTACATAGCCCAACCATTGACAATCTTTTTGGCTGCTGTTTGCATGTAAAGGGATTTGCGAAATAAAGATAAGTATAATGGGACACCGACGACACGGACTAAAACATGGATTTTAATACACTAATGATTCAAATGCGAATTACACGAATTGTGCGAATTGGATAGCTTACGGATGAGAAAGAAACTATTAAGTGAATGAATCAGATTCATCAGCGTATTCTACCAGTACAATCCTTATCCAAAGAAATCCGTGTTACCCGTGTGCTATAATGTTACGTTATTTTATATAACCCGTATATATCAGCACCAGCATAACAATACCTAAAATAATGCGGTACACGCCGAATGCTTTGAAGCCGTGCTTTTGCAGGTAACTGATGAAAAACTTAACTGCCAATAAGGCTACAATAAACGATACAACAGCACCAACGCCCAGCACGGCATAGCTGTCTTTATTCAGCACTTCGGGATGGTCTTTATACACATCCCAAAAGCTTTTTACACTGGCGGCAAACATGGTTGGTACTGCCAAAAAGAAAGAAAACTCAGCAGCTACACGCCGCGTTAGTTTTTGACTCATACCGCCAATAATAGTGGCTGCACTGCGGCTCAAGCCCGGAAATACAATCGCTAACACCTGAAAACCACCAATTACAAAAGCCCGCTTAATAGTGATTTCCCGGTCATCGTCAATAAGATTCCTGGTAAACATTTTATCAATAAATAAGAGTATAACACCACCAAGCAGCATGACCCATGCAATAAAAGTTACATTGTTTAATACCTCATCAATATGACTTTTTAAAATAGCACCAAATATCAAAGCCGGTATTACTGCAATGATAAGTTTTACATAAAAAACAGATTTGCTGAAATCGAAGAACTTCTTGTAATAAATAACTACAACTGATAAGATGGCAGCCAACTGTATCACCACTTCAAACATATCTACAAATGGCGACGGACTTACGCCAATCATCGGATTAGCAAAGCGCATGTGTGCGGTACTGGATATGGGCAGAAACTCAGTAAGACCTTCAATAATAGAAATAATGATGGACTGAAAATAATTCATGAAACAGTTAATTAGAATAAGCAAATTTTTTAGCCGCTGCAAAGAAAACAGAATTTACAACAGCAACGCCAACAGTACTAATAAATGGAAGAGGTTTAAGGTAATATTAAAAATACGCCCGGTGACTTTTATGCAAATCACCGGGCGTAAACAAAGCCTCTTTCGAAAGCTGATTATTTCGATTTAAAAATCTGATCCACTGCACCGCCAATCATCGGGAATTGCTCTTTTACATAGTTGGCAATCACTTCTACCGCTTTTTGTGCTTGTTCCGGCGTAAGGTTTGCCTCTGCCGTTAAGCGTGCTATTAAGTCGTTCATAGGTTTGATGTTTTGTTTCTTTTATTAATAAATTCAATTACGTTTATACAAATACCCCAATTAACCATTACCAATAAACTATGCCACTTTCAGCAAGTTCATTTTACTCTTGTCAAACTGCCGTGTTGCATAATCGAGCGTTACATGGAAAGTCTTTACATCACTGCCCGGCAATTCAAACATGGCATCTGTTAATATATGCTCGCATATACTACGCAAACCTCTTGCACCCAGCTTAAATTCCAGTGCTTTTTGCACCATAAAATCCAGCACTTCATCATCAATCTCCAGCGTAATATTTTCCATCTCAAACAGGCGATTATATTGCTTTACCAGACTGTTTTTTGGCTCAATCAATATCGCACGGAGTGTTTCCCGGTCCAATGGGTCCAGGTGCGTAATTACCGGCAAACGCCCTAACAGTTCCGGTATCAACCCAAAACTCTTGAGGTCTGTGGCATTTACAAATTGCAGCATGTTTTTCTTCTGCATTTCCTGCAATTCTTTATTTACACCAAAGCCAATCGCATTGGTGTTTACACGCCGTGCAATGATTTTGTCCACGCCATCAAAAGCACCACCGGCAATGAACAAGATGTTTTGCGTATTCATTTTCACCATCTTTTGTTCCGGGTGTTTTCTGCCGCCTTGCGGTGGCACTAATACCTCGGTGCCTTCCAAAATTTTAAGCAAGCCTTGCTGCACACCTTCGCCGCTCACATCGCGTGTAATGGAAGGATTATCGTTCTTGCGCGCAACCTTATCTATTTCATCTATATATACAATGCCTCTCTCGGCGGCTTGTACATCGTAGTTGCAGGCTTGCAACAGGCGCGTGAGCATACTTTCCACATCTTCGCCCACATAACCGGCTTCCGTAAATACGGTGGCATCCACAATAGCAAAAGGTACATTTAACTGCCGTGCTATGGTTTTTGCCAGCAACGTCTTGCCGGTGCCGGTTTCACCCACCATGATGATGTTGCTTTTTTCAATTTCCACATCATCATCTTTCTTTTTTTGGGTAATGCGCTTGTAGTGGTTATACACTGCTACGCTCAATATTTTCTTTGCTTCATCCTGCCCTACCACATATTGATCCAAAAAAGCCTTTATTTCCGAAGGTTTGCGGATAGCAAATTTATAACCTGCCTTACGAGCCTGCTCGCGATTGTTATTTTCTTCGGCAATAATATTTTGCGCATGCTCTACACAATCGTCGCAAATATGTTCGCCGTTTTGACCTGCAATTAAAATGTTCACTTCTTCGCGCGGACGACCGCAAAAGGAACAGGTCAAACGATGCTGATTTTTAGCCATATAATTTCTTAAACTTTTCTTTTTACAATTTTATCGCCTGTATAGCCCTTATTCACTTTTTGGGAAAGAAGGGCAAGGGAGAAAGTATCTTACTGAATATACGAGTAAAAACCGGTGTGGCCACCCGCAATAAAATTGTTTATGTACAAAAATAATGAAACCGCTCTTTTTAAGCGGTTTCACAAATGTATTTTAAGCTATTATAAAGTATTAGGTTATAATTTATCTATTATTTCATCCACAATACCGTATTCCACAGCAGTTTTAGCGTCCATCCAGTAATCGCGGTCAAAATCTTTTAATATTTGCTCTACTGTTTTGCCGCAGTTAGCAGCCAGTATTTCAGCTCCCATCAGTTTTGTTTTCTCTATCTGTTCTGCCTGTATTTCAATATCGGCACTGGTAGCCTGAAAATAACCGCCGATGCTTGGCTGGTGAATCATTACTTCGCCATGTGGGTAAATAAACCGCCTACCTTTAGCACCTACGCTCAGCAGTATAGAACCCATGCTGGCAGCCAGTCCCATACAGATGGTGCTTACCGGTGAAGAGATTAGTTTAATGGTATCGTAAATCACCATACCGCTGGTTACTACACCGCCGGGGCTGTTGATATAAAATTTGATTTCTTTACCTGGGTTATCAGCTTCGAGCAGCAGCAATTTGCTTACTACTTCTTTGGCGCTGCGGTCATCCACCATGCCCCAGAGATATACAGCTCTTTTTTCTAAAAAGAGCTTTTCCATTTTCTTTAAAATAAACGGAGAATGGTCTTCCTTATCAGTCTTTGGAACTTCTTCTTCGGGTTCTTCATTATCATCCATTAAAAATGGATTTTTATAATTTAAATCTATCATAGTTATGTACGATGTAAGATGTGTGATGTAAGGAGTTGTGAATTATCAATTGTGAATGGTGAATGAAGTCTGTTCTCGCTTTTCACATATCACTTCTCACGTTGTTTTCTTCACTCACAACTAACTATTTCGGATATTTAATCTTTCTTTTCCTTTCTTGGATTGGTAAGTAATACTTCATCTACCAGTCCATATGCCTGTGCTTCGGCTGCAGTCATCCAAAAGTCGCGATCACGGTCGCGGGCAATGGTTTCGATGTCTTTGCCAGTATGGTTGGCAAGCACTTCGTCCAGTTCGTGACGGATTTTCCTGATCTCCCTGGCTGTAATAGCAATATCAGAAGCCTGTCCGCCAATAGCACCACTTGGCTGGTGAATCATGATGCGGCAATGTTTTAAGGCGCTGCGTTTGCCTTTTACGCCGGCTGCCATCAGTACAGCACCCATGCTGGCCGCAATACCGGTACAAATAGTGGCTACATCGGGGCTTACAAACTGCATGGTATCGTAAATACCCAATCCGGCATACACGCTGCCCCCGGGGCTGTTAATGTACATTTGAATGTCACGTGTTCTGTCGGTGCTGTCCAAAAAAAGCAACTGCGCCGTTACGATGTTGGCAACATAATCATTAATGCCTTCGCCCAGAAAGATAATACGGTCCATCATCAGCCGGCTGAACACGTCCATGCTGGCAACGTTGAGTGGCCGCTCTTCTATGATGTATGGCGTAAGATTAGTAAACTGGGTGGCATAATTGTGCATAGTGGCGCTGGAGATACCGCGGTGATGCACAGCATATTTTTCAAATTCCTTTCCTATGTTCATATTCAATATGTTTAAATACGGATGAAGATAATGGATAACCAAATACCATGCAAAGGAAAAAGTAGCGACAAAAGGTCAGAATAATAGCACACAGATGACACGAATTTGTTTGGATAAGGATTTTACTGATGAGGAAACCTGATGAACCTGATTTGTCCATATAATAAATTCTTTCCTATTTGTGCATGAATCCGTGTTGTTCATGTGCTATTAATTGCGTGCCAGCTTCATCCAGTTTTTTCCTTCCATTATTCTGCTTACGAGCATGGCAGCGGCAGTATCGCAGGTAACATTCATGATGGTAGCAACCGGATCTACCAAAGTGCCTAAAATGATTACAACAGGGAATGCTTCCGGCGGGAAATTATAAACCGATAATACCAATAATTCGCCTAAATAACCGCCACTTGGTATGCCGCCTTCTACCATGCTTACTATAACTGTTACCAGCAAAGCAATCAACCATACATCAACACCGGTGAAAGGCTTATGAAAAAGGGCGAAAACGGCTGCTATTTTTATGATGGAAGAAATACCGGAGCCATCTTTATGCAACGTAGCACCGAGCGGTATAGCAATATTGCCAATATACGGCGGAATGCGCATGTTATTTGCTGCCAATAAATTGACCGGAATAGTAGCAATGCTGCTGCACGTACCGATGGCTGTAGCAGATGGTGCAATATTGTTTTTCCAATATATTTTTACTGCTTTCCATCCACCCGCAATAAAGGCATACGAACTAAACCCCACCACAAAATAAAAGAGACACACGCCATGAAAAATGCCCAATGCCTTGGCATAACTGCCCAATAGTTGCGGACCTAAAACACCTACCTGACTGGCAAAATAAGCACCTAAGCCAATTGGGGCCAGCTTCATAACAAATAGTAAAAAGCGCGTAAGCACTTCGCTCCCGGATTGCAAAAAATGGAGAAAAGGTTTGCCCTTTTCGCCGGCGCGCAACACAGCAAACCCTACAATGCCCGAAAAGATCATCAATGGAAGCATGTTGGTGCGGGAGAATAATTTATATACATCATCTACCGTGAGCATATTCACGATGACTTCGCCCAAACTTTTGTTCTCGTTTTGTGTAGCAGTTGCCACAAACGAACTGTTGGTATGTATGGCATTGATTGGAAAAAAGTAAACAGCAATGATTGTAGTGATGGCAGCAATTAATACGGTTGAAATAAAAACAAGCAACATCACACCCATCAATTTCCCAAACTTTTGTGATTGATCTATGCTGGCAATGGAAGCTGCGATGGTAAAAAAGACCAATGGTATAACAGCCGTAAAAAGCAGGTTTAAGAACACATCACCAATAGGCTTAATGACTTCTATTTTTTCACCGAAAACAATACCGAGTATGCAACCAATAATTACACCGCCGAGCATGAGCAGTATATTACCGTATGTTTTTAAGAATGTCCTGTTGGTTGTGGTTGCCTGCATAATAGGTTTGGCTTATTGAAGTAGCGAATGACAGCGCTTAAAGATAAAGGCAAAAAACATTTGCTGCTGCAATATAATTCGGGAAGTTGTATCTGCGTCATTGCGAGCGATAGCGAAGCAATCTGTGGATAGTAGTAGAATCAAAATAAGCCTGCAATGTTGATATGCAGAGTTCAATTAATAATAAACTTTATTATAGGTTCAAAATATTCATTAATAATGATTTACAGCATAGCACAGATTGCTTCGCTACGCTCGCAATGACGAATGCTGTGCTTAAAATGATGTGTTTGCATTACTCCTAAGTACAAATTTGTCATCGTAACCAAACCTTAGTGAGTATTACAACTATTCTTATAAGAAAACAAAATTTTACATTCTCTTAAACCATCCACGCTTTTTAAACAAATAAATCATATACACCGGAACGAGCAGCATCAACGCAACGGCTATAAAAAAACCATACCGGTTGTGAATGTAGGGGATGCGGTCGAAGTTCATACCAAAGATACCTCCAATTACCGTAGCAGGCGCCATCAGGCAGGTTACAATGGCCATTACTTTCATTACTTCATTCAGGCGTATGTTGGCTTTATTGAGGTATAAATCCTGCATACTCATTATCATATCACGGTAGTTTTCTACCATATCGGCAGCTTGTGTGATATGATCGGAAACATCTTTAAAATACCGCATCACGCGCTCATCGAGCAGTGGGCTATCGCTACGGATTATACCGCTCACCATATCGCGCACCGGCAGTACATTACGGCGCAATACAATCAACTCGCGGCGGAGGCTGTTGATTTGTGCCAGTGAGCGGGTGCTGGCGGCGCGTATGATTTCTTCTTCCACTGCTTCCAGTTTGTCGCTTAGCTTATCCATCACTACAAAATAAAAATCCACAATGGTATCTATCATCGAATAAGCAAGATAGTCGGCACTGGCACTGCGCAGCTTGCTTTTGGGTATGTTTAGCTTTTCGCGAATACCATTAAACACATCACGGTCAGCATCTTCCTGAAAAGTGATAACAAAGTTTTTGCCCAGCACAATACTTATCTGCTCCTGCTCTACGGTGATCGTATCTTCATTAAAATACAACATATTGAGCAGGCAGTACATGATGTCGTCGCCTTCATCCATTTTAGGACGCTGACCTATGCTTAAAATATCTTCCTGGATAAGCGGGTGAATGCCAAAATGCTCGCCTATTGCTTCTATATCGGCTTTACGAATACCATCAATATTTATCCAGCTTATATTGCCATTCTCTTTAAAGGTAAAAGCTTCTCTTACATCTTTCAGTTCATGCTGTTTTACATAATCCTTATTATAATCATACACGCAAATCTTTACCTTTTCCGCATCCTGGCGCACGGTAGAGCAAATAGGATTATACATGCGCACTCTTCTCTCCCGGTTATTGTCAAATTTAATCATGCGGCTGAGGTAACCTGTTGTTTGGTTATACATATTGCTCATCACCTCTTTTGCATTATCTGTTAGCTGCATTGCTTTTTATTTAAAATCTCTTTCAATAATTGTGCATCATGCACGGCATGGCCGTTTATATCATTATTAAAATAAGCCCATATTACGTGCCCTTCTTTTATCCAATGTACAAATTTATCGGCATATGCATTCAGCATTTCATAGCTATAGGACGAGGCATATAATGCTTCGGGTCCGTGAAAACGTATATAAATATTAGTGTCTGTTACAACCTCTGCGTACGGAAATACATTACCCGATTGTGAAATAACGAATGCAATATTATACTTTGTCATCAGGTTTAAACTATCCACTTCAAACCAGCTTGTATGGCGCGCCTCCAGCGCAAAATAGTACCGGTTATATGCTCTTTTTAAGACAGAATAAAAATACTCCGTTACCTCATAATTAAAGCGCAAGGATGGCGGCAGTTGTATCAAAACAGGTCCGCACACTTGCTGCAATGGTTCAATAGCGGTAAAGAAGCGTTGCAATGGTTCCTCTGGTTCTTTGAGACGTTTTAATTGGGTAACATAACGGTTCATTTTGGCACAAAAAGTAAAGCTAAGTGGCACTGCTTTAGCCCAGTTTTCGGTAGTGGACATACGCGGTGTATGATAAAAAGTGGTATTAATTTCAGTGGTATCAAAGTATTGTGCATAGTACTGCAAATACGATGTAGGTTTTAGGTTTGTTGGGTAAAAAATATCTTTCCAGCTTTTGTAGCTCCAGCCCGATGTACCAATGTGTATATTGTTCAATTTCATACTATTATTTTATAAACGAATAATGCGCCGGAATGTATTGGCAGTAAAATTGAATCAGGAAGAAGTGCCTGGCTATTAAAAGTAAGACCGCGGTTTGAAACGCTGGCAGGATTTAAACACTCTCAGCGTTAAGAAAGCGTGCAGAAAAACAACGAAACAACAACTGCCTAAAACAACATTTTCTTAAACAATAAATACAATTTCTTATGCAAAGAGATGGCGCAACCGTTAGCCTGTGGCAGTACAACATTCCCGATTACGAAACAAAACACACTACCTTGCCCGCAGCTTTGTTTGATGTGATTATTGCAGGTGGCGGCATTACAGGCATTACTACTGCATTGCTATTACAAAAAAGTGGCAAAAATTGTTTATTGCTGGAATCGAATACGTTGGGTTTTGGAACTACCGGCGGCACTACTGCCCACCTCAACACACTTTTAGATACCCCGTATAATACCATCGCCAAAGACTTCGGGGAAAAAAATGCACAACTGGTTGCTAAGGCAGCCCAAGACGCATTGAATTTGATAAGTAATAACATCAGCACTTATAATATTAAATGTGAATATCAAACGCAAGCGGCCTATCTTTTTTCGCAAAATAGCCAGCAGGATAAAGAACTGGATGAAATGTTTCGGGCTACAGCACATGCCGGCGTACAGGTGAGTTATGTAAATGAAATTCCCATTCCTATTTCTTTTACCAAAGCATTTAAAGCCGAAGGCCAAGGGAAGTTTCACCCTATTGAATACCTATTTGCATTAGCCAAACAATTTGAAGAAGCCGGCGGTACTGTTTTGCAACATTGCCGTGTAACTAACTGGCACGATGATGAAAATGTAACCGTAGAAACTACACTGGGCAAAGTGGAAGGACGCAAACTCATTTTTGCCACGCATATTCCACCCGGTGTAAGTGTATTGCACCTGCGCTGCGCACCTTACAGAAGCTACGCAATAGCAGTGGAGTTAAATGATGAAAATTATCCTGATCATCTGACGTACGATTTGTACAATCCCTACCATTATTACCGCACACAGGAAGTAATGGGAAAAAAATATTTTATTGCCGGTGGTGAAGATCACAAAACTGGCCATGTTGAAAATACCGAAGCCTGCTTTTTAAAATTGGAAGCGTATGTACGAAAGTATTTTAATGTAAAAGAAATGGCTTTTAAATGGTCGTCGCAGTACTATGAGCCGGCAGATGGCTTACCATATATCGGTCACATGCCTGGCAGCCAAAAAGGTAATATATATGCAGCAACAGGCTTTAGCGGCAATGGTATGACATGGAGTCATGTAGCGGCTTTGGTGCTTTGCGATATGCTTACCGGCGTGCCATCTCCTTACGAAGAGTTATTCTCGCCAGGACGCATAAAACCCGTAGCAGGCTTTACTGCCTTTGTAAAAGAAAATGTGGATGTAGCTAAGGAATTTGTAAAAGGATTTTTTACCAGAGACAAAATAGAAAGCCTGAGCGATCTGGCACATGGCGAAGGTAAAGTAGCGAATTATGAAGGGGAGAAAATTGCTTTGTATAAAGATGAAAATGGTCAGTTGCACGCCGTAAGTCCTGTATGCAGGCATTTAAAATGTCATGTAGCGTGGAATATAGCCGAGCAATCGTGGGATTGCCCTTGCCACGGTGCCCGCTACAATTACAATGGTAAGGTTATTACAGGTCCGGCAAGTACGAATCTGGAACAAATAAATATAGAATAAACGGAGGAAAAATAATATACGCGTGAATTGCGCAACTTAAGCTATCAGGTGCTAGAATCAAACAGGTTAACGGTTTAGCCCGTCATTGCGAGCGCAGCGAAGTGATCTGTGGGTAGCTGCAAATCATCCTTAATAGGAGCGCTTGAATCTCACACTTTTGTTTTTAACGTGTTGATGGGCTGATGCTGATTATACTACCATCCGCAGATAGTTTCACTTCATTTGCAATAATGAATGCTCCGCCCGCAATGGCAGCCATACTTCTTAAGAAAGCAGTCTTCTCTCCAACAGTACAACACCTCATCCATCCCCACCAACAATTTTACTTACTGTTGGTACAATTTTTTATTACAACTTCACACTTCAATCTCTAATCAATGTCAACATTGCCGGTTACAGTACGCAGAGCTATCGAACTCATGGGTTTATATTTTTTAGGAATGATCATTATTGTAGGAAAAAACATTCTTGCACCTATTATCATGGCATTCTTTCTTTCGCTTATGCTATTGCCAATATATCGCTTTTTAGTGCGGAGAAAAGTTCCCGAAACGCTTTCTATTGTTATTGCACTATTGGTGATGATTGTGATAGCAGGCTTGTTAATATGGTTTTTTTCTTCACAAATCAGCCGGCTGGTGTCCGATTTTCCACAGATCAAACAAAATGTACAAGCGCATATCAGTACATTGGGGCAGTGGATACAAGACAAAACCGGCTTCTCTACAGCACAGCAAATAAAGCTTATCAACGAGCAAAATGATAAGGTACTTAACTATGCAGGCAGCGCACTGGGCGGAGCAGCCTCTTCTATTTCCGGTGTGCTGGTATTTTTTGGTTTGCTACCCATTTATATTTTTCTCATGTTGTTTTACAAAAACCTCCTGCTCCGTTTTATATTCCTGTGGTTTCCACCCGAGAACCATGCAAAAGTAGAAGATGTAATGCGCGAGATAGAAGTTATTATTAAAAGCTACCTTGGCGGGCTGCTTATACAAATAAGTTATATTACCGTTTTGCTGGGTGGTATTCTTTTATTGTTTGGGATAAAACATGCCATACTCATAGGTGCCATCTTTGCTATTCTCAATCTTATACCCTATATAGGAGCATTAGTGGGTAATATTATTGGTGTACTGCTTACCATTTCCTCTACCCAGGAGATAGCACCCATCTTTATTGTGCTGGGCACCATTGCTTTTGTACAGTTTTTAGACAATAATATCCTTATGCCGCGCATTGTAGGATCCAAAGTAAAGATTAATGCGTTGGCTACCATTATAGGCGTTTTTGTTGCCGGTGCACTGGCGGGTGTATCCGGTATGTTCTTGTCGCTGCCGGTAATTGCAGTGTTGAAAATCATATTTGACCGCACCAATAATTTGAAACAATGGGGGGTGATTTTAGGAGATGAGCGGCCGGCACGCAGCCCGATGGAGTGGCCGGTATTCCGGCTGGGCAACAGGAAAGTGCAGGAAAAAATTAAAAGAGAAAATAACATTGAGCCTGTTACAAAAGAGGAAAAAAAAGAAGAAAGTTAGCAGCGGGAAAGGGAGGAAATAAGCGCAAATGCGTGTGGTTTATTTTTGAAGGACTGGTGTACGGATTAGCTTTTCGTGCTTGAAGATGGAAAAATGTATGTCATTGCAGGCAGAGCGCTCGTCATTACGGCTGCGAAGCCGGAAGTAATCTGTGAATGGTAGTATAATCAACGTCAGTCATTAACAGGATAAAAACAAAAGTGTACGATTCAACACCAGCCAATGAACTACCTCGCAGCAAGCTGACGAGGTATCAAAACAGCCTTAGCTGCTGTTGGTGAATCCTTTTATATTCTTTTTCGGCTCCCTGCGCTTTGACATAGTGCTGAATGGTATTTTCATCT
>NZ_SZQL01000037.1 GCF_005233845.1 Ilyomonas limi
GGACATACATAATGATACAATAAAACTGATACATTATGACTCTTATGGATATATTCACTCACTACATAAAGATAATACCAAAGGCGAAGCAGAGCTTCGCGGAACTAACCCCAAGAGATTAGAAATTATCTGGAATATGGTGTACATTGCCACCTACCCCAATAATAATTTTATTAAAATCCGCAGATTGCTTCTGCTTGCAATGATATAGGCCGTGCCCGTAGCCACAGGTACTAATTGCTTTCGCACCTGCTTACATCTTAAACTTATTTGAGTTATAACAAACTAAAAAAGTTCCATACCAGCAGGTATGGCCCACAATTGTACGGGTATTGTTATGTAAGAAAAGGGTAATCCTTCACCGTGTAAAATACGCTCTTTTATCCGGTGTAAAACACGTGTGTTTGCCTTCTTAAACAGTCGTATTTTCATGTTGTCAAACAACTAAACCAGTAACCGTTTAAATTCTTTTCTCTCCACTTTTATATGCATATCACAAAATTATCCTGATGAACAATAAATAATCTTTACTTTCAAATAAATATTCTATCACCTTAAAAAATCTAACCAACCATGGCACAATTACAAGTAGATACCATTACTCTTACAGATGAACAAACGGCTCAAATATCGTCTGACGGAACAGGAATAAGCATACGTGTTGAATATGACGACACCCCGCCGGCAGGATACCGGATTGTTGCAACCGGACCACTTGGCAGCGTGGAAGTATGCGCCAAACCTTGCAGTAAGGTTACCCAAATTTCATAACGCTTACACATAAATGCGATGTGAGATCCTTTTTAATTAATGAGCTGGAACCTATTGCTTATGCAACTTATATGATTGCACTCCTTTTGCAGTTCAACCAGTATAAGCATGAAAGGCATTGGGTTCTTTTTTTGTATTACTTCTTTGCTGCTACGGTGTTGTATGCAGGCATTGTTTTAACGGAAGACGGCTATACCAATTTATTTCCTAAAAACAGTAAATGGCATATTCTTACAGAGGGTAATAACTGGAGCTATAACCTGCTGTACATCGTTAATATTTTTGTTTTCTCCTGGTTCTTTTATATCCTGCTGCACGACAAACTAAAGAAAAGAATGGTAGCGGTCTGCTGCGTATGCAATGTTGTTTTGTTTACTTATGTAGATATTGTTTTCAGAAAATTTTTCTCCGACTTCAACAGCACTATATATGGATTAGTATTTTTAACAATAGTATTGTACACATTGCTTTATTTGCATCAGTTACTAAGGGATATAAAAGAAGAAAACCTGCTGGCAGACTTTGATTTTTGGCTCATATGCGGGTATGTGCTGTATTACCTTGGCTCTTTTGTAATTGTTATTTATTATCAAAATGCAGGGGAACATCAAAGGGGTAATATCTGGGCAATGCACAATATTATTCTCTTTATCTGCTCGCTTATGTTGCTTACTGCATACTTTAGAATACCTACCTATCAAAAACGGCCATTGTAATGCCCGATGCTATGCCTATCATATTAGTTTCTTTTCTGTTGCTGGTGGTTGCCATAGGCATTATTATGCTGGTATTGCTGTATCAGAAAAAGCAGTTGCAATACATCAACGAAAAGGAACAATTAAAAGCCAGTTTTGAAAAGGAAATTTTGGAAAGCAAGCTGGAGATGCAGGAGCAAACGATGAAAAACATATCGCAGGAAGTACATGATAACATAGGACAAGTGCTCAGTCTTGTACGGCTTAATATCAACGCCCTGGACTGCAATGAGTCTAAACCCGTGATGCAGGAAAAAATAAAAGACTTATCACGGTTGACAGGTAAAGTCATTCAGGATTTGCGGGATTTATCTAAAAGTTTGCACAGCGATACCATTACCGAAAAAGGGTTGATAGGCGCTATAGAATATGAATTTGACCTGCTTAAAAAATCCGGTGCTTTTGCTACTTCACTTATTATTGAGGGTGAGCCTTACACCTTCCCCGATCAAAAAGAATTGATATTATTCCGGATATTTCAGGAAGTAATTAATAATATTATCAAACACGCACAAGCATCACTGATACAGGTGCGTGTTTGTTTTTGTATAGATAAATTTATGCTTGAAATTAATGATGACGGACAAGGCTTTGATGTAAACAATACTACTAATAATGGCTTAGGCTTAAAAAATATAAGAAACAGAAGCCAGTTAATTGGAGCGCTGCACAACATAGACAGCCAGCCGGGCAAAGGGACAATGATAAAAATAGAATTGCCGGTATCTTATACCAATTTTAATCAGGCGATGGTATGATAAGCTGCAAATCGTAAGCGATGAGCTTTGGGCAAAATACAGGGAGTACTATGTTATTGAAAATAGTACCGACGCACAACAATTGGCAGAACTATTTCACCACTTTATTACAAGCAAGATAATATTTATGTATCCATACAAACAGCTACTGTTTACTCTTTCGTCATTATATCAAACACATCATTATCGTTGCCATCCTTATCGGTATAGCGCGTCATAAAGTTGAATGTTTTAGAAGCTGCATCGTATGTAGCAGTTAATGTTTTAAAAGAATTGGGCTGTATATCAGCAGCCATAACATCGTTGGGTGCAAGTGTTATCTCACCTTTCTTCATATCGTAGCGAATGAGGTATTTCCAGCCTTTGTTTACCAGGTTAGTTTCGCCATAACCGCAGGTCAGCGATTTGGTATCAAACGCTGCTACTACTTTCTTTTCATTAAAATAATCAAGCGATAAAATAGCATTATCAACGCCGGCCTTTCCTCTGTACAGTGTGCGGCTGCCACGGTCAAAGTATTTACCTAACACACCAAACGGCGATATAGCAGTGCTTATTTCACTGCTTCTCATTGCCGTAGCGGAGGCTTGAGAAGCCGTGGAAACAGCAGGTTCGGGCGTGCTTACAGCTTCTTTTTTACAACTAACTAAAACGATACTACATACAAAACAACTAACGAATACAATACTGCGGAGCAGGGGTGTTTTTTTCATAAAATGAATGTTTAGTTATGAATGAAAATGAATAGAAATTTATAAAGAGTGTACCATGCAATACGTATTATACATGGGAATAGGATTAATTATTACATACAATCTATAATACCATTTTCAATTAAGTAGCATGATATACACTTAACTCAAAGCCTTAAGCTTCCTGTTTGTAGCTTACAGCCTGAAGCTCGTAGCTTATACAGGCTCGCTTATTTAAAAACGGTATGATGCTAATGATGCTGTGGTAAAGCATTGTGCTGCCTCAACTTTTTATACAGAAAAGAAAATTTTGAACTACTGATAATTGTATGTAATTAACCAAATAAAAAAGCCACAGTATTTGTTGAAAATACTATGGCTTTTATTCTTGTAGTTAGTTTAATACTGCAACGCCTTAATAAAATCGCTTGCCAGATAGCTTGCCAGTTTGCCGGTAATATCACTTTTATCAACCGCTACAGCATCGCCTTGTGCAATGTGCAGGTATGCGGGTTTGCTTTGCGAAGCAGCCAGATGAACATACTGCCGTGCATTTAGTGCAGAAACGCCAAGGCTGCCAGCGGCATGAATACTACCCATGTCCAGTTCTATGCCACATAAGGTATCGGCAGTAAAATCTATGGCATGTTGCACTGCCCCTAAAAAAGTTTGCTTGCCATGCAAGAAAATATCTTCGTAGGTTACAAAGTCCATAAAGGGATTGTTGGCAATATCGAGCCAGCAATTTTGTGGCAAATCGCTTTCGTGCAGTCCTACTACGCAGTACTTGGCTAAGTAACCATCGTCTTCTGCATAACGAAATGCATTGCCGCTGTGCCTGCCTTCTGCCGGGCGGTACTCTGCATGCGCATCAAGGTTAATGGCATTTAACTGTGCCAGCGGCAAAGCACCGGTTTTATGCAAGCCTTTAGCAGCACCTTTAAGGCAGCCATATGCATTGTTGTGCCCGCCGCCTACTACAATTGGTATCTTTTTGCACGAAGTAATCAGCTTTGTTACCTGCTCTACCGCATCATCAATACTGTTTACCGCGTGGCGATAGGCCTGTAATTTTTCGTCGTTATTATGAGCATTGCTTTCAATTAAATTGGTTAGCTCTGCAAAGTCGAAATGCCCAAGCACCATCACATCCGAACCATCAAAAAAATCGTTGCTTTGGATGTTTAAGAAATGGGATAAAAACGGCTGCCATACCGCATCGGCGCCACCGCTGCCTTCATTGCCTTTTACACCAATCTCTTCGGGAACGCCCACAATTACAAAATGTGCACTGCTCTGCTGCAACGATTGCTCTATGTTATTTGCATCTGGCAAATGCTGCACCAGCTCCCCTATTTTTGTTTCAAAGCGGCGGACGTTGGTTTGGTTTAAAATATCTTGCTCTGTATAAATTTTAAGACGTTGCATACATCGTAGTTTATTGGCGAAGTGGTGTTTTTAATAGTTGCAAATAAACAGCTTATTTTGAACTACCGGATAGCAGTTTAAGGTTTAATGTATAAAGTTTCAGGTTGCTTAATTCAAATATGCAATTTTACCTATTCATCTTTTACAGTGCTTAATTAATTGGTACTAAACTAAAAACTCAGTTATTTATTCTATACAGAAATATAAATTGATTCTAACCGGTGATTTAGCATACAATAAATGGGAGAAAAGGGAGAAAATTCAAACAAAAAAGCAGCCATTGTGATGGCTGCTTTTTTGTTATTGTCTGAGATAAAAAGCAGGCTTTACAGTAAAATACAGCATTTACAATCTCTTTTTAATAGCGCCAAAGGGATCAGCGAGCGTTTGCCGCAGCTTGTCAAATATT
Source organism: Ilyomonas limi (assembly GCF_005233845.1). Classification (GTDB taxonomy): domain Bacteria; phylum Bacteroidota; class Bacteroidia; order Chitinophagales; family Chitinophagaceae; genus Ilyomonas; species Ilyomonas limi. Next base: position 4,814 of record NZ_SZQL01000037.1, read on the forward strand.
TTGGAAAAAGTGTGTTTGGGTGTAACAAGTTCATGCAAAAACAGCCGGACTTCTGCCGGATCCTTAAGATAATACCGCGCAGCCGATATATTGCTGCTTACTTTTATAGTAAAAGCATTAGTACCCTTTAATGCGCGAAACATATCTTCATCGGTGGTATCATCGCCAATAGCCAGTACAAAATCGTATTGATTGTTAGCGGTATATTGTAAGGCAGTTCTGCCTTTGTTTACTTCAATGTTTTTTATTTCTACTACCTTATTGCCCGCCAGGAGGCTAAGCCCTAAATCGGCAACTGCATGGCGCAACGTATTCATCAGTTCGCCGGCACGTATATCACCCAGTTCATCATCAGCGCGGCGGTAATGCCACACCAGCGAAAATGTTTTTTCTTCTATAAAAGTACCTGGTGTACGCTCGGTAAACGATTGCAGTACCGGCATTATCTCCTCTTTCCAGGTGGCGCTCAATCCTTCCATCTGGCTCCAGGCTGCACCCTTTTGCCGGTGCCAAACGCCATGCTCGCCTACAAGCCCCATATTCATTTTACCAAACCATTCATCAAGGCTGGTATGTGCACGGCCGCTGATGATGATGATATGGTTTTTTTCATCCCTTACTAAATGCTCCAGCAGGTCGTACAGTTCTTTATCGGGCGATACTTTGTTGGGCGAAGTATTAAAACCCATCAGCGTACCATCATAATCCAGCAAAAGCAGGCGTTTAGAGGCTTGCGCGTATTTTGCTTTTATATAGTCCAGGGTACGCTGGCCAATATATTTTGTTTGCAGCGATTGTTGCATATCCTTTACCTCCCGCAGCCTGCTCATAAACACTTGCACCCAGTAGTGGATGTTGTATCGCTTTACAGTTTCGCGCATTGTCTTCATACGGCGCTCCTGCTCTTTGGCAGGCATGGTAAGGGCTGTTTTAATAGCCTCACTCATCTGCACTACATTATTGGGGTTTACTATCAGCGCATCAGTCAGTTCTTTAGAGGCGCCCGCCATTTCGCTCAATATCAGTACCCCATCGTTGTTGCTGCGGCTGGCTACGTATTCTTTACACACGAGGTTCATACCATCGCGCATAGGCGTTACGAGGCACACATCGGCAAACTGGAATAAGGCAGACAATTCCAAAATGGAAAAAGAGCGGTAAAAATAATGAATGGGCGACCAGTTGTTGGTACGGTAGCGTGCATTGATGTTGCCTACAACCTTATCTATTTCATCGCGCAGGTCGCGGTATTGCTGCACTTTGTCGCGCGAAGGCACCACAATCATATACAGCGAAACGTTTTGCTGATAATCGGGGTTATTTTCTAAAAATAAATCAAAAGTCTGTAACCGCTGCAGTATGCCTTTGCTATAATCGAGCCGGTCAATAGAAAGTACAATTTGCAACCCCGGAAAATCTGCTTTTAACTGGTCAATGTTTTCCTTTACCGTCTCGTGCGTTACAAACTGTTGAAATTTATCAAAGTCGATCCCCATTGGGAAGGCTTCTACGGCAATAGAACGGTTGTTATATTTGATGAGGTTGCCGGAACGGTTTATCTGCAAAATGCGCGATACAGACTCCAAAAAATGATGTGTATCGTCGTAGGTATGAAAACCCAGCAAATCGGCACCTAGCATACCATTCAGCAGTTCGCTGCGCCAGGGCAGCAGCCGGAATAATTCGTAGGAAGGAAAAGGTATATGCTGAAAAAAACCTAAGGTAATATCGGGTTGTTCTTTGCGCAGCAGCGTGGGCAATAAGAGCAGCTGATAATCGTGCACCCATACCACATCGCCGGGTTGCATAATGGCGGCAACAGCCTGACAAAACTTCTTGTTTACACTCTGGTAATACTCCCAATAGCTCATTTGGTAGTTGGCATACGGTGGCACGTAGTGAAATATCGGCCATAAGATTTCGTTGGAGAACCCCTCGTAAAACTGTTTTATTTCTTCATTGGATAAAAACACCGGAACCAGCTTTTGCTTTAATAATTCATTACTTATCCGCTGTTCGTCTTGTAGTGGCACTTCCATACCGGGCCAGCCTATCCATACACTATCGCTCTGCTGAAAAATAGAATTTAACCCTGTTGCCAATCCACCTTCGCTCGGGGCAAATGTATAAGTCCCGTTTTTCTCTATCACTTTGATGGGCAACCGGTTAGAAATAATTATAATTTTACTCATCCACAACTATTTAAATGATACAATATATTTCGCTACGCTGCAACTACGATTCTGCCAAAGCAAACCCGCCTCAGCACGTCGTGCTTACAGCGATGCGTAATATTGATTAATGATGTCAACAATATTCTTATATGTATGTTGCAGGTAGCCGGTTACATCTTTGCGGGCTACCCATTTAATATCTTCAATATCCTCATCGTGCTGTGGCACCAGTTGCTGTGTGCCCCCGGCGTACATGACAAACCAATGCGTTTCTTTTATCACCTCGCATTGGATCCACTTATCAAAATACTCATGGTACGTAATGCCCACCAGCTTACCCAATTGTACGTCGGTAAGTCCGGTTTCTTCTCTTACTTCGCGTATAGCACATGCTTCAATTGTTTCGCCTTCATCCAGTTTTCCTTTGGGTAAGTCCCAAAAGCCACGTCTGTAAATGAGCAACAGCTCGCCAGCATCATTAGATACAAGTCCACCTGCGGCTACGATCGTTTTCTTTTTCATAGGTCAAAGGTAAACAACAAAAAACTGCTACCTTTTACAGTCGCACAGCGCAATGCATACCTGCTGGTGATAAGGACTTTTTGCACTTAACAATCCTATATGTATAAGTTAGCATTTGTGTTGTTAAGTGCCTGCGCAAAGCGCATTTAAACAAATATAAGGAATATAGAAAAAGCAGCCTGCTAAAAAGAAGGATGCTTATACAAAAAGCAAATGTTTCACAATAAGATATGATAATGTATATATAAAAAAAGCAGTGTTGCTTACTTTTTTGGCATAAGCAGATAGTTTAGGTATTTAGATGTGTGATGAAGTAAAAATGTCCAAATAGAAATTAATAATCAATTGACAATTAGCCCTATAGAGGCTCCTGTTTTAGGACTTCCCTTTATTTGGGAGGCTGCTTCGAACGGAGCCATCTTTGAAGTTCGTATTTCTTTGCTATAAACAGTATATTCCTACGGAGCTAACCTTAACCATAAGCTTAATAAAAACAGGATTCAATAAGTATGATGCCACATCCACATTAAATACGCGACCAAACAAGTATATTAAACAACAATCAGGCAACAGATAATTGTAATGGCTGACCTGCAAAAATAGAATGCAGGTGATTGGATATAGGCTTTTGGAGGTATTGCTTTACCAGCGAACTTTTTAAAGCCCTATATTCATCGCGCATATTGGGAGTGGTTGTGAGGATGTACACATCAAGGTGTTTTGTTAGTGTTTTGGGCAGTTGCTCCAGCCGCGCCAGTATTTGCCAGCCATTCAGCCTGGGCATATTAACGTCTATAAAAAGCAATGTCTTTTTTGACGACATAGCCGATTGCATAATGTAAGCCAATCCTTCTTCTGAGTTGGTAAAGCAAGTCATGTTAACATTAGATGTACGAAAGATTTTTTTAAGTGCCAGTGCACATAAAATATTATGACAACAATCATCGTCAATAATAAGCAGTTCTGTAAAATTACTGTTCATGGGGATATTGATAGTTTGATATGGTAATTGTAAAATATTCACATCCTGGTTGCAGGTATAAAAGTATGCCGGCAAGTTATACACATTACAGGTGGTGCCTTAAAAAAGTATTAATTCTAAAAAATACATTTATTGTGATTTTAAGTATTTACACATTGTATCTCAAAGATTTATTTATATACAATAGGGTTAATCAATACTTTTATCGTGTAAATTAATATGGTGTAAAAGCATGTATGGCTTGTTTGTTTATCTTACTTCAAACATCCGGTTTATTGTTAATCGTATGAACCATGTACTTACCCGCTACAATTAAAAGCGTATTACTCTTATTTTTAAAAGTGTATTACCCTTATTTTAAACACAGCCATTGAGTAAAACCGTGTATAAAAACTAATTTATTTTTACACCCTTATATAATCTCTGCTTATGATTACTATTGTTAAAAGCAATGCGCAACATTCGCACTTTGTTGAACTTGTAAAGCAGCTTGATGCCGAATTAGCCATTAGAGATGGAGCGGAGCACGACTTTTATAACCAGTTTAATAGCATTGGCAACATACAATATGCGATAGTTGCGTATGACAACAATGTACCTGTGGGCTGCGGTGCTATAAAAGCATATAATGCCACCATCATGGAAGTAAAACGTATGTACACTATACCGGCATGCAGAGGCAAAGCAGTTGCGTCAACCGTGTTGAAAGCACTGGAAAATTGGGCAACAGAAATGGAGTATGAAAAGTGTATATTGGAAACAGGAAAAAAACAACCGGAAGCTATTGCACTGTATATGAAAAGTGGCTACCAGCAAATACCCAACTATGGCCAGTATGCCGGTGTAGCAAACAGCGTATGCTTTGAGAAGGTATTACGAGTGATATAGTTGGCGCTCTTATTTAAAAAGAGCTGGCTATAGATTTTTAGCAGTATTTTCAATTGTATGATGAAGGAATAGGGTGTATTGTTTCGCTTAACTAACTGCTGTAATATACCACAGGCTTTAATCCTGGGATTACAATAGAAAAGGATAAATGGCGTTTAATGGCAACTGTGGACAGGGATTGTTTTGACTACAATCAAAGAACATCAATGATGACATATAACTTTTCTACTTTGAGAGTTTTTATTATAGCTTGTATTTTTCCCCTGCATAATTGGTTTTGTAAGTTCATCAGTGGTTGGAGGTTTATTTGGCTTTATGGAATCGATCAGCTTATTTCTGTCAGACGACAAAACAGCTTTTTTAATAAATTAATGGATGAAATAGAAAAAGATAATTACAATGTCATTCATAGCAGCATTAACCTAATAAAATAACCTCCATTTACTTGATAGAAGGCTGGCGTTTATAATGATTATCGAGAAAAATGGTTTGCTGCCATAGCGGCTAATTCAAGCTATTCAGCAACAGTAATTTTATTAAACTGTATATCTTTAACCAGGCTAAAGGACGTGCAGGTCTGTTGCCACAGCAGTTACCCCTTTCCGTTAGCGGAAAGGCTATAATAATAGTCCAAACAAACGAATAAACAGATAAAACAAATATGTCAATAACAAGGGAAACAGAACTGATTGGTATGAAAAAGGCAAGCGAAGCCGTTGCCTGTACTTTGAAGGAAATGAGAAATTATGCTCAACCCGGTATGACAACAAAACAATTAGATAATTATGGAGCAAAAATCCTCTTGAATTTTGGGGCAAAATCAGCACCATATCTGACCTATGGTTTCCCCGGCTGGACTTGTATAAGCATAAATAATGAGTTTTGCCACGGTATTCCGTCAAACAACAGAATACTGAAAGAAGGCGATTTGGTCAATATAGACGTTTCAGCCGAATTGGACGGCTTCTGGTCTGATAACGGAAGCTCATTTGTGCTTGGGGAAGACATTAACCAACATCAAAAACTGATAGACGCTTCAAAACAGATTTTGCATAAAGCAATCTATAACATAAAAGGCGGTGTTCGCATTTCAGCCATAGGACACCTGATAGAAACAGAGGCTAAGAAGCGTGGTTACAAAGTAATTAAGAACTTAACAGGACACGGAATTGGCAGAAGCCTTCACGAAGAACCAGGAGCAATAGCAAATTACAGAAGCGGATCTAATCAGACAAGATTTAGAAAAAACGCTGTTGTTGCCATTGAGACATTTATATCAACAACATCAACGTATGCTGAAACCCTAAATGATGGTTGGACGATGGTTGGAAATAAAGGTGGCTTTATGGCACAGCATGAACATACTATTATTGTTACAGAAGGAAAGCCAATTATATTGACAGAGATGAACGGAGTTTGGAATTGATAGAAAGCTCTGGCCACTAACATTCGTTTAGCTGTAATCGTCAAGATTTAATCGAGACCATTATAGCGCATAAAGAAAGGGTAGCGCAATATATACTTGTTGCTATAGTGGCTGACAAATCCCATTCAGCTACCTCTTTCTTTTCATCTTCTACAGTTATATTTGAGCTAATAAACCACGAATGTGCGTTACAAACATCTCAAAAAACAGATAAGTTTTATTATCTTATCATTCACTACACCACAGTCCCTACTATCTCCTCTTTTTCCTCCGTAGCTCCTTACATCCAAACTATAAAACATTTTCCTGTTCTTTGCTTACCTTGGCATCCCTTCTTAAAGATTTAGAAAAAACATAAATCTCTGCTTACAATAGATATTAACTGATTGAAATATGGCTAAAAAACCGGGTATCATTCACTTGCTCAAACCTTACCGTGGTTTAATACTGCTGTTATTGGTTTGTACGCTGCTGGGCAATGCCATCAACCTATGGCTTCCAAAAATCATAGCACATGGTATAGATGCTTTTACAGCGCACTCCTTTTCTTTTAAGAAGATTATCATTCAGTTTTCAACTGCGGTGCTGTGCATATTTGTATTTACGTATTTGCAAAGTATTATACAAACCTATGCTTCGGAGCGTGTAGCAAGAGATTTACGGACAAAGCTCTCCGACAAAATCTCGAGGCAAAGTTACGCCTTTATAGAAGGGGCAAATCCATCTAAATTATTAACCAATCTGACGGCGGATGTGGACTCTATCAAGCTATTTATTTCGCAGGCAATTGTTTCTATTGTTTCTTCTCTTTTCATCATTATTGGTGCCAGTATTTTGCTTATTACCATCAACTGGAAACTGGCTTTGTGTGTTATTGCCATCATCCCTATTATTGGTATTACCTTTTTTGTGGTATTGCGCAAAGTGCGGGCACTCTTTATACAAAGCCGCGGCGTAATAGATTGGCTGAACAAGGTAATTAATGAGAGCATTATGGGTGCTGCCATCATACGCGTAGTCAATTCGCAGCAACTTGAATACGATAAGTTTTTAGAAGCGAATACAAAAGCAAAAACATTAGGACTTGCTATCCTGCGTTTGTTTGCAGGATTGATTCCGGTTATTACTTTTACAGCAAACATGGCAATGCTTTCTATTCTCGCACTTGGTGGCCATTTTGTTATTACGGGAAGCATGACGCTGGGCAATTTCGCAGCTTTCAACAGTTATTTAGCCATGCTTATTTTCCCCATTCTGGTCATTGGTTTTATGAGCAATGTAATAGCACAGGCAACCGCTTCGTATGAACGGATAAGTGGCGTAATAGCAGCCACCGAACCACCGGAAAAGGGCACTATTACTACATCTTTGCAGGGCAATATTATCTTGCAGGAGGTGAATGTATTATATGGACAAACGCCGGTGTTGAGAGATATATCGTTTAGCGTGGAAGCAGGTTCCAGAATAGCAGTAATTGGTCCTACTGCGGCAGGCAAAACGCAATTGTTGTACCTGCTTACCGGTTTGATAAAACCATCTTCGGGCACTATTTTATTTGATGGGCATCCTGTTGAAGATTACAATAGCGAAGCATTTCATCAGCAGGTAGGTTTTGTTTTCCAGGACAGTATCATCTTTAATATGAGCATACGCGAAAACATTGCTTTCAGCGATACGGTAACAGATGCATCTTTGCAAAAAGCCATTGAAACAGCAGAATTAAAGGCTTTTATTGATTCACTGCCGGATGGCCTAAGTACCATTGTTTCGGAAAGAGGCTCCTCACTTTCAGGCGGACAAAAACAACGCATCATGCTGGCACGTGCGCTGGCAATTAACCCCACTGTATTATTGCTGGACGATTTTACTGCCAGAGTTGATAACAATACCGAACAAAGAATATTGCAAAATATTGAAAGAAATTACCCGGATTTAACCCTTATTTCTGTTACTCAAAAAATAGCTTCTGTTGAGCAATACGACGGAATTATCCTGCTGATGCAAGGCGAAATAATTGCCACGGGTACGCATGACGAACTGATGCAAACCAGCCCCGAATATGTACAGTTGTTCAACTCACAACAAAGCACCAGCAACTATGAATTACAATCTTAATAAGCTATCGCAGCAGCAGCAAAAAACCTCTACTCTGGCGGCGCTTAAAAGCCTGTTGCAGCTTATTGCACATGAGCGCAAAAACCTGTTACTGGCACTGGTAGCTATTTTAATCAACTCCATACTCAACCTGCTGGGACCATTTTTAATAGGCTATACTATTGACACGTATGTACAGCACAAAGACTATCATGGTGTGCTCCTTTTTTCGGGTATTTTATTGGTGATGTATATAATAGCATTATTTACCAGCTATTCACAAACGCAACTTATGGGCGGCGTGGGACAGCGCATGTTGTTTACCCTGCGCAATGCAATCTTTAATAAACTACAGGTGTTACCAGTTGCTTTCTTTAATGCCAATAAAGCCGGCGATTTAATATCGCGTGTAAACAACGATACCGACAAGCTGAATAGCTTTTTTTCTCAATCCCTTATGCAGTTTATTGGCAGCATTGTAACCATGGTAGGCGCGGGTATTTTTTTATTAATCATTAATATTAAATTGGGCGCTGCAACACTTATTCCAGCAGCATTTATTTTCTTATTTACGCGTATTGTATCGCCCTGGGTAAAAGGGAAAAATGCGGCGAACCTGAAAAGCGTCGGCGGCATGAGTGCCGAGATACAGGAAAGTCTCAACAATTTTAAAGTGATTATTGCATTTAACCGCCGCGATTATTTCAGGAAACGTTTTAATGAAGCTAACCGGCAAAACTATACTACGGCTATAAGTGCAGGCTTGTCTAATAATGTTTTCCTGCCTGTGTACAGTTTATTCTCCAGCCTGGCGCAATTAATTGTGCTTGTCTATGGTATTTACCTCATTGCGGAGGGCGAATTTTCCATTGGATTACTGGTGAGCTATCTGGCGTATGCCACCAATTTTTATAACCCTTTGCGGCAGTTGGCAACGCTCTGGACAAGCTTCCAGGTGGCACTGGCTGGCTGGGATAGAATAAGCCAGATATTATCGCTACATTCCGATTTAATTACTATTGACAATGGTGTTGCAAAACCAGCTGCTGCATTGGTTGAGCTACAAGAGGTAAGCTTTGGTTATGGAGATGGAAAGGAAATACTGCATCATGTAAACCTGCAGTTAGACAGAGGTAAAACCTATGCGTTTGTGGGACCAACCGGTGGCGGCAAAACAACCACAGCTTCGCTCATTGCCCGCTTGTACGACCCTTTAAAAGGTACGGTATTATTAAATGGTAAAGACATTCGTAGTTATCCGCCTGCTGAACGTGCCAAAAAAATTGGCTTTATTCTACAGGAACCTTTTTTGTTTACCGGCACGGTAAAAGATAATATTTTGTATGGTAATGAGCAATATCAGGGTTATACCAACGAGCAACTGGAAGCGGTAATACATCAGGCACGTTTATCGGGTTTGCTGAACATTTTTGAAAATGGACTGGAAACAAAAGTAACTTCCGGTGGTGATAGTATTAGTTTGGGGCAAAAGCAGTTAATTGCTTTTATGCGCGCCGTATTGCGCAACCCTGAAGTGCTGATTCTGGACGAAGCCACTGCCAATATTGATACCGTTACAGAGCAGTTGCTGGAAGAAATTTTAAATAAACTGCCGGATACCACAACGCGCATTATCATTGCCCACCGGCTGAATACAATAGCCAATGCCGATGAAATATTCTTTGTCAATGCCGGTGAAATAATACAGGCAGGTTCATTTGAAGATGCGGTAAATAAGCTGATGAAAGGACATAGGGTGAGTTAGGCATTTTTATTTCTAGAACTTATCTCAAAAATGCTGTTTTAGACACTGGGCAATTAATTGATGAATTTCCTAATTCTTGAAATCCTTGCTAGAAGCGGGTTTTAGTATACTTTAAATTTAAGATAACGATTGAAAATTAATAGCAAAGCCATTTTTGAGATAAGTTCTAAGTAAGCTGTCAAATTTAAATTTAATAATTGGAGCCGTCATTCTGCAATTGCGCCTAAGGCGAAGATGCTGTTATTTACAACTCACGGGCGCTCTGTGCTGAAGTTGTGTGTTGCAATAAATGGAAGATAACGCCTGCGTGAATGATTATTGAGCAAAATATTGTTCTCGCGCCGGATAAATAACAGCAATAATGGATAATAAAATAGCAGACAGCTTATGCAATGCAGGCTTATTTTTGTTTTACCATTTAAATATGCCTTAATGAAAAAACCAATTCTTTTTACCACTCTCTTATGCATCGCTGCTTCTTCTTTAGCCAACATTCGCCTGCCAAATGTTATCAACAATAATATGGTGCTACAGCAGCAAAGCAGTGTAACACTGTGGGGCTGGGCAGAACCTGGCGAAAAAGTAATAATTACTACTTCGTGGGATAACAAAATGGACTCAGTTACAACCACGCGCGATGCCAAATGGCAGGTACCCATTACCACACCCAAAGCCGGCGGACCATACACCATTACACTGAAAGGCAACAATAGTATTACACTTGATAATGTACTAATTGGTGAAGTGTGGGTGTGCAGCGGTCAGAGTAATATGGAAATGAGTGGTAGCTGGGGTTTGCAGGATATAAAGAATGAATTGCCAACGGCATATAATACCAACATCCGCTTTTTTCATATACCCAAAACCACCGCTGAATTTCCGCAGGATAACTGTGCCGGCGAATGGGAAATATGCGACAGTAATACGCTGAAAACATTCAGTGCTGCGGGTTATTTTTTTGGGAAACAGCTTAACCAAAAATTGAATGTACCCATTGGTTTAATTGAATCTGCCTGGGGTGGCACGCCTGCAGAAGTGTGGACACCGGATAGTATTGTAACTAGTAACGATACGCTACAAGCAGCTGCCTCCAAACTGCAACCTTCTAATGGCTGGCCTTACAAACCTGGCTACACGTACAATGCAATGATCTATCCTATCACACCATACAACATTGCAGGTGCTATCTGGTACCAGGGCGAAAGCAATACAGGAACCGCCAATACCTATACACAGCTTTTTACCGATATGATTACCTCATGGTGTAAAGCATGGAATAAAGATTTGCCGTTTTATTATGTGCAGATAGCGCCGTTTAAATATGGCACTCCTTACATTGGCGCCTTGCTTCAGGAAGCTCAACAACAGGCTATGCAATTGGATAACACCGGCATGGTAGTAATAACCGATTTAGTTGCCGATACCAACGATATTCACCCCACCAACAAGCATGATGTAGGCATACGGCTTGCCAACTGGGCATTGGCTGAAACTTATAATCAACAAGGCATTGCGTACAGAAGTCCGATGTATAAAAATATGGCAGTGGATAAAGATAAAGCGATTATCACTTTTGATAACGTGCTGAATGGATTGGCTATTAAAGGTGGTAGCGCTAAAGAATTATACATTTCCGGCAGCGACCATATTTTCTTTCCTGCTAATGCAACCGTGAAGAACGGACAATTGGTTGTGTGGAGTAAATTTGTAAAACAACCCGTTGCTGTTCGCTATGGATTTGGTAATACGGCAGAAGGTAATATTTTTAGCACAGAAGGCTTACCGGTAGCGCCTTTTCGTACGGATGATTGGGCAGTGAATACGCAATAAAGATGTAAACCGCGGAGACGCTAAGACAAGAAGGTTGTATAAAGAAGTATTAGCACATTGATCATAATAAATATACTGTGTTCTTTTTTAACGCTGATAGAGTTTAAAACCCTGTCAGCGTTTTGCTTTTATAAGTATGTATATTCATAAGTTGAATGGCTCGCTTTGTGTAGGGAAAATAAGACGCAATTGTAAATCCTTCATTTGCTGTAACTGCACTTTTATACGTTGCTCATTGTTATCCTCAGGCTTTTCATGGGTAATAATAAGTGGTAAATTTTTCACGACATCTTTACCTGCATACAAGACCTGGTTCTTTACTGCCTTTTCTATCCCGGCATACAACATGCCGGCATCCAGACACACATATAGTCCGCCTTTTATACCCAACGGAACTACACGGAAACTAAACTTTACACTTTGGGCATATACATGACAACTAAGAAATACAAATGCAACAAACAGTGTATCAGGCTCATACTTATGTTATCTGCTGCAAAACTACCGGTAGCAAATGAAGTCTTAACGTTTTGAGGGCATAATAGTAGGTATTTGGCTAGCTTTTAGTTATACATGTATGAGCTGTCTAATTCAGATCACAATTATCGTGAAACATTTAACTGCTATATGTATAATGCTACTTTCTTTTTTCTGTGCTAAAAATGTGGTGGCGCAGGTTTTATCCAGGCCTGTTAATGATACGAATTATTATAAAACTTATCCCGGTGGCATTACGGCAAGATTTTACCTTTCGCAAAAATATACCGCTTTTACCTTGCAGGATAAAGGAGCCAAGGACCTGAAGTATTGGCCAAATACCACCTTAAATATGGGTGTTGGCGCTACCTATCACAACTTCTCTTTAAATCTTGCTTATGGCTTTGGATTTCTTAATCAGGATAAGGGAAAAGGAGATACCAGATACCTTGATTTGCAGGGACATTTTTATAAGCCAAAATGGGTAATAGATTTTTACGGGCAGTTGTATAAAGGGTATCATTTAGAACCTAAAGACTTTGCAGCAAGCCATCCGGATGGGTATTACCGCCCCGATGCAAGCGTTAATTTATTTGGTTTATCGGCTTACCGTGTTTTTAACAGCAGTCGTTTTTCTTACCGTGCAGCTATCATTCAAAATGAATGGCAGAAAAAATCTGCAGGTACTTTTTTAGCCGGTGCAGAAGCATATTATGGCATTATGAATGCCGACAGCGGTTGGGTGCCGGCAATACTTGCCAAGGAATATGCTAAGCGGGATATTACTAAGATCAATTATTTCAGTATCGGACCGGGTATTGGTTATGCTTATACAGCCGTAGCGTTTAAGCACCTTTTTCTTACCGGCTCTCTTACAGGCAACCTCAACGTGAGTTATACTACCGAAACGACCAAGGATAATAAGAAACAAAATAAATTTTCTCTAAACCCGGTAACCCGCTTCAGAGTAGCGGCAGGATGCAACAGCGATTCCTGGAATGTAAGTGTCAACTGGATTGCAGACAGACTGCCTTTTAAAGGTAGTGCAAGTGGTGGCGATTACCTTTTGCAAACCGGCAATTACCGTTTTATTATTGCCAAAAGATTAATGCCCGGCCCAAAGCTAAAAAAGCATTTACGACTGGCGGATAAAGTATTTAAAGAGTAACATTTTTTAAAGAGTAGCCGCTTCTTTATGGCACGAATATGCGGGCGATTAAATACAATTTGAAGGGCTATGAAATACTTACAAGTAATTGTTGCTTTTTTACTGCTCACATTCGCACAATGCAGTTCTACTAAAAATGCAGGTATTGATGCGTCCCTGCAACAAATGATTAATTCTAAGAACTGCACTTTTTTAGCACAATACGCACAGCCACTGGGCAGGCGGCAAATACCCTTGACCACCGAATATACGCTAACGGTGCGCAATGACAGCCTCATCAGTTACCTGCCTTATTTTGGACAAGCGTATGTGGCACCTATTAACCCCGAAGATGCAGGGTTGATGTTTACGTCTATCCATTTTGATTATGTTGCTAATCCCACCAAGAAAGGCGGTTATACGATCATCATTAAGCCAAAAGAGGAAGCTAAAGCAAACCAGCTTATTCTCAATATTACGAGTACCGGATACGCCAGTTTGCAGGTGCTTTCGCAAAACCGGCAAACTATTTCTTTCAGAGGGGTGATGCGCCAGGAAAAATAGTGGAACCGGGATTTGGAGTGATTTTTTGGATATGTAGGAGGATTGATGTAGATGGAATATGCAACATAACAAGGCTCTGAACTTTTACAAGTCGGAGGCTTTTCTATTATTAAAAATATAAAATTATATCTGCACTATATTCAATCCCGTTCAGACAAAGATTCTTTAAAATCCCGGTTCAGACAACAAAAAACCCCGCTCTAAAGCGGGGTTTATATCTTGACACTTGTTGTATCTTCTGATAATTAGTCTTCCACTTTCACTTTACCCTTGCTCTTAGCAATTACTTCTTCAGCAACGTTGTTTGGAGCTGGAGCATAATGAGAGAATTCCATAGTTGAAGTTGCACGACCGGAAGACAGCGAACGAAGCTGGGTTACATAACCAAACATTTCGCTCAGCGGCACTTTGGCGCGGATTACCTGCAGGTTAGCACGGCTGTCCATACCTTCCAGCATACCACGGCGGCGGTTCAAGTCGCCGGTTACATCACCCATGTACTGGTCTGGCGTTAATACCTCCACTTTCATGATCGGCTCGAGCAAAGTTGGTTTTGCTTTGCGGCCTGCTTCACGGAAACCGGAACGGGCGCACAATTCAAACGACATAGCATCAGAGTCCACATCGTGGTAGCTACCATCAAATACACGCACTTTCATATTGTTTACAGGATAACCTGCCAACACACCAGTAGTCATCGCTGTTTCAAAGCCTTTGGTAATAGCCGGTACAAATTCCTTAGGAATAGAACCACCAAAAAGGTCGTTTACAAACTGGAAGTGCTTGCCTTCGTTTTCCTTCAGCCATTCTTCATCGGCAGGTCCAAGATTAAACTGGATGTCGGCAAATTTACCACGACCACCGGTCTGCTTTTTCAGCACTTCACGGTGTTCTACTGTAGTAGCAAAAGCTTCTTTGTAAGCCACCTGTGGCGCACCCTGGTTTACCTCTACCTTAAACTCACGACGCATACGGTCAATGATGATTTCCAGGTGCAACTCACCCATACCACGAAGGATGGTCTGACCGGTATCTTCATCGGTGTTTACGCGCAAAGTAGGGTCTTCTTCTACCAGCTTGGAAATGGCCATACCCATTTTATCTACGTCAGCCTGTGTTTTAGGCTCCACAGCCACAGCGATTACCGGCTCAGGAATAAACATGTTTTCCAGCACAATCGGGTGGTTTTCATCGCACAGGGTATCACCGGTTTTTATTTCTTTAAAACCAACAGCAGCAGCAATATCACCCGCTTCAATAAAATCAATCGGGTTTTGCTTGTTGGCAAACATTTTCATGATACGGGAAATACGTTCATTTTTACCGCTTCTAACGTTCAAAACATAAGAACCAGCATCAAGGTGACCAGAATAACAACGGAAGAACGCCAGACGACCTACAAACGGGTCGGTCATGATTTTAAAAGCCAGTGCAGCGAATGGTTCTCTTGCATTAGGCATGCGGGTAATTTCTTCGCCGGTATCGGGGTTGATGCCAGTGATAGCGCCCACATCCACCGGAGAAGGCAGGTAGCGGCAAACGGCATCCAATGCAGTTTGTACGCCTTTATTTTTGAACGAAGAACCGCACATCATCGGTACGATGCTCAGGTCGATAGTCGCTTTGCGGATCGCTTCATGGATTTCGTCTTCGGAGATGCTGTTAGGATCATCAAAAAATTTCTCCAATAAGGTATCATCATATTCAGCCACGGCTTCAATCAACTGGCCTCTCCAATGTTCTACTTCTTCCTTCATATCTTCCGGCACCGGAACTTCGTCGAAAGTCATGCCTTCTGTTTCCATGTGCCATACGATACCTGTATTACGGATAAGGTCCACCACGCCTTTGAAGTTATCTTCGGCACCGATGGGCAATTGCAGCGGAACGGCTTTGGCGCCCAGCATTTCCCTTACCTGGTTTACTACCATCAGGAAGTCGGCACCGGCACGGTCCATTTTATTTACAAAGCCGATACGTGGTACACGGTAGCGGTTTGCCTGGCGCCATACGGTTTCACTCTGTGGTTCTACACCATCAACAGCCGAAAACAGGGCGATCAGGCCATCCAGTACACGCATGGAACGCTCTACCTCTACGGTAAAGTCCACGTGGCCCGGAGTATCAATAATGTTGAAGTAGTATTTTTTGGTGTTGGCATCTGCCTTACCTTTTACAGTAGGGAAGTTCCATTGGCAGCTTACCGCAGCCGAGGTAATGGTAATACCTCTTTCTTTTTCCTGCTCCATCCAGTCGGTAGTGGCAGCACCTTCGTGCACCTCCCCTATTTTGTGTATCATACCGGTGTAGCGCAGGATACGCTCGGTAGTGGTGGTTTTACCGGCATCAATGTGCGCGGCAATACCAAAGTTGCGTTGAAATTTTAAGTCCGCCATAAAGGTTGTCGTTTACTAAATTTTTTTCAGGCGGCAAAGGTAGGAATTATTTTTTGTGTGGTGTAATTAGATAATGATTAATTGTTTGAGGGAAAAGTTAAAAGGCAGATTTGGGTTAAGTAGGCTTCCACTACACTTAGACTACACTTATGGTAGGCTTTACCTACGCTTTACTATGTAGTATGACTCGTCCTAAAATAGCTATACAGATTATTAAATAAATCCTGATTCGGTTATACAAATATAATTTTTAGTCCTGTAATTGCTATACAGTTGCTTTTTGATGGCTATAAGTTCGGTTATAATTTTTCCATTTCTTATTCA
>NZ_SZQL01000038.1 GCF_005233845.1 Ilyomonas limi
TGAATAAGAAATGGAAAAATTATAACCGAACTTATAGCCATCAAAAAGCAACTGTATAGCAATTACAGGACTAAAAATTATATTTGTATAACCGAATCAGGATTTATTTAATAATCTGTATAGCTATTTTAGGACGAGTCAAATAATCTGTATAGCTATTTTAGGACGAGTCATAAAGCCTGGGCAAAGCCTACCCAAAGCGTAGGTAAAGGGTAGGATAAGCGTAGTTTAAGCCTGCTCCCGGTTCTACAGTTTTTTACCCCCTTTTTCCAAAGCCGGTGTATTTTCACCTTCTCATATTACCATCATACAATTATTCCTGTGCGTAAAAAAGCAATCATCATTGGTAGCGGTTTTGCCGGTTTGTCGGCAGCCTGTTTTATGGCGAAAAAAGGCTGGCACGTGCAGGTGCTGGAAAAACACTCCATTCCCGGCGGCCGTGCAAGACAGCTAAAAGCAGGCGGTTTCACTTTCGATATGGGACCAAGCTGGTACTGGATGCCCGATGTGTTTGAACGCTTCTTCAACCAGTTTGATAAAACGGTAAGTAATTATTACAGTCTGCATAGATTAGATCCTTCGTATCGCATTTACTTTAAAGACGAGGCAATAGATATTCCGGCAAATTATGATGCGCTAAAAAGTTTGTTTGAACAATTGGAGCCTGGCAGTGGTAAGATGCTGGATACGTTTATGCACGAAGCGGCTTACAAATACCAAATAGGTATGCACAAGCTGGTGTATAAGCCCGGTTTGTCGGTAAAAGAATTTTGGGATATAGATTTAATAAAGGGTGTTTTTAAATTGGATGTTTTCAATTCACTCAAAAGCCATGTAGCAAAGCATTTCAAAAATAGCAAACTACGCGAGTTGATGGAGTTCCCGGTGTTATTTTTAGGCGCTTTGCCGCAACATATTCCTGCCTTATACAGCCTGATGAATTATGCAGATATTAAAGGCGGCACCTGGTATCCGCAAGGCGGTATGTACAGCATTGTTGAGGCTATGTGCAGCCTGGCAGCGGAGCTGGGCGTGCAGGTGTTATTTAATGAAAATGTAACCGCTATTAATATTGATAACGGGACGGCAACAAGCGTAAGCACCACCGGTAAAACCTACGAAGCCGATGTGGTAATTAGTGCCGCAGATTATCATTTTACCGAGATGCAACTATTGCCAAAGGCTTACAGGAGCTATTCGGAAAAATATTGGAGCAGCCGGGTAATGGCGCCAGGCAGCTTACTGTATTATGTGGGGTTAAATAAAAAGCTGCAAAATATTACACACCATTCTTTATTCTTCGATGCCTCCTTTGAGGAGCATGGCAAGGCGATATATAAAACAAAAGAATGGGCAAAAGACCCGCTGTTCTATGTAAGTGCTACATCTGTGACCGATAATGCTGTAGCGCCTGCCGGCTGCGAAAATTTATTTTTATTGATACCGGAAGCCGCAGGCTTAACTGGTGATACGGAGGAATTGAGGAATTATTATTTTAATAATATTCTTCAGCGATTGGAAAAGCATTTACAACAGGATGTCAGGAGCAATATCATATTTAAACAGTCTTTTGCACACAGCAATTTCATCAACGATTACAATGCTTTTAAAGGAAATGCCTACGGACTGGCAAATACACTGATGCAAACAGCTATTTTGAAACCCAAATGTAAAAGCCGCAAGGTGCACAACCTTTTTTATGCAGGTCAGCTAACGGTGCCTGGACCCGGCGTACCGCCTTCTATAATAAGTGGCGAAATTGTTGCAGGAGTAATCAATCAACTTTTTTAAACAGCCCCGTTCTAAGGAAAAACATTAAATGGTTTAAAAAGGTGTGAAGTAATTTATTTTAAACCCGTCTTTTTAATTATTCCGTATATACCATTATGATAGTCCTGTTTCATAAAGTAAGTGAGCAGTGCAGTAAGCTGACCACACAGACTTACAGTACCTCTTTTGCATCGTCTATACGGCTGCTGCACAAAGATTTACAGGCGCCAATACACAATATCTACGGTTTTGTGCGTTTTGCCGATGAAATTGTAGATACGTTTCATGATTATGATAAAATAACGCTGTTGAGTGAGTTTAAGCGTGAAACATACGCTGCCATTGAGCGTGGCATTAGTTTGAATCCTATACTACATAGCTTTCAGCGCGCAGTGCATACATATGGGATAACGACAAATCTGATTGATGCTTTTTTTAAAAGCATGGCGATGGATATTGACAAAACACAATACGACACGGCTGCCTATAGTGAATATATCTATGGTAGTGCTGAAGTAGTGGGGCTGATGTGCCTGCATGTGTTTTGCAATGGGGATACTGAAAAATACAGCTATTTAAAGTCTTATGCGCAGAGCCTTGGCGCAGCTTTTCAGAAAGTGAATTTTTTACGCGATTTACGTGCCGATTATTTGCAACTGAACAGAGTTTATTTTCCTTATTGTGATTTCAACAATTTTACGCATACAGATAAAATGAATATTGAAAAAGATATTCAAAAAGACTTTGATCATGCTTATGAAGGCATCATACAGTTGCCACTTAAGGCAAGGTTTGGTGTGTATGTAGCGTATAAATATTACCTCTCCCTATTCCGGAAAATAAAGCAATTACATCCGCAAAGCGTAATGCAGCAGCGCATTCGTATTCCTGATTATTACAAAGCCGTAATACTGGCAAAAGCAAGTGTAAGAAACAGATTGAATATGATATAAGTTCACAAAAGCTTTGAAAGTGCAGCTTATTCTCACCGCCTGCTCTTCACCAGGTCTTACTCAGTTTTATAAAAAGTAAAGCGCCCGCTTGTGGGGCGCTTTACTTTTTATAAATATCAAATAAATAATACCATTTTCAATTAAGGAGCATCTATGCTGTCTAACAGTTGCTCACAGTCCGCAGCATTTCTTTACGCTGCCGGTGCATTGTTTTTCTCTCTTTCTTCTTTAGCTGCCTGTATCTCTGCCAGTTTCTTTTTGGTGTAAGCCACTCTCGAGATTAATACAAACAGGAGCGGTACTACAAAAATGCCCAGCAGGGTAGCAGCCAGCATACCACCCAGCACTGTCCAGCCAATAGTAGCGCGGGCTACACCACCGGCACCGGAAGCAAAGGCAAGTGGCAATACACCCAGTATAAACGCCGCTGATGTCATGATGATCGGACGCAGGCGAAGCTTAACCGCCTGGAGCGTGGCGGGTATAAATGGCATACCCATATCCACTCTTTCCTTCGCAAACTCCACGATCAGAATAGCATTTTTTGCCGCTAACCCAATAAGGGTAATCAAGCCTATCTGCGCATAAATATTATTGCTGAGGCGTGGTATAAGCACCAGCGTAAGAATAGCACCAAACATACCAATAGGTACTGCCAGCAACACCGAAAAAGGAACAGCCCAACTTTCGTACAATGCTGCAAGAAACAAGAACACGAAGAGTATAGATAAGGCAAAAATAACAGACGAAGTATTACCACTCTGCACTTCCTGTCGGCTAAGTCCGGAAAACTCATATCCATATCCTGCCGGCAATACCTCGGCCGCTACTTCGCGCAGTGCATTAATAGCATCGCCGCTGCTGTAGCCATCTTTGGTGCCGCCGTTAAACTCTGCCGTGCGGAAGAGGTTGTAATGCGAAATTAATGGCGCACTCTCCGATACCTGGTAGCTTACTACGGTACTCAGCGGCATCATCGTTCCTTCAGAATTGCGTACATAATACTGATTCAGGTCTTTAATATCGGCACGAAAAGTGGTATCGGCCTGGGCCACTACTCTGAAATTCCTGCCATAAATAGAAAAGTCATTTACATAGCGGCTGCCCATAAGCGTCTGTATAGTACTGTACACATCCGTAAGTGATACGCCCAGCTTTTTACACTTTTCTCTATCTACCGTCAGCCTGTAATTGGGGGTTTGGGCAGTAAAGAACGTGAACACCCTTTCCAATTCGGGCCGCTGATTAGCAGCTATCATAAAGCGTTTAACCACCTGTGCAAACTGTTGTATACTATCGGTAGACTGGCGCTGCTGCAATTCGAAAGTAAAACCGCCGGTTGCGCCCAATCCCGGAACGGATGGCGGCGACACCACGATGATATTAGCACCTTTTATAGATGTAAATTTCCGTTGCAAAGTGGCTATCAGTCCCTGCGCATGAAGGGTGTCTGCTTTGCGCTCGCTCCACGGCTCCAACTGGCAAAATACCGTACCGCTGTTGCTTTTTGCACCGCCGGTAAGAAAGTTGTATCCGCCCAATGCTGCAAAATGCTGAATGCCTTTAGTGTTTTTCAAAATATTCATTACACTATCTACTACCTCTATGCTGCGCGTAGTAGAAGAAGCTTCTGGCAACTCAACGCTCATGATAAGGCGGCCTTCATCTTCATTGGGTATAAAGCCAGTGGCTTTGCTTTTAAACAAAAAGAAAGTGCCTACAAACACACACAGCAAAATAACGACAGCTAAACGTGAGCCTTTGATTACTTTTTGTACGCCACTGGTATATCTGTTGGTTACCCTGTTAAACCAGGTGTTGAATTTATAAAAGAATTTATTCAGTCCCTTAGAGCCTTTGTCCATGTGCGACGGGCGAAGTAATAAAGTACATAGTGCCGGCGTGAGCGACAAGGCTACAAAAGCAGATATGAGCACCGAAATAGCAATGGTAATAGCAAACTGCTGGTACAGCCTGCCCACAATGCCCGGTATAAAACCTACCGGCACAAATACCGCAGCCAATATAAGCGCAATAGCTACTACAGGTCCGGAAATATCTTTCATTGCTTTTTGGGTAGCCTCTTTGGCAGATATGCCTTCGGTATCTATATAATGCTGCACCGCCTCTACCACTACAATGGCATCATCCACCACAATACCAATTGCCAGCACAAAGCCAAACATGGTAAGTGTATTAATGGTAAAGCCAAGTGGTAAGAAAAAGGCAAACGTGCCGATGATGGACACCGGAATGGCTAATATAGGAATAAGTGTTGCGCGCCAGCTTTGCAAAAAGAGGAACACTACAACTGTTACCAGCGCTAATGCTTCCAGCAAAGTAGTTATTACTTCATCAATAGATACGCGTACTACTGTTACCGACTCAAACGGCACTACGTAATCTATATCTTTTGGAAACGCCTTTTTCAGTTCCTCCATTTTTGCATACACCCCGTCGGCCACGTCTAGTGCATTGCTGCCCGGTGCCTGGAATATGAGCAGGTAAGAGGCTCTTTTGCCATCTACAAAAGAGTTGCTGTTGTAGCTGAATTTACCCAAAGCTACGCGGGCCACATCTTTCAGATATAGCAGCGAGCCATCGGCAGGGTTGGTGCGGATAATCACGTTTCTAAACTGCTCCTCGGTACTTAAGCGACTGTTGGTAAGTACGGTGTATTCAAATGCCTGGCTGCTCGGCTGTGGCGATGAGCCTACCGAGCCCGCTGCTATCTGTACATTTTGTTCCTGCAGGGCAGCAACCACTTCGCTGGTGGTGATGTTTAATTGCGCCAGCTTATCGGGATTGAGCCAGATGCGCATACTAAAGTCATCGGCACGGGTAAAAATATCACCCACACCATCTACGCGCTTGAGCGCATCCTGTACATACAGGTTGGTATAATTATCTACAAACGGAACACCGTGGGAACCATTTGGCGAGTACATGGCAACCAGCATCAGAAGGCTGGGATTACGCTTGCGGGTGGTAACGCCAAGCCGCGTTACATCGGATGGCAACTGCGGCGCTGCAATACTCGCGCGGTTTTGAATATCCAATGCGGCAATATCGGGGTTGGTGCCCACTTTGAGCGATACGGTAATGTTGGAACGGCCATCATTGGTGCTCGCGCTGGAAATGTAGTCCATGCCCGGCGTACCATTGATTTGCGTTTCTAATGGTGTAGTCACCGTTTGCTCTACCGTTTGCGCATCGGCGCCGGTGAATGTGCCCGTTACGTTTACAGTGGGCGGCGAAATATCAGGGTATTGACTAATAGGTAAATTGAGGATAGCCAATATCCCAATTAACAAGATAACCACCGACGTAACGATTGCCGTAACCGGCCGCCGGATAAAAGTATCTGCAATCATAAGTTATATATTCTTTCCTTGTGCTTGAATGTTTAAAAAACTACATGGTAGTTGGTGTGAGTTTTCAGCCTTCATCAGTTCCTGTCAGTTATCTGTCAAAAATGCTTCTGTTTTAATTCTGTTCTTCCACGCTTCTTTTTACCTGTTACTCCTTATAATTAGCTGTTTTACTCACACCATTTACTACCAATATCTCCTGTCATTCTATTTCCTGCCTGTTGTATCTGCATTGGTTTTTACCACTGCTCCTTCTCTAAGTTTTTGTATGCCGGTAGTTACTATTTCTTCATTGGGCTGCAAGCCGTCTTTTACAATTACATCTTCGTCTATACGCTGTCCCAGCGTTACTTTACGTTCCGTTACTTTGCTGCTATCACCCACTACATACACAAAGTATTCCCCCATCTGCTCTGTCACAGCTTTAAACGGAATTAGTATTTGCTCCGTTCCGCTGTTGTTTTTTACCCGCACGTTACAACTCATGCCAGGGCGCAATACATTGTTTTTATTGGTAAAAACGAGCCGTACTCTAATGGTTCCTGTTTGCGGGTCAACGGCACGATCCACTACCGATAGTTGCCCTGGCACCGGGTAAACAGAACCGTCGGATAAAACCAGGGTAAAAGTAGAATCAGCATGATGAGTGCCCTGCCGCTGCAATTCCATAAAGCGGGGTATGCTCTTTTGATCTACGGCAAAGTCAACAGCCATTGGATTATCTGCCGAAATTGTATTGAGTACCAGGGTGCCCGGCGAAACGGCTGCGCCTACTTTTACCTGCGATATACCAATAGTGCCGGTAAGCGGCGCATAAATGGTAGAATACCTAAGGTTGGTACCTACTGCACTTACATTGGCTTGCTGGGCAGCCACCTGACTTTTAGCAGTGTTAAGGTCGGCTAAAGCATGTTCCAGCGTTTGGCGGGCAATGGCATCCTGCTCCGCCAGTTGCTGGTAACGTTCCGCATCTTGCTGGGCACGTGCCATATTAGCTTTAGCCACATTAAGGTTAGCAACGGCTTGTTCATACGTGCCACGGTATTGCTGCTGGTCTATGCTGTACAGTTTTTGTCCTTTGGTTACGTGCTGCCCGTCCTGAAAGTAAATGCCGGTGATATAGCCAGATACCTGCGGGCGTATCTGTACCTCTGTAAGGGCAGTAATAGTTGCCGGGTATTGATCGTAATATACTGCATTACCTTGCCGCACAGCAGTAACACCTACCGCAATGGCAGGGGGTGGCTGCTGCGCCGCAGTATCATCTTTTTTATTGCCACAGGCTATCAGCAAACCAGTACTAATGATAACCACAGCTATTGTTGAAAACGGATATTTCATGGTTGTTGCTCGTATTATAATTTGTGAATGACGCTCTATGAGGTTGAATAAATTTTTTGTCTTACGGATAAGTAATAGTACCCAATGCCTGCTGCACATCCAATTTACTGATGAGTACATTATATAACGCATTGGTATAATTGACCTGTGCGGTGCGCAAATCGTTTTCTGCCAGTATCACATCCAGATAGGTTTTAATACCTGCCTTGTACTGTAACTGAATGGTATTGTACACCTCAGTGGCAATTGCCACATTTTCTTTTAATGTGGTATAATTATAATAATCCGATTTGTAATTAGCCAATGCCTGTGCATATTCGGTACTGATGTTATCCTTTAAAGAAACAAAATCCCAATCTATGCGTTTGAGTTGCAACTCGGCAGTACGTATCTGGTACACCCTTTTAAAACCCTGGAAAATGGGAATACTAACAGATAATCCTGCGTAAGAGTTAGGGAAAGAGCGCGTGTATAAGTCTTTAAAATTTTCGTTGAGGTAAGCAAGATTGTAATTGCCAAAAGCAGACACAGTAGGCAAAAAGCTCCACTTATTGTATTTAAGGTTGGCTTTTGCCAGGCTTTGCTGTGTTTGCAGCAACTTGTATTCTATCCGATCTTCGTACCGTACCTGTTGAAGTGTATCCAATACCGCATCCTGCTCCATTTGTGAAGAATCGTATTGCAGCGTTAACGGCCCGTTTTGCGGGTAACCCATCAGGTATTTGAGGTTAGCATACTTAGCTGTTAACTGTTCTTCGTAACCTCTTTTTTGGGCTTTGCTGTTGTTGAGCGCAATGGTAGCGCGTTTGTAATCTATCTTATCTACAATACCGCCCTTATACTGGTTATAAGCATCCTGCAGGCTGCGGGTGAGGCGTGCAATATCATCTTCCAGTAGTGCAATTTGCTGTTGCGTAGCCAATATATCGTAGAAGGCTTTGCTTACCGCTACGGTAATGCCAATTTTTGTGTTAGCAGTCTGTTGCTTTGCCTGAAGCCGTACATCGCCGGCAGTGCGTGAAGCCAGCAATACATCGCGGTTGAAAATATTTTGCGATAAAGACAAACTAAGCGTGGAAATATTGCGCACTCCCGTTTGAATGATCTGTCTCTTGCCGGTAGAATCGGCGGTAAGTGCTGTAGAAGGCAATTGAAAATAATGTTGATAATTTCCCGTAAATCCAATTTGCGGATACCAGTCTGCCAGCCGGCTTTTTATTTCGCTGTTTACAATATCTTCATCTATCAGTGCTTGCTGCACCTGCGGCTGGTTGTCAAGCGCATACTGCACGCAGCTTTGCAAGGTAGCCTGCTGTAGCAGCGAGTCGCGCACAGGTTGCGCCTGTGTAGTTTGTACTATACAAAATAACAATATTGCGTATATAACAATCCGGTTCACTTTCATAGTTATTCGTTCTTACAAATAGTTTTACTATCCAAAATTGGGGCATTCTTAGTGCAGGCAAACGTAGATTCGGTGTATTTGAAAAAAGGGTAGGCAAAGGTAAAGTGTAATTGGTGAATAAATCAAACGTTTGTTTAATTTTATGAAAACAAAAAAGCCATAGCGCAATGCGCTATGGCTTATATAGGTAAGTTTAATAACTGTTTATTATTTTGGCTTGGTAGCCGTACCTGTAGCCGGTTTGGTAGTAGTACCTGTACCGGTAGTTGCTGGTTTTGCATCGGGGTCATCGCCCAAAACCAGCAACTCCTGTGGAAGCTCAGTCAACTTCAATTCTTTTGCTACTGATACAAACAGGTTGTCAATAGGAAAACCTGCTTCGTAAGTCTGCGGCTTCAGGATGATGGTATATTTCTTATTAGCCAATACTTTTTTATAGGCATCTACTACCTGCTCGTACAAGGGCTGTGCAAGCTCGCCGGTTTTAGCGTTGGATTTTTGCTGTGCATACTGCTGCCAGTACACCAGTTTCATACCTATTTGCTGGCGCTGGGTATTGCTGTAGTCCAGAACGGCCTGCGATTTTTTAGCGGCAGAATCAGCTTTCCAGGTGCTATCCAAACGACGATATTCATTATTCAAAATCTGGTATTCTGTACCGAGTGAATCGCGCTGATATATTTGTACCAGGCTATCCACTCTCGCATAGCCGGGCATTGCCTGTACCATATAATCAATATCAAATACGCCTACTTTCACCTGCGCGCCGGCTTTTCCTGCAAATAATACTGCCACTACAACGAGCAGCGAAAAGAACACTTTTTTCATTTTTGTTTTTGTTTTTTATCAACCGGCGAAGGTCCGGCTTCCTTTTGTTTTTGAGATGATTTAACTATTATGATTAACTCTTTATACCTAATTCGCGAAGCACTTCATCGCTTTTGTCCAGTTTTGGGTCGGCAAATATAACCGTAATTCCCTCACTTTTATCCAGTATGAAATCGTAGCTGTGCGCTGCTGCAATTTTTTGCACGGCATTATATACTTTATCCTGGATGGGTTTTACCAGCTTTTGCCTTTCGGTAAATAAATCTCCCTGGTAGCCAAAGCGCCTTTTTTGCAAGTCGCGCACTTCTTTTTCTTTATTAAACAATTCATCCTCACGCTTCTTTTTTAATTCATCGCTCAGCATATATTGCTCGGCATCGTAATCCTTATACATTTTGTCCAGTTCTGCCTGGCGGGCATCTATTTCTTTCTGCCACTGATCGCTTATCTGTTGCAGCTTCGTATCGGCATCTTTATATTCGGGCATTTTATCCAAAATATATTTTGTATCAATCACTGCATAGCGCTGCGCAAAAGAGCTTGCCGAAAGGAGCATTACACTGCATACAATAAGAAAAAGCTTCTTCATAACGGTTATTTTTTGCAATATAATTTTTTATGAAATGCAATTGCCAATATTAACGCTATTTTTCAGCGGGTGGCAGATAGCAATGACGGTTGGCGGCATATAGAGCAGACTTGCCTTACACTTCGTGCATCGCACACATTGTAATTCGTACATCCACAAACAAATCCGCGCCTTCAGTCCGTGTCATTTGTGTGCTATTAAATCTAACACCGTACATACTCCTTATTCCGGTTCATAACCCAGCATAAAGGTAAAGCGGCCGGCATCTTTCAGTGAAGTATTAGGTCCAAGCCTGTCTAAACCAATACCATAGTCGAAGCCCAGCAAGCCAAACATGGGCAGGTAAAAGCGCATGCCCAAACCCACTGAACGACGCAACTGAAACGGATTGTATTCTTTGAAATTGTACCAGCCGTTAGCCGCCTCAAAAAATGCCAAGCCGTAAATAGTGCTGCTGGGGTTAAGACTTAACGGATAGCGAAGTTCTAAAGTGTATTTATTAAAAATAGTAAAGTATTGCGAAGCGCCGGTCTGATCGGGATTGATCTTCGGGTTAGAGTTTTCGTACACCGGATAGCCACGCTGCGAAATAATATCATAACCCAATAATGCATAGCTGTTGCTCAACCCGGCATCGCCCAACTGGAAGCGCTCAAATGGTGAAATCTGCAGGTTGTGATTGTAGCGGCCAATAAAGCCATATTTAGCGGCTGCTTTCAATACAAACTGCTGATTTTTGTCGGCACCTCTTGCCCTGCCCAGCGGCACATACCACTCGCCGGTAAAACGCCATTTGTGGTATTCAATCCACTTATAAGGGTTAATATCGGTAGTAATATTCGGATCAAGCAAAGACCATGGGGGTGTAAGCTGCAGGCTCATCAAAAAGTTGGAACCACTCCTCGGAAAGATAGGTGCATCTACCGATGAACGCTGCAATGCAAAACGAATGTTCAGGTTATTGGAAATACCGTTGTTGAAAATAGAGTCGTTCTTCAAATAGAGATTGTACGATATAGCGTAATTTTTAAGCTTATAGCGCGAATAGCTAAGTGTAGTGGTAAAAGAAAAATAATCATCCGGCCACTTCAACTGCTTGCCTAAGCCAAGTGATAAACCTGTTGTTCTGAAGTAGGAAGAATCGCCCTTTGACCGCACATACGTACCATACGTTGGCGAGTAAGGATTGTAGTCGTACGCATTGGAGTATTTGGTATCGTACAAGCCTACTGACAAGGAATTGCGCTTTTTACCGCCCAGCCAGGGTTCGGTAAACGATATATTGTACGAGCGGTAAGCACGGCCATTGCTCTGGAAACGGACACTCAGTTTTTGACCATCGCCTACCGGAAGCGGATCCCATGCTTCTTTGTGGAAAATATTTTTAATAGAGAAGTTATTGAACGAAACACCCAGCGTGCCGGTAAGCCCGATGCCACCACCAAAACCGGCACTCAGCTCCAACTGGTCGCTCGATTTTTCTTCTACCTGCCAGTTGATGTCCACGGTTCCGTCTTCGGGGTTTGGAACAGGTGTTGGGGTAATTTTTTCCTGGTTAAAAAATCCAAGGTTGGCTATTTCGCGAATGGAACGAATAATGTCGCTGCGGCTGTATTTCTCACCTGGCAATGTTCTCAGCTCGCGGCGGATAACGTACTCTTTGGTTTTTTCATTACCTGAAATACGTACATTTTTCCAGGTAGCTACCGGACCTTCCTGAATATGTATTTTATAATCTATCGTATCGTTGTAAATAGCGGTTTCTTCGGCATTTGCCTGGAAGAAAAGATAGCCTTCATCGCTGTACAAATCGGAGATGCCACCACCATCTGCCGATTGTGCTTTACCCAGCTTTTTATTCAGTAAATCAAGGTTATATACATCGCCTTTCTTAATGCCTAAGATGGTAGTGAGGAGCGAATCGTTGTACTTGGTATTGCCCTGCCAGGTGATGTTGCCAAAATAGTATTTATGTCCTTCGGAGAGTTTAACAGACACTACAAGGTTGCCTTTGCTATTGTATTGCGCCGGGTTATCAGCCACAATCACCGCATCGCGGTAGCCAAGCGAGTTGTAATACTCAATGAGCTTTTCCTTGTCTTCCTGGTATTTCTTTTCGTTGAATTTTGCCGATGCAAAGGTGAGCCGCACATAAGGATTGAGTACTTCTTTGGTTTTGGTAAAGCTTAAAAACCCTTTGTCGTTGAGGTAATCGCTGAAGGTGTATTTTTTAGCATCCAACCTAAAGGAATCCTGTGGCGGAAAAAGGGTAAGGCGTGTCATTTCCTTAGTACCTTTCATTTGCTTTTTCAGCTTGGCATCCGGTACGGTATTGCCAAAGAAATAAATATCGCTGATTTTTATTTTTTCGCCTTTATCTACATTAAACACCAATACCTGCGAGTTGACCAGCGACGTGTCTTTCTTTTCGCTGATATTCACCGCTACGGCGCGGTAGCCTTTGTCGGAATAATACTTGGAAATGGCATCTATCGCACTGCGTTTCATGGCTTCGGTAATCACCCGGCCTTTTACCAATCCACTCTTTGTCTTCAGGTCGTCTATTTCGCCTTTACCCACGCCTTTAAACTGGAAATCGGCAAGCCGCGGACGTTCCTGCACATGTATTTCTATGTAAATATTATCACCTTCGAGCCGGGTAATATAAATTTCCACATTGCTGAAATAATTTTGAGACCACAGTTTTTGAATGGCTTTAGCAAAATTGTCGCCACCCGGAATGATCACTTCATCGCCAACTGTAAGTCCTGAAATAGATACCAGTAAAGCCTGATCGAAATAGCGGTTGCCGGTAACAGTAATGCCGGTAATTTTATAGCGTTTTTGTCCTTTTTGATTGAAGATATTCAGCAGGTCGGCATCTACCGAGGTTACAGGCTGTACGGTAGTATCTGCTGTTTGGGCTGCAGAGTCGGCAACCGGAAGTTGCTGCGCACTACTTTTCTTATAAATGAAACCGGTTACTACAACCAGCAATAAAAACCTGCACACCTGCTGCATCCTGATGGGTATTTGTTGAATGATGTTTATACCATGAAAAGCAAGAGTAATAATACCCTTACAGTTATTTTGGTAAGGGCGGCAAATTAGCGGGGATTATTGAAAACTGTTTGTTAAAGTAAAATGGGCTAACAGCAAGGGAATAAGGGAGTTGAAGCACAAGCGGTTAGCTACAAGCTGCAGGCAAAGAAAAGCTGTGAGTCACGGGCTATGAGCCATAGAAACACAAACTTCGGGGAAAGGGCTTGTAGCTTGTACTTTGCAGGCTGATCTTTAAATCTTCTATTCCTTAAATCTTATACCTTTTTTAGCTGCTCACTTGTTTTGCCAAAGCGTCTTTCGCGGTGCTGATAATCGAGCAGGGCTTCTATCAAATCTTTTTTACGGAAATCGGGCCAGCGGGTATTGGTAAAATATAGTTCTGCATACGCCAACTGGTACAGCAAAAAATTAGAGATGCGGTATTCGCCGCTCGTTCTTATCATCAGTTCCGGATCGGGAAAATCGCTGGTGCACAGGTAGTGCTCCAACGTATCCTGGTCAATGGATGCCGGTTCTAACTTGCCCTCGTGCACATCGGTAGCTATTTGTTTAACGGCTTGCACCAGTTCCCAACGGCTGCTGTAGCTCAATGCCATAATAAGATTAAGCCCGGTGTTGACACTTGTTTCCTGCAGTGCTTCGTTCAATGCTTTGCGGGCTCCATCGGGCAGCATAGCCGTATCGCCAATTACATGCAGGCGGATATTGTTTTTATTAAGCGTGGGTACTTCTTTACGAATGGTGTCTATCAGTAATTCCATCAGTCCGGTTACTTCCTGTTGCGGGCGATCCCAGTTTTCGGTACTGAAGGCATATAAGGTAAGGTATTCAATACCCAATTCAGCAGCGCCTTCTACCACATTGCGCACGCTTTCTACACCGTGATAATGACCGTAAAGCCGGTCCTGACCTTTTTCTTTTGCCCAGCGGCCATTGCCATCCATGATAATAGCAACATGACGTGGCAAGCGTTGCTTATCTAACTGATTGAGCTGGTTGTTCAATTGTAAAGGAATTTAATAAGAAGCCCGCAAAAATAGTGAAATAGGAGGGTAGGCGCGGAATAGATTTTATTAAAATTAACAGACTGGTTGCTGATAGCGTGAGAAGCCGGTTAAGAATAATTATTTTAACCGCAAGGAACACGAAGAATATAATATAATAATAGCATACTTCGCGTAATGTTAAATCTTTGCACTTTCGCATTTCCCATTCCTTTACTATCTCCAACAATCTTTAATTATTAATGAATGTGTGAGCATATAAATTTTTAAGAAATTGCACGCTGTCTTTACATTGCGGCATGAAAAAAATCCTCTTTCTATCCCTTTTTCTTCCGGCAATCATTCATGCACAATCAGATGATTCCGTTTTTATTCATCAGTTATCAAACTATATACTGTCCAGTGATTCGCCGTACAACGATTTATTTTACCTGACAAAGCGCATTGGTGGCAGACTCGCCGGCTCGCCGCAAATGGTGCAGGCAGAAGCGTGGGGCGCCAAAACATTGCAGCAGGCAGGTGCCGATGCGGTATTTGCACAAGCCTGCCAGGTGCCGCATTGGGTACGTGGTGGTAAGGACAAAGCTGCCGTGTCTTTTGTAACTAATGGAGGTCAAAAACAAAGTAAAGCCATTGCTGTCCTGGCATTAGGCAATTCTGTAGGTACAGGACCACAAGGCATTATTGCGCCAGTGTTAAGAGTAAAATCTTTTGATGATCTGGAAAGTAAAAAAGACAGCGTAAAGGGTAAGATTGTTTTTTATGATGTGCCTTTTGATGATACACTGGTATTTACTTTTAGGGCTTATGGCAAAAATGTTATCTACCGCGGGCAAGGTGCCAGCCGTGCTGCCAAATATGGTGCGCTGGCAGTGCTGGTGCGCTCTATGAGCAACAGCGTAGATAATTATCCGCATACGGGCTCGATGCACTACACCGATAGCCTGCCCAAAATTCCGGCTGCTGCAGTGGGCTTGCGCGATGTAAAATATATTGACAGTTTATTTGATGCCGGTAAAGCAGTATCTGCCAGCTTGTTTACATATGGAAAAATGCTACCCGATACAACAGGACATAATATTATTGGTGAATTAAAAGGTCAGGATAATGGTATTATAACAATAGGCGGTCACTTAGATAGCTGGGATGTAAATGAAGGCGCTACCGACGATGGTGCCGGTATTGTACAAACGATAACGATATTGCGCGCCTTTAAAGCATTGAATTATCAGCCAAAGCACACCATACGTTTTGTGTTGTTTGCCAATGAAGAAAACGGCACACGCGGTGCAAAAAAATATGCAGAAGCAGCCAAAGAAGCTAACGAAAAACATTTGTTTGCATTGGAAAGTGATGCCGGTGGTTTTACACCCAGAGGTTTTTCGTTAATGGCGGCTGACAGCGTGATTGATAAACTGAATAGCTGGCTGCCACTCTTCAAGTTGTATGGTGTAACCGATTTTGTAAATGAAGGCGCCGGCGCCGATGTTACGCCATTATATACTTTGTTGAATACGCCAGTTGCGGAATTGCGCCCGGATAGCCAGCGGTATTTTGATGTGCATCATGCGCCCAATGATGTATTGGAAAATGTGAACATCCGTGAGTTGAAGTTGGGGGCTATTAATATGGCTGCGCTGATTTATTTAATAGATAAGTATGGGCTGTAATTTTTACTTTTCACCGCAGAAAACAAGAGTAAATGGAGCTTACGCAGAGAGAAATCCGCTGCGTAAACTCTGTGCCTTAGCTCTCTGCGGTGAAAAATTTTACCCTGCATACAATAAGAAAATAGCGGGTCGCTTATGTAATTGCGGCAATGCGTCTTTCTTCCATGCAGCAACAGTTTTGGTGATAATACTTTCGGTAGCTGCGGTAATATCAGCTGCAATGCAAAATTTTGTTTGTGGCTGGAGCGTTTGCAACATATCCTGTACTAAGGTATTATTGCGGTAAGGGGTTTCAATAAATAGTTGTGTGCAATGGCGTTTGTGCGAATCTGTTTCCAATTCTTTCAACTTCTTTTTTCGTTCTACGTTGTCAATAGGCAGGTAGCCGTGAAATTGGAAACACTGTCCGTTCATGCCGCTTGCCATGAGGGCGAGTAAAATAGAACTTGGGCCAACCAACGGTTTTACGGTAGCGCCAATTGACTGGGCTGCTGCAACTAATAACTGTCCGGGATCGGCAATACCGGGGCAACCTGCCTCGCTGATGATGCCAATAATTTTGTTTTGCTGCAAGTTGGCGATAAATGTTTTTTGTACTTCTTCTTCCGCTTTGTGGATGGTGTGCCATTGATAATCATCTATCACCATGTTGCGCCACAATTTTTTTAAATAACGCCTTGCGGTTCTTTCGTTTTCTACAAAAAAAACAGTGCAGTTTTTTACTGCATCTATAATGTAAGCAGGAATGGTTTGCACCGCTTGTTCATCGTCGTGCAAAACGGTAGGAATCAAATACACAGTGCCGGGCATATTGAAGTAGTTGACAGTTGTTTGAATGACAGTTGACAGCGCGTGAAAGATAGGAAGAGTTGTGGAGATGATTGGATTATCAATACTGAAGAGGAAGGAAACTTTTTACCATCTTTTATTTCACAGCGCACTGTGCTAACACTTGAAGTAGGCGGAATAGAATTATTAGAAGAAATAATTTTGGCTGAATTGTTTTTTGAGTTGCAAGAAATTAAAGTTATAAATGCTACGAAAAATAGATGTGGCATGAAGTGTCAAGATAAAATTACTGCCAACGTTTCGGTATTGCCGATACTTAGGCATCGGAGTTACGTCCTTTAGATTTGTTTTTACAAATACTGGCAATGAGTTATTGTTGGTAATATCCTTTCCTTTCATACATAATGTAACTTGTTCAATAAACTAACCGGTGGCGGCAGCGCATTAGGAGTTACGTAGGGATAAGGACCCATCAGCATAAATGTAGAATAAAAAGGTGAATAGCATTATGACCCGTCCTGAAAAAAGTTGACTGGTTTTAGTTAATAATCCTGTTATTGGTTGATGAAGATAATACATCCTGAATAAGGTTGATTTTTTTGTTGTTTGCCCGTGCGTTGGCAAAAATATTT
>NZ_SZQL01000039.1 GCF_005233845.1 Ilyomonas limi
AGCCGCAGCTCTTCTACCGAAAACAGGTGGTCAATTTATAGCGAAATCACCTGGTCAATTTGCTCCGAAATGCAGTGGTCAGCTTGTAGCGAAATGGAGTGGTCAATATCAGCGAAATCTCCACCTTGTTTACTCCCCCAACTCAGCGAAGTGTTTCACTCAGTTCGCTTTTGCAGAAGAAATATAAAATATACAAGGCTGCTGTTAAAACAGCGCCGTCTTAAAAAGGTAAGATTGCCGTGACTTAAAAAAGTTCCGAACCTTCGCTATCATCTGTGGGTCTGTAAGATGTTCAGCACTATCAATGGTAATTTTCTTGCTGTTAAATTGTGCATCTTCCTGCAGGTAATGTTGAAATTGCTCCTGCGACTTGCCTGGGCCAAAAACCAGTATTTCATCATAGTTCAATAACAGGCTTGAAAGGGCTTTGAAATACTTTCGACTATCAGATTGTTTAGAATTGTTCATGGAGTGTTCGCTTCCGCCGCCATGGGCTTCTCTTACTTCTAATTTATCCTGTATAGCTGTGATTGGACGTCAGCATCGGCTAGATCTAATAAAGATTGTTCACAGGCAGTAAAATGCACCAATGTAAGCGAGCTTTTGGATCTCGCTGTGACTTTTCCCTGTTGTAGCAGAAAACACCACACTTGCCATACTATAGCCTCAGAATTACTTTAGGTTCAGTTGTGTTAATTACTTAATGCCTTGAACAAAAATATTTTTACGTAACTGCTTAATGCTTCTTTAAACCCGCTTCCCAAATTTCTGAAAATAGGAACGAGGTTGTAACCCAAAAATTAACTGGTCATCGAGTATCCAGGCAGGCGTACCCCTCACACCTACGCTTTCGGCAATGTGTTGTGAGCGTCTGAGGTCGTTGAATGCCGAATCCCCTTCTAACCAACTTGCTATTTCCTGCTCTCTAATGCCAAATTCTTTGAGGCAATTATGAACAACCTCCTTTGAGCCCAAATCTTCATTTAAAGCAAAATGTGCTGCATATAATCTGTCCTTCACAGCTTGAAAAAGCCTGGGAATATGTCTGCGGACCTGTTCAGACAGCACTAAAGCATACCGGCTATTGGGAAGACGAACCGGCCAATTCAGAAGCAAGTTTGCTTCCCTTGCTTCTTTTTCCAGCATCTCGTACATGGCTCCACTTCTTTTACCCATATACACACCTTCTTCCGGCACTTCAGGATGTGCCTGAAAGGGCAATGCTATTACATTGAACCCATTTTCTTTAAGTAGCTCGTTTCGGCTTTTACTTACATAGCAAAACGGGCATGTAAAATCATACCAATGCCAGGCAATAGACTCAACATTTTTATCCCGTTTCTGGCACTCGGAATCAATAATTATATTTTCATTTTTCATACTTAATAGTTCCTTTTATTATCGGCAGGCGAATACGGAGAAAAGTTAAATGTCATACTGCTTTTGAAAATTGTTCAGGCGTATACCTTTTATTTAGAACCCACTTTTGCTACTCACTCCACGGAGACTGCAGAATAGAGTCACAAAAATTTTTTCTTTGGAAGTTCGGTATCATAAAAGCGCATACATCGGCATTGATGTTACCATAGGTGGTATCTGTTTTATGTTTAAAGCCTTCAAAAAATGTGGGTATGATTCTTTTCTTAAAATCGGTACGTGGAAATTGTTTGATAATGTCTTCACGGTGTTTTTCAGATAAGTGCTCATAGCCTCTGCCTACTACATCCAGTGCTACTCCATAATTCATCAGGGCTACTTCCGCTTCTTTATATGCTGCAATACCGGTCGTTGTATGTAAGGCAATCGTGTCCCAAACCAACTGGAGCGCCTGTTGAGGAAGTCCATGGCTCCTAAGGAAATCACGGGCTGCATTGGCGCCATCTACTTCAAATCTTTTATCCGGGCTGCTGTAATGCGGAGTAAGCCCAAGGTCATGAAAGACCGAACTAACATACAAGAGTTCAGGATCGTAAGAAATGTTTTTTTGCTTTCCATTCAACGAAGCGAATAAAAACGCCCGTAATGAATGATTATAAAGAAATTCTGTACCATGTTCGAGCAACAATTCAGTAGCTTGATTGGCTATTGTGCTGTCGGGTATTTTAATGCCGGCAACAGCTTTGGGTTTATTTATTGTCATAGTCCCAGGTTTTCAAATTAAATACAAAATTATCCGGTACTGCCCACCCTACAAATACCAGAAATCGCTATTTAAATACCAATTTTTACAAACCGATCCCGGTACTTATTGGGTGAATGACCAGTTTGATGTTTGAAGAAATTACTGATCTGGCACTCCAAAATTACTCGTGGTAACTCAAAATAAAAATCTTAAACAGTTTCTAATAAAACAAATAGTTTACAATTAATTCGTTATGTACATAGGTGTTTAAATTTCGTCTTTGAGTATATGCAATAAGGAGCAATATTGCTATTGCTCCTTATTGCATGCCATGCATGCAAAAACTAAATCCTAACAAAAATTAAAACGTGTTTTAACGCTGCTTGTTTCTATTGAAACGATAGATGCTTGTATATAATTAACCTCGAAGGTTTTATTATCAATAGCGAAACTAACTAATTTAAAAGCTATATATTTAATAACATTTAATAGCCGGTATTCTGTTTTAAAGTGCCGCTCGACCTGTCTATTTCAATTTGTGGTAATGGAAATACTTCATCCTTTCCCTCCTTATATTTAAAATATCCGGGTGTTACCTGATTCTGCCATCTTTTTGGATCAGTAAGATACTGACTTGCTATTCCCCATCTTCTTAAATCCCAGCCGAATTTTCCTTCAAAAGCAAACTCCACACGACGCTCATGAACGATTGCCCAGAACATATCTTCATAACTTAATGATGAGGAGATGGGTGGTAATGCTTTAATAACACTTTTATTTATGGTATTAGGATCTGTAGTTGTTCCTGTACGTGCTCTTACTTTATTTACATAAACTGCTGCTGTTGCCTGATCTCCTAACTCGTTCATCACTTCTGCATACCACAATAATACCTCCGCATATCTAACCAAAGTATAATTACTTGAGTTGTTCCAGCTAACCTGGTCAACAGTAGTGCCATTGTTATTTGGTGGATTACCAATACACCATTTCCTAATTCCAAGACCTGTTCCGTTTACCTTATCCATAAAAAGTTGTCCAAAAAAATCATCCTGGTTTTTGCGGAAAATAGAAGCCATTAAGCGTGCATCACCAGCCTCATATTCATTCTCTAAATCTGGTGTAGGACGTGTCCATCCCCATCCGCCCCCGGCAACATAACCTTCACCATTTGGTGCATTTAATACAGTACCAAAATTGTCTGTTCCTTTTTGATTTAAGGCAGTGTATTGTACTTCAAAAACACCTTCAGAACTATTATCATGAGAACCATTAAACACATCGTTGTAGTCGGGCAGCAATGCATACCCATAAGACATTATATCTTCCAGCAAAGGCTTGGCATCATTCCATCTATGTTCATATAAATATATCTTAGTAAGATATGCTTTCACAGCGCCCTTATCAGCCCGTCCCATTAGATCGCCGGTGTTCCTGTCTGCAATTGGTGATTGCAATGCCAGTTTAAAGTCAGCTTCAGCCTGATCGAATAAATCACTTTTAGTAATCTTATAATTATTGACTTTCTTGCTGTGATCAAATTCGGCTTCTCTTACTGAATTTGGAACATTCAATTCCGATATATCTAATGGTTCTGTGACCAGCGGCGCAGTACCAAACATATAACCTAAACGAAACAACCAAAATCCCCTCACGAAATAAAGTTCTCCCATATACCTTGCCTTTAAAGTTTCATCCATATCAATGGCCGGAATTCGTTCAATTGCGACATTAGCCAATAAAAGCGCTTTATAACAACGTTGATATAACATCAACATCTGGTCTGAACTTGGAGAAATAATTGACTGTTGTATTTGATAATATACAACAAGGTCCGGATGAGCCTGTACATCTGGGCCGGTTATATCACCCATCGGTGTATAGCCCGCCTGGGTATTCCAGGTGTTTTGTCCGTCCAATAACTGAAATGATTTGTAAGCTGCCGTTACAGCCATTTCAGCATCCTGTGCAGTTTTGTAAAAATTTTCAGTTGAAACAACTCCATAAGGCATTTTATCTAATTGCTTGTTACATGAAACAAGTACAGCCAGAAGTAGTATAAAAAAAGTGGTCTTTTTCATTATTATTATTTTACTCGTTATTAAAATTGAATATTAAACCCGGCATAGAAAGATCGGGGCATAGGATATCCTCCGTTAATGCTTTGTTCAGGATCCCAACCAGGATAAGAATTAATACAGAACAGGTTTTGCGCTGCAACATAGAAGCGTAGTTTATGTATAACGTTTGAAGCGGAACTGCCTAACATTCCTGCAAAGTCATATCCGATCTGCAGATTTTGTAACCTGAAAAAATCAGAGGAACGAAGCCAGAAAGTTGATCTGCGATAATTGTCATTAGGATCGCCAGCTACAACTCTTGGTACATAATTACTGGTTCCTTCGCCTGTCCATCTTTGATTATACATCCATGCAGAAGTTTGTTCACCACCACGAGTGATGGCAAAACCAACCTGATCTATACTTCTGAGTGCGCCGAGCTGACCATAAAAACTTGTAACTAAATCAAATCCTTTATATGACAACGATATATTGCCGCCAAAGTTATCAGGAGCAACAGCCATCCCTAAAAATGTTCTATCGTTTGCATCAATAACACCATCATTGTTTAGATCTTTAAATCTTATATCGCCAGGTGAAGCATTAGGCTGTGTTGAAGCTTTACTGATTTCGTCCTGATTTTGGAAAATACCTTGCTGCACATAACCGTACCATTCATTGATGGATTGCCCTTCTATGGTTTGGCTAAAGTTATTTATAATAGGAGATGGTACTTTTGTAACGATGTTTTTGTTATGAGTCCAGTTAACGCTAACATCATATTTAAAAGATTTGCCGATCTGATCAGCATAACTTAAAGTTAATTCAATACCAGTGTTTGAGACACTACCTGCATTTTGATAAGGAGCATTATTAACTCCTGAAGTTGCAAGCAAAGGAACCCGAACAAGAATATCGGAAGTATTTCTTTTATAATAGTCTGCAATAAAATTTAACCTGTTATTTAAGAATGAAGCTTCCAAACCGGCACCATACGTTGTTGTTTTCTCCCAACGTATATTCGGATTTCCCAGGCTTGTTGGGCCAACGCCAGTATAGGTAGCTCCTTCACCGCCCGAACCAAATGGATAATATAAACCGGTAGAATTAAGCGTAGTTTGATAAGGATATATTCCGATATCCTGATTGCCCAGTATGCCCCAGCTAGCACGTAGCTTTAAATTATTTACTACACGTACATTTTCAAAAAACCTCTCTTTTGAAATAACCCAGCCCGCTGAAGCGCCCGGAAACAAGCCGGTTCTGTTGTCTTTAGATATACGCGAAGTTTGATCTTCTCTTAAGCTGGCGCTCAATAAATATTTGTCTTTATAACCGTAATTGATACGCCCGAGATAAGATTGGATAGCCCATGAATATTTTGATCCGCCATTCCTAATATTACTGTTGCCGGCATCTATCACCTGCATGTTTGGATCATTATTCAAAAAGTCATTTCTTGATGCACTTAAGTTCGATCCATTGGTTTGCTGGTAGGTATAGCCAGCCATAACCGTTATATTATGAACGTTATTAATCCGCTTTGTGTAAGTAAGAATATTATCAAACTCATAATTGATATTTTCATTCTGATCTTCATACAACTCAGCGATTGGATGATCGCCTATCAATCCTTTAGGACCGAAAGTGTAAGAAGGTATAAAATGATCTTGGTTCCAACCATAATATTCTGCATTGAATGAAGTTTTGAATTTCAAATCTTTGAGAATATCCCATTCTAAATAAGTTGTTCCTAATAGTTTTTTCCAGGTTTGCTTATACGTCCACAGATTTACGGCAATTAAAGGATTTAGCATAGTAACAGGTTCGCCGTTATGTATGGCGGCACTATAATCACCATTTGCATCGTAAACCGGTTCGGTAGGTGGAAATATTAATGCACGATCAATTGCCTGTCCCCAATCGGTATTATTGGAAACTCCATAATTTACATTAAGGCTTATACCTAATTTCAGGTTTGGCAAAATGCGGGTATCATTGCTTATCTTAACATTACCCCGCTTAAAATCAGTATTTTTTATAACGCCTTTTCCATCAAAATAATTTGCCGTTATAGCATAAGCATTGTTTTTTGTTCCTCCATAAATTGACAAAGCATAATTCTGCTTAAATCCTGATTGCGTTATTTCATCAACCCAATTCGTTCCTTTGCCGTAAGAATCAATTTCTTCTTGTGTAAAAGGCACTGGCAAATTAGCTGCACCATAATAATCATTCACCTGAACGGCATATTGCTTTGCAGTTAATGTAGGTATCTTATAGCGTATTTGATCTATACCTGCATAGCTGGATAAATTCACTTTCATCGGTGATTCAAAATTTCCCTTCTTAGTTGTAATAATCACTACACCGTTCGCGCCCCTTGATCCATATATCGCAGCAGAAGCAGCATCTTTAAGAACCGTTATGTTTTCAACATCATTAGGGTTAAGGTTTGATAGTCCATCATTAGTAATCATTCCATCAATAACTATAAGCGGATTACTTGATGCTCCAAAAGAACCTGTTCCCCTTATTCTGATTTGCGTACCAGCATATGGAGTGCCATCATTTTGGATTATCTGAACACCGGCAAGCTTACCCTGAAGATTTTGACCAATTCCAACAGTTGCCTGATCTTGCATCTTCGATTGAGATACGACACCAATAGATCCGGTCAAATCTTTTTTTGCTTGTGTTCCATATCCTACCACCACTACATCATTTAAATTAGTCCCGCCCTGATCTTTTAAGACAACGCTAATATTAGTGTTATCACCAACAGTAACTTGTTCATCAGCCATACCAATATAACTGATAACTAATACTTGTCCTTTCGCTGCTTTGATAGTAAAGTTTCCACTGGCATCTGTTGTAACACCAGTTCGGCTTCCTGAAACTTTTACAGAGGCACCATCTAATGGTAAAGATTTTTCATCGGTTACCTTTCCTCTTACAGTCTGTTGTTGAGCAATCATTTCAGTTGCGAAACCGAGGTAGCAGAATAAGAAAATCAAAAGGCTTTTTCTTTTAAATACAAGCGTTTTCAAATGTGTCATGCACGTAAGTGCTGGTTGCATTTTTTTTAAATGTGACCGCATAGCATTGTTTTTTGTTTGTTGAAATGTTATTATAGGCAAATAATCACCTGGATCGCGCGTAGTTGAATGGTATTACCAGGCAATCGTTAAAAAAATTATTAAAAGATAAAATATTGGGAAAGCGATGATTAAAATTATGTTTTCTTCAAAACCATTAAGCCACTGAAATAGCAGTGCGAAAATTTGGACTGAAGTTTACCTTTAGAGTGCATCATTGGCAGCAAATAGATCATGGCAAGTCTTACTTAATCGTTTAAGCAAATATTTAAAAAAAAGGAACTTTTTTAATTCTCTTCAAATATAGGTACTTAATCGATTAAGCAAAATAATATTTATAAAAGTATTTTCTTAATGTATTTTAGGCTGATAGGTCCTTAAATTTAAAATGTTATATGTCGCTTGACTATGAATTTTGAGGTAGTGAATCGTAATATTCATTTAGAGAAGGGATCA
The DNA here is from genome assembly GCF_005233845.1 of Ilyomonas limi. GTDB lineage: Bacteria > Bacteroidota > Bacteroidia > Chitinophagales > Chitinophagaceae > Ilyomonas > Ilyomonas limi. Next base: position 7,737 of record NZ_SZQL01000039.1, read on the forward strand.
ATAAATGATCTCATGAACAATCGTTTTAGTGGCTTCTCACCAACACAATTCTGTTTTCAGGCCACCTGAAACCTCAAATCTTACTGGAAGCAATCTCATAAATAGAAGAAGGATTTAAGGAGGATCATAATGCAGGCAAAGAGGATAATAACTTTAAAGTTTTGTTCTTTGTATTCGTACCTTACAATGCAACTTTTGTAGTTAAACAGCCAGACAAAGAGACGCTCCACTTTCTATATTCGTTTGTGCCTTCTGAGTTTACGTCCATCCTGCTTTTTTTCTTCTTGCGGTTGAATTTATATGATGCAGTCATTTTAATGCTCTGCTTTGCCCAAATTGCGCATCCAGCTGATTACTATCGTATGCTTTATCACTAATGAGCCTCTGCGGAAATTCATCCATAAAACATTCTTCCAGTGTACGTTCTGCTAAAGTGATTTCATAAGGGCTGGCATGCCCAATTGAGACAGATAAAACAGCACCAACTGCATCTGTGATTGCCATAATCCTGGTGACTTTGCCCCTTTTAATCTTCCCACAAGTAACCCCCTTTTTCGCCGGCGAGAACGTGCAGTCGATAGAACATTCACTCAGGTCTGTATCACCTCTGGAAGGAAAATAAAATTAAGGATAAGCGTTGTGGTACTGTTGCCTCTCTGTAATTTTAATTGCTAGAATAAAAAACAGGTTTGTAAACTATAGTAAGACCATATTTTTTAATGAGGTTATTCTGAAAGCTGGAATCTATAGTACTTTGGGTGCTCCAGAAAATGCGGATAATTGACTGCTTTTTTTTTCATCAGCATTACTTTTCTTTTGCTGTTTCCAACTATAGTGTAAAAGAAACAATCAAGTTATTATCTGGTTATTGAATGGATACTCAATTGTAGGACAGCGAAACTTTAATTTTTGGTATGATACATTTGCGCCCTGCAGGAAAAATGTATTTTGGCATTTCAAAGCTGGCAATTAAACAGCAGAGATGGTAGAACGTTCCACTTAAACCGACATTAATTAATAGATACAACAATTACTGTAACAGTACAGCTTTTACACCACCGGGGTAACCTGTAAATAGCTATTCTATTTAAGCGAAATACGAAAGTCACTTCCGTAATAAAGAACCTGCCAAATGCCCGCTGGAGCCAGACAAACAAGTGCTGGTATTTACCGCTTTCCAGAGAGAATTATGCTACTGTTTATTATGCCTTATATTCCCCTGCCGGCTGCAAACCACTACTATGCAGTAATGTTTTAAAAACAGCCAGCCCCCAAATACATCTTCCGTCATGATGCAAAAAGGCAGTTACAGGTAAGATATTATCGGAAAGCATTAATAAAGTGCACCTAATACCGATAAACTGCTTTTATCTGCCAATGCAAAGCTATCTGCTGGCAATATGCCGGCTGCTAATGTTAAGGTACTACCTGCTATTCGGCAGCACCTGCAACTGAAAGCACTATCAAAACTTATCTGAATAAATGAATGCTTTTTGCAAACCATAAAAGCGCATAAAGCAGATGCGTTTACCGTAGATCGGATCAAGGATTACCTTAAGTACTGTTATCATACTTTAGGGTTGAGTGAAAACACTTTGCACAGTCGTATCAATGCCCTAAAATTTTATTACGAGCAGGTATTGGGGCGGGAGCAGTTCTTTTGGCAAATTCCCGGCCTAAAAAGCAGCTGGTATTACCAAAGGTATTAGGAGAAGAGGAACTACGCAGGTTGTTTAATGCCATCACCTATTAGAAGCATCAAGCCATTTTATTTACTGCCTATAGTGCAGGGCTGCGGGTAAGTGAGGTGGTTAAGCCTGCAATTGAAATATATTGATCGCAGCTACAGGCAGTTGTATATAGAAGAAAGTAAAGGTGAAAAAGACCGTTATGTCGGGCTGAGCCGGTATTGCTGGATATATCATAGAAGTACTATATAAGGATGTGCAACCTAAGCTGTTAATTTATTTGTTTGAAGGTCAGCATCGGGGAACTAAGTATCAGGAGTGCAGTGCTCAAAAGGTGTTTCAGATAGCTAAACAAAAGGCAGGTATACAAAAGGAAGTTGGATTTCACAGCCGCACCACAGCTTTGCAACGCATTTACTGGAAAAAGGTATTGATATCCGCTACATGAAAGATCTGTTGGGACACTTCAATATACATACACCGAACGATACATGCATGTGAAAAAAGAAAAATTGCTAAACATAGTAAGTACCCTGGATGATCTATGGGAAAGAGAAGAAATAGATTGGTAATTTGCATTGCCGAACCCAATAAATAAAAAAAGCGAATGGAAGCGAATTGATTATCAATAGTGTAAAATATTTTGGAGGAATTGAAAGTTCGCGTAATATTTGTGTTAGGTGCCATTTTAAAGGAAATATGCAACCCATCAAAATAGCATATAATTCATCAAGCGTGAAAGCACAACTTGAGTATTTAATAAAACAAGAGTTTATCGCTTCGTTTGGCAATTTTAAAAAACCGGCACTTTATCTTCTCGGTTGGATTTGTTTTATTGTTCCTTTTTCATATCTAACAAGAGATAATCTAGTTGTTCTTAAAGGAGTTCTCTTGTCTCTTACCGCATTAGCAGTTTTTTTAGCTATTGGACTTTCAATTCCCATCCTTATTAAATTTCTAAAGAGGAATGCCTGGAAAAGAAAAACTCTGTTGAACCTATCGAAAAATGACCAATACTACTTTCTATCGTTTGATGATGACCAAATTTCAATTTCGACAGATATGTATAATACTAATATCAAGTGGAATTATTATAATTACTATACAGAGTTTAACGATTCACTTTACTTGATACCTAAATCTTTTTATGAGGCAATTGCTTGTTCTAGATTAGAACTAGGGGACGACTCATATGAAAGACTAAAGGCGATTCTCTCTACGAAACTTTTGCCCTTCGAATGAAAAACGGCACCTAACATGGGGCTTTCTGCTATGCTGGCTTTAGAATATATCCTGATCGACATATCGCTGATCAGCTGCAGTCCCAGCTGAACGAACATAACCGAGCTTTGGAATGTAACCTCGGCTTTCTATCTTTACTCAGCGACAGTGCCGGGCTGAAGTAACACAGAATATCAGCACAGCAGAAAGCCCGAACGTTGTATGCCAGCTTACTTGACGGTTCTAAATTCAAAACTTTTATCTTGATAAAATAGACATGACATGAGTGTAAAAATTTTTGTTGAACAACTTAATGCCGACAAAACAATGGGATATACCACCAACCATGCAATGATGTTAGAAAATGCAAACCGAATTAAAATAACAAATATCAAAGACACAAAAGACATAGTTGGTTTAATATTTCAAGCCGGACGTTATATTGGGACTGTTATTACTGACACCAATAATGAACTCGGCATGATGTTCATTGATTTAAAAAAAGACAAACAAAGAGCACTTTTCGCAGCTTCTAAATTCAATGGAGAAGCTAAAACTTTGTTTATGAAAAACTTTGAAGCCGTAACAAAAGATTATGACAAAAACTATGACTTAATAGAATTGGTTGTTGACAAGTCGTTCCCGCCAAACATCATAGCAAATTGATTGTAAAACTCATCAATGCTGACACGAATAGACGTATCAACAGCTTTGAGAACTTGTGACGGTGTTCCATCAATATTGACAGAAAAAAGCCGGCATACAACATTCGGTTTTGCAATAGGCTGGCTGACGGAATTGCCATCAGCATTTGTACTTTTTTCAACTTTAGTTTCGTCTGACATAACGCTAATCAGCGACTGCTTGTTAAATTGTGTTGTTTATCGTTGTTCGGCATTTGTTCCGGTCTGACCAGTCGCTATTCCCAGCCCATCGCAAAGCCGTCCAACGTTGCACGCCATTAATTCAGCCATCTCTTTATGACAGACAGAAAGGACAAAATCAAGGACTATGACATTATGCTACAAAAGCATATTGACAAAAAAGACTTTATAAAAATCAATAGGACTTTTAAAGACAGAGAAGAAAATATTTCCGGTTTCATGTTAGCTATAACTAGGCAGTTTATTTTACTTCAGGTTGACAATGAATTTATGCTTGACGGCTATGCCATCATTCCAAAGGACAGGTTTGACAGCATCCGCTGTAACAACTACGATAAGACTTTTAAAAGGATATACAAAGAGGAAGGATTGCTGGACACACAGTATGGCTTTAATCAATCATTATCATTAAAATCCTGGCACGAATTATTTTCAGACTTAAAGAAACTGGATTACCACGTAGTGATTGAGTGTGAAGACAAGGATGATCCTGATTTTGTTATCGGACCAATAAAGCGAGTTACCAAAGACAAAGTAGGCGTTCAGTATTATGACCCAACAGGGAAGCTTGACGATAAACCAACAACGCTATCATATGATGACATAACAATTATAAAGTTTGGTGATCGATATTCGACAACTTTTAAAAGACATCTTAGAAAAAGCAAATGACTCAAACGGCGTGCAACAGCGGTTTGGCAAAAGCAGGGCTGAATAACATGGGCTAAACTTTTTATCTTTAATCATCTTTGGTGCAAGTGGAGGCAGACGCAATTCTATTTCCCTGCCTTCGCCAAGCCGATGAACGTTATGCGTAATTTTTGGCAACAGGGTAATAGATTGCGGGACGTTTTGCCTCAGGCGACAGCCGGCAGAGAGCAGGCAACCATCCAATGCAGCAGGAATTGTAATCAGGACAGCCGGCAGACA
>NZ_SZQL01000004.1:0-75000 GCF_005233845.1 Ilyomonas limi
GCTGTAGTAACATCTATGAGCTGAAGAATATTCAATCATGTAAATCCACAGCGTACTAAATCTATCTCTTTATGTAGTACCTTTATTCACATATCACCCCTCGAAAACCGCTTTACATAGGATACTTTTGTTAGCGGCAGTGCAATTAATCTTTCTTGTCCCACTTTCCATTCAAAAACTCGAGTGAGACCTTTAAAAACTCAGATTGAAAATCGGCGTTCAGGTGTGGTAAATGTCCTCCGTTAGGAATAATCCAAAGCCGGCTGTTGGGTATGTATTGATGCATTTCTAACGCTTGCTGTAACGGAACAGCCTCGTCATTATCTCCTTGTACAACCAACCATTTAGCCTTTATCGTACTCAAAATATCCGGAGTAAAGGAAGGGTCTCCATAAAGGGTTAAGTTCTGCCAGAACGCCTTTGCCAAATACACCTGTTTTTCTGGGCCGTGTGGCGCGGCCCATTGCATAAATTGATTCAGTCCATTTTTTGTTACCCACTCTCTTGTGTACTTACTAAAATAAATTTGTGCCCCGATTGCAATAACAGATTTGAATCTCTCCGGCTGCATTATACTAAGATGTAGTAGCGTCATGCCTCCGCTGCTTGCGCCAATTGCATTCACTTTGTTTAGTTTCAACGAGTCCAACAGGGCAAGAATAATTTTCGCATAGTCTCCATGCTTAAAATTGAAATCGTCTTCCCTATAAATATCAGAGCGTCCATGCCCCATCATGTCAACGGCAATCGTTCTAAACTGTTTTGAGTAGGTCTCTACATAAGGCTTCCAATGGTCAGCAGTTCCAAAAAAACTATGGAGTAATAAAAGAGGTTCTCCGTTACCGGTATCTTCATAATAAATTTTGGTCCCATTATAGTTAAAGAACTTTCCGTTAGGATTAATTTTTACTTGCCCGTATGTGGCGAAGCAGGAGATAAAAACCAAAATTAAAATTGTGAATTGTTTCATTTTTTGATTTTTTGAAGTTGTGACTATATTGCCGCTAATGGATTAGGGCTTGCCGATGTACCGGCATTAGCATTCCGTCAGCTTAAATTTATTAATAAAGTTGGATAGTGTTCTATTGTTTAGCCTTTGTTCGTGAGCCGGTATATTAGCAAACCCCTGTTAGCGGTAGACTTGTTTGTCCAGCCGATATAATACCTGTCTGAAATATTTATTCAAAGCACCAGTCCCACTAAATGTCTCTAACACTTTTTGTGCTGCGTCAATCTCTGCTTGTCTGTATAATTGTTGGTCACATTTGAAATGCTGCCTAAATAAACCATTCTGTAAATTAAATTGTCAGGCTGAAGTTGTACAGCTTTGAAAAGCATCTGTTTTCCTTCTTTCTCCAAGTCGTCGTAGTCGCCATACTCATAAGGAAATATTGAGACCGTGTACCCTGCAATGAAATTGAAATCGGCATTGCCTGCAAAAGTTTTCTTGCCTTCGTCAAACATTATTTGCAGCAAGTGTCGCAAGTTTACTTTGTCATGGAAGCTACTCGGCGCATCTTCGATGACTGACCACAAAAAGAAATAAAAGTGCTTCCAGACCTTGTAGTCATTTTTATTCTGATTATAAAGTTTACTGTAAGTATCAAAAGCCTCGTCAAACCGTTCGTTGTCCTCTAAGGTGAATATGTCTTGAAGTGATTGTGTCATTTTGAAGACTGTGTCAGCTTACAGCCAACTCCCAAATATACGCAACCCTAACTAACGGATTGCGCAAGTCCATCCGACAGCCGGCGCATTTGCGTAACTATTGCTAATCGTATTGTTCTTACCGGAACAATTAAATGGCAATTCAACCCCCATTTACCAGCCTGTTCCTTTTTTACCATCTCTCTCTACCATTCAAACCCAAAAAGCTACTATTTTTGATGCTCCTGAATGCAATACCATTACATTACCATAGAAGGAAACATTGGAGCCGGCAAAACCACGCTGGCGCACCTGCTGGCAAAAAGACTGAATGCAAGACTGATACTGGAAGAGTTTGCCGATAATCCTTTTCTACCTAAGTTTTACGAAAATCCAAAGCAGTACGCCTTTCCGCTGGAACTGTTTTTTATGGCAGAACGGTTTAAGCAGCAAAAAGATATGCTGCATACCACCGATTTATTTCACAGTATTACGGTGTCAGATTACCTCTTTACCAAATGCCTGCTTTTTGCCAAAGTCAACTTGCCCGAAGAAGAGTTTAAACTCTACCAAAAGCTGTTTGATATTATGGAGCAGCAACTCATTTTTCCGGATTTGCTTATTTATCTGCACAGCCCGGTAAGCAGGCTGCAGGCAAACATTAAGCGGCGCAACCGCTCGTACGAGCAACAAATACCCGACAGTTACCTGTTGAATATACAAGAAACCTATATGAATTACATCAGGCAATGCGGGATAAAAACCATTTTTATCGATGCTTCCAATGCCGATTTTTTGAGCGACGAAACGCACCTGCAGGCAGTGCTGAATGTACTGCATGATGGCTTTGCAGGAGACCAGTTTTATTTGGAGTTTGAATAGATGTTTCCAGTTGCCAGATACCGGCTACCAGTAACTCCAGACTGGCATCCGCATTTGAATAACCTTAACCAACAGCATGGCTGAACCAATTACTAAATACAATCCGTTTGCATCTGTAAATATTATCGAATATCGCAACCTGCTGATGGGCAGGTTTACTTTTACCTTCGCTATCCGCATGCTTACCACCGTTATGGGCTGGTGGATCTACAACCTCACCAACGACCCGTTTGCAATTGGTCTCATTGGTCTTTCGGAAGTAATACCGGCGGTAAGCATGGCGCTCTATGCCGGGCATATTATAGACCTGAGCGAAAAGCGGAAACTCCTGCTTACCTGTATTGGCTTATACGCATTGGCAGCCGCTATTTTCTTCTTTTTATCCACGCATTTTACGGCACAGCATTTAAGCAATCACAACATTGCCGCCTGTATTTATGCAGTTATTTTTTGTACTGGTATTGTACGCTCATTTGGTGGGCCTACTTTTAGTGTGCTGGTAGCTATCATAGTGCCCAGAGCGTTGCTGCAAAATGCTACTACCTGGAGCCAGGGCGCATATATGTCCGCCTCGGTGATGGGACATGCGATTGGCGGATTTTTAATTGCCGGTTTTGGCATTACCGGTACGCTGGCAGTTATTGTTTTTATGCTGATTGTTTCCTTTTTATGCCTTTTTCGGTTACATAAAAAACCACCGTTAAACGAGCGTAGTGAAAAGCGCACCTGGGAGAGCGTGCGGGAAGGGCTGGTATTCGTATATAAAACAAAAGAACTGCTCGGTGCTATTTCGCTCGATTTGTTTGCCGTATTGTTTGGCGGTGCGGTAGCAATGGTACCGGTATATGCAAGAGATATATTGAAGGTTGGTCCGCAAGGCTTTGGCTTTCTCAACGGGGCTTCGGATATGGGGGCGATATCAATTGTTATTCTCATTACCTTATTTCCCCTAAAACGCAGGCAAGGCAGTAAACTAATGTATGCCGTGGCAGGGTTTGGTATTTGTATCATCGTTTTTGCCGTATCCAAATGGTTCTGGTTATCCTTTTTTGCATTAATGATAAGCGGTATGCTGGATGGCGTCAGCGTGGTGGTGCGTGGTACTATTTCGCAGTTGAAAACGCCGGATAATATGCGTGGCCGTGTGTTGAGTGTAAACAGTATGTTTATCAATAGCAGCAACGAATTAGGCCAGTTTGAAAGTGGTGTAACGGCAAAGTTGATGGGCGTAGTGCCATCCGTAGTGTTTGGCGGCTGTATGACTTTATTGGTAGTAATTATTACCTGGTTTAAAGCGCCCAGTTTGAGAAAAATGGAATATTAAGATGTAAGCTTTTAAGATACAAAATGACAAGGAGCATGTTTGAAAGTTTACAGGTTCCATTGTGTATGAGTTTGTAAATTGAATGGAAAAATGTAACCGTTAAGGCGTGAAAACGCAAAGCATTTATTTAATAAAATTCATTTGCGTAACCCTGCTTTTACCGGCTGACTCAGATTTCTTCAGGACTTTGGAGTTTATGCGATCCGTAAACTATCAAACTCGTAAGCCCTTAAACTTACTGCTCCCGCTGTACATGGTCATCTATCATCTGTCCACTCTATTTTCCTTTCATCCGTTTATTTTACAATAACTTTATTCCAAATAGAGAAAACAATATTTTCGCTTACTTAAAAAACTACTATTTATGACGAAAACAGCTTGCCGCTACGGCACTTTTCTTTTCCTGATAGTCATTTTGATTTCTTCCTGTTCTAAGAAAGCGCCTAAGCAAACGCAATATATACCCAAAGATGCGAGTGCCGTGTTCAGCATCAACCCCAAACAGTTGTTTGATAAGCTGAACAACAATCACGTGAATATTGATTCCATTATGAAAGCTGCTTCTGATGACAGCACGATGCGGTGGACGATGGAAGATATTAAAAATTCGGGTATTGACATGGATGCAGATGTGTACCTGTTTGCACAGCAGGCAGGCTCTATTATGAGCGGACAAAACTCGGTATTGGGTTTTGTTGGCGCTTTGCGCAGTACTTCGGATTTTGAAGCTTTTTTGAAGAAAAAAATGCCTTCGGTACAATTTCAAAAAGCAAGCGGCTACTCGTATGCCAACCTGAAGGAGGGTTTTGTTGCCGGCTGGAACGATGATGCCGCTATCATAACCAAAGCAACCAGCATGAATATGCAAAGCGGCGAAATGAACAGCGATGATTTTGGTGCTTCGCAAAAAGCACTCACTACCTATTTCACCCAAAAGGAAGATGCTTCCATTGCTTCGGTAGATGCCTTTAAAGATGCGGCAAAAGAAAAAGCCGATATGCATTTGTTCACTTCTTCCAATGCTGCTTTGGCTACTATACCTATGCTGGGTATGAGTAAAGCTTCAGATTTGCTAAAAGATTTATACAGCGCCAGCACTATCAATTTTGAAGATGGCAGAGTGGTGATGGATTCAAAAGCATATATGAATGATATGCTTGCTGATACACTTAAGAAATATACCGGCTCAAAAGTGAACATGGATATGGTAGATCATTATCCCGGTGCAGTGAACGGCTTTGCGGTGTTTTCGTTCGATCCCAGGCTGCTTACTGCTGTTATGAACATAGCTGGCGTTACCACCACTGCCAATCAGGGGTTGCAGCAGTTTGGCTTTACGGTAGATGATGTAATAAGAGCGTTTAAGGGCGATTTTGCTATTATTTTTTCCAACTTTGGTGTAGAAGAAAAAGCCAGTCCGGAATATCCTGGTATTAAATATAAACAACCAGCTGTCAAGATGCTTATCAATGCAGCTATTGGCGATAAAGCATCGTACGATAAAGTGGTGGCAGGTTTGGCGGCGAAAGGAATTATGGTGCAAAAAGATGGTCAGTATATGCTGAAAGAAATGGCAGAAGGTACAGCCGATGGTTATGTAATGAATGCCGATGCTAAAAACCTGATCGTGGCTTCGGATGCAGCTTTATTACAGCAATACAAAGCCGGCACCGGCAAAGTAGTACTGCCGCAAGGTATTGAAGACAAAGCAAGGGGAAATGCCATGGCTTTTTATGCGGATATTACTTCTATGCTCAATGCCATTCCGCCCGATACTACCGGCCAGCCAATGATGAACAGTGCAAAACAAACTTTTAGAGATGCCATTATTACCAGCGAGAACATCAATGGCAACTCTGTAAAAGGGCGCCTTGAATTGCGCCTGGTAAATGAAAAAGAAAACAGCCTGGCTGCACTTAGCCGTTATTTTGGTACGGTAGCAAATACGATAGGCGAGATGAAAGAAATGAATGGTATGAATGATGATACTTTTGGTGCACCAAAACCGGAGGATATGGATACAGCCGCAATGGAGCCGCCCAAAATGGAACCTGAAAAGTAGTTTTTAAATGGTAAATTGTAAGTGCCATGCCGCTGAGCGGCATGGCACTTTATTTTTGGAGCAAATAGCAATGTTGCTAACTGTTACAGTAGCTGATGTTATTCCATTAAATGCAAGGCTGGTTTACTTAAAATTATTTGCATTTATAGTTTCAAAGAAAGGACGTTATGCAAAGTAATCTTTACCCTTCTTTATGCCTTTGCAACTTTTTGGATAAAGAGGTATTTTTAAACAGTCTCTTAATCCAAAAAATGCGCGTACTTGTTTTGCTGTAACCAGTTCTTCATTTCATCATAGTTTTCTATCATATCTTCCAGCTTACTGGGGTTTAATTTTTTGGAGACCGGCGCTAAGGGTATATCTTTTACATTAATAAAGTTTAGAATCTTACTTATCGTGGCATCCCAGTTATCAAAATCTTCATACGCAATTGTAAGCCTGTTCATAGATGCCGTTGTTTGTTCAAGCTGCTTGTTAATGCTGTTTATGTCTGCCATTTTTTTGCCGAGCATAGTTGTATCTACATGAAACTTAGGCAACTTCTCCGTGGTTTTTCCATTGTTGTGATAAATGCCGGTATGCCTTGCTCTAAGATCTGATAAGGTATTCTTCAATAAATTTTCGCGCAGGAGCAAAATAACCTTTACATCATTTTTTTTAATGTAATCAATAATGCCGGGTAAGTAAGCCGTTTGAAAATGCATGAGTTTGAATCCTTTTGCATGTTCACCATTCCTGGCAGTAAAAAACCTGTTGAGAAAAGATTTCAGATTCAGCCACATATTGGGGAAGTTCAGCATATAAATCAGCTTGTTAGATACGGGTAATTTCCAGAAACGGAAGCTACATTCACCATGAAAGCTGGTGCCCCCCAGCAGGAATACTTCACCTGCACAAAATATTTCGGGGTGCGTATCGAGCGATTTTACTAATAAAGTAGAGCCTGTTCTTGGGGTAGTAAACACAATAAACTTCGTCATACGGTTTTATTCTTTAGCTCAGTTATGGCTGCTGTTTTATCCTGCACTCCATCTGTTGCTGTTATGGTGGTACTTGCCGGCAAATATATCAGTAAATTGTTATATTCTTAACTGCTTCGTTAAAACATTCAGTAGTGTTTTCAAATGTATGATGGGATGTTGATATATTCCTTTTGCCAACTGCTGTAAAGCATTTAACACATATTATCATACATTTGAAAACACTACCAAATATTCTTTACCGCAGAAAACGGTATAAAATATACAGGTAAAACAAATCTTCGCTTAAAACTTAGGATTTGATGCAGTAAACTTTTAGCGGTTTTTTGCCATTTACCAATTATTCCCCAACGCTTAATAAATCAACTGGCAAAAATATATAACTGACTGTTGATTGGCTTGTATGAATTGTAGTGAAATGCAGTGGATGTATTTTATATTTGGTCGCGCATGATTTTCCTTAAACATCAACTGGTTGTATTCTTTTTTTTGTTTGTCTGTACCCTCGGTGTAGTGGCACAACAGGAATATCTTTTTTCTCACATTGGCACCCGCGAGGGCGTGGCCTCCAACGATGTAATAGCTGTGCAGCAGGATAAAGAGGGCTTCATCTGGATAGCTACGCTAAATGGATTGCAGCGGTACGATGGTTCACGCCTGCTTACCTTTCGGCACAGGGCAGATGATACTACAACCATACCCGGCAACAAAATATTATTCATGCAAATGGATACCAAAAACCGGCTGTGGCTCCTGTGCGATGATAATGATGTGGGTTATTTTAATACTATTGATTTTACATTTCATCCGGTGCATGTGGCAGTGAGCACTAGTGCAATTAAAAAAGCAGAGGGGCATTTATTTATAGATGATACGGGAAATGTTTTTCTGCGGTTATCTGGCGAGCCTTTACTCCAGTTTGATGAAGCTGCAAATACTTTTTCTGCTGATAATGTCTTGGTTCCATTACCTTCAAAGTGGCATGCCGTATGGTTATTTCAGGACGAGCAACAGCATAATTACTGGATAGCCTGCGATTCCGGATTAGTAAAATTTAATCCCAAAACCAAAACGCTTTCTTACCGCAACCATAACAACGATAACGATGTAGTAATAAATCAGTATGCTGCGCTAACGCATACATCGTACCCTTATTTGGACAGCAAGGGTAGGTTTTGGATCGTATCGTGGCCACCGTCGGGTTTATCTGTTTACAGCTTTAATCTTTATACAAAGCAGCAGGAGCACCGGGAAGTGGCTTTAGGAAAGCTGTTGCGTTATGTATATTACGAAATAGATGGCATACAAGAACTAAAGGATGGCACTTTATGGTTTACCGGCTACAACCTGTTGGCTACCTTCAACAACAAAGCAAATAATTTCAAGGTATTTAAAAACGATTTGCCGGGTGAGTACAGCATTCACTACGATATGATATATCAACTGTATGAAGACCGTGAAAAAAACATTTGGGTTTGCACTAACAAAGGCTTGTATCGCTTTAATCCATCGGCACAACTGTTTCGTACCATTAGCCTTAAACGCCCCGGCAAAGACTCGCTTTATACCCCCGATGTTACAGACATTATACAAGCACGAACCGGTGATATACTGGTGAGCACCTGGGGGAGTGGTATTTTCTCTTACGACAGCAGCCTCGAACCAAAACACTTGTTGTATGTGGATGCCTCGTTTAAAAAAAGCAACCTGTTTACCTGGTGTACTCATCAGCGTGCCAATGGTGATATTTGGAGCGGTCATCAAGATGGCAGCTTGTTTATTATTCATACCAACACAAAACAGCAAACAGACAAGTTGCAGCTGCCGGTTTTTGAAAACAGCACTATCCGGCAAATAGCCGAAGATAAAAAGGGCAATTTGTGGCTGGGCACACAAAAGGGATTATTGATAAAATGGGACGCGGCTGCTAATACATTTACCCTCATGCAACGGCTGCAAAGTATCGTGTACCGGCTGTATATAGATTGGCAGGGCGATATATGGGCATGTACACAAAAAAACGGTATATATAAAATAAATGTAAGCGATGGCAGTATTGCTTTGCACTACACGGCCGAAAGTGATGCTGCAAGGCGGCTGATGAGGGTAGGTGCTGATGATATTGTGCAATACAACGATAGCTTGTATATCATTGCAAGTGGCGGTTTAAATATATTAAATATTAAAACCAGCACTATTCGTTATTTCAACGTCAATAGTGATATTTTTTCCAACACAGTGTCTAATATTGTTGTAGATAAACAGGGGTTGCTGTGGGTAACTACACAAAGCGGCTTGTTCAGCATCAACCTGAAAAATAAGGCTGTAGTACACTATGAGGAAAGTGACGGGCTGCAAAATAATTTTTTCAATCCTGCATCTGCAACTGTGCTTAACGACGGGCGTATAGCTTTGGGTACCAGTCATAATTTTATTGTTTTTAATCCGGGTGAGATAATGCAAACCGGTGCAGTGCCGCCCGGCGTGAAAATTACCGGTTTTGCGCTGATGAATAAGGCACTGCCATTAGATTCCCTTGCAAAACAAAAAGCCATTGTACTGCCTTATAGCCAAAACTCTATAACTATTGCTTTTTCTACTTTACATTACCAAAACAGTTATGCCATTTTATACAAGCTGGAGGGGTTGGATAAAGAATGGATTAGTGCCAAAAATAATGAGGCAATATACAGTTATTTGCCGCCGGGCACCTACACCTTTAGCATAAAAGCTGTAAATGCAAATAATACCTTTAGCAACGAAATAACTACTTTATCTATAGCGGTGCAGGCGCCATTTTGGAAAACATGGTGGTTTTACAGCCTGTTGTTGCTGGCGGGCATCGCATTTTTATATTGGCTCGACAGAGAGCGTATGAAGCGTAAAGCCGTACTGCAAAATATGCGCAGCAACATCTCCGGCAGCCTGCACGAAGAGATAAATAATGCACTGCAAAACATCAATGTACTGAGCGAAATTGCCCGCATAAAAGCAGATAAGGAACCAGAGCAATCGAAAAACTATATAGATGAGATACACCACAAATGCAATAGCCTTATTGAAGCGATGGACGATATGCTGTGGAGCATTGACCCGGCAAACGATACAATGGCGCACACCATTAGCCGAATGAAAGAAATTGCGCATACTATCAGCTATCGGTACAATACTGCTATACAGGTGAATAACGATGACAAAGTAATACAGCTAAAACCTGATATGCGGCGCCGCCACGAACTGATGATCATATATAAAATGACCTTGCAACTGTTGGCAGCGCAAATGCACGCACGTACTATCTTAGTTGAGTTGAGCTTTGTAAAAAGTCATGTACAACTTAATATGTTTGCTGCCGGCGTAAAACTGAACAGCGGCAATACCGTACAGGAAACCATCAGGAGTTTAAAAGCAAAAACTGCTATGCTAAAAAGCAGTTTGGAGGTACAGGCAGATGATAAAGGTGTAGGAATTATCCTGTTGGTAAAGCGGTAAGCGAATGGGGTTATTGCACACGCCTGCCTATATCGGAAAACAGGAATGACATGGACTGAAGCACGAATTGTTTTTGGATAAGGATTATACTGATAGAGTGTACTGATGAAGTTGATAAGTATAGTGTCAAATTAAATTTGAGCTGCGATGGGCATTGTCATTTCACTAAGCAGAAACATTTTACCTGTTCTTAGCTCAAAGTGCACAACTTACGGTCTGCAGCTTTCAGCTTTCCCCTATTTTCCCATCCATTTTTTGAAATCGCTTACTTTTTCACGGCTTACTACAGCTTCTTTATCCAGTGCAGGGCGTAACCCAAGGATAAGCCGGTTGCCAAAGTAGTCATCAATTTTATCTATGCTTGCTGCCGATACATAAAATGAGCGGCTGATGCGGAAATATTGCTGCGGATCAATCATATCTTCCAATTCATCCATCGTATAGTCCACTACAAATTTTTTATTGTCATGCGTCATGAAAAAGTTCAGGCGGCCATCGCTAAAAAAGTAAGCAATGTCTTCTACTTCGATACTTACCAAACGTTGCCCCAACTTTACTAAAAAGCGCTTGCGATATTCTTTCGGTTGGAGCTTCTCCTTTAGTTCTTTTACCAATTTGTCAAGACTTACACTGCCGGATGATGATTCTTGCACTGTATAGGTTTCTTTCAATTTTCTATACTTATCCATGGCTGCCTGTAGCTCCTCTTTTTGTACCGGTTTCAGCAGGTAGTCGATGCTGTTTACTTTAAAAGCTTTCAATGCATATTCATCATACGAAGTAGTAAATACCACAGGACTTTTTACTTCAGTTAGTTTAAAAATTTCAAAGCTTTGTCCATCTGCCAGCTCAATGTCCATCAATATCAGGTCGGGTGGCGTGTTCTGCTGCAGCCACGATACGGTACTTTCAATACTATCTGTTACACCGGCCACCACAGCATGCTCATCTACTGCCTGCAATGTTTTTCTTATCTTCTTTACGGCTAAATCTTCGTCTTCTACTATTAAAATATTCATACCCTTTTACCGCCTGCAGCGGCAGCTTTTAAGTTTCGTTATTGGATATTATTATAGAAAATAACCAGACAATTATTGTTGTATGCATCTATGTTTGCCACAACATTATAAACAAATAATTATCTTACTTTTTACGATTCATAATTCACAATTCACACCTTCATCTCCACCACATCATTCATATTGTTCCATAGCAGTGGCAGTACCACCATAAAGTTGCTTTTGCCTTCCACTACCTGAAACCCTTTTTGTCCCATCAACTGATATTTCAACCGGATGTTATTCAAACCAATCCGGGTAGATTTTCTATTCAACTGCTTTTTCTGAAGGTTATTATTCACTACCAGTTTGTTGCCGGCGGTAGTAAAAATCTCTATTATCAGCGGCTGCTGGCGCGATACAATATTGTGCTTTACGGCATTCTCTACCAATAATTGCAAACTAAGCGAAGGCACCTGATATTTGTAATAGCGTTTGTCAATATCTATGTTCAACTGCAGTGCATCGCCATACCTCGTTTTGAGCAGTTGAAAATATGAGCTAATGAAAGCAACTTCTTTTTCCAGCGTACTCATACTGTCTTCATTATTCTTCAGCAGGTAGCGATATACTTTGCTCAACTCATCCAAGAAGTGTTCCGCTTCTTCTTTATCTTCCTGTATCAGCGATGACAGTGTATTGAAGCAATTGAACAAAAAATGCGGATTGACCTGATTTTTTAACAACTCAAACTCATGTGCGGTATGCGTTTGTTCGGCTAGTTCTTTTTCGGTGAGACTTTCCTTATATTTTTCCAGCACATATAATACCTCCCATAGCGTATCAAAAATCACATTTATAGAAAGACCGATAAGATAACCCCATTTTAAATCATTGCTGTTTAATTGATAGCCAAGTATATGAAAAGTATCGTACACCCAGAATATAAAAAGCACCGAAGGGGTCATTACCAGCACATTAGTAAATATTTTATAGAGCACCCGTTTTTTCGTTTGCTTTAACGAAGGAAACAAGCGGCGGATAAAATGGTCGTACTGAATGTGCATGTACCATGAGCCAATACCAATTGCATAAATGAGCGGATACGAGAAAACCCATACTCTCCAGTCGGTCCATTGTTGCTTATCATACAGCACGGTATTAAATGCCACATCAATAAATGGCATGGAAATAAGAAAGCTATACACCTGTACTTTCAGCGGTTTCGACCATTTCCATTTCATGCCAGTACCTCTTCTTTTTCAATTAATGGAATAAGAATGTCACGCTGGGTTGCCGTTTCGTAGATCTCCACTTCCTTTTGGCTAAGCAACTTATATTTATTGACCAAATCGTCCAAAGCTTCTTCGTAGTTAATGGCATCGCTGCTGTTTTTGGGCTGCAGCGTATTATGTATTACCAGCGCATTATGTGTATTGGTATAAATATGAATATGCACTGGATTAGCTTTGCTGAAAGCATTGCGGTAAATAATATTTTCCAGAATTATCTGCAAGCTCAGCGGTGCAATCATTCTGTAACGGCTACTTTCATCTACATTGATTGCTACATCGAGTGCACTGCCAAAGCGGGTAATATTAAGGTACAAATACGCGTCGATAAACTTCAGCTCTTCGTCCAGACTCACCAGCGGATCTTCATCACCTTTCAACAGGTAGCGATATACCTTGGTCATTTCATCTAAAAACTGTTCTGCCTCATCTCCGTCTTCGCTGATGAGGCTTGATAAGGTATTGAAACAATTGAACAAAAAATGCGGATTTATCTGTCGCTTGAGACTCAGCAATCTGCTTTTTTGGTAGGCGTTTTGAAGCCGCCCTGTTTCGGTAACGGATGTTTTCCACTTGTCCCAGCCGGCAGCCGCTTCGTTAATAAAGGTGAGCATTGTACTGGCAAGGCATCCAAAGCCAACAGTCCACCATTCCATGCTTCTCAATGGTTTGCACCCAAGCCAACTGATACTTTCGTAAAGAATGTACAAGCTTTGTACAGTCAGTATATTCATCAGGTAAAAGATGGGCAGCATCAGCGCTATGCGCCTGAACAGATCGCCATCCTGCGGAAAGCGTTTTCTTATCATTAGCGCTACGGTGCCAAATACTGCATAAATGAAAGCAAAATAAACGGCTGAAATAATAAAACTCTCTACAAAAATTTTAAAAGAGCTGAAGATACACGAGCCGAAAACAAGCGTATTCATTGCCATGGTATATGGCGCCATGACCCACGCAAAAATGATGGGTTCTTTTCCGCTGTACCGCCTGATTTGCATACGCTCAAATTAACGAATGTTGGTGCAATTAATTGGGGTAAATAGGGCAGAATGTATTTATGAATGATTGAATTGAGAGAAAATGGGTATTAATTGTGAGCGGTGAATTGTGAGCGGTGGTTGTGAGTAAATAAAAACGCTTGCAGGGCTTTGAATCCTATAAGCGTTATCACCCAGTCATAATAAAAATCATTACATCGTAAACAGCAGCACAACAACGGCTATCACCAGCAAGGCAATGATTACATACACCCACCAATAGTTCTTCTTTTCCACTTCCGGCTGTGCCAGCAATTCTTCCATGTGTTTATTAGTATGCTCGTCTTCACCCACACGTATGGTATGAACGTCTTCGCGGCGAATGACGCGCTCTACAGGTATCACTGGTAATGGTGTTTTATCAGCATCATATTTTATAAAAGAAATCACATCGTCGGGTTGTCTGCTTAGTATGCCAATGCCGCTTAAATTGTATTCACCATCTTTCACCAGGGCTTCTTTAATACGGTGCATTTCTTCGTTGTACAGTTTTACCGAAGTGATTTTATCCACCCTTAAATCGCGCGCAATAAAATTGAAGAACTGGTTGTTGTTGGGCTGGCTTTCGGGCTCAAACTTTATTTCACTTACTGGCGGATACAGGAGTTTGGCAGTGAAATCAAGTTGTGCCGGTGTTTCTTCCAGCACAAAATTGCCAATGCCATGCAGGCTTAATTTTTTATGATGCTTCAAATAATTTCGCAAACTGTATGCAATCATTATTGTCCGGTTTTTTGACCAAATGAATAAATTATACCTCCCAACACATTAAACCCTAATACCGGATATTGGTTCCAGCGCTGATATTTATTATTAAAAAGGTTATTAAACTGCAACCATGCGCTAAAGTTGCCTGTTAACTTTACTTCCGCACCGGCATTCAAATCGAATGCAGGGTCAAGCCGGCGCAATTCCTTGCTGATGGTTAAATAACGTGGTCCATCCCAAAAATACACATCACTTTTAAATAAAACATCCTTCGTTACCTGCCAGCGCAACGAGCCGTTAATGTCAATGGGCAGCAAGCCGTATGCTTTATCATTATCTGTTAAGTTGCTGTATTTATTGATAGACGCACCTGCTAAAAACGATAATTTTTCCTGGATAGTATAACCCAGTTCGCCATGCAGGCGAATATCTTTCATGTCGCTTTCATTCACCATGTAAAACGATTTGCCGGTAATGGTATCATTTACAAACAGCGGCTGGTTGCGTAGATGTAAATAAGACACTTTTGCATTGTAAGTAACATGGCTGCCGGCAGAACCTTTAAAGCCTGCATACTGTTCTGTAATGCGCGTACTTTTCAAGAACTTAGGCTGCTGCAGCCAGGGGTTAAACTCCGAAAGTGATTCATAACTATTCTTATTGTAATAGCCCGTCCAGCCTGCCATCAGCACAAATTTTTCTTCATTTATTTTAGCTTCGGCTGTAAAGTTGGGCAGTAAGTAAAAATCTTTATTATCCCATGATGGCGTGATACCGGCAACAATTTTAAAGGCATTCGCGCCGTATTGTACAGCAGGAGAAAGATATACCAAGTTGTTGTTGATTTTGCCCGCACTATCACTTTTATAACCTGTAAGATTAGCCGTAATGCCAAAGTTAAAAATGAAGTTGTCTCCAAAGGCTTTCGATACCGGGGCGTCTAATATCAAATTGGTTTCATTACCGTTTTTACCATCCGTAAAACCATCTATATACAAGCTGGGATTGTAATTGATGCCCATGCTGTTGATGGTCTTATTGCGCATGCCAACTTTAGCGCCAAATGTATTAAAGCGGTTGCGCAAATCATCTTTGGGAAATAGTAGTGAATCGGGCTGAAAACCGTACTGGTAGCGGGTTCTGTTGTTATAAAATATTTTGCCGGTAAATTCATTTACACCATTGGTGATAATGCCTGTTGCATCTACATCGGCATTGCTGTACTGCTGAAAGGGCATATTGCCTTTAGATGAAATGTATTTGGCATGAACATTTACAATGCTTTTATTGCCATCTCCAAAAGATAAACCGGCTTGTAAAAAAGGAGTGGCGTAATTGCCAAAACCGGCTTTCACATAATTACTGTTTTCCCAATGCATAGCCGTATCTATATCGGCTGCCAACGGCTTTAATGCAGCAGGCTGATAAGCAAAAAACAAATTTTGCGAAGGCACGTTATATTGCAGTGTGGGCAACACGCTATCAGCCGGTGGTGCAGCAGCGCTAAAGTTGACTTTTGCAGCGGGTTTCAGTTCTGGTTTGTACGAAGAAGTTACAGTTACAGTTCTGCTGGGGATAGTAGTATCGGCAGACGATTTTTCTGCTTGTCTGGTTGTTGTTGCTTTCCTTTTTACAGGTGTTTTTTTGCGTTGCTGCGCATCGGCAAACTGTACTAAAAACACTAATAAGGCTATTGCTATAAATGATTTTTTCAACTTTTATTGATTTAAAGTTTGATCTATTTTACTGTTTTTATTTTTCTCCTTTACCACAGTGTCCAGCTTCTGCTGCGCTTCCTGTTTCAGTGCATCATCAGTGGCATTTTCCACCACACTTTTCAGTGTAGCTTCGGCATTAAAATAGTCGCCCTGGCGGTAGTACACATCGCCCAGTAAAATATAAGCTTTGGTAATCCAGTAATCGTAAGAGCCGGCTTTATTAATCACATCAAAGCCCGCTTTTTCTGCACTTTTAAGCTCTCCTTGTTCCAGTGCAATTTCGGCTATGCGGTAGCGTGCTTCTGCGCCATATTCACTCTTGCCCAATGCTACAACCGACTTGTATGCGGCAACGGCATCGCTCAACTGATTGTTTGCCTGATAGCTTTTTGCAATCACCAGGTTTGCCATCATTTTATCATCAGTTGCTATACCTTTTTGTGTAAGCAAATCCTGTGCATTAGGCACTGCCTCTGCAAACTGCTGCAACTTGTACTGGCAACGTAATAAGCCGCGCATGCTTTCCAGTTTGGTATCTTGGCCGGTAGCAATGGTTTTTAACTGTGCAAAATATTGCTCAGCTTTAGCGTAATCCTTTAGCTCAAAATAGTAAATCCTTGCAGCCTGCAACACTGCAAACTCTGCATATTTATTGGGTGCTTTATCGGCAACAGCCGTATAGTAGGTTAATGCATTATTGTAGTCTTTTCTGCCGTTGAAAATAGTGCCTGCAAAGTAGCCGGCATCTATGGCGTAGCGACCATCGGGGAACTGTGAAAGGTAAGACTGAAAGCCTTTTAACGCATTATCCAAATCCTTATTAGAATAACTGATGTAAGCAGCAGTATAAGTTAAAGAATCCTGCTCGTTGCGGCTTACATCTTTGCCATTCTGCCGCATAAAAGTTACAAACTCATTAGGCTGTTGGCGGCTGATAAAAATGTTTCTTACATACTCTATTGCTTCATTACTTTCATCCGCACTTGGATAAGCGGACATTAATGTTTTAAAGCTGTTCAATGCCTGGTCATTGTTATCCATATTGAAATAACAAACGCCAAGTTTTAAGTAAGCCTGCGGCTTAAAAGAAACCGCATTTTTATTTGCAATGATTGCATTAAGCGGTGCAATGGCATTCCCAAATTCTTCATTCGCCATGTAAGTGTTTGCCATTTCCATATTTGCATCGGGTACCAATACAGAAGAAGGATAGCGCTGTACAAAGTTCTTCAGCAAGGTTAGCTTTTCAGTCCTTTGGTTGCTAGCACCGGCAATGATAGCTTTTTGGTAATACGCGTAATCAGCAGCAGGTAAATTCAAGGCAATAATATTCTCGTAAGACTGCAATGCTTTGCTGTATTTTTTTTGCATGAAATTGCAATCTGCAGCCCTTACAAATGCATCCTGCTGTACGTTGGAAGATGCGGTAGAAACAGTAGTGGTTATCTGCTCAAAGTTTTTAAGAGCAGCAGCCCAATCTTCCACATCCATATACGCATAACCGAGTGTATATCTTGCATCAGTTGCGTTTACTTCGCCATATGTAACCGGGTTGCGCAGGTAAGTTGTAAAATAATAAATGGCAGAATCAGCATCATTCAATCTAAAAGATAATTCGCCTTTCCAGAAGTAAGTTGGCTGCAGTTGTGCTTCGTTGTAATCAGCCGTAAAAATGCGGTTTAATAGTTCATCTGCTGCATCAATCTGCTGCTCATTAATCAATTCTGTTGCTCTGCCATATAATATTCTTGGATACACGCGCAAAGCACTTTCGCTTTGCGAATGCAGGCTTTCAAACAAGCTTAATGCTTCTTTATAATTATTCGTGTTTGCTAATACATTTACCAACAATTCTTTTGCTTCTGGCGCATAAGCAGAATTGCGGTAGGTAGCAAGGAAATTTTGCAGTTCCGTTAATGCCACATCCTGGTAGCCTAATTCATAAGAAAGCTTGGCATATAAAAACTTGGAAATTTCTTTTTGCGTAGTATTACTGCTGTTCAATGCACAAAATAAAAAAGCACTGCGCGCATTCGGTTTTTGTCCTGTTTTTAAATATGCATCGCCCAGCAAATACATACTGTTCTGTGCCAGCGAATCCTGCTTGCCACCCAATTCTTTAAAGCCGGTAATTGCTTTATTCCAATCCTGCGCTACATAATACGTGTAGCTCAATTCATATAAATCTTCGCGGCTCACTTTAGGTGTATTACTTACATAATCTTCAAGGTAAGGACGCGCTTTGTTAAACTGCTTTTTATCAAAATAGGCATGGCCAAGCAACTGTTTTAGTTGCATATTGTAATATTGGTTGCCTTGTTTTAAGGCCGCTTCGCCCGAAGCAATGGCACTATCGCGGTTGCCGGTGAAATAGTAAATTTCAGTTACATAATACGGCACAATGCTTTGATAAGCAGGTTTATCCTGCACCACTTTAAATGCATTCAAAGCTTCTTTATAATTCTTTTCGCCAAATGCAATAAAACCATAATAATAGTTGGCATCTATATAATTCGGGTCGGCCGGTATTTGCCGGATAGAATTAAATAAAGGCTTTGCTTCGCTGAAGCGCTTCATGGTAAAATAGCCATATGCTTCATGAAACTTCATGTTGGCAATTTCGGTATTGCTTAGGTTGTCAATGCCTGCTTTTTCGTAATAGGCAATGGCATTCTCAAAATCTTTTTTTCGATAATAATACTCCGCCAACTGGTAGCTCATCATTTGCACGCGCGGCGCATTGTGCTCTACTTCAGTGAATGTTTTTGCTTTAGGAACTGCTGTTTCATCGTTCAGTTGCAAACCACAGGCAATGGCATAATATTTTGCCTCCAGTTGCTCCGATGTAGGATAGTTGCTCTGCTTGAAACTGTTTTGGTTGTGCAACTCCTCAAACAGCGGATAAGCCAGGCTAAACTGCTGTTTCATATACAGTTCTTTTGCCAGCTTAAACTCTGCGTCAGGATCATTATTTTCTTTAGTTGCCTGCGCATTCACCTGCACTATACTCACTGATAACAAGCAGGATAGAAAAAAGTGTGTTGGTTTCAGCCTCATATTATTTGGTGAACGTCATTTGTGAATAAATATTTAATAACTGTTCTTAAAAAATTTAAAAAACGGCGTAAAGTTAGTTGCTCACTTATGTGCATAAACAATCGCACGCGCTTGTGGATAAAGATTGATAAACCTTTACTTTTGTACAAACCTGTGGAATGAAAAGATATAGTTTTAATTCTATCAACTATAGCAGTACTGCATTTAATACTGCTATGCTGCTGCTGCGGGTAAGCTTCGGTGCTGTTTTAATGGTGAAGCACGGCTTTGCCAAGCTGATGAACTTTGCTACGCTTGAACATACTTTTTATAATTTTATGGGCCTTGGTCCCAAGTTTTCTTTAATACTTATATTGTTTGCAGAAATTTTCTGCAGCCTGCTGATAGTGCTCGGGCTGTTTACCCGCTGGGCTTGTATTCCGCTTATTATTGCCATGCTGGTAATAATATATGGTGCCGATGCAGGTAAAGATTTCTTAGAGTCGGAACTGGCTATATTTTTTCTTACTGCATTTGCAGCTATTCTTTTCTGTGGCCCCGGCGGCATCAGCGTAGACGGTATGATAGGCAAGTAGTGTGTTTGGTTTAATGGCACTTGCCGTTTTTTAAGGGCTGTTTTTGTGGGACGAGCTGTTGAATAAAGATTTAGCTATTGGTGTGTCGCTCACTGCAACGCCTGTGCATGCCTCGTCATTGCAGGCGAAACGAAACAACCTGTGAATGGTAGTACAATCGCAATAAGCCAGCTGTGGTGATCTTCTAAATAGGGCTAAACTTTATCATCAACTTCCAAATAAGCCATTAATAGTAATTTTATGCTATCCACAGATTGCTTGTTTGCCATCATGCGGGCTTCGCTTCGCTCGTAATGACGGAGAACCCTGTAGGCGTATATATGAAAACTATTATATCATGTACACCACTTTACTCACCACTTTAGAAGAAGGCATTTTCACCATCACCATCAACCGTCCTGATAAACTCAATGCATTAAACAGCACGGTAATAGATGAACTCTATACAGTTGTTGAGGAAATTTATTCAAACGATGCCATCAAAGCTGCCATCATTACCGGGGCGGGCAACAAAGCATTTATAGCCGGCGCTGATATTTCGGAGTTTATAAAGAAAAATGATGCGGCGGGAGAGGCGCTTGCGAAATATGGACAAACGCTTTTCAGCAAAATGGAACATTGTTCAAAGGTTATCATTGCAGCGGTGAATGGTTTTGCATTAGGCGGCGGATGCGAACTGGCAATGGCTTGTCATTTTATAATTGCATCTTCCAATGCCAAATTTGGACAGCCCGAGATTAATTTAGGCATTATTCCCGGCTATGGCGGCACGCAGCGACTGACGCGGTTAATCAATAAAAACCGCGCAACAGAACTTATCCTTACCGGCAGAATGATAGATGCAAGCGAAGCTTTACAATTAGGCATTGCCAATCACGTGTACGAGCCGGAAGAACTATTGCCAAAAGCAAAAGAAATATTGCAAACTATTATTGCAAAATCTCCGCTTGCAGTAGAAAAGATTATTGACTGCATCAACCATTTTGATAATACACAGGAAGGTTATTTGTACGAAGCAAAGAGATTTGGCGAATGTTTTGGCACAGCGGATATGCAGGAAGGAGCCACTGCTTTTTTAGAAAAAAGAAAGCCGGTGTTTAAAGGGAAGTGATGTGTATGTTGTCTCGTCATTGCGAGCGAAGCGAAGCAATCTGTGGGTTGTGGCAAAATCAAAAGAAACCATTTAGGTTGTAATCTGAACATGACAGGTTAAAACTTCCAAAGTAAATTATCTATATTGATTTATAGCTACCCGCAGATTGTTTCGCTCGCAATGACGTTGATTGTTGCACTTTAAAACATAACGAAAACTCAAAGCTCAACCCTTAAACGCGTTCCAGCCCTGAGCCGTAATATCAAAAGTATTGCCACCCTTAGTAATTATTTTTTTGCCTTCTTCCGGCGGTGTCATGTAGCCAATTACACTTATTTCTTCATTCAGGGTTATCTTATCGTAATCACTTTGTTTGAGCGTAAAAATCAATTCATAATCTTCTCCGCCATTTAATGCACAAACGGTAGGGTCTAAGCCAAACTTATAAGCGGCGGCTCTTGCAAGTTCGTGTATGGGCAATTTTTCTTCGTACAACTTGCAGCCGGTGTTGCTTTGCGTGCACAGGTGCAGTGCCTCGCTACTGATGCCATCACTCACATCCATCATAGCAGTTGGCATTATATTGTTTTGCTCAAAAAACTGGATAATATCGCGCCGGGCTTCGGGCTTTAATATCCGGCCAACAATATAATCTTCGCCTTCCAGATCGGGTTGTATTTGCGGGTTTTCCAGGAAGATTTTTTTCTCTCTTTCCAGCAAGGTCAATCCTAAAAAGGCGCCACCTACATAGCCGGTTACACATATCAAATCGCCGGGTTGTGCGGTGTTGCGCTTTACAAACTGATCGGGTGTTACTTCACCAATAGCTGTAACCGATATAATAAAACCTTTTTGTGAAGCACTCGTATCGCCACCAATTAAATCCACACCATATTTTTCGCAGGCAGCATATACGCCTTCATAAAATTCATCCATTGCTTCTACACTAAAACGGTTGCTAAAGGCAATGCTCAGCGTTACCTGTGTAGGCGTGGCATTCATCGCATAAATGTCACTCAGGTTGACAATGATACTTTTATAACCCAAATGCTTCAGCGGTGTGTACATCAGATCAAAGTGAATGCCTTCCACCAGCATATCAGTAGTAATCACCGTTTGTTTGCCGTAATGATCTATTACAGCAGCATCATCGCCAATACCAACAATAGTTGAGGCATTCTGTATCTCAAAATTTTTGGTAAGATGATCTATCAAGCCAAACTCACCTAAGGTAGATATTTCGGTACGGGTGTTTTCCATCGGTTATTTACGATTTACAAATTACGATTTACGATTTGTTCTGCATTTGCTTGTGCAGTGTATTTAACGAAGCTACAATGATGGATAATATTTCATTGCCTTCTTTGTAGATGATATCAATTTTATCTTTAAACGATGGATTGAACTCCACTGTCAATTCAAAGAAATACAAAGATTCATCTAATTCTTCCTCTACAATCTTTAGTTTATTTATAAAATCGGCTGTTGATTTTGCCCGAAGTGCAGCACTATAATTTGCACCTGCAGAAGATGAAGCACGGCACAATTGGTCTGAATAATTTTTATTTACAACATTATAAGGCAACAAAAGGATAAGATGTGCCGAATCGATAGCAAATTTTTTGATTCTTTGTTTTAATTCTTCTTTCGTCATAAGAAAAATACTAACCTAAAAGTCGTAAATCGTATCTCACACTTCCCCATTCACCCACTTTATCAACTCCTCATGTATTTTGCCATTGGTGGCAATAATGCCCGGCTGATAGGGGTTGTATATGTTGCCTTTGAGGTCGGTTACTTTGCCACCTGCTTCTTCTACAATTAAGTAGCCCGCAGCACTGTCCCACGCATTCAATTTATGCTCATAAAAACCATCAAAACGTCCCGCTGCCACCCAGCACAAATCCAATGCAGCACTGCCCAAACGCCGCACAGGTACACCTTTGCGAATGAGCCTGTCAAAAACCTGTAATGGTCCATTAGGTGCATCGAGATAAGTATAGGGGAAGCCGGTAACGAGGCAGCTGGTGGCAACTTCTGTTTTTAGACTTACAAAAATCTCCTTGTTATTCAACGTAGCGCCGTTGCCTTTTTCTGCAAAGAAAAATTCTTTCATAATGGGGTTGTACACCGCGCCCATGATTATTTTCCCTTCATACTCCAACCCGATAGAGACGGCACAAATGGGAATATTGTTGGCAAAATTGACCGTACCATCAATCGGGTCAATAATCCATTTGTAGCTCGATTCCTGAATAATTTCACCACTTTCTTCACTGAGGATATAATGCCCCGGAAAGCTTTCGCGGATAACCTTGAAAATGGTTTTCTCCGCTGCATGGTCGGCTTCCGTTACCAGGTTGTTGACGCCTTCTTTGTTAGATATTTTAAACTCACCTTCAAAAAATTGTTTGATAACGGCGGCGCCTGCTTCTGTTGCTTTGAGTAATGTTTGCTTCAACATGGGGCAAAGATAGACGGAGATTTGAGGAGATGGAAAAGATTTATAAAGGAGCATTTTGATGTAATGGTTATTTATGGTGTACTATTTTAGTTGATGGTTGTTGGGGAATGGAGTATTTTATGCAATTGCTTATAAAATCATTTTATTTTGTAAGCACTTTTATGAATAAGCATAGCAAGGGGACGGAAGTTTTTGGAACCACAAAGACACAAGAACACTTTATGTAACTTTCTTTATGCCTTTGTGGTTCGAACCTCTTAAAACCTTAAAAAGTCCTAAGTTTCAAGCACATGCTTCATTGCTGTTTTAATAATTGAATAGTTGTGTATGAATGAAAGCCGACTGGAATTACGCACCGTAAATGTTATTCGTTATGTAACGCCTTTGCGCGAAGGCGGCTCGTTGCCCGCCATCATAGATGCAGATGATGGCTTTTTATATGTGCTTAAGTTTAGGGGAGCGGGGCAAGGTGTGAAAGCGTTGATCGCAGAACTGATATGTGGTGAAATAGCCCGTGCGCTTGGCTTGCATGTGCCGGAGATTGTATTTGCAGCGCTGGACCCCGCTTACGGCCGCACCGAGCCGGACGAAGAAATACAGGATTTACTGAAAGCCAGTGCCGGTCTCAACTTGGCTTTGCATTATTTATCCGGCGCTATTACGTACGATCCGGTGGTGAATGATATTGATGAGAAATTAGCTTCGCAAATTGTATGGCTTGATAATTTAATAACAAATGTTGACCGCACTGCTCTTAATACCAATATGCTTATCTGGCACCAGGAGTTGTGGCTGATAGATCATGGTGCGGCATTGTATTTTCATCATGCGTGGCAAAATGTGGCTACACAAGGTGCGCGGCCTTTTGTTCAAATAAAAGACCATGTGCTACTGCCTTATGCGAGCGAACTGGATGCGGTAAATGAAGCATACAAAGCTATTCTTACGCCGGAGCGTATACGCGAAATTGTAGCCTTAGTGCCCGATGAATGGCTGACTGCAGATATCTCCAATACTGCATCGGCTGAAGAAAAGCGGCAGATCTATATTCATTTTTTAGAAACACGTCTTTCCTTATCCAACCAATTTGTACAAGAAATTAAGTATGCCAGAAATGCACTTATATGAGTATGCGGTTATCCGCATTGTGCCGCGTGTGGAGCGGGAAGAATTTATGAATGCGGGCGTTATTATGTTTTGCGCTGCGCAACGTTTTTTGGAAGTGAAGTGCAGGCTGGAAACGGAGCGTTTACAAGCTTTTAGAGGTGAAATAAATATACAGGAAATACAAACCCGCTTAGCGGCGTTTGAGCAAATATGCAAAGGTGGAAAAGAGGGCGGGCCTATTGGACAACTTTCACAAGCATCGCGTTTTCGCTGGCTTACTGCTGCCCGCAGCACGGTAGTGCAAACCTCCAGGGTGCATCCGGGACTTTGTGTAAATGCTGTTGAAACGTTAGAGATTTTGTATGAGCAACTGGTATTGTAAAGTGTAAACATTTTAATTCACTAAAACCAAGACGCTAAGCATTGCAATGAAGTATGCAGCATATGTTTTGTGCAACTTTTTTGAACCCTTATGATTGCATGTGCTTAAAAGCTATTGCCCTGTTATTACAAAGGTTTAATTTTTGTAATAACACATAGCATTACAATAATTGGTATATGCGGGCAATAAGCAACGAATATCTATGGTGGCAAAAAGGTATTATATATGAGGTGTATGTACGTTCTTTTAAAGACAGCAACGGCGATGGGATTGGCGACTTGCAGGGTGTTCTTTCCAAATTGGATTACCTGCATTGGTTGGGAATAAAAGCTATCTGGCTAACACCGGTTTATCCATCGCCGATGAAAGATTTTGGGTACGATGTGTACGATTACAAAGGCATTCACCCGCAATACGGCACCATGCACGACTTTGATGAATTGCTGCAGGCAGTGCACGCCAGGGATATGAAATTAGTTATGGATCTGGTGCCCAATCACACTTCTGATGAACATTCCTGGTTTAAAGCATCCTCTTCATCCAAAGATAATCCCAAACGCGATTGGTATATATGGCACGATGCTAAACCCGATGGCACTCCGCCCAACAACTGGCTCAGTGTATTTGGCGGCAGTGCGTGGGAGTGGGACGGACGCACACAACAATATTATTTGCACTCTTTTCTCAAAGCCCAGCCCGATTTAAATTTCAGGAATAAGGAAGTGCAGCAGGCTATTTTTGAGGTAATGCAATTTTGGCTGGATAAGGGTATTGATGGCTTCAGGGTAGATTCGATAGCACACTTGGTTAAAGATAAGCTGCTGCGCGATAATCCTTCCAATCCTTATTATAATCCTTCTATGCCGGTATCGCAACAACTGGTGCAACTGTTTTCTACCAACCGTCCAGAGGTACACGATGTTATTCACGCCATGCGTGCGGTATTGGATAAATATGAAAACAAGGTAATGATAGGCGAACTGTACTTATCGGTAAGTGGCATTATTTCTTACTATGGCTATGATAATAAAGGAGTGCAGTTGCCTGCCAATTTTCAGTTGATTACAGACCCCTGGAATGCCGAAACACTGGCGGTTACACTTGCTAAGTCGGAGGCGTTGGTACCGCAATCTGCCTGGCCGCATTGGGCTATCGGCAACCACGATCAGTCACGGGTTATCAGCCGGGTTGGGAAAAGCCTGGCAAAAGTAGCGGCTTTGCTTTTGCTTACTTTGCGCGGCACACCTACCATGTATTATGGTGATGAAATAGGCATGCACGATGTGAACATACCGGTTGGCGAAATGCAGGACCCACAGGGATTGATGGAACCGGAAAAAAATTTTAGCCGCGACCCGCAACGTACACCAATGCAGTGGAGCAATGAGGAACAGGCAGGTTTTAGCAGTGGTGAACCGTGGTTGCCCGTTGGTGGCAATTATGCGGCTATTAACGTAGCAGCTGCGCAGCAAGACGATCATTCATTGCTGATGCTGTATAAGCAGTTAATCAGCCTGAGGCAGAGCGAACCTTCCTTATCAACCGGCGAATACTTTCCGGTATTTGCCAACAGCGAAATGCTCGCTTATATACGCCAGCAGGAAGGTGTTAATCGTTTTTTGATTGTACTGAATATCAGCAAAGTAAAGGGCTATTATGTACAGGATAAAATTCGGTTGAGCGGTACTGTTGCACTGGCAACATCTAAGAGTATGGAAGGAAAAGTGGTTGGTAAAATTATTGAGCTGGAAGGCGGCGAAGGCATTATTGTAAGGCTGAATAACTAATTATGATTTTTGTGTTTTTGTTCCATTCAGCAGATGGAAGAGTGCAGGTAGCTTTCTAGAATTATATGGATTATCTCTATGCAAAGATTATACATTGCTTGCCCAAACTTGAAGTCCGCCCTTTGTTGGCTTTTTAATGTCTGTTTATTAGCGGTCTTATGTATGTGGAGATGTAAAGATGATGTTGCAATATTGTAAATTAGCTTCGGGACTGTGCTTACGTATTAATACATCAAAAAATACAAATATGAAGACAGGATCAAACCAATGAGTGTTGCCAGGCTTAGTACATTTTGCCATTTTTTAGCAACGCATCGGCTGGTTGTAGAAGACAGCATAATTTCGTTGCGCCCAAAGTAAAACCAGCAGTATAATTTTTTGCCGGAGAAATATCGCCAGTAATGCACTGTTTTGTAGATGAGTACGATAATGGTAAGTGCAAGAATGATAAAATATGCTTGTTTCATATTTAACAAGTTTTGGATGCATTTGGGGTAATGGATTGTACAAAAGTATAATAAAACAAAATGAAGAAACAAACAAAAAAACGTTAATGCCGGAGCGATTTTCAATGACCCGGTGCTGTTATAAATGTATGGTGGAAAGATTATTTAGAAGATAGAGTTAGCGTTCACTTCAGTTTTTACATCTTCATTCAAGCAATATCCGTACAAATCTACTCAATGATAATTGTAACATATACAAACGGGTAACACAACAGCCATGCTGTAGAGACCGGCTGCTGGTTACAAAATACAGGCTATTATTCTAAAGTAACCTGCTTAAATAAAATCTGATCTTTCTGTCCTACGTTTTCTGTATAAGCAACGACTACCGTAGTGGCATCAACAGGACATATAACAGGGAATGATGAATTGCTGGTTTCCGGAGTTATATAGTTCTTCGTTATAGTGGTTCCATTGGCATCCCTTTCTTCAATACCTATTCTGCTGCTGACTGTATTGTTATGCTGAAAACTTTCATTCCATACAATTAAAATATTATCGTTGGGTAATGCTGTTATCTGGCAATGTTTAGCTGCTCTGCCACTTACACTATCTCTGCCGGAAAAAGTTGTTCCGTTGTCTTTTGAATGGTTATAATAAATGCCCGAACTACCACCACCGGTAAACCATGTAAAATGCAATCCTTCTTTATTTTCTGCCATAGCAGGGCCTGTATGCGGGCAGCCGCTTATTACCCAGTTGTCCTGGCTGATTCTTTGTGGCTGTGTAAATGAATTGCCATTATCAGTTGATACAATATGTACCATATCTCTGATACGGTCATTGATAATTGCCCTGTACAAAACATGTATGTTTTTGTTCCGGTCAATAAATAAGTCTGTTCTGCAACACTGGCAACATGGACCGCTGATTAATTTTTCACTCTGAAAACCATGGTTGCCTTTTGTAACTGCATAATACAATCCTGAACCTTCTGTATTCCATTGCTTTCTGTTGTCGAGCCACACGATGCCCACTTCGCCATTGGGTAGTAACGCCATATCAAAATAACGCTGGTCGAAACTCGCAGTATCTTCTGTTAAATTGCTCGGCTTTGTCCATGTGTTGCCATCATCAAAAGACTGGCTGTAATATACCAAGCCGCTATATGGATTATTAGGGTTTGGATTGGCTGCGCCCCATGCTGCAATGATTTCGCCTGAAGGCTTAAAGATTATTTTAGGCATATTCTCGCCATGCAGATGAACATTGGTGCTGCCTGGTATTGAAATTATTTTTCCAAAGGTCTTGCCTTCATCGTGTGACACTGCATAACAAAAGATGAAAGTGGTGGTATCTTTTTGCTTAATCCAGCTTACAACAACGTTGTTTTTATTGTCTTTAGTAAGATACGGGCAAGAGCCTGATGCTGTATCTATCATGGTTGCTGCTGATGCAATAACAACTTGATTTTTGCCTTTTGTACCACAGGCATTAAGGAGTACTGCTATAATAAATAATATAAATAATAATGCGCTTTTCATGTATTCGTTTTAAAAAGACGATATGTAAATTGCCCTTAGTGCGTTGTTCCTTAAATTATTTCAGATTTTCGGAGGGTGAGGACACCTGCCGGTAGCCGCTCTGCATCACCATCCGGAATATTTGAAGCGTTAAAAAAATAATGTTACAGTGTACTTAACAACGGTTATTGATTTCTGAAGTTGTAAGCTACACCTATATTCAGCGTTCTCAACTGACCCGGGCGGTATGAAGTGCCGTAAGCACTTTTTTCTACTACTGTAGCAAACACTTTATCGGTAACGTTCAGGCAATTTGCCCAAAGCTCCACACCTTTTATGTTGTAGCCCGCTCTTATGTTGAATAGGGTAAAGCCTTTATAAGTAGCAGTATTTTGCGGATCGGTAAAGTATTTATTCATTCCCTGTACTTCCGCTGCTATTCTAAAGCCTTTAAAATAATGTGGTTTGTAAGTGATTTCGCTGTTGTAAATCAATGGCGGAGCCTGTGCCATTGTATGGCCCGCATAATCCTTGCCTTGTTCGGCATATTCAACATACCTGTGCGCTGCATAAGCGCCTGAAAGGCGAATGTTTATATCTTCCGTTGGTGCATATTTTATATTTGCTTCTATGCCTTTGTGGCTTGTTCTGCCTGCATTTTGATTCTGGTAAGATCCATCTGCAAGCCTTACACTTACAATTTCGTTTTTGCCTTCCAGATTATATAATGATACTTCAGCATAACCGTTACCGGCTGCAAATGAAACCCATCCACCGGCTTCATAATTGTTGTAAGAAGATGGCATTAACGTGGGCACTTGCACACCTGTATATAAGTCGGTAATATCGGGTGGCGCAAAGCCTAGACTATAATTGAGATAAGCGCCTTTATTTTTACCAAAGTCGTAGGTAAGGCCAAGTTTGGGTGTAAAGTGATCGAAATGGTTGGTTGCATCCGGTGCGCCGGTATAAGCATCTGGCAGTAAATGATTGTCGAATTGGTAATCCAGCCTATCATACCGTGCTGCAGCTACAAGTTTTAATTTGTCAGTTGGATTGTATTCAAACTGAGTGTAAGCGGCTGTGTTCAAAAGGTCAACACCATAATTGGTGAGCAAACTATCCTTTACCGTATAGCTGTAATACACCTTATTGGTATCTCTGTCAATATCTATAAACTGTGCCATATAGGTTGCAGGACTAAAATCAACACTAATACCCGAAACAAATCTGGCATTTATGGCTTTCAGCTTGGTTATGTGCTGCAACACCGATCCGTAACTATGAAATGCATCTTCATTCACCTGACCTTTTGCCTTCAACGGATTGGACGCAATATTGCTGATGTAATAAAAGGGATTTTGACCTATAGTGGCATCGCGGTAAAAAACAGTAAAGCTTGTGGTATTATTTTCATCCCATTCTTTGGTAAGCGTGCTTCTAAGCCTCAAAGTATTTACTTTACGATAGGTAAACCTGTAAAAACTGGTGTATTCTTTATTATAAAAATGAGCACTGTCTAAGCCACCCTTCTGATCTGTTTTGTAGCTGATATAATCAGCAACGGTTGAAAGTCTCAGTCTATCATTAAAGTGGTAATCTGCCCTGAGCGTTACGGCTGTTTTATTAAAATTGTTGTGTTCATTATCAGGCTGGTTCTGATTAGCATAATAACCGCCCACAAAAAAGCCCAGTTTTTTATAGGTATTGCTCAATGCAAAATCTGTACGTTTATACCCTTTGCTGCCCATTTCGCCCTGTATTTTACCTGTAAGAAACGGTGTTGGTGATTGTGTAATAAAGTTAATGGCGCCGCCAACTGCTTCGCTGCCATACAGCGATGAGGCAGGGCCTTTTACCACTTCTATCCGTTGCATAGATGCCTGGTTGATCTCTATCAGTGCATTATGGTTAAAATCGCCTACTGTTCTGATAGGTATGCCATCTTCCAGATAAAGAAATAAATTTCTGGTGCCCATGGGTTGACGAACAGACATTTCGTGCTGCTCATTGCCTAAGTCAACCATGTAAACGCCCGGTACTTTATTCATGAGCATATCCAGCCGGGTAGCCTTGGTATCGTTTATAGTTGTCTTGGATATTACATTGATTGCTACCGGCACTTCTGTACGCCGTTGCACTTCCCTGCCAGCTGTAACCACTACTTCATTAAGATTGGCAAACTGAGGAGTTAACGAAATTAATAATTTAGCACCGGTAGCTGCCATGCCTTTTGAAGTATAGCCAACAGCGGTAAAAAAGACGCTGTCTCCGGTAGATTTTGTGCTTAGTAAAAAATTACCGTTTTTATCGCTAATAGTATTTATTTGTTTATTTGAGGTGGATACCGTAACGCCCTCAATAGGCTGGCTGGTGGTTGCATCCAAAATTTTCCCTGTCATCATTACCTGCGCATACGCCATTGGGAGCACCATCCATAGCAGCGCCGTAAAGCATAAATGCTTATACATAATTTGAAATTTAAAGCATAAAAAGATCATCTTCTTTAATAGAATACGAAGATGTGCAGTAAGTCGTTATTGAAAATGCTTTAAAAAGTTGGCGGATGGAAGATGGAGCAAAGAAATGCAGAGGAAATAGGAGTATCCGTAACATAATATTCCTGCCTGGTTGAAATTGAAACAACCGCAAAACTGAACTGCTTAGGCAAAAAGAATGGAATAACTTCCAGCCTTTCCTTTTTTGACGTTGGTGCCTGCTGGTCCTGTTTTTCCTGCTCCTTTAGTCTTTTAGATAAATAGCATTTGCCATTGCAGTGCATTGCTGGTTTATCTTTATTTACACACAAATTGTTGGCGATATAGCTTTTGTTTAGCAGATATTCTGCCTGTATAACAAACGAAGTAAATGTTTGTAAAAAGATGCTGATAAAAAGTAATATCGTTGCTAAAACTCTCAATGCCTTTGCAATGTGCAATGTTTGTGATGCCGCAAAGGTATGGCAGGAAATACAAAATCGAGGTATAGGGTACATGATTTCAATCTGCAGGGAGTATGACAGATGTCATAGATTGGTTTATTTTCTGCAAAATACCCATTGACATGGTTGCAATATTGCGTACAGCGTTTAATCAATCAATAGTAAGCTTTTTGTATTGACCGGTATTAAATCCTTTTTTTCAGCTTCGCATGTTGAACAATGATAACTGAATGGCAATGCAATAAAAGGGGTACCTGCAGCAATATTTTGTTCTTCATCGCCCGCTGCTTCATCATATATTGTAAAGCAATACTTACATTGATAAACAACATTCACTTTTACTTCCTCTATAGATGAATCGCTAACAGCAGGCTGTACTATTGTATGTTCATCATCCTGCTCGTAAAACAACTTGCAAAGCGATACCAAATAAGTTCCTAAATATTCTTTCGCTATTTGCTCTCTGAACAAAATTTCTTCTGTGGCATTCGGATTAAAATCTTCTTTGTATAAAATGTTGTAACGGTTATACGATTGTAAACGGTTTGGATTTTTTCTTTCTTCTTTTCGAATGATGATAGAGCCAAATAAATGACTGGTTGTGTTTGTTTGCACTGCAAAGCAAAGTCCGTAAGTGCGTACATCTTCTTTATCAAAATGCCGGATAATCAGTCGCTTAAGCATCAATCCTTCTTCGCTTTCTACCTGCCAGTTCAGTTCGTTGGCAGCATGGCGTACATTAATACGGTGTTTGCCTAATATCTTATCCCACAAAGCGCGGTGTTTACCATCAATGCTTTTGATAATTAGGCTCTTCCAGGGTGTTGTATAAAGCTCGCCAATTTTTGTTTGCATACATACATCACAAACATCCAATAAGAACTTTACGGCAAAGGCTTCCCCACGCCGGTAAATGCCCAGCCACCAGGTATTGCCGCTCTTATTGAATCCTTCATAATACGGCAATGAAAAGTTGGTGAGTTGTAACTTATGTTCAACTGGCTTTGCATGATATACCAATGATAGTTGAAGTTGTGTATGCAAATCCTGCTCCTTAATTACACCCTTTGAAATAAGCTGCTCCAATTGTTTAGACACCGCAGCAATATCATTGGTATAAATCAGCTCTCTCCAGCGAAAAGCGGATTGCATATTGGGCAGGCGTATATATAAATACCAAAAGTGCGGTGCAGGCGAAGCAATCCAGTTGATATGACCAGTAAAAAGCGGTACAAAATGTTGCGTGTTGTCGCAAATATTGATCTGTAGTTTTGGCGTATAATCGAATAAATCAAACACATCTTTATATACACCTTCGCGCAGCCAGCTATCAGTAGAAAATATTTCTGCAGCAGGGTATGAGCTTACGATGTTGGGCTGTGCCTGCTTTGTATATTCAAAGTTGATATTGTTTGTTATGCACCTTTCTGCAAAAGCATCCATGCGGTTTACCGGCACATCCAATATCAATTGCTGGCGCAAGCCAAAACGTACACTTTCCACTCTTGCATCAGCCGCTAACAGCAGCACTTCTTTTAGGTATCCCGGTGATACAATGCCACCTCTAAAATTGATAACAATGCTTTTTGTTAGTGCCATAATTTTTAATGTTTTTACCGCGAAGGCGCGAAGCGGAACTTAAAGAAATTTATTGTTTAATGATTTGTTGCTTCACTTAGCGCCTTAGCGATCATAACTATTCAACCAACAATTCGCTTATAATTTCCATTTGCTCCAATAATTTTTGCACCTCCGGGCGGCAACTGCCACAACCCAAGCCGGCACCGGAAGCCTGACATAATGCTTTTAAATCGGTGCAACCTTCCTTTATTTTATTTACAATATTCCCTTCGCCTACATTGCCACAGGAGCAAACTAATTTGCCCAACACCGACGCTGCTTTTTTACCCGAACGCAATAACTCTAACCGCTTTTCTGATAGCTCTGTTTTATTTTGAATGAGCTCTTTAAATTCTAAAAATTCGGTCTTATCACCAATCAAAATAGCGCCTACCATTACATCTTTACGGATGATACATTTTTTGTAATATCGCCTGGCTTTATCTATAAAAATTACTTCTTCATAAGTAGCATCATTTGCCGGAGCTTCTGCTATGCCCAGAGAGCATAATTCGGTGCCGTGCATCTTCAATATATTCATTATCAAAGAACCTTCGTAATATTGACTAATATCACCGCTGATATGTCTGGCTACGATCTCTGCCTGTTGCTCTGCCGCTGCGGTGATGCCATAAATAGCGCCCTTAAATTCGGCCGCTTCACCTATGGCATAAATGGATGAATCGTTCGTCATTAAGTACTCATCTACTACTACGCCGCGCTTGTATTCAAGCCCACATGTTTTTGCTAATTCAATATTTGGCACGGTGCCAATTGCCATAATAA
Source organism: Ilyomonas limi (assembly GCF_005233845.1). GTDB lineage: Bacteria > Bacteroidota > Bacteroidia > Chitinophagales > Chitinophagaceae > Ilyomonas > Ilyomonas limi. The sequence continues at coordinate 33,925 of NZ_SZQL01000004.1, forward strand.
TTGCCTGGCAGTCTATCTCGCGGCCACTTTTCAACCTTATACCTTTTACACAATCAGAGCCCAGCAACCGCTCAATTTCATCATTATAAAAAATGTCAATTCCTTTTTCCGTTAATTCTTCCTGCAGCAGTTGGCTGCCAATAGCATCTAATTGTCGGTCCATCAGTTTAGAGCTTCGCTGAATAATACATACTTCTACACCTATCTCGCGCAGCGAAGCAGCCATTTCGATACCCAATAAACCTGCACCAATAATGACTACTTTTTCATTGGAAGGCTGTACATGCGCTTTAAAGTTATCAGCATCTACACGGCTGCGCATCGTAAATACACCGCGCATGTTGGGCAAGTCTTTCAATACGGCTGGATGGCTGCCGGTTGCTATTATCAATATATCATAATGATGCAATTTACCTTTGCTATCTGTCAGTAGCTTGTTTACTCTGTCAATGTGTTTAATACTGATGCCGCGATGCAGGGTAATGCCAAAGCTATTTTCTTCTTCATCTTTCATTTTTACCAATTGCAGCCAATGCTGTGCACCACTGATATAATCAGGCAACATCACGCGGTTGTAAAAGGGAAAATATTCTTTGCTGAAGATTTCAATTTCATCTATTGTATTCAATGTGCGGTAGCTTTTTACAAAACCATAAGCACCAGCACCGGCACCAATGACCACGATCTTTTGTTTCTTTTTGTTGTAAAGTTTTACAGCTACTGCAGCATATTTAAAATCGGGTTGTTTGCTTTTGGAATCCAATAAGTTATTAGTCAAATTATTTGCCCGGTTTAAATCGGAGTTCAATATTTTACCCCAATGCATTGGCAGGAAAACAACACCGCTTTTTATATCAGGAGTAAGCTTTGCTTTTACCCGTACCTGACCACGATTGTTGCTGATTTCTACCAAGTCATTCTCTGCAATACCTCGCTCCGCCGCATCATCCGGATGTATCTCTAAGAATGATTGAGCGATATGCTTTTTGAGCTTACTTACCTTACCCGTTTTGGTCATCGTATGCCATTGGTCGCGAATGCGCCCGGTGGTTAAAATAAGTGGTAGATCAGCCGTTGTTGGCTCCGATTCATTCTCATCATCTACTGCATGAATAATGGCCTTTTTAGAAGGTGTATAAAACTGCTTATTGGTAAATAAGCGTGGTGTTTCCTTGCCATTTTCTTTATATGGATATTGAATACTGCGGGCATCTTTTAATATTTCATAACTCAGTCCACTGATGTCAATATTGGTACCTTTTGTGGCGCGACAATGCTCGTCGTAAATTTCAGCAAAGCTGTTATAATCAAATCCGTGGTAACCCATTGCTTTTGCAAAGCGGCAAATAATTTCAGCGTCGGGCAATGCTTCCCCTGGTGCATCTACCATTTTGTACAAATAAGTAATGCGGCGCTCGGCATTGGTCATGGTGCCTTCTTTCTCGGCCCATGCAGCAGCCGGTAATACCACATCGGCATATTGTAAGGTTTCAGGCTTATTGCTTACTTCCTGTACCACTACAAATTTAGCTCTTTTCAAACCCGCTTCCACTTTATGAACATCAGGCAGGCTTACGAGCGGGTTGGAACCCATTATCCAAATAGCCTTTAATCTACCATCGTTCAGCGCATCAAACATTTCAGTAGCCGTTAAGCCAGGGTTTGAATTAATAGTAGTACCGCCCCAAAATTGTTGCATAAAAGTACGGTCTGCTTCACTGGCTAAATTGCGATGTGCCGATAACATGGTGGCCATGCCACCCACTTCTCTGCCGCCCATTGCATTGGGTTGACCCGTTAATGAAAATGGGCCACTGCCCGGCTTACCAATATGACCTGTAATGAGATTTAAGTTGATGAGACTTAAGTTCTTATTTACCCCGATTACACTTTGATTTAAGCCCATCGTCCACATTGTAATAAAGCCTTTTGACCTCGCGATATAACCAGCCGCTTCGCGTAATTTTTCTTCGGGAACATCGCATATTGCTGCCGCTTCTGCTACAGTGCGCTGCATTACCTTTTGCTTATATCTTTCAAAGCCTTCTGTGTGATTTTTTATAAAATGAATATCTATTGCTCCTTCTTCCAACAACAATCTGCCAATGGCATGATGCAATACTACATCGGTACCCGGCTTTAGTTGCAAATGCACATTGGCATACGCGCAGGTTTGTGTGTTGCGCGGGTCACTTACAATAATTTTTAAATCGGGGTTGGAAGCTCTGGCCGCTTCTACTCTTCGCCAGATGATAGGGTGGCACCAGGCAGGGTTAGCACCGGCAACAAACAGGCAATCTGCCAGTTCGATATCATCATAACAAACGGGTACGCTGTCATCACCCAAACTCATCTTATAAGCCGTTACCGCGCTACTCATGCAGAGGCGGGAATTGGTATCAATATTATTGCTGCCAATAAAACCTTTAATGAGTTTATTCACCACATAATACTCCTCGGTAAGGCATTGCCCGGAAGCATAAAATGCCACAGAATCGGGACCATATTTTTGAATAAATGTCTTAAAAACAGCCGCCGTTCTTTGCAGTGCTACATTCCATGATACACGCTGGCGCTGCATCGTTTTACTGTACCGCATTTCAGGGTATAACAAACGATCGGTAGTATTCATCACGGTGTAGTGCAGGTTCATGCCTTTACTGCACAACAGGCCTTTATTTACCGGATGATCTTTATCACCTTCCACACGCAGGCTACCATTGCGCTCTTTGTGTACGATCACGCCACAGCCTACGCCACAATAACAACAGGTAGTTTTAAAGGATGATGACATAAGCAGCGTTTTATTTGTTACTGATTACCGGATGCCGGTCGCCAGTTACCAGTATCCGGTGATTAATAAATGGCGCGTTCTATTTTAATAACCGGAAACCTGTAACCAGTATCCGGCAACCCACCTACGCCAATACCATTTCCGGTTCTGCAACCAGTTCGGTTTTTACTACTTTTATTTTATAAAAACGGGTAACAAAAACAATAACAGAGGTGGTAATAATTGCATAGCCGATGTAAGTAAATGCTTCTGCATAAGTAATGCCGTTTGACTTAAATAAAAAGCCGATCAACATACCACCGAGGTTACCGCCGGCGCCTACAATACCACTGATTAAGCCTACATTTTTTTCATTTACAAAAGGCACAATACCATACGTGGCACCATTCGCCATTTTAAGAAACAGCGCAAAAGAAAGCATCATAATAATTGCAAAAGCCAATGTGTCTGCGTGTGCAAATAAAAGGAGTCCGATACCTTCTAAAAATAATGCTATAGCTAAGAAAATACCTTTGCCCTGCATACCCCATTGCTTACCGGTTTTATCTGAAATAATACCACCTAACGCACGGGCAAACAAGTTCATAAAACCAAACACGCCTGCCCAAAAACCTGCTGATAATTGTGATAATTTGAAGGTATCGGTAAAGTATAAAGAAGCTATATTATCAAACGTGATTTCCATACCGAAGCACATGGCATAAGCAAGTGTTAATGCCCAAATGCGCGGGTCTTTTAATACAGTATAGTCGGTTTTTGTGCGGGTGGTTTTTGCTTTGCAAATTTCGCTGTAGTTACCTGCGGGTGTGTCTTTCGTGAACTTATAATATAAGAATGCAGCAATCAGCATCATTACACCGGGTACAATCATTGCATAGCGCCATGCTTCGCCTTGGGTAAAACCCATCCCAACAATGGCTGCAAATATCAATGGCATCACCATATTGGTAACACCGCCACCCAAATTGCCCCAACCGCCGGCAACTGCATTAGCCGTGCCTTTTACGTTAGCAGCAAACATTATGGATGTGTGAAATTGGGTAATCACAAATGCAGCGCCGATGATACCAATGGCAGCACGGAACAATAAGAATGTGGTATAGTCTTTTGCCAGGCCTACCAACATTACTGGTAATGCACCTGCTAAAAGAAGTCTTATAGCTGTTTTACGCGGCCCCCACGTATCGCACAACTTCCCAATTACTAAGCGGGCAATGATGGTGGAAGAAACAGAAGCAATGATGAGGTTGCCAACCTGTTCTTTGGTCAAATGCAATTCTTCGCGGATGGCAGGCATTAAAGGAGCCAGGCCAAACCAGCCAAAAAAGCATACAAAAAACATAAACCAGGTGGTATGAAACGTGCGCATTTGCACACCTTTAAGGCTAAAGATTTTTAATGTATGTAGCGCTTGTACAGATGATGGTTGCATGAATAAAAGTTCGTTTATTAAAATGGTTCTGATACAATTTGATGAATGATTTACAACAAGCGCCCGGCTGAGGTTGTTACCTCGCCGGGTGTTATTTAATAGTAAAAACGAGCATATTCTTGGGCAAGTACACCGATGTACACTTTGCCGTTTTCAATTTTTACAGGATAGGTTTTAATGCTGCTGCAATCATCACCATTCATACAATGACCATCTATCAACGAGAAGGTCTTTTTGTGAAACGGACATGCCACTTTGGGCTCGCCATCTTGTGAGCCAATCATGCCACGGCTCAGCGCCATTTGCATGCGGTGCGGGCAAACGTTTTGCGTAGCATACCATTCGCCACGGCGCGTAAAATTGAACAGCGCAATCTGCTCATTTTTGTACTTTACACATACGCCGCCATTCTCGGGCACATCGGCTGTGGTGCAGGCAACAAACCAGTTGATTTTTTCGGTAAGTGTTTCGCTCATATACAATGGTTTTAAATGATGAATTATTCATTTTCATTAATATGAGCAAGCAAATCGAAGTGTAGCCACCAACTTCCGTCAGTGATAGGTTAGTGGCATATTTTGTTAAACAGTATAGAAAAACACCGTTGGTGTTTTGTTTTTATTTTGGTAACGGGCTGATGTGCTGCTATGAAGCATTTGGTGTGTCACTCACTTCAACGTTTTGTTCTTTGTTGAGTATCAGCATTCATTTCATTGATTACATTTCTTTCAAAAATCCAAACCCAAATGTTTTATCAGCTTTATCAGAAAACCCGGTAACATCTTCATCCAAAGGACTTCATCAGGAAATATCTTTATCCCAAAACCTATTTCCACTCCATAGCCCGCTTCTGCTCTCTCAAAGGTTCAAACTGCACAGTAGGATCTTTCTCTTCCGGCGCATTTACAAAATAGGTAAATCGCTTTTGGAGTTCCGGATTCTCTACTACTTCTTTCCATTCGCATTGATAATTATCTACCAGCAACTGCATTTCGGCTTCTAACTGCGCAGCAATGCCGAGGCTATCATTTACTACTACATTGCGCAGATAATCTATGCCACCTTCCATTTTGTTGAGCCAGGTAGCTGTGCGTGTAAGCGGGTCGGCCGTTTTGATATAAAACATTAAGAAGCGGTCAATATATTTAATGCAGGTGTCGGAATCAAGGTCAGAAGCTAAGAGCAAGGCATGTTGTGGCTTGCTGCCGCCGTTGCCGCATACATATAAATTCCAGCCTTTTTCGGTTGCGATTATGCCAAAGTCTTTTGATTTTGCTTCGGCACATTCACGAATGCAACCCGATACCGCCGATTTTATTTTATGCGGTGCACGCAAACCGCGGTACCTTTCTTCTATGCGAATGGCATAGCTCACACTATCATGCAATCCAAAGCGGCACCAGGTAGAGCCCACGCAGCTTTTCACCGTACGCAAAGCTTTGCCGTAAGCATGGCCACTTTCAAAGCCGGCTTCAATGAGTTCTTTCCAGATGTCTGGTAAGTCGTTTAAGTGTGCACCAAACAGGTCTATGCGCTGGCCACCGGTTATTTTGGTGTATAAATGATACTTTTTTGCTACCTGACCAATCACAATCAGTTTATCGGGCGTAATTTCTCCGCCGGGAATGCGTGGCACCACAGAATAAGTACCGCCTTTTTGAATGTTGGCCAAATAACGGTCGTTGGAATCCTGCGCCGTATCGTTGCCTTTTTTCAAAATCATTTCATTCCATAAACTTGCAAGGATAGAGCTTACAGCAGGTTTGCATATTTCGCAGCCATCGCCTTTGCCCAATGTATCCAGTACTGCATCAAACGATTTCAATTCTTTCAGTTTCACTAAATCATACAACTCCTGTCTTGAATAATTAAAATGCTCGCATACTACATTGCGGATGTATTTACCTTGTGCCTTCATGGTATGTACCATCAGGTCTTTCAGCATGGGCACGCAACCACCGCAACCGGTGCCCCCTTTTGTACATTTTTTTATGCTGTCTACCGTTTCGCAACCTTCGGTCACCGCATTACAAATTTGTCCTTTAGTTACGTTTTCACAACTGCATATTAAAGCATCATCGGGCAAAGAAGCTACCCCTGCGCCGGCATCGCCTTCTGTACCCCCGCGTGCGCCTAAAATCACGTCTTCGGGGTTGGGCGGCAGTACTACTTTGTTTTTGGTAGTCTGCAGTAGCATATTGTAAGCTTCGGCTTCGCCAATTAAAATGCCGCCTAATAAATACTTGCCATCCGGAGTAATATTGATGCGTTTATAAATGCCTTTCATCGTGTCTTCAAACACTACCGTCCGGCATTCGGATTGAGGTATAAAAGGATTTCCAAAGGATGCTACATCCACGCCAATCAGCTTGAGCTTGGTGCTCATATCAAAAGGCGTAAAATGTTTGCTGCCGCCGGTAATATTGGTAGCTACCACATCTGCCATTTCGTAACCGGGTGCCACTAAACCGTAAATCATGCCCTCAAACAGAGCACATTCGCCAATGGCAAAAATGCTCTTATCGGTCGTTTGCAAAAGCTCATTTACTACAATACCGCCGCGCTGTCCTACCTCCAGCCCGCACAATTTTGCTAACTCATCACGCGGTTTAATACCTGCTGAAATCACCAGCATATCCACATCGATACTTGTATCATCAGCGAACTGCATCCCGGCAATGCGGTTATCGCCCAGAATCTGTGATGTGTTTTTATTGGTGTGAATTTTTAAACCTAAATTTTCCAGTTTCGCCTTTAATATATTGGAGCCGGCATCATCTATCTGGCGCGGCATAAGGCGGGGTGCAAACTCTATTACATGCGTATCTTTTATTCCTAAGTCCAGCAAGGCTTTAGCCGCCTCCAAGCCCAGCAAGCCGCCGCCGATAACCGCACCGCGCCTTGCTTTTTTAGCATACGCCGTCATCATCTCCAAATCTTCGATGGTGCGATATACAAATACGCCTTCTTTTTCTACACCGGCCACCGGCGGCACAAAAGCTGCAGAGCCGGTAGCTATAATCAGGTAATCATATGTTGTAGTAATACCGTGAAAGGAATGTACTGTTTTGTTTATCCGGTCAATGCTTTGCACCGGGTCGCCTAAGTAAAGTATTATATTATTAGCTGCGTACCAGTTAATTGGCGCAAGGGTAAGGTCGTTCGCAGTTTTGCCGGAGAAGTATTCACTTAAATGGACGCGGTCGTAGGCTGGTCTTATTTCTTCACCAAAAACAGTAATTTCAAGATTTGTAGCATTTTCTTTTGCCAGCAATTTTTCGCAAAATTTGTAGCCTACCATGCCGTTTCCAATAACTACCACTTTCATAAGGATGTATTTATGTGTGTCTTGATTTGCTTAGCATCCAATTAAATATATTATGTAAAATAATATATACTTGTTTTTTTGAATTGTTCTATATTAAATTGCATTTTCTAAAATTAATTTTGTAAATTTATAGAAATATGCTTATTATTTCCAAGAATTTTACTTTGAAAATAAATATATAATTTATAATAATACAATAAATTCACATGATAAAACCCCTTTTATCACTCGTTGGCGCTGGTCCCGGAGATCCCGAACTGATTACTTTAAAAGCAATAAAAGTTTTACAGAGGGCAAACGTCATATTATATGATGCGCTTGCCAATGAAGAATTGCTGAACTATACTCCGGCAAAAGCCATCAGACAATTTGTTGGAAAGCGATTTGGCTGTCATGCGCTCTCGCAGCAGGAAATCAACACACTAATTGTGGATCATGCTTATAAATATGGCCATGTAGTACGGCTAAAAGGTGGCGACCCGTTTGTATTTGGCAGGGCACAGGAGGAAATAGCTGCTGCCTGTGCTGCTGGCGTTGAAGTGGAAGTGATACCCGGCGTTTCCAGTGCTATTGCTGTACCTGCCTCCCAAATGATACCGCTTACCTGTCGGGGCATTAGCGAAAGCTTCTGGGTAACCACCGGTACCTTGCAATCGGGCGAGCTATCGCCGGATATACAACTGGCAGCTCAATCTTCTGCAACTGTAGTGATATTAATGGCAATGAGTAAGCTGGAATCCATTATGGATGTTTTTAAAGCTAACGGGAAAAAAGATACGCCGGTTGCTATTATCCAAAACGGTACAACCAGCAAAGAAAAATATGTGATTGGTAAAGTAAGTGATATTTATTTCAAAGCGCAATATGAAGGTTTGAGCAACCCGGCGATTATTGTTGTTGGGGAAGTGGTGCGGCTGCATCCATCATTAACAAAGGAGTATGCGAGTTTTGGTAGTCGACAGATGATGATTGATGGAAAAGGTATTTAAATTTAAAGTCATTTTCAGCTGTATATGCTGTACAATTCTTTATAAGTAAGTTGCTGTTATTTAGGTGCGTCTGTATTGTGGTTAAACACTTTGCAACAGCTGATACTGCGGTTAAAAATAAGGTAAGGCCTTCACAACTAAATATACCCTGAAAAACAACGATATTATTGGTAAAGCTATCTATTCCATGCATGGTAATATACGCAGTTCTCTTACATTACGTGCATATCTATCTATCTGGAGTACACTTTCTGTCCATCTTTCACAAAAAGGCTTCGCTCAATAGAATATTTTTATTCATTTAAAGGTTCAAAAAGCTGGTCAATGTTTATAGTTTACAAATGCTTGGTGTGAAAGTCATTGCAGGTGATTTAGGTATAGAAGATAGTTATTACTTTTCCAGATTATTTAAAAAATTAATGGGCGTTGCTTCCAATGAATACCGGAATCGTTTCAGAAGATAATTGGTTGAATGTGGTGGTAAACTTTATTTTGATTATCCTTATTTTATTGTGTAACCATACCTTATTCCTATTGGTCGTTGTTCTTTGCGTTATATATCAAAGACCAAAACTTTTTTCACCTCTTAAATAATAATTATCTCAAAAAGAATAAGATAATAATTATTGCCTTATTTTCATGTACCAGTGTGTACTAGTGTACATCTTGGCTAACGTTTGCTATATTATTTTATTCCTTTCCAAATCCCAAATTTACTATTTATGAGATCAAAATTGATTCGCTTATTGCTTTTATGCCTGTTAGTGTGCCCGGCGCTGGTAGGTTATAGCCAGCAAAAAACAATCCGGGGCGTACTCACAGACGATAAAAACGTTGCTGTAGCAGGCGCATCTGTTACGGTTAAAGGAACTACCAGGGGTACCATTACCGATGCAACCGGTAATTTTTCTATCCTCGCATCGTCAAATGATGTGCTCGAAATTTCGGCTGTTGGCTTTGAAACAAAAGAAGTAGCTGTTGGTAGTTCTGCCTCGCTTACCATACAATTAACACCCGCTACTGCAGATTTAGGCGGCGTAGTAGTAACGGCATTGGGTATCTCCAAACAAAAACGGCAGCTTGGCTTCTCAGTTACCGAAGTGAAAGGTTCTGAAGTGGCCCGTACCAACGAAATCAATCCTATTAATGCTTTGCAGGGCAAGGTAGCAGGCGTGCAAATAGACCAGGGTGCTGGTGGATTGTTTGGAAATTCAAAAATAGTTATTCGCGGTAATTCTACGCTAGGCACCAACAATCAGCCCATTTTTGTAATAGACGGCGTGATTATGGATAACGGCACCTTTAATGGTACCGGGCGCGATTTTGGTAACGATTTAAAAAATCTCAATCCAGAGAATTTTGAATCTGTTTCTATATTAAAAGGCTCCGCTGCCGCCGCATTGTATGGTAGCCGGGCTATCAATGGCGTTATTTTAATTACTACCAAAAAAGGCTCTATCCACAAAGGCATTGGTGTTACACTTAATCAAACGATTGATATATCCGACCCTTATGCAGGGCCCGACTTCCAGAATATCTTTGGCGGCGGTACTGTTGGCGCTTTCTTTACCGATAGGCGCGACCCCAATTATAAGCCCGATGAAGCATGGACTACAAAAGTATTTCCGGTGGATCCTGCTACCGGTAAAGAATACATAGACCAGCAGATTTATCGCGAGCTGGAGAACTGGGGGCCGAGAATGTTGGGGCAGGAAGTAATAAACTACGACGGCACGCCCACCCGCTATCTTCCGCAGCCCAACAATTTCTTAGATGCCTTTCAAAAAGGCTTTGGCACCAATACCAATATTGCACTGGAAGGCGGCACCGAAAAATCTACTTTCCGGCTTTCTTACAACCACAATGAAGGCAATGGCATCGTAAGAACCAACGAATTAAAGAAAGATGCATTTGACCTCAGGGCTACGCACCAGCTTACAAAGCAGATAAGCATAGATGCCAGTGTGGCTTACAGCAGCTTCAGAGGGCAGAATCCGCCACGGTTAGGCGGTTTGGATGCTTTTGCATCGTACAATTTTGGTAAGTTGTTTACCTGGATGTTGCCCAGGAATTATGATACGAAATACTGGATGCAGCCGGAGCATTACACCAGCATTTTTGGCGGCGCACCGGATTTGAACGATCCGAATGAGCCAAACAAGGCACCGGAATCGCGGTTTTGGTTTGCTCTTTTCAATAATAAGTATTTGCAAAATGAGCAACTGGTGCGTGGCAGGATAGCCATCAATGCCGATCTTACTTCGTGGGCAAAGCTTACGTTGGAAGGCAACATCAACAATATTTACATCAAAAGAGAAAATAAAGAGTTGGGCGAAAGTAAAAATTTTGCCGGCGGTTTGTATGGGTTAGGGTATGAGCAAAAGCAAAGTAAATTTTTGAAAGCAATGCTAATGTTGAACAAAGATTTTACTTCTGACTTTAGCGCATCTGGCTACATAGGTGCCGAAATGCAACGGTTTGAAAACTCTTTCTCCTATTCCGAAACGAGCGGCGGACTCAACTATCCGGGCAACTATTTTATTACCAACTCCAAAAATCCGCCTATTGTAGATGGTGGAATCAGCAGTTCTAAAAAGTTCAATTCTTTATACGCCAGCTTAGACTTATCTTATAGAAACCAGTTGTTTTTACAAACCACCTGGCGCGGCGACTGGTCATCGGCTTTAACTTATACCAATGGAACAGGCAATAATTTTTATAATTATCCTGCCGTAAGCTTGTCCTGGATTTTTACAGAAGCTTTCAAAAATCTGCCTTCTTTTATCAGCTACGGAAAATTAAGAGGCAATGTTGCATGGCTTGGCTCCGATACCGATCCATTTACACTAAATCCGGGCTTTGCTTTCAATGGGTTTAGCAGGGCAAATGGCGTTACGGTGCCCACTTCTACCTATAGCAGCAACTCGGTACTCCAACCCAACATACGGCCATCCCGCAAGTTTGCAAGAGAAGCAGGTTTGGAAATGCGTTTCCTGAAGAGTCGCGCCGGCTTCGACGTTACTTTATATCAGGATAATACAAAAGACCAGATATTGGAAATACCCGCACCGGTAGAATCGGGCGTAAGCTCTATATTGATTAATGCAGGTAACATTCAAAACAAAGGCATCGAGATAGCTATTGATGCAACACCGGTACGCACTGCCAACTTTAGCTGGAACACTGCTTTGAACTATTCGCGCAACCGCAATAAAATTGTTGAATTATATCCGGGCAGAACAGAATACAAATTGCCAAATACCGATGTGGGCGAAATTAGTTCGTGGGCCGTCGTAGGTGGCTCGTATGGTGTGCTAAGAACCACTATTCACTCTACGCCTTACCAGGCTAAGGATGCCAACGGAAACAATATTGCTGACCCAAAGAATGGACTTCCGCTGCTTACCTGGCGCTCCGATGCGCGCGCAGCTTTTCCTGCACGCAGCAATGTATGGCAGGATGTAGGAGATATGAATGCAAAGTTCAGAGGCGGCTGGGAAAATACTTTCAACTATAAAGGCTTTAGCCTGAATGTATTGATAGATGCTAAAATAGGCGGCGACTTTGCGCTGATGAGTTACCGGCAAGGCACGCACTCCGGCGTATTCCCTAATACTGTTTTTGGTCGTGATGAAGCCACCGGCGGTATCACCTGGACCAGTGCTTACGATGGCAAAACGTATGATGACGGAAGAATAGTAGAAGGCGTGTTTCAACCGGGGATAGTGGTTACGCAGCCCGATGGTACACAGGTGGATGTTAGCGGAATGACATTTGAAGAAGCGTATGAAAAAGGTTATGTAGAGCCTACGCATACGCCACAATTTTTCTATCGCTATGGTTCTTCCTCAACAGGCGTAGCAGATTTTTGGGTATTGGAAAATTCCTGGATTTCGTTGCGTCAGGTAGCGCTTAGTTATAGTTTTCCAAAGGGAATTGTTGAAAAATTAAAGCTGAATAATTTATCGCTTTCAGTTATAGGACGTGACCTGTTGTATCTGTATCAGACGCTGCCTCATAATTTTAATCCGGCTTCCAATAATTCCAATAATACAGCGTTCTCCGGCGAAGTAGGTTTTTTGCCTAAAACAAGAAACATCAATTTTACCCTGAGGGCTTCATTCTAAAGCAATTTTTTTAACAGTACAACCAATCTATTATGACTTATCATAAATTATATAAAACCGGAGCTTTACTGCTTTGTATTATTACTATCATAAGCTCCTGCAAAAAGAACTTTGGCGAAATAAATACCGACCCGAGCGTAGTTATCAAACCCGATGTAGGATTCCTGCTTACTTATACAGAAGACCAGATAATGAAGTATCAATACACCGAGTGGATATGGGAAAGCATGGAGCAATTACTACGCTTTACACAACACCTTACTACCGATCCGTATGAACTTACGAGCAATGTAAACCTGAGATACAACACGTACTATCAGCAAATTTTACCCAACCTGTTTGAAATACGGAAACAAATAGCTGCCAGACCGGATAGTGCCAGCTATCAAAAGATGAGTGCGGTAACGTATGTATTGCAGGTATTACACGGCATAAAAGTTACCGACATGAACGGCTCTATTCCCTACGAAGAGGCTATCAAAGGCAGATCGGATAACTTTTTTAGCCCTCAATACAATACACAGCAGCAATTGTTTGATATATGGATTGGTCAGTTGGACAATGCTATAGCTGTGCTATCGGACAATGCTACTGCACAGGTGAGTTATGACGCGCAGGATGTGTATTATAAAAGTGACTGGACAAAATGGGTAAAGCTGGCAAATTCATTAAAATTAAGAATTGCTGCCCGCCTGGAGCTGCAGGAAAATGATAAAACAAAGCAGTTATTTCAAGAGGTAATGCAGGATCCGATTGGACCGATTACATCGGTTGGCGATCAGTTGACGTATGTAAATGAAGATTATTTTCCGTTCGGAACAGGCGGCGAAATTACCTACCGCAGCCAGCGTTTTGCAACCATTCCTATGGTTGACTTTATGAAGAAAGCGGTGGACCCCAGACTGTTTATTTATTTTGATGCAAATGGGCTGCAGGGTAGTTATAAGGATACGCTTGCAAAATACAATACCAGCCTGCCATCGTTTATAGAGCCTGATGATCCTTTAATCATGTACCAGGGCGGTCCTTGCGATTTTACAACACAACCAACTGTTGCCGCATATCTTAAAAATCCATTTCCGGTAGGCAATAACAATGCTGGCAATACAGTAACCAATTATTTTTTGATTTCGCCTGTAAATACAAGATTCTTCTCGCCGAATTATAACAATATACGCACCGGCTTGTATAAAGAAGTAGCTGTAACCGCAGCCGAGATAGACCTTACCATTGCAGAGTTTATACAAAAAGGATATGCTGGTAGTGTAAATACCAATGGTACTGCTGCAGATTGGTATAACAAAGGCATCACTGCTTCTATACAAACGATGAACGACATAGCAGAAGTGGCAGGCTCTACCACTGCATTTAGCGGCAGCGGAGACGACGAAATAAATGCCTATTTACAGGATGAAGATATAAAGCTGAACGGGACTAACGACCTTGAAAGAATTTACATACAGGAGCATCTTAATTTCTTCCGCAATCCTAACGAGGCCTTTGTTTTTTGCAGAAGAACAGGTTATCCTAAAAAGAACTCTGATTATTATCCACGAGAGCCAATGAACGAGATTATTCCAAGAAGGTTCTGGACGCTCGACCCCGGTGAAACCAACCGGCAAAATTGGGAAGCAGCCATGCAGGAGCAAGGCTTTACGCCTAATGCGCAGGACCTGCCAACACTAAGCAGCCAGCGCGTATGGTACGATAAACCAGCGCCTGATTTTGGAGAAGGAAATTAAGCATCCGCTGATGATAAAACAGCCCGGTCACCTCAATAGCCGGGCTGTTTTTGTTTATTGAAAAAGGGAATAATGTGGTCAAAAATGGTTGTGATTATTTCAAAATTTATGCTTATAACTTACTTTTTTTGGTAAGCCTTATGTCTCAAAAAACTCATTTTTGGGCTTCCTATTTAGGATTGCTATAAAACAAAAAGTTTACTGAAATAGTTTTCAGTAAACTTCCTTCAAGTCCTTATCAGGACAAGCGTTCAAAGGATTTTACCAATCATTTTTGACTATTATACCAAAAAAGGAATAATTTTATTAAAAGAAGTTGTTTACATCATTTGAATCACGAAGCTGCAAACAATGCAAAGTTTCATAAAGAATATTAATGCATCTTTCATTTAACTTATGCTCTTCGAGTCTTCGTGGTTCCTGTTTCTTTGCATCTTAATTTGATTTATTGCAATGCTGCTACCATTGCTTTTACTTCACTTTCATCTGCTAGATATACATTGCCGTAATCGCTTACTTCTTTGTTTATATAAGTAACAGGATTAGGCGCTATGGTACGTGCAGAAGAATGAAATTCATGGGCTCCGCTAATGGCTTTTAATGCTTTTATATTAGAAGACTTAACGCCTGCGCCAGGCATAATGATAATGCGGTCACCGGCTTGTTTCACCAATTGCGCCAGCAGTACTGCTGCATCGGGCGCTGCAGATTTTTGCCCGGAAGTAAGTATGCGTTCGCAGCCACAGCTAATAATGGCTTCCAGCGCTTCAAACGGATCGGGTGCACAATCAAACACACGGTTGCAGGTAACACCCATAGGTCCGGCCCATTCCACAATACGCTTTAGCCGTTCTGTATCAATAGTAGCATCTCTCTTTTGTGCGCCTACCGATATGCCATTGCAACCCAGTTGCTTGCACATGGCAATATCTTCTTTCAGAATAGCAAATTCATGATCGTTGTAAAAATAGTTGCCCGATCTTGGCCGTAAAATGGGATATAATAAAATAGATATTTTTTCTCTTGCGGTCTTGATGGTCCCAAAGCTTGGTGTAGTTCCACCTTCAATTGGATTATCGCACAGCTCTACTCTTGCTGCTCCTGCCCGCTCTGCAATAATGCAGGAATCTACATGAAATGCACAGACTTCCAGAATAGCTTTTTTTGTATTCGTCATATTTTAAAATGAAAGTTTAGTATTGATATTTTGCTTTTTTAATAGCTTTTTACTTTGAATGCCATTCAGCCATGAATATTGCGAATAATGGCTATGCGGGTACGGTTGATAATGATATGTATTCAAAAATTTTTGCTGCTGCTTCAGAAGGATTTTCTGTCTATCATTATACATGTATTCTCCATTGTTCCCCGCCTGCGCGATGTTATCATTTCTGCAATAGCTTTTCCCATCGCCTCATAATCTATGGAAAAGGTAGTAATGCCATCGGCAATAATACTTTTGAGATTGCTTTCGTTATAAGAAATTACACCAATTTCTTTTCCTAATTTCCATTTTTGCAAATTGCAGTACTTAACAATAGTTACCAGATCATTATCCTCCGTTACAATATAAGCATCTCCTTCTTTTATATCTCCTGTGTTCACCGTCGTTCTTATGCCTGCTGTACTAGTTGCTTTTTTGGAGAATTTATTAAAACCAGCAATAATATCTTTTGCGAATGGATTGTTTGGAACTATCAAAATGAGGCGCTTGTATTTGGAAAGTGCTTCCCCGCTGGAAACTAACAGGGAGTAGATATCCTTTTCAGAATTTTGAAATACACCGGCAAAATATTTTTTGTATTCTTTATAGCCTGTTTCCAGCATTAGTACTGATTTTGGATCAAGATGCGAAAGAATAACGGGTGTGTTTTCATTCACCAGTGGCGTAATAATAAAAAGGTTGTAATGTCCTGCATGTTGCCTTATTTGCGTTTCGAATAGTTGTAGGCTATTGTTGTAAAAAAAGACATCAATAGTATATGCCTTTGGCAGGTTGCTCACCAGCGCCTGGTAAAGTGTTTCTTTATAAAATGAAAAGGAGTTGAACAGTACAAAAATCCGTTTGTTTTGTTTGGTTTCTGTGCTTGAAATATAATATCCTTTTCCCGGCACAGAATCAATAATGCCCGAAGCACGTAAGTCGTTATAAGCCGTAAAGACAGAACCACGTGCCAATGAAAATTCTTCTGCTATTTTATTTACCGATGGTAAAGTATCGTCTCTGGTAAGAGCGCCGCTCTCTATGTTGCGAATGATAGATTGAACAATTTGTTTATATACTGGAGTAACAAGTGAAGAATCAATTTGAATAATATCAGAAACTGCTTTATTCATTCAAATACTTTAATAGAATAAAGGTAGCTAATTTGATGAAGAAGCAACAGGTATATACCAGTATGGTTTTTAATTTTAAAATTATTCGGCCCTGATCATTCAGCTACTTTTTTGTTTGTAAACGTTCCTGTTCATAGCGTACTTTTCACAGTTTATACGACTTTAAAATGTACTTTCTGAGAAATAGATTCGTAACCAACGCTGAATTGCTCATAAGAAAGCGTATTATTACAATAAAATATGCAGGCTATGAAACACTTACAAAGCCATACATTACAACTCATTGGAGTACATCTTTTCCTGGTAATGTTCCTTTACTCTGCAACTGCGTGTAATGCACAATCTACACCGCGCCGGTCCTTGCTTGCGCTTTCAAAAACCGACCATACGCTGGCGATCGTAGATCCGGTTACCTTAAAGGTTATTGCTCGTATTCCTGTAGGCAGCGATCCCCACGAAGTAATTGCCTCTGCCGATGGAAAAACAGCTTACGTTTCCATTTATGGCGGCGGCAGCTTACACGAATTAAACATAATTGACCTCGTTGCACAAAAGCCATTAACCAACGTTGACACAAGACCGCTTTTTGGCCCGCATGGACTGACGTTCATTAATGGTAAGGCATGGTTTTCTGCAGAAGGTTCAAAATCTGTTGGCCGCTACGACCCTGCAACGGGCAAGCTGGACTGGAGCATGGGAACGGGGCAGGACGGAACACACATGATTTACGTTACTGCCGATGAGAAAAAGATTTATACTACAAATATGGCTTCTGGTACGGTGAGCATTCTTACAGATACGCCGGCCCAGCCGGGAAAATCTGCACCGTCTAATGCTAAGCCACGGGAAAATTGGACGCAAACAATTGTACCAACTGCAAGAGGGTCGGAAGGGTTTGATGTATCGCCCGATGGAAGTGTATTATGGACCGCTTCAAGTGAGGATGGAGCCATTTACATTATTGATCCTGAAGCAAAGAAACCGGCAGCGAAAATAGATGCAAAGGTGTTTGGCGCTAACCGGCTGAAGTTTACACCAGATGGCAGGCAGGCCTTCATTTCGAGCCTTCGATCGGGCGATTTAACCATTTATGATGTTCAATCGCGTAAAGAGATAAAACGCTTGAACATTGGTCATGGTGCGGCCGGTATTCTTATGGATCCCGATGGCACACGTGTTTTTGTTGCTTGTACGCCTGATAATTATGTGGCTGTTATTGATCTTAAAACGTTAGAAATCACTAATCGCATTGATGTTGGTGGCGGCCCCGACGGGCTTGCGTGGGCAGCACAACCTTAACTTCTTGAAGGAATTTGAATACTTACATTTTATTGTTATCTTTTACCTTAAGTGATTTCGCTTTGCAAAGGCTCTTCCCAAAGAGCCTTTTTTCTTTTTCAAGGCTAAGATTCCGCCTTCACAAAGCTGCTAAATTTCCTTTATCGTCCGGTGCTTACCAAGTGAAATTGATTACATGATTATACGCCTGCCGAATGGTAAGTATTGACTATTAATAGGTTTAAACAGGATATTATCCGTTGATAGCAGAACATACTTATTAATTGGTAATACACCAGCAGTTATAAAAGATAGCCCCTTAAATGCCCCTTCCTGTTTGTTTTCATTAATTCAGATTTGCCTGGTTATTTATGCAGGTTTATCTTTCTTCAATCATTTTCAATTCGTCATTATTATTAACCTGAATAAAAATTAAATTACCATTGCATTTTAAAATAAAGGCTTGCCATGTCTCTGCTTTCTTCGCTAATGAAACGAAAAAACGTACTGATTCTTTCGGGTATCATTACTTTCCTGTTGTTTATTTATAGTTGTAGCCAGCCCAATAAAACTATACCGCCAACCGGCTTCGAAAGAGTAGTCGTAGATACCAATCCACCTGTTACGCCATTATCGCCGGAAGAGAGTATAAAAAAGATCCAACTACCACCGGGTTTTCATGTAGAATTGGTAGCCAGCGAACCAATGGTACAGGAGCCGGTTGCCATTGCCTGGGATGGTAACGGACGAATGTATGTTGCCGAGATGAACACTTTTATGAAAGATGCGAATGCCACGGGCGAATATGAACCAACAAGCCGGATAAAGCTTCTGGAAGATACGAATGGCGATGGAAAAATGGATAAAGCAACCGTGTTTATAGATAGCCTCCTTTTGCCCCGTACCATTCTGCCTGTTGGTGATCAGCTATTGGTGGGCATTACCAACATACAACACGTCTGGAGTTACAAGGATACGAATGGAGATGGAAAAGCCGATGAGAAAAAAATAGTGTTTAGAAACGATGTGCTGGATGTACGAAATGTAGAGCACCAGAACGGCGGTTTAGTATGGAATATGGATAACTGGATATATCCCACCCGCGATAACCTGCGGTACAAATACAAAAATGGCGTGTTGATAGCAGATACCCTTGTTGACAATATGATTGGTCAATGGGGGCTTACTACCGACAATTATGGGCGATTATTTTACTCAGAAGCAGGACCGGGTTTACCGGCAGTTCAGTTTGAACAAATGCCAGCCTATGGCGCTTTGAATTTCAATGACCAGTACACGGAAGATTTTACCAAGCCTTGGCCAATCATCGGCACCATAGATGCCCAGGGTGGTAGAGAAGCCCTAAGGCCGGAGGATAATACACTCCATTCATTTACCTCCGGTTGTGGGCAATCCATCTTTCGCGGTGACCGTTTACCTGCTGATATGCAGGGCGATTATTTTATACCCGAACCGGTAGGCAGAATTATAAAAAGAGGCAGGGTAATTAATAAGAACGGAAAATTATATATCGAAGATGTGTATAAACAACAAGACTGGCTGGCTTCTGCCGATATGAATTTCCGACCCATTAATACCTATACCGGTCCGGATGGTTGTTTTTACATTGTAGATATGTATCACGGTATTATACAGGAGAGCGAATGGACAACACCTGACTCGTATTTGGGTAAGATCATTGCCCAAAAGGGCTTGTATAAAAACAGGGGTATGGGACGTATTTACCGGATTGTGCACGACGGATATAAGCGGGATACCACACGTCCGGATATGCTCACCGCACCTGCCAGCAAACTGGTTACCTATCTCAATCACCCTAACGGCTGGTGGCGCGATAATGCACAAAAAGAAATAATTGTACGCAACGACCAATCGGTTGTACCGGCATTAAAACAGATTGCATTGGGCGAAAAAGCTTCTTTAGCAAAAGCTCCGGGATCGCTGGCACGTATTCATGCGCTATGGACGCTGGAAGGGTTAAATGCTATTGATAAGAATACTTTATTTGGTGCCTTTAAAGATGCGGATCCGCAGGTAAGAAAAGCAGCAGTATGGATCAGTGAAATGTATATTAAAAAGAATGATGAAGAAGTGATTACCAAACTGGCATCCCTTAAAAATGATCCCAGCCCCGATGTGCGCATTCAGTTATCTCTTTCACTAAGAACCAATACCACCAGGGAGGCACAATCTATTGTAAAAGACCTGCTGGCTGCTAACCTGGATAATCAGTTGATGCAATATTCCTACACTGCTTTTACAGAAGCACAACAAAGATTACTGGCAGAGCAGGAACAAACTAAAAACCTAAGTCCTGCCGACCAAAAGCTGGTTACTGCAGGAGCTACTATTTTTAAACAGTTATGTGCTAATTGTCACGGTGCAGATGGCAAGGGAATAATCATGGGTGGGAAACCTATGCCAGCTCCGCCGTTGGTTGGCTCGCCGCGTGTAAAGGGTGATAAAACATCACTGATACAATTAGTGCTATATGGGTTAAAAGGGCCCGTGGATGGTAAAACCTATCCTGATATGATGCCAGCAATGAATAGTCAAAATGATGAATGGATTGCCTCGGTACTCAGTTATATACGCAACAGTGGTGAATTTGGAAATAATGTATCGGTTGTTACTCCGGAGGAAGTAAAACAAGTACGGGCTACAACCCCCAAAATGAAGGAGGCTTTTACCCTTCAGTTGCTGGAAATATTCAAGCTGGGACGAGCAGAAAAAAAGAATTGGGGAGAAGCGGAAAACGGAAAGAAATGAGCCGGTTACCCGACTAAGCTGCAAGTTTCAGGCTACAAGCATTAAGATACGAGCGGAATGGATTACTATACGTGTTCGTTGGTTTTTTGCAGCCAAACAACCAACTTAAAACAAAGATGCAGCTCAGAGTAAGCGGCGGCGCTGGCCCGGAAAAATGCGCGGAGCGATCATGTTTTCCTTGAACTAGCGAAGCGATTTCATGAATACTCTTGAAAAAACATCAATGCATTCATACTTTTTTGTTACTTTTTTCTTTCAAGAGAAAAAAGTAAGACAACAATTGATTGTAAGAAATCAAACTTTTAAAATCATGGTATTCAGTACCCGCTAAAAAATGAAATAAGCTTATGTAATAGTGTACTTAGTTCATCAGCAATAGAATAACAGACAAAAAGAAACACACATCAACTCTATTACTCTTTCAATAGTTTTTTAGAATAAAAATTTCAATGATATACCTGTTTATGAAATTAAAACCTACCAGCATTATTGCAGCTTGCTCCATTTTATTTTCTGCGAGTGCACTGCATGCACAAGACTCTACTTTTACCAACAGCATTGGAATGGAGTTTACACTGATAAAGCCGGGCAGTTTTGTAATGGGAAGGTTTCAACCTCCCTATCCAAAGCCACCCAGCGACACAGTAAAGGCAGGTGCTCAATCAGGTGCCGAAAGAGGGTATAATGCCGAAGAATATAAGCTGGCTGAGAAACTGGCAAAACAGGATGCACTACCGGGTTTTACCGTTAATATTAAAAAGCCATTTTATATAGGCAAATTTGAAGTAACCCAGGCCCAGTGGAAAAAAGTAATGGGTTCAAATCCTTCCGTTTTTCAGGGAGATAAAGTTCTGGATAGTGCTAATAATCACCCTGTAGAGAATGTGACCTGGGAGGATGCGCAGCAGTTTTTGAACAAGCTGACTGGCATGGAAAAAGGAAGAACCTACCGCCTGCCCACAGAGTTTGAATGGGAATATGCAGCCCGCGCCGGAGCAACCAGTGATATACCCTGGTCGCAAATTCGTAAAACAGCACAATTAGGCACGCGTACTACCAACAAAATAGGCCAAAAGGAAGCAAATGCCTGGGGGTTATACGATATGCTGGGTAATGTATGGGAGTGGGTACAGGATTTTTACAATGAAAAAATATTTGCAGATGCTGTTCCTCCTGCAACGGGCAACGTGCATGTTTTAAAGGGTGCCTCTTTTGTGGGAGATGTAAAGAATGCCACGTATATGACACATGCTGCAGGTCCCGGCAATGGCTGGGATGTAGGATTCCGCGTTGTAATGGAAGCAACAAAATAATTTGATTTCAGTTATTAAAACATTCATCTATGCTCATTAGAATATTTGCTATTATACTGCTTACCGGTACTGCTTTACAGTGTGGTGCTCAAGACAGCGTACCAAAAGGATTTACCCCGTTATTCAATGAGAAAGACCTTAGCGGCTGGCATATCAGCCGTACCTCCCACCAGGGAACTACACCCGATTGCCGTGCAGAAAACGGGATGATTGTTCTCAAGGAGCATCCGTATGGGCAAGGTGGGATACTTTTAAGTAATAAGAAATACAAAAACTTTGAATTATACCTCGAAGCTAAAATAGATTCCTTCTGCAATGGTGGTATCTTTCTTCGTTCTACTGAAAGCGGACAAGCTTACCAGATTGAACTGGCAGAGCCGGGCGGAACAGGTGCGCTGCTGGGCGAAATGCTCCGCGTTAGTAAGGGAGCTGAAGCTACCGGGAAAGCCAAAGTATGGAAGCCAAATGACTGGAATAGCTTCCGTATCAGGATGACAGGTGATACACCCCATATTACGTTATGGATAAACGGTGTGCAGATGTGGGAAGTGACCGAGCCGGTTAATGACTTTATTGCCGGTGCTACGGAAGGCATGATTGGCTTACAGGCACATTGGTCTGCTACCTACCAGCCAAACGTTGCAGAATTTGATATGTCCGGCTCCTGGCGCCCGGGCGGGGCACATCGTTTTCGGCATATAGCAATAAAGGAGTTGGAATAATTCGATACCGGATAAAATAAAGCTTACTTTTTAAAACGGCAAAGCTTGCAAAGCCTTGTATTACTTAGGAATACAACATCGTTACATCTGGTATATTTTATTGGGAAATATTATAATATTAATGTTTTTTTCTACTTGCCGGTATAAAAGATGACATTCTGCAAACAGCACTCGAGTAATTTCTATTCAAAGGCTCGTTGCACCGCTTGGCATTTCTACCAAAACGGTTTATAAACACTTTAAAAACAAAGAGGAATTGTTTGAAGAGCCTTCACCTCTTCATTATGCACAACAATAACAACTGCTGGAAGAACTGGCTGCAGATTAAAAGGTTGTTTCATTTTTACTTGATACACGGTACACTGCGTTTGAGAGAGAATACAAGGCGACGAATGTTTTATCAGGAATTGAATTATTACTATCCCGAGCCGGAAGGAAAAATTCAATCTGCAATAAGTGAAAAGTTCACCAGGCAATTCATCCATATCATTCAAAAAGGGTATTAAGGAAGGTGTATTCCAGCTTGGTATTCAAACGAAAGTTGTTATGGAAGATATCTGATGTTTTATATGGCGCCGCTGCCCATACAGAACTATTTACACCATTTTCATGCTTTTTCTTTTGCGGTACTATTAAATGCGGTTGTTTTTTAAGAGGTTTTTGTACAGCAAAAGGTATTCAGGAGTTAGAGGGGCAGGTCCAAACCTTTTATCATCTCGGAAAAAGCAAAAGCTGTGACTTTGCAAATTAATTCATTGTGTTTAAAACCTAAAAGAGCAGAAATTGTTCCTCTTTTTGCCCCTGAATTGGCAAAATTAGCCCAGAGCTACAGTAGGGATTGCATTATCAGAAACAAAATTGCGGAGACTAAGGGATTCGAACCCTTGATACCCTTTCGAGTATACACACTTTCCAGGCGTGCTCCTTCAACCACTCGGACAAGTCTCCATTTTTCTTCGGGCTGCAAAATAAAGGCTTCCGCCTTAGCTGCCGAAAATTTTTTCTGCATTAGCTGTTGTTATCGCTGCTACTTCCTCTAAAGAAGTATTTTTTACCTCTGCCAGATTTTGCGCAATGATAGGTATATAGCTGCTCTCATTGCGCTTGCCGCGATAAGGTACCGGCGGCAGGTAAGGCGCATCCGTCTCTAACACTATTTTCTCCAGCGAAATGTTTTGTATGGCCTCCGGCAAGCCACTTTTTTTATATGTTAAAATGCCGCCAATGCCTAAATAAAAGCCCAAGTTTACAATTTGATGTGCTTCGTGTGCATTACCACTAAAACAATGGAAGATACCGCGCAAACCCTTATCTGCAAATGGTTTTACGGCATCAATAGTTGGTTGCATGGCATTGCGCGTATGTATTACTATTGGTAAATTGTAGTCCAGCGCCCATTGCATTTGCTGGTTAAATGCTGCTACCTGTTGTGTTGCAAATTCGGTGCTCCAATAGTAGTCTAATCCAATTTCTCCAACAGCCGTAAATTTTCGTTTATCAAGCCATTCCTTTACTATTGCCAACTCCTGCTCATACCCCGCATTTACATAGCATGGATGCAAACCTATCATCGCAATACATGCCGGATGTTTTGCCTCAAGTGCCAGCATTGCTTCCAGTGTATTGCTGTCAATAGCTGGAAGGTAAAATTTTTCAACACCTGCTTTTTTTGCTCTGTTTAGCAATTCATCAATGTCTCCGCTAAATTCTTCACTGTACAAATGACAATGCGTATCAATCCATTTCATATAATGTTAATGCACTTTTAAACTTCCTGCACGCGGCAAAATTAGTTTAGTTTTGCCGCGTTTATTTTAAAAGAGTTTACCGTTTTTTATTAAAGAAATAAATGCCATAACTTGTTTTAACAAAAGTAATTTAGCGCTTTATATAATGTGTTATTTGTTAATATTAAAAGAAATGCAATGCTTAAGCGTAATATGAAATAATCAATATCACAAAGTAAAAGCCGGAGGTCGCTTTTAAAAAAGTGGCGCGGGCATACCAAAAATAAACTTGATGAAACTGAAAATTAAAAGAAGAGCATACCAGCAAAAGGTCATTAAATAAGAAAACAAAGTATGTCGAATATTTTATTGATAGATGATGAAAAAGCCATTCGCAAAACGCTGCAGGAGATTCTTACCTACGAAGGATTTAAGGTAAGAGAAGCTGGTGATGGAGAAGAAGGCTTGAAAATGTTCAACGAGAAAACTTACGATGTGGTGCTTTGCGATATTAAAATGCCAAAAATTGATGGCATAGAATTTTTGACCAAAGCAAATTCCATCAATCCCGATGTGCCAGTGATTATGATCAGTGGGCACGGCACTATAGAAACAGCGGTGGAAGCCGTTAAAAAAGGTGCATTCGATTATATATCGAAACCCCCCGATTTAAACCGCATGCTTATTACTATTCGCAATGCGATGGACAAAAGTACGCTGAGCAAAGAAGCGCGGGTGCTAAAAAGAAAAGTAAACCGCGTGCAGGAAATGATTGGCGAATCGGAAGCTATCATGCGCATTAAAGAAACAATAGATAAGGTAGCGCCCACTGATGCGCGCGTGCTCATTACCGGCGAAAATGGCGCGGGTAAAGAATTGGTGGCGCGCTGGATACATCACAAAAGTCCGCGCAGCCAGATGCCTATGGTGGAAGTAAACTGTGCGGCTATACCCAGCGAATTGATTGAAAGTGAATTGTTTGGTCATGAAAAAGGTTCGTTTACATCAGCTATAAAACAGCGTATTGGCAAGTTTGAGCAGGCAAATGGCGGCACTTTGTTTTTGGACGAAGTAGGCGATATGAGCCTGAGCGCCCAAGCTAAAGTATTGCGTGCACTGCAGGAAGGCAAGATAACGCGCGTAGGCGGCGATAAAGAAATTGAAGTGGATGTACGCGTGGTAACGGCTACTAACAAAGACCTGCTAAAAGAAGTAGAAGCTAAGAATTTCAGGCTTGACTTGTATCACCGCCTGAGTGTTATTTTGATTCATGTGCCGTCATTAAACGAGCGCCGGCAGGATATTCCGCTGCTGGTGAATAAATTTTTGACCGATATAGCCGAAGAGTACAACCAGCCGTTAAAAGTTATCAGCGACCGTGCAATGGATGCACTCATTCATCACAATTGGACGGGTAATATTCGTGAGCTGAGCAACGTAGTAGAGCGGTTGGTAATTCTTTCCGGACCAACCATTATGCTGGAAGACGTTACTCATTATGTGTTTGCGAGGTAAGGCAATGCTGCGCATTGCTAAGAGGGTTTTTGATGATAAGTTGCAGCATTACTATTATGAGACATTTCGTGTGCCGTGTCACGCCACAGGTGGTGATCACTCCCTTCAATACTTTGCGTGCTTCAGCCATTATATAATAGCCTGCTTATAATCATTATCATTATTGTTGGCGGGCTTAAGCCCGCCAATCATTTATAGTTTTACATTGTTTTGAATAATCAGCAGGCACATACCATTATCATTATTGCCGGGCCAACAGCTGTTGGTAAAACAGGCGTTGCTATACAATTAGCTCAGCATTTCAATACCAGCATTATTTCTGCCGATTCACGGCAATGTTTTAGGGAATTGAACATCGGCGTAGCCAAACCAACACCTGCGCAGCTTGCAGCAGTTAAACATTATTTTATCAACACCTATTCTATAGATGAGGAAGTAACAGCGGCTACTTTTGAGCAGTATGCATTAGATGCTACACAAACTATTTTTAAATATTCGCCGATAGCTGTTATGGCGGGCGGCACAGGCTTATATATCAAGGCTTTTTGCGATGGTTTGGATGAAATGCCTGCTATTCCTGCACATATCCGTCAGCAAATTATTACAGCTTATGAGCAGCAGGGTATTGCCTTTTTGCAGGAAGAATTAGCACAAAAAGATCCGGTATTCTGGCAAACGGCCGAGCAGCAAAATCAGCAACGTTTGATGCGTGCTTTGGAAGTATTGTATGCAACCGGCAAATCCATTACTACTTACAGGAATAATACACCGGTAAATCGTTCTTTCAACATCATCAAAATAGGACTGGAGCTACCACGCGAAATATTGTATCAACACATTAATTATCGTGTGGATGAAATGATAAGAGAAGGCTTGATAGCAGAAGTAAACAATTTATTGCCTTATCAACGTCTCAACGCATTGCAAACTGTTGGCTACAAAGAATTGTTTGATTATTTTAATAACAATATTTCGTTGCAAAAAGCAATAGAGAACATCAAGCAAAACACCCGCCATTATGCCAAAAGACAGATGACCTGGTTTAAAAAAAATAAAGATTTTACGTGGTTTGCACCGGATGATTATAATAATATAATAAAGTATATCTTAGATAAAGTTGCTTGATTACTTTACTATACCACTGCCGTATTTAAATACATCACCAACTGTTACAGGCAAAGTACCTTGTGGTTTATTACTGCCATCTAATACATCAAAAGCTGCTCGCTGAAAAATAGCATCATCTTCGTAGCAAACAACTAAGTTAGGTGCATTGCACATATTCTTTACGGCATAAGGATTGCCAAAAACAAACGTAATGGTATTGTTGTTCTGTTGTATTTTATTCATCAGATCAACTGCACTGGCACTCAATCCAAAGTTGTTGCCCGGATATTTGCCTAACTGGTGCAGCCCGATAATAACAGCATCGTAATTATTTCCCAAAGCGTTTAAAATGGAGGTTGCTTTTTCATCATTGTCCTTATAGCTAAAGAAATAAGTGTCTGCTTTGTATTTATCCTTTATAGCACTCGTAAATGAGTTGGCGGTATTTATTCCAATACCTACATATGCTACTTTTTTGTTGGCGGCAAGTGGTAGTAGAGTAGAATTATTCAGGCGAAGCAATGTGGCCGCATTTATTGCAACCTTTTTCCTTATGGAAGCTACATCTGCATTTAAATCGTTAGTAAGATTATAAGTATTTACCGGTTGTACGGCGTGTAGGCCTACATTATATTTTGCCAGCAATACTTTTTTTACACTGGCTTCTATGTTTCCCCAATCCAGTTCATTGTTATCCAGCGCTGCTTCAATAGCATTAATACAAGTATCCACATTACCCGGCAAACAAAGCATATCGTTGCCGGCTTTTAACGATTGTACTGCGGCCGCTCCCTGCGGAAAATATTTGGCAACGCCTTGCATTTCCAGTGCATCGGTAAAAGAAATGCCATGAAAATTAAGCTGTTTGTGTAATAAGCCATTTACATTATTGGGCGATAAAGAAGTAGGCAAATGGGCAGTGCTATCTATAGCCGGGATAGATAAGTGTGCAATCATTACGCTGCCAATACCTGCGTTAAAAACCGCTTTGAAAGGATATAATTCTAAGGAGTCTAGCTGTGCTATAGATTTATTAATTACCGGCAGGTCCAGATGCGAATCCACCGCAACATCGCCATGGCCTGGAAAGTGCTTGGCGCAGGCCATCACGCCCTCACTTTGCATGCCCTGCATTATTTGTACTCCATATTTAGCCACTTTGTATTTGTCTTCGCCAAAAGAACGAAAGTTGATTACAGGATTGTTTGGATTGTTATTGATGTCCACCACTGGTGCATAATCTACCTGTATACCGGCGCGCTTGCATTGCTTGCCAACAGCTTTACCAATTGCATACACCAATGTTTTATCGTTGGTAGCGCCAATTGTTAGCTGGTCAGGAAATTTTGCCACGCTATCGTAGCGCATACCAACACCTGTTTCACCATCTATGCAAAACAGGATAGGCGTTTTGGCCATCTCCTGGAATTGATTGATAAAATTGGCTTGCTGTACCGGGCTTCCCTGGAATAAACATATGGAGCCAATATTGTATTTACGAATATCATCAGCTACTTTATCGTCATAAAACACAACGCCATCGGGTGTTTTGGCACTCAGCCGCACCACCATGAGCTGTGCAATTTTTTCTGCTTTAGATAAGCTTTTGTAAACGCTGTCCACCCAATGCGTTGCCGCAGGTGTTTGCTTGTAAAAATGTTGTGCCTGTGCCGAAACAATTGTGCCTGCAGAGAAAAGAAATATTATTAAGCTTTTTATGTATCGCATACTGTGCAATATAAGTGATAAGGAATAGATTAATAAAAAGGAGTGTGTTAAATGCTGTGTGGAAGAACAAAAATCGGAATACGCATTACTGATTTTTATTTATCAAAATGATTGGTGGAAATTAATAAATAGGCTTGAAATTATAGCTTTGTTAGGAGCGCCCTGTGTATAGAAAAAATACGACACATTTCAACAGGCTTCACCGGCGTGGCTTAATACGAGTAAGCTCAGATGGAGCTTATTTACCTTTGTTCTATTATCTGCTATAAACAGGATGCTCTTAACGAAGCTAAGTGTCCCATTGACTTCTATTTTAGGTATAACGTTCTCCATCTGTGTATAAAACATTTCACAAAAATTTTTTTTACTATTCACCTGCGGATGCTGTCTCTTTTCTTTGTAAAAATTTTTAAGCAAGTATAGCACGTTACAGTTCAAAACAGGCAATCTGTACCATTGCCGTACGTTTACTTATAAGCTGTGCATAGCAAAGGATGTATTTTTAAAGAAGTTTTTCCATGAAGATGATTCGCGTTCCCTTTTTGCTTTTGTGTTTTTGTTGTTATTTGTCAACTGCGTTTTGCCAGCCCAAATATGAATTTCGTGCAGTGTGGGTTGCCAGCGTGGTAAATATTGATTGGCCCAGCAAAAAGGGGCTTTCGGTTGCCGAGCAAAAGGCTGAGTTTATCCGCCTCCTCGATATGCACCAGCGCAATGGTATGAATGCTATTATTATGCAGATACGTCCTGCTGCCGATGCGTTTTATCCATCGCCTTACGAGCCCTGGAGCGAGTACCTGACCGGCACACAAGGCGTGCCGCCGGTACCTTATTACGATCCATTGAAGTTTATGATAGAAGAAACGCACAAGCGTGGCATGGAGTTTCATGCATGGCTCAATCCTTACCGCGCCGTGTTTGATATTCGTTCTTCTTCCATTGCACCTAATCATATCACGCGCCAGCATCCCGATTGGTTTATTACGTATGGTAAAAATAAAATCTTCGATCCGGGAAGGCCGGAAGTGATAGACTATGTAACTAAAGTGGTGAAAGATATTATAACGCGCTACGATGTAGATGGCATTCACATGGATGATTATTTTTATCCATATCCGGTAAGTGGAAAAGATTTTCCCGACTATAAAAGCTATAGCCTGTACGGTAAAGGAATGGATAAAAACGTATGGCGGCGCAGCAATTGCGACAGCATCATCAGGCGTATACACGAAATGATTATAGCGGTAAAGCCAACGGTAAAGTTTGGCATTAGCCCATTTGGTGTTTGGCGAAATAGAAGTCAGGACCCGGAAGGCAGTGATACCCGCGCCGGTGTGAGTAATTATGACGATTTGTATGCCGATATTTTGCTGTGGCTGAAAGAAGGCTGGATAGACTATGCAGCACCCCAGTTATATTGGGAAATTGGTCATAAATTGTGTGATTACGAAACGCTGCTGGACTGGTGGAGCAACCATAGCTATGGCAAACAGATTTTTGTGGGGCAGGCAATGACGCGCACCGGCAGTGGTGTACCCTGGCGCAACCCGCGCGAGATTCCTGACCAGATAACAGACGCCCGGGACACCCCCAATATATACGGCAGTATATTTTTTAGCAGTAATGATTTTTATCGCAATACCAATGGGTGGAACGACAGCCTGCGCAACCATTATTACAAAACACCGGCGCTTATTCCGCCAATGCCATGGATAGATACAACCGCACCTGCAGCACCTACTATTACCAATGCAACTGATGAAAATACTGTGGCAGGTAACATTTTAAAAATTAATGGCAACACCAACACGGAAGTTGCTACCAGCATGGAAGTGGTAAAAAGCTATGTGTTGTATATTGCTAATGATACTGTTACACTGGGCAATACACCATTCTTTATATCTGTAGCTGATACAGCCAGCCAGCAGTTTTCGTTTAACATTTACAGCCCGCAAATACCGGTTGACTGGAATACCTGTTATGTAGCCGTTTCGTGTGTGGATAAAGAAAACAATGAAAGTCCTTTAAGTAATACAATTAAGTACATAAAGACAAACAAGGGATGGATGAAACAATAAGCAGCTATTTTACTGGGTGAGTGATTAATGCGTGCCCGCTTACTGCAGATTGAGCTGTTGGTTGCCAACACATACACGAAATATTATACATCAGTATCTTTTCCCATCCGTGCCGTAGCTGTGTTATTCAACTGCTATAAACGGGCGCCATCAGAAATAAGCTAATTTTATACCGGCTTTAAACTTTTTTAATGCTATTCAAAGGGCTGCACCAGTATTAATATTTACATTCGCAAACCGGTTGTAAACAATAATATGAAAAACCAACCGTTAAAATAAAAGTCAAATCTGAAGTTCACATGCTAAAGCAAGTTCGAAATTGTATTTTACTTCTTTCAGCTATTGGTGCATTTGCCTCGTGCAAAAACGGGAGCATTTTCAAAAAGAAACCCGAAAAATCTACTGCTACCGGCTGGAATTATAATGATAAGAACCAGGGCGGTTATTTTGTAGCTAAGCCAAAAGACATTAAAACCGGTCCGGGGCTCGTATTTGTGCAGGGCGGTACCTTTACCATGGGCGCTACGCAGGAAGACGTAATGGGCGACTGGAACAATGTGCCACGCCGCGTAACCGTTAACTCCTTCTTTATTGATAAAACTGAAGTAGCCAACGTACACTATCGCGAGTATATCCACTGGATCGAAAACGTATTCCAGGACAACCAGGCAGTGATTGATGGCGCTAAGCCCGATACACTGGTATGGCGCAGCGAACTGGCGTACAACGAGCCGTATGTGGAATATTACTTCCGCCACCCATCTTACAACTATTATCCGGTGGTGGGCGTTACCTGGCGGCAGGCGCACGATTTCTGCATCTGGCGTACCGACCGCGTAAATGAAATTTCGCTGATCAATGCTGGCTACCAAAACAAAAATGTTTTAAAAACAGAACTGAACGGTGGCGGTCAGGATAATTTTAATACTAAATCTTACCTTATGGGCGCCTACGAAGGCGTACCGGGCAAGCCAAAAAATAATCCGTTGAAAGATGCGCAGGGACGTCCGCGTACAACCGTTACCATGTCGGATGGTATTTTGTTCCCCGATTATCGCCTCCCAACAGAAGCTGAATGGGAATATGCCGCATTGGGATATGTAGGTGAAAATCCCGAACCACGCAGATCTGAAAAGAAGCGTGGGGAAGAGTTGATTGCCAATAAACAATTATATGCCTGGCAAAATGATGGCTTTGATAACCTGCGCTCTACACGTCATGGTGCATGGCAGGGTGCTTTTCTTGCCAACTTTAAGCGCGGTGCTGGTGACTATATGGGTACAGCCGGCGGTTTGAACGATCGCTCTGCCATTCCATCAGAAGTTACTTCTTTCTTCCCCAACAGCTATGGATTGTATAATATGAGCGGTAACGTAAATGAATGGGTTGCCGATGTGTATCGCCCAACTACCAATCAGGACGAAGATGATTTAAATCCTTTCCGTGGTAACGTATTTACGAAAGTGGATAAAAGTGGCGGCGAAGATCCTGAAAACTGGCGCGACTCGTTAGGTCGTATTAAAGAGATTCCTGAAGCAGATTCCACTTTAACACATCGCCGCAACTATCAGCGTTCTTATGCTATTGATTACTTAGATGGTGACTCTTTAAGCCGTGCGAGTTATGGATATGGTATTACTACTTTAATCAGCGATAAATCCCGTGTATATAAAGGTGGTAGCTGGAACGATATGCCATACTGGTTAAGCCCCGGTTCACGCCGTTATTTGCAAGAAGATCAAAGCAGCAGCACTATTGGTTTCCGCTGTGCTATGACGCACTATGGTGCACCTGAAGGCACTTCTTTTAAGCACAACAAAACGGGTAACTTCTTCCCGTCGCGCAGGCAAAAAAGATAGAGATAAGGAAAAGGTACATACAAAAACAGAGGGCCATCCGTACACCGGGTGGCTTTTTGCTTTTAGCACACGAATGAGACGGCAGCGGCACGGATAAATTTTGAATAAGGATGGCATTAATGAAATGCCCAAATGAGACTGATTAAATTACATCATAAATCCCTTCTTATCCATGCTTTAGCCGTGTCATTTGTGTGCTATATATTCGTGTCATAAAATTTACCTTTGTCCTCATGTTATCATTTAATGAGCAATTAGAGCATTTAATACACGAAGCTTTACAGGAAGATATTGGTAGCGGCGATTATTCTACATTAAGCGTTATTCCTGAAAATAAGCGTGGTAAGGCCGTTTTAAAAATAAAACAGGATGGCATTCTTGCCGGTATTGCAGTAGCACAAAAAATATTTTTGATGGTGGATTCTGCTGCTGATTTTAATACTTATAAAAAAGACGGAGAGCAAATGCACAAAGGCGAAGTGGCTTTTGAAGTGCAATCCACTATACAAGCCATTTTGCAATGCGAACGGCTGGTACTCAATTGTATGCAGCGTATGAGCGGCATTGCAACCCTTACAAGGCAGTATGCAGATAAGCTGCAAGGGTATCATACCAAAGTGCTGGATACACGCAAAACCACGCCGAATTTCCGCCTGCTGGAGAAAGAAGCAGTGCGTATTGGCGGCGGCGTTAACCATCGTTTTGCATTGTACGATATGATTATGCTAAAAGATAACCATATTGATTATGCAGGCGGCTTGCAGCCTGCTATTGAAAAAGCGTATAACTATGTTCAGGCAAATAAACTGAACCTAAAAATAGAAGTGGAAACCCGCTCACTTGCTGATGTGCAAACTGTTTGCAATATTGGCAAAGGGAAAGTATTCCGTATAATGTTGGATAATTTTCTGCCCGAACAAGTACAACAAGCCCTGCAGATGATTAATGGTGAATTTGAAACAGAAGCCAGTGGTGGCATTAGCTTAGATACGGTAGAGGCATATGCAAAAACCGGGGTTGATTATGTTAGTGTGGGCGGATTAATACATCAGGCACAAAGCCTTGATTTAAGCCTGAAAGCAGAGATAGAATAGGTTTTAAATAGTAATAAAACTGATGAACTACTAATATTGCTGATAGGTTTGTTGGTTAGATTTAAAGTAAATACTACCTGTTGTATAAATTGGATGTACATGAGTAAAAAATATAAAGGAGATAAGCATGGTTTTGTATATAGCACCGATCCTGATTTCAGCTATCAGCAGGAAGAGAAAGCTGCAGCCAACACATTACCACCTGCCCAGCAAAAATTGAGGATACGATTAGAAACAAAACACAGAGGGGGTAAAACTGTAACGCTGATAACTGGTTTTGTAGGTACGGATGAAGACTTACAGGAATTAGGAAAAAAACTAAAAAATGTATGCGGCACAGGCGGCAGCGCAAAAGACAACGAAATCATCATACAAGGCGATCAGCGCGGAAAAGTGTTACAATGGTTGCTGAAAAATGGCTATACCGGAACAAAATAGAGCAATGAAAAGCGGATCACACAAATTGAAAGCACCAATAAGCAGGATAATTTCTGCAATTCCTATTTAAACAATTCGTGTAAAAAAGTTGTGCTTTCAATCCATATCATCTGGGTACTATACATTCATACTATAAAAAGATTAGGTTTGCGCACCTTTTAAATAATACACATGGCTTTACTGGTAGTTGGCAGTATGGCGTTTGATAAAATAGAAACGCCTTTTGGAATATCTGAGAAAATAGTAGGTGGCTCAGCAACATATGTGGCATATGCAGCATCCAATTTTGTAAAGCCAATACAACAAATTTCTATCGTAGGCAACGATTTTCCGCAGGAAGAACTGCAAAGCCTGCAGTCCCGCGGCGTGCAGCTCGATGGGGTAGAAGTGGTAAAAGATAAACCTTCGTTTTTCTGGAGTGGCCGCTACCACCTGGATATGAATACCCGCGATACGCTGGTGACCGATTTGAATGTATTGGCAGACTTTAATCCTATTGTGCCGGAGAGCTTTCAGGGAACCGAATTTTTAATGTTGGGCAATCTGGTACCGGCATTGCAAAAAAGTGTTATCCAGCAATTACGCACCCGCCCCAAGTTGATTGTAATGGATACCATGAACTTTTGGATGGAATCGGCATTGGCAGACTTGCATGACGTGCTGACGATGGTAGATGTATTATTAGTAAATGATAGCGAAGCCAGGCAATTGACCGATGAATTTTCGCTGGTGAAAGCGGCACGGAAAATATTAACGATGGGACCCAAATACCTCATTATCAAAAAAGGGGAGCACGGTGCTTTATTATTTCATGGGAAAGAGGTGTTTTTTGCTCCCGCGCTGCCGCTTGAGGATGTGTACGACCCCACGGGTGCAGGCGATACGTTTGCTGGCGGTTTTATTGGTCATCTTGCTAAAACAAAAGACATTTCATTCGGCAACATGAAAACTGCCATTATTGTAGGCAGCGCTATGGCAAGCTTTTGCGTGGAGCAATTTGGCGTGCAACGCCTAAAGGAAATTACCAAACAAGACATAGACGAGCGCATGGAAGCCTTTGTGCAGTTGGTGAACTTTGATATTGCGCTGGTGTAGAGAATACAACTTAGTACATTTTCAGCTAAATATATTGTAAACACTACTATTTCGGATGATGAGACATTATCCGTTAGAGAGCTATCGGCAGGTGTCACCACCTGCCAAACACTTAAAGTATTTAGCTGACAATGTAATGAAGAGCATACAAGTATATACTTTTGCCACTCATATACTTTATCTGTTATTTATCATTTTTATACTAAAACGCTGCTAATAAATTATAATATTTTTTGCTGTAACCAACAGAAATAAGGAATATTGTTCTTCCCTTCAACGATTTAGCTTAGCAAAATATATTTTAATCAAATAGACAGGTAATGATAAAAACCATTTTTCTTTTTTCTTCCATTATGGCAACAGTCTTCCTGTGCGCCTGTAATAATAATAACAGTAATGCTACTACCGGCGCAGACACAACGCGAAAACCGTTTATTGAAACTGCCAATATGGATTCGAGTGTAAAGCCGGGTGATAATTTTTATTTATTTGTAAACGGTAAATGGATTCAACATGCGGAGATTCCCGGTACGCAAACGAGCGCCGGCGCCTTTACCGATTTGTACAATCACACCCGCGACAACCTGAAAACGCTATTGGAAGATGCTGCTAAAAATAATGCTGACAAAGGCACCAATGAGCAACTCGTGGGAGACTTTTACGCTTCGGGAATGGACTCGGCTACTATTGAAAAAAGAGGTTACGAGCCGGTGAAGCCTTATCTGCAAAAAGCGGCTTCCCTTACCGATGCAGGGAGTATCATGCAACTGGAAGCCGGCATGCACAAAGATGGTTTTGCGTACATTATAGGTATGGGTGTTGGTCCCGATGAAAAGAACAGCCGCATGAATATTGTTGGGTTGGTACAAACCGGACTGGGTTTGCCCGATAGAGATTACTACTTTAAAACGGATGCACCTACTACAGCTATCCAGAATGCTTACAAAAGCTATATGCAAAAGATGTTCACGCTGCTTGGCGATGACTCCGCTACGGCTGCCAAAAAAGTAGCTGCCGTATATGCCTTGGAAAAAAATATAGCACAAAGCCATCGCACCAATGTAGAATTGCGCGATCCCGAAAGCAACTACAACAAAACAGCAATTGCCGATTTGGCTAATAAAGAACCAAACATTGGCTGGCATACTTTCCTGAACAGTTTGGGTGTTAACGTGGATTCGGTAGACGTAGGACAGCCTGCTTATTATGCAAAACTCAACGATCTGTTGAAATCAACGCCTATTGATACGTGGAAAGCTTATTATCAGTTTCATTTAGCCGACGATGCTGCACCTTACTTAAGTTCCGATTTTGTAAATGCACGTTTTCAATACACCAAAATATTATCTGGTCAGCAGCAGATGAAGCCACGCTGGGAGCGCATGTATATGGTTACAGACCAGGAACTAGGCGAGGCGCTGGGACATTTGTATGTTGATAAATATTTTACGGCTGACGCCAAAAAGCGGATGCAGGACCTGATAGATAACCTGCAAAAATCTTTTGAAAACCGTATTCATGGGCTGGATTGGATGAGCGATAGCACCAAGCCGATAGCGATAGATAAAATGCACACTTTCCTAAAAAAAGTGGGTTTTCCTGATAAGTGGCGAGATTACAGCAAGGTAAATGTGAACCGGAGTACATTTTTCGAAAACATCATTTCGGCTAATCAAAATAATTATGCTTATGAAATGAATAAAGTAGGCAAGCCGGTTGACCGCACCGAATGGGGCATGACACCGCCAACCATTAATGCTTATTACAATCCTACATTTAATGAGATTGTTTTCCCTGCCGGCATTTTGCAGTTTCCTTTCTTCGATCCTAATGCCGATGATGCCATCAACTACGGCGGCATAGGTATGGTAATCGGTCACGAGATGACACATGCCTTTGATGATGAAGGTTCGCAATACGACAAAGAAGGCAATCTTAAAAACTGGTGGAATGCAACTGATAAACAGAAGTTTCAGGTAAAAGCAAAACAGGTAATTGCCCTGTACAACAACTTTACCATTCTGGATACAGTACATGTAAACGGCGCGCTCACAACCGGCGAAAATATGGCAGATATTGGTGGTCTTGCCATTGCATACGATGCCTTCAAAATGACCGAAGAAGGACAGGATACTATTAAAATTGATGGCTTTACGCCCGATCAGCGTTTCTTTATTTCTTTTGCGCAAATCTGGCGTTCCAAAATCAAAGACGAATCAGCGCGCCTGCGCATTAATACCGATCCGCACTCACCGCCGATGTATCGTGTAAACGGACCGTTGATGAACTTTACGCCATTCTACCAGGCGTTCAACGTGCAGCCTGACGATAAGATGTACAAGCCGGAAGACCAGCGCATTAAAATTTGGTAATTCATTTTTGATAAAAGCAAAGGGCACTCATTTGTTGTATTGAGTGCCTTTTTTGTTTGAAAAAAAGTATATAAAAACACCTGCCTGATTTTTCTTTTTGCAGGACTAACTGCCCTGCTATTATGGGACTTCCGTTGCAGCCTAATGGCCTAAAATCGCTATTGCACACTGCAACTGTTGAATAAGGATTGAATGTTTAAAAGAGTGCGAAGGATAAACCGCGAAGACGCTAAGAAGATCAAAACAGGAGCGTTATCTTTATCCTGCTAATCCCAAAAATCTTAGTTCAGACTTTACTCATCCTTCCCTGTTACCACTCATCCCAAAGCAGTAACAAAAAGTTTGTATAGCCGTACCATTTGTAATGCTATTTTACCTTCCATGATAAAACCATGTACTATGCAAAACATAGTAGTGAACTTTGAGGTATTATTTCAAAATTGCACCTTTATGAAACGGCTTATTGTACTCTTTGTAATATTTATCATTGCTAACAGCTTGACTTCTCTACTTGCCCAAACCAACGGGCATATTCTAAAAGGAATGGTTACCGGCAACGGAAAAAAAGTAGAATCAGCTACTATTTACATACTGCGTTCTCAGGATTCCTCTATATTTAAAACCGGCATCACCGATAAAGATGGTGCATTTGCGATAGAAAATGTTGAAGATGG
Source organism: Ilyomonas limi (assembly GCF_005233845.1). GTDB lineage: Bacteria > Bacteroidota > Bacteroidia > Chitinophagales > Chitinophagaceae > Ilyomonas > Ilyomonas limi. The sequence continues at coordinate 72,464 of NZ_SZQL01000004.1, forward strand.
CAGCTATCTGTTAGCTGTAGAAGCTATTGGTTATAAAAAATTTTATAGCGATGTGCTTACGCTTACTGCATCTAATACAGCATTTGATCTACATACGATAACACTTGCTGCTGCCGATGCAGCCATGCATACTGTTGTTGTTACGAGTAAACGTCCTTTCATTGAGCAAAAAATTGATAAAACAGTTGTAAATGTAGAGGCTTCGCCCACCAATACTGGTCTTTCTGCATTGGAAGTATTGGAAAAATCGCCCGGCGTTACTATTGACAACAATAACAACATTAGCCTCAAAGGCAAGCAGGGCGTAATTATTTTGATCGATGGAAAGCCAACTTATCTCAGCGGCGAAGATTTAGCCAACTACCTCAAAAACCTGAGTGCCAACCAACTCGACCAGATTGAGATTATGTCGCAGCCATCTGCCAAATATGATGCTTCGGGCAATTCTGGTATTATTAATATTAAAACAAAGAAAAACAAAGCGGCAGGTTTTAATGGTAATATTTCTACCAGCGCTATTATTGCCGCTTATTTTAAAAACACCAACAGCATTAACTTAAACTGGCGCAAAAACAAAGTAAACCTCTTTGGAAACTACGGCTATTCACGTTGGGAAGGTTTTAATGATTTATACATCAATAGGAGTTTGCGTACGGGTAAAGAAGCAGCGTACGACCGCTATTCCAATCAGTATTCATTTAATCGTTATTCTGGCAAACCTCAAAATTTCAAAGCGGGTATAGACTATTATGCTACTAAAAAAACAACGCTTGGCGCTGCCGTCACCGGAAACTTTGAAAACAATCAATTTGTATCCAAGTCCAGAGCGAATATCTATGATAGTTTATACAATTTTGTACAGTTCAACCAGGCACATTCCGATAGTCGCGAAACGTGGAATAATCTTGGGTTCAATCTCAACTTTCAGCAAAAATTAGATACGCTGGGTACCGAGTTGACTGCTGATGCGGATTATATTTTTTACCACAACAAAAACCTCCAGGATAATAGTAACTATTTGTTTTCTTCAGATAGTGTTTTAATAGAAACTAAAGACCAACACAACCCTAACCCTTATCTGTTGCATGGCAATCTGCCTTCCAACATTGATATCTATACTTTTAAAAGTGATTTTCACCATCCTTTTAAGAAAGATGCTGTGTTAGAAGCTGGTATAAAAATAAGCTATGTAAAAACAGACAATAATGCGCAATACACTTTGCAGAATAATGATACAAAGGAGAGGTTTGTTGATACGACCAGAAGTAATCATTTTATCTATAAGGAAAACATTAATGCGGCGTATGTAAACCTGCAAAAACAATTTAAGAAATGGGGTGTGCAGTTGGGCTTGCGTGCCGAGCAAACAATAGCCGATGGAAAGCAGGTAACAAAAGGTCAGAGCTTTCATAAAAACTATACAAAACTGTTTCCTACCACCTACCTTAGCTATAAAGCAAATGACAAAAATACTTTTGCACTTTCTTATGGTCGCCGTATAGAACGCCCCGGTTACGAATCGCTCAACCCGTTTCAGGAGCAATTAGACAGATATACGTATCGCCAGGGCAATCCTTTGCTGCAGCCGCAGTTTAGCCACAATATTGAATTGAGCTACAACTACAAAGGACAGTTGAATATATCAACAAATTATACCAATACCACGGATATTATAAACGATGTATTGATAACCGTAAAACAGCCGGGCGATTCCAATTACACTACTTTCCAAACATCACAAAACATTGCTTCCAGCGAAAACATTGGTTTATCGGTCAACTATAATAAGCAACTTGTAAAATGGTGGAGTGTAAATGTATTCACTAATGTGTATTATAACCATTATAAAGGTGTAATAAATGATGGCAGCGGTAACGAAGATATAAATACCGGAATGGCTGGCTTAAGCGGCAATATGAGCAACCAGTTCAATTTTGGTAAAGGGTGGAGCGGCGAACTGAGCGGCTGGTTTAGATCACAACAGTTGGAAAGCAGTACAATTCTCGCAAGGTCAATGGGTATGTTTTCCTTTGGCGCCGGCAAAAAGATATTGAACGATAAGGGGTCAATACGATTGAATGTAAGAGATCCATTTTATCTTGCCAGGTTTCGCGGCAAAAACGAGACGGACAAAGGACTAACCGTAATAAGCAACAAGTGGGACAACAGAAGGGTTACCATTTCGTTCAACTATCGTTTTGGCAAAGCCAATGGTCAGCAACAGCGCCGCAGAAGCAGTGCATCGGAGGATGAGCAGAATCGTATCCACACCGGCGGACAGCAATAAGCAAATTCTCATGTGCAATATAAATAACGGCCTGGGTCTTTACCCGGGCTTTTGTTTGTATAAAAAGATAAATAGATAGTGTAAGCAACCGATTTACAAAAAAGTTTAAAGACGTGAATATGAATAACATAGATTATATAGGTTAGGGAACAAGTAAAAAGATCGTGTTGTATAAACGTTAATAGCAAAACAAAATGCAAAATGAATTTGATAGTTTGCTGAACACATCTATATTTGCAACCCGTTTGAA
>NZ_SZQL01000004.1:77500-311195 GCF_005233845.1 Ilyomonas limi
GTGAATACGTTCCCGGACCTTGCACACACCGCCCGTCAAGCCATGGAAGCTGGGTGTACCTAAAGTCGGTAACCGAAAGGAGCTGCCTAAGGTAAAACTAGTGACTGGGGCTAAGTCGTAACAAGGTAGCCGTACCGGAAGGTGCGGCTGGAATACCTCCTTTTTAGAGTACTGTTTAACTACTTAATGCTGTTGCTTCCTTTTCTTTTAAACTTATTAATGAAGTTCTTTGCTGGTTAAGTTAGTGGCCCGTTTCAGACCCGTAGCTCAGTTGGTTAGAGCGCTACACTGATAATGTAGAGGTCACCAGTTCAACTCTGGTCGGGTCTACTTATCATACAGTAGAGTATAAAACGGGGGGTTAGCTCAGCTGGCTAGAGCATCTGCCTTGCACGCAGAGGGTCATCGGTTCGACTCCGATATCCTCCACTTACTTAAGTTCTTTCAATCTTATTTTAGTAATGACCAGAAGGGTCGCTTGGATCGAATCCATAATTACTACACTGTTGTTTACGAACGAATCTTTAAATCGTTAACAACTGAAGCTCTTTGACATATTGGGAAAGCGAATTATAAATTTACACATAGCAAATTAGTGGTGGTAACATCACTGCAATTTCAAAATTTTTTAAAGCAACATAAGGGCGTATGGTGGATGCCTTGGGTCTGAGAGGCGATGAAGGACGTGGTAAGCTGCGATAAGCTACGGAAAGCTGCACACGAGCATTATATCCGTAGATTTCCGAATGAGACAACTCACTATACTGAAGGTATAGTACCCGAAAGGGAGCCAACCCGGAGAACTGAAACATCTAAGTACCCGGTGGAAAAGAAAATAATAATGATTCCCTGAGTAGTGGCGAGCGAAATGGGAAGAGCCTAAACCTAAGGAGCGTGCTCCTTAGGGGTTGTAGGACTGCATTTAGAAGCTGTTATCAAGTTGAATCTTCTGGAAAGTTGAGCCATAGCGGGTGATAGCCCCGTAAGCACAAATTAACAGTAACGAGCAGTATCCTGAGTAATGCGGGACCGGAGGAATCCTGCATGAATCTGCCAGCACCATCTGGTAAGGCTAAATACTCCTCAGACACCGATAGTGAACCAGTACCGTAAGGGAAAGGTGAAAAGCACCCCGAACAGGGGAGTGAAATAGTACCTGAAACCGTACGCCTACAAGCGGTCGAAGCATCAGCAATGGTGTGACGGCGTGCCTTTTGCATAATGAGCCTACGAGTTACTCCTCACTGGCAAGGTTAAGTTCTTATTTAACGGAGCCGCAGCGAAAGCAAGTCCGAATAGGGCGTTTAGTCAGTGGGGGTAGACGCGAAACTTTGTGATCTATCCATGAGCAGGTTGAAGGTGTGGTAACACACACTGGAGGACCGAACCCATTAACGTTGAAAAGTTCTGGGATGACTTGTGGATAGGGGTGAAAGGCCAATCAAACTGAGAGATAGCTCGTTCTCCCCGAAATGTTTTTAGGAACAGCCTCGTATATTGAAGTGTGTTAGAGGTAGAGCTACTGATTGGGCTAGGGGGCTTCACCGCCTACCAAACCCTGACAAACTCCGAATGCTAACACATATCTACGGGAGTGAGGCTGCGGGCGCTAAGGTCCGTGGCCGAGAGGGAAATAACCCAGATTAGCAACTAAGGTCCCTAATAAGCAGTTAAGTTGATCAAACGCGGTGGGATTTCTATAACAGCCAGGATGTTTGCTTGGAAGCAGCCATTCATTTAAAGAGTGCGTAACAGCTCACTGGTCGAGAAATCCTGCACGGAAAATAATCGGGCATCAAACTGCTAACCGAAGTTCTAAACTCAAGCTTAATTGCGCGAGTGGTAGGGGAGCATTGAAAACAGCATCAAAGCCGTTGGGCGACCAATGGTGGAGCGTTTTCAAAAGAAAATGTAGGCATAAGTAACGATAAAAGAAGTGAAAAACTTCTTCGCCGAAAGTCTAAGGGTTCCTGATCAACGTTAATCGGATCAGGGTTAGTCCAGTCCTTAGGAAAACCCGAAAGGGGCATCTGATGGAAAGAAGGTTAATATTCCTTCACCTGCTATGCAATAAAAGTGACGCAAGATCGTGGTGGCTACGTACTGACGGAATAGTACGTTGAGCTGAACCTTCGGGGGAAGCGAAGCCATAAAAGTCTTGCCGAGAAAAGCGAGTATAGCAGCTGGTACCGCAAACCGACACAGGTAGACGGGATGAGTATTCTAAGGCGCTCGGGTGAGCCGTGGAGAAGGAACTAGGCAAATTGACGCTGTAACTTCGGGATAAAGCGTACCGCAGCGATGCGGTCTCAGTAAAATGGTTCAACCAACTGTTTAACAAAAACACAGGGCCCTGCAAAATCGTAAGATGACGTATAGAGCCTGATACCTGCCCGGTGCTGGAAGGTTAAGGAAGGATGTTCGGGCGCAAGCCCAAAGCTTCTGACTGAAGCCCCAGTAAACGGCGGCCGTAACTATAACGGTCCTAAGGTAGCGAAATTCCTTGTCGGGTAAGTTCCGACCTGCACGAATGGTCTAATGAGTTGAACACTGTCTCCTCCACGAGCCCGGTGAAATTGTAGTATCGGTGAAGATGCCGGTTACCCGCCACGGGACGGAAAGACCCCGTGAACCTTCACTACAACTTTGCATTGATTTTGAGCAACAAATGTGTAGGATAGTTGGGAGACTATGAAGCTGCCTCGCTAGGGGTGGTGGAGTCAACGTTGAAATACCAACCTTTTGTTGCTTAGAACCTAATCCCTTGCGGGAGACATTGCATGGTGGGTAGTTTGACTGGGGTGGTCGCCTCCTAAAAAGTAACGGAGGCTCGCAAAGGTACCCTCAGTACGGTTGGTAATCGTACATAGAGCGCATTAGTATAAGGGTGCTTGACTGTGAGGCAGACAAGCCGAGCAGGTGCGAAAGCAGGCTAAAGTGATCCGGTGGTTCTGCATGGAAGGGCCATCGCTCAAAGGATAAAAGGTACTCCGGGGATAACAGGCTGATCTTACCCAAGAGCTCATATCGACGGTAAGGTTTGGCACCTCGATGTCGGTTCGTCACATCCTGGGGCTGGAGAAGGTCCCAAGGGTTCGGCTGTTCGCCGATTAAAGTGGCACGTGAACTGGGTTCAGAACGTCGCAAGACAGTTCGGTCCCTATCTGTGGTGGGCGCTAGTAAATTGAGAGGACGTGACCTTAGTACGAGAGGACCGGGTCGCATGTACCGCTGGTGAATCGGTTGTGGTGCCAACTGCAATGCCGAGTAGCTACGTACAGCCAGGATAAACGCTGAAAGCATCTAAGCGTGAAACCTTCCTCAAGATGAGTTTACTTTTAAGGGTCGTCAAAGACGATGACGTTGATAGGCTACAGGTCTAAAGTTGGTAACAGCAAAGCCGAGTAGTACTAATTGCCCGTAAGCTTTAATTTTTTATTTTTATAATTCGTTTCTTTCCCAATATGTTAACTTATTAAAAGCTCCGCAAAAGCTTTACCTTTTTATGGTGGTTTTGCCGAGGGTGTTCACCTCTTCCCATCCCGAACAGAGCAGTTAAGCCCCTCATGGCCAATGGTACTTGGGTTTTGTCCCTGGGAGAGTAGGTAGCTGCCATATTTATTTAAAAAGCCTCATAGTTTTTCTATGAGGCTTTTTTGTTTATATCTGAACTTGATTGTTTCGGTTTAAACAATAAATATAAAAATCTTGGAATGCGAAGCGTATGAAAAATTCTCCTAAGCAGTTGCGTATTTATTACAATATTTTAGTGAAGTCTCTAGAGTAGCTTCCTTTTCATTTTTTTCAAAAAGTTCAAATAGATAGGATGAAAGAATTGCTTAGACTACAAAGTCAACAGACTGCACTGATGATATCTTTGAATACAAAACAAGATAATTTAATAAAATCTTTGTCGCAATAGTTTGAGACACTTCGGAATATTTATTCAGTTGGTGCATCAATGTTTAGGCATTTGTCAGATCAATTACTTCTCCAAAAATTTGAGCCACGACATAAGGTACGAAATCAAATACAGTTCCAGCAGGATATTAATTATTTATCTACTGCAAATTAGAATTTAAAAGTTTCTACCAGGTTTTATTTGCACAAGATGGAGATTTTACTCCTGACAAGGCAAGTTATATTAAAATCACAAGGGTAATTGACTCTATTTTAAACAGTCAATTTCAAAATCCTATTTTGACATCAAGTAATCTGTTTCATACTTGGTCAAATTTTTTTCAAACTAATCAAAGAGAATTAATTTTCATCAATTATAGTGGATTTCATCATGATATAACAGTAGATGGATATGATAATGAGGTTGATTACTTTTAGCAAACAGCTAATAAACAATACCAAACTTTGCAGCAAATAATTAATCAGACAGAAAGTGTGATAGCAAAGTTTGCCTCAAAAAATCCCATTAAAGTAAATTTGATTCTATCCTATTTTACACTAATTCGATTTAAAAGATTTTTTGAATTATCTCGTTCTATAAGTAATTTGTTGACTGATCTTTATTTCACATTCCGCCATACTATGTTCGCTATTATACCAATCGTCTTGTCATAATAACGGCTCACGATTAATGTTTGTAGGACTCATCTTTATCTTATTTGTTCAATAAGGTCTTAATGATCACGATTATTTCTTTTGAAATTGTATTACAACAAAAAAGTCCGGCTCTCAAGCCAGACTTAAACAACTATTTTGATTTGATGATTTAATACTAATAACGATTATAGCCACCGCCACCTTCGCCACGATTACGGTTGTAGCCGCCACCGCCGCTGTTGCCGCCGCGATAACCTCCACCGCCACTATTGCCGCCACGGAATCCGCCGCCGCTGTTACCGCCGCCAAAGCTTTTCTTTTTGTAACCGCCGCCGCCACCTTCGCCTTGCTGGCGTGGAGCAGACTCGTTTACAATAATTTTGCGGCCAGAGATTTCAGTTTCGTTCAGATTGCTAATGGCAGTACGTGCTGCTTCATCATCGTTCATTTCTACAAAACCAAAACCTTTGCTGCGATTGTTGTTAAATTTGTCGGTAACAATTTTTGCGGAAGCTACTTCGCCGTAAGGGGCAAATAAATTGTACAAATCATCACTGGTCATCCCCCAGTTAAGGTTTCCAACGTAAATGTTCATTTTGTTTATGGATAATAATTAAATAACTAAAAACAGTGTACCAAGATCCAAAAACATTTACGTCGAAACGTTCAGGGTATGGAAATAACTGTTGATTGCTTAACGAAGAAAAGTAATTAAGTTTATTTTTCCAAAATAATTTTGAGTTTATTTTTCAATTTTTTATGCAAAATCATTGTCTTACGTAGTGTGAATGCGGATGGTTGATTTTAAACAGCAATCATTACATTTGCCGCCAATTATTTTAAAATAAAATTTATGGCAACAACAGCAGACATTAGCAGAGGTATGATTTTGAAGCTGGATGGCAGTTTGTATTCTGTAGTAGAATTTGGAGAAAATAAAACTGCCCGTGCTGCGGCAAAAGTATGGGCTAAGCTAAAGGGCGTTGATAACAGCCGCACCATCGAAAAAACCTGGAACAGCGGTGAGAATATTTTTCCGGTGCGTGTAGAAAAGAAAACGTACCAGTTTTTGTATAAAGATGAGTCGGGTTACAACTTCATGGACAACGAAACCTTTGAGCAAATTACGCTGGCCGAAAACATGATAGATGCGCCACAATTTTTGAAAGAGGGTGCCGAAGTATTTGTGTTTGTTAATACGGAAACCGAGCAACCTATTGGCGCAGAACTGCCCGAAAAAATTGCCTTGCAAATTACTTACTGTGAGCCTGGACTAAGAGGTGATACAGCTACCCGCGCGCTAAAGGCTGCAACATTAGAAACTGGTGCTAATGTACAGGTACCACTGTTTGTGAATGAAGGAGAAATGATACGAATAAACACGAAAACCGGCGAATATGTAGAGCGCGTAAAAGAATAGATATAACTTTACCTTCATTAATAAAGTAATCATTACAGAATAGGGCACGTGCTATATGGCAGATACATTGTTTTCTATTTGCTTTATAAAAAAAGGTTTACTTTTCCATTCTTTTAAGTAGCTTTTACCGCCATATCATTGAAATCATCAAACCATTTGCTATATGGATTTTAAACAGATTCAGGAACTCATTAAGATCGTTAACCGGAGTAATATTGGCGAACTGTGCATTGAACAAAACGATTTTAAAATTACTATTAAACAAAAAGAAGAACACCAGGTACAAACAATTGTAGCAGCGCCGCAGCCAATGGCAATACCCCAGCAGCAAACGATCGTACCAGCGCCTATGCCGCCAACACCCACCTCTATGGATGCTGCTGCAGCTGCAGATCAGCCTGCTTCTACCAAAACAGATAATTACATTACGATTAAGAGTCCGATGATTGGTACTTTTTATCGTCGTCCGTCGCCCGACAAACCGATTTTTGCAGAGATAGGGGATGAGATAACGCCGGGCAAAGTGGTTTGTATTATCGAAGCTATGAAGCTGTTCAACGAAATTGAAAGTGAGGTAAGTGGTAAAATTGTGAAGATATTGGTAGAAGATGCCAGCCCGGTTGAATATGATCAGCCCCTGTTTTTAGTAGAGCCTTCTTAAATGCAAAGAAGGCAATTTTGTATATGGAAGTGACAGATTGTAAATTGCCTTTATATTATGACTCTTTTATTTTCAAAATTTTATTTCTCAAATTAACTATAAGTGTTTAATAAGATACTCGTAGCCAACCGCGGTGAAATAGCCTTGCGTGTTATTCGCACCTGCCGCGAGATGGGCATAAAAACGGTAGCTGTTTATTCTACTGCCGATAAAGACAGCCTTCATGTACGCTTTGCAGATGAAGCCGTGTGTATAGGCAAGCCGCAAAGCAGCGAGTCGTACCTGAATATTCCGCATATTATGGCAGCGGCAGAAATAACCAATGCCGATGCTATTCATCCGGGGTATGGATTTCTTGCAGAGAATGCTAAATTCTCTAAAATATGCGAAGACCATGGCATTAAGTTCATTGGACCTACCGGGGAAATGATAAGCAGCATGGGCGATAAAATAACGGCTAAAGAAACCATGATAAAAGCAGGTGTGCCTGTAGTACCCGGTAGTGGTGGCTTGCTCGAAAGCCTGGAGCAGGCAAAGTATTTAGCTAAGAATGAAGTAGGATATCCGGTGATCTTAAAAGCTACTGCCGGTGGTGGTGGTAAGGGTATGCGTGTAGTGTGGGAAGAAAGGGAACTGGAGCGGGCGTACGACACAGCCAAAGCCGAAGCGGCAGCCGCGTTCAAGAACGATGGCATCTACATGGAAAAATTTGTAGAGGAGCCGCGGCATATCGAGATTCAGGTGGCAGGCGACCAGTATGGTACCGTTTGCCATTTAAGCGAGCGTGATTGCTCCATACAACGCCGGCATCAGAAACTGGTAGAAGAGAGCCCTTCGCCGTTTATGACACCAGAACTGCGGCAAGAAATGGGCGCTGCCGCCATTAAAGCAGCAAGTGCAATTAATTATGAGAGTGTGGGCACTGTTGAATTTCTGGTAGATAAGCACCGCAACTTTTATTTTATGGAAATGAATACCCGCATACAGGTAGAACACTGTGTAACTGAAGAGGTAATCAACTTCGATCTGATAAAGGAACAAATAAAGATTGCAATGGGTGAGCGGATTTCGGGCAGAAACTACGAACCACAGGGACATGCTATTGAGTGCCGCATTAATGCCGAAGACCCGTACAACGATTTTCGCCCTTCACCCGGCAGAATAACGGTGCTGCATACGCCTGGCGGTCATGGCGTGCGGGTAGATAGCCATGTTTATACCGGCTATGTTATTCCGCCGTATTACGATTCAATGATTGGTAAATTAATTACCACAGCGCGTACCCGCGAAGAAGCCATAGATACAATGTACCGTGCATTAACAGAGTATGTGATAGAAGGCGTAAAAACCACTATTCCTTTTCACTTACAATTGATGCAAAATGAAGATTTCCGCAGGGGCAACTTTACTACCAAGTTCTTAGAAACTTTTAAAATGCAGTAATCCGCTTTTGCAGTAGCAGTAATATTTAATTTCTTCTAAATAAAAAACGCTTTTTGCCGGCAAAAAGCGTTTTTTATTTAAATACTTGCATAGGATTTGCACAATTGATTATTTGTACGATAAGGTTATTTTTAAATAGTTTAAAGTATCAGGTGGAAATTTGAAGTGCACGATAGTGTAAAAGCTAATCAAAGCACTACTGCTAAGCGCATAAGAAGGAGGCTTCTGGAGGCGTTTTTCACAACTACTTTTAAATATATGCCGGTATTAAATAGTCTTAATTAAAAAACAAAACCATTAATAATCAGGTGTATGCTATAGTAAAAATTTTCTTTTGCCGCTTAACAAAATTCCTTGTTAATTACAAATACGCTTGCAGCGGCTCTTTTATTTTCAATTAATTTTGATACGCATGTTACAAAAAACAATAAACTTTATGATGAGTAAAAAAGTGCTGCCAATAGTAATTATTGTGTTGTTGGGCGGAATTTTATGGGCTTTCAGGAGTAGCGGAAAAACTCCGGGAGACGATGAAAAAACAAAGCAACAGCAACTATTGGTAACCATAGGTGTAATATTGGAAAAGCGGCACTACGATCCAAAAAAGATTGATGATAGTTTTTCAAAAGAAATATTCAAGCAATATCTCAATGCGCTCGACCAGGACAAAGATTTGTTTTTGCAGACGGACATTGCTTCGTTAAGAAAATACGAAACCACTATTGATGATGAAATTCATGGCGATATAGCATTGGAATTTTATCCGGTAGCTACGGCTTTGTATCAGCAGCGGCTGAAAGAATCACCTGCTATTTACAAAGAAATTCTCTCAAAGCCATTTGATTTTACGGTGAATGAAAAAGTACAGATGGATGCTGATAAAAACGACTATCCTGCCGATATTGCTGCCCGCAAGGATGTATGGCGCAAGCGGTTGAAATATTATACACTCGACCGTTATGTAGACTTGCAGACACAGCGCGATAAAGCAGGTGCCAAAGACAGCTTGCGCGGTAAAACAGATGTACAACTGGAAAAAGAGGCGCGCGAAACGGTGCTTAAAATAATGGATCGCATTTACGAGCGCCAGCAAAAAACATTTAATGAAGAAGAACAGTTTAGCGACTTCATTAATATAATTACCAATACAATGGACCCTCATACCAACTACTATCCGCCGGTTGCCAAACGCACTTTTGATGAAGAGATGGGCGGTCGCTTTTATGGTATAGGCGCATTGCTGAAAGAAGAAGACGGGCAAATAAAAATTGCCAGCGTTGTTACCGGCAGTCCAGCCTGGAAAACGGGTAAAGTACAGGCAAATGATGTAATTGTGAAAGTAGCGCAGGGTAGCAATCCGCCGGTTGATATTACTGGTTATGGTACTACCGATGCAGTAAAACTTATTCGCGGCAGCAAAAGCACCGAAGTTCGCCTAACACTTAAAAAGCCGGATGGAACACAGGTGGTAGTGCCTATTATAAGAGATGAAATAACACTCGATGAAACCTTTGCCCGCAGTGCAATCATTAACAGTGGCAGCAAAAAAATAGGTTATATATTTCTTCCGGAGTTTTATTTGGATGTAACCCGCCCCGATGGTGCACAATGCTCGCAGGATGTTGCTAAGGAAGTGCGCAAGCTACAGGCAGAGAATGTAGATGGCATTGTGATAGACTTGCGTGGAAATCCCGGCGGCAGCCTGCCGGAAGTGGTAAAAATGGCCGGTTTGTTTATCAAATCAGGCCCAATTGTGCAGGCAAAGGATAAGGATGGTAAGCCCATCATCTGGAGTGATGATGATGAAAGTATATTGTATAATGGGCCGTTGGCAGTGATGGTAAACGAAGGCAGTGCTTCTGCTTCCGAAATTTTTGCCGCTGCTATGCAGGATTACAAGCGTGCTATTATCGTAGGCAGTTCTTCTACGTATGGCAAAGGTACCGTGCAAAAACCAGTGCCTGTGATGTTGGGCAATTCTATGAATATGTTTACAAATGCTGCAGATGGCAGCAGTGCAGCTTTGGTGCTTACTTTTGAGAAGTTCTACCGTATTACCGGTGGTTCTACGCAACAGAAAGGCGTAACACCCGATATAATTATACCTGATGCTTACGAATATTTTAAATTCCGTGAGAAAGACAATCCATCGGCTTTGCCCTGGGATCAGATACAAAAAACAGATTATACACCCTGGAAGCCTGAAGCTGATTTCAACCAGGTAGAAGCAGAAGCAAAGCAGCAGATCAATAGTGATTCGGCATTTATGGGCATCCGTAGAAACACGGCCTGGCTGGGTGAGAATACAGATAAGGAATACGCTCTTAACATAGATAAGTATAAAGCACAAATGGAAACTTTGAAAAGAGTAAGTCGTGCAAATGATTCGCTCGCTAAGCTTTCACAACCATTGGATATTAAGCCGGCAGCTTCTGATGTGGACAGATACTTCAACAATCCGGACACGATCAAGGGAGAGCGCAATAAGCAGTGGCTTCAGGCATTGCAAAAGGACAGATATGTTGATGAAACTGTAGATATTTTAAAAGATATGATTACGTCGGCAAACAGCAATGTTGCCAAGAACTAATGTTTTAGCTTGTATAATTAAAAAGGAAAGGCTCTCATGCCTTTCCTTTTTAATTTAATAGAAGGGGACGGAAAAATGAGGTTTTATAACATCGTACCCTTCATTGGTAGCAATCGCATTCACGAAACATCACGCAGTCAGCAGCTTGCAAACTCTTCCGCTTTGACAATGCTTTTAAAAAGGCTTATGATTTTACAGTTTTAGTGTAAACGGGCTTATAATAAGCACGAAAAACATAGATGCACAAATTTTGGAATAACACTTGCAGACTCTAATAAAACTGTTACTATGAAAAAAAAGCTATATGCACTTGCAGGTGGGTTAGTAGGTACCGCTGTCCTCACTGCATTGCACCAGTCTATTCGTTATGCTTTCCCCAATATAGCCCCACGTATGGATTTATTAGACCTCAATTTAATACATAAAGTAGGCGATCGTATGCATCTTGCGCTGCCACCTGATGATGAATTGTATAAAGCAACTTTTATAGGAGAAGCAGTCTGCAACACAGCTTACTACAGTCTTATTGGTGGCAACTGCCCACAAATGAAAGGTTGGTTGTTAGGCGCTGTTGCAGGAGTAAGCGCTGTTATTTTGCCGGAACATTTAGGTATAGATCCTGCCCCCAGCAATCGCACTAAGGCAACACAATACTTAACCGTTGGTTACTATGTAGCCGGAGCCTTAGCTGCCGCCGCTACCATCAAATGGCTCAATAGCCTTTCAGACTAATAAATAAGAATTTATAAATAAAAAAATGCTGCAGTTTTGTTTTACATAGCTGCGGCATTTTTTATTGAAGTTATATTGCTATTGCTCTCTCTTAGTTCTTCAAGATTTATCTTATTTTCTTACCTCTCTGGAATACTACTACTTTATTCCTTTTCCATTTACTTCATTACTTCTTCTATCACTTTACCCACACAACCACTGGGCATTTGTATGTGCAGCAAGGCAGCCGTAGTAGCAGCAATATCTGTCATATACGTTTCGCGGTTGGTTTTGCCTTTGGCAATGCCCCAGCCATACCACAGCAAGGGAATATGCGAATCGTAAGGATTCCATAAACCGTGTGAAGTACCATTGCCATTGCCCGAGACATATCCAGGCTTTAAAACAAATTGAATATCACCGCTGCGTGTAGGCATGAAGCCGTTCGCAAACATATCCTGCTGTTTACTGTTCAATGGGATAGTCATCAAATTATCGAGCGCAAAAGCATTGGTAATGCCATCCTGCTTCAGTAAATAACTTACAATGAAATCACTGATTTCCTTTTTATTAAAATGTGCAGAGTCTATCAGATTGTTATCTAAGTAAAGCTGATAATTTTCTTCAGCTATTATCAGTTTATCTGTATTATACTTATCCTTCAAAAGCGCTTTTAAACTATTCATTATTGCAGCGCCCTTGAAAGCACCGCCGGGCAATTTGTGTTCAACAGAAAAATTGGGCACATGTGCCACCGCGTGGTCGGCAGTAAGAAATACGGTGTAATTGCCTTTGCCCACCTGTGCATCCAAAAAATTAAAGAAGTTGCCCAGTACAGCATCCAATCTTACATAATCATCCATTTGCTCCCACGAATTTGGCCCAAAAGAATGACCAATATAATCGGGCGAAGAAAAGCTAACCGTTAAAAAATCTGTTTGAGCGGATTTGCCAAGACGTTCACCTATTACTGCAGCTTCTGCAATAGCTGCTGTTAAACTGTTGCCATAAGGTGTAGAAGCTATTTTGCCATAATCTTTACCTGCAAAAGCAGCAAGATTATAAGGAAATGCCTTTTGCTCGCTGCCCAGCGGCTTATTCTCATAAGGCACTTCATCTGCGGTGGAATATTGCAAATACGTTTCTTTGGGCAACAGAGTATTCCAGTTAAGTTTATATAAAGAATCCACTATTTTCCGGCTATTAAATGCCTGCATCCACTGCGGAAGTTGCTGCATATAATAGGTACTCGTTATAAAATCGCCGGTTTTATTGTTGTACCAATAAGCTGCATCGGCAGCGTGACCGGCAGGTAATATGGCCCCGCGGTCTTTAATAGCCACACCAATTACTTTGCTCTTAAAGTTGGTAGCCAGTTTCAATTCATCCCCGATGGTGGTTGTCAGCAGGTTGCGGGGGCTCATTTTGCCTACCTCATCATTGCTGCCTACGGAGTTTACACTGTTGTCTTCGCTACAATACATAGTGGTATGTTGCAGCCGGTCGTACCATTCATTACCCATAATACCGTGTATTGCCGGTACGCTGCCGGTGTACACGCAGGTATGACCTGCTGCCGTAACCGTAGGGGTGTAAGGAATAAACGTATTTTCGCAGCTAAAGCCGTTGTTCAAAAAGCGTTTAAAACCGCCATCATTTTTAAATAGCGGGTAAAAACGGTACAGATAATCCCAGCGCATTTGATCTACCACAATACCCACTACCAGCTTAGGACGACTAACGTTGGAAGTAGTAAGTGCCGGAGCTGCGCTCTTGCTAAGTGATTGTGCAGGAGCAGATTGGGCAAGCAAAAAGAGGAGAAAGAGCCATATAATTTTCTTCATGGTTAAGCATTAAAGCGCAAATGTAATGTTAGCTTTATACAATTGATTGGTCGCTTTTTAATTAATGGCTATTTTTGCACGCGAAAAATAAACGATTGCAACAGCAGTCGTACTTTAAAACAATACATGTATGGCAGATATTTTTGAAAGATTGCTTAAAAACTATGGCCCTATTGGCCAGCACCGTGAGCGTGCGCATGGCTATTTTGCATTTCCCAAGCTGGAAGGTGAGATAGGTAGCCGTATGAAATTTCGTGGTAAAGAGGTAATTGTGTGGAGTTTGAATAATTATCTTGGTTTAGCTAATCATCCCGAAATACGAAAGGTAGATGCGGAAGCATCGGCTCAATTTGGTCTGGCGGCACCTATGGGGGCGCGTATGATGAGTGGTAATACCAACTGGCATGAGCAACTGGAAAAAGAACTTGCCGAATTTGAACATAAAGAAGATGCCATCCTGCTTAACTACGGTTATCAGGGTATAATGAGTGCTATAGATGCGCTTTGCGGCCGGCACGATGTAATTATTTATGATGCCGAAAGCCACGCTTGTATTATAGATGGCTTACGCCTGCATCCTGGTCACCGATATGTATATAAGCATAACGAAGTAGAAGACCTGAAAAAGCAACTGGAACGCGCTACTAGCATGATAGAAAAGCAAGGTAATGGCGGCATACTCGTTATTACCGAAGGCGTATTTGGTATGGCGGGTGACCAGGGCAAACTGAAAGAAATCTGCGACCTGAAAAAGACTTACGAATTCCGCCTGCTGGTAGATGATGCGCATGGCTTTGGCACGCTGGGCAAGACCGGCGCAGGTGCCGGCGAAGAGCAAGGCTGCCAAGATGAAATAGATCTATACTTTTCCACATTCGCTAAATCTATGGCTTCTATAGGTGCGTTTATTGCCGGTCCGCATGTAATTATTGATTATATCCGTTACAACATCCGCTCGCAAATATTCGCCAAAAGCCTTCCTATGCCTTTTGTAGTTGGCAATTTGAAGCGGTTGCAGCTATTGCGCAGCAAACCCGAACTAAAAGAAAAACTCTGGTACACTGCCCGTAAGCTGCAGCAAGGCTTAAAAGAGAATGGTTTTGACATTGGTAAGACCAATAGCCCGGTAACGCCGGTGTATATGAAAGGTGGGGTAGAAGAGGCAACCGCAATGGTAATGGATTTACGTGAAAATTATGGTGTATTTTGCTCTATCGTTACTTACCCGGTTATTCCAAAAGGGCACATTATTTTCCGTATGATACCTACTGCTGCACACACAGATGCAGATATAGAACAAACGCTTAAAGCCTTTACCGAAACTAAACAAAAGCTGGATGCCGGCGAATACAAAGTAGGAGCAATACCCGATATGGCTGACGCACGTTAGATATTTCGAAGGGTTATTTATATAATGAAGAGCCTCACCAACGGTGAGGCTCTTTTATTTGTGAGATTGCTATGCTATTAAAAGGTGTTTATTAATACTGCTGATTTTTAATAACAACCTGTATACCTATACGAACTGTAAGTTCATAAATGCTGTTTGCTGGTTAAAACTTTACCGTAGGGCATTTTACCGATTTATCGCCGCCACCATAAATGCCCGTTTTTACTAATGATAATTCATAGGCGCCATAGCGATTATTGTAATTGCCTAAGGAAGAGGTGGTAGCATCGTAGCTCACCGTTATTTTATAATCTTTTAGCTGAAAACCTACCATCGGGATTGCGGCATCTCTATAGCGATAATACAAGCCGCCAATCAACTGCGCGGTACCATCGCCACTGAGGTTGTAATTGGCATTCAGACCAGCTACCACTTCCCAGTTATTTGCCATTTTACTCACATACGCATTAGGGTTTACAATCCATTGGTCGTTTAATTTAATAGCAGCATTTGCAAACGCCGTATAACGTACATCCAATCTTTGATCTACTAACGATTGCTGCGAAAAAAAGCTTTCCCGCGGGCGGTTGATGTGCGATGCGCTAAATCCTGCATTAAAATACAAATTTTCACTCGGGAAAAATGCATAGTTCAGTCCTGCCTGCAGGTCAAAATAGCCAATCTGGCTATAGGCAAAACTTTCGTTGGAAGGGATATTAATATCAAAGAATTTTCCGTTCCACTGATTATCGAAAGTAAGCTTGGTAAAGTCAACTTTTTTAGAGATAAAACCAACATTAAACCCGGCGCTCAGCAAACTGGATAAGCCGAGCAACTGATGATAAGCCACCGAGCCAAAGGCCCGGGTAGAGGTGAGATTGCCGGCACCTGCCACATCGCGCAGCAGCGCACCACCAATACCTACCCATCCATTATCAAAGCGGTTATTAAACAATTGTGCATCACCCCAGGCGCTCATCGTTTTATATGGATTGGCAGTAAGGCTGGAGTATTGGTTGCGGTAGCTTACTCCTGCACGCCAGTCCACTTCGGGCGCAAAGCCGGTATTGGCCGGATTGATAAGCAATGGATTATTAAAATATTGAGAAAAATGCAGGTCCTGCGCAAGTGTTGTTTGCACACTGCAGCATAATACCAGCATCATAGAACAGCTTACGGCTAACAATTGTTTTTTCATAGTTCTCCCACACTTTATCTGATTAATGTAATATCACCTGTCTTCCTGTATTTTGTACCATCCGAAAATTGAACATCCAACACATACGTATATACATCCATTGGCTGTACAACGCCTTTATATGTACCATCCCAGCCGGTTTTCTGGCTTGTGCTATTGAATACCATTGTACCCCAGCGGTTATATATTTTCCAGTCTATTTTAGCAATGCCATAGCCTTGCACCGACACCCGGCGATTGGTACCAAAAGGTGATAGCGCATTAGGCACATCTACCAGCGGTACAACAATGGAATACACCCTGGCAGTAGCAGTATCGGTACAGCCATACTGGTTATAGGCTATTAGCTGTACGGTAAAAGTGTCTGTACGGTTGTAAATATGCCTTACCAGTGTATCAAGGCGCACCGTTTCCAATTCTTCGCCATCACCAAATATCCATTTGTAACTATTAGCGCCGGTGGAAGTGTTAGTAAAAGTAGTAAACGTATTTTCCTGTGCAGGTATAGGTCCAAACGTAAAGCCTGCCACAGGACTGGCACTCACTAAAATGGTTTTAGAAAGCTGGTCTTGCTTGTTGCACGTAGCGGAGTCGAATACCGTAAGCGTAACAGTATAAGTGCCGGGGTTTTCATAATGGTGCGTTGGGTATTCCGAGCTATCTATTGGTGAGCCATCACCAAAGTTCCAGGCGAAGGTATGTCCCGCCAGCGAAGTATTATTAAATACAGCATCGTACGGTGCACAGCCATATGGCGGTGTATCAAACTGTGCCTTAACATTCGCTGCAATGCGCAAGGTATCTATTAGCACATCCGGTGCATTGCAATAGTTACTATCAATTAAATACAGCTTTACCACATACGTCCCTTCTGACGCATACGTATGCGGGGGCACCTGAATGGCAGTATCTATCGTTCCATCCCCTAAATCCCATACAAATGACTTGGGGCCAAACGGCTTGCCCGATGGATATTGCGATGTATTGTTGAACTGATAAGTAAGATTGGTACAAGGCGGCAGCTTGGTAGTAGTAAGCGAAAGCAAGGCTTTATCTCTTCTGGCACGGATGGTAGTATAAGCCGTATCGGCAATGTTGCAGGCAGAAGAGTCAATGGAAATAAGGCGCACCCGGTAGTCGCCCACCTGGGTGTACGTATGCGAAACATTTGTAGTAGTAGTGGTGGTATCCGGTGAGCCATCACCAAAGTTCCAAACGTATTTTTTACCGAGCGCCAATGTATCGGTAAAGTCAACAGTAAGGGGTACGCAGCCGGTGGTGTCGTAAGCTCGTCCTTCAATACTGGCACGAACACCATTGCCAATACCCGCCAGTTCAAAAGCCAGCTTTACTGCTGCAAGGTTGCAACCCGATCCATCGCGTGCACCATTGTAAGGCCCTACCACATTGGGGGGATATGTTTTTAACGATACGCTATGGTCTATACAATTGGCACAAATAGCCTGGTAAATAACGCCTTGCCGGTCAAAGCGGCTGGTGCCACCATCCACATGGTCGCCAAAGCCACCATTTTGCCCAAAAAAGGAGGCGTATAAGCGGTCTGATGCATTTCTTTTCAATACAAAAAAATAAAAATCATCCCCATCAGTAACAGACTGCATTGCATTAGGCGTCACCTTCAGGCGCGATGAACTTTGGTTTTGCTGATAGTTTTTATTAATACCACCCGACCAACCAGAGACGTACACATTCTCACAACGGTCAACGAGGAAAGCGGTAGGGGAAATATCGGGTAAAGCGGTGCCGCTACCAAAATTGGTAGAGTATTCAAAGGCGCTCAAGTCGGGCTTTAGCTTGCTGATAAACTGCTTACCGGTCGCTTCAGTTGTCCAGGCGCTGTTTTTAACAGGGATAATACCGGTAGCGGTGCCCATTACATAAGGAAAGCCAAACTTGTCAAACTGCACGCCATAGATAAGATCGGTACCACCGGTACCAAAATAGGTACTTCTGGACAAAGCATACGTGCTATTATTGATGACAGAAATAAATCCATCGCATATACCGCCCTGGTAAGTAGCGTGCAAAACGCCGGCAGTGATTCCCGGAAAATTGTTGCTGCCGGTTCCGCCGGCTATATACACATTGTTATTAGTAGGATTAAGGGCTAATACAAAGGCTGCATCATCTCCTTTGCCGCCCAAATAAGATGCGCAAAAAATAGTAGCTATATCGGGCGATGTTTTAATAAATACACCATCCTGCGAGCCGCCAAATGTTTTTTGAAATGCATTGGCAGTAACCGGAAAATCGGATGATTTGGTACAAGATGCCAGGTAAATATTACCGGCGGCGTCGGTAATTACTTCTGTACGGGCATCATCGCCATAATTTTGCCTGGTACTGATTGCATTTTTATTATCCAGGTCTTTAGGTCCAATATTTACACCATCCCAGGCATCGCCACCAATACGGCGACCGGCAACAAGCCCGCCATTACTATTGAATTTGGCTAAAAAAATATCAAAATCACCATTATTATTATCAGGTCCGTATTTAATTACAGTAGCAGGAAAGTTCTTTGAAGTTGTTCTTCCTGCAATGATCAGGTTTCCTGCATTATCAACAACTAAGCTATGCGGCTGTTCATCGCCACTGCCACCTACATACGTGCTATATACCCGTGCCGTAGCAGTTGGATTAAATTTGGTAAGTCCGATATCAATAGGTTGCTGGTGCGTTTCTGCCTGGTCGCCACCGCCAAATTCACTCTGGAACGCACCATTGGTAATAGGATAGCCTGTTCCAAACACAATGCCCCCCGCATATAGATTGCCGTAGCCATCATACGTAGCAGTATAACCCCAGTTATCAGCTTTACTGCCGGTATAGGTAAGAAAAACCAATGTTGGATCGATGGTTAAGGTAGCATCTTTTGGATATGTATCTACCTTAAAACGCACAGTATTGCCAGAAAGCATGAATATAGCAGGAACAGTAGACTTGGAAGTGGAAGAATAATAAGCAATCGGTGAAAGTTCGGTAACATCGCCGAGCGAAGTTTTAATAATCAGATCTCCCTTTTTTATACTTAGCCCGTCTGTACCATCAAACCGCAAAGCTATTTTGTCCGCATCGGCACCGGGATGCACAATAAAGTCGTATTTCAACTTATCGTTATCGGTGTAATACCGTACATCAATACCGGGATACATGTTTTTATACACCACTGCCTGGTATATCTTACAATTGGTAGCCCATTTAGACGGATCGTTGCCAATGAAATAATTATTGTAAGTATCTTCCTGGCGCTCGGGTACAATTTGCGGGTTGGGATTGGCGCCAACAAAAGTTACTTCATAAGCATGAGAATGTAAGATGAGATTGCTGCTTCCGCCGTCATCGGAATGCCCGCTGGTATCGTGTTTTGGATCAATATACGGCAGCTTTTGATTGCTTGCCTGTGCCCCATACGACGATTTTGGGTTATTTGCTGACGCATCGGAATGGCCGCTGTAATGCTCGGCTATACGCCGCCAGTCATCATCGCTGTTGAGTAATACTTTATAGCCATTTTTTTGCAGATAAAAAGCGCCGCCGTTCAACTCGCCGGTAAAGTTTACTTTGCTGTTCCACTGCCCTTTGTTTTCTACAAAGTCTATGTATTGAGCCTGGCTTACCTGTATGTTTGTTATTAGTGCTGCGATAAAGCCAATCAGTAGTACGTGAATTTTCAAGGTAAATTTTTTAAAATTATAGCTATTGATGCAACGTTCCTCTTACATCTCACCCTGCTTTTTTGCAAGCAAGGCAAGTAACCTATAAACGATATAAATAAGATGCTTCTTACTTATAAATGATGCCTGACAGATAAATTTTACACAAACAATTTTTTCAAAAATGCAGATAGCAGCGGTTGGGGTTAAAAGCACATATTTCTGTAAAACATGCTATTGTAAAATTACTCGTTTATACATACAAAAGCTAATAAAATAATTGTTATAGCAAGCGTTTACAGATAAAAAACAGTAGTTCTTAATCAGCATATCAACAGGCACTGTTACAACATAATTGTTACACAGCAACACATTTTATAAACTTTAGAAAAGGGTAAAAATTACAAGTGTAAGACCTGTGAAAGAACTGCCGCTCCATCGGTTTCAAAACCCCATTAAAACTACGAAATTTTACTCCATACTGTTTTGCCTTTATGCAGGTTCAAAAAAGTTTTTAAAGGTGCATTTTGCGGTAGTTCCAACTGCTCGTCCCCGTCAATCAGTCCTTCGGCAAGCAGGCGTGCTTCGGCTACTAACTGCCGGTCATCTACCAGGCTCGCCAGCTTTAAATTAAGTGCACCGCTTTGGCGCGTGCCTTCAATATCGCCAGGGCCGCGCAGCTCCAAATCACGCTCCGCAATCTTAAAGCCATCATTGGTGCTGCACATCGTTTTAATACGCTCGCGCGCATCGTTTCCTGTTTTAGAGCCGGTTAAAAGTATGCAAAAACTTTGCTCGCCGCCACGACCTACGCGCCCACGCAACTGGTGCAGTTGCGATAGCCCAAACTTCTCCGCACTTTCTATTACCATCACGCTCGCATTGGGCACATTCACGCCTACTTCTATTACTGTTGTGCTTACCATTATGTGCGTATTGCCTTCTACAAAACGCTGCATGTTTATTTCTTTCTGCTCCGCTGGCTGCCTGCCATGCACCATGCTGATGCGAAACTTTGGCTCGGGGAAATAGCTTTTTACCTGCTCATAACCCTGCATCAGATCTTCATAGCTTAGTTTTTCACTTTCTTCTATCAATGGATAAATAATATATGCCTGTCTGCCTTTGTCTATTTCACTTCGTATAAAACCCATCACATTGGCACGGTGCATCTCATTGCGATGTACCGTAGTAATGGGTTTGCGGCCCGGCGGCAACTCATCTATTACACTGTAGTCGAGATCGCCGTAAGCCGTCATTGCCAGCGTGCGCGGGATGGGCGTTGCCGTCATCACCAATACATGCGGCGGAATGGCTGCTTTCGACCACAATTTTGCCCGCTGTGCCACACCAAAACGGTGTTGTTCATCCACAATAGCTAAGCCCAGATTGCTGAATTGCACCGTATCTTCAATAATAGCGTGTGTGCCAACTACCATATTCAAAGAGCCTTCGGCAAGTTGTTGCAAAACTTCTTTTCGCTGTTTTGCTTTGGTGCTGCCGGTAAGCAATGCAATAGTTATCGGCAAATCTTTCAGCAATTCTGTTAACCCGTTATAATGCTGCTGTGCCAGTATTTCTGTTGGTGCCATCAGGCAGCTTTGAAAGCCGTTGTCTGCCGCCAGCAGCATACTTAACAATGCAACTATTGTCTTTCCGCTTCCCACATCGCCTTGCAATAAGCGGTTCATTTGATGTCCGTGCAGCGTATCTTGCCGTATTTCACGCAGCACACGCTTTTGCGCGCCGGTGAGTTCAAATGGTAAATAGTTATTGTAAAACGTATTGAACAGATCGCCAACCTTAGTGAATACGTTTCCGTGGCTATGATGGTTGCGGTGGATGCGCACAATATTTAAACGAACCTGCGCAATAAACAATTCCTCAAACTTGAGTCGTCGCAATGCCTCGTTGTATTCTTGTATAGATGCAGGAAAATGAATTTGCCGGAAAGCCTGAAAACGGGATATAAGCTGCATTTTTTTGATAATGTTTGCAGGCAATATTTCAGGAATATCTTTCTCGCTCAGTTGCGATATTAAGGCATAAGTAAGCTTGCCAATTTGCCGCGCATTCAGCCCGCGTGCTTTCAGTTTTTCGGTAGTAGAATAAATAGGTTCTAAAAAAGGTTTGCCATCCGCTTTGGCTTCTTTTACGGCTTCAATTTCAGGATGCGACATTTGCGGCTTACCGTTAAAAAAGCCGGCTTTGCCATACACGAGGTAATAGTCACCTTCCCGCAACATTTTTTCTACCCAGTTAATCCCCTGAAACCACGTGAGTTCCAGCGTGCCGCTGCTGTCTTTTACCTGCGCTACCAGGCGACGTGTTCTCTTTTCGCCCAGTATCTCGCAATGCAACAGCCGGGCGTTTACCTGTACAAAATCGGTCTCTGGCGTAATGGATGCAATAAGACTTATATTGGTTTTATCTATATGGCGCAATGGATAATGCTCCAGCAGGTCGCGGAAACTATGAATGTTTAAATCCTTGCGCAGCATATCACCACGCAAAGGACCTACACCTTTGAGGTATTCTATGGGTGAATCTAATATGGACGGAGCGGTGAAAATTGCTAAATATTTTGGTTACAAATATCGTAAATGAATAATTAGAAAGGCGTTAATGTAAGACAGAAATAAGATTAAGGACGAAGTATTTACAACTAGTATAAAAAATGTCACTTTTACAATTAAACGCATACTTTGCTATTTTTAGCACATGAACAGGATTGAAAGAATACAGCAAATGCTCCAGGCATCGCCACAGGATAATTTTTTGCGCCATGCATTGGCATTGGAATATATAAAAACGGGCGATGATACCGAGGCAGAAAAACTTTTCAAAGCTATCCTTACTGAATGTCCGGATTATGTTGGTTCTTATTATCATCTTGCCAAACTACTGGAACGTAATGGCAATACACAGGAAGCTATCAACTGGTACGAGCAAGGTATGCAGGCTGCCAAAAAAACAAATGATATGCATGCATACAATGAGTTGCAAAGCGCATATGAAGATTTGGTGTATTAATATAAAGAGCCAGGAAAAATTACAACTATTTTGATGCGTAAAAAACGATTGTTGAAAAACAGGGAAAAAAATCAACACTGCTACAAATGAATGATGCAGAATGCGGTACAGAGAATAAGCTTTTACGGGAAAAAAGGATTAAGAAGGTTATGAGATGGGCTGAGCTAAAATAAAAAGTCTCTGTAGAAACAGAGGCTTAGCCTAAGAATAATTATTATTCCCTGGCAGCAAAAAGTATCTTGAAATGCAATAATTATGAGGCTATTGCAAATAAGCGAATTTTAACATTGGTTTTCAGAAACGTTTTTTATGAGATAAGGCTGGATAACAAATATAAACTTTTTTTGCATAAAAAGAAACTGTCTGGCTATTTTTTTATCAGGCATTTTAAGTGCAATAAAATATGCGGTACGGGTTGGCTTAAAAGTTGTCGCTATCTTATTATACATCACAAAAACCTTATTCTATGTTGTTCTTCAATTTGCAAACAGAAAACTACTTCAATGGCTTCGACTACAATACGTTGCCGGGTTATGCACCTACCATTTCGGCTTACGCCAGCGATATTGGAGATGACGATGATGATGACGATGATGACGACGACGATCTGGAGGATTTGGATGATGATACCTTAATTGATGACACCGACGACGATATGGATTTTGATGATACGGAATTGACTGATGATGATTTTGACGATGACGATCTGGACGAAGATGATGAAGACGACGATGATGAGGACGTGATTTAATAGATAATTTTACCTATGCAAAACAGCCGGCATTTTGCCGGCTGTTTTGCATAGCAATGCATATAATATCTTTAGTTCAAAGTGCACATTACCCGAGACTCACCCCATTGCCCCTTGATGCTTACAGCTTAGGCAGAGTAATTTATAATCAGGCACTCCAACTTTTAGCATTTACCGTATAAGTACCGAGGTGCCTTTTAAAAAATAAGGTTTGCCGGTGTCACTGTGGGTATAAGAAAATACCCATACATATGTGCCGTTGGCTGCCGGCTGACCATTGATAGTACCATCCCATTTTTGCTGCCAGTTGTTGGTACGAAATACCAACTGTCCATAACGATTATATACTCTAAAATCTACATGATTTGCTTTGTAGGCATTGAGTGGGTACAAAAAATCGTTTCTGCCATCGCCATTGGGGGTAAATGCCGTGGGCACAGCTATATAACAACTGAATGGTACTTTTACTACTTGCAAAGCTGTATCGTAGCAGTTGTGTTCGTTTTGTACAATCAGACTTACAGTATAATTCTTTTCTCCCTCCGACTGCGGGTAAAACTGTACGGGCGGTATCTTTTGCAAATAGTTATCTGTAAACCCGAAGTTCCACTTATACGCAACAATATTTCCTATACTGCTATCTGCAAAAACAACCGGATCTGTTGGGCAAATAACTGCCGGGCCATTCATACGGGCTTTCAATTCATTATCCAGGTTTACGGTAGTGGTAGCTGTATCGCTGCAGAAGCCGTTAGATACCATTAATTTTATCTTTTTTTCACCATACGAGTTGTACACTACCTGCGCTTGCTGAGTGGTGCGGCTGTAATTGCCATCAAACAGCCAGTTCCATTGATGTACGTCATTCTTGCCATCATGTGCAACCAATACTGTATCCCATTTACAACCATATAAAAGGGTAGTTGTAATAGCCGCCGACACCGTATCTTTTACGCTAAACGATAAAGAAGAACCGGCAGGCGTTATCTCACCACACTCATCTATTAAGGTAGTGCCATCTGTGCCATTT
Source organism: Ilyomonas limi (assembly GCF_005233845.1). GTDB lineage: Bacteria > Bacteroidota > Bacteroidia > Chitinophagales > Chitinophagaceae > Ilyomonas > Ilyomonas limi. The sequence continues at coordinate 101,806 of NZ_SZQL01000004.1, forward strand.
TTCAAAGCAATGGTATAAGTGCCATTGTGTACGATAGGTGTAGCAAGATGCACTAAAATGGAATTGCTCACACCATCGTTGCAGGTGCCTTCTGCACGGGAAATAGCAACCTGCGAAGGTCCTGTGATGATAAAATCGCTGCCATCATCTGCTATGCTGCTGCAACGCATAGGCTTCGCAAATACCAGTTGCAATGTTTGCGGTGCACAGGCGGGTGTAGTGAGACTATCCATTGGCGTAGGCTGCTTAGGCAATACAATAACCGATACAGAAGCTCCTTCGGGCACGCTATTATCACAATTATCCAGCAATGTATTATCATCGCTACCCTTGTTCATTTGTATTGTATAGCTGCCCGGCGCTAACGATTTGTTTAATTTAATAACCAGCTTATCCATGTCGAAGCCGGAGGCGCAGCTTACCGCATCGGCGGCAACAACGAGTACACCCGGCGCACTAATGCTGAAATCGCTGCCATCGGCAGCAAGTGAAGTGCATTGCATTTTTTTGTTAAGGGTAATAGTAATGGCGGAGCCATCGCAATCAGCCGCAGCACTTGCCAGATTTGGAGGTAGCGTGTCGGTAATGGAGGCTGTGCCACCGTTGAAGGAAAGCGAGTACCCACTTTGCGTAGGAGTGAAGTGGCTAATGAGTAACAAATAGGTATGCCCCTGAACAATGTTGGGCATAGCGGCAAAGGTGGGTTTATTTTCTGTAGGATTGGAGCCGCATTGCCGGTAGCTGACACCTGTAGAGGATGTGCCGGTGGTACCATACGTGCCAGCCCAGTTAGCGGTAACGGTAAGTGATTCATTGGTATATACTTCATCGGGTGAGTGGCCGGTTATATCAAACAATTGCCAGTCGTAGTCTTCATCAAGATTTTTGGGAGTAATAACAAAGCCAAGCGTACCGCTTTTAAAGCACGTAAACTTATACCAGAATGGGTTGGTATCATCTGTATTACAGCCGCCCGGTACCGGACGATTGGAGCAAAGTGGTACACTTTCCTGCACAAAATTTTTGGTGCCGCACACCGGAAAAGCGCTGGCGGGTGTTTGCCCACGTACAGTACATGCTTGCCCGTTTGCTTTTAAAAAGCCAACTGTCATAAGCAGAAAAAAAATGGTTTTGAAGTACATACTACCAAGAGGCTGCAAATGGAAATAATGCTGCCGGCATAAAGTCAACATTTTACAACGGGATTTTCAAAAGCTCAAGTGTTAAAATAAATAAAAAGTAGATGCGCGTATTTTGAATTACGAAACTAATCGTACATTTGTTACGAAATAATTCGTAAACAGATTAAATGAACCTCAAACCATGAAACATGTATTGCAAAATTCAAAAATCGCTCTTTTTGCTGGGCTGTTTATTATTGTTATCGGCACATCAGCCTGGCAACTTCAAACCAACGAGGAGCCTGCGGCACAAGACAATGAGCAAACCAGTAGCGGCGACACTACCCGACCCGGTGCAGTTTATCCTGATAAAATTGACCTTGGAATAAACACTGATTCTATACTGAAAGCAGCCCAGGCGGCAGTATCGGCTATTGATTTTAATAAAATACAGCAGCAAATCAATGCTTCTCTGGCCAATATCAATTTTGATGAAATTAATAAAAACATAGAAGCTTCTATGAAAAATATTGATTGGGATAGAATGAAAATAGAAGTAAATAAAGCAATGGACGAAGCTAAAGCCGAGATAGCTAAGGTGAATACCAAAGAAATAAAGGCAAGCCTGGAAAAAGCAAAAGCAGAACTAAAAAGCGAGCAGTTTAAGAAACAAATTGACTTATCCAATTTGCAAAAGGAAGTACAGGAAAGTATGGTAAAAGCAAAGAAAGAAATAGAAAAGGCTAAAACTGAAATTGCTAACTACAGAAACTTTGTAGCTGCATTGCAAAGCGATGGGCTGATAAAAGCCGGTGAGCCGTACAAAATAGAACTAAAAGATAATGTGCTGTATATAAATGGTGTAAAACAAACCAAAGAAACAACTGAAAAATACCGCAAATATTATCTGGGCAAAACACACTTTACCATTTACGATAACAAAAATAAAAACGATAAAGAGGAGGAAGGAACAGATTTGTAGTTATTTTATACCGGTATAAGCCAGAATAACTGTTTAACCTGTCTAGTGCAAGAACCTGGCAGGTTATTACATGGTTGTACCTGTAAGGTAAGCTGAAACTACTTCGTTCACATTATAATAGTAAGTCTCAACCATTTCCATTTTATTTGTTGATGATTTTTCTTTTGAATAAATAATACATCGGCACGCCTGTCAACATCAGCACCGCACCAATGGCTGCTTCCCGCGGTCTGCTGAAAACTGTATTGATAACCAATATCACACAAAACACAACAACTATTGCCGGCACAACAGGATAACCCCACACTTTGTAAGGCCGGTGTGCATCAGGCATTTTTTTGCGAAGAATAAAAACGCCGAGTGTTGTTGCACCGTAAAAGATGAATACGGAAAAAATGATCATATCGGTGAGCTGGTCAAATGTTCCGGAAAGCACCAGTATGCATGCCCACACACATTGATATAGCAAGGAATTTACGGGCGCTTCTTTGTTGTTCAGCTTGGCCACGGGCTTAAAAAATAAGCCTTCATTTGCCATAGCAAAATAAGGTCGGCAGCTTGCAAGTATAGTGGCATTGCAACAACCTAATGTTGTAACAATAATTAATAGCGAGATAAACAAAGCGCCGTTCTCACCCCAAAAACTTCTTACTGCTTCAATAGCTGCAATCTTGTTTCCTTTATTGTAAATTTCTTCCAGTTGCGGAATGGGCAATAACGATAGATAAGCTGTATTCACTAACAGGTAAAGCCCAATGATGGTAAAAATGCCAATTACAATGCCACGCGGAAGATTCCTTTTCGCGTCTTTTATTTCGCCCCCAACATACCCTACTGATGCCCAGCCCTGATATGCCCAAAAAGCAGCAAGCATTGCAGTAAATACCATGTTTAATGTTACAGGTGTTACATTGGATGTCTTCCATTCTATACGGTTAAAATCAGCAGCGCTGCTGGTTAAGCCAAACGCAATAATGGTAAAGATGCTTCCAAACACCAGCAATAAAATAGCCATGCTTACACCTGCACCTGTTTTAATGCCTTTTGTATTTATCCATGTTAGTATAATGATGAGCATAATGGCAACCAGCTTTACATTTAAATCAGCAAAAGGAAAAAACACGCCGCCGATACTCCATTTTGCAAGCGCCGGCAATACATCGGGTAAATGCACAATGCTGTTTAACGATTGCGCAAATACATAAGCCAGCGCAGCTATTGCCGCTGTTTGAATAATGGTAAACAGTGACCATCCAAATAGGAATGCAAAAAATTTATTGTAGATTTTTTGGTAATACACATATTCGCCGCCTGTAGCTGCAAGCAAGCCTGCAACTTCTGCATTGCACAAAGCACCAAATAAACTGATGATACCTGCAAGCACCCAACACACCAGCACCCAACCCGATGAATGCAGTTCGGCAGCCATGGGCGCTACTTTTTTATATACACCGGAACCAATAATGTTTCCAATAACTACAACAACTACCAACCGTAACCCTAGTGATTTGCTTAACTGCGGCGTGTGTGTTTCTCTCATGCGTTTTTGGATGAGGAAACAATATAGGTATCTTATTTAAATGCACATAATTTGGTTTGTGCAGGCATTATTTTTTAAGGAGGAGATGCCTCGTTTAAATTACCATTATAGCTGATTTTTTACTTTGCCCTTTCTTAAAAGAAGCGCCTGAATATTTGTATGATAAGAGACAACAGCAAGCTCAGCAAAATCATGGTAGTGATGGGAAAATAAAACCGGAAATTATCTTTTTCAATACGGATGTCGCCCGGCAACCTGCCGAGCCACTGTATTTTATCGTGAAAAAAATAAATAAAAACACCTGCCAATAAAACGAAGGCGCCAATAAGCATGAGCCATTTGCCGGTATCGCTGTTCATACTACAAAATTAAGTTGAAAGCAGCAGGAAGAAAGAGGTAATGTTATTTGAAAGCTTTATAAAAATTGTTACAAATGAAATGGAAGTACATAATATCTTTACCGCCGTTAAGCCAACTTAGCTCAGTTGGTAGAGCATTTCATTCGTAATGAAAGGGTCGTCGGTTCGACTCCGATAGTTGGCTCAAGGATTCAAACTCAATAGCAGCAATGGTTCTGGAAGTTCTGGAACCATTTTATTTTCTCAATGTCAAACAGCGTGCAATAATACCTTTTAAAGTCTATGATAGTTATGTTGTTGTGAAGTCAGTTTCCCTAACATTGATGCGTGGAGTTTATAGGCATTTTTTAATTGTTGTTTTTATGGCTGCTTTTTCTCCATCACAAACTCATTAAAGCAGGGAGATAAAGAAGACAAGCGAAGCATACAGGTGAGTGTATGCTTCAACTACCTGATAATACTGAATGGACTATAATTGACCTATAGCAGCCTATCTTTTGTTTGTTGATACATTTATTCACAAGTTAAGCACATTCAAATCCTAACATATTTAGCATTTCCAAATTTCTTAGTAAATTGCTGTCATTAAATAAACTCGAAAATTTATTCTTATGGCACGCGTATTAGTTGGAAGAGAAGGACCCATTGATGATAGTCATGGGAAAGCAATTTATTACATGGAAAAACTGTTTCCATATTTTGAAGGGCGATTTGATATTCATGGTTCTATCAAAAAGTCTAACTTACCTGAAGAAGAGAAAAAGTTAGCAAGAAGATTAGTACAGGAAATAGAAAATATAATGATACATGAAGAAGGTTATGCTTCATTATATCCAGATGCAAACTGTTGGCGCAAATTGACACCAAGGGGTAGAAAGTTTCAAGATGAAATATGCCAACAACTTCTATTTGATAAACTTAAACAAAGCCGAAATTACACTATACCAATTGTACATGGTATGGGGGTACTTCTCAATGGAAAGCAAGCATTGATTGATAAAGAGATAATAGTTGAAACAACATCATCTAACAATGTAAAAAGCATTAGGCTTAATTCTGAAGTAACTGGTGCAAGCAATGTAAAGGAAGCAATAAGAATTCTTGAAAGGAAGAATGCGATACCAATAACATCAATCAACTATCATGGTCCTGTAACTAATGGCAATGGTAGCCATATATCAGGTAGAGACACAATCATCAATGAGCCGGATGAAGAACAAAATGAAATAGCAAAGCAAGGACTTAATGTAAGTAAAAAATCACTCTTCTGGACTATTTTCGGAGTTATTGTAGCTATTATAACAATACTAATAAGTTGTCACCAATAACTCATAAATAAAAAGCCCTGACAATAAACGGCAGGGCTAATTTTATATTGACTATTATATTTTATTCAGCTACTACCAGTTCCTTAGTATCTACACTCCCTTCAACATTGTATAGTGAGTGACTACTTATCATGCCTGATAAACATTGCCATAGTGGCTGAAATTCAATGAATACTATGTATATAAATATCATGAACATACATAGTGTAGATTTTTTTAATTCGTAATGAAAGGGTCGTCGGTTCGACTTCGATAGTTGGCTCAATAAAGCGGTGCCATTAATGGCACCGCTTTATAATTATTCTCAGAAGCTGTTTAAAATTAAGTAAGTAATTTATTGAGAGTTATGGTGATTGCAGCCATAATAATCATAGCTTTTGAACATTCTATGTTCTTTTCATAGTCTTTAGCCAGTCTTCTGAAGTTAGTCAGCCAGGCAATGCTTCTTTCCACTACCCATCGCTTTGGAAGCACTTTAAAAGGTCCTGCTTTTTTGTTCACTATCTTCCATTTGATCTTTCCTTTTCGATCAAAAGGAGGATCACCTTTGAAAGCACCATCGGCAAAGATGGTGGTGATAGTGCCATAATCTTCGACTTGCTCCTTGAGCACGCATACTGCTTTGCTATCATGAACGCTTGCTGCAGTTACACCAGCTGCTATAATATTGCCCTGCGTATCAGCAGCAATGCTTCGCTTTCGTCCTTTTACCTTCTTGCCACCATCATAACCTATCTGCTCACTCACCCCAGCGGGTGTTTTAATACTCTGAGTATCAATAACTGCTGCGGTAGGCTCCTTTGCCCTGCCGTTGTTTTTACGCACTTTACCCACTAATTTATACAACAGATTTTCCAGTACTGCATATGCCATCCACTTACGGTAGTAATAATACACTAACTCCCATTTACCATATACTTCCTCCGGTAACATCCGCCACTGGCATCCTGTTCTGAGCAAATAGATAATACTACTGACAATCACCTGTAAAGATTGTTTGCCTTTCCTGCTCTTACTGTCAAAGTATGGCTTAACTTCATCCCACTGGGAATCAGATAGCATAAAAGGATAATTCATCGCAACTGAATTTGGTTCAACCTTTTGTTCGCAAACCTGATTCCCTTCCCTGTCTTTAATTTATAAAATTTAAACAGCCTCTTACATACTTTTTAAAATAAAACAAGCTGTCATAAAAAGCAGCTTGTTTTATTTTTCTATCAGAGCTATCCGTAAAGCATCAGTATTATCCCGATTTTTAACCATATCCTGATTACATTTACTGTATCAGCTTTGCTATTTGTTGCAGTGGCAGCGAGTTGGCATATTTTATCACCTGGTCTTGTGTAGCTCCGGTAACTTTAAAGGTAACCAGGGCGGTGTTCAGCGGTATTTGCAGCGAATAATCCGAAGGTCCGGTAGTGTTTTCGCCATCGTTGTTCAGCCTTCCTTTATAGCCTTGTATTTTTATCGCTTTCGACTTTTCGCTGTTCATCATGCCACCAATAATTGGTGTATTCAAAAATGCGCTAAGGGTGCCAATCAGCGGCGAATTATTGATGATGTCCAGTTCGGCAGTTTGCGTGCCGCCTTGTCCCCAGGTACGGTGTATGGTTGCACCTATAAAACCACTATTGGCATATACATTATCCTGCTTGGTATCTACGCTCATGGTATCCAAAGTGGCAGGCAACATTTGAAGCACTTTTTTGCCGGTAAGAATATCTACTTCGGCAATGGCCTGCTGCAAGGCAAAATGTGCATCTTCCAGCTTGTTGGCACTATACGAGCTTTTGGCAGTAGCGAGGTATTTGCTGAGGTCTTGTTGTTGTGCAGTGGCAACAGCGGCACTGCTTACGAAAATAACAGCTATGATAAATGATTTCATAAATTGAATTGGTTTTAAAGGTTTATTGTTCGCCCATTAGTTTTTTAATACCGGTGATATCAAAAGATTCGGCAGCCTTCATTACTTCATCTTCGGTAGCAAAGTTTACGCATTGCCACGCTATAACGGTTGATTGCCCCATCTGTGCTATCAGCGAATAGCCGGTGCTTTCGTCAAACTGGATAATGGCTTTCTCACCTTTTACCTGCACCTGCTTAATGTTGGGATTTTTCTCCATCATATTATTTTGCACATATGCATTATTGAAGTACATGCCTACCAAACTCGCATACATTGGAATATTACCAATCATTACCGTCATTTGTTTATCCTTTCCATCGCTATACACCGCTTGTATGGTCATGTTGGTCCAGCCAAACTGCGTGCTCGATACTACATTTTTGGTGGTGTCTTTTGTAAGTCCGTCCACGGTATTGGGCAACGATTGAAGAATTTGCCTGCCTAATTGAATTTCAACACCCATGATGGCTTGCTGCAAGGCATATCTTACCTGGCTATAGTTGGTGTCTTTGCTGGCAGTTTCAGCCTTTGCAATGTTGCTGAGTACATCGGGGGGTGCGGTGTTGGTAAGCCCGGCGCCGGTACGGTTTACGGGGCCGCTGCTATTATTGGATGCAGCCGAACTATTGTTATCGCTGTTACTGGTAGATGACGAGGAACTGTTATTGTTACCTTTCAAATCATTTACTTTGTCATTTACCTTGTCTTTCAGCTTTTTCAAAAGCCCTTGTGCCTGTACCTGCGGCGCTAAGCAGCTAAATAGAACAACTGCGGAGAGGCAAGCAATTACTTTTTTCATGTTTTATGGTTTAGTGAGAATAAAAGCAGTAGAAAACGGTTGTCGAAAATAACGAAAAAAGTAAATGATTAAGGAATTGCTTAATATTTTGTTGTAATACAATCTAAACCCATTATTCTATTTTTTTATTTAAAAAAGTATACATTTTATTGAAGTAATCAATATACTGGAATCGCAGCCGGTTATTCGATTTTATATGTATGCTCTAATGTGCAAATAAAAGCTCAGCAGATGTATGCTCCACTGGCATATACCTGTTGGGCTTAAAAGACGCATTGAATTGATTATTTCCGTTGCAAAAATATCAGCTATAAATTTTATCGTGGTTGACGAAATAGGGGATAAGAAATGCAGCCACTAATCCATCTATAAGCATAATACCGGAAAATAGATAACGGAATTCGTGCTGATTCGTTATATTATTTGATCTTTCTGTTTGAAAGGCACCAAGGATGCCTAATACAATCAAAGCCAGAAAGAAAGCCATGTAAATAAGCTTTCCTCTATTCATTTTTGAAAATAAATAATAACAGATGCCGGCTGCCAGCTCTACCAGCAACGAGCTGAAAATAATGAATGCTACGTTTACTACTTCTGATAAAGAATAGCTGGTTATTTCGCGAAAGACATAGTCGTAAACGACATTGATAGCTACTGCTACAAGGCCTGCCAGCAAGCCACTCAACAGGCTTCTCGACAATAGCGTTTGCCTGAAACTGTAATCCATGACTTAACTATTTTTAGGTGAACAACATCAGTTTTCAGCTACATAAATAATGCCCCTTGTAAACAGTGCCTGCGCAGCAGCAATAGGATAAGTTGTTAAAAGCTAAAAATTGCAGTAAAAGGAGCGTAATTATTCATTTAAATATATACTGCCATTTCAATTAAGTAGCGTATTCCACTTTCTGCCCAATGCTTGCAACTTGTCTAACATCACCTGTTTGCATCTGGTACAACATGAGCTTACCAACTAACAGATTTTGAAGCAGCGATTAGTACCCGTACTTTTGCAGTTTGATAAACAAAGCAAGTCTGTATGAAAAAAGGTGTAATAATTATCGTGGCATTGGCAGTAATAGCAGCCGTAGCGTATTATTTGTTTTTTGACGATAAACCACAAGAAGCGCAGACTACTGCGCAAAAGCAAAAGCCGGTGCCGCTGGCTATCAGCAAAAACCCCGAAGCATTTAATGTTGCTTTTGGCCAAATGATGGATGCATATTATTCACTGAAAAATGATCTGGTAAACTGGGATAGCACCAAAGCGGCTAACACTGCTACAACACTAAAGCAACTTGTACAGGAAGTACCGTATGATACGCTGCAGGCTGATAAAAATATTGTGCTGACGGCAAAGAATTTTTCGGATGAAATTGCTAATCAAAGTGAAGTTTTAAGTAAAGCTAATAACATAGAAGCAGAGCGCCGTGCATTCAATACCATTTCGGAAAATTTATACAGTCTTATCAATACCGTGCGATATGATAGAGAAGTGATTTATCATGATATGTGCCCAATGGCTTTTAACGAAACGGAACAGGCATACTGGTTGAGCCGCGATAGTACCATCAGCAATCCATATATGGGTAACAAACATCCAAAATACAAAAGCGGCATGGTTACATGCGGCGAGGTGCAGGATGCTATCAACTTTGCCAGTAAATGATTTTTTATGGATTTTCAAAAGCTTACTGCTCGCTTTTCACTTGCAGCAGGCTTTTAATTTTATTGGCTTTGTAAGTAAGATCTGCGGTTTCTTTGCCCAATATCGTTACATGCCCCATTTTGCGTCCGGGCTTTGTTTGTGCCTTCCCATACAAATGCACAAATACTGTATCCATCTTTAATACTTCATTTAGTCCTTCATATACTGCATTACCGCTGTAACCCGGTGCACCCAATAAATTAACAATGGAAGAACAAGTGATATTGGCCGTGTTGCCCAACGGATAACCCAGGATAACGCGCCAAAGCATATCGTACTGGCTGCAATAGCTCGCTTCTATGGTGTGGTGACCACTGTTGTGCACGCGTGGTGCCGTTTCGTTTACACATACTTCCCCGTTCTTATCTACAAACAATTCTATAGCAAACAAGCCGGGACTTTGCAGGCTTTTTACTACTTTCAGGGCAATGGCTTCTGTTTTCCATAACACATTTTGCGAAATGCGTGCCGGTGCAATCTGGTAATCCAATAAGTTTAAAACCGGGTCAAACACCATTTCTACCGGCGGATAAATAGCCGTTTCGCCCCGTTCATTGGTAGCAATAATAATGGCAATTTCTTTATCCGTATTTACCATCTTTTCGAGTACGGATGGCGCATCAAAACCTTTGCTGATGTCTTCTTTTGTTTTAATGATTTGCACGCCCTTACCATCATAACCACCTTGTCCTATTTTGTGTACTGCGGGCAAAAAAGACAAATGATTAGTAAGTTCATTTTTATTCTGGGTAATGGTAAACGGGGGCGAGGGAATTTCGTGCTCTTTATAAAATTGTTTCTGTATTATTTTATTGCGAATGGTTTTGATAGCAGATGGTTTTGGAAACATTTTGATGCCTTCTTTTTCCAACTGTTCCAATGCTTCTACATTCACCGCTTCAATCTCGATGGTTAAGGCATCTACCATTTTGCCGAAGTTGTAAACGGTATCAAAATCTTTAATATCGCCTTTTACAAAATGATGGCAAAGATGTGCTGCCGGGCAGTGTTCATCATTTTCCAACACATACGTTTCTACTACATAATTGGCTGCTGCCTGCAGCAACATTCTGCCCAATTGTCCGCCACCAAGAATACCAACTTTCATACAAGTAAAATAAGCTGCGAAGATAAACGGGTGAAGGAATAAATAAAGCAGTGTTTTTATAAATGAATTTTTATCTCGAAGTCACAAAAACACAAACAATAAAGAGAGAAAAGGCAACTTATAAAATGGGCTATTACTTAGTGCGTTTGCACCCTTTTGGCAAAAGTTAACATTAGCTTTTACCATACATTTCCAGCATTTTTCTTAAATCTTCTAATGTATTTATTTCAGAAACCGGCTTGTCTTTGCGCCAGCGTAAAATGCGCGGAAAGCGCAACGCTACACCACTTTTATGCCGGTTACTGGCAGCTATTCCTTCAAATGCAATTTCAAAAACAAGTTCAGGCTTTACGGTACGTACCGGTCCAAATTTTTCGAGAGAATTGCGCTTTACAAAAGCATCTACCGCGTTAAATTCTTTATCTGTTAAACCAGAGTAGGCTTTGGTGAATGGCACCAAATTATCTCCATCCTTTACTGCAAAAGTGTAGTCTGTGTAAATATTACTGCGTCTGCCGGCACCTTTTTGTGCATATATCATTACTGCATCAATGGTAAGTGGTTCTATTTTCCACTTCCACCAGTCACCTACTTTTCTACCTACTTTATATACCGAATATTTGTTCTTCAGCATCAATCCTTCGGCACCCACATCTCTCGAGCTTTCACGGATCTTCGCTAATTCATCCCACGTTGTATATTCAATTACATCCGATAATAATAGGGTTGGATGATTTACGGACTTTACTATTTTTTCCAATGTTGCTCTTCGTTGTCCCAGTTCTTTGTTGCGCCAGTCTTCTCCATTATACTCCAATAAGTCATAAGCAAAAAATGCAATAGGTGCTTCCTGTAGTTGCTTTTTGGTAATATTCTTTCGGCCGATACGCGTTTGCAATAAAGCAAATGGCAATGGTTTACCATCTTTTGCCGGGATGATTTCGCCATCCAAAACCACGCCTTCAGGCAGCTTATCTTTCAATACCTGGTATTCGGGAAATTTTTCCGTCATTAATTCTTCACCACGACTCCAGATAAAGAGTTCGTTGTTGCGCTTAATCATTTGTCCGCGTATGCCATCCCACTTCCATTCTGCCTGCCAGTCTTCCGGTTTGCCCAGCACCGATAAGTCGCCTTCGTGCGCATAAGCGAGATAGAAAGGATAAGGTTTGGAGAAATCAACGGCCGTTGCATGTTCGCTCAGTAATTCATTGAAGGTGGTGGTAGATGGATCCCAGTTTCCACTAATGCGATGTGCAATAACGGAAGCATCCAACTCTATTGTTTTTGCCAGCGCATTCACCATCATTTTTTGCGATACCCCAATGCGAAAAGAGCCGGTGATAAATTTATTAAACACAAAGCGTTCACTCTGCGACATTGTTTGCCACGCATCAATTATAAATTGCTTTTTTACCAGCTCGTCCTGCTTTTCTAATCTTATCAATTCTTCCAAATAATAAGAAAGGCTTACATTTTTATGTTTGGTTTCGTCCAACTCCGGTAACAATAAAGCAATCGTTTCTGCCAGGTCTCCAACCGTATGATAGCATTCTGCAAATAGCCAGGCGGGTATGCCTGCCAGCTCTATACACCAGCTTTGCAGCAGAGAAACGTTTACGGCGCGCCGTGGTCTTCTGCCACTGAAAATAGCAATCACCCACACTTTATCCTTATCTTCTGCAACAGTAAAGTAGTTGGATAAAGCCGCGAGTTTATCTAATGTTTTAGTAGAGGTTCCCAACACCTGTACCAATTGAGCAAAGGCAGCCAGTCCACCGGTGCCGGGCGCAGGGCTTGGAAGCTCATCCGTTGCTGCATCCAACTGGTGTTCTTCCTCAATTAGTTCTTTATAGTCTTCCTCTTTTTTCATGCTTTTGTTTTTATATATACGAATGGAGCGAATTCCACGAATTATAGCACACGGATAAGAAAGGGTATATTAAGTAGAATTAATCAGTCTAATCAATGCTTTAGTCCGTATTATCCGTGTGTTGTTTTCATCTGTGTGCTATAATAATTCATGTAATTCGTCCGATTCCTGTTTTAAATTCGTGTCGTTCCCAATGCCTTCGTCTTCATCATTACCGTATTCTGTTCTTATTTCGGCAGCTTCTATTCCATGTTCGTTTAAGTAGCGGCTCAGTGCACTTTGAAAGCCGTGGGTGGCATATACTTTTTCAGCACCGGTAGCATGGATGGCTGTGAGTAATCCATCCCAGTCGGCATGATCGCTTAAAGCAAAGCCCGCATCTGCATTGCGGCGGCGCACGTTGCCACGTACTTGCATCCAGCCGCTGCAAATACCTACTGCATAGGGTGCAAATTTTTTCATCCAGGGTGTACCATCTGCACTGGGCGGCGCTATTATTATACTGCCTAGTAATTTGCTTTTTGGTATTCCGGGGGTAATGCGTTCTACTTTAGGAAAATTCCACCATGCATTTTCCAATGCCTGCTGCATGTTAGCAACTGCACCATGCGCGTAAATAGTATCGCTTACTTCGCTTACTGGTTGCAAAATGCGTTGTGCTTTACCAAGGCTGTAAGCAATTAAAATACTACTTACATTATTCTTTTTATTTTTCTTAATCCACTCCTGTATGTTAGTATAAATTTCCTGCTGTGGCTTCCATTTATAAATGGGTAAACCAAAGGTGGATTCAGTAATAAATACATTACATTTTACCGGCTCAAAGGGAGTAGTAATGCCATCATTTTCCACTTTATAATCGCCGCTTACAACCCACACTTCACCTTTGCATTCTACCCGTATTTGCGAGGAGCCAATGATATGACCAGCAGGATGCAAAGACACTTTTACTCCGTTCATGTCCACCGTTTTATTCCATTCGATGCCTTCATAGTTGCCATCGCCCAAACGTGCCTGCAGCAAGGGTTTGGTGTAATGATGACATAAATAATAGTTACTTCCGCCACGCGCATGGTCGCTGTGCGCATGGGTGATAATAGCACGTTCTACAGGTCGCCAGGGATCAATATAAAAATTGCCTTGCCGGCAATACAAACCTTTATCTGTAAATTCTATAAGCAAATGAATTGTTTTGGGTATGGTATGCGAATACCTTGCCTGAAATAAGACAGTATTTGCTGTGCTGTTTATTAATACAAACAAGATGTCCACAACTTATTCTTTTTATCTAAAAGCAATAATTTATCGCCCTATTTTTGCTAAATACTTTAGCCAGCTAAATCAACTGTATATGATAGCCATTGTGGACTGCAATAGCTTTTATTGCTCCTGCGAGCGCGTTTTTCGTCCCGACTTGTACGATGCGCCTGTTGTGGTACTTAGCAATAATGATGGTTGCGTGGTATCGCGCACCGATGAGGCGGTACAAATGGGAGTAACAATGGCAGTACCTTACTATCAGGTAAAACAGTTGGTAGAAAATAATGGTATGTATGTATTTTCTTCCAACTACAATTTGTATGGCGATATGAGCTGGCGCGTAATGGAAATCCTGCGCACCTTAGCAGGCAAAGACAATGTAGAAGTATATTCGGTCGATGAAGCCTTTGTAAACCTGGGCGATGTAAAAGATGTTCATGCTATTTGCCAATCGTTCAGGCAAACGATAGAACAGTGGAGCGGCATTAAGGTGAGTGTAGGTGCAGCTCCTACAAAAGTGTTAGCCAAAGTGGCAAACCGCATTGCCAAAAAAAATAAAGTTGAAACGGACTGCATTAAAGTTTTAAATACCAAAGAAGAAATAGCCGTAGCCTTGCAACAAACGTTTGTAAAAGATGTTTGGGGCATTGGCCGCCAGTATGCTTTGAAAATAGTTGATTGGGGCATTTACACCGCATACGATTTGCAGCTAATGAATGAGGATTGGGCACGCAGGCATTTAGGCGGCGTGGTGGGGGTGCGGTTATTGAAAGAATTAAAAGGCGAACCTGCAATTGACATGCAAGAGCCATTAACCAATAAAAAAAATATTGCCACCACGCGTATGTTTGGTGCGCCCGTATCGGGATTGAAAGAAATAAAAGAAGCGATAGCTACCTACACTGCTATAGCTGCTGCAAAGTTGCGCAGGCAATACAGTGCTGCCTGTATGATTAGTGTTTTTGCAGTCATTAAGGTACCACGTAATGCAACGGCAGACCAATACCACCACGGTACTACGGTGAGCGACTATTCTACGTTGCCGTATGCTACCAGCAATACCAACGAACTGATAAAAGCAGCCATGATGCTGGCACAAAAAATATATAGGCCCGATGTATTGTACAGCAAAGCCGGCGTGATGCTTGGTAGTTTGGTACCCGATAAATCTATACAATCCAACCTGTTTGAGCAAGCAGATAAAAGTAATCAGCGTATGCTAATGAATGCCATAGATAACATTAACGCCGCTATGCGCGATGAGGTGGTAAAATTTGCTGCGGCAGGCATTACCAAAAACTGGAAAATGCGCCAGGAAATGCGCAGTCCGCGTTTTACTACACGCTGGGAAGAATTGTGTGAAGTAAAGTAAATAGCGTATGTATTTACATTATAACAATGCAGCAATAGCATTAAAATAATAATCTCCGCAAAAGCATTCAACTTTTGCGGAGATTATTTAAAACTATACAGATACCTTAATAATTTGCTACGATAGTATTAGCGCTATCCAGATGCATTTGCAATTTTGGTAGTGTGGAATCTGCAAAGTTTTTCAAATCGGTATTGTTACCACCATTTTCTTCATTTTGATACAATTGAACAGCAGCCTGGTGGTCGGTTACCTGTTGGTGAATGTACATCGAGTCAAACGCTCTGCCACTCATTAATGCCAATGATGCTGCCAGTTGCTGGTGCATAGCATCGGCACTGTCTGGTACGGTAAGATTGTATTTACCTGCTATAGCTGCAAGGCTTGTCTGTGCTGCCGAATGATCAGTAATCATCATTTGCGCAAAGTGCAGAATAGCGGAGTCCGTTGATTTGGTGAGCGCCAGATTTGCTGCATCTATTTCAGCAGCGTTACTCATGCCGGCACTCAATACAAATGCCGAGTCGGTGGCATTTACCATTCCATTCATGTTGTCAGTGTCATCGTTGTTGTCGCAGGCACAGAAGCTCGCTACCGCCAGCAGCCCGGTGAGGGCCATCAGTGTTACTTTCATAGGTTGAGTTTTTATTTAAAAAATTGCGTTGTGGAATTACGCAATAACATGCCACATTTTAATTTTTTCTACAAACAATCATCAGTCAGAGTGCTGCTTCCGGCATAATAGTTTACACTCGCCTCAAACAGAGGCAATTAGCAATGTGGTAATTTAATCAAAAAAGTGAAATTTTTTTATTAGTCCACTTTTTTTGTAGAGAATTACTACTTTTACAGTCCAAACCATATTTCTCAACATTAATAAATAAATTACAATTATGAGTTTACGTTTAGGCGACACCGCTCCCAATTTCAAGGCAGAAACCTCTAGTGGTGATATAGATTTTTATGAATTTCTTGGTGATAGCTGGGGTGTATTGTTTTCGCATCCCGGAGATTTTACACCGGTTTGCACTACCGAATTAGGCCGGATGGCTTCATTAAATGAAGAGTTTGAAAAACGCAATGTAAAAATATTGGCCGTAAGTGTAGATTCTGTGGAGCAACATACGGGCTGGATTAAGGACATCAACGAAACGCAAAATTGCACGGTTGAGTTTCCTATTATTGCTGATGAAGACCATCATGTTGCCGAATTGTACGGCATGATCCATCCAAATGCATCGGAGACGCATACCGTTCGTTCCTTATTTGTAATTAGCCCCGATAAAAAAATAAAGCTCACCATCACTTACCCTGCTTCTACAGGCAGAAACTTTATAGAAGTATTACGGGTGATTGATTCGCTGCAGCTTACTGCCAACCACAGCGTAGCTACACCTGCCGATTGGAAGCACGGCGAAGACGTTATTATTACAGGTGCTGTAAAAACAGAAGATGCGCACCAAAGGTTTCCAAAGGGCGTAAAAATTGTAAAACCTTATTTAAGATATACACCTCAGCCAAACGTTGACTAAGTTGTTTTTATAAAAACCTTGTGTTTAAAGTGCAAGGTTTTTTAAGAACAATTTAGTCCACCTCTTTGGTAGGATATTTGAAAAAGGAAGTATAAGATTATTTCTATGGAGCATTTGAATACATTAGAAGAGTTTGCAACGGAGCATAGTATAGAAGATACACTTGCTTATTTTTCGAGCCTGTTTCCGGGTGCGGTAAAATTTTCCAGTTCGCTGGGGCAGGAAGACCAGGTAATCACCGATATGATCTGGCGTAATAAAATAGATGTAGAAATCTTTACACTGGATACCGGTCGTTTATTTCCCGAAACGTACGATTTGATAGAGCGTACAGGTTATCGGTATAATAAAGAAATCAAAGTTTATTTTCCGCAGGCTGAAATGGTGCAGCAATTGGTGCAGCAAAATGGCATTAATGGCTTTTATCATTCAGTTGAGAATCGTATATCCTGCTGTGCGGTGCGCAAGATAGAACCGCTCAACCGTGCTTTACAGGGTGCCAAGGTGTGGGTAACCGGCATTCGCAGCGAGCAAAGCGAAAACCGCAGCCACATGCCGCTGGTAGAGTGGAACAAAGAGCGCCAGTTGTACAAATTTAATCCATTGCTCCACTGGACATACGATGAAGTGCTGAATTATATCAAAGAATACCACGTGCCTTACAACAAGCTGCACGATAAAGGTTTCATTAGTATTGGTTGTGCACCTTGCACCCGTGCCATTGAGCCCGGTGAAGATCCACGCGCCGGCAGATGGTGGTGGGAAGCCTCTAAGAAAGAGTGCGGGTTGCACGTTTCCACTATTGCTAAATAATGCACGTAATTTGTTTACGATACATAAAAACTATCGGTAAAATCTGATGGTTTCTTATGTGTATAGTAGGTAATAGTAATTTTTTACAGGAAAACACCGCAAGGTGTTTTCCTTTTTATTAGGACGTGCTTTACTACTTTGAATCGTCCCTTGCGCCTTGTACCGCCACAGGTGGTGATCGCACACTGCAGTTATTGAATATCTATTGAACAGTTATGCAAGTACGTGATTTTTAAACCGGAGATGTATTGAAATTTTGGCATAAAGGAACACTAAAAAATTGTCATTGCGAGCGCAGTGCAGCAATCTGTGGATAGCTGTAAATCAAAATGGATGGCTCACTTTGAGCTTTGCAATAAATTGTTATTGATAGCTCATTTTGATTTTACCATCACCCACCGACTGCTTTGCTTGTACTCGCAATGACGAAATGCTTAATATCAGCCTCATTAGAAAATATCAGGCAATATCCCGATCAAAAAGAATCATTTTGCCATCTTTTCCATCATCAGGTATTGATCGCGATGCTGCTCCGTTGCTGCTGCGGTATTGGCATCTATATGCATTACTGTAGCGGGTTGGTTTTTCTCCACCGGTTGCCAGTTGGGAACGCCTAAACCATTGGGATTGCCAGTTGTAATAAAGTTTACAAAGAATGCCTGCATAATCTGCGATACTTCAAAATCTTCCGGTTGCCAGTCGTACACGCGATTAGTGGATAAATTACCCAGCGCATATTCAATCTCTGCCGAGTGAACTGCGCCGGTAGCTGGTGGCGGAGGCGGTGTTTTAGCAGCCGGGCTATCTTTAATAACACCGCCAGCTAAGCCGGCTGTGGCATTGCCCATTTCAGCACGCATTTGCGGGCGTGGGCGCGCATACATGTACCGGTACACCGGTTGGCTGCTTGTTTGTGCCTGCACATCGCTCCAGCGCCAGGTGCTAAAGCCAATAAAGCGATCACTCGCCAATTTGGTGGCTACTGTCTTTACATCTGCATCGGTATTTGCTGTATAGACTGATAATACATCCTGTGCTTTATCGCTATACAATTTTTGTACAGCTTTGGTATAATTTTCAATAGTGGGTTCATCTTTGCCTAATACGACCTGATAAGGCATCTCCTGTGAATTCCAGCCCACTAATAAAGGTACTTTTGCCTGTTCCCCCGCTTTATAAATAGCAATCGGTTGCTTAGGGAAAAAATAACCATCCACCACTACCGGAAAACGTGCGTAGCCGGGCTTGGAAGTAGCTTTCAGCAATTGTTCGGCAGACATAGCACGTAATTCTGCCAATGATTTGGCGTTTACGCTATCGGCAAACTGAACCCCAAACTTTTCACCATCTGCCAGCGAAACAGCAGGATTCAGCCCCAGTAAAGAGCCACTTTCGCCAATAGCGCCATTGATGATATTTCTGGAAAGGGGGGAAGCCATTTGCGCACTTACAGAATAAGAACCGGCAGATTCGCCGGCAATCGTAATTTTTTTAGGATCGCCACCAAAAGCTGCAATATTTTGCTGCACCCATTGTAAGGCCGCACTTTGATCGAGCAAGCCTTCGTTGCCCGAAGCATGATGCGGAGATTCTTTTGTTAATTCGGGGTGGGCAAAAAAGCCAAATACGCCAAGGCGATAATTGACTGTAACTGCTACAATACCCCTGCGTGCCATACTTTCGCCATCATAGCGTGGCTCCGAACCATCGCCCGCCACAAAACCGCCGCCGTAGAAATACACCATTACCGGCAGATGATCGTTGCCGGTTTTCGACGGCGTCCATACATTCAGGTACAGGCAGTCTTCACTCATGCCATCGGAGCGGAAATTCATATCGCCAAAGAGGGGCAACTGCATGGCACGCGGACCAAAATGGTCTGCTTTGCGCACGCCAGTCCAGTTTTGCGCGGGCTGCGGTTCGCGCCAGCGCAAATTACCAACGGGTGGTGCGGCATATGGCACTCCTTTAAACTCGCGGATGCCCGATACATTAACGCCTTCGAGCATGCCATTGGCAACCTTTACACGTGGTGGTGCCATATCATTGTTTAGTTGTGCAAACAGCATAGTACAAAACAGAACAGCAGGTGATAATAAGAGAAACGTTTTTTTCATGCAAACAATTCATTAGGTGTGATCAAAATAACGACATTACAATACTACTAAAAACAGTAAAGCATAATGGTGGTAGTTTAAAATAATTGGTATTTTCTTTTCTATTCCGGGCAAAAGCAAAAAGAGTAATGTAAGGATGTTTATAAATCAGGTGGTATTGCTATAAGATTGTTGCTGGTGCGCGTTTTCATCACAGGTAGTTGTAAAGAATTAATGATTTAATTTGGTGTTCTCAAGCTATGTTTGTAATTGGCAGTAAAGCATCTAAAGGTTATTTTAAATCAATACTCCTTTTTAAACCTGCGCCAGCCTTGTGTAAGCATCGCGCAACATGATATAAAAATGAAGTGACTTCCATTATTTCTTTACAAGCTCTTTTATACCTATCAATTCCATTCCACCAAAAAATATAATAACTGCTAAAATATGAACTGCACAGAAGAAGAGCTATAATCTTTAATTTTATCCCATTTACAGCATATGAAAATAGTATCGAAATATCTTGCACTTGTATTCTTTTGCGTCTTATTGCATATTGGTTGTTCACAAAAAACAGCTCCTCAGAAAATCAACAGCACACCCTTTGTAAAAGGAGCCGATATAAGCTGGTTGCCGCAAATGGAAGCTACTGGCTATAAGTTTTACAACGATAATGGTGTACAGGAAGATTGTTTTAAGATTTTGAAGGATCATGGCATCAATACCATTCGTTTACGCACCTGGGTTAATCCTTCAGATAATCCCGCCAGCGGTCATTGCAGCAAAGAGGAGACAGTGGCAATGGCAGTGCGTGCACAAAAATGGGGCATGCGCGTAATGATTGATTTTCACTACAGCGATAGCTGGGCAGATCCTGGTAAGCAAAATAAACCTGCTGCCTGGGAAGGTCATCCTTTTCCACAATTACTTACAGATGTGTATGATTATACCAAAGCGGTCATGCAGGCACTTAAAAATGCAGGCATAGCACCCGAATGGGTACAAGTAGGCAACGAAACTGCAAGCGGCATGATTTATCCCGAAGGCAGCACGCAACATTGGGATAGTCTGGCACAATTAATCAATCAGGGGTATGCGGCTGTAAAAACAGTTAGCCCGGCCACGAAAGTGATTTTGCATGTTGACCAGGGAAATAATAACCAGCGGTTCCGTACCTGGTTTGACAGTGCTACAGTAAACGGTGCAAAGTTTGATGTGATTGGCTTGTCATACTATCCCTACTGGCTCGAAGGTAAACCCGATTACACGTTGTCTATTGATGACTTGGGCAATAATTTAAAAGATATGGCGACACGATATAATAAAGAAGTAATGGTTGTGGAAGTAGGTGGGGAGGATTTTAAAGTACAAAACACTTACGATATGTTGGTAGCTGTAATGCAAAAAGTAAAAGCCGTGCCCAATGGTAAAGGTTTAGGAGTCATCTACTGGGAGCCTGAAGGTGCGAGAAGCTGGAGCCATTATGGACTGAGTGCCTGGGGCGATAACGGCAGGCCTACAAAAGCCTTAGATGCCTTTCTGGTGGAATAATTCATCCTATAACAAAAATTTAGCTCACTTTTAGTATTCGGAAGATGATGTGCACTTCGCGCTGTATTGCAGGTAACAGCTAAATCCATGCTTTGATATGCTGTTAAAATCGGGATAACAATAGCACATTGACTATTAAATTAAATTGCACAAAAAGGAGCGTATCTATAGCTTTTCGCAATATGAAATTGCTTGTTTTTTATTGCATTTACATCCAGTAATTATTCTTTTACCTTAAAGCTTGTCATACTTCCTTTGCTTGTTTTATTATAAACAGGCGCTTTTATTTTACCCTCTTATTTGAACCTCTTTTGCCAAACTCCCTAACGTTCTTATAAGCTCTTATCTCCCAATTAGGTTGGTCTGTGCAGTGTTAGCGGAACAGGGCGCCCTACGATTGTGGTGAGAGTAAGTTTTTTATACCGCGGAGATATGAAGGCGCGAAGCTATGGTTGTTTGATGGCGCAAGACAGTCTAATCCTTCCGGAAGGACGGACAGCAAGTACTTAAATGTTTCTTCTTTCTTTATACACCTTTGCGCCTTCATATCTCCGCGGTATAAAAACAAAAAATCCCGATGCTTTTAAACACCGGGATTTCTATTTTATTTACTCAAAAATGCTTACGCATGTTCATGCACTTCATTTCTGAAGACTACTTTATCGTCAAATACATCTACGAGCACAGGCTGACTTTTATCTATTGTACCGCTGAGTATTTTTTTGCTTAATCCATTAATAATTTCTTTCTGGATTAAACGCTTCAAGGGTCTTGCCCCCAACTGCGGATCATAGCCGTTCCGTGCCAAATAATCCAGGGCATAATCGCTGAACTGAAGGTCTATGCCATTCATAGCCACTGTCTTTTTCAACTGGTCTAATTGTATGCGGATGATACCTTTTATTTCCTTGCGCGACAATGGGCGGAACATAATCACTTCATCAATACGGTTGAAGAACTCAGGACGTATGGTTTGTCGCAGCATATCAATCACAGCATCTTTGGTACGCTCTACTACATCCTCCATATTCTTTTCATCTATATCTTCAAAGGCATCCTGAATTACCTGGCTGCCCACATTGCTGGTCATAACGATGATGGTGTTTTTAAAGTTTACCACGCGACCTTTATTGTCGGTAAGGCGACCATCATCCAGCACCTGCAGCAATACGTTGAACACATCCGGATGTGCTTTTTCTATCTCATCCAACAGTACTACACTGTATGGTTTGCGGCGCACCGCTTCCGTTAATTGTCCACCTTCATCATAACCTACATAGCCCGGAGGCGCACCCACTAAGCGCGACACAGAATGCTTTTCCTGATACTCGCTCATGTCTATGCGGGTAAGCATATTTTCATCATCAAACAAATACTCGGCAAGTGCTTTTGCCAACTCTGTTTTACCCACACCGGTGGTGCCTAAGAAGATGAAAGAACCAATTGGTTTTTTGGGATCATGCAAACCGGCACGGCTACGGCGGATAGCATCGGCAACAGCTTCTATTGCTTCATCCTGACCTACTACACGCTTGTGCAATTCATCTTCTAAATTCAACAGTTTTTCTCTTTCGCTTTGCAGCATTTTGCTTACCGGTATACCAGTAGCTTTTGCAATAGCTTCCGCAATGTCTTCCGCATCTACTTCTTCTTTTAATAATCTTCTTTCGCTAATAGCATCCAGTTCTTTGGAGTTGTCAGCAATAATCTTTTCCTGCTCTTTTATTTTACCGTAGCGTATTTCTGCTACTTTGCCAAAGTCGCCCTCACGTTCTGCACGTTCTGCTTCCTGCTTCAACTCTTCAATTGTTGCCTTAGCGGTTTGAATTTTTTCAACCACTTCTTTTTCTTCACTCCATTTAGCCTTCAGCGTGTCCCGCTGCACACTTAAGAGCGAAATTTCCTGCGCTAAATCTTTCAGCTTTTCTTCATCATTCTCCCGCTTGATGGCTTCGCGCTCAATTTCCAACTGGCGAATCTGGCGTTCCAGCTTATCCAGTTCTTCGGGTTGGGAGTTCATTTCCAAACGAAGCTTGGCGGCGCTTTCATCTATTAAGTCAATGGCTTTGTCGGGTAAGAAACGGTCAGTGATATATCGGTTGGATAATTCCACTGCTGCAATAATTGCTTCATCTTTGATGCGCACGTGATGGTGCGTTTCGTAACGGTCTTTAATGCCACGCAGGATAGAAATAGCATCTTCTACATTCGGTTCATCAATCATTACTTTTTGGAAACGACGTTCCAAGGCCTTATCTTTTTCAAAGTATTTTTGATACTCGTTTAAGGTGGTTGCACCAATGGCCCTCAGCTCACCACGTGCCAATGCAGGTTTCAAAATATTTGCTGCGTCCATGGCACCTTCGCCACCGCCAGCGCCTACGAGCGTGTGTATCTCATCTATAAAAAGCAGGATTTCGCCTTCGCTCTCACTTACCTCTTTCACTACGCCTTTTAGCCTTTCCTCAAACTCCCCTTTATATTTTGCACCGGCAATCAACTGACCCATATCCAGCGCATAAATAATCTTACTCTTCAGATTTTCGGGCACATCGCCATTTACAATACGCATTGCCAAACCTTCGGCAATAGCTGTTTTACCTACACCCGGCTCACCTACCAAAATGGGGTTGTTTTTGCTGCGGCGCGAAAGAATATGCAAGGTTCTACGGATTTCTTCATCGCGGCCGATAACGGGGTCCAGCTTACCGTTGATAGCCATGTCATTGAGGTTGCGGGCATACTTCTGTAATGCATTGTATTGCGTAGAAGAAGTTTGTGAATTAACGGTTGAACCTTTACGTAAATCCTTGATGGCAGCTACTAAACCCTTTTCGGTAAGTCCGGCATCTTTCAATAATTTAGATACATTATCGTTGCCATGCAGTACCGCCAGCAGCAAATGCTCAACACTTACAAACTCATCGCCAAATTGTTTGAGGGTAGAAGGAGCATACAGCAGCGCATTATTCAAATCGCGGCTGATGCTTTGCGCCGGCTGTCCGCCTTCGGTTCTGGGCAGGCGGCTGATAATATCGTCCAGCTTGTTGTCAACGTACTGTACATTGACGTTGTTTTTCTTTAATAAATATTCTACAGGACTATCCTTATCATCCAGTAAAGCTTTGAGCAGGTGAGCGGTTTCAATATTGGTATTGCCGCTATTGAAAGCTACCTGCTGTGCCGCCTGGATGCTTTCCTGTGCTTTGATGGTATAATTATTTAAATTCATATCGTGTTTTCAATCTTTTTAGCTGTGATTAGTATAGCTTATCAATCAAACATCAAACCAGCATAAAGTATGTAGAAATTATGTCATTTTTTACATGTTTATACTGACTGTAATGCAGTGCTGCAAAGGCTTTTATGCTATTTTTTCAGTTCAAAAAAAATTCTTCCACAGAAACTATTCCAAGAGGTATTTAGTTTGGTAAAACGGAAGGTTAAAGCTATGAGGTTTGGAGTAAGAGGATGAGTAAATAATTATTTTGATGACGCTATAAGATGCTACTTGACTCCACCATTCCGAGTTACCACCAATTAAAAGAATAAATCATTGGCGAATGAGCAACAGTTTTATCGGAATGACGAATGCGGGTAGCATCTGTAAAATTGAATGGATATTGTACTCATCGGTTTTATCGGTCAGTCATTAGTTTTATCCTTACTTAATACACTTTCCGTTCTAGTCCGTGTTGAAGCATCCGTGTCATTCCTGTCTGCCGACAGGCAGGGTTGTGCTATTATTCAATTCGTTAATCATTACGACAAACCATCGGCACGCCGTATCTTCGCGCGCATTATGCTGGAGCAACTAACCAATGCGCAATTAATAGAGATTGCAAATGAATTTGGTACACCGGTTTATGTGTACCATGCCGAAAAAATAGAACAACAATTAGCAGAACTGCAACAAGCTTTTGCCGGCTGTAAGGCAAAGTTTTTTTATGCCTGCAAGGCACTTACCAATATCAATATATTAAAGCTGGTAAATCAGTTGGGGGCTAATCTTGACTGTGTAAGTATTAATGAAGTAAAGCTGGGATTGAAAGCCGGCTTTGATGCAAAACGTATTTTATTTACCCCTAACTGTGTTGATTTTGCAGAGATTGATGAAGCAAAAGGGCTTGGTGTAAATTTGAACATAGATAATATTTCTATTCTGGAACAGTTTGGTAACCGCTATGGCAATAGCTATCCGGTATGTATTCGCCTTAACCCCCATATTATGGCAGGCGGCAATTACAAGATTTCTACCGGGCATATTGATAGCAAGTTTGGGATTTCCATACACCAGTTGCGCCATATTGAGCGCATTATTAAAAGTGCCAACCTGCATGTGAATGGCTTGCACATGCACACCGGCAGTGAAATAAAAGATATTGAAGTGTTTTTGCGCGGATTGGAAGTGATGTTTGACATTGCTACCCATTTTCCACAAATAGAGTTTATTGATTTGGGCAGTGGTTTTAAAGTGCCGTATCAACAAGATGATGTAGCAACCGACGTGCGTGCTTTGGGCGAAAAAGTTGCCGAAGCATTTAAAGTATATGAACAGGAGACTGGCAGGAAATTGGAAGTATGGTTTGAGCCTGGAAAATACTTAGTGAGTGAAGCCGGTTATTTTGTGGTAAAGGCCAACGTAATAAAGCAAACAACCGCCACTGTTTTTGTAGGTGTAAATTCCGGTTTTAACCACCTCATACGCCCGATGTTTTATGATGCTTTTCATCGCATTGAAAACATCAGCAATCCGCAGGGTCCGGAGCGTATTTATACCGTAGTAGGTAATATTTGCGAGACGGATACATTTGCGTGGGACAGGAAAATAAATGAGGTACGCGAAGGCGATTATCTTGTTTTTTACAATGCCGGCGCTTATGGATTTGAAATGAGCAGCAACTTCAACTCGAGGTTAAAGCCTGCCGAAGTATTGGTGAAAGATGGTAAAACGCACCTGATACGGAAACGCGATGCCTTTGAAGACCTGCTAAAAAACCAGGTGGAAGTTGCATTTTAGTTTTGATGGGTGTTTTCGTGGCATTTACGCAATTACCTTATTCAACTAACAATAATCATCATGATTGATGTAAAACATGTACGGAAAAGCTTTGGCGAAAAAGTAGTGTTGCAGGACATCAGTTCAACTATGCAAACGGGCAAGTGCAACCTCATTATTGGTACGAGTGGCAGTGGTAAAACGGTGCTCATGAAAATAATGATTGGATTGATTCAGCCTGATGCCGGTGAAATATGCTATGATGGAAAAGACATTGTAACGATGGATGCGGAAGATCGTAAGCAATTGCGCCAGCAGGTAGGCATGTTGTTTCAGGGATCTGCATTATTTGATTCGCAAACGGTGGAAGAGAATGTAATGTTTCCGTTGCAGATGTTTACCAACATGAGCTATAAAGAGCGCAAAAAGCGGGTGAATGAAGTGTTGGAAAAAGTAAATCTGAAAGATGCCAATAAAAAATATCCTGCCGAGATAAGTGGTGGTATGATGAAGCGTGTTGGCATTGCGAGAGCCATTGTAATGAACCCTAAGTATTTGTTTTGCGATGAACCCAACTCCGGTCTCGACCCGCAAACTTCGGGGTTGATAGATGAGTTAGTGCACGATATTACGGTAGAAAACAACATCACTACGGTTATCAATACACACGACATGAACAGCGTAATGGATATTGGCGACCACATCTTATTTATGACCGAAGGACTGAGGCAATGGGAGGGTACAAAGGACGACATTATCTTCAGCAAAAACAAACGCTTAAATGATTTCATCTTTGCATCCGACTTTTTGCAGGATGCAAAGGCTAAACGCATGGAAGAAGTGGAGGAGAAGAAGTAGATTTGTTCTATTTGGTAGCAACCTGTTTTATATAATTTCAGAGAGCAGCGGGCATTCTGCAAGCTGCTCTTTTCTTTTTCTCACCACTGTAAATAAATACATACTTACCGGCATATTTCCTTATTTAAGAGATTTATAAATGCTGCTTTCGCACTGTTTCCTATTTTTGCGCCGCACATAAACGATTTTATAGCATGAATTTCAACCTGCTACAGATACCAGAACGCACCCGGCAACCCCGTGTTAACGGCATTACCATGGTAATGGATAAAGGGTTAAGTATTAATGATGTAAAGAATTGGCTAAGCATTGCTCACCCGTATGTGGACGTTGTAAAACTGGGCTTTGGAACATCGTTCGTTACGCCCAACCTGCGCGAGAAAATTGAAGTATATCAATCGTACAACATTCCTGTTTATTTTGGCGGTACGCTGTTCGAAGCTTTCCTCATTCGCAATCAATTGGATGATTATATAGCTATTTGCAAAGACTATGGCATTACGTATATGGAGGTAAGTGATGGCTCTATTACTATCCCTCATGCCGAGAAATGTGGCTATATAGAAAAGCTTACAAAACACGCAACTGTATTAAGTGAGGTGGGCAGCAAAGATGCAACACATATTATTCCGCCGTATAAATGGATTCAACTGATGAAGGCAGAACTGGAAGCCGGTTCTTCGTATGTGATAGCCGAAGCGCGCGAAGGTGGTAACGTAGGCATTTACCGCGGCAGCGGCGAAGTACGCGAAGGCCTCGTAAATGAAATCCTTACACAAATACCCGGCGAGAAAATATTGTGGGAAGCACCGCAAAAAGAGCAGCAATTATATTTCCTTGAATTATTAGGTTGCAATGTAAACCTGGGCAATATTGCTCCCAACGAAGTCATTCCGCTGGAGACGATGCGCATCGGGTTGCGTGGCGATACGTTCCATTTATACCTTGATGAATTAACCAAGCAAAGAATGTAATTCCATGCGCACATTTGGTATCATTGGCTTTCCGTTGTCGCACTCATTTTCGCAGCGCTATTTTACTCAAAAGTTTGAGCAGGAAGGTGTAGTAGATGCCGTGTTTAAAAACTACGCCATAAAAGATATAGATGAACTGGAAAATGTGCTGGCAACAGAGCCGGACTTGCAAGGTTTAGCTGTAACAATTCCTTATAAAAAAGCAGTACTACCTTTCTTAAACACGACAACCGAAGCAGTGCAGCAAACGGGCGCCTGTAATTGCATCCGCATAAAAGATAAAGCGCTGATTGGTTATAACACCGATGTAATAGGTTTTGAAGAATCTTTTAAAATACATTTACAACCACATCATACAAAAGCATTGGTATTAGGTAGTGGCGGTGCAGCGGCGGCAGTAGAATATGTGCTTCAAAAAATGAATATTGAGTACTTTATTGTTTCGCGCAGGGCTTTACCCGAAAAAAATATTATTGATTACAAGGCTGTAGATGAAGCTTTATTACATCAATACAACATTATTATTAATTGCACACCGCTCGGCACTTATCCCGAAGTAAATGAAGCACCTGCATTACCTTATCAGTTGCTTACGCCACAACACTATTTATTTGATCTTGTTTATAATCCGCCGCTCACTAAGTTTTTAGCACTTGGGCAGGCGCAAGGTGCTATTATACAAAACGGTTATGATATGCTTACTATACAGGCAGAACATAACTGGCGCATTTGGAATGAATAATTGAAGCAGGTTGTAGCTGCTATTACCTGTACATTATTTTTCTTGTTAAGGAAATAATGTACAGGTTTTTTGTTTTATTTAGTCCCATTTTCTCCTTTGCTTGGTTTGGTATTTGTAAAGCGATGTATATACATTCATTGTTATAAAAACCTAATCTATGCAAAGCGAAACACAGAAAAATGAGTAATCAGCAGGGTACATAGGATGCGGCAAAAGATGCGGCTGCAAAGAAAGCTAACACTTCGGACTCCATCCCGAATACCAGCTTTGTTTAAGGGCAATAAATGATGCTTGTTGCAAGGCCTGGCAAGCGGTCGCCCGCACAAGAGGCATATATCATTGCTGTTGTTCAACTCAACTATTACAATTTAAAGCCATAAGCAAAACGCAGCGCCAGTTGCTGCGCATAGCCATTATAATCCGTAAAGTTTTCGTATTTAAGACTTACATCAAAGCCATCGCCAAAGGCAAGCCCAAACGATGGTGAATACACAAACGAAGTGCCTGCCCCTTTTTTAGTACCAAAGCCTGCCCCAACTTCGCCGGCTACATATACATTTTTTACCGGAAAATATTTCAAACCCACTTTCAACGGAACGATACCAAAACCTTCGTTGTATTTATTGGCTTTAAAGAATTGATAATAGCCCGTAGTTAAAATACCCGAAACGCCACCACCAAAACTTTGTTGCAATCTAAAATCAGCGCCCAAGGTTGTTCTCGCAGGGTTTTTTAAAGTAGAGCCTGCATCTACAGCTACACCCATGCGCAAAGGTCCGTTTTGTGCTTTGGCGCTCATTGCTGTTATCACGCAAATTAAAATCATTACTGCAAGCTGCATCCATTGTTTTTTCTTCATCATCATCTTATATTAATTTTAAAACGGCAAGGTCTAAAAAACTATACCAAAATAAGTAGTTGCAGATTAATTTAGCAGTACATGAATGTTATTACCACACTTGCTCAACTGCAGAAAATTACGTATGCCTTTCATCCGCTTCCTGCCGATGTATGGGAAGCTTTTGCGGAAGGCTGGCAACCTTTTTCCGCCAAAAGAAAAACCCTTATTACAGCAGCCGGTGATACCGAAAAGTACCTCTATTTTGTTGCAGAAGGTGTACAGCGTGCATTTTATTTAACCGAAGAAAAAGAAGCTACTTTGGTGTTTAGCTATCCTTATTCTTTTTCTGGCGTAATGGATTCTTTTTTGTTACAAACGCCTTCTAAATATTACTTAGAAACATTAACCCAAAGCTATTTTTTAAGAACTACTTATGCGCATATCAATACTTTAATGCTTCAATACCATGCGTTTGAAACCTTTATCCGCAAGGCATTAAGTGTAACAATTGCCGGCGTACTGGAAAGGCAAATAGAACTGCAATGTTTTTCGGCAGAGCAAAAGTTTAAAACGCTCCTCAAGCGCAGCCCGCATGTATTACAGCTTATTCCACACAAATACTTAGCTTCTTATCTGGGATTGGATGCCACTACGTTCAGTAAATTATTAGGCAGTGTACGGCTGTAAAAATCTTGGTGCAGGCCAAGATTTATGTTTTGGGTGAATGGGAGCTTTGCAACATAAACAAACCACTATGCCTACATTCAACAGCAATCTACTCATTACCGATTTGCAACAGCAAACAGAAAGTTTTTTAAACGAAGCAGTACAACAATGGCAAATGCTGCCGCCCGCCACCATGCTGCACAAAGAAAGCCCCGAAAAATGGAGTGCCACGCAATGCCTGATGCACCTTAACAGCTATGGACTTTATTACTTACCGGCAATCGCTAAAACTATTGATGAAGCCAAAAGCAAACAAGTGTTGCATACAAAAGACTTTAAAAGTAGCTGGATAGGTAATTATTTTACCGAACTGATGTTGCCAAAAGATGCTGCAGGAACTGTAAGAAAAATGAAAGCGCCAAAGAATCATACGCCGCTGGCAAATGACAACAGTGATGTAGCTATTGCCACTTTTATAGATCAGCAGGAAATGCTATTGCAGTTGCTGGAGAAAGCAAGGGGAATTGACTTAAGAAAAGCTACAACACCCGTTTCCATTAGCAAATTTATCAGGCTGCCGGTGGGCGATACATTTAGGTTTTTGATAGCGCACAACTACCGCCATGTGTTACAGGCAAAACGGGCTATAGCGCATGCAAAACTGCAAGCCTCAGGCTACAAGCTGCAAGTATAAGTTGTGTGCTAAGGGATTTATAGAATGGATACTGCTAACTGTAGTAAACGATTTAATAATTAGCTGTTTTTTATTAATAAAACACCTGCCATGACCAGACTAATGCCGGCAATCTTTTTTATATTAATATCCGAGGCTGCAATGCCAAACAAACCGTATTTATCTATGATGATGGAAATAATTAACTGCCCCGCAATAATGAGTGTAAAAGATAAGGTAGCACCCAGGCGTGGTACCAGCGTTGTGGCAATACTTACAAAAAACGCACCTATCAATCCACCTGACCAGATCCACCAGGGGGCACCTTTGGTGCCTGCCAGGTCGAAAGGGTTTTGTCGCATTGCCATCAGGTAAAGACCCAGCAGGACAGTGCCGGTAATAAACGAAATAAATGCTGCTACTATGGGGTTGTTGACAGCGCGCCCAAGCCTGCCATTAATACCTGCCTGAATAGGCAGCATACAACCGCCCGCCAGTATAATGAGCATAAAAAGAAGGATCTTGAAATTCATACTTTTTTGATCACAATTTGTTCTGATATTTTTTATTACAGATGCCATTAACAGAAAACTGATTATACTGATGAGGTAGGCTTACATTTATTCATCAGTATAATCAGTTATTCATTAGTATAATCTGAAATCCTACTATTTATTAAGCTTTGCTTTCAGGTTCTTGTCCAGTTCTTCCAGAAATTCTTCGGTATATAGGTAATCTTTACCATGCTCCACTTTTGGCTTGATGGTAATGGCTAGATCTTTGGTCATTTTACCACTTTCCACTGTTTCTATACACACCTGTTCCAATGCATGACAAAAGTTTATTAATTCCTGGTTGCTGTCCAGCTTACCACGAAACTCCAGCCCGCGTGTCCACGCAAAAATGGAAGCGATAGGATTAGTAGAAGTAGGATTGCCTTTCTGATGCTCGCGGTAATGGCGCGTTACCGTGCCATGTGCAGCTTCAGCTTCCATTGTTTGCCCATCAGGCGTTACCAGTGTAGAAGTCATTAAACCTAAACTGCCAAAGCCTTGTGCTACGGTATCGCTCTGCACATCGCCATCATAGTTTTTACAAGCCCATACAAAGTTGCCATTCCATTTTAGCGCGCTTGCCACCATGTCGTCAATGAGACGGTGTTCGTAGTGCACATCGGGAAACTCTTTGCTTACTTCCTCGAAAATATCTTTGAAGCGGCCATCATATTTTTTAAGAATAGTGTTTTTGGTAGAAAGATACAGCGGCCAGCCTTTACTCTTAGCCTGATTGAAACAAGCATGTGCAAAACCTCGGATACTTTCATCGGTGTTGTACATGGCTAAAGCCACACCATCGCCTTTAAAATTATATACTTCATATTCCTGGGAGTTGCCGTCTTCGCCCTCAAACTTTATAATCAGTTTGCCTTTGCCTTTAGTTACAAAATCGGTGGCGCGGTACTGGTCGCCAAACGCATGACGGCCAATGCAAATGGGCGCTGTCCAGTTGGGCACCAGGCGCGGTACATTGCTGCACACAATTGGTTCGCGAAATACAGTACCATCCAAAATATTACGAATGGTGCCATTAGGGCTTTTCCACATTTGCTTAAGGTTAAATTCCTTTACACGGGCTTCATCTGGCGTAATAGTGGCACATTTAATACCTACGCCATATTGTTTAATAGCATTAGCCGCATCTATCGTTACCTGGTCGTTGGTTTCGTCGCGGTGCTCAATACCGAGATCATAATATTTTATATCCACATCAATGTATGGAAGAATGAGTTTGTCTTTGATGAACTTCCAGATGATGCGCGTCATTTCATCGCCATCCAGCTCTACCACCGGGTTTGCTACTTTAATTTTTTCAGCCATTGGTTTTTGTTTTTATATAGGTAAAAAATAAACGGGTAGCAAATGTAATGCTTATGTATGATGTTAGAAATCGTTTTGAAACAGGATGCGTTCAATAAAATTTTATTGTTTCAGGCGGCTAAGTTTACTTAAAGAACATACCTGCAAATAGTACACATATTTAACAACTATCTAAGTTGCGGTATGCAAACAATGCTTTCGGCAAAATAAAATGTAGTATTATTCACTTAATAATTGTCTTTTATACAAGAACTTATATGGAACCTGCTCAGAGTTTTTTCGTAAGTTATTGATTTTGAAAACAGTAATAATTTTTAGAGAAAAACAGAATCATTAAGAGACAATCTATTGCGAAAAACTCTAAATAAGTTTATGTATTGTAAAGATCGGTGCTTGTATTACTCTAATTTTAAAATTAATGTGTGATTATTCGACATACAATATCTTCGTCCGCCCGAAGTGAGAAACCAATACTTTTACTTTTTAGCGAATGTAAATAGCGTTCGGTATTACTTCCATGTATGTTACCTATGAGAAAACCTGCTTCATGTTTACCAATAGACATCTTTAGTAATAGAATAGGGTATGCATAATATCAAAAAGGGAATTAAGCAGCAACGCACAAATATTTATATTATTAAATTCCATAGCATGAATCCAAAGTCCACTTATCCCGAAATTACATTTGCTTTTTATAATAAGCCTCCTCCGCTATTCTTCTGTCTTACAGGCTCTCTTTTACATTTCAACATATCTTTTTAAAATACCTACTATTTTACTTAAAAGCTACTCTATGATAACAAAACGAATTTTCCGCATTGTGCTAATTGGTATATTATATTTTTATGCTTTTAATGGCTTTGCACAGGAAACTCAAAAGACAGTTACCGGTACAGTAACCGACTCTACCGGTACTCCGGTTGCCAATGCTTCTGTTTTAATAAAAGGCACTAAAACAGGTACACAAACCGCTTCGAATGGTACTTTTTCTTTAAATGTTCCTGCCGGCGCTACTACTTTGGTTGTTAGTTCTATTGGATTTGAAAATGA
Source organism: Ilyomonas limi (assembly GCF_005233845.1). Classification (GTDB taxonomy): domain Bacteria; phylum Bacteroidota; class Bacteroidia; order Chitinophagales; family Chitinophagaceae; genus Ilyomonas; species Ilyomonas limi. The sequence goes on from NZ_SZQL01000004.1 coordinate 135,834, forward strand.
GGAAGTACCTATTGGTGACGGATCTGTTACTGTTACTTTAAAAGCAAGCAGTGAATCACTGGCTAACGTAACGGTTGTTTCTGTTGGTTATGGCACGTTAAATAAAAGAGAAGTCTCCAGTGCCATTACACACTTATCTGCCAATGACCTCACAAAGGTTGCCAGCAACAGTCCTTTAATGTCAATACAAGGCAAAGTAGCAGGATTATCTGTAACTAATACGGCTGCTGCAGACCCCAATTCAACGCCCAGTATTCAGTTAAGAGGTGTTTCTTCGCGCAATGCAGGCTTAGGTCCGCTCTATGTGATTAATGGCATACCGGGCGGGAACATTGATAATATTAATCAAAACGATATTGAATCTATAGATGTATTAAAAGGAGGTGCAGCTTCGGCCATTTACGGAACACGTGGTAGTAATGGTGTAATTGTGATTACTACAAAAAAAGGCACATCGGAGCCGCATACTTTTTATGAAGGCTACGGCTCCTTTGACTATGCCACCAACAAACTGCATGTGCTTTCTAAAGAAGATTTTTTAGCAAATAAGCGCGGTATTGATTATGGCGGCAATACTGATTGGATGAAGGCTGTTAGCAGAAATCCCGCCTTTACTCAAAAGCATACGCTACAATTTTCTGGCGGCAGCAGCAGAACAAATTACTTTGCTTCTGCTGATTACAGGAACGCACAAGGCATTGACCTGAGAGCATCCAAAGAAGAATATGGCGGCCGTGTTAACCTCAATCATACCTCAGCCAATAATTTGTACACCGTTACTTTAAATGTGGCGCCTCGGTACGCCAAAACCAATGTAGCAGATTACAGTGGTTTCAATTATGCTTTAACGCTGAATCCAACACTGCCAATTTATGACAGTGCAGGAAGATATGCTTATATCACTACCGGCTTTTTTGCTAACAACCCGGTAGAGGCTGCCAAAACGGTGCTTAGCCAGCAGCAGATAAAAGAACTGGATATAAGCGGCTCTTTTAAGCTCAATATCCTTAAAAATTTAAGCACAACGGCTACTGTGGGCGAGGTTAGCCGTTCCTTAAGAAGCCTGTATTTTACTCCCTCCACCAATACCACGGTGGTTTTTGGTACCGGGCGAAATACGGCACAACAAAAGTTAGATGAAGATGATCAGAAAAGCTTTGAATGGATAGGTAATTACTCCTTAGATATTCAAAAGCATTCTTTTAAATTATTGGGTGGTTATTCTTATCAACTCTTTACATCCTCCGGCTTTAATGCGTCCAATGAGGATTTCCCTTCTGATGTACTTACTTATAATAATTTGGGTACCGGTATCTGGAATTTGGAAGAAGGTATAAATGGGGTAGGCTCTTACAAGAACAGTTCGAAACTGATCGCATTTTTCGGAAGACTGAATTATGACTTTAACAAGAAGTATTATTTATCTGGCAGCCTGCGGCGCGAAGGTTCTTCCAAATTCGGCATAAATAATAAGTGGGGCTATTTTCCGGCAGCATCTGTTGCCTGGCGGATAGACCAGGAGGCATTTATGCAGAATATTTCCTGGTTAAGCGGGTTGAAATTAAGAGCGGATTATGGTGTAACAGGTAATCAGGACTTTGGTAATTATCTTTCGTTGGATACTTACAGCGGTTACGGCTATTATGTGTTTAATGGAGTAACCTATCAGGTGTGGGGACCAAGCCAGAATACCAATTACGACCTTCGCTGGGAAAAAGCAATCAATTTTAACGTGGGGGTTGACTTTGAACTGTTGAAGAATAGAATCTCCGGAAGTCTGAACTATTACATACGTACCAATAAAGATTTGCTGGGATATTATTCGGTGCCCAATCCGCCCAATATTCAGGGAACAACTTATGCAAATGTGGGTACCATGAAGAATTCGGGGCTTGAAATACAGATTAGTGCCAGTGCGGTAAAGAGTAAAAACTTCAGTTACGATGTTTCTTTTGCAGGTGCTACCAACAGCAATAAATTTGTTTCTTTTTCTAACGACCTCTTTAAAGGCCAAACCTATATTGATGTAGTGGGTATGCCTGCACCAGGTTCGCCCGGTACTGTTCAGCGGCTACAGGAAGGTACCAGAATAGGAAGCTTTTATTCACTTAAATCTGCCGGTTATGATGTGTTTGGCAGATTGCTGGTATATGATAAGGAAGGCAAAATCATTCCTGCCAATTCGGCTACCAACGATGATAAGCAATTTACAGGCAATGGCTTGCCTAAGTTTACAGCAAGTCTCGGCAATACCTTCCGGTACAAAAACTGGGATTTGAGCATCTTTTTGCGAGGCGCCTTTGGTTACGATTTGTTCAATATTTATGCTTTTTATTTGGGCACTCCTGCGGCGCAGGCAGATGCAAACGTGCTTACATCGGCTTACGATGGTGGTAAATATTCAAAGCTTACCAATGCGGCTACTTATTCCTCGTTATCTGATTACTTTTTGGAACCGGGTGATTTTGTAAAGATTGATAATGTGATGCTGGGCTATACAAAGTCCATTACATCCAAATATATTCGCTCTGTACGTGTGTATGCTTCCAGCAGAAACCTGTACACGTTTACCAAATTTACCGGCGGCGACCCCGACCTGATACAGGTGAACGGATTGTACCCAGGCATCAATCTCAATGGTGATAATAATGGTACGCTCAACTATTATCCGTCCACCATACAGGTGCTCTTTGGTCTTCAAGTTAATTTCTAAGCTTAAAATTTATTTTGAAAATGATAAGTAATAATAATTTAAATAAGTGCATGAAAAGTGCAGTTCTTGTGGTGTTGCTTTTGTCTTTCGGATGCACCAAACTGGATGAACAGTTATATGATAGAATAACATCGGAGAATTTTTTGCAAACAAAGAACGATGTAACAAGAGATTTTTTAAGGGCTTTTGAACATAGTTACTGGAGCATCCAGGGCAACAACCTGTTTACATTGCAGGAAGATGCCGGCGACCAGATTATGACACCCAACAGGCAGGGCGACTGGTTTGATGGCGGACAGTATCAACGCCTGCATTATCATACCTGGACACCCAATGATGGCTATACGAGTGACGGATGGAATGCACTTTATCAGGGGGTTAATCTTGCCACCAACTCGCTGGAAGATTTGGAGAGCATTACCGATCCTGCAAAATTTAGCATGACACAGGCAGAACTGGATGATCTGACGGCAGAACTACATACACTCCGCGCATGGTTGTACATCCGGCTGTTTGATTTATACCGGAATATTGAAATCATTACAAAGGTGAAAGGCGAAACAGAAGGTGTACCACAATCTACACCAGAAGAAACTTTTGCATTTATTGAAAGGGAACTGCAGGAAGCCATTCCCAAGCTGCCAACCAACGATGATTTGGGCGAAAATGCCATTGGCAGATGGACAAAGGGCGGAGCTGCAGCACTGCTGGTACGTTTATATTTAAACGCTAAGGTATATATTGGAACTGACCGGTTTGCTGATTGTGCTGCAATATGCCAGGATATTATTGATGGTAAATATGGCACCTATGCGCTGGAGACAAGATGGGATGCTCCATTCGATTATAATAATGCGCAGTCTAAGGAAACTGTTTTTGGCTTCCCGGGCAGCTTTGGTCTTACACACTGGCAATATACTGGAGGCATGTACTGGTGGATGCTGCCTTACCAGGCGCCGAGATACTTTGGTTTTACCGATTTTGGAGATGCTAATCCAAAATATGCCATGCAACCCGGCAGAAACGTGGACAGCGTGGAATATACTTTCAACTTAGGTAAGCCTTTCATTAAATTTCAGAAATATCCGGATGATTACCGCCTCAAAAAGTATAAGAATTTAGGCAACAGTACAAGAGAAGGTATGTTTTTATATGGTTATCTTCCGTATATCAATTCTAATGGAGAGCAGGATACGGTGAGAGGTAATAAAGGTTCTTATCCTTTATACTTCAGAGACCAGGTAGGGATGTTTTTAGATGCGAAGCCGGGCACTGAAATAGCAGATAAAGAATCGGATATGAACCATGCCGATCACAATTCAGGCATATTCCCGGTTAAATATCCTTATTATCCAAGCGATGACCCCAATAAAATATCCTCTGCCTACGCAGAAATCAGGCTTGCAGAAATTTATTACTCGCTGGCAGAATGTAAATACCGGGCTGGTGATAAAGCGGGTGCTGCAGTACTTTTGAACGCAGTAAGGGCACGTAATTATCCTGCCGGTTCTCCGAGCCTGTACAGTGCAGATGGCAGCCAGTTAACCGATCAGGAAATGATTGATGAATGGGGGCGTGAATTTTTGGCAGAAGGCAGAAGGCGCACAGACCTTATACGCTGGGGTGTATTCAATACTGGCACTTGGTGGGATAAACAACCGGATGGAGATACGCACACACAGATTTATCCTATTGGTCAGAATGTACTTAACAGTTCTCCTCAGTTAAAACAAAACCCAGGTTATTAAAATCTTGCCTGTTTGAAATGTAGGTTCTGTTAGATGTTAAATGTAAATGCTAACTACACTTTTGAGTCACAAACAACATGTTGTTGAACGATTCATCAAAACTCAAAAACGTTAATAATGAAAAAAATAAAAGTATCAAATATGGATAAAAGCAGGTACATCTCCATGCTTATAACAAGAAATGTACTGCTGCTTGTTATAGGTTTTTCGTTCTTTGGAGTATCCTGTAAAAAGGAGATAAAGGCAGGTCCGCCAATAGCATTGACCTACGACCAGGTGTACATGGTAGGCAATGCTACCTCCGTTGGATGGGATATTAATAATGCTATCCCTATGACTCCCACCTCCGGCAATCCGAATGAATTTACCTGGGAAGGACCTTTGTATGCTGGTGAAATTAAGTTTCCAACAGCCTTAAGCTGGACTTCCGATACATTTATGTCGGCAACTGCGGGGCAGTCAATTACTGATAATAAAGCTTTGCTTGCATTAAACGGTAATCCCGATTACCACTGGGTTTTAGCTGATGCAGATGCAGGTAATTATAAAATAACGCTTAACACAAAGGACCAGACTGTTACTTTTCAAAAAGAATAACAGCATTAGCGATTAGGTAATTTTTATTTTCAACCAGTATAAATATAAACCGTATTGCCGCGCGGCAATACGGTTTATATTAGGTATAGTGCCCATTCCCTTGTTTTCTCCTGGTATTATCAATAGCTTCTGCCTTTACCAACAGCAGGACGTGATAAGAAAAGCATCAGCTCACAATCAGCACCGGTATTGTTAATCTATGCCGCACCTGGTCAACCGTAGCGCCATATACATAATCCTTAAGACCCTTGTGCCGGTGAGCACCGAGCACCAGCATATCTGCTCTTTCCGTCTTTACAATACGCAATATTTCATCTACTCTGTCTTTGTAGCCTAAAGCAGTCTTTACATCATAACCCAGCTCTGTTAATTGCCACGCATAATCTTCCAACTGTTGCTGGTCGTTGCGGGTTTCGTAGTCATCGGCAGCTTCGCCGGAGTAATTAGCTGCCACCGTTTCTACAATGTGCATCAGTACATAGCTGGCATGTTGTTGTCCTTGTTTAAGTGCATAGGCAATTAGCTTTTCATCCAGATTACTGAAATCGAGCGCTATGGCAATGCGGTTTGTTTGCGGTATATCCAGGTTTTGCAATCGCTTTTCTTCGCTGTGCAGCCGTATGCTCTTGCGTTCTTTTTTGCGGTTGATAACAGGTAAAATAGCCATCATTACAAACAACCATACAAAGGCTATTGCACCCAGCCCGATAACTGCTTTCAACAATAAATGTCCTTCTTCTTTAAAAGCTTCTATTACTGTTTCGGTCACCAGTTTTACATTCAAATACACCAATATGGTAGCAACAATCCATGCAAGCACCTGTACATAAGGTTTAATGACATACGCACCCATTGTCTTTTTATCGCTTACAAAATGAATGAGCGGTATAATGGCAAAACTTAACTGCAGGCTCAATATTACCTGGCTTAAAACCAGTAAATCATTTACCTTTTCTTCACCGGCAATTATTACAACCAATAGTGCCGGTATGATTGCCAGCAAGCGTGTAAGCAACCGGCGCAGCAATGGGTTGATACGCAGTTTGAGATATCCTTCCATTACTATCTGTCCTGCAAGTGTGCCGGTAATAGTAGAACTTTGCCCCGCAGCAATCAAAGCTACGGCAAACAGTACGGGAGCCAGTTTGGTGCCCAGCATACCTTCCAGCAGTTTATGTGCATCTTGTATGGTAGCTACATTGGTATGCCCCGATGTAAAAAAAGTGGAAGCAGCCAATATCAGAATACAGGCATTGACTACAAATGCTATGTTGAGTGCAACAGCACTATCAATCAAATTAAACTTCAGTGCACGTCTGATACTGGTATCATCGGCTTTTACCTTGCGGGTTTGCACCAGCGCGGAGTGCAGGTATAAATTATGTGGCATTACCGTAGCGCCAATAATGCCAACTGCAATGTATAATGCCTGCGAATTGAGCAGGGTAGGTTTAAAGCCTTTTACTACATTATCCCAATCGGGCCTGGCAAAAAACAACTCGGCAAAAAAGGAGAGGGCTATAATGGCTATCAGCACTACAATAAACGCTTCGAGCTTACGCATGCCCAGCTTTTGCAAATAAAACAGCAAAAAAGTATCTAAAATAGTTATAGAAACACCCCACACCAGTGGCAAGCCGGTAAGCAGTTGAATACCGATAGCCATACCTATTACTTCGGCAAGGTCGCAGGCGGCAATGGCTATTTCGGCAAGCAGGTACAAGCAAAAGTTCACTACTTTAGGATATACTTCACGGTTGGCCTGTGCCAGGTCGCGGCGGCGTACAATGCCCAATCTGGTGCTAAGACCTTGCAGTAGCAGTGCCATCAGGTTGCTCATCAGCAATACCCATATAAGCGTATAGCCAAACTGTGCGCCGCCCTGCAAGTCGGTAGCCCAGTTGCCGGGATCCATGTAGCCCACGCTTACCAGATAAGCCGGGCCAATGAAGGCAAAAAAACGACTCCATTTTTTCTTATGTTTCGAAGTATCAACCGACTCGTGTACCTCGCCTAAGGACAATTCCTGTACGGGTGCTGTAGTTTTTTCCACTGTTCAAAATTCCTGAAATTATTTTGTATATATAAAAGTTAAATGAAACTGTATGTATAATTACGGAAATTGTGGTGGTTTAATGCTTTGCCGGGCTGTTAGGTTTATATAAATAAGAGTGAATGGAATAGTGATAAAATAGTTTACATGCAAACTGCTGAATATGTAAATAGTATAGGTTCCTTAATTTTTAAAAACAAAATAATGCTCTCCACATTACTTACATCCCGAAGAACATGAGAAAAGGAAGCGCTGATTAAAACAATTAATGACTCACCATAATCTTTCTTGTTTCACCTGTTGCGCTGTTTCGTAAATAATACATACCAGCTTGCAAGCTACTAACATTAATACTGCCACTGTTTGTAATTGTTTTGGTAAGTAACACTTTACCTGTAATATCTGTTAAGGAAAGCAGTGCCGTGCCGCTGATTTGTACATGCAATACTGCTTTTGCAGGATTTGGATAAATGGTAAATTGGCTGTTGCTTATCTGTGCACCGGCAATAATATGCTCCGTCTGCCAGGAGGTTATTTCTACATCTTCAGGTTGTTTGTAGTCCAATTTAAACAACCAGTAATCGTCGTTCACATCATTACCACTACACCCTTCAGCGGTTACATCTCCCGAAATGGGGGAGTTGGACCTACCACCAACGAGATAATGGTTTTTGCTGATTTCTTTTATGCTCATACATTCATCATCGTAAATGCCTCCAATTATTTTGTCCCATTCCAGATTTCCCATTTTATCTATTTTTATTATCCAGTAATCAATATTGTATTTAGCTAAATCAAGCGGATAATCTGTGTAACCACCTAATATATAACCGTGATCACGGGTTTGTTGCAGAGAAGTAAGAATGTCGTACTCGTCTATACCTGTACCAAAAGTTCTTTCCCATATACTATTTCCTACACTGTCTGTTTTCACCACCCAATAATGTTTGCCTTCAAAGCTCATAACCGTTCCACCAAGTATATAGCCATCATCAAAGGTTTGCTCAACATAATCAAACTCGCCATTATATTTATTAGGATTATCGTCATATATTCCATCACCATCTGCAACCACTTTGCTCCATTCAATATTGCCCATGCTGTCCAGTTTTGTTAATTTAACGCCAGCAAGTACATATCCGCCATCTTTTGTTTTCTGAATATAATCACCACTACCCGGAATGACTTTATCCCACTGAATTTTACCATCCTTGTCCAGTTTTACTAACCAGGTTCCTATGCTTGCTGTTGTCTTTTCTCCCGATATAGCCGAGCGAGAATTTCCGGATAAAATATAGCCGCCATCATTGGTTTGCTGAAGAGAAGCTAATTCATCAGCATCGTTTCCGCCAACCGTTCTGTTCCATTGTACTTTGCCACGACTGTCTGTTTTAACTACCCAATAGTCATTAAAACCTCTGCTGTTTTGTGTTTTCTCTCCAGATTTACCCGACCGGGACGAACCACCTAAAATATAACCACCATCGCTGGTTTGCTGAAGAGCAATTAATCTGTCTTCATTATTTCCACCAATGGTTTTGTCCCATTGTTTTTTTCCTAATGAATCATACTTTATTATCCAATAATCATAAGTAGGAAAATTAGGATACGTATCATTAATAGTATCCCTGTTGTTTTGCGTTTTTTCGCACGAGCTATTGGAGTTAGAACTGCCGCCTACAATTACTCCATTGTCTTTGGTTAAGTACATACATGTAAAAAAATCATTTCTGTTACCGCCAGCTTTTCTTTGTCTTTTTATTGTTTGTTGCGGAAAAGCATTGGTGCACATAAGTACTGTTAAGCAAAGCAGTATAAAGATGCTGTGTTTCATAATTGTATAGTGTTTGAGTTGAAGAAATATGAAAAGAAACCGGAATAAAATATTCAGTTGATGTACGTCTTCTATTTTCCGATTATGTGTTGGTGCGACACGGCAACAATTCTTAAGGCACAGGTAAATCTTCAAATGGCTAAGCAGTACACTGCACTACTGTATAATAAAGCATAAAAAGAAAAGAACCGGGTTGTCCAGGCTGGAGATTCTAATAATTGTCCCTGAAAGCTTAGGCATCAATCGTTAATTAAAGGTAGGCACATTTTTTAATTACAACAGAAGCACAGGAAACAGTTTTTCGGGTGTTCTTATTGATGTGTTTAAACTACTTCAACTATTTGCTTTTCTTTCATTCACCAAAACCCTTTATTCTTGTAAAAAGGATAAGCCACATAACAAGCTTTTTGGAATTTTGCAGCTTCATTCCTTTACAAATTATAAACGCTTACTTTTATACAAAGAAAAACACATCATGCCGCGATACCTCTTTTTGCTTCTGATGCTTTTTGCCCTATCCTGTAAGAATAAGACGACTTCCTTAACTGCCAATCAGCCAGTAAAAACTTCCGACTTTTTTGATGCTTTCAAAAAATTAAGGTTGCCCAACATAATAGCAGACACCAACCTGGTGAAAAGTGCAGATACTACGCTTATCAGCTACAATGTATTTAAACAATTCATTCCCGATTCTGCCCTGCAATCACTGGCTGCTAAAAAGCCCGAAGGTCTTAAAATACATCCGGTAGGCAAGATTGAAAATGAGAATGAAATATACCTCTTAACTACTATAACTGATGGTAAAAAGACCTTGCTGATTGCTTATTTGTTTGATAAAAACAAGCACTACCTCAATCATTTATTATTGGTCAGCAACCAAAGCCGCGATGGTTATGTGCATTCGGTTAGCATCAATACAGAGCCTACTTTTTTAATTATAAGAGAAAAAACAGAAAACAACCAGTATAGCTACACAAAGCATGGCTATGCTTATAGCATAGAAAATAAAGGCTTTGTAGAAGTAATAAATGATAGTAATGAAGATGAGAAGAGTAATGTAATCATTAATCCGATTGATACGTTTTCTAATAAAAACAAGTACAGTGGCGATTATGTGCAGGATAAAAAGAATTTTATATCGGTAAGAGATGGCAGCAGTGCCAACAGTTATATCTTTTTTTTGCATGTTGATAAAGACGATGGCGAATGTAAGGGCGAACTAAAAGGCAAACTGACAATGGTCAATGAAACCAAAGCGGTATTTCAGCAAAATGGCGATCCGTGCGTTATTGATTTTACTTTCAAATCAAACACGGTAATGGTAAAAGAGCGTGGCAGTTGCGGTAACTATCGCGGCATGACGTGCATGTTTGATGATAATTATAAAAAGAAAAAAGGCCCGCCGCCTGCAAAGGGAAGTAAGAAAAACTAACTGTCTTTATTTTCTAATTTCAATTTTACATTCTTCAATGTACGTATCTACCACGCAAACAAGAGTGCGCTATGCCGAGACCGACCAGATGGGTATTGTATATTATGGCAATTATGCCCAGTATTTTGAGATTGGCCGCGTAGAAAGTATGCGGCAGTTGGGGTATTCTTATAAGGAAATGGAGGCGGAAGGAGTGATATTGCCGGTAGTGGAAATACACATTAAATACCTGCGCCCTGCAGTGTATGACGATTTATTAACTATTAAAACCACACTACAGGAAATGCCGCACGACCACCGCATTACTTTTTTGCAGGAAGTATTTAACCAAGCTGGAAAGCTGCTTACATCGGGGCATGTAACGTTGTATTTTCTGGATAATGTTACGCGCAAAAGAACCATCATGCCCAAAGAACTGAAAGATAAGTTAGCACCTTTTTTTGCTGAGGCGTAAAGTGGTTGCTATTTGCTTTTCAACTTTGTTATACTTACTTATTACTATGAACAATATCATCAATATACTTGCGGTTTCCGGTAGCTTGCGCAGCAATTCATCCAATACTTTTATCCTTAAAGCAATGATGGCGTTGGCACCAGCCAATGTACATATTTACCTGTATGATGGTATTGGAAATTTACCTTTCTTCAATCCCGAAACAGAATATGATGCACTAACAACTGTGAAAGATTGGCGCAGGCATGTACAGGCAGCAGATGGTATTATTATCTGCACCCCGGAATATGCGTTTAATATGCCCGGCGTTTTAAAAAATGCGCTCGACTGGCTTGTTGGTTCCGGCGAGTTGAATGGCAAACCAGTAGCGGCTGTCAGCGCATCGCCGTTGGCAACGGGTGGTAGTAAAGCGCTTTTTTCTTTAGAAAATACATTAACTGCGTTGGGTACTGTTAAGTCGGAACATACACTGCTCACCATTCCTTTTTTAGTAAAGAAATTAGATGCTGCCGGAGTACTCACAGATGAAGTTACAAGGCAACAATTAAGCAATGTATTGAGTGCATTAATACATACTATAGAACAAATAAAAATGAATGCTGTTGAGTAAATAAGAAAACAAAGACACGGTTTCATTAAATATTTACTAATTTCCCTGCAATCACTTTTGCTACCTTTTCTCCATCCATAGCGGCGCTTACAATGCCGCCTGCATAGCCAGCGCCTTCTGCACAGGGATACAGGTTGGTTATCTGCGGATGCTCCAAAGTTTCGGTGCTTCGTGGTATTCGCACCGGCGAGGAGGTGCGGCTTTCGGTAGCTACTACAATAGCTTCGTTGGTATAATAGCCATGCAGTTTTTTACCAAATTCAGCAAAGCCCTGCTGCAAACTTTTGTGTATAAAAGCAGGTAAGATGTTTTGCAATAGCGCGCTGTTCACGCCCGGCAAATAGCTGCATTCGGGTAAAGATTGCGAAAGTTTATTATTGCAAAAATCGGCCATACGCTGTGCCGGCGCTACCATGTTGCCACCGCCTGCCGCAAAAGCTTTCCGTTCTACCATCTGCTGAAAATACATCAGTAGTAAAGGATGATCCGCTTCCCAGCGGTTTTGCTTTACTAATTGCCTGAAATCTTTATCATTCATGGCATCAGCCACGCCCACATTTACCACCATGCCGCTATTGGCAAACGGATTATTGCGTTTGCTGGGGCTCCAGCCATTTACCACCAATTCGCCGGCATTGGTTGCTGCCGGCGCAATAATGCCACCGGGACACATGCAAAAACTAAACACGCCTTTATTGTTTACCTGCTGCACCAAACTATATGCCGCCGGCGGTAAATATTCGCTTCGTACCGTGCAGTGATATTGAATAGCATCAATTAAACTTTGCGGATGCTCAATACGTACACCCAGGGCAAATGGCTTTGGCTCAATCAGCAGCTTTTTGTGGTATAATAATTCAAAAATATCGCGTGCTGAATGTCCGGTAGCCAATATCACTGCATCACCTTCAAAGCGGTCGCCATCGGCAGTGATTACTGTTGTTATCACATTCTTCTTTACAACAAAATCCACTACTTTTTTTTGAAATAAAAACACGCCGCCACTCGCTTCTATTTGCGCACGCATAGCAGTAATAATTTGCGGCAGCTTATTAGTGCCAATATGCGGGTGCGATTCATATACAATTTTTTCTTCGGCACCAAATTGGGTAAATACCTGAAATATTTTGTTGATGCTGCCGCGCTTATTGCTGCGCGTGTACAACTTGCCATCGCTGTACGTACCGGCGCCGCCTTCGCCAAAGCAGTAGTTGCTTTCAGGATTTACAGTGCCTTCTTTGTTAAGGGCAGCGAGATCGCGGCGACGGGCGCGCACATCTTTGCCGCGTTCTAAAATAATAGGTTGGATACCTTGCTCAATCAACTGCAATGCTGCAAACAAGCCTGCCGGCCCGGCGCCCACTATGATTACTTTATGCTTTGCATGATGTACATCTTTATAAACAATGGGTAATGCAGGACGCTGATGAAAAGGCTCATCAATAAACGCCTGCACCGTGAGGTGGATATAAGCCTGCCTGCCGCGTGCGTCAATGGATTTTTTGGTGGGGTAAAAGCCAGTAATATGTTGTAATTTACTTCCGGCGGCAGCAGCAATGTGCGCCTTAATACTATTACTGTCTTCCGCCTCTTGCGGCAGCAGTTTGAGGACAATTGTTTTCTGCATGAGGCTGTTAGGTATTTATCCTAAAAATGTAGTTGCAAAAATACACATTCAACGATGTGTATTACACTAACGTTTAATTGGGGTGCCTTATATACGCTGCAAGCATAGAGCTTTGAGCTAAGCACATATTATGCTGCTTAATTGAAGATAGTATTAAATGGAGAGCAATAGATTGCAGAATTGTATTAAACTATACATAAAATACAAAAGCGAATTGCTATATCATAGCAATTCGCTTTTGTATTATTGGCGTTATTATGTTATTAGAAATACATGCCCGGCTTAAGGCTGTAAGCAAAGCGTACACCCACAAAATTAATCCCGTTTTTACAGGTATTTGCTTCGTAGCGAAGGCTTACTTCAAAAGCCTTTAACGGATCTAAAAATATGCCTGCTGCGGCTGCATAAGTAAAACTGTTGCTGCCTATTTTATTACTGCCGCCCTTTGCACTGGTGAAACGCGAATAACCAATTTGCGGTTCTACATAAAAACGACCAGGAAAAGTATAGCGACCAACCAGCTTTATAAAGCCATCTCCAACAGCGTTGATGTTGAGGTCGCGATAGGCTCCTTTGGTAATAAAAGTCATGTAGCCACCACGTACCAGCAACGCAGCACGTTCATCGAAATTGTAGCCTAAAGTAGCATCGCCGCCAATGCCGGCAGTGGTATAGGGCTTAAGATCGTTACCAACTGGCAACCCACCGTCTATGCCCAGGCCAATCTCAACACCACTTCCCTTTTTTTGGGCGTGTGCAGCAGTTAGGCATAAAAGCGTAAATACAACAATTGCAATTTGTTTCATACTATGTTTTGGTTGATAAAAGATTTTAAAAAGGTAAGTCGTCGTTGTCGCTGGCAGCAGGCTGGTAAGTATTAGCAACTGCATCTGCTGTTTGATAGGCTGCCTGCAAATGCTCTATGCGCCAGGCATCGAGGTTGGTAATGTAGTTGTCAACCCCGTTTTTTGTCCATTTGCTGCCGCGGATATTAAAGTGCACTTTCACACGGTCGCCTATTACAAATTTATCGGGAATAGCTGTTCTGTCTTGCGTACACTGAAATTTAATGTAGCCGGTAAACACCCGGCCATTATTTTCTTCGCTGGTTTCTATCACAAATTCACGCGTCTTAAATGTTTCGGAGCGTTGCATAATGGGATATACAGCAATTAGTTTTCCTTCGGTTTCAAAAGCCATTTTCTCAGTTTTGCTGGCAAATGTAGGTGTTAATACCAAACTGCCGCTTGCAGCAGTTGGTAAAAGAAAATAAAAAAATATTAAATTAATATGTATTGTGTATCAAAATAAAATTATCTCCAAAAAAGTGATAGCAAAAAACCTTGCTGAGCAAAGAACAGAACCTTGAAGTGTGCGACGCGGGGAACGATGATAATAGCACTATAGTTCGCCCCATAACCCTTACGACCATAAAGTTTCTTGCTATCTGCCAAAAAAAGCGGCTGATAACTTTCATTACCAGCCGGTTGCTTTGTATATCAACTATTTATTTTACAGTAGATACTTTATACTCGGTAACGTAGTGGTATGTTTGTCCCGGCTGCAAAATAGAAGTAGGAAAGGCAGGTGTATTGGGTGAATTGGGGAAATGCTGCGTTTCGAGGCAAAAAGCGGTGTGCTGGTTAATGGGCTTGCCTTCATCGGTTTTGATCGAACCATTGAGAAAGTTGCCGGTGTAAAACTGTATGCCTGGCTGTGTAGTATATACCTGCAGTTTGCGGCCGCTGCTGCTGTCGGTTACTTCGGCTGCAAGCGTAAGGCTCGTATCCTTTTTGTTTAATACAAAATTGTGATCGTAGCCGCCGGGTACCTGCGCAATACGCTCGCCAATCTGGTGCGGTGTGGTAAAGTCAAACGGTGTGCCTTTTACGGGTGCTAATTGTCCAGTAGGTATGAGCGTGCTGTCAACCGGTGTGTAACGGTCGGCATCAATCATCAGCCAATCATTCAAAATAGTATTGCTTACATCGCCTGAAAGATTAAAATAACTGTGATTAGTAAGGTTAATCGGCGTAGCTTTATCGGTAGTGGCTTTGTAATCTATGCGTAATGCATTGTCATCGGTAAGCGTGAAGGTAACGGTAGTATTAAGGTTGCCAGGATAACCTTCTTCGTTGTCCTTGCTAAGATAAGAAAGTGACAACTGCGGATTATTTGCCTCCATGCTGCCGGCTGTCCAAACTACTTTATCAAAACCTTTGTTACCGCCATGCAGGTGGTTTTTTCCATCGTTGGTAGCCAAATTATATGTTTCTCCGTTAAGGGCAAACTTACCATTGGCAATACGGTTGCCATAGCGGCCAATAGTTGCACCAAAATAAGGCGGCTTGGCTAAGTAACCGTCTAAATTATTAAAACCTAATACAATGCTTTCTTTTTTGCCGTTTTTATCGGGCGCTACAAACGAGGTAATGGTGCCGCCGTAATCGGAAATGCTTACCTGTACGCCATTGGCATTGGTCAAAGTAAAAAGGTGCACTTGTTTGCCATCGGCAGTGCCCCAGTCTTTTTGGGTAATACCTTTGGTGGCATTAGCAGCAGTTGATTCAGTGGCAGATTCTTCATTCATATATTCATCTTTGGTGGTTTCGTCGGCGGTATTGGTGTGACAGGCAGACAATAACAAAGAGACAAGGAGCGCGGATGCTAAAAGCTTTATGGTTTTCATATAGCGGGATAGTGTTTTTTACATGAGGCGGCAAAATAAGCAAATAATTGAATAGCGTAAGAATAAGTGTATTTTTTGTTTTTATTCCTTTTAGAGGCATAAAGTCACAAGGGACAAAAAGGCACACAAAGCGCAGGATGAAATACTGCGTACAAATTTATCTCTTATTGGCTTTGTCGTTCAACAAATATCAAAACAATTTCCCCTGCTCGCCCGGTCTTCTAAAGCGTGAACAATCCAAATCCCAACGATCGGCATTCAATTTATACAACTTATTGTATTTATGAAACTGCTGTCGTACCAAATCGCTGATGGGACCTTCGCCACGCATGCGCACACCCCAACGACTGTCGTTTACTTTGCCGCCATGCCCGTTTTCTATTAGGTGCCACACTTTATCACCACGGTCAGGAAAATTTTTATACAGCCAGTCGTGAAACAAAATTTTAATAGCACCATTCAGGCGGATAAAAGTATAGGCAGAAAAAGTAGCGCCATGCTCACTTGCTGCCTGCATAATGCGTTGCATCTCGTGCTCATTCAACCCGGGAATCATTGGCCCCAGCATAACACCCATACGCACGCCTGCATCGCTCAACTCTTTTATCACACGCAACCGCTGCTTGCCGGTAGTGGTGCGCGGCTCCATTACGCGCCGCAATTCTTCCTGAAAAGAGGTAATGGAAACCAGTACACTTACTAAATTCTTAGAAGCCATTTGCACCAGCACATCTGCATCGCGCAAAATACCCGCATTTTTAGTAATAATGCCAACGGGCTGATTAAACTCTAAACACACTTCCAGCAGTTGCCGTGTAATGCGGAACTTTCTTTCGGCAGGTTGGTAACAATCGGTGTTGCCGCTTAAACTAATGGGCGTGCATTCCCACTTAGGGTGTAATAAAAACTTACGAAGCAACTCCGGTGCATTTTTCTTTATCAATATTTTTCTCTCAAAATCCAGTCCGGCACTATAGCCCCAGTATTCAAAGGAATTGCGGGCATAGCAATAAATGCAGCCATGTTCGCAGCCCTGGTATGGATTCATGCTGTACATCAGTCCAACATCGGGGCTATCTACTTTATTTACAATACTTTTGGCATATACGTCTATAAACTGTGTTTGCACATCGGGTTCTATCCAGTCATCAATGCCCTCTACGTGCTCACGCACGCGTTCATGAATGATGAATTTGTTGGGCGTGTTAATTTGTGCGCCTCTGCCTTTTTTGTAATCATTGTATTCTTCCGGTGGCTGGTTGTTGTCGTAGTTCATAAGTTGATGGTTGGTTAACTAGCATAATAGAAGGCATTATGCAAATAGGGTAGGGGATGAAAAAACTGCCCGTTTATCCAAACAGACTTCCCTGTACTGCTTCCAGAGGTTCACTTTGAAATTGGAAGTCGGCTACATGTTCATAACGGTTATGATCCACTTTGCGTTTAAGCAGCGTCATCTTATCGGCAATAAAGCGGCCGGTAAACGAACTGTTGCTGTATTCTATCCATGCTTTTTCGTGCTGCCAGGGTGCCAGCTTGCGGGCAATGGTAAGATGTGGTTCCGTTAAAAAGAACGGCTTATCGCCAGGTGCGTATTTGAGTAAAGATTGTGCTTCTCTTAATGTTTTAGATAAATTCATCAAGGGCACTTTACTCGTAACATTTATATATATCGTATGTGAAGGAAAACTGCCAAAATCTTTTAAGTGGATATTAATGGGAGGCTGGGCCTTTGCTATTGTTTTTAAACGGGCAACAATTTTTTCCTCTGCCAACCCGCGCTGCATAAATTGGGAAAGCGTTACGTGTGGTTTTGTACTCCGGGCAAATGGATGACTATAATTTTTTGCAAAGGAATCTTTGATATTTATAATCTTTTCCTTTAGAAAACCTTGTGGCGACAACACAAGCAGATAGATGTAGGTATGGTATGCAGGCATTTGTACTACGCTATTATTTCTAAGGTTTGCTTCGTAAATGGAAGGAAGTATCATAGGTGTTATAATTGGTTTAATAAGTTTGGTATTACTACAAATTTTAGCATAAAACTACTAATATTTTTAGCTAATAAAATTTTGTGGATAAAAATAATTTTGGTTGATGTAATGCAAAGCGTGCAATTTTGCCGCTCATTTGGTTTGGAAGGCTAATGTAAACCTGGGATGTATTGAACCACGAGAGCAAAGGCACAAGTGGTTAATTATATTGAATGCTTAAAGAATTCAATCAAGCGGACTTACTCTTCAAACATTATCCTGTTCCAATTAAAAGGGAAGCCGTGTGAAAATCCGGCGCTATCCCCGTAGCTGTAATTCTGACCCGGTATGTATCGGGCAACTTTTAAGCAACTACACACCACTGTGTCGCCAACGGCGGCATGGGAAGGTAAGCTTAAAAGGCAGATAAGCCAGAAGACCTGCCATGTGTTATCATTCATTTGCTGTGCTTTCGGGTGAAAGGCCAGAGATGTAATAATCGTCTGCTGCAGCGGCGTGTGTACATTTCTGCTTCCTCCATCTCACTTCACGGCGTTAATTTTTAATTGTTTAATCTATTGGAAGATGACCAGTAAATCTATTCTTATTATTACGGCTTTTATTGCTGTATGTTTTTCGTTGCATGCACAGGATTCGTTGTACAATCAGTTGAATGAAGTAGTGGTTACTGCCAACCGCTATGAGCAAAAACAAAATACAACCGGCAAAGTAGTGACTGTTATTAATAAAGAAATAATTGAAAAAAGCAGCGGCAAAACCGTTGCCCAACTCTTAAACGAGCAAGCCGGTGTAGTAATAAATGGTGCGCTCAACAATATGGGCAGCGTGCAAACGGTATATATGCGCGGTGCCTCATCGGGCAGGGCATTGATACTGCTGGACGGCGTTCCGGTAAACGATCCTTCGATGATTAATAATGAGTTCGACCTGAATATGTTTTCGCTGAACGATGTGGAGCGCATAGAAATTTGCAGAGGTGCACAATCTACCTTGTATGGCAGTGATGCTGTTGCCGGTGTGATAAACATTATTACGGTTAAAAAGGATGTTACCAAAGCATTCAATGGTGCAGCTACTGTAAGTGCCGGCAATTACGGCATGTTGAAAGGAAATACACAATTATATGGCAAAGCTGGAAAATTCAATTATACCGTGCGCTATGCAAGACTGCACACCAATGGCTTTTCATCTGCAACAGATACCATTACTACACCGCATAGAAAATTTGATAGTGATGAATATGATGGTGAAAATGTGAATGCACAACTATCCTATCAGGCAACGCCTGCTTTAACTGTAAAAGCATTTGCATTATACAGTAAATATCAGGCAGGTATTGATGCCGGTGTGTTTAGGGATGATGAGGATTATACTATTCACAACAAAAGCTTTACTGGCGGAGCAGGATTTACTTTTAAAAAAAACATATTCAGCATCAACGGCAATTATCAATACAGCGAACTAAACCGGCGTTACCTGAATGACAGTTTAGATAAAACCAACGTTGATTTTGAAAACAATACTTACGGTGGTAAAAACCAGTTTGTAGAGTTGTTTGGCAATGTGGCTTTGGGTAAACATTTTACGCTGGTTGCCGGTGGCGATTACCGTTTTTCTTCTTTCAATAAACTCTATTTTTCAATCAGCGGCTTTGGCCCGTATGCCGATACTTTTCCTTCGAGTTCCATCAACCAAAAATCGGTGTATGCTTCTGTAATCTTTAAAGGAATAGATGACCGATTGAATATTGAATTGGGCGGACGGATTAATAAGCATTCTATCTACGGTACCAATAAAACATACACTTTCAATCCTTCATTTAGTATTACGGATTGGTTCAGAATTTTTGGTAGTATTTCTACCGGCTACAAGGCGCCGGGTATTTACCAGTTGTTTGATCAATTCAGCGGTAATAAAAATTTGCAACCCGAAACCTCAAAGAATTATGAGGCAGGTGTTGCGTTGCAAAAAGAAAAAATAAATGCACGTGCTGTTTTCTTTAACCGCGATATTAATAATGGCATAGATTACAATTATGTTACTTACCAGTATTTCAATTACGTAAGGCAGAAAGTTGATGGCATTGAGCTGGAAATAACAGCAAAGCCTGCAAAAGCAGTAACGCTGAGTGCTAACTATACGTTTATATCGCCGCATGAAACTTCGCAAAACAGAAAGACAAACCTGGACACCGTTACATACAACTATTTGCTAAGGCGTCCGGCGCATGATGTAAACCTTACAGTAGGTGTGCAGCTTGCCAAGCCGTTGTATATTTCTGTGAATGGCAAATATGTAAGCAAGCGGTATGATGTGGGTGGTTATATGCAACCCGATGTAACACTAAAAGGTTATTTTCTGGTAGGTGCTTATGCCGAATATAAACTCTCCTCACAAGTAAAGTTTTTTGCAGATGCCAAAAATCTTTTCAATACCAGATTTTATGATGTCTATGGTTATAATTCCATTCCTTTCTTGTTGAATGCAGGTGTTACGTTTAGCTTTTAAATGAACTTTTTCATAAATTAAAGAGCAGCGGCAGCTTTTAGCGCCGCTGCTTTTCTTAGTCGTACCTTTGCCAAAAGTTGTACATCATGACTTTTCGTTTAGATGAATTTATTACGATCAGTTTTACGCTGTTTGCGGTAATTGATATTGTAGGTTCGGTGCCGCTGCTTATTTCACTGAAAGAAAAAAGCGGTGATATTAATGCCACGCAGGCTACTTTGTTTTCGGGCTTGCTGATGATCGTATTTCTCTTTTTAGGAGAGCAGTTCTTAAACATCCTGGGGCTCGACGTCCGCTCGTTTGCAGTGGGCGGTTCCATCGTCATATTTTTGCTGGGTTTGGAGATGGTGCTGGGGCACGAGATATTTAAAGGCGAAACCAATACAAAAGCCAGTTCGCTGGTGCCCGTAGCTTTTCCTACCATAGCGGGCAGTGGTACACTTACCACTATCATGTCGCTCAAAGCCAATTATAATGAACTGAATATCCTTGCTGGTATTCTGATAAATCTCGTGCTGGTATTTATTGTTTTGCATTTGCTCAACCGTATTCAGCGCCTGTTGGGTGTATCGGGGCTTATTGCCGTGCGCAAGTTCTTTGGTGTGATACTCATCGCCATTGCGGTAAAGATTTTTGGCAGCAACCTGGCCGCTTTTGGTAAGTAAAAGCGTGTATTAATTGGATATTAACCCTGGTACAGAAGCTGTAGTTTGTATATTCCTTCCAAATCAATATTAATTAATTTTGTTTATGTACTGATGGTGTTTTTAAACGTATGATGATAACGAGGGTGCATTATTTTAACCAGGGACTTCAGCCTTGGGAGGCCAAAGTAAAAGGCTACTGGCTTTAGCTAAAGTAAACGCTTTGACTAAAAGCCTTGGTTATATACTTTACAACAGCTGATTAAGGGAATACGCTAACATCACTTTATACATTTGAAAACACTACCCATGTACTTACCATAATGAAAGTGTAAAGAATTATCTCTAAAGACGCACCAGCTTCTCCACTTTACAAAAACACAAAATAATTACAATACCTATGACCATACAACAGGCACAACAGCAAGTAGATGAATGGATTACGACCACCGGTGTACGCTATTTTGGCGAGCTGACGAACCTTGGCATATTAATGGAAGAGGTTGGGGAGTTAAGCCGGCTAATGGTGCGTACTTACGGCGAACAATCGTTTAAAGAGAGCGATAAAAGCAACTCGCTGGATGATGAAATGGCTGATGTACTATGGGTATTGATATGCCTCGCCAACCAAACGGGCGTTGACCTCACCAGTGCACTGCAAAAAAATTTTGAAAAGAAAAATCAACGTGATAGCCACCGGCACAAAGACAATGAAAAACTAAAATAATATGGCATTAAAACTTAAGCTGAAAAATATCTGGACTGCACTTAAAAAGTCAGGCAGCGATATTGGTACGTATAATATTACCAAGCTAAGCGCAGCACTGGCATATTATACGGTATTTGCCCTGGCGCCAATGCTAATTGTACTTACCAGTGTAATCTCCTTTTTTTATGGTCGCGAAGCCACCGAAGGGCAGGTGTACGGGCAAATAAAGACGCTTGTGGGTGCCGAAGCGGCTGCACAAATACAACAAATTATCAAGAATGCAGCGCTTTCACCTTCTTTTACTTTTGCGTCTATAGTGGGGTTGGTCGCATTGGTCTTTTCGGCAACCGGCGTGTTTGCCGAGATTCAAACCTCCATTAACATTATCTGGAATCTTAAAACAAAGCCTAAAAGAAGCGGCATTTTAAAAATGCTGAAAACGAGGCTGCTTAGTTTTTCACTTATTGTAAGCCTTGGTTTTATAGCACTGGTATCGTTGCTGATTAATGCCCTGATAGGATTGCTGATGGACCGGCTACAGCGTTTTTTGCCGCCCGAAGCGGTACATCTTGGCTTTATCATCAACGTTGTTATCACCCTGCTGGCAATCGGTTTTTTATTTGCGATTGTCTTTAAGGTATTG
This sequence comes from Ilyomonas limi, assembly GCF_005233845.1. Taxonomy (GTDB): domain Bacteria; phylum Bacteroidota; class Bacteroidia; order Chitinophagales; family Chitinophagaceae; genus Ilyomonas; species Ilyomonas limi. The sequence goes on from NZ_SZQL01000004.1 coordinate 158,092, forward strand.
CCCGATGCCAAAATTAAATGGCGGGATGTTTGGGTAGGCGCTTTCGCCACGGCAGTACTATTTATGATTGGTAGGTTTGGCATTGGCTTATACCTCAACAAAAGTGATCCGGGTAGCACGTTTGGTGCTGCAGGCTCTATGATTCTTATATTGTTGTGGGTGTATTACTCTTCTATTATCCTGTACTTTGGCGCTGCTTTTACCCGCAACTATGCGCAAACCATCGGGCGGCATATCTACCCTAATGAGTATGCAGTATATATACAGCAGGTAGAAGTAGAATCCAAAGATTCGTTACAAAATATAAACACTGGTAAGCAGGTACAGGAAGCCGATACTAATGTAACAACCGAGCCTGCACCTGCCAATAAAATACCACGATGAGTTTCGGGATGATTTATTCACTTATGTTTATAACGCTGACAGCGCTTCGAACCCTGTCAGCGTTTTTATACATTTTAAACCGGCCTGTTAATTTATCTTATCTGTTCATCAACAATTGCCTTACCACAGTAAGTTTGCGCCTGTATGCACCACCACTCACTGCGCCGTTATTGGATTAAAACAATTATCTTATTTCTTATAGCCCTTGCCATTAAATTATTTTCATTAAACCATACGTTGGTTGAAGAATTGTACTCAACAGGCGTGTATAATTTTATCAGCAGTGCCTTGCGTATCCTTACCGGCCGGATACCCTTCAGCATTGGCGATATACTATATGCCGTTGCTATTATCTGGATTATTGTAAAAGTGATCCGCCAGCTTGTTGCATTATTCAGGCGGCAGGTTACGAAGAAAAGCTTTATGAGAGGTGTAATTAAAACCCTTAATCTGTTACTCATTATTTACATTATTTTTTATGCTGCCTGGGGGCTTAATTATGATCGCAAAGGCATTGCTGCCCAACTGCAATTGCAGCCCGAAAATGAAACAACACAAGACCTTTCTGCATTGACTGATTCCCTGCTTTTGAAAGTAAATAATATACGCCGCAGTTTAGGCGATACGGTACAATACGAGTCTTATCAAACTGTTTTTAAGCAAAGCATAGCAGCTTATAGCAGCGCGCAGCAGCAATATCCTTTTTTGAAGTACCGGTTCAGCAGCGTTAAATCCTCTTTATATAGTACGTTAGGCAATTATTTAGGATTTTCGGGCTATTATAATCCTTTTAGCGGTGAAGCGCAGGTGTGTACTGAAAATGTACCTGCATTTTTGCTGCCTTACATTACATGCCACGAAATAGCGCACCAGCTTGGTTATGGTACAGAAGACGAAGCCAACTTTACCGGCTATCTTGCTGCAAAGTTTTCACGCGATCAGCGTTTTCAATATTCATTGTATTTCGGTTTATTCAGTTATGCCAATAATACATTATTCCTGTACGATAGTGTTGCGGCAAGAGATAATTACAGGCAGTTGGATACGCTGGTAAGAAAGGATATTGCAGAATACCGGCGTTTTTTACGCCGGTACAAAAATCCTTTGGAGCCGTTGTTTACCACTTTGTATGGCAATTATTTAAAAGCCAATAATCAGCCCGAAGGTATTGAAACATATAACCGTGTGGTTGCATGGCTGATTGCTTATCAAAAGAAATATGGAACATTGTAGTTGAATTGCTATTTGTGTTCATTCATCAAAATCCATTAGCTTCATTGCAGTAATGAATTCATTAAAAAAACACCGGCTCGTGCGCATCACTATTGTGTACTGGTTTTTGCTGGTATATATTGTTGTGGCGTTGATATTCTGGTATATGGAATTGAACCAACAAAACCGGCAGATGTACGAATACCAGCTGGCACAACTGCACAAAGATTCGCCCGATTATAGAAGTGCAGTAGCCGAAATAGAAGCAGCAAAAAACACAAAAACATCGCAGTACATTGGTGAAGGCAGCGTGTTTTTGTTGTTGATATTGGTAGGTGCTGTGTTTGTATATCGCGCCACGCGAAGGCAGTTTATTTTGTCGCGCCAGCAGCAAAATTTTATGATGGCCATTACGCACGAGTTGAAAACGCCTATTGCCGTGGTACGGCTGAATGTAGAAACCCTGCAAAAGCGGCGGTTGGAAGAGGCACAGCAGCAAAAGCTGATTGCTAATACACTGCAGGAAGTAAACCGCCTGAATACGCTTACGAATAATATCCTTGTTGCCTCGCAATTAGAAACCGGTGCCTACCGGCTGAACAAGCAACAAATCAATATCAGCCGTATAGCAACCGAAGCGGTGCGCGATCTTCAAAATCGTTTTCCACAAAGAAGCATGGATGCGACAATTCAGCCCGAGGTGTACATGCAAGGTGAAGATACACTGATGCAATTATTATTAAATAATTTGCTGGATAATGCAGTAAAGTATTCATCCAGGGAAAGCCCTGTAAAACTGTTGTTGAAGAAGGAAAATAGCCATGTAATTATCCAGGTGACTGATGAAGGTATTGGCATTGCTGCAGAAGAAAAGAAGAAAGTATTTGAGAAATTTTATCGTGTGGGTAGCGAAGAAACGCGCACCGCTAAAGGCACCGGATTAGGCTTGTTTTTATCTAAAAAAATAGTGCAGGATTTTAAAGGCACCATCACCATTACCGATAATGTGCCAAAGGGGAGTATATTTACCGTGCGGTTTTAAAACTTTCTGCATCATCATTTTTATTTTAAATTATTCCTTTCGCAAATGATACACAACGACAATAGTAAAGCCAATATTTTATTGGTAGAAGATGAAGAAAACCTTCATGACACCTTAAAGCTAAATTTGGAGTTGGAAGGCTACAGCATTACATCGGCATATACCGGCAACCAGGCTTTAAAGGCTATACAAAATGAATATTTCGATTTAATCATTATGGACATTATGTTGCCAGAGATAGATGGTATTAGCGTTACCGAAAATATACGTGTACAGCAACTGGATGTGCCGGTGCTGATATTAAGTGCCAAAAATACAGGTGCCGATAGAGTATTGGGGTTAAGAAAGGGTGCCGATGATTACATGACCAAACCTTTCAACCTCGAAGAATTGTTGTTGCGTGTTGAAAAACTTATTCAAAAAAATAAAAAGCTTCAAACAAAGGAAACAGTGGGCGATACGTATGAATTTGAAAATAATAAAATAGATTTTAAAGCACAGGAAGCTACAACCTGGGATGGTAAAAAAGTGGATTTAAGCAAAAAGGAAAGTATGCTTTTAAAACTCCTGATTGAAAATAAAAATGAAGTAGTAACACGCGAAAAAATACTACAGGTGGTGTGGGGCTATAACGTATATCCCACCACGCGTACTATTGATAATTTTATTCTTAGCTTCCGCAAATATTTTGAGTCGGATACACGCAATCCAAGGCATTTTCATTCGGTAAGAGGTATGGGGTATAAATATACCGATTGAATAGCAGCCGGATGACACAGATTAAAGCACGGATCTTAGCACGAATTGTTCAAATGCGGATTACACGAAATTTTTTGGATGCGCATTTGAAGGCATAATTAAGTTGTTTCAAGCTGGCTAATAACGGTATCCAGCTGTTCTATTAAAGAAGCCCGTGCATTATCATCTATTACCGGTGAGTATAAATATTGGTTACAGGCTGCATAGATATGCTTTGCCTCCTCAGCCAGTTTAGCATCTTTATTTTCTAATAACAGCAGTACACTTTTTTCTTCTTGCTCGGTAGCAGCCAATGTGTGTTGCAATACAGCCGTAAGCAAGGTTTTAGCATTGGTAAAAAACAGGTAATTATCTTCTGTTTCACTCAAGACTTGCAGTAATAGTTTAAAGTCGGGCTTTTCCGGCACCCCAGAATCTTGCCCGGCTGTTGCCTGTGTGTCTGTCTCTTGCTTTCTTATATCCTGCAAACTTGCGTCCCGAACACTTGCATCCTGTACACCTGCCCCTTGTATTCTTGTTTCTTGTACGCTTTCAACCTGACTCCTTGTTCCTCCCTGCTTAGTTGTACTTTGTTCTCCTGTTCCTTGCTCTCTTATCTCTTTTCTTTTATTACTTATCAGCCATACACTGATAACTACCAAGGCAATACCCGGCACAAACCACAGGTATTTTTTATTACTTACATCATTGGTAATAATGTGTTCATCAAACCTTTTTGCGGGCAATGCATTTACCACATTAATAGTAATAGGTTGTGTGCTGATGGTTTCAAATTGCTGCGAAGTGGTATTGAAAAAAGTAAACTTAACTTCCGGAATTATTTTGGCTCCTTGTTGCGTGCCGATAAAAGGAATAGCGAATGTCTTGTTGCCACGCACCGGAAAGTTCATTTTATTGACGTGCTGGCTATCGTTGCTTTCAAAATGCTCGATGCCTTTTGGCCACCTGATAACAGGCAATCCGATTGCCTCAATATTTCCTTCACCGGCAATGGTTATCTGCAGTAAATCATTTTCACCTTTTGGTACCGTAGTGCTATCTACTTTGGCCGCAATAGTAAACTTGTCGCCGGCAATACCGGAATAATCGGCCGGTTTATCTGCAGGCAACGGCTTTACATGAATGCTGTCTGACCGGCTGCTTACGGCAGCGCTGTAGTTTTGCATCCGGTACGGGTTTTCGGTAGAAGTAAAGCCAACTTCGTTATTGATCACTGCTGGCGGAATGAGTAGTTCACCTTCCTGCAGTGGTGTAAGCTGCACTTTTCTTATCAGCAGCACACGATACATTTTGCCGTTTTCTTTATCCAGGTATTCCGGCTCGTCGGTAGTCATTTCTACCACGCTACAGCCATTAAACGAAGGCTGTTTTACTACTTTGGGCTGGCAATACAATGCGGTGTACAATTGATACACCACCAGTACCGGCTCACCTACAAAGCAGGCTTTCTTGCTGATGGTGGTTTTAATGAAAATCTGACTGCGTATTTTATCCTGCGGGTCTTCGCCGGGTTTAAGTATTGTGTTTTGCAGGTAATCATCCTGGTCTGTATCATCGCCAATCAAGGAGGGCAATTGCGCACGATTATACAATACTGCACAAAGCATTATGCACAACAACAAACTTTTTTTCAGGCATTGCATCATAGGCAAGTTAGCAGAAAATGCGTAATAGAATTTGTTATAATCTAAGAATATTGTTTTATAAAATATTGAATACTATTTTTAGAATGAACATTTTTATAGTACAAAAATCCCGCCGTTGCCGGCAGTGGAATATGCAGGAAGAATTTTTGTGTATAGCATAATGCAAGCGCCGCTTCGCCTCTGTGCGTGTCTCCACGCACCGGAGCAGCGAGTAGGGCAGCCGTGGTGCGCGAAGGCATGCACCACGGCTGCCCTACTTAAAAAGTATAACAATAATGCGCCTACCAAATCCTTACGCGCGCACTATCCGGCACATACATTTTGTTGCCTGGTTGCAAATGAAAAGCCTGGTAAAAAGCATCTACATTTTGCATTGGTCCGTTTACACGGTACATAGCGGGTGAGTGCACATCGCTCATCAGCTGTGCCCGCAATGCCTCGGGGCGCGATTGATGCATCCAGCCCAAAGCATAACCTAAAAAGAAACGTTGTGCCGGCGTAAGACTGTCTATCATTTTATTTTCTTTGTACTGTTTTGTTTTGGTAAACGCATCCCAGCCCAACAGTACACCACCAAGGTCGGCAATGTTTTCGCCCAGCGTAGCTTTACCATTAATTTTAAAGGTGTCGATCACCTGGAAGCTGTTAAACTGATTAACCATTTTATCTGCCTGCGCTTCAAAACGTTGAGCATCTTCTTTTGTCCACCAGTCGGTAAGATTACCATCTTTATCATAGAGCCTGCCCTGATCGTCAAAGCCGTGCGTTATTTCGTGGCCAATAGTACTGGCACCTGCATAGCCATACGCCACGGCATCATCTATTTGTTCATCAGTAGCACCGGGCACGGTAAACATACCGGCGGGCAGTACAATTTCGTTGTTGCTGGGATTGTAATACGCATTATACGTTTGTGGTGTCATCTCCCACTCATCACGGTCAACGGGCTTGCCCAGTTTATTAAAGTTGTATTGTACCCACCACGCATTTGCATTCATCAGATTTTGCACATAACTTTCACGTCCTATTTGCATAGCACTAAAGTCTTTCCACTTCTCGGGATAGCCAACTTTCTTCTTCATGGCAGCCAATTTTACCAGCGCTTTTTGTTTGGTAGAATCGCTCATCCAGGTAAGATGTTGGATGCGGCTTTTTAACGCTGCGCGAATATCTTCTACCATACTGCTGTAACGCTGTTTTGCTTTTTCGGTAAAAAATTTCTTGACATACAATTGTCCCAAAGGCTCGCCCAGCAGGTTATTTTCGGTAGCAATCACGCGTTTCCAGCGCGGCTTGCGTACTTTGGCGCCATACAATACCTTACTGAAATCGAAGGCTGCCTGCCCGTACACTTCCGGCAATGCCTGGCTGTATTCATCTATCAGGCGAAAGCGGAGATAGGCTTTCCAAACGTCTATGGGCGTGTTTTTGAGCTCAGTTTCCAATGCTTTGTAATATTCCGGCTGATGCACAATCACCGAGTCGGTTGGAGGCACACCCACCATCTGAAAATAACGTACAAACCGGAAGGAAGGCGTTAGCTTATCCAGCGAGCCAACACTCATTTTATAATAATTTTTATACGGGTCGCGCGTGTCTTCCAGTTTACGGTGCGACTCCGCAAGGCTGGTTTCTAAAGCAATGATGTCTGTTGCCAGTTTGTTGGCTTCTGTACTATCGTTACCGCTTAGTTCCAAAAAGCGTTGAATGAACTGATGATAAGCAGCTCTTATATTTTGATAGGTAGTGTCCTGGTTAAAATAATATTCCCGGTCGTCGAGGAACAAGCCGCTTTGCACCAGTTGCAGCGCCATCATGTTGCTGTTTTTATCGTCTTGTGCCACATACATACCTGGCGCTGTGTTTACCCCAATTTTTTCCAACTGCGCCATAGCTGCCGTTAAGGTGGGAATATCTTTTACCGAAGCAATCTGCTGCAGGTAATAGGCTATGGGGCGCAGGCCTCTTCCTTCAATCTTAGTGCTGTCCATCGCTTCGAGCCAAAAGTCACCAATTTTTTGCTGTATAGAGCCAGGTGTTGCCTTGCTTTTTGCTGCTTCTTCGCATATGGTGCGCAGGCGCTTAAGGTTTTCTTCTATCACCAGATTGCCAATGCCCCAGCTTGATTGCTCGTCGGGTATGGGATTAGCTTTTATCCAGCCGCCATTGGCATAGTTAAAAAAGTCGTTGGCAGGACTAACTGATTTATCCAGGTCGGCAACCAATACATCTTTAGATACCGGTTTTGCATCCTGCCTGCAGGCTACGAACAGGAGGCAAAACGAGAGAAATAAAAAACAATTTTTCATAATGCTATGCAATAAAAAACTACAATATAATAAAGGGAAACAAAGTGGCTAAAAATATTACATGCGCGGCAGTGGTTATGTTTTTTCTTTGCTAAAAAAACGAATGCAAGCTTTCAGTACTGTTATTTCCATCCGGTGGGCAGATATTGATGCCAATTTTCACCTGCGGCACAGTGCATACTACGATTTTGGTGCGCAGCATCGTGTGGATATACTGGCGCAGCACGGCTTAACGCTGGCTACTATGCGGGACCTGCATGTTGGCCCGGTGTTGTTTAGAGAAGAATGTGTGTTTAAAAAAGAAATTCATTTAACGGATAAAATAACCATCTCTACCTGTATGGCAAAGATGCGTGCCGATGGTTCGCGCTTTACTATACAGCATTTGTTTACCAATGAGTACGGGCAACGTTGTGCATTGCTTACGGTGGAAGGGGCATGGATAGATACGAGACTCCGCAAACTGGCACACCCTGTGCCGGCCATTATAACGGAAGTAATGAAGCAGTTTCCGAGAGGCGAGGGGTTTGAGGAGGTATGATAGCATTATTGGATTAGGCAGTTCGAAAATACGGCTGATTAGCTGAAGAAGATAAAATGGGGTTGAGTATATTTGGGAGCTGGTGGTCATTAGGAAACACTTCGGTGGTTAAGGACAATCAGCTAAATTTACTTTTAAATAGTTAGTAAATGGAATTTGACCCAAACAATAATGTAATTAACCTCTGTGTTCAAGGCATGGACATGGAAGGAAAAGGTAACCGCGAAGAAGCAAGCAGAATATTTCTTCAAGCCTGGAACGAAGCGACAAACGATTTTGAAAAGTTTACTGCTGCGTATTATGTTGCTCGGCATCAGAAGAATGTTCGCGATAAATTAAAATGGCTCGAAACATCTTTGCAGTTTGCATTAAAAATAAACAACATTACTGTTAAAGGCGCTTTTCCTTCTCTATATTCAAAAATCGCTAAATGCTATGAGGACTTAAGCGACCTTGACAACGCAAAAAAGAATCATGAATTAGCAAATTCGTTCACGGACAATCCGTTTGACGATGGTCCCTTTTATCATGGAACGAAAGCGGATTTGCAGGTTGGCGATTTGCTTACAGCAGGTTCCCTGTCTAATTACAATTCAAAAATCACAATGAATCACATTTATTTCACAGCCCTGGTTAATGGAGCCGGACTTGCCGCAGCATTGGCTAAAGGCGATGGACCTGAGCGTGTTTATATTGTTGAGCCGACGGGAAGTTTTGAAAATGATCCAAACGTTACAGACAAAAAGTTTCCGGGCAATCCAACACGCTCATATCGCAGCAAAGCACCATTGAAAATCGTTGGTGAAGTAACAGATTGGGTGAGACAAACACCAGAGCAACTTCAAAAATGGCGCGAAAAGTTGGCGAATAACAAAGGAGATATTATCAATTAATTTAGAGATTCCAATACCCAACCCAGCTATTGGAAGTAACGTCATTATGATCAGAAATAAAATGCAGACAGTAACGCAAGACATAGAACAACGGACCGCTAATATGAGGTTTTTGCAAATGGGGCACGACGAACAACATTTGAAAAAAGAACAAACAATAAACTTAAAACTTTAAATTGAGCAGCAGTTTCGGGCGAGCATAATGCCGTTTCCCTGCCTTTGCCAAACTTGGTAGCATTGGCTGCTATTTTAATCTGATACCCTGCATAATCAGACCTAGACTTTAAAATAAAGCAGCATTATCCAACAGGAAAAAATCGAAAAGACCTCCATAATTTATCTTTCTTTCCTAACCGAAATGAGCGTTTGTAAAAGGACGGAAACCATTACAAAAAACAATCCTGCATAGAACGAAGCATTTACTTCTTTACTTTCACCAAAAAACAAAAACGCCATAATAATAGCATAAATAGTCTCGAGATTGAAAGTGAGATTAACAGTAAAAGCAGGTATTTTTTTTAATACTTCGGCAAACGAAACATATAAGCCAACCGTACAAAAAAGTGACATCAAAATCAAATAGGCAATATCTTGCAAATTGGGGATAAGACTTTCTATAGGAAAGAAATAGAGATAAACAGGTAGCAGGATACCTAAACCAATTGTTCCGCCAATCATCTGATAATAATTGATGATTTTGCTGTCGTAGTTTCTCACCAATCGTTCATTGTAAATGGTGTAAAGTGAGGCAAAAGCCGATGAAATAATGCCCACTGTAATGCCTAACCGATAAGAAATGTCGAAATGAAAAATCAAACTAATACCCAAGAGTGTCAACGCACTCAACATTAATTCAGAAACTTTAAACCTGGTATTATCAATTAAAGGCTTAAAAACGGCAGTAAAGAAACTCACCAAACAATAACAAACCACACCAATAGAAATGTTTGCATATTTGATGCTTGCATAAAAGAATACCCAGTGTATGGCGATGAGCATCCCGATTTTAGCAATATCAATCTTTTCTTTAGCGGTAATTTTATTGGTTATGCTGAGCAGTTTTACAATCAAAAACAGCATGATGGAAGAAAAGAACAGCCTGTACCAAACTAACAAACCTGCATTTAGAGAAATGAGTTTTCCGAAGATACCTGTAAATCCTGCGAGTATTACAGCAAAGTGTAATAAATAATATGATTTTTTCATTAAAGAACTATCTGTCCGCTCTTATAAGGACAAGACTTTTGATGTTAATATGTAATTGAAACTTTGATGCATAGCAAGAGTGCCAATGAGAGTACGGAGCTATACTTCTTTGAAATTTTGAGGAAATGTCAAAATCTTGGCGGCGGGAGACAACTCTTTCTGTTCATATTTCTTATTACTGGCAGCAAACATAATAAAAAATACCACCACACATAAGGCTGGCATTATGCGGAATAATCCTGAAAGAGGCTGCTAGCTGTGGTTTGCTGCATTGCCGCGAAACCTTCAACGGGGATCCTGCGCTTATATAAAAATGTTCTAAAAGGAAACGAACACAGCATTTCAAAGAGGCATTCTTTTAAGTCTTACTTACTTTTACCATTTTAAAACCTGTCCGATAATTGATAACAACGCTCCTTACTGCATTAGCCGTTTTGTTAAGAATTCTTTCCAACCCGCTCGGCAATGTTTTTCAAAAGCAACTAACTGCAAAAGGTAACCATCCGTTAATCGTCAATTTTCTAACTTATTTTTTACTATCCGTTATTTGCATCTTTATTGCCATCAACGTGCCCTGGAAAGAGTTGCCTAAACAATTTTGGTGGTATTCTATTTTGGGCGGTATAGCCGGTGCATCGGGCAACGGCTTTTTGGTAAAGGCATTGCAGAAAGGTGCATTGTCGGTATTGGGTCCAATCAATGCTTACAAATCAATTGTTGGAATCATCGTAGGCATTTTCCTGCTGGAAGAAATTCCTACTATCTGGGGCATACTCGGCATTTTATTAATCATTTATGGCAGTTATTTCGTGTTGGATACCACCGAAGAACGGTTTTCGTGGGCTTTATTGAAGAAAAAGGAAATACAATTCCGCATTTGGGCAATGATATTGACGGCCATAGAAGCGGTATTTGTAAAGAAAGTGATCCTGGCTTCTTCCACCACTACCGCTTTTATAAGCTGGTGCTTGTTTGGCGCTTTCTTTTCCTTTTTGCTCCTGCTCGTGTACCGGCTGAATGTAAAAAGGGAAATGCAAAAAATACAATACGCCAGTCTTTCCAAATATGCCTTGCTTATCGTTTGTATTGGCACCATGCAGTTTACCACCAATTATGCTTTCGACCACATGCCTGTTGGGTATGCATTAGCACTTTTTCAGTTGTCTATTATTGTAAGTGTGTTGCTTGGGCACCGGATTTTTAAAGAAGCGGATATTCGCAAAAAGCTCATTGGCGCTGCAATTATGATAGCCGGCTCTGTGGTAATTATATTAGTATAGAAGGATTGAAATAGGTGTAAAAAGTGCAGTATTATTGCAGTGGAGGCTTTCAACGGAGATTCGTGCTTGTAGTATAAATCATCTTTCCTGTTCCGCCATTGCCGAAGCGCTCACTTCATTAATCCCGCAATCAAATTGATTGTCAACGCTACCACAAACGTATTCAACCCAAAAGAAAGTAGCTGATGAAAAAGTACCGAGCGGCGGATAAGGCGTGAACTGACTTCCACATCCGATACCTGAAAACAGCAGCCAATTACAAAGGCGAAATATGCAAAATCAATATAGTCCGGCGCTGCATCGCCTGGAAATTCCAGTCCTTTTGCATCTTTAGTATTGTCGTCCGGTGCGTTGTCGTAAAATAGGTGGGCATAGTGAAAGGTATAAGTAGTGTGCACCAAAAACCACGACATTAAAATACCCGCCAGGCAAATCAGTACAAAAGGGGTATTGCCAGATTCATGAAATGCCTTGGAAGTCATTAGCAGCAATACAATGATAAGGCTTGAGAAAGAAAAGAGTACAATCATAATAACCACAAACGTTCTGCTGCCATCGTCCTGCTGGGCGAATTTCCTTATTTGTGGTATGGGGCGCGTACACAAAACAATCCAGTTGAGCAGCAGGTACATACAACCAAATACCAGCCATGCCGTCAGCACATTCAGCAAAGCTGGTTTTTGCTGAGGAACAAACAGGAAAACTACAGCAGCAGACGCTATGCTCCATGCAATACGCTGTAGCGGATGCATTTGTAAAAAGATGTTTCCTGGTTTTTTATGTTGATCATCCGAACGCATGCAGTATTTTCATTTTAAGGCTATCGAAAGTAAATCCAATATAAGGAATGTAAGTCTGAATCGTACGTGCTTCTTTTATAAGGGTAAATCCCCAGCTAAAACGTACCCATACATCCAACATCGAACATCTAAAATCGTACATAAAATCGTACAAGTTAAAAAACTATAAACATTGTATTATGCTTGCTTCCGCCGTTGCAAAAGCGTACCTTTGCGCCCTTATGGAAATTCGCAACATTGCAATCATTGCACACGTTGACCACGGTAAGACTACTTTGGTTGACAGAATCCTGCACGCCACCAAGGTTTTCCGCGACAATCAGGAAACCGGCGAGCTTATTATGGATAGCAACGATCTTGAAAAAGAGCGTGGCATCACCATCTTCAGTAAAAATGCAGCCGTTACTTATAAAGATGTAAAAATTAATGTAATAGATACACCTGGCCACAGCGACTTTGGCGGCGAAGTGGAGCGTGTACTTAAAATGGCTGATGGCGTTTTGCTGCTCGTAGATGCCTTTGAAGGACCTATGCCGCAAACCCGTTTCGTGCTTCAAAAAGCGCTGCAACTGGATTTAAAGCCTATCGTTGTCATCAACAAAGTGGACAAACCTAACTGTCGTCCCGATGAAGTGCATGATGCAGTGTTTGAACTCTTCTTTAACCTCGATGCTACAGAAGAGCAATTGGATTTTCCTACTTTTTATGGTTCCGGCAAAAATGGCTGGTTCAATGATACCCTCACTCCTTCAGAAGACATTACACCATTAATGGATGGCATTTTAAAATATGTGCCGGAGCCCAAGGTAAACGAAGGTCCGCTGCAAATGCAGATTACTTCATTGGATTATTCTTCTTTTCTAGGTCGTATAGCCATTGGGAAAGTAAGCCGCGGAGTGATCAAAGAAAATCAACCGATTGCTTTGATGCAGGCAGATGGCAGTATCAAAAAATCGCGTGTACGGGAATTGTACGTGTTTGAAGGCATGGGCAAGCGCAAAGTGAGCGAAGTAGTAGCCGGTGATTTGTGCGCTGTTGTTGGACTGGAAGATTTTAATATTGGCGATACGATTGCCGACCAGGAAAATCCCGAAGCATTACCGGTAATCAGTGTGGATGAGCCTACCATGAGTATGTTGTTCAGCATTAATAACTCGCCTTTCTTTGGTAAAGATGGCAAGTTTGTAACCAGCCGTCACCTCCGCGACCGCCTGATGAAAGAAACCGAAAAGAACCTTGCTTTACGTGTAGAAGATACCGACAGCGCTGATAGCTTTTTAGTGTACGGTCGTGGTATTTTGCACTTGGGAGTGTTAGTAGAAACGATGCGCCGCGAAGGGTATGAATTAACCGTAGGTCAGCCGCAGGTATTGGTAAAATATATTGATGGCAAAAAAAGCGAACCGTATGAAAACCTGGTAGTAGATGTGCCTGCCGAATTTAGTGGTAAAGTAATAGACCTCGTTACGCAGCGCAAAGGTGAACTGCTGGTAATGGAAACCAAAGGCGAAATGCAGCATCTGGAGTTTGAAATTCCATCGCGGGGCCTGATTGGTTTACGCAGCAACATGCTCACCAATACAGCCGGTGAAGCAGTAATGGCGCACCGTTTTGTCGAATATAAGCCGTGGAAAGGCAACATCCCTGGCAGAAATAACGGGGTATTGATTTCTAAAAATCAGTCGCCTACTACTGCCTACTCCATTGATAAATTACAAGACAGAGGCTCCTTCTTTGTAGATCCGGGAGAAGAGGTGTATGTAGGGCAAATAATAGCCGAGCACATTAAACCGGGCGATTTGGTGGTAAATGCTACCGAAGGTAAAAAACTCACCAACATGCGCGCGAGCGGCAGCGATGACAGTGTGCGTATTGTTCCGAAAATACAAATGACACTGGAAGAATGTATGGAATATATTCAGCAGGATGAATGTATAGAAGTAACACCCAAGCACATCCGTCTCCGCAAAGTAATTCTGGACGAGGAAGAACGCAAAAAAGTGCAAAAAAGCATGAAGACCGAGATGGCTTAATAATTATTGGAATGTATTAAAAGCAAAGTGTAGTGCCATAAACCGTACTGCACTTTTTTTATCTAAAAAACAGGAGAAGGATGACAGTATAGGTTGTTTTTCATCTTTGTGGTAAGTGTTTATAACATATATAAATTTTTGTTGGGTTACAACACAAACATTCAAGATTGATCTTAATCAACAGCATTTTTAATTTATTTACTCCCCTTTAGCGGCTGGAGGCTTTTTCTTAGCTTCGCTGCCATGCAGTTTAAGGATGTGATTGGTCAGCATGCGGTAAAGCAGCACCTGGTAGAGATGCTGCAACATAACCGTTTAAGTCATGCTTTATTGTTTCTGGGTAAAGATGGTAACGGCAACCTGCCTCTCGCACTGGCATTTGCCCAATACATTACCTGCGATAAAGTGCAACATAGAGGCGCATTAAATACAGCCTCGTTGTTTGATGCATTCTCTGGCAACGAGCAACCAGCAACCGGCAACGATCTTCCACAAGATTCCTGCGGCGTGTGCCCTTCCTGCCTTAAGGCAAAGCAGTATGCGCATCCTGATATTCATTATTCTTATCCTGTTATTCCAAAAAAAAGTGGCGACAAGCCCATCAGTGCCGATTACGGGCAGGAATGGCGTGAGTTTTTGCAGGTATATCCTTACGGTAATGTATATGACTGGCTGCAAAATATTGGCGCCGAAAATAAACAGGGCAATATCACCGCAGAAGAATGTAACGACATTATCCGCAAGCTCAACCTCAAAAGTTTTGAAAGCGAATACAAAATACTGGTGCTGTGGATGCCGGAATATTTAGGTAAAGAAGGCAACAAATTATTAAAACTTATTGAAGAGCCGCCGGCAAACACCTTGTTTATTTTGGTAGCAGAAAACGAAGAGCAAATACTACAAACCATCCTCAGCCGTTGCCAACTGGTAAAAATCCCACAGTTGGAAAATGGGGATATAGAAGAGGCATTGCAAACGCGCGGGAATACGCCGCCCGAAACTGCACGGCAGGTAGCTGCTATTGCACAAGGCAACTACCGCGAAGCATTGCAACTGCTGCAACACGCCGAAGAAGACTGGCAAAGCTTTTTAGGCGACTGGCTGAAAGTTATTATCCGCCGCATGTTGCCCGAGCAGCTCAAATGGCTGGATGAAGTAAGCAAGCTGGGACGCGAAAAACAAAAACAGTTTTTGCGTTATTTCAATCATTTGATCGGGCAAAGCATTCGCATAAAGGTGTTGGGCGCCGATAGCCTGCCAATGCCAGAAAAAGAGAAAGATTTTGCACAGCGTATTGGGAAAATTGCTTCGGTAAGTCAGCAATATGCCATCTCCGAAGAACTGGATAAAGCCATTTATTATATCGAGCGCAATGCCCATGCTAAAATGTTATTTCATGCGCTGACAATCAGGCTGTATCATATTATTCAGGACAAAACATTAATTTTGGCGGGTTAGGAAAGAAGCAGCAAGCTGAGCGTGTGTAACAAACAGATTGTATAATAGGGAATAGTAGCTAAAAACAAGGTGGATAACAAGACGGATGTTGGTTGACAATGTAGTGATGTTTTGTTCTTGTTTATTTTATTTTCTGGAGTATTTTATTATTTATAAAAAAGAAAAACGATTGTATTTGCCCGCTTTAGTAAAACCAGGTAAGTGTACACTTATTTGCGAAAGCAGGTGCAATTAAAAACATTCTGTTTTGGCTATACAGTTCTCCCGTCTTTGCCTGTATTCTTCCCCAACGCTCAACATATATATTCTATTTTTAACATTGTAAAACTATTATATAGCAATGGGATGTGGAACTTGTAGTACCGGGAAGCCGGGCGGCTGCAAAAGCAATGGTAGCTGTGGTACCGGTAGCTGCAACCGGATGAATGTGTACGACTGGCTTAAAAATTTGCCGTTTGCCGATTCAGACGGAGGATGTAAGGTGGTAGAAGTGAGTTTTAAGCAAGGCAGCCGCAAAGATTTTTTTAGGAACGTAACCTTGCAGGAATTTGAAAAAGGTGAACTGGTAACACTCGAAGGCGTAAGTGGTTTTGATGTAGGTGAAGTAAGCCTCACCGGCGAACTGGTGCGCCTGCAGATGAAGAAAAAAGGGGTGAACGAAATGAACCCCGATATGAAAAAAATCATTCGCCGCAGTACCGAAAGAGACATTGAACTATATACGCAACAGAAGAGCCGGGAGCCTGAAGCGCTTATGCGCAGCCGTGCCATATCTCGCCAGCTAAACCTCGATATGAAGCTGAGCGAAGTGGAATTTCAGGCAGATGGACGCAAGGCTACCTTTTTTTATACGGCAGATGACCGGGTAGATTTCCGCGAGTTGATAAAAATATTTGCCTCCGAGTTTAAGGTAAAAGTAGAAATGCGGCAGATAGGCATTCGTCAGGATGCCGGTAAAGTAGGTGGAATTGGCAGTTGCGGCCGCGAGCTGTGCTGTTCTACGTGGTTGACCGATTTTAAAAGCGTAACGACCACTGCAGCCCGTTATCAGAATCTATCCATCAATCAAACCAAACTCAGCGGACAGTGCGGCAGGCTGAAGTGTTGCCTCAACTACGAGCTGGATACGTATTTAGATGCGTTACAAGGCTTTCCAAATAACGCCGATACATTGCAAACAACAAAGGGCAATGCTTCGCTGATAAAGAAAGATATTTTCAAAAACCTGATGTGGTACATGCTGCCCGATAGCAGCATGCAATACCCGCTTACCATTGCAAGGGTAAAAGAAATCATCCGCCTCAATGCTAAAGGCGAGCGTGCCGATGATTTGCAGCCGGTTGACCTTACCAGCAATAAGCAAAAAGAAGAAATACCGGCACATGTGGAATTAGTTGGTCAGATAAGCCTGAATACCTTAGAGCGCAACAGCAAAAAGCGTAAAGACAAAGAGCGCGAAATGAAAGGTGGAGAAAGAAAAAACGAGCCGCAACAGCAACGCCGCAGCGAGCAGCAACCACCAAACAAAGGTCAGCAGCTAAAAGGGGAGAAAAAACCCCAACAACAGCAGCGCGCACCAGAAGGCAAACAGCCGCCGTCTAAGCCAAAGTCATTGAATAGCAATAACAGCCAGCAGCAGTTACCCAAAAATAAACCACCAAAACCCAGGCGTGCCAATTCTGGTGGAAATAATCAACAACAGATGCCGCCGCAGCAACCACAGCAAAAACAGCGGCCGCCACAGCAGCGTCCGCAAAACCCGCAATTGCCGCCATCGTCCGAAGGAGAAAACATATATTAATTTTCTTTGGCATAATCTTGGAAAATCCAGTGCTAAATTTCTCGTGTATGAAAAAAAGAATCTTAGCACTGGCATTTTCAAGCGCACTCATGGCAGGTCAAGTGTATGCCCAGACAACTATTTCTTCTACGTCTGTAAATCCTAAAGGAAACCCGGGCGGCATTTACATTAAGGGCGGCGTAAACTTTGCAAACATCTCTACCCAAAATGATGGTTCGTATCGCGATGGCAATATGCTAACCACCTTTAATGCGGGCGTAGTTGCTGATTTGCCTTTATCTCCTTTGCTATCCATACAACCAGGATTGGTACTCAATGGCAAAGGTGCTAAAGTAAGTCACTATTATACGATAGGTGGCGATGTAGCCGCATCGGATAAGTTGAAAATGAATCCTTTATATCTGGAGCTTCCGGTAAACATTGTAGTAAAGCTGCCTGTTACTACCGGCACTAATTTCTTTGTTGGTGCAGGTCCGTATGGTGCTTTGGGTATTGGTGGTAAATACAAAGCAACGGCAACCGTAGCAGGCGCCAGCGGCGAAACCACCCGCAACATCAAGTATGGCAGCAGCAACGATGACGATTTAAGGCGTTTTGACTATGGTGTGAATGCATTGGCAGGAGTAGAAATTGACCGCGTAATGCTGGGTGTAAACTACGGTTTTGGTTTGTCCAAAATTGTCCCCAATGCCGATGATTTCAGAAACGATAAAAACAAGTATCGCGTGCTGAGCGTGAATGTTGGCTTTAGATTTTAAAAATTTTTAACATTTGTAAAAATCAGTAATAAGAGGCTGCCAAAGGCAGCCTCTTATTTATTTTTTTTTAATTTAAATAAAAATTTAATGAGAGCAATTATGTGTAAAATGTAGGTTTGCTTTCAAAACCATGCTAATGCGCTTAAAGATGAAAATGGGTATCCTGATTGCCCTTTGTGTTTTATTTTCTAATATAACACATGCCCAAACCCTAACCAATACAATTGCTCTACAAAGCGATACAATAGAAGTAGAAGCAAAGTTTCCCGGAGGTGCTGCAGGCTGGGCAAGCTACCTGCAACATAACCTAAGAGCCGAAGTTGGTGCCGAAAACCTCAAAGTAAAAAGGCATCATACAGTAAGGCAGACTGTACTTGTTTCTTTTTTGGTAAATAAAGAAGGTAAAATATCGGAAGTAACGGTTGTCAATCCTAAGGAAGTACATCCGGCACTGGCAGCAGAAGCGATGCGGGTGATAAAAGAAGGACCAGATTGGTCGCCTGCCACCATCAACAGCGTACCGGTTATATATCGTCAAATGCAATCCATAACGTTTGAAGTTTCTGCTGAATAGCATGCTTTTAGAAGTTTACACCGGCAAATAGTTCAATATAAGCGTAACAGCCCGAAGCATTTAAAGCTCATAATGTTATTTATATTTTGTGCAATTCTGTCTTGCCGGAAGACCTACTTCTTTATACCTTTGAATTCTACAAAAAGCAGTTACAGTTACAACCGCATGTGATCCGGTGTCCAATGTCTAATAGCTTTCTTGATATCTTTCGACGATAAGGATTCATTGATTGTTCGCCCCACCAAGTCCGGTAATTCCTCATCCGATGCAAAGCGCAAAGCTGCAATTTGATCAAAAGATAATTGCTGTTCCAGCGGTTCAAATCTTTTTTGCGTAAGCACATAATACCGCAGTCGCATTTCTAAACGAACAATACGGTTTTGATTGCCCAAGGCATAATGCTGCCGCAACATAAAAGAGAGCCAGATAATAAGAATAAGTATAGCAGTAATAAAAGCAAACTGCAACTGCTGAAAAGGATACTTAAATATGCATATCGCACTGGCTATAGCAAGTACAAATGCAATTGGATAAAAGACAAAATGATGTGCCGGATAAAAACGGATGTGGTTCTTATAGTTTTGTTCTTTCATTTGTTAAAGATAACAGGACTTGTGTAAAAATGAATGGCATGTCTAATCCTTCTCCACGCGCGGAGAAGGGTAAGGGATGAGGTATTTATATTTGCCTTCTTATGACAGGCATAGACAGTGTTGTACTAAAGCAGGCAATTATTCACAAAGTAGGTAATCCTACACGCGGCGAAGAACTGAAACTTTCTGCGAATCAGCTTACGCTTAACGATGAGATAGTAAGAGGCTTGCTCACCAAATACTTTTTAAATTCTTTCAACGAGCACGAGCAATATCATTTTACACACATCAGCGATGTAGCGCTGAATGAAGTGTACAATTATGTATCCAGCATTTTTGATAATCCGAAAAGTTTCGAAGCACAGAGTGCTTTACTGGCGCAATTTCTTTATGCAAAGAGCACGCACGCTAAAGTAAAAGAAGGCGAACTGTATGTAGTGCATTTTGGGGAGGTGCCTTTTGGTGCAGAATATATAGAAGCGGTAGGTATTTTTAAAAGTGAGACCCGCGAAACCTTTCTAAAAGTTTTTCCGCACGGGCAAAGCCTTGAAGTGGCTGCCGAAGATGGGATTAACATCAATAAACTGGATAAAGGTTGTTTGGTATTTAAAGAAAACCGTGCAGATGGTTATGTGGTGTGTGTGGTAGATGCCACCAATAAACAACAGGATGCGCAATATTGGGTAAACGATTTTTTGCAGGTAACACCTTATGCGGATAGCTATCACAACACCGATAAAGCAATGGGTATGTGCAAACTCTTTATCTCCAATGAGATGCAGGAGAAATTTGTGGTAAATAAAAGTGACCAGATTGACATGCTCAACCGCAGCATGGATTATTTTAAAACCAAAGAGCAGTTTAACATGGATGAATTTGCACAGGAAGTGATGTATCATCCTGAAGTGATTGATGCGTTTACGCAATACAAGCAAACGTATCAGCAGGCAAAGGGGGTACATATTGAGGATGAATTTGACATCCATTTATCTGCTGTAAAAAAGCAGGAGCGTGTGTATAAAAGTGTGCTAAAGTTGGATAAGAATTTTCATATTTATATACACGGGAGAAAAGATTTGATAGAGCGTGGCTATGATGATTTGACAGGCAAAAACTATTATAAGTTGTACTTTGATGAGGAATCGTAACAGACAAATTACTCCGGCGCGTGTCTTCACGTGCCGGAGTAAAGAATGCATTATATTATACTTCATCAAAATAAAAATAATTCTATAACGAACTGCTTTTTTGCTGGTTACCTGTTGTCTTTTAATCTTGCCGGAAGATCTGTAATGCTCGTCCGTATTTTGATAACGCATGCCACTGCCAAAGCCGCCTGCATAATCATAGTGCCCGCTGGCTGCACCTAAATCTTCAGGAGCAGCTATCTTACTTTTATCTACATTTATCTGGTTGGCAATACCTAGCTTTTATTGCTAACTCAAATTAAAGTCGCGGTTCTTTTGTGCATCCCTGCTTTTGGCTGTATTTTCAGCACTGCTACCTTGTGCTATCTGTGATTTGTGTTCGGTTGTATGATTTATAGGAATATTTAAAAAAATGCGTTACAACGATGCTATCATTGGAAAGCAGCATACACATTTTATACCTTACATTTAACGTTCGTAGACAGCATTTCTATTGATGAAATATCTCTTTTGCCTTGGCATTTTTTGCTTAATGGTTTTTGCTTCTTTTGCACAGCCATTGCACATAGCCGTTGCGGCGAATGCGCAGTTTGTTGCTGCCAAGCTAAAGGACGCATTTACAAAAGAAACCGGCATTACGGCTAAGCTGATAATTAGCTCTTCCGGCAAACTAACCGCTCAAATAAAGCAAGGTGCACCCTTTAATGTGTTCCTTTCTGCCGATATGAAGTATCCGCAGGAGTTGTATAGCAAAGGTTTAACTACAGCCAGGCCGCAGGTGTATGCGTATGGCGCTTTGGTATTGTGGACATTAAAAAATATAGATCTAAATAAAGGTTTATCCATTTTATTGGATAATAACGTGCAGAAAATTGCCGTTGCCAACCCCAAACTGGCACCTTACGGTGAAGCTGCTATTCAGGCATTAACAAAGCAACATTTACTACCATCCCTACAACAAAAAATAGTATATGGAGAAAACATTGCACAGGTGAACCAATACGTACTAAGCGGCGCTGCTGATGTAGCTTTCACAGCAAAATCGGTAGTGCTCGATTCGGCAGTAAGCGGCAAAGGCAAATGGATAGAAGTGAATCAAAACTGGCACAGTTCCATTGCGCAAGGTGCGGTTGTTATTAAGCAATCAAATGCGGCGCAGATGCGTGCAGCCAATCAATTTTACCAGTTTTTATTTAGTAAAAAAGCCAAGGATATTTTAGAAAAGTATGGATATAGGTAATATTAACTGTACAAGTTTTAAAGTATAAAATTTTATGGATATATGAATCCTGACTGAAAGATAAGGTTGACAATGAATAGTAGTAATTTTTAATTATTTATAGCAGTACAATCCTCACATCGTAAATCGTACATCAAAATGTCTATTGACTGGCAGCCATTTTTATTAACCTTGCAATTAGCACTGGCTACTACCTTAATTTTGTTCGTCATTGGCATACCGCTGGCTGCTTTCTTAGCATTTACGCGCTTCCGCTTCAAAGCCATACCTGAAGCAATTATTGGTTTGCCATTGGTATTGCCGCCTTCCGTTTTGGGCTTTTATCTATTGCTGTTGCTGAGTCCCGCAAGTGTATTTGGGCATTGGTTAGATACCTGGTTTAATGTGCGGTTACTGTTTACCTTCTGGGGATTAGTTGCAGGATCTGTTATTTACAGTTTGCCTTTTATGGTACAGCCGGTGCAGGCAGGTTTGCAATCGTTACCCCTTAGTCTGCGGCACGCTTCTTATACATTAGGAAAATCGCGTTGGCAAACATTTATACATGTTTTATTACCTAATATAAAACCCTCCTTAATTACCGGTATTGTATTATCATTCGCACATACCATTGGCGAGTTTGGACTGGTGCTCATGATTGGCGGCAACCTGCCCGGTAAAACACAAACTGCTTCTATTGCTATTTACGACGAAGTAGAATCGCTAAACTATGCCACTGCGCATGTGTATGCTGCTATTTTGCTGCTCTTTTCTTTTGCTATCTTGCTGCTCGTTTACAGCATTCGTAAAAAGCTGCAGGGCAGCATTACCGGTTTATGATAAGGATTAATATTACCAAACAATTACGGCTTGCCCACGAAAACACGCAGCTTTCTATTGGTACAACTATTCCATCCAACACCATAACTGCTATATACGGCCCCAGCGGTGCCGGTAAGACAACCTTACTGAAAATTTTAGCGGGACTTGTGCAGCCGGAACAGGGAGCAGTAGAGGTAAACGGTCGTATTTGGCTCGATACTGCTCGCCGGGTATGCCTGCCACCGCAGCAACGAAGCATTGGCTTTGTATTTCAGGAATATGCGCTGTTCCCGCACATGACAGTGCAGCAAAACCTGCAATTTGCAGCGGGTAAAAACGGAGATAAAAGTTATATAGATAAATTACTGCATTTAGTAAAAATGGAAGCATTCATCCATGCAAAACCTTCGCAACTTTCCGGCGGGCAGCAGCAGCGCATAGCACTTATTCGCGCACTGGTACGCAAGCCGCAATTATTATTGCTGGATGAGCCATTATCGGCACTGGATGATGCTATGCGGCACGAATTGCGCACCGAGTTATACCACATCCAGCAGCAACTGCAAATCACTACTTTGCTGGTAAGCCACGATATTAGCGAAGTATATACCCTGGCTTCCAATCTTATCCATTTAGAGCATGGCAAGGTAGTTTTTCAAGGAGAGCCGCAGCAACTGTTTGGGGCAGCCAGCCTCAGCAGCACACTGCAACTCACCGGCGAGGTGCTGCAAGTCATTCCTGATGGCGCCATATATACTGTTGAAGTGCTAACAGGTAAAAATATTATTCGTGTAACCGCCGGCGAACATGACATAGCAAAGCTGCAAACTGGCGATAAAGTATGCTTATTTGTAAAAGCATATACTATTGCATTGAAGAAAATGAACGGGTGAACTTTTTTGATAAAACATACCCATCAACTATATGTATGTTTTTATCTATATACTATTAGAATATAAATGTCAATTCCTTTTACTTTATTTGCATCTACGATGCAGTAGGCACGATTTAATCTTTCCATTTTAAGACTGCTTTTCCAATTCTGGTACTATAATCGGGCAACGGTTTCTTCTAACTTATTCATTATCAATTTTTATAATAGCTGGCATTGTGATTGTTTTTTATTATGCGTACTAATCATTAAATCAAAGGTGAGTATATCTATACTGTGCTTTCTTATTAGTGCCACCCAATTTTCCAAAAACTTGCTTATGAGGTGTAAACCTCTTTAAGCCTTTCATAGAGCACAGGCGGTTATTTGTGGGGATACCGTCTGGCTCTTGAAAGTTTTTACTCTCTGCAACCGCTTTCTCCAGCTCTCGTTTTTTGTCACTTTTTTCTTTTGTTGGTTTGGTAAAATATAAGTTGTGCTATGCTGCGCCGTAGTGTTTGCTACTGTTGCTTGCAGTAAAACCTCACAGCTTGTTATTGTCTCTAATAGAGAAAGGAAGTATCAATAAGGTAAAAATTATGGCTGTTTGGTTAAGCCATGGTGTTTGTACAAAAATTTTTTTAAAAATTTTTTATTCCTCTTTAAGAGTTAGAGATAGCTGTAACCATAAGTGCTGCGCCACTTGCTGTAATATTTATATTTTGTATAACTATATGATAATTAGCTGCATTTGGTACTTTATTTAAGTGTGTAGAATATCTTTTACCAAGGCGTGGCCACATTGCAAAATGGCGAACTGTGCCCGCTTGCACCCGGTTTGCCGGTAATTGGCATATTGCAAAGCAATCTTGTCACACTTTTTGGATTATGCTGTTTATATCCTACTTAATAACTGCTTAATATGACCGAAACAGAACGAACTAAACTGTTAAAGCTCGAACTATTGTTCTGGGGCTTTTGGAAGGAACAAGGAAATCATCAAACGTATGCTTTCATGCCCAATTCGCTAAGACCTTCTGCGCACAATAAAGCCGATCTGCTTATTAAAAGCGATGATAACAGCTTGCTGGTAGTAGATAAATACCAGTTGTGTGTAGAAGGCAACCTGAGTATTTTGAAACTTAGTAACAACGAATTTTATCTTAAAAAGGTATCAGAAAATAACAACCGTGTAGTGCTTACACTGGAAGATACCGACGGCAAAATATTAGTGTTTGAGAATGTAACTGTAACGCAGCCCGAACTGTTGTATTCTGTAAATTGATCTACTTAGCAGATTTGATTCTACGGATTTACAACCTTTGTTTTGCTGTACAGCAAAAAGTGTTGTATGGGCAAAAATTCTCCCTGGTAAGACAACGTAAATCCATTTACCGCCATTTCTTTATTCAATTGAGCCACTGTAGTTTTATGCAGTGGCTTTATTGCTAATACCGTGTCTTCGCCACGATATTCAATCAGCAACAACTTGCCCTTACTAGTAAGTGCCTGCCGCAACGACTGCAATATTTCCTGCGGATGTTGCAACTCGTGATATACATCTACCATAATGGCAAGGTCAATACTATCGGGCGGTAAATTGGTGGTAGTATCAGTGCCTTTTACAACTATTACATTAGCCGCTTTTTCTTTCTGCTTTCGTTCCCGTAGCAATCTTAGCATTTCATCCTGAATATCTACTGCATACACTTTTCCGCGCGGTACTTTAGCTGCAATTTTAAAAGTGTAATAACCCGTGCCTGCACCTACATCGGCTACTACATCGCTGTCCTGTAAGTTCATTTTGTTAACAGCAAATGCCGTATTTTCTTCCTGCTGCCTTTCGCTTCTTTCCAGCCAGGAGGCACCCGCTGCGCCCATTACCTGCGCTATTTCGCGACCATAATAAAACTTACCCGTGCCATCCGGCGAAGGTGTAGCATACGTATAAACAGCCGATGATTTTATTTTATCAGTTGCTTGTTGTGTTTGCGACTGGCATTTGCCAAAACAAAAACACATGGCTATACAGGCAACATACAATAGTAGCTTCATTTTAAAACAAGTATTCAAAAATAATCAACATACCTGCGTTGTTGCAGTATTTTAATAAAGATGTATTACATGGCAAGCGAAAAGTGTCCATTTTTTTATGCACGTCTATGTGCGTTCTTTCGCCAATCTTGTTCTGTTATACACGTTATTACCATAAATTTCGTTATTCCCTTAAGTTTGTTAACCAGAACTATTATGGCAAACCGATTAAAAAAGAAGACTGTACCACCACCTGATCCTGCGGAACTGAAGCCTGAGAAAGAGGAACAGATAAGCATACAGGAAGTTGCAAAAGACGACCGTACCAAAAAAATAATTGGTGCGGTAAGCCTGCTTATTTGCTTGTTTTTGTTTATTGCTTTTACTTCTTATTTATTTACCTGGCAAGACGATCAGGACAAAGTGCAGCAATTTGGCGTCAGGATTTTCAGTACTGCCGATGTTAAAGTAAATAATTTATTGGGTGTGCTCGGCGCTTATGCAGCACATAACCTGATGAGTTATGGTTTTGGCTTGGCGGCTTACCTGTTTTGTACGTTCTTTTTTGTGCTGGGCATCAATTTGCTGTTTGGCAAAAAAGTATTCAGTCTTTTACGCAATTTGAAGTATATGCTGTTTGGCTTGCTGGTCATCAGCGTAGCGCTTTCGTTTTTTACCGCAGGCAGCACTTTCTCCTGGGGCGGTGCTACCGGCGAACTGATCGAGCAATGGTTTGTAAAATGGATTGGTAAAGTAGGCACCGGCGCCTTGCTTTCGCTGGCGGTATTCAGCTATTTCGTGTGGCGGTTCAATCCCACTTTTCATTTACCGGCAAGGAAAAAAATTGTGAAACAGGTGATACCTGAAATGCCACAGGCAAACCAACAAACTGAGCCTGCAACGGAAGCAAAGCTTTTTATGGAAGAAACCACGTCAACATCCAATAAGCTAAAGCAAAAAGGACAGCGTGTAACGGTGGTAATGCCTAAGCAGGAAGAGCCGGTGAATGATCCGATGAACGAAATGGCTTTGATAGAAAAGGAAGATGGTATTACAAACAGAGATGATTCTGGTAAGAGGGCTGATCTTGCTGATGTAGTGAATGAAGCTGCAATTCCTTTTGAAATAAATAAATCGGCGCTTACCATAAATGATCTGTATGCAGATAAGGAAATAAACTTTGATGAGCAGGAAGAGGAAGCAGAAATTCCATTAGAAGCAGAAGAAATGACAATTGATGAACTGCCTACTTTTTACGAGCCAATACCTAAAAAAAATACGGCTTCAACAGAAGTAAAAAAGCCGGTTTTAGGTGCACCGGCATTGGAGATAAAAGAGGCGCTGGATAATGAAAGCGCCGAAGAATCTATAGCTGCGGCAGCAACAACAGCGGCGCCCGTTCCCAAAGCAGACTACGACCCGTCTCTTGATTTGCGCGATTATAAATATCCAACATTAGACTTATTAGAAACACACGGCAGCGAAAAAATAGTACACGATGCCGAAGAACTGGAAGCTAACAAAAACCAGATTATTGAAACGCTGAAGAACTATGATATAGACATTCAGCGTATTGCTGCAACGGTGGGTCCAACCGTTACTTTATACGAAATTGTGCCTGCTCCCGGTGTGCGCATCAGCCGCATCAAAAACCTGGAAGATGACATTGCGTTGAGTCTGGCTGCTTTAGGCATTCGCATTATTGCGCCTATTCCTGGCAAAGGTACCATTGGTATAGAAGTGCCCAACGTACGCAAAACAGTAGTGAGTATGAAAACTTTACTGGCTTCTGAAAAATTTCAGAACAATAACTATTCATTACCCATTGCTATTGGAAAAAAAATAGACAACGAAAACTTTATTGTGGATCTTGCCTCCATGCCGCACCTGCTGATGGCTGGTGCTACAGGGCAGGGTAAATCGGTTGGTATAAATACCCTGCTTGTTTCATTGTTGTATAAAAAACATCCTTCGCAACTCAAGTTTGTGTTAGTGGACCCAAAAAAGGTAGAGTTGAGTTTATACCGGGTAATAGAAAAACATTTCTTAGCCAAATTGCCTGGCGAAGAAGAATCAATTATTACGGATACCAAAAAGGTAATTTATACACTCAATGCCTTGTGTATTGAAATGGATAACCGCTACGATTTGCTGAAAGAAGCGGGTTGCCGCAACATTAAAGAATATAACGAAAAGTTTATAAAACGCAAGCTGAACCCGCAGAAAGGGCACCAGTTTTTACCATTTATTGTGCTGGTGGTAGATGAGTTTGCCGACCTCATTATGACTGCCGGTAAAGAAGTGGAAATGCCCATTGCACGGCTTGCACAATTGGCGCGTGCGGTAGGTATTCACTTAATTATTGCTACGCAGCGCCCTTCGGTAAATATTATTACGGGTACCATCAAAGCCAACTTTCCGGCACGTATTGCATTTAAGGTTTCTTCTAAAATAGACAGCCGCACCATTTTAGATGCCGGCGGCGCCGAGCAACTGATTGGTAAAGGTGATATGTTGATTAGCTACAATGGCGATATAACACGCCTGCAATGCGCTTTTGTAGATACGCCCGAAGTAGAGCAAGTGGCAGCGTTTATTGGCTACCAGGAAAACTTTCCCGAGCAATATTTTTTACCAGAGTTTGAAGATGAAAAAGAGCTTGCAGGAAAGGATTTTGACGCAAGCGACCGTGACCCTTTGTTTGAAGATGCAGCCAAGCTGATTGTCGCTAATCAAATTGGCAGCACCTCACTCATTCAACGCAAAATGAAGCTGGGCTACAACCGTGCCGGCCGCCTGATGGACCAATTGGAAGCAGCCGGTATTGTAGGTAAAAACGCAGGCAGCAAAGCCCGCGAAGTGTTGGTAAAAACGGATGGCGAGTTATTTGAGATATTAGAAATGATGCAATAGAAAAGTTGATTCAATACTGAATAACAGTATGTAAAATTTCAATTTGCTGCATCTGAATGGAAAATGTGTTATGAAACCGCTGGTTGTTTTTAGTATATTATTCCTGCTTTTTGCATGTAAAAATAACAACCGCGAAAAAGCAGCATTTCCTGCATTAAATAAAGAGGATAGTTTGCTTCGGGTACTCACGTATGGATTATCAGACTGTCCGGGAGGAGCGGCTGATGTTTTTGTTGCAAAGCAATAAGGCTTTTGTTATTATCCGGTTAGCGGCTGTGTGCTCACCAAAAAATTGTTGGATAGCATAGATAAGAAAAATGAGAAAGTATATCAAATGCTTGTTGAGGAGTATGGTGCTAACTGGAAACAACAGTACACCAAAAAGGTAGATTCACTTACCGTTTTGCTAAAGCAGGTAAAAGAAATAGTAAGTAAGCAGCCGCTGGTGCAACAAATCAATCATCAGCATGCAGGTGGCTTATATTATCATATAGCTCCTGCAGATACTGCAAACATTTTTAATGTTCAGACTTTCAATTCTGCCACCAACAATTCTTCTTATATATTTAAAGTCAATCTTCAAACCCGGCAGGTTGAACGTGTAAACTAAAAGACTGCCTACATTTGCGCATTATTAAAATTCTCCGGCTGCCGCCTGAGCTATGAGCTTATGAAACTCATCAAATTAGCAATCATTAGTTTTATTGTTTTATTCGTCATTATTACAGCTATTGGGTTGCTGTTGCCAGCTACTGTAAGAGTTACGCGCAATATTACTATTCATGCAACGCAGGATACATTGTACCATTACATCAGCGATGTAAAGTACTGGAAGCTGTGGATGGAAGGTGCAAAGAGCGGTACGGTTACATTTATTTCGAAGAAAACAGCCGGTGCCGGCACTAAAGCATTGATTGGCAACCAACGGGTGGATATTACAAAAGCTACAAAAAAGGAAGTAGTTACCGTATGGCAAAACAGCAACGAGCGCTATCAAACAGGCATTTTTCAGTTAGTGGAAGATAGTACAACGGGCAGTACCAACCTTAACTGGTATTTTGAGCAAAAACTCAACTGGTACCCGTGGGAACGCATTTCGGCAATCGCTAACGATAAAATAATTGGTCCAGGCATGGAACAAAGTCTGGATAATTTAAAAGCTATTTTTGAAGGGGTGAAATAATACCGGTAATTTTTAGCTTACCAACTTATTGATTACTGCATATACTTTGTTTAATTCTTCTGCCGTAATACAATAGGGCGGCATTATGTACACCGTATTGCCAAGTGGCCGCAGGTAAATGCCTTCCTGTAAACATTGTTGTGTGATTACATTGCTAATATTGTTCAGATATTCATCAGCCCCTTCTGTGATTTCAAAAGCTATAATTGTTCCCAAGCAGCGTACATTCTTAATATTTTTCTTAGTATAAAGTTGCTGAAGAAAGTGTTGATGTTGCGCTGCAATCCATGGTATTTGTTGCAAACATTCTTCTTTTAACAGCAAATCCAAACTGGCCAGGGCCGCAGTACAAGCCAATGGATTGGCAGTGAACGAATGACCATGAAAAAAGGTTTTCAGTTTGTCATCCTGCACATAAGCGTTATATATTTTATTGCTGCAAGCCGTAACACCAAGTGCCATCGTTCCGCCGGTTAAACCTTTGCTGAGGCAAATAATATCCGGCGTACACGCCATGTATTCGCTGGCAAATAATTTACCTGTTCTTCCAAAGCCGGTCATTACTTCATCGGCAATGCAAATAATGTCTTTGGATTGTACGAATTGGAGTAAATCATTCATCCATGTTGCATCATACATTTTTATTCCGCCTGCTCCTTGCACCAACGGTTCGTATATAAAAGCCGCAATATTTTCATGCTGCTGCGTAATAATTGTTTTAATGTTTTCAATATTATGTTCATCCGGCACATCAATAAAAACAACTTCAAACAGTAACTCGTGAAAAGCAAGTGTAAACACACTTCTGTCGCTCACGCTCATAGCACCAAATGTATCGCCATGATACGCATTAGTAAAGGCAAGAATTTTTGTACGGCTAACCGGTAACCGGCTACCGGCAACCGATTGCTGGTTCCACCAATATTGAATAGCCATTTTAAGAGCCACTTCGGTAGAAGTAGAGCCATTATCGCTATAAAATATTTTTGAAAAGTTGCTGGGTAATATTTGCAATAAACGCTCGGCAAGCGCTACTGCCGGTTCGTGCGTAAAGCCTGCAAAAATAACCTGCTCCAACCGTAAGGCTTGCTGGTGAAGCCTTTCGGCAATATAGGGATGCGCATGTCCATGCAGCGTAACCCACCAGCTACTGATGGCATCTATATAACTATTATTCTGTTCGTCAAAGAGTAAAGTGCCTTTGCCATGGGTAATAGCAATAGGTGAAGGCATATTTTTTTGTGGCGTAAAGGGGTGCCAGATTACTTGTTTATCGCGCGCTGCTAATGTCATGTGGCAAAAGTAAATATCTATTTACCATTGCGTTTCTTTTGGATGAATGAACCTATTTATAATTACGACATTATTTGCTATGCTATAAATAAATATGGAAATCTATTTATTTTAAAGCTTCTTGCTGGAATAGGAATAATGTTGCGGATGCCCCGAAAGTTCCTTGTAGCATTTTTATATTTCATATATTAGTTCCTCACCCAAGCCGTCTCTTTGCTCTTCATACCCATTATATGCTTCATTTGTTACATCTATCCCCTTTTCTAATTATAAGATTCAAATATTACTTTAAGAGTTGTCTTTGTAGAATTATTTCCTTCTCACAGATATAAGCTTTACTCTCAACTCGAAACCATTTTTCTCTTTTTTATCAAATTCCTTTCTCTTTTTCCGAAAACTTATAATCTTCCTCCTTATTATTATATGCTTTTACCATTGCATACATCATTTTGCTAAGTGTTCATCGGCTTCATCTATATATTGAAGCGATTATTTGCGCATTGATACCGTCTCCATGTTTTTTGTTTTATATAAAAATAATTTCAATAATTACAGTCAACCTCGGCTGTTATGCATTTCGTATCTTCGTTGTTTAAACGTTGATAAACTACATGAGTACAGAATTGCAAAAGCCAATTGTTGGTTTCTCCATTGGAGACCTCAATGGCATTGGACTGGAAGTTATTATAAAAACACTCAGCGACAACCGCATACTGGATATGTGTACGCCGGTTGTGTTTGCCAATACTAAAGCTATTAATTTTTATAAAAAAGCATTGCCCGATGCTAATCTGAATGTGCAGGTAATAAAAGATTTTACACGCCTGCCAGGCAAACAGATAGCTGTATTTTCCTGCTGGGACGAGGATGTGCAGATAACGCCCGGACAGCTAAACGAAACTGGAGGTAAATATGCGTGGCGCTCGTTGCAAACGGCCACACAGGCATTAAAAGACGGCCATATTGATGGGCTGGTTACTGCACCTATCCACAAAAAAAATATACAAAGCGAAGAATTTAATTACAGCGGCCATACGCCTTACCTTAAAGCGGCTTTTGAAGCGGAAGATGTGGTAATGCTGATGGCTGCGGAGAATCTGCGCGTAGCACTCGTAACGGAGCATGTGCCCATCAGCGAAGTGGCGCAACACGTTACCAGGGAAGCGATTGTGCGCAAGCTTAAAATATTGAATTATAGCCTGCAAAAAGATTTTGGCATAGAAAGGCCAAAGGTTGCAGTGCTGGGTTTAAACCCACATGCAGGTGACGAAGGCCTGGTAGGCAGCGAAGAAGAAACGATTATTAAACCAGCTATCAAAGAAGCAAAAGCACAGAACATTATTGCTTACGGCCCTTACAGTGCCGATGCTTTTTTTGCCCGCGGCACCTACGAAAAATTTGATGCAGTGCTGGCTATGTACCACGACCAGGGATTGATTCCTTTTAAATCGCTATCTATTGGTGAAACGGTTAATTATACCGCTGGCTTACCGATGGTGCGCACCAGCCCCGACCATGGAACTGCTTTTGACATTGCCGGTAAAGGCATTGCCGATGCATCATCTATGTTGTCGGCTACTTTTTATTGCATAGATATTGTGCGCCGCCGCACGGTGTACGACGAAACGCACAGCAATCCGTTGAAACGCATGAGCCATCGGGTACTGGCAAATGCTGAAGATGAAAAGGTGGAAGAAGGCTTATAACTGCCTGATTGGTAAGGAAATTGTTTGTTGTATAATTGCGGACAGTCATGTACAAAATGGTGTTTAAGTATAACAGACATTCATTCACTCAATAAACAAAATCCCATGCCTTTTCTTGCTAACGACGACTTACGAATAGACATCAGCACACAGGGTGCCGAGCTGCAAAGTATTTTTAATAAACACACCAAGCTGGAGTACCTGTGGAATGGCGACCCGGCGTATTGGGCAAAGCGTAGCCCGGTGTTGTTCCCAATTGTAGGTGAGCTAAAAAATCACCAATATATTCATAAGGGAAAAACGTACCCGCTAAGCCGTCATGGTTTTGCGCGCGATAAGATGTTTACAGTATCTGACCATGGCGATCATACGGTAACGCTCACCCTTACCGATTCGTCAGAAACACTGGAAATATATCCTTTTCACTTTAATTTTTCCATACAATATACCATTGACGATAACCGCTTGTACGTAGTGTATGAAGTGAAAAATACCGGCAAGGATACGATGTATTTCTCGGTGGGCGGGCATCCTGCATTTAATGTGCCGCTGACCGATAAAACGGATTTTGAAGATTATTATTTAGTGTTTAGCCGGGTGGAAAATACCCCGCGTTATCCTTTATCATCCGATGGATTGATAGAAGCACAGCCTGTTCCTATGCTGCATAATGCTGAGAGGTTGCCCTTAAAGCGCAGTTTGTTTTACGAAGATGCCATTGTATTTAAGCACCTGCAAAGCGCCAGTATTACACTGGAAAGTGATAAAACAGACCATGGCTTAATATTTTATTTTGAAGATTTTCCTTACCTCGGTTTGTGGAGTAAAAGGGACGCAAACTTTTTGTGTATTGAGCCGTGGTGCGGTATTGCCGATAGCGTAAATGCCACCGGCGTATTAACCGAAAAAGAAGGAATCATAGCCCTTACGCCTGGTGAATTGTTTGAACGGCAGTGGAGTGTGGAGGTGTTTTAAGATGAGATATAAGACTCAGGATACAAGTTTATGCCGTTGAATAGAAATTGCAGGTAAAGGTCTTTGCTAATGGTAATCCGGACTTTTGCAGGCGCCATTGCGAGCGCCGGCAAAGCAATATGTGGATAGTAGCAAAATCAAAATAAGCCTGCAATGGTTGAACTTATAAACTTTTAATAAAGCACTCAATAAGTCATAATTATTGATTTAAAACTATTAACAGATTGCTTTGCTTTCTGCTTATATTTTGAAAAATGGTGTTTAAAAATGCTTATTCAAAAACACCTCATACACTTTTCTCCAGGAAAGCCATTCCGGCTGTTCGGTAAGAAAATGATTGTGGAAAATAGTAATAAGATTGCCGTTTACCTCTTTTACAATAGCACAATATTGTTCTAATTCGTGCGCTGCTTTTTCTGGTGTTAACTGCTGCTCAAAAATTGCATTCGCATCCATATAGCAAAAAGGGTGAAGGAGTAAATGGGTAGCTTTATCGCGCTCCACATCGTACCAATAAAATGGTGAAGTTGCCGATGCCCGAAACCCATTAGTACTGCCATAACCCATAGAGTAATCGTGGGTTATACCGGCATCTGTCAACAGCCGGCACGTTTGCGGGAGTATCATTTTTATATAATGCTGGCGGCTTTTTGTAATACGCTTGCCTGTAAGATGATGCAGCAACTTTATTTCCTTCCACAAAGCATCAAAGCTTTTATTGCTTTGCCACGATGGGTGAATGCCTATCGAATAGCAATCGGCATGATGGGCAATTAATTGCTTCATAGCAGGTGCATGAGGCAAGTTGTTTTTATCATAAGCTTTATTTTTCTCAGCTAAAAGAAAAAAATAAACGGGGTCTAAATGATGTTGATTGTGCAAATTGCACAACCATTCAAATGTATCAAAAGGATCTTTCTTTTTGCCGGCAAGCACATCTATCCTTTCGTTGACTGCTTTTATATTGCCGTTCCTTATAGCTTTTATCAAACCGCCGGCGGCTCTTATAAAGCCTTTGGCTTTATAGCTAAAAGCAATGTCCACATCATACGTTGGAATAAACTGGAATGAAGCGGGTGGATTGTTTTGCGGTGAATATTGGTACTTTTTTGAGACCAATAGCAGCAGTTTATTCCACCACATATTTACCAATGGCAAATGCAAAAAATGCTCCCTAAAAGCAAGGCTATTAATGTGAGCATATCTTCCAAATTCATCTTTGGCGTGTGGCAGGTACTCTTCGTAGCGGCTGATTAAATAAAACGTAGCTGCAAAAATGTCAAACGAAATATCGCCGCCGGTTCTGAAAAAAACTTTCAATCCCTGCCAGTCAAAACATTCGATTATTTGCTGTGTAATGTTTTTTTCAAATAATAAATCAACAGGTTGAATGTGCAATTCTGACGCTGAAATGCGTTCTGCCGAGTAATTGATTTTAAAGCCGGAATGGCTTTGATAAAGAGCGGAATTGTTGGTGAGTTGTAGTTGTTTATTAAAAAAAGTATCGCTTACAAAAGCAACAATATATTGCAGGCGTGGTGTTGTGGTATTAGTAAAAACGAGCGCACTCATGCCGGCTTATAAATGTCTTTTAAAGTAAAAGATAATTGTAATTGTTTAAAATCAATGGTGTCATTGTCCTGTGTAAAAGCATCGG
This sequence comes from Ilyomonas limi, assembly GCF_005233845.1. Taxonomy (GTDB): domain Bacteria; phylum Bacteroidota; class Bacteroidia; order Chitinophagales; family Chitinophagaceae; genus Ilyomonas; species Ilyomonas limi. Next base: position 193,202 of record NZ_SZQL01000004.1, read on the forward strand.
TTATCCATTCGCCGTCTTCGGTTTTATGGTAAAATATTATCATTTGCTGCTCTGGTTCTACGCACAAATAATATTGCAGTGTTTCCAGTTTTTGATACTGAATGAATTTATCTACAAGACTAAATTTTCTTGTTGATTCAGATAATACTTCCACAATCAAAACAGGTTTTTCAGCATAATAGCGTTTTGCATCCTTTTCGCACACCATTACATCAGGATAAAAATAATTACCGTCGGGTGTACGTACTTTGTAGCTTTCAAAAGTAATAAAATAGTTATCCTTATTCAAAACCCCGCTAAACAGCAAGATAAACTGCAATACAATATTGTTGTGAAAAATAGATATTCCACGCATTTCATATAAGTTGCCATTAATTAATTCATGCCGTACCTCGCTCTTTTCTTCAAACAAAAAATAGTCTTCATCGGAGGTAAAATCTATTTTGGTAATCACACGTTTCATACTGCTGTTTTCGGTTGTTCAAATATAAGCATAACTCCCTGCTGCCAGTTTTATTTATGGGTAATTCCTGTACACTTATCCTCAATTCTCACGCGACCAACTGTTTTGGCTATTTTTTAACCACCTGCTTAACCAATTCAGTTATTTTTGCTCGCCTTAAAATTAAATATTTAAGGAACCAACAGGATATGAACAACTGCGTAATAAAAAATTTTTTGCTCGCTACGCTATTTATAATTCCGGCTTTTTTGGTGCATGCCCAGCAAGATACAACAGCTGCCGCTAAGATGCTTGCTGATACTACTACGCCTGTAAAAAAGAAAAAGGCCTGGCAAAAGCTCGACCTTAGCAACCGTCCCAACGATCATTTGATGATTCAGTACGGTATGGATAGCTGGGGAAATGTACCTGATAGCATTAACACGTCTGGCTTTTCGCGTCACTTCAATATATATGCTATGATTGACAAGCCTTTCAAAAACAATCCGCACATGAGTATAGGTGTTGGCTTAGGCATTGGTAGCAGCAATATTTTTTTCAGCGATACGTATGTCAATCTAAAATCGCCAACCACTACATTGCCATTTACCAATGTAACGCTCAGCGATGCCAACCATTATAAGAAGTTTAAACTTACTACGGTGTATGCAGAACTGCCGGTAGAATTGCGCCTGGTGGGCAACCCCGTAATGCCCGATAAAGGTTTTAAAGCGGCATTAGGGGTTAAAGTGGGTACACTGCTCGACCAGCATACCAAAGGCAAAAATGCCATAAATAGTAGCGGTAACACCATCTACGGCACCAAGTACATTGTGAAGGAAAAAGACAAACGTTTTGTCAATTCTACGCGCGTAGCGGTTACCGGCCGTATTGGCATTGGCAATTTCTCCATAGACGGAGCATACCAGGTTACCAATTTCCTCAAAACAGGCGTTGGCCCGGTCATTCACCCGTATTCTATCGGGCTTACAATCAGCGGATTATAAGTTTTGTATAAATATACCCGGTGCCACTGCATACGAATACATGCAGTGGCATTTTTATTTGCTTTTCATAAGCATAGTACCCATTTGTGCATATCTGTCCATTCGCAACCAAACAACAACTTTAAACATCAGGCATTAAGCCTTAAACTGTATTCCCTGCTTCTTGCCCTTAATCCCTTCTTGCTTTATTCCTTTTTTCGGTTCAATTTTGGCATTTGATTTTATTTCAAAAATGATTTTGCTTTTATAAAAAAATAATTACGCCTTGATAGATAAACAACAAAAAGTAAAACACGCAGAAAGAGCCATTTTGGTTGGATTGATACAAAAAGACCAAACCGATGTGCAGGCGCATGAATATATGGATGAGCTGGCTTTTCTTGCTGAAACGGCTGGCGCAAAGGCTGTTAAACGCTTTACGCAACGGCTGGCACACCCCGACAGCCGCACGTTTGTAGGCCGCGGCAAGCTGGAAGAGATAAAAAATTATGTTGCCAGCAAGCACATAGATATTGCCATTTTTGACGATGAGCTGACCGGCTCGCAGATAGCCAACATCGAAAAAGAACTGGGTATTAAAACTATAGACCGCAGCGACTTGATTCTGGACATCTTTGCCCGCCGTGCCCGCACCGCGCAAGCTAAGGTGCAGGTGGAACTGGCACAATATCAATACATTCTTCCCAGATTGCGTGGTATGTGGCAGCACCTGGAGCGGCAGGGCGGTGGTATTGGTTCGCGCGGCCCTGGTGAAACAGAAATTGAAACCGACCGCCGTATTGTAAAAGATAAGATTTCGCTGCTCCGTAAAAGACTCATAGAAATAGATAAACAATCTTCTACGCAGCGCAAGGAGCGTGGCGAATTAATCCGCGTATCGCTCGTGGGCTATACCAATGTGGGCAAAAGCACCATCATGAATTTATTAAGTAAGAGTGAGGTTTTTGCTGAAAATAAACTTTTTGCTACGCTGGATACGACTACGCGTAAGATTGTTTATGAAGGCACCCCTTTTTTGCTGAGCGATACGGTGGGCTTCATCCGCAAGTTGCCACACCATTTGGTAGAAAGTTTTAAAAGCACGCTGGACGAAGTGCGTGAAGCGGATATTTTGCTGCATGTAGTAGATATTTCGCATCCGCAGTTTGAAGAGCACATGGGCGTAGTAAACAAAACCTTGCAGGAGTTACATGCTTTTGACAAGCCAATACTAACCATCTTCAACAAGATGGATTTGTATGAGCAAAAAACATTTGACGAATGGCTGAACGACGATATCAAGGAAGAAATACTGCGCGATTTAAAGGAGAAATGGGAACGTGCAACAGATGGCAACTGCATCTTTATTTCGGCAACTGAGCGTATGAATATTGATGCCTTGCGCGATATGATCTTAAATAAAGTAAGAGCAATGTACCGCATTCGTTACCCGTATAAAACAGAGTTTTATTACTAAAATGCTCGTGGTTTAAAACCAACAACACTTAGTTAAAAGGGAGTGCTATTTTAAGTAGTATTTGGCTCCTTCAGGATTAAGCTGTATTTATTAGTTTATATAACTTCAATAACGCTGTTATCGCTTTGGTATTTTATGCCTCGAAGCCTGCCATGATTGTAGCAGAAGATTTAAATGAATGTACTTTAAATCCTGTAATGGTGAAATGATAAACCCTGGGGCATAAGCATTTCGCAGGATAAAAGCCTAATTATCATAGAAATATCATTTTATCCTTTAAAACCACCGCAAATATTATTTATAGATTTATTCCATTTTTCCATCGGAATAATCGTTGTTTCTTTGCGGTTCTAAATTTACCTGATGCGAATAGGAATTGTTTGTTATCCTACTTTTGGCGGCAGTGGTGTACTGGCAACAGAGCTTGGTAAAGCACTTGCCGATAAAGGACACCATGTACATTTTATTACTTACCAGCAACCGGTGCGGTTGAATGTTTTTAATACCAATATTTTTTACCACGAAGTGCATGTGCCTACGTATCCATTGTTTGATTATCCGCCATACGAAGTAGCACTTGCCAGCAGTATGGTAGATGTAATTATGAATCACGATCTCGATTTGCTGCACGTGCATTATGCCATACCACATGCTTCGGCGGCTTTTATGGCTAAGCAAATTGTAAGAAAAAGTGGTCGCGATATTCCGGTGATTACTACGCTGCATGGCACCGACATTACGCTGGTGGGCAGAGATAAAACCTACGAGCCGGTAGTTACTTTCTCTATTAATGAAAGTGATGCTATTACGGCGGTATCGCAAAACTTGCGGCAGGAAACATATTCTTCTTTTACTATCACCAAAGAAATAGATGTCATTTACAACTTTGTAGATGTAAGCCGTTTTAGTAAAAAACCTATTGATGCTTTCCGGAAAGTTATTTCGCCGCATGGCGAAAAAGTACTGGTGCACGCTTCCAACTTTCGTAAAATAAAAAGGGTGGAGGATGTGATAAAAATATTTGCAGCGGTACGCAAGCAAATACCTGCTAAATTGTTGATGATTGGCGATGGCCCCGAGCGCCCCGGCTGCGAAACACTGGCAAGGCGGTTAAAGGTGCATGATGACATACGTTTTTTGGGCAAGCAGGAGCAAATGGAAGAGATATTTGCAGTATCCGATTTGTTTTTGTTGCCTTCGGAATACGAAAGCTTTGGCTTAGCTGCATTGGAAGCCATGGCGGCGCACATGCCGGTGATAAGCTCTAATGCGGGTGGCTTGCCGGAGATTAATATAGATGGCGTAACCGGCTATCTGGCAGATGTGGGTGATACTGCTACAATGAGTAAGTATGCTATTAAATTGTTGAGTGATGATGAATTGCTAAACACCTTTAAGCAACAAGCATTCGATAATGCCTGCAAATATGATATTCACAACATTGTACCGCAGTACGAAGAATTGTACAGCCGTTTTTGTACCATGGAGTGCAGCAAAGCCGAAGACGAAGAAGGATATTAGTGGTATGCTAAAGTCAATAAGGTTGCTATGTAAAGGCTTTGGGCTATAAACAAACTATTGCAGGTTATTCAACCTGAAAGTAAACTACCAGATTACTTTCAAACCATCTTCTTTATACAGTTGTATATTTTGATTGTTGCTTATTAGTGTGTAGTTGTTATTGATAGCAATCCATATCAGCATACGGTCAAAAGGATCTTTGTGATGGATAGCGGTGAGGTGAAAAAGCGAACTACTGTCATTTATAGAAAGGTTTTCAAGTCTAAAGCCGGGATCAATAATTAACTGAGGTAAATCATCCGGCTGCAGATTGCCCAAACCAAGTTTATTGGAGTTGTATTTTATTGAAATTTCCTACAAGTTGACTGCACTTGTAATTATCGTGTCTGCGTATCAGAAAGAATTTGCTGAACTGTTTGAGATAGCTTTTCAGGTTCAAACAACAACCAGATAATAACATGTGTATCCAACAGATAAATCATATTTCAAATTCTTCTTCGGTTGTAATATTAAAATCGTCCGACATAAAGTATTCCTTCCCTTCTAAAATTCCTAATTTCCGCTGAGGTACATTTTCATCTTTTGGTACCAATAAGGCTTTTATTTCTTTTTTCCTGCAATATGTAATGCCTGTTTTTTCACCTTTTTCTACATACTTCAAGGCTTCTAAAAGGTGTGTTTTCAATTCACCTATGCTCATTGTTTTCATAAAATGCCTTTTTCAAAAGTAAACTTTATTTGTCAGGTTTATAAGCGGTTGTCATTATCCTGTATATTCCATACACTCATTAATAACCAAAAAAGCGCTTCTGCAAGGAAGCGCTTTTTTGGTTATTAATATTCTTTTTATAAAACATTAAAACCGATACTTACATAATACAACCCACCTACATAAGGATTGCCAAATGCATTGCGATAGTAATGATTGGTAAGGTTGGTAGCGCCCAGCTTCAACATGCTTTTGGCTTTAATCAATTTATAGCTGATTTGTGCATCCAAAGTACCAAATGCCGGTATAGTGCCGGTGCCAAAAGTGCCTTGCCAAAATACTTTATCCTGCCACTTGTAAATAATATTATATCCTAAACCTTTAAACACGTTATCGTTGGAAAAACCAATGTTGTAGCGGTATTTTGGCGTATTAAAAAAAGTAACTAATCCTGCCGGAACGTCGTGCAACTCATCTGAATAAACATTACCGCTTAACAGGTAGCCTTTATTAAATTTATAATCCAAACCAATACCCCAGCCAGTAGCTTTAACGGGGGTATTGCTGTTGGTAACAAACGAAAAGTTGGATGAAGTAAAAGGACTTGCCAACTCAACAACCGAAGTGGCAGGATTGCCGCTTGCACCTCTGGCCACAGCTACACGTGCAATAAAATCGTTGTATTTGCTGCTGTAGAAATAAGCATCAATGAGTAATTGTTTGGCAATAACACCGCGATAACCTATTTCAAAAGATTCTACTGTTTCGGGCTTTACGGTGGTAAACTGATAAGCCTGCAATTTGGTTGGATCGCCGGTACTACGGAAGGCTGCTATACTGGTGGCAGTATATACCGGATTGGTATCGAAATGATAAAAAGCGGCAAAAGAAGGCAAACCACCAATCAGCTTGCTGCCGGGCGAATTGAGGTTGATATATTGATCTTGATTATCAGGAAAACGATATGCCTGCTGGTAAGATAAGCGAATATTGTTGTCGGTAGCTACTTTTATGGAAGCTGCAAAGCGTGGTGTAAACCGGCCTTTGAAATTTTCGTTCTTATCATACCGTCCGCTGGCTGTCAGCTTCAATACATCTTTAAATAACTGCTTTTGCAATTGCAGGTAAGCGCCGTATTCATTTATCTTGATTGGCCCAGCGGTATCGGCAAATATGGTTCCTTTGGAATCGAGATTGTACAGCCGGTAGCTGGCGCCAACTAATACGTCAATCACTTTTACATATTGACTTACATTTAATTGCCCTTCCGCCTGGTACAAGTCAGATTGGTCGGCAAATTGAGCGCCGCCATGGCCAATAGGTAATGACTTAGCTTTATCAAAAGCCTGATTGAAATTGGTACTGCCCGGCAAAAAGCGGCCAGAATCGGCTTTGGAGCGTGCGTAAGCATGGGCTTGATCTGCAGGTGTTCCCTGGAGAACGGCACCAGAATAATTGCCGACATATTGTGCAAACCAATCTGCATCAGGTTTCCACGCATTGTTAACGGTAAGTGCGGCAATAGTAGAGGCATAAGAATCTCCCGAATTTTCCTGCGTGGTATAAGCTCTCACAAACCAGTTGCTGCTTCTTACTTCCAGGCGGTACTGACCCATTGTAAAGTTTTTAAGTGAGTAACGGTCTGCGCCGGTGTACACTGTTGAGCCCATACCCCAGTTGCCGGTTAAAGAAGCTTCGGTGTTGCTATTCAATTTGTAATATAAACCACCGGACACTTTTACATTATACGTATTGTAGTCCACCAAATCAACTTCATCATAACCGGTGCGGCTTACATTCTGCGGATTTCCTTGTGCATCAACATAAATATTGTTTTCAAGGCCAGCCGCAAATGGTCTGAGCGGCGCAAGGCTGGGGTCTGTTGATGTGGCAAAATAGTTGATTATCTCGGCTTGTGTAGGCGGACGTCCATAAGCCTGTGTAAGCGCGGCTGTAACCGGCGCTAATGCCGGATTTGACGGACCAAACACCACAGCCTGCGCAAACGCATTCATACTTGCGCTGGCTTCATCGCCAAACACATTTACACCATCATAGTTGGGGTCGGTAGTCCGGTTACCCGCTTTTGTATTACTCAATACATTGTTGCGGGCCAGGTTGGTTTTGTCATTCGCTACCCAATCGTTTGCTTTTATAAACTGGCTGCCGATTTTAAAAGCAAACTTGTCAGATACTTTTTTGCCCCACCTGAAGCTAATATCATGATATGGCGTAGCCTTATGCCGCGGATCGCCAACGTGCATAATGCCCTCTTTTACCTGTGCACTAAAACCCTGGTATTTGAATGGGTTTTTGCTGGTAATCAACAGTGTGCCATTCATACCGCCGGAGCCATACAGTGCAGATGAGGAGCCAGGCAACAATTCCATATTATCCACATCCAATTCGGTAAGCCCAATGATGCTGCCTACCGAAAAGTTAAGTGCCGGTGCTGCATTATCCATACCATCTACAAACTGGTTGAATCGCAGATTGCCGCTGCCATTAAACCCGCGTGTGCTGGGTGTTTTAAAGGTAAAAGAAGAAGTAGTGATGTCCACACCTTTGAGATTGCCCAGCATATCGTAATACGAAGTAGCTGGCGTATTGCGGATGGCAGTAGCATTTACTCTTTCGATAGATACCGGCGATTCCATAATACGCTCCGGCACACGGCTGGCGCCTACTACAATCTCTTGTCCTAATGCGTAAGAAGGTGTAAGTGTAATAGATAGTGGCTCGGCAGTACTGCTCACTGTTACCTCTTTGCTTTCGTAGCTGATAGATGAAATAACAAGGGTTATTGGTAATGCTTGCGTAAAAGATAGTTTGAAAAAGCCTTTATCATCAGTATAAGTACCGATGGTGGTGCCTTTTAGCAATACCGATACAGCCGAAAGTGATTCGTTACTTGCTTCGCTTTTGATGGTGCCAGATATTGTATTGGTGTTTTGAGCAATTGCTTTTGCAGAAATAAACAGTACAAAAAACAAACATGCGTGTACTAATCTCATAAAGCAGTTTTTATATGTTAAGCAAAATAGGGATTGTTGGTAATTTGATAAGCAAATTAGTTATATTTTCTCATTATTTACCTGGCTTATTTATAGCATAATTGCATACCCGGATTATGTAGATAATTGGTTGAAATTTCCTTTCTGTAAATAAAAGTGAAATACGTGGCGGCGCTTTACTTTTGCAGTATGATGTCCCACCAGTTTACCAATCAAACGGCCTTTTACAAAGGCAAAGTAAGAGACGTATATTACATAGGCAACGACCGGCTGGTAATGATTGCCAGCAACCGTATTTCTGCTTTTGATGTAATACTGCCGCGACCAATTCCTTACAAAGGGCAGGTGCTCAATCAGGTTGCTGCATATATGCTGAATGCAACGAAAGACATTTGCCCCAACTGGCTAATAGCTACACCGGCACCCACGGCTGCTGTGGGCAAAAGATGCGAACCTTTTAAAATAGAAATGGTTGTTCGTGGTAATCTTACCGGCCATGCATGGCGCACTTACAGCAGCGGTAAGCGTACACTTTGTGGCGTGCCATTGCCTGATGGAATGAAAGAGAACGGTTTTTTCCCAACACCTATCATCACCCCTTCTACCAAAGCTGCCGAAGGGCATGATGAGGATATTGCCAAAGAGGAAATTATTAAGACCGCACTGGCTACTGAAGAAGAATGGAACACGCTCCAAAACTATGCGCTGCAACTGTTTGAACGTGGCAAACAAATAGCTGCACAGCGTGGTTTGATATTGGTAGATACGAAGTATGAGTTTGGTAAAATAGGTGATGAAATATATTTAATGGATGAAGTACACACGCCCGATTCGTCGCGCTATTTTTATGCAGATGGCTTTGAGGAAAGACAGGCGAAAGGGGAACGTCAAAAACAATTGAGCAAAGAGTTTGTGCGCGAGTGGCTGATTGCAAACAACTTCATGGGCAAAGAAGGACAAACCGTTCCGCCTATGAGCGATGAGTGGGTAAACACTATCAGTAAGCGCTATATAGAACTGTATGAACAGGTAATTGGAGAACCTTTTACACCTGTTGATATGAGCGATGAAGAAGTGTATGAAAGGGTGGAAGCCTATTTAAAAAATAGATGATAGTTATTGGGATATAGATGACAGATTGGAACCAACTTCAATTGCAACTTACTGTTAGAAGTTATTCTATATTTTGTCAACTTTTCTCTCTCAATCCCGGTCTCAATCGCACTTTCGATTTATTAAAGATATTCTGTCCTTTATCTATACCTTTTCTTATTTCTTTTTGCCGCTCTACCGGCATGTGAATGGTGTCTTTGCATTCCACACTACAGCAACCTGCGTATTTTTCGGCACATTCTTCGCATTGAATAAAGAGTAAATGACAGCCATCGTTTTTGCAGTTCACATGTGTATCGCACTGCTTGCCGCATTGGTGGCAACGAGCTATCACATCATCCGTAATGCGCTCGCCCAGGCGGTTATCAAAAACAAAGTTTTTACCTATAAACTCACTTTTCAATTGCTGCTCTTTTACCTGCCTGGCATAGTTGATGATGCCGCCTTCCAAATGGTACACATTTTTAAAGCCTTTGTGTAATAAATAAGCACTTGCTTTTTCGCAACGGATACCACCCGTGCAATACATAATAATATTCTCCGATTCCTTTCCCTTCAGCATCTCCACTGCCATTGGCAATTGGTCTCTGAAGGTATCAGAAGGTACCTCGAGTGCATTTGCAAAATGTCCTACTTCATACTCATAATGATTGCGCATGTCCACTACAATAGTACCTCCGCGTTGCAGCAGTTCATTCATCTGCGCGGCGTTTACATACCTGCCTTTGCGCTGCATGGAAAAGGTTTCATCGGTAATGCCATCTGCTACAATCTTGTCACGCACTTTTATCTTTAATACCCAAAACGATTTACCATCGTCATCTACAGCAATATTCAGCCTAACACCGTTTAACGGCTCAATGGAATAGAGATAATTTTTGAATGTTTCATAATGGCTTTGTGGTACACTTATTTGCGCATTGATACCTTCTTTGGCTACATAAATGCGACCAAATACTTTCAGTGCTTCCAGTTGCTTATACAATTCATTGCGAAAATCCAGCGGATTTTGAATTTCAAAATAGTGGTAAAAACTAACGGTGGTACGCGGTTCTTTTTCCTCGTATAAACGCTTCTTCAGCTCTTCTGCCGAAACACGGTTGTGTAATACTGCCATAATTTTAAATTTCAAGACATCAGGACAAATAACATTGCCAATGTTCTATTTTACAAACAGACCCGTTTGCAGGACGGGCGAAATTTTTGTGGGTGCGAAGATAAGTATAGCATTTAAAATAATAATTATACTGATTGCTTACTGATGAAACTGATACAAACTTCAATTTATGCTAACAAAATAAAATTTCCTCAGATCTGTTGCTTGCTATGTTAGAAGTGTGCTATATGCGTTCTTTTGAAAACATTCATCAGCAATATCAGTAAATACATCAGATTCATCATTTTAAAATCTTATCAATCTTCCTTTTTGCTCGTTAGCAATCCTGCCGCAGAAAATGTAATGCCGCTGGTATTGTGCCCTTGCGGTTCGTAGGTTTGAATGAAATTAATGCGGAATATTTTAAGTATATTATCTATTGCCAAAAAGTATTCATAGTATTGTTTGTCTTTCAAGTACAACGCATTGCCACCCACTACAAAAAACCAGTTCCAGCGTCGCATCAGCGGAATTTTATTCGTGAGTAATCCATTCAAATGATATTCTACATGCGCTTCGGTATAAAATTTATTGGTGTTGCCAAACGCATAATATGGCATTAACTGAAAACTATTTAAATACTCCGTTGCAGCAACACCGCGGTTGGCATAATAGTATTGATAATCGGGAAGAAAGACGCTTTTGCGGTTTAAAAAACCACCTGCCATCACGCGATAGCTAAACGTACCGGCAAGCTTTAAATCCACATCATCGGTTACATTTCCTGTCCATTTGGTATAGTTTACATCGCTGCCGGCAAGGCCGTGAATGCCTTGTGTAAGCGATGCGCCAAAGGCGGGATAATCAGAGCCGATGTTTATTTTTCCCGAAGGCAGTTCAATGTATTTTGCACCGGGTTGCCAACTTATATTTACCGAAGCAATTGCTGCCTGGTGATGCAGAATGTTACTATTGGAAATCTCGAAAGGATAATTAGGTGTAAAATGTACCCTTTCTTTAGCTAAATTAAACATGTGGTAATCAGTAGTGTTTTGCAGCGGATAGCGGTCCTGAAACTCGCCGGAAATGCCCACTGTAAAACCATTGCCAATACCTTTGGTAAATGCCAGCTTGCCAAAAGCCGCTTCATATATTTTCATATAATTCCGCCTGAAAAGTAAAGAGCCGAGAGTATTGCTGAAAGAAGTAATTGGCTGATTGTTGTTGAACTGAAACACGCGCCTGCCACCGGAGAAATAAAAGGAGTTGGCATATCGTTTTCCCCAGTTGTAATTGCCGGTAAGGTGCGCATTAAAGTGTTCGTTGCTAAAACCATATCTTAATGTGGGGCTGATAAATAACGACCTTCTGCCAGTGCCCCAGCGCTTGGTAATGTCGGGCGAGAATATAATATCTGCACCTTCTACCGTGTTGTAGTTAAGTACATTAATAAGCGGATCGAAAGTATAAGTGAGCTTTTCTCTGGTGTGAATAAATGTTTGTCCGGTAAGGATTAATGGAATCACCTTAGGCTTATTCTTTTTTCTATCTACAGAATCTATATAGTGCGGACTTTGCCTCAATATTTCTAAACTGTCCTTTTTTCGATAATCTTCTTTTTCAATCGCATTTAAAGGCACCGGGCGAATGGTATCCCAATATGGCGCAGGCTTTTTGTTGCTACTGTCGGGATATTTAATAATGACATTGTTGAAAAAGTTTTTATCAAAATGTGGGTTTAAATTGTAGTTGCTGTACACCTGCACAAAATCGCCATACCCCGAAAAGCCAAACAAATTCATAGATGGATAAATTACCTGTTGCTTTACCATCCACGTATTGCCAACCGGTATGTATTGCTGGTCTATTTTCAATGTATCCAGCAGTTGCATTTGCTGTTCTTTGAGAATGGTAAGCTGCACACTGTAAATGCGCCAGCTATCTTCAATAATGTTGATGTAACCGTTAAAAGTTGGCTCATAAGCATGTTTTGGAATAACACGGATATGATTAATCATTAATCCATTATCGTAAAAAGTTCCATTCAGTTTATAATCATAAAAGTCAAGTGCGTTATCGCCAATAGGCGATACAAAGCCACGTGGGTTAAGGTTTTCGCCAATCTGTATATTGTTGTTGTAAAAAGAAATGATTTGAGGAAAACTTAAACCATAACCACTACTGTTGCCGCTTACGCGGGTGGAAATCACTTCCACTTTTTCTTTATCCGGCTCGCTTTTTGAATAGCGCGCAACCGTTTCGGATAAAAAAAGGGTTTGATTTTGAGCCGTATCGGGTAAATCTACTTTTTGTCCTAAAAAACGCTGCGGATGACTACGCAGCTGCAGCCTCCCTTTGATGTACACATCGCATTGCAATGCCTTTATTTCGTGTTCATATTCCGGACGTTTTTGTATTGCTTTGCGAATAATGGCATACGCCGGATTTTCGCCACCGGAATGTACGGTAACGCCGGAAAGATTGTATTGCTGCAACGGCAGATTGATGTTGATATTTACATCGGCATTGCCAACACTTACTTCTACTTCGCTTGAAAAATACCCAATATGCTGGCATGCTAAAGTGTATTTTCCGGGTTGCACTTCTATGCTAAAAACACCCTCGGCATTGGCAACTACGCCGGTAGTGGTGCCTTTGATAGTAACAGACGCAAATGGAAGTGGCTGACCTAATTCGCCGGTAATGCGCCCGGTTATTTTTTGTGCAGCTACGGCAAGTGTCATCAATAAATAAACTAATAATAAAGGAACTTTTTTATAATCTCTTTGCTTCATATCATTATCTCAATAACGCCGTTTAGCTGCCAAAAGTAATTGTATTGCGGGCTTTTGAACTACAAAGACGGGAAGAGCACAGAGATGCACAGCGTAAATAGATTAGCTCTCTTTTATTTTTAAATTTATAAACTTCTCTAATTTTCCTCATCATCCTATTCATCCCGGGAATTCCGGTTCAGACCTTCCCCTCTTTCAGGTAGCTTCCCGTCAATGCTGCCATGCCCGATAGTAAGCCGCCGATAATAGCTGTTGTAATAATCAGCGCCATGTACGAGCCGTTAAAAGGCAATATTTGCGCCACTTTGGTAGAAAGAATATGCTGGTTGGGATTATCCAGTACAACCGCGTAAATACCCCACAGCAGCAACAAGGCTATAAAGCCTGCCAGGAAAGCTTTCCAGGGTTTTTGATGAATAAAAACAGCCACTATAAAAGAAGCAATGACAAACGACCACCAAGGTAAAAATAGTGGTAAAAAATAACCAAATAAAGCGGTAAACAGCAACGCAACAATAAACTTCATATGGTGTATTTAAGAGTGGGTGAAAGTAATTTTTCCTTTGGTGTTTTGTGTAGAAAAATGGTTTTTTGGCAGTATTTGCAGCCTGCGGTATTTACCCGTTGCCCAATCATCAACCATATTATCGTAGTAAGGACTGCCTGGATTACCACTCTGTCCGCCGGGATAAATACCGTATGCATTCGTTTCATCCGTAAGCTCTACAATCATGCGCCAGCTTGGCCCGTGATCTTTATAAAAGGCATTTAAAATGTGTACGCCGCCGCCTGCATTGATATGTAAATCGCTCAATGCCGGTATGCCCAGTAAATGCTTAACGCCACCATCTTTAAATTTGCCCCAGGCCAATGAATCTTTCTCCTCTGCATGTTGTATTACCGGCATTATTTTTTTAAACGCTTTCATCACTTCGTCCGAAACAGTTTCTTTTTGCGGAGTAGTAATGTCATCGGCAAATTCGTAAGCCGTATCTTTTAAGAGGCCTTCTAATAACGTGCTGTGCTCAACATTCGGCATTGGCAAAGTAGTGCGTGAAAATTCATCCCGGTACATACACTGCATCAAACTGTCCCACCACGTTACAAAAATGCTGGCGCCGGGTGCATCGGCATCACTGCTTAAATTCCAGGATTTGTATATATCAAAATATTTTTTTTCAATACTGTTCAGCTTTGTTTCATCCATATTCTTTAACAATACAGGCCGCGCCATTTCCGCAAAAACGTTGTAATTGTAATTCTGCAAATGCATCATATCATCAACTGTAATATTTTGCATGGCACGTAACCGCCGGTTGAGGATAAAGCCGCGATACATCTCGTAAGAGCCGCCCATGTAATAGGGGTAAGACGTATCGTAAGGATATTGATTGGCACTGCTTACGAAGCCGCGTGCAGGATTGAGCATAATCACATTTTCGTTACGCGGAACAGTACCCTGCCACGCATATTCATCATTATTCCCTTCCATTATAAACTGTCCTTGCCGCTTCCATTTGGCCGGGAAAGCACCTTGCTGCGAAATAGCAATGTTGCCTTTTTTAGAAGCAAACGCAAAGTTTTGTCCGGGTGTTTGGAAAAAGGAAATAGCATTTACATAATCGTTATAATTTTTTGCTCTGTCGAGCAGCATAAAAGTTTTGCCTTCGTTGCTGCCTGCGTGTGCGCTCCATTTTATTGCATAGTATTTATTATCGTGCATTTTATCGCCATAACTATGGTCATACATTACCGGTCCCCATACGGTCATCGCTATATTTTCTATTGCATCGGGCTTTCCTTTTATTTTAATTACTTCTTTTCTAAAAGTAGTGGGCTGCCATTTGCCATTATACCAATATTCACGCATTGTACTGTCTTTAAAATGCACTTCGTAATAATCTTTCACATCGCGCGAAGCATTGGTAACGCCCCATGCACAACTATCATTAAAGCCTATGATAACCGAAGGCGAACCAGGGAAGCTTACGCCATATACATTATACTCCGGTGTGGAGATCTGCACTTCAAACCAAAGCGAAGGCAGGTTGAGACCAAGATGCGGATCGTTGCAAAGAATGGGACTGCCGCTTGCTGTTTTGCTGCCGGCAACAGCCCAGTTGTTGCTGCCATTATTTTTATTGGGAACAATAGGCTTTAGAGGTACACCTACGCTGTCATTAAAATGAAAATACAACGAATCGGCATCGGCGGGTGGTTTTGGTGTAATTGCGGGTGGTGCAAAAGCAGTGCCCTTGGGAATGATTGGTTCTAATGAGTCCTGCCCGTAAGGAAAGAGTTTGTTGAATTGTAGCTGCGTAAAATAATTTCTGGCGTTGGTCATCTCAAAGTCCTGCTCGTAACCGGCTAAATCGTACGCCATAAATTTTAAAAACAACGCCGTTTTCATGTTTGTCCACGGCTCGGGCGCATAGTTGAGAAGCTTGTATTCTAAAGGATAATTTTTCTCCGATAAACTGTTGATGTAGCTGTTAACACCGGCTGTATAAGCATCGAGTGCCGCTTTGTAAGATGGGTCACTTTCTATTACTTTCAACGAATTTTCAGCAGCATATACCATTCCCATGCGCCGGAAAAATTTATCTATTGCCAAAAAATTTTTACCCGATGCAGAATCACCCATTATTTCACTCAGCCTGCCACCTGCTGCATAGGTTTGAAATTCCATTTGCCACAAACGAAACTTTGCATGTAAATACCCTTGCGCAAAGTAGGCATCGGCATCGTTGTCGGCATAAATATGCGGAATCAGATTGCTGTCCAGATACACTTCTGTATAGCCTCTCAAACCGGCAGATTGGATGTTGGCGTCATAGCGTTTACTTACATCTTCGGCATTTTGCCAAAAGCCGGTTTGTGGTGATAAGAAAAAGCCCAGACGTGGTGTTTTGCTGCTGCCAACCGGCAGTTGTATGTTGAATAATACTATTAATGCAATGGTAATAACAGCACAAATAAAAAATGGCACAACTCTCATAAACGGCGTGTTGGGTATAAAAGGGCAATTTAAGAAAGAATGGAATAAGTAGGATAGGAGCGTTAATTAAGTTTTATTACCATCATCATTACAATATCACCATTAAGCATAAACAATATACAATAAAAAACCTCTCAAAAATAAAGGCTGCCTCTAACGGTTGCTTGCCTTATTGAAAAAACCACTTACTGCTGTTTTTCTGTTTACAGAAAACAGCAGTAAAAATTTAATTGCTTATTTTTTAGTGGAATCTTTCTTAGCTGCTGCAATAGAGTCAACAGATGCATCTTCCTGTTGGTTGATAGAATCAATCTTACTTTTTTGTGCACTGGCAACAGAATCTACCACATCTTTTTGTTGTGTTTGTGCAGAATCAACTGCATTTGAAGCAGAATCCTGCGCATTGCTGGTTGAAGTGCCATTACTGCAGGAGGCAAAAACACCTAATGCAAAAACAATGAATAGCTTTTTCAAAGGAATATTTTTATCTGTTTGAGATTAATTACATGTTACAGCAAAAACAACTTGCATAAAGAAAGATTCGGAGGAGAAGCTTACTGGTGTATCATGCTGTTGCAACTCTTTTTTTATGCAGAAAGATTTCGGCCATCATGCAACGTACACTGCCGCCGCCAACGGTCTCAATAGTATCAATATTTACAGGCAATAAATTGGTGTGCTCCTGTAGTTGTTGCTTTTGCTGCCCGTCCAGACTATTGTAAGCTTGCTGGCTAAGTATGGTATAAAGTACACCATCATTACTCTTTACCTGCAGCATATTGCCGGCATAATGATGCACCTGCTCCATACTGATGTTTATAATTTTATGTCCTGTTTTATTAAGTGAATCCACTACTTGTTTTCGCTCTGTTTCATCTTTAATTGTGTCTAAACATATTACTGTATAATCCACTCCTATATGCATCATTACGTTGGTATGATATACTTCAATACCTTTTTCATCCATAGCATGAAAACTCACTGCTGTGTAGCCATGCGCTTGTGCAAATTGTTCCAGCAAAGTTTTATTGGTGCGGGGCGAAAGGCAGGCATAAATTATCTTGTTTTCATGGTCTATGATCATGCTGCCGGTGCCTTCCAAAAACAAGTTGTCGGCATCGTAAGTGGTCCAGTCTTCGGTGTTGGTTACAATATAATTATCTTTTAAAGTTTGTATTAGATCGTTACGCACTTCTATGCGCCGGTTGGCAGTGTGCATGGGAAAAGTTGCAACAGTGCCATCCTGCAAAGTGCAAAACCAGTTGTTGGGAAATACGGCATCCGGCTTTACCGGGTAGGGCGTGTCTTCAATTACCAATACATCAATACCATGCACTTTTAATGTATTGGTAAAGCGGTCAAACTCCTCTACTGCTTTTACCTGCACTTGGTGTTCGCTCATCGGCACACTGCCCTGAAACACATTGCTGGCCGCCGTTTCGGCGTTAAATCCAAACGAGGCAGGACGTATCATGAGTAGGGTAGTGGCGGTTTGTTTCATTGTTTTTTTGTTTAATGTTTAAAGTTGGGAATGATGAAGTCCGCAATATTTCCTCGCAATACATAAAATTATCTCCGAGCTATTTAATAAATTTTCCCTGCGCTTCTCTGTGTCTCCATGGCTCTGTGGTTCAGAAAGAACTACAGCTCTGCTCTTAACAACGGCAAACTCATGCAATGCGCACCACCACGTGCACGAGACAATTCATTACTCGATAAAATAATAATCGTATCCTTTACCTTTTCGGGCGTGAGCTCGCTGCTTTCAAAATCATTAAACAACTCTTCTGCTTTTTTAATGCTAAAACCAGCCTCTTTGAAAGCCTTTAGTGTTTCTTCGTTGCGGTCGTAAGCAATAGCTACTCCATCTTTAAGCGCTAATAAATTGCAGGAATCAGTCCATTGTTCCCGCTCATCATACGGAAAAATATTATTCCCGCTATACACAATTTTTACTTCGTTTTCCGGCACATCAAAATCCTTAATACTAATGTTGCGCAGCAAATCTTCCATGCCTTTAAATACAATATCCTGCCGGTAATCCGCAGCGGGGTTGTAGGTGATGTGTGCCGGCTTGTAAAAACGGATAATCTCTACTTCTTCAAACGTTTCATCGTTATTGGTAAAGTCGTCGTAATAAGAAAATTTTTGTTCATTGCGCTCCCGCATTAGCACTTCCGAAAAGCGGCCAAACAGTACCCACACGTCTTTGCGCACATGCGTAAACACCGTGTCTATGTGCATAATGGCACGCTGGCTTGGTATTTTTATGACTGTTACTTTTTCAATACCGGTTTTATTTTTAAATACAGCATGTACAATTTTATTTACAGCGCTAGGTGTAGTACGCGCACTACAACCTACCAATATGTGGTTAGGTGCAATCATCATAATATCGCCACCTTCCAGCGATGTTTTGCGCTGCTGTTGCTGTACTTCATCCAACAAGAAAAAATCATTCGATTCATTAATCTCAATTACATACTCCTGCTTATCGGTAAACAACTCATGATAGGCAATGTAGCGCATAAGCAAGGATTCCCTTTCGCGCGCTTCGGTGGCTGCTTTGCTTAGCAATAAATAATTGTTGATAACTATGCTGATGTCTCTGGTAAAAATAAAGTTGGGTAACGGCTGAAAAACAAATTGTACTTTATTAGGATTCTTTTGCGGTAATACGCCGGTGATGAGCACTTTGGCCAACTCGTGTTCATCTGCTATTTCGCACAGTTGTTTTTCGGTGGCATAGCTGCAACCTTCAATAGCGCAAACCGAAGCAATAATGCGGTCGCGCAAGTGGCTGTCGCGCAGCACTTTTGCAAGCAGGTATTCTACATCCAACACCTTATCGCTGTTGAAATAAGCCGGGTTGCCAGGCTTAAAACAATCGAGCTGGCTGTCATCTGTTTGTTGCTTTTCGCAGGCCTGGATATGTGGTATTTTTTCGGGGTCTAAAAAGTACAGCAATAGCTTTACGTAATCGTTGTACTCTTTCCGCATTTGTTTCAAAAAAACGGTATCATCGTACAACCAGTCTTTAAATTTGCTAGGTACAATTTTGCCAATACCACCATCAGGGCTATGAATAATAATACGCTGCAGCGCACCTAATTCGGAACTTACGTGAATGTTATTTTCATTTGGCATACAAAATAATATTATGCAAAAGAAGTAAAAAGAAAGGGAGCAAAAAAAAGGAATTCCGTCGCGGAGAGCAGGAGTAAATAGAGTTTCTCGCAGCGCGTTTTTTGTAGAATCTTCAACGTTTATGTCAGTACCTCACTCTTTTGTTTGTAGTAAAGCGGGAAAGCAAAATATTTATGAAACGCTGCGTAAACTTCATTTGCTCCTGCTCTCCGCGGTGAAAGCAAAGATGCAATAAACTGCTACATTTGTTTACAATAACCACATCCATGAAATACTTACTGCTTTTTATCTTTTTACTGCCGCTTTATTTATTAGCACAGCAGGGTAATTTAGCTTCGAATGGCAACTACTTTACAGCATCCGACGGTACACACATTTATTACGAAGTGCAGGGTAGCGGCGCACCAGTGATTTTAGTGCATGGTTTTATGAATACGGGCAACAACTGGAAGCATACTTTGCTGTACGATACATTGGTAAAAACCGGCTATAAAGTAATTATCTTAGACCTTCGTGGCAACGGGCGCTCCGATAAACCACATACTGCTGAAGCGTATGCCAACGATGCAGAGGCAAAAGATGTCATGCAGCTTGCAACGCTGCTTCAACTGCCAACGTATGATGTGATTGGTTATTCGCGCGGTTCTATTATTACAGCAAGATTATTAGTATTGGATAAACGCATTACCAAAGCAGTAATTGGTGGCATGGGCGAGCAATTTACCAATCCGCAATGGCCACGCCGCATACAGTTTTACCATGCGCTGGCTGCCGATACGGTAGCCGCATTACACGATATGGTAAATAATGCAAAAAAGAACGGATTGGACATACAGGCACTGGCTTTTCAACAAAAAGAGCAGCCGTCCACCAGTGCTGCCGAGCTACAGCAAATTCATATTCCGGTAGCTGTTATTTGCGGAGATAAAGACAGCGCAAATGGCAATGGTGCAACACTGGCGGCTATGATACCCGGCGCAACATTTATGACGGTTCCCGGCGAGCATAATACTGCCTGGAGCACTAAAGCATTTGCAGAAAAAGTGACACGTTTTTTGAAAGAGTAAGTGGCTGCACAGCGATTGCTAAGGATGAACAGAAGTGTTGAATGCTGCATATTGCTATTGTTATAGCAAGCGCTTAACTCCTTTGCACGGAACCTGTAGTTCTTGTTTTATATAGCTTTTCATATAATTAAATACATTGCCTGTACTTAGTAGATAGGCCGTATATTTGAATACGGGTTAACAGACGATAATTTATTCCTTTATCTTTAAGGTGCTATTGATAATGATTTATCCCAAGCTTCATTATTTAAGTATATATACATACAGACTGATAACATTACAACCATAGTCCGGAGTAATACAAAAGCTAAAACAGATTTAAAAGACTGGAATAAAACTTACTGCAGAAGAGTATATGCCCGGTAAATAGCTTGTATTCGCTGTTTGCTTTATACTATCTGTCTTCGACAACTATACAGTTTTCTTATACTATCATACCTGTAACCTAAAAAGATTGTATATGAATAATACTGCTCCACTGCTTGTATCCTGCATCATGCCTACATACAACAGGAGAAGGTTTGTGCCTCAGGCTATACGGTATTTCTTAAGGCAGGAATATGCGCATAAAGAATTGATAATTATTGATGATGGTACTGATGCAGTTAAGGACTTAATACCGGATACTCCATCTGTCAAATACTATCGTTTAGACTATAAAATTAGTCTTGGCGCTAAGCTAAATCTTGCGTGTGAATACGCGTTGGGAAGTATCATTGCTAATTGGGACGATGATGACTGGTATGCCCCAAGGCGTTTAGCTTATCAGGTGAATACGTTACTAACGGAAGGAAAGGATCTTTGTGGTATTAATCAACTACTCTATTATGATCTCCGCAATGGTGATGCCTACCAATACGTTTATCCACCCGACCAGCGCACCTGGTTGTTAGGGAGTTCGCTATGTTATAAAAAGGAATTGTGGAATGAGCATCCGTTTGCAGATGTGAATGTAGGCATGGATGGTTTATTTGTATGGGCAACACCTCCCGACCGTGTAAAGGTATTAAGTGATAGCAGCATTGCCGTACACATGATTCACGACAACAATGTGAGCCCTAAAAAAACAGACGGCGGATGGTGGCATAGCTATCCTACAGAAACAATACGTACAATTATTGATGGCGATTGGGTGTGCTATCATAACCAGAATGACGAAGCAGCGCACTTAAAAATAAACGGGCATCCTATACAAGAGCGTCTTATACACACTCCTGCAAAAACAATAAAAAATGTATATGCATGCCTCGTACATGAAGATGAAAATTGTATTATTGATCTTGTACGCAATCTGCATTATCACGATCGGGCATCGGTCATTCTGCTGTATAATGGCGGTGAAAATACGAACCTTTTTAAAAGCCAATTTCCATATAACCGGTTTGGGGCAATCATACATCCCAAACCTTGCCCCGTAAAACATGGTTACCTCCATCCGTTTGCATTGGATTGTATGCAATTTGCCCTGGAAAATTTATCGTTTGATACATTTACCTGTGTTGATTCCGACCAGTTGCTGATACGTTCAGGATATCGGGAATATGTTGGAGCATTTCTATCTTCCGCATCTGACATTGGCATGTTTTCTAATAAACCTAAAAGGATATCAACTGATGATGCTACTGATTCGGATGTATGGCCGGCTATTCAGGCTTTTCAGGAATATGACTTATGGAAGCCTTTTTTAAAGCAATTTCCTAAAGGTGAATCTCAATTTGTACACTGGACCTTTTGGCCTTCATCGGTATTTATGGCAGATGCGGTGCGGGATCTGATTAAACTGTTTAAAGAAAATAAGCAGTTGCAGGAAATAATGACGAAGACAACAATATGGGCTACAGAAGAAGTGATTTTACCTACGCTCGTCAAACTGATGGGGTATGATATTGTTGCAAATCCCTGTAGCTACGACTTTGTAAAATATAAGAAGTCATATACTTTACAAGATGCGGCTTGCGCTTTCAATAAAACAGATGCATACTGGATTCACCCCGTTGAACGAAAATATGAACATCCTTTGCGCAAATACATCAGGGAGCATAATAATCATTACTTTATTGAAAGTAAAAAGGAACATTGCGAAGATGATTCATCCAGCGCATTAGTGCTTGCATTATCATTAATAGAACAAATAAAAAAAATTGAAGGCTGGCTAACTGACCACGAGGCAGACCTGCTGATTGCTATTACCGGTAAAGCACTTAAAGAATTACAACCTTTTTATGCTATTGTAGAAATTGGCAGTTATCATGGAAAATCTACTATTCTTTTTGGGAATATTATAAAAGCATTGGGTATAGATGCGAAAGTGTATGCTATCGATCCCCATGATGGCAAGTTGGGCGCAGTAGATCAGGGGCTTGAATCTGTTCCTTCTTCATTGGAAAGCTTTAACAGAAACATCCAAAATGCAGGCATAGCTGAACTGGTTGAACCAATAAAAGAATACTCCTATGATGTGGAATGGAAGCAACCCATTTCCTTATTGTTCATTGATGGACTGCATGACTATCCAAGCGTTGCAAAAGATTTCTGGCATTTTGAAGCATGGATAGTAAGTCGCGGATATGTTGCCTTTCATGATTATGCTCATTATTTTCCCGGTGTGATTGCATTTGTGGATGAACTTTTACATACAGGAACATACCAGAAAATAAAGCAGGCGGAGAGTTTGATAGTGTTGCAAAAAAGGTGAGTAATCATTGCTAAACTATTCATCGTAACTGAAAGCATTTCCTATGATCAGCAAAATACCCAACATCATTCATCAGTCGTGGAAAGATGAACATATTCCTTTTGATGTGTACAAAAAAAGCTGGATTGATTCATGGCAAATATGCCATCCTGATTGGGAAAAAATGTTTTGGACGGATGCCCAAAATACAGATTTGGTGAAAGAGTATTATCCGGATTTTTACGACTTCTACGCCTCTTTATCACCCAATATAAAAAAGGCTGATTTTTGCAGGTTTTTGTACATGCATAAATATGGTGGTATATATGTGGATCTGGATTTTATTTGTTTAAAAAATTTTTCTCCTTTATTAAAAGAATACGAACTGGTATTAGGCAGCACGTCATTGGACAATGATTATTATAAAATTCCCAATGCCTTTATGGCATCACGTCCCGGGCTTGACTTTTGGCTCAAAGCGGCAACTGATGCAAAAAATGCACCTCCGGCAGAACAAACCGTAGAAAAACATGCAGGGCCATTCCGGTTGCAGTGGGCTTTTTATAAATACCAGCCTGAGCATTCCATTGTGTATGAGCATGATTTAATTTATCCTTTTGACTGGATTCATTTTACGGGCTGGAACAATGGAAAATATTTTAAAGAAGACAGGCAGCAACTGGCACAAACACTTCAAAACAAAAGTATAGAAGAAATTGCAGCCGTATTTCCAAAAGCTTATTGCCTTACCTTTTGGACGCACAACTGGTAAAAAGCCAGCCTTCCACTCATCGCATATAAGCACTCAATAAGATTCTATTTCCATTATTCCGTAACTACCTAACACGCTATAAACATGAAAAATATTTTCACTGGCATTTACGTCAATCATGGTTGGGGACAAGGCTCAGGCGAAGGCTCATTGCCTGAAAATACGGAAATATACCGGCAGTTTTTGGAACAATTTATTCGTGATAAAGAGATTAAAAGTGTGATAGATTATGGTTGTGGTGACTGGCAGTTTTCACGATTGGTGAATTGGGGCAATGTACAATATTTAGGATTGGATGTAGTGGATTCACTAATTGATAATCATAACAAAACATACCGTTCAAACAATATTCAATTCCAATCTCTTGATGGTATTCCTGATGAACTTCCGGATGCTGATTTAATCCTTATTAAAGATGTTTTACAGCATTGGCCAAATCAAACCATCATATCATTTATACCAAAAATTGAGAAGTATAAATTTGCGCTCATTACTAACTGCATCAACCCGGAAGATGCAACAGATAATCACGATATACATGAGGGTGATTTCCATTATTTGGATTTGACCAAGCCACCTTTTTCATATAATATGTATAAAGTACTGGAGTACACGAATAGAGAAGCAGTAACGGATGTTAATCAGCTTAGATGGAAAAAAATAGTGCTTTTGCTGGAGCATAAAATATGATGATTAAAGAAAATAACAGTAAACAAGATCACATCTGCGCAACGCTACTTTTATAATTTTTTTATAGAAGGTTTTAGTGAAATACTTCTGGTAAATGCTGATTAAGGCTTTGTCTGGTCTTATTTATAAAAGAGAATAGTTTATAATTTTTTCAAGTAACTGTCTACAGGCAAATTGGGAAAACATTTATGTAAAATTGTAAGTCTGTTTTTAAGTTCTTTACGAATAACCTTGAAAGCATCGCTTTTAATATCCAGCTCAGCAAAGAGATATTGCCAGCCATACATAGCTTTTAATTCGATGAGCTTTTTTAAATATTCGGAAAGCCCGAAATTCATTTTAAAACAATTTAAATGCGCATCGCACAACCATATTTCATATTGGTCATTCATCCATCTCAGGCATCCCATAATACCATCACCAGCATTAGGATGATCGTCAAAAGGAAGTAGCTCTGCAAGAATTTCTTCCGCTTCACTATTCCGGATTCTTACTTCTAATTTCGATTTGGTTGAAATTATTTTTTCAATACTAATAAGATGTGTCTCTCCCATTGGAAGCGTGTTTCCAGAGGCTTGAGTGTAGCCCCAAACTATCTTATTATCGTTTAAAACTTTTATCTCCTCTTCAATAATTTTTAAATGTTTATACTTTTTAAAAAAGGAAGGAATAATTTCTTCTTTCACAAAAAAGTCCTCCTCAGTAACTGTAACATTTGGACAAGCTTTTAAGGAGTTTAGCATTTCATTAAATTCTTTTTGATAATCCATAATCAAACTCTTTGTATTGTATAAGTTTTATTGGCCTGGGAAACTAAAGCGTCAACCTGTTCTTCAAAATTATCAATAGGAATAGTTCGCTGTTTATAAGCATCCTTCAATCTCTTTTGCATTGTATTTTCGTTTTTGAAAGTTGCCTCTGATCGCACCTGCTGCACAAATTCAGCAAACTGTCTGCTTAATCCTGTTGCCAATTTTTCAATTTTTACTCTTCCAATTAAGGGATCGTTCAGATTGGGAATAATAGCACTTCCCGAAAAATCGGGTACCGCGGGATCCTGGCTGTCAGATCCGCCCACTTTTTCTCCATCTATAAGAGTGCCCTGCGCTTTCTTTTCCCATTGGCTGTTATCTTCATTAAACTGGTAAGGTCCCCACTCCATTGATACATGATTAGGGTAATCATTGTCAGGAGCACCATGATAAGTTATAGCAATCTTATACCAGATAACTTTATTATCCGAAACCGCATCAATAGCATGCTTTTCTATTTTATTGTAAAAGAAGGTGTTTGTTTCACGCCTCGCCGGAGTTAAGTTTGAGTCCAATGCAGGACCACCCAACTGCTCGGTTAACAAGTGCATTTTAACCCATGCTGCCTCATCGGAAAGCCCTGCCTGCTGAATCTTCATCCAGCCAGCTAATGTTGCCCCGGAATTGGTGTTTGCAGTGCTTCCGCCACCTGTTCTTCCCTTCTTTATAAAAAACACCTCAAAGTTGTTTGCTTTCACGCCGTTGGCAAACGCAGGCTTTACCAATGGCGGCGGTTCTGTTCCTCCGGTGAGTGTCATTAACGGAGGTAATGTTGCTGCTAACTGTTCCATTTTTTCATTCATATCTACATTGTCTTTATCTGCATTTGTATTTTGCGCGTTGGTTAGCCTACTCTTTAAAACTTCAATTTCCTTATTCAATTTTACAGCAGTGCTGTATTGTTGTGAATAAGCATTACCAGGCTTAGCAAAAAACTTAGAAATAGCAGCTAAAAGCGTGGGAACAGTTTTCGGGTTTTTAGATGCAACATACAGATCGGCTGATGCTGCTTTTCCTTTAAAATAAATTTGATGGTTTTCGCCTTTATCATCTTTAAACGTCTTTCTTATTCCCAGCCATCCTAACACTTTCTTACCTGCTCCGATAGCCATCTCTTTTCCTTTTTCCACTTTTTCTTTTGCCCATTCTTTACCCGCTTCAAACTTTTCTTTTCCTTTTGCAATTAATGTAAGTAAGCCGGTTTTTCTTGCAAATGCTTCCGCCTTATCAAACAGCCATTTTAAGGCACGATTAACGGGGTTGCGAACAGCATTAATAATCTTCGAAATTTTAGCCTGTATCTTATCGAGGTTAATGCCTACCAATGCAGCCAAGAATTTAATGCCTACCAACAAAATATCGGTGATAGCATTCTCTACTTTGTTTGCTGCCTTATCTACTTTACCAACAGCAATGTCTGCCAGCGAATCAAGAATGTTATCCAGCAGCTTTAATAAATTTTGCAGGTTTTTTACCAAGAATATTACAATGTTGATGATGGACTTACATACTTTGATAAAACCCGAAGCCGGGGTAAGCGCACTGATTAAAAATTCAACAGCGGCCTGGATAATGGACTCTTTGAAGAATGTTTTAACCTCTTCAATAATGGCATCTTTGAGGTTGCCGATTTTTTCTTTTATGTATTCCCAAAGACCGGCAAAACCTTCGTTGCGGAAGATAACAAACAGCTCAAATGTTTGTTCCAGCTTTTCTACTATCGGCGCGCCAAATCTATCCACAGCTTGTTTGCGGATATTTGCTTTTGATAACCCTAAAATATCCAGCACAAAAGAAAATATGCCTTTTACATCCCATTGTGCAGGTAAGGTAATTTCCGGTGGTACCACGCCCATGATGAGCCTGAAAATAATCTCTTCCAGATGCCTCGGTAAATTTTTTACAAAATTTTTGAAGCCTCTCGTAATACCTTCTATCAGATTTTCAAAAAAGCGAATAGGATGCCTGATAATATCGCCAATTACACTGGCTGCTTTGATAAGAATATTTAATAATGTTTTGCCTAAATCATAAATGATGAGTGCTATCTCTTTAATTTTTCTCCATGCTTTTTCCCACCAGCTAAGGGCAGCTTCTTTTCTTATTGTTTCAAATGTGTCTTTTAGTTTCGAAGCCGTTTCATTGTATTGCTTGGCAAGGGTATCACTTAGTTCTGTTTCCTTATCATTTACTTTGTCGTTAAGGTCGCTGAACTTTGAAATAAAATCATCGGTAGTTTCTTTGGCTTTTGCTTTAGTAGCATCATCCAGGCAACAGAATTCTTCTTCTACGGCAGCTTTACCTTTACTGATGATCGCTTTGGCTTCATTTAAGCCTGCAGCAACCATATCAGCTATTTTATCAATAGCAATATCCATGGTGCTGATAAAGAGTGCTTTTTCCTCTTCAAATATCAGCTCAATTTTTAGCTTGGTCCGCTTGCTTTTGAGATCATCAATTTTTGTTTGGAGTCCGGCTTTTTCCGGGCTATTGGGTGGCAAGAAAAGCATGCGGTATTCCAGTGCAGCTATTTTTTCATCCAGAGGCACATTTACAAAAGCCCGGGTCATTTTATCTTCCTTCTCATAATCCGGGTTAATAATATGCCAGTCATAATAATAATCTAACCGTTTCGTAACATGGTCTTTGAAGGTTTCAAATGCTGCTGCAATGGCTTCTTCAAATGTGCAGCTTACAATGCATTCAAGATAGGCTAAACTGTTTTTTACATTTAATTCAGTAGTAGCATAAATAAGTTTTATTTTATTATAATAATCCTGCAGCCGTAATTCTTCCTCGGATTGTACGTTATGCTGCCCCTGTTCAACACTTTTTAATTTACCATCTCTGTTTAAGTACATATTGTTCATGCCACTATTCAGCGCAAGCTGTGCAACACCGGTACTTTGCTGCAACTGGGTATCTTCTGTAGCTTTCAGCTTGTTAGGTATTTTACATAATTCTTTTTGCGAGTTTTGTTTTTCCTGTAAAGTGTCAATAAATTTTGGTTCTTCCGACTCTGCTAACTGATTATCTGTAAGATCATTTTCTTCCATTGTTTTGTCAAGAGAGTCTGCATCATGTTCCTTATCCATCTGCAGTTCCTCCTCACTCACTGGTTTAGGTATAGCTCTCTCCGGGTTCGTAATTACTGGTTTTGGCCCGGTTTGCTCTGCCTTATATTCAATTCCGGGACTTGTGAAAATTTCGCTTTTCTTATCACCCCCTTCCGTTGGAGCATTAATTCTTTTAGCGTCACTTACAACCTCGTCCTGAGCTTTGGTGACATTATTTTTTGTGCCCTCTGTTATCGCATTTACCTGTTTATCATCTTTTATAAATTCCCTTGCGCCTGCTTCTTCATTGGGTACGCCGCTGCTTATTTTTTCTTTTAATTGCTGTTTGAATTCATTTGCATTAAACTCCTTTGGTTTTTGCTTTTCTTCATTTACTTTTTCATCTACCGCCAGCACCGTTGCGCCCGATGCAATGGCCTGTTCATCCTTAACGTTAGCAGCATCTTCAGCATGCTGTACCTTTATATCCGCTCCTTCATGTTGCTTTTGCTTTTTGGCTTTTTTATGTGTTTCATTGATTACTGCATTAAATGCAGGATCATCAGGTACTTTCTTTTTTTCATTTTCATCGGGCGATGCTGTTGTTGCCTTGTTCTCTTCTGCTTTATTAACGGGCTTTGTGCTTTTATTAGCTACAGGTTTTGCTGCTGCTGGTTTTGTGGCTGCCGGTTTTACTTCAGGCGATGGTTCTGCCGGTGCTTCAGGTGTTTTACTTTCTTCAGTTGGAGTGGCTGCCGATGTAACAGGTTGATTATACGCACTGCAAACACTGTCTGTTACAGCAGTATCGGTACTTGCTTCCTGGCGCTGTACAGGTTGAGCAAGCGGCAGACTTTTGTTTTGCTGTATTACATGTGTCAGCTCATGTGCCAGCAGTGTTTTGCCTTCGCTTGTATGTGGCTGATATTGCCCTTCATTAAAATAAATATTATTGCCTACGGTAAATGCTTTTGCATTCAGTTGCTTATTCATTTGCGCGGCACTGCTATCGGAGTGGATTCTAACATCTTCAAATCCGGTTTGGAAGCGATTTTGCATGAAGGATTTTGTATGCACATCCATGCTACCGCCGCTTGCCCTTGAAGCTTGTATGGATGTTTCCAGATCGTTAGATACTTCGGGCGCAGCACTTGTAGATTTAGCCTGAAGAAAAGCAGGCATCCCGCTATGAAGTGGTTTTCTCTGCAAAGGTTTTTCTTCCTCTTTTTTGCATTCTTCACATTTACGCTGAACACTTAAAACATTATTTATTGGTTTTGTTTGTATCAGTTCCTCTTCCTCATCATCAGCTTCCTGTCTTTGTATCTTTTCTTCTTTTTCACATGTTGCACATTTGCGCTGTATAAAAGGCCGTTCCGGCATTCGCATTACTTTGTCTGCAACCACATCGGCTTCTTTTTCATAAGGATCGTCGGGTGCGCCTACGGTGAGTTTGGGTTGAATATAAATTCCTGTTATTTGTGACTTGTTAGCTGAGTTTTCCTTTTGCGAAAAACCGTTTTGTGTAGGCAATAAAACTGTATCTACTGCTGGAGAGGCTGATTTACTTGTAGCAGTATTTACAGATTTAAATGACATATAATGTTATTTAAATATAATTAACTATTAACAAACACATATTAGATGAAATGAATATGCCTTATAATGATCTTTCTTTTTTTATAAATCCTCGTAAAATTTACAAAATTACTTCCGGTATTCGCATTGCTCTATCCGCAACAGCATCTACTTCATTTTCATAAAAGTTATTAAGTGCACTAAACTGTTAATTTAGCTTGAATTACCTATCCCTCTACTTTGAGGTATTTTAATTTTTTACTGAATCAGGATATTTCTTTCAATCCATTGACTCTTATTGTGTCCCTTTTATATTATCCAGAAATATTTTGGAGCTATTTCTTTCGTCAAAAATCATCAATCTCTTTATTACTGCTTCTCTATCATTAGCATTTATTTTCTTTTTCTGCAGCGCCATCTATAAGGGTTTTAATATCTAATCCTATTTTTTGCAGTTGCGTTTGAAAACCGAAATTCCACCTACTGGTAATTATCCGATAAAAATTGATTCTTATTGCTATGTAATGCTCTTACTGTTTAATCTGTTTTACAAGCGTGTCTGCTTCGGTTTCATACTCATAGGGGAAAGTTAAATAATAACATTTTTCAGATGCATTGTCTATTTGTGCTTGCGTAGGCATACCATTTTCAGGGTAATACCTACGTTTGCAATCCTCGTACTGTTTTTGCCTTTGTTCAGATGGAAGCAGACCGGTACTTTGAAAGTTTTCAAATACACTTTTCAAATACATGACTTTATTTACTAACCCGCCTGCAATATCTGCAACCTTAGAAAAATTCGTTTCCGATATTCTTGGAAATTTATCATCTATATTATTAAACATTTCCTGGGATTTTAGCCAGCAAGCATCTTTATTGTTTTTTTTCATTTTCTCAAACTCATCTTTAATATAATCCTTGCCATTTTTTAACTCCGAGTCTTTATAAGAGACTAACGCTTTAATTGTACTTTCTGAAACTAACTTTTTTTGAGTTTTGAGATCATCTTCTGAACTTGATGAATAAAGATCCTTGCAAACATCAATCAATGCTCCTAGGACATGCAAACCTATTATTGGTAATGCTTTTTCTACAAGATCAGTAATTGTGCCCAATACAAGATCACCGATTTTTCCAAGCCAGCCGATTTCATCCTTTGTATCAAATATTTCGTCCACCATCGGATTAATCTTGTCTATTAAATAGGGTGTCCAAGAATCAATATTTCCGGCCAACCTTGTTTCAAAATTCTCCCTATCCTGAATACGATCCGTTAGATTTTTATATCGTGTAGCGCATGTGATATATTTGGCAGAAATCATTTTGCCAAATTTGTTCTGCTGCACTACATGCGTCAGCTCATGTGCCAGCAATTGTTTTCCTTCAATTGAATTTGGTTGATATTGTCCTTCATTAAAATAAATATCATTGCCAACGGTAAAAGCTTTTGCATTCAACTCCCGGTTCATTTGAACGGCTTCGCCATCCGTATGAATTTTTACAGTACTAAAATCGCTTCCAAAACGGCTGCTCATGAAGGAGTTGGTGGTTGTATCGAGCGATGCGCCTTTACCTTTTGAGAATTGAATGGAACTGGCTACGGTATTGTTAATAGCAGTGTTGCCATCACTTTTACTTTGAACGGAAGTAATGGTTTTGCGCTGTATTTTTTCTTTATCCTCTTGCTCACATTTGGCACATTTTCGCTGTACAAAGTCGGGATCAGGCATGCGCATTACTTTAGCTGCAACTGCATCGGCTTCTTGCTCGTATGTATCATTCGGTTGCCCTACTTCCAGCTTTGTTTGCACCACAAACGATGGCTTGCTGCTGTAAGATGAAGCAGAATGAGCATGCTTATTTTCCTTTGCAATACAAGCCTTCATGAATACTTAACTTTTACTGGTTTTTGTTTTATTCTTTCGCTTTGAATATCTAACCCGAGTTGTATTTATGCTATCAGTGCCATTCAAAAACATTCACTCATATCGTTTTACCTTCTTTTCTCAATTCTTTTTTAACGCCTTCCAGAATATCTTTATAACGAATACTATTTTCATTACGGTGTAAAGCCATGAGCGAGGCATATTGAACAATATTGATGATAGAGCCGCCAGCCAATTCGTATTTTTCCGCCACATATTCTATGTCTATATCATTTGCCAAAACACAATGTTTACTGAATGATTGCTGCCATAACCTTAAGCGTTCGGACGCTTTTGGGATAGGAAAATGAATGATGCTTTGCAGCCTTCTGCCAAAAGCTTCATCCACATTGCTACGCATATTGGACGATAGAATAACTAAGCCGTTATAATCTTCCAGTCGTTGCAATAAGTAAGCAATTTCCTGGTTAGCATATTTATCGTGCGCATCCGAAATGGAAGTGCGCTTGCCAAACAAAGCATCAGCCTCATCAAAGAATAATATCCAGTTTTTGTGTTCTGCTTTTTTAAAAACCTTCTCCAGATTTTTTTCTGTTTCGCCAATGTATTTTGAGATCACCATGGACAGGTCTATCCGGTAAACATCCAGGTTTGCCAGTTTGCCAAACAATCCGGCTGTTAAGGTTTTACCAGTACCCGGAGAGCCATGAAACAAGGCTTTATAACCCGGCTTCAACCTGTTCTTCATTTCCCAGTCATTCATCAACTTATTACCTTGTTCCAGCCAGATTTTAATTTCGTTTAATTGTTCCATTGTATGTTCATCGAGCACTAAATCATCCCAGTCAAGGGTGGTTTTTATTCTTTTAGCAGGGAAATCCATACTAAATACCGGCTTACGTAATTGCCCGCCGGTAAAGAAATCTACATACTCTTCGTTAATTAATAACTGCCCGCTAAAAAAGGGTTCGTTAGCCGGTGCAGCAGTGAGATAAAGGATGTTATGCTGCCTGAAAATGTGCTCTGCATCAAACAACTGCTGCACTTTAAAGCGCTTGCTCAAATCGTTGCCAGCCAGTATGAATAACACCGTTTCGCCCGTTGGCAAAAAGCCGCTGTGCGCTGCACCTTTTAGTCCGCCAAATTCGGTGTAACCTCTTTCGGTATGTTGATTACGTGAGAAAAATACATCCAGCATTTGCGGGTAAACATGTGGTGCCAATGCAAGCATCAATACAATGCGTTCACTAAATGTTAACTGGTAAAAATTAATAAATTCTGCAAATACTGATTCCGATGCTGTATAATCCGGACAGGCTATTTCGTAAATACTTGTATAAGCGCATTCTTGTGCTAAATGTAATTTTATTCTTGTATCCAATACGTTGTTAAACCACTCTATTTCTTTGAGTAAGTCCACTGCATTCAAATAATGCAACTCTTTTTTTAATATGTTGTTTGCAGTTACCATTCAGTATATATTAACTGGTTTAACCAGGGTAGTTTGGTAGTGCTGTAACTCCAGGGCAACCTTTCCAGCAAAATATCTACACCTGTTCTTTCCACCTGCAATAACCAATGATCTTCCTTAAGTGTAATTTTTCCCTCGCGAAGTATAAAGGTGTTTTGCACTGCTTCTATGCTTGCTCCTTTTAAAGCATCCCAATAATCTACCATGCTTTGCAACAAGGCTCTACATTCTTCCTGCTCATTCTTAGCAATTGCTATCCCAGCAGGAAGTATATCCTCAACAGGAATACCACAAATGATTTTGTTGAAAGCCATTTCCCATTCTTTATACTGCTCATCATTGCATTGCAGATAGTACAACAAAACGGCAGCTTTTTGCCGGGCAGCTACAGAGATAAACTGATCTTGTGTATTTAATAAACCTGATGCTTTGAAAAAAGGTGGTAAAAACGGATGTAATAAAACCAGTCCGGCATTAGATATATAAATGCCTTCCTGCTCTGTTTTAGAAGATGTAGATGCTTGTTTCTTTTTATTTAAGTCAAGGGTATCTTTTAAAGTATTTGTTGAATTTGATAAATCAACTTCACGCCTTGATTCTTCAGTGAAAATTTTATAGCGTTTACTTAACTGGTCTATAAAACTATTAATAGCATTTCGATCCTTTTCGGTGTTTTCATCTATTATTAATTGAAAGACATTTTTATAAAATTCTTTTACTGTAATTGAAAACAGTTGGATGAGGTCCTGTTTGTTGTCGATTAATGCTTCAACATTATTGGTAAGCGCACTACTATGATACAGACTCAAAAGTTGATGAATAATACTTTCATTTCGGGTTTCTGACAAGTGAATGAAAAGGCGTTCAATAACCTTTCTTCCGGCATCGGAACTGCTTTTTTGTATTGATAAGATACTCAGCAATAACGTATCTGTTGCTTCTTTTGATAAGTTAGCGAGCAATGTGGTTGGAGTTTCTTGCTCCTCTTTTTTATACCACCACGGATAAATGCCATGTTCCAAAAAATACAACAATGCTTTTATTTCCTGCGCTTGTTTTGAATTGGAATGTAAACCAGCAATTGCTGCATTTGTTTCCTCATTAAATAATGAACTTCCATTTTGTTCTGCCAGTTTTTGCAATGCTGTTTTCAGCTTTGGCGCTATTAGCTCTACAAAATGTTGCTCAAAAACATCGGGTGTTATCGTTCCCAAATCAATCTTTAATTTATCAATAGTAATGTACTCATCTGATGAAAGTTTGCCCGAAAAAATGGTCTCTAAAACGGTTATCAAATCGTATTGCAACCGATCATTCAAGTGCTTGCGTATCTGAAGTGCATACTGCTCGCTGGTAGTTACTACTTTTATCTTTTGCTTTCGTATGGTTACATCAATTGTCATATCATTGCCTTAGGTTAAACCCTCTGTTAATAGTATTTGCTATAGTAGTAACATTAGCAGCCTCCGATTTCAGGGCTTCTGTTTGTACAAGACCTGTGCTTGAGTGTACATCCGATAATATACTTTTTACAACCAAAGCGTTATTGGGATTATTTGTTACCTCCGGTTTGTTGAGCTGTTCTGTTAAAGCGGAAGCAGCCTGCAGCAATGCCTGTTCTTTTGCCTGCCTGTCTGGCGCATCGGCGGGCAACTTTGCTACCTCCTCCTGCTTATTACGAAAATCTTCCAGCACTGCTGAAACATCTGCTCCGGCAACATTTACGACGGGATTAGAGCCAGTGGTATCTGCAGGATTGGTAGTGCCTCCGCCGGTGAACACTACAGAACCAATACCAGTGGTATTTCTTAAGATATTACCTATGTCTGCTGTAGTATTAATCGGAATTTTTACTATAGGCGGTATTTTTACATCGGTTTGTGTGATGGTTGTATTCAGGCTTTCTGCAATAGGATCTAATTGAGCCTTGAACAATTTTTGATAAGTAGGAATTTTTTCGAACAATTTGGGTACATCAAATTGGGGAATCTGAGGTAATGGCAGTGGTTTTACAACAATAGGATCAGGTACAATATCATTATCAATGTTGGCATAAGGCAGCATAAAATCGGCAACTACTGCACTGTCATTAGCCGTATATACCAATACAAAAGTACCGCCACGCAATACACCGCCGGCGTGTTCCAAACCCGGGTTTTTGGCGAGATAATTTCCAAGCATCAAACCTTGCCTTTTTTGGTCAAAATGTTGTTTGAACAAATCATCAATCAAATCAGCTTTATATATCACATCTGTATTGATAACAAAATCGTGGGGCGGCGCCGTATTGGAGAATGTAAATTGCTGGGTATTTTGTTTGAAAAAATTGGCAGAGGTGATAGCATTTTGTACATCAGTTTTATACGTTTCTAAGTTGAAACCTGTGCCGGTGATAGCTCCATCTGCAAGCACTTTATTTTTAGCATTTGTGAAACCATTGGCTGCCGAGGCAATAATAGGCTTTGTAGTTTCAGTATCACTAATCTGGCTCAACATACCCGAATTCACCAGGTCTACCTGGTTCATGTGATCGTTTAATGTGTTTCGTACAAAAGCTTCATGAAGATTCAGGTAAGGGAAGTTCCAGGGTCTTATTGGAATGGTGTTAATATCGCGTTCAACTTGTACTGTTATAAGGTTAATAGGCAGGTTATTATTTACAATCAAATCATTCAACACTCTCTCCACATCCTGGTATTTGAAGCCGATATGCCCTTCAATCCTAAAGAAAGTATAAGGCAATATATTGAACGACAATGGAGAAAAAACAGAAGATTTACTTGCATATTTATTAGCAGCATACGACAATATTTCGTTCTCTTTTTTTCGCACATTGGCATCGTAGCTCCAATATAAGTTTGCAGGAAGATTGGTATTAATGTCATAGTAGAAAGGCAGACTTCTTTTTCCCAAAGGTTGGTCTTCAAAATAGCCTGGTGTTATTTTAATACTTTCAGTTACAGGAGGCAGTGTAGCGGTGGTTGGAATTTTAAAATTGTGTATCATGGAATGAATGCGCATGAAACAAAATTTTATCTTCTCCATATTCTCCTCTTTGTTATTTAATACCGGTGATTCATAAAATGAATGACGATATTGATTATCTATCAGTATAGGGGTAAACCGTTTTATTAGTAAACCAATATCAAACCGTAAGCGCCCTATAACAGGAGGAAGAAATATGGGTGGACGTGGCAAAGAAACAGGCGGCGAAGCCGGAATATTTCCTCCTGTATCATTCGCAACCGCTGCGGTTCTGATAGTTCCTAATAAAACATGTTTAGGAAAGAGGGCAACATCGGGGCAGCACATCATGTTATCGCCAAAAAGCACTTCGCGCATTTCGTTATATGCACAGGTAAGATCTCTTGCAAAATCATACACGTATTGGGCATAAATGGATGTGCCTATATTGAAATGCGTGTCAAGCAACTGGTTCCATTCGCTTGTTGGGTCTACTCCGTCAAATTCATCCTGTAAAACAACCTGACAGGTTTGATAAGCTTTCACCAGTTTTTCTTTAATTTCCGATCTAATGCTGAATGTATTGGTAAAAGAAGTGTTCAGTTCAGCATATTGCGAGATGGCCGTAGTTATAATAGCCCTTGGCATAGCTATATCATCCAG
Organism: Ilyomonas limi; assembly: GCF_005233845.1. Taxonomy (GTDB): domain Bacteria; phylum Bacteroidota; class Bacteroidia; order Chitinophagales; family Chitinophagaceae; genus Ilyomonas; species Ilyomonas limi. The sequence continues at coordinate 230,133 of NZ_SZQL01000004.1, forward strand.
TGCAAAATAATTTTTGTTCAGTGGTGGAATGCTTTGCAATAATGCGCTCAGATTGTCTTTATGTATCAGTAAAACTTTGAGTTCTCTTACAGCTTGTGCGCCTTTGTTATCACAATCGGTACCGGTGCATACATCAGGATCATTCTGGTAATCCTCGAGGTATAATACACCTACATAATCCTTTACTAACGTATTGGTTACTTCTTCAAACTTTGTAAAATCGTCACCGGTGTCGGTATCTGTTGTACTGCTGCTTAACTGATAAATAGTAACCACTTGCTCATTATCCATGCGGAAATAAGGATACCTGGCATTGTTATCTTCAAAAAGGGCATATCGGTCAAACGCCTGGTCTGCATCTATATGCAGCAGGTCGCCATCGCTGGTAATGGCAGTTCCTTTTGATACTGCAATTTGTTTGTTTTCCAACTGACCAATTTCCAGCCCGCAAATAATGCCAATACCAAGCCCTCTGGTACGTGTTAATCTGGTTTGTACATCCAGGTAGTTGAACAAATCGTTCAACTGGTCAGCCGTTAATACCTGGTCGTTTTCAAAAATGGTAAACCGGGTATTATCTTTAGTGGCAGCAGCTAATACGTTAGCCATAATGTTAGGTTTTAAGTGAGCCTAAAGTGTTCTGATTCAATAAAAATAGCTTACGCTCTTCTGTGTTTTTGCAGTCTTCCAAACGTGCTTTCGGATACACCGTTTTAAGTGCGGTAAGTATTTTTATAAATCGTATGGTGATTGCTTTATTAATATCCTCCAATATGCCTGCTTTTACTTGCAGCCAATCCTTATAAGCCATTTCAAATTCCCGCAGGTCTTCATTACTTACCCAGCATATTTTTGGAAAAAGGTGTGCAGGTGTTTCTGTCCTGATTACTCTTTCGCAATAACGCCGGAAATCCATGTTTAAAAACCGTTTTGCATAGGCAGGCAGTACAATACTTATTCTGAATGAGTAAGGATCAGTGTCGTTACATTCATCACAATTATCATCTACACAAATTGGCAATAAATCTTCATCTGTAATGGTTGGAGGTTCTACGGGCGATGCAGGAGGAGATGAAGGCAGTGCAGTTCCCGCTTTATCAAATAGTAATAAATTTTCAACGACAAACATTCCTTCTTCCGACTGATTTTCGAGCATCAAAGTGACGAAGTTGTTTATGGCTGTTTGTGCCAAAATGGTGGAAGTAAAAGTATTGTTACTAACGCCAATAATGTTTCCGGCTTTGTCTTTTAACTGATAAGTGAACGTGTGAGCAGCAGTGTCTTCGATAATGGAGAAATTAGCAATGTTGTTTACATATTCAAATGCAGCTTCCAGGTTGTTTGCTGCTGTTTCCTCACTATCAAAAGTTTCACTTGATTTTAATAATATCTGATTACTTCTGTTGTCAATGATTTCAAACCAAAAAACGGTAACATTACTTTCATTCACCTCTTGCAGGATAGCAGTGTACACATTCACAAGGTTGCGGCGTTTAATATTTTTAAAACCTAATAATCTTTCCAGCCTTTTTTCCAACCCACTCATATTATCCGTATCCCATAATGCTAAAGCATCAGTATAATTGTAAGCTGCAAAACGTTGGCTGCTGTATTCAGGATAGTTTTTCAGAAACTGCATTTTGACATCAACTGTTGCTTTTGGATCGGCATTTGGAAAAACAAATTGCAATATGTTGACGTAATCAAAAAAGGACTCTGCAAAGCGCGACAATAAATGGTCGAGAAACAGGTTCCTTCGCTGGTAATAAGAACTTGAAGCCGTTGTTTCGGCAGCAGTTTGGATGCTATCAGCAATTGTTGAAGGATTACTGAACAGCTCGTTTGCATCTTTAATGGTATTTACCACCTGCGTAAAATAAGTGTGCTGCTCGTCGCGCAAAGAAAACAGGTTGCGTAAGTGAGTCAGTTGCGATAAATAATTAGCGAGTTGCTGATCGAAGAATAACAGATAAGCTTGTAATTGTTTAGCCTGTACTTTTCGTGCATCCGAAGCATTGGCGGGCAATCCCCAAAGACCAATGCCGTAATTTTTGGGGTACTCGTTTTGAACAGAATAATACGCTTCTACGTTTTGAAAGCTGCCTGTAGGGTAAGTAATGTCTTCGGTTGTTACCAAATCATTGGCTGTAATGTAGTTGGACATTAAAGTATCGAACTTCATTTTTACCTGTCCCAAATCTCCCAGGTCCGGACGAAAGGGAATACCATCTTTATATAGCAGTACATTGGATGCCGCAATGTTTAGTATTGGCTGCATACCATCCGTTACATCAATAATCCATTTGTTGGGCAAGCTCTTTATTTGGTCAACCGGATTAAAAATAATATCCAGTATGTTTACCACACCCTCTACCTTCAGTATTGCTTCCATTATATCCGACAAATGCAACTCGGTTTTTAGCTCCGATGCTTTCAATTCTTCTTCTTTAATAAATCCATGCTCCAGCAGTGTACCTTCAAAAATTCTATCAGCACTAACTTTATCATCCAGCAATTCTTTTAGTGAATAAAAGCGGATTAATGGCGTGAGATGCAATTGAATATTAAAGAAGATCTGCGCCAGCGTGTCAAAGGGATTGGCGTTTGATTTAATTTCTATTTCACTGCATATACGGAAGTCTTGCTTGGCAACTTCATCGATGTTGGTAAAGTCTTCGCACAGGTTGCGGTTTGCCATCAGCAATGCGCGGGCTTTGTTTTTAGTGGCTTCCCTTTCGCTGTCGGGAATGTCTGTATCATATTCCAGCAATACATCGTAATAGCCGTTTATAGCAACCGTTTCCCACTTTTTACTTTCGGGCTGCAGGTGTGTTAGTTTTTTATGGGTGATGTCTGCAAAAACAGTTTCACTTCTCTTTTTTAGCCATGCATTTTGTACGCCATCAATATCAATAATTAATTTTCGATAATCGTTGAGCGTAACCGCTTTATTCGGAAAAATTTGTTTGGCAGAAAAGAAATGATCATGAATATTCTGAACTGTATTTTCTTTGGTTGCCAGTAGATCAGGGATAGAATAATTGGCGCGATAACTTAAATCGGTAATAGCATAACACAACAATTCAAGCGAGGTAATACCGGGGTCATGAATGTTGTAATCTGTCCAGATGGAAGAGGCAGTTTGTTCAATATGCGCAATGCCTATTTCCCTCAATGCTTCATAATCGAAGGCAGGATTTTCCGGTTTTTGCGTTGATATGGTCACAGGCGCCTGCATACTCAATAACTGGTTATTTGGTGGTGATCGGCTGACACAAGAATGGCGGCTGGATTGGAGGCTTCTACCACTTCTACGTCTTTAACAAACAGCGTCCTGCTGTTAAGTGAGTGATGTAAACGGAGGCTGGCAATAAAATCAACGGCTTCCAGCTCTTCCAAAAATTTTACAATCATTGACTTGGTTACTTTTCCTCCAAAATGAATATCGCTGCTTGTATCACTTATCCATGGAGATAAAAACTCTTTAAGCTTCTGGTCAATTACACCTTGATAATAATTGAATTCAAAACCTGTTTTCAGTTTTAGCTGAACGGAAATGCTTACCGTTTCGTAATACGGATTGCTAACATGCAATTGCGTCCAGCTGGTGGTATGTTCCTGTAAAAAAATAGTTACTTCATCCAGCGTGTTTTTATCAACCCGTGGCTGTAAAGGATTAACGGCGTTTTTATTGGTTAAATCAGGAACGAGAATAACCAATACATTGCCAGGTGCATAAAAAGAGTTTTCAGTAGCGTGATTGATACATTTTATTTTATGCACCGATGGAAAATGTTGCAGTATCAATCTTTCATAATCCCACAGGCTGATGCTTCTTTCTTTATGGCGCAACCGTTCACTTATGCGTATATAATAATCTTCATCATCCTCCTGCATTCGCCCGCCAAAAGAAGCATACGGTTGCTTAACGCTTTTGATAGCTGCATTGCTGTTTTCCAGTTTATTGATCGTATTAGCCGGCAATGGGGTAGCAAGATGTGCGGGATCATTGGCTTCATCTTCGAATATAGCAATAGCTGCACCGGCTTGCACATCTACCAGGCTGCAAACTGCATCGGGGTCTGCCTGTATGCTCCCTTTTAGCCACAGCAATCCATCGGGCATGATGGTGTTTTGTACAGTAGCTTCTTTCGGTATCAAAAACTTTATCACACCACTGGTGAGAAAACTATTGGTAGTATCAAAAATAAAATCTGCATTGGTCAATTCTTTCCAGTAGTTGTCGCACAACACGCTCCAGCCTATAGCTGCTTTTGGCTTATCGGGATTGGCGCTGCCTTCTGCCATCTGAAACAATACGCAAGTAGAGTCTTCGGGAGCTAAGCCATTAAAACCTATAAAAAATTCGCCTTCATTCAAATAAGATGGTAATAACTTAACGATGGAATTATTAAGAAATGGATGCTGGCTTTTTGTATAAGCATGTTCCCGCATTTGCCCAAAAACACCATAATGGAAAAATTCAATCTCTTCATCTACATAGTCGTTTAATGTAAGTCCGTTAAAAGGTGTTTTGGCAGTGGTAGCCGTATAGTTAAACGCGACAGATTGTATCTCGGGTGCAAAGGGTTGAGCAGGAACAGAAATGGCAGCACCGGGTTTAACCGACTGCAGAACTGCATTGGCATATACGCCAGGAAATTCCCTAAAATAAAAGGTATGATTCAGTCTTATATTTAATACCCCTTTCCGGCTGTCGCGATAAGTATTAAGCAGTGTTTGTATGTAAGGGAGAACAGAAAAAACAGTTTTATTTACCCGGAGAACACTAAAATTGGGTGATAAATAACTAATGTCGGAACTGACCTTTTGAGCAAGCGTTTGACCCGGTGTTATAAAACCTGTTTTTATATAAGGAAGCGGGTAAAAAATAATTTTAGATGGGAAATTAGGATTATTAAATTCCCATTTAACATCTGTTCTTGCATCGGATGCATTAAAGAGCTGTATTGTTTGCGTTCCATTCCAATTGAAGCCATCACTAAAATTGGCCAACGCTGTAAAAGAATCATTTGTATTGGTTGTATTTGGATAGCCACTAAAATAATCACTCAAACTTGCCTTAGGAATATTTTTCCAGCTTGCATTAACCGAGAAGTTTTTGAGCCGTTTTGAAAACGCTTCTTCACAATCAATTATAAAGTTGGCATTTACATCTGCCGCAGGGCCAAATGGAAAGAAAGGTTTTTTGTTGTTTACCGATCCAAGATCATTCTCCAACTGCAGGTCTTTCATTCCATTCACCTGCACCTCGATGGTTGCATCTACCAATTCACAATTTTTCAGATCATCATAACCAAAATCTGTTTTTTCATTATTAATCATAATTTGCATCAATGGATATATGGTGCTGAAACTTTGCCCGTGAATGGCAGCGCTATAATTAACAACGGATGGATCGTCTTTGGTAATGAGAAAAGAAAAGGCAGCAATAAAAGTAATATTATCAGCAGAAGTGATAGTAGCACTGGTATTCTTTGGACCTATCCATCCTTTTTCACCGGTAATGCTGATTTTAAAAAGGTTTCTTGTAAAATTGATGCTTTTAGCTTTCTCCTGCAAGCCTTTTAATGTTAGTGAAACATTCACCGTTCTGTCGCCTTCTTTCATTCGCAAAACGGGGCTTGCGAGGCAAAAACCAATTTGTGCTGGCGGGAGTGCCGCATTGCCAAAAGCACTCCATTTTGGATTGTTTGCATCTAAAGTTGCACCCAAACCATCTGAAGAATTGGCTACCGGCGCAAAGCGGATAATATTTTTATTTACCGGCGAAACATACACCGATTTTAATTGGGCTATTTTTGCATTATTTACTACAATATCATGCGTTAGCTGGTAGTGTAAATCTTTTTTTGTGTTGTCTTTACCAGCGAGCAATACAGTTCCTGATGGCAACAATGTATCAGCCGTATTTTTCTTTAACTCAAAAACCACATGTGCTTTATCGGGCACTGCATTATTTTTATCCAGCGCCAACACCTCGCCGTAGTAAAAATCAAGATGCCGCTGTGTAAGTGTATTCATTACCTGCTGCGGGTATTCATATACTTTCATGAATGTATCCCACAAAGCAAGATGCGGCGGCAATGAAGCGTTGGCTATAAGTGCGTTATATTCATCCATGCTCAGGTTGAAAAAATCTTCCCAGGTACCATTCTGATAATCCTTTAGAAAATCTCCTGTTGAACCAAGTCTGTTTATATCATAAAAATTGACCGCTTTTGCTATTTGTTTTAAGTAATTAAAAAAGTCTTCTTTTGTTCTGCCGTCAACAGGAACCAAAGCAGGATTGAGCCACTGCGAATATCGTTGCTGTTGGGTTTGTCCATCCCGTTTTAGTAGTATTTTATAATCAATGGCTTTGCTGCTCATGCTGTTTTGTTGTTAGCTTCATTCAAATAAAACGGATATACCAGATTGAATCTTGAATTCGTAGTGATAATATCATACTCTACTATAATGTCGGCTCTGCCTTCAGTGAGAAATGTGGTATCCAGTTTTACACTTATCAACCGCAATCGGGGTTCATATAAGAGTATAGCATTTTTAACGGCGATTTTGATAGAAGTTTCGATGGTGGCATTCATGGGTTCAAACACATAGTTGTCCAGGTTGCATCCATATTCCGGTTGCAGAAATCTTTCGCCTATGGTAGTACTCAACAGAATCTCCAGGCTCTCTTTGATGTCCTCTTCATCGGCAACCAATGCCACTTCTCTGGTGGTTTTAGAAAAGGTGGGCGGGAAGCTCCAGCCCCTTCCAAGAAAAGATAAATTGTTATCAGTTGTAGCCATTTTACCTCGTCGTTATACTGATTAAAATGCTTAAGTTTTTTATCCTGACCTTATCCCGGCTCCCCTCCTTTGGAGAGGAGCATTGAAAAATTTGAACAGCTTTTCAATTAATGGTCATTTTAACATTTATGATCCTTCTATCTCCACATCAAACTTATAATCAAGCTCTGTTTCAGGTTTTACAATAAATGCTTCAGGATGTGCTACCAGATGCTGCACTACGCCTTGTGCAATGGCTATAAACATCAGTTTCATCTGGTCTGAAGTGGGCGTATCACCTCTCACCCTGTCCCATGCTGTTTGTATAGCCTCTGCCATGCTGTTTCTAAAGTCTGCTGTTGAGCCTGCTTTTAATGACATATTATTTATCCGGTTTTAACTTTAAAAGAAAGTAGTGCTGGTGTAGGAGGTGGAAAAGGCGGCACAGGCGGCGCCGGTGTTACGGGTATTAAAGCCATTTGCCCTGGGTGCATGTGTGAATTGAACATTTGCACCAACTGGTTAAGATAGTTTAATAAATCATCGCCAAACACCAGTGGGTGTGCACCGTTTTCAACCAGCTCTATTTGCGGCGCTTCCACTACTACTTTGGTGCTTCCTTTAATCCTTATTTTTCCCCCTTTTGTTTCAATGGTTACTATTTCGCTGCCGTTGCTATCGTTTAAGGTAATGCCATCTTCGTTGGTCTCTATTTTATTGCCATTTTGATCTTCAATAGTAATCGCCTTTTTATCATCGCTGATGGTTATTGTATTTGCTGCAGGCGTTTTTATCGTTATTTCTTTTTTATCATCATCAAACTGCAGTATTAATTTTTCTCTGGAAGTATATCCTTTCAGATGGTTATCGTTGGAAGGCTGCAGCGGCGATGGATTGGCAGAACTATTTAACATGCCTACAATCACCGGATGACGCGGATCATCTTGTAAAAAGCCTGCTACTACTTCGTCGCCAATCTCCGGACGAAAAAATAATCCTCTTTCATTTCCTGCATCCGCCAAAGCCATTCTTGCCCATCCGCCATCATCGTCGGGACTAATAAAAGGGAATTTTACTCTTACCCGCATTTCACCGGTAGGATCTTCATTGTCGGTAACAATGCCTGTATATAAGCCAGATACGCCCGGTATTAATGCGCCTGCTTTTGGTGCATTAACCGCATTTTCCTCTGCAAACCACTCCGGTGAGTGACCAAACTGCGCCTGTGTTTTCCAGCCGCTGATACCGTCATAATCCTGCCTTACGCCGCTTACAAAGGCTTTTCCGTTGAAGCGCTTTCCCAGTCCATGCAACTCCAGTACGTCTCCGGGGTTGATGGCAGCAATGCCATCAAACTTTGCTCTGCCTCTTATTTTAGAGAGTCTTGCTTTCAGCAGTTGTGCATCCGCCCAGGCTTTACGTTCATCTGCCGTAAGTGTTGCAGCATGTTGCAATGCCAGCTCGTCCAAACCAATTACATCTGCCAGTTCATCAACCGATAAGTTGCCTTCTTCTTCCAGTTGAGACGGTGCAGTAGCTTCCGATGCTGCTACTTCCTGGTCTGCCATGCTCCACGAATAAGCTTTCACGGCGCTGTATTCATTACGGCTATCCATTTCCGTATCCAGTTCAATAATGGTTGCGCCATATAAAAGGGACAGCGCCGCATCGCCCGAAACGGTAGGTGTTTTAATGGTTATTTTTTCATCGTTGGTGAGTATCACTTTGCCGATGGCTTCTGTACGGCTCAATATAAAATCCCAGTCGGTACAATTGTATTGCACCAATTCTTCGTGCTGTAAGGAAGAGGATTCTATATCCATTTCGTTAGATGCAAAACCAGCATTACGCAACATCTTTTCAAAAGCATCCGAATCGGTGCTATCGCTAAAAGAGGCGTTTTTTCTTCCAACAGTTGTTTTTACTGCTTTGTGTTTACATTCAATTACCAGTTGCGGACTCCTGTTATTTCTTATTCTTAAAGAGTGCTTTATAATAATGCCTTTGAAAATATTCTGTGTATTATCCGGGTCGCCGGCGGCAATTGCTATTTCATTGCCGGGAATAAACAGTTCGCCATTGCTCAACGGAAAATCCCCGGTAGCTGCATCACCATCCTGCAATACGATTAATGCAGAAGAAATCTTATTTATTATCTTCATAACGTTTACAGAAAGCACCGGAACGGTTACAGGAATTTCTGTTCCGTTTACTTTAATAACGAAGTTGGCAACAGTTTCAACAGATGGTATGGTTGTTTCTTCCGGCATTACTTTTTACTCGTATTTTTATCAAAAGGTGGAAACAAAATCTTTTGTCCCGGTTGCAGATTTCTAAAGTTGGTTAACTTATTTATCCTTGCTACTTCCAGATAATATTTTTTATCTCCATAAATATCAAAAGACATAGCGGGTAAGGTATCACCCTCTTTAACTGTGCGTATATGTGTTAAGTCGGGAGACTTTTTCCCATCTGTGGCCTGGGCAGCAGGTGCGCTTAATACTTCTGTAAATGTTGCATTGATAATAACCCTCAGTGGTGTGCCATTTTTGTCGAACAATTTATATTGAAAAGAAGCCGACTTTAAATAACAATCAAAAGATAGCTGGTTGGCTCTTAGCCATGCTGCCCTGCCCCAGATAAGTCTTAAATATCTGGGACGATGCACATTCCCGTCATATCCTATCGCATCGTGAAACTGACCTATTTTTTGAGGCACATCCAGCTTTTTACCGGTTGCTTTATCAGGGATTATATTGGTGCCGTCGAGGAAAAATTTAAGCGTTACCTCCAGTGGTTGTATCTGCAGAAAATTACCCTGGTCATTTGTACTTCTTCCGGGTTTAAAAGTATTATCAACCACTACATTGTAATTGAGTGAATATTCATCCGGATTGATAAAAGCTTCAAATGTTTTTTTATCCTTACCTCTACCCACATCACTATATGATTCAATGAGCAGTTTTGTTACTTCTCCGCCTTTGGTTAATCCCAATGTATCACCTATTGCACCAAGTACATCTGCCATTATCGTTCGTTTTTCTGGTTAATAATTTCCATTACTTTTTCTACACATTCTTTAATGATTTCTTCCCGCTGCAACGCATCAGCAGTTGTTGAAGTATTGCTTTGCGTATTATTGCCCGGCGCAACTTCCACGGCTATTTCTATTTCGTTTATAATGATAGGCATATATAAAAATTTATAAGGCTGCAGCTAAACCGCCGGCTACAGAAGTGGCTGCACCAATGCCCCCGGCTATTGATACATCCAGACCGATGGTTTTGTAATATTGATAAGCCAACTCCAGTGTTTCTATTACAAGTGTATTTTGCTCTGCATTAAACTCCGAAATACTCACTTTAACCGGATACGCATTAAATACATGCCACGTGGCAACGGGCACATGCAAATTATTGAGCAGCGATATGAGTACGTTGTGCGGTTCAAATTCAAAATCCTCAATGGCATTTTTACACCAACTGGCGATAAACGAGCCATTGAATAAGCCTCTTTTTAAGACAATTTTATCGTATTGCGGCACTGTAGGGAATTGGTGCTTAAAGTGGTTTTCTCCACCTTCGGCTACTGTTTCGGGTTGAATATTTACGCTCAATCCGGTAACACTTTGAAAGCGCAGATCCTGTGGTGTTTGCGGAAACATTTCTATCAATACCGAAAAATGAAAACCCAGAGGTGGATATATTAATCCATCAAGTACACTCATATAGCATTAATTTGAAAGGTTGAAAATATGCAACTGCTTAACCGCGGTTTTCTATCGTTAAGCCTTCATGTGCAATATCCAGTTGTTCAATAGCCACTTCATTGCCATCGCCTTTCAAATCGGTGCTCTGCACTTTTACCGGGAAAGCGTTATGCACCTTCCATACTACTACCGGCTCGTGCTTTTCGTTTAATAAACTAATGGTAATGTCTCTGCGGGCAACATTATTCAGCGAAATGGTATTCAGCCAGTCGTAAAATTCATTATCCCCATTAAAAACACCACGTTTCAGGGTGATGTTACTGAATTCGCGCATGCCGGGCATTTTTATCTTGCTGTATTCCGGCAATAAGCCATCGCGGTATTCAATTACTTTATTTTCTATATTTAGTCCGCTTACTTCCGTAAAGCCCATATTTGCTCCACCCCACTCTACGCGGAAGTGAAACTTTGGTAAAGGATATGTATTTGCCATGATTGAAAAGAATTTGTGTTGTGATTTTTAGTTAGCTAACCTTTATCTGTTTAGCTTCAGCTGTACTGTCTTTATAGTATCTCACGACTCTTGTAGTTTATGCGAGAACTTAAGAATAATAAATTCTGCAGGACGAACTACTGCCATACCAATTTCTACATTCATTCTGCCTTCCAGTATGTCCAAAGCAGTCATGGTTAGTCCTAATCCTACCTTTACAAAGAATGCCTGTTCAGGTTTTTCGCCAGCAAGGGCACCTGCACGCCATTGCTTGGTTAAAAAGTTTTCAATCATTGCTTTTACCCTAATCCAGGTATTGGCGTCATTGGGCTCGAATACCACCCATTCGGTACCTTTTTTAATAGATTCCTCGGCGTAGTTGAAAAAGCGGCGTACAGAAATATACCGCCATTCATTATCGTTACCAGCCAGGGTTCTTGCGCCCCATATTTTGTTGCCCTGCCCAACAAAAGAACGGATAGCATTGATAGATTTACCGGAGGTGGCATCCACATTCAGATCCATTTGGTCGTTGTGAGAAATCTTTACCGATGGCGCATTTACATAAGCAAGCGAAACATTTGCCGGTGCTTTCCATACACCGCGGCTACTATCCACCGCAGCATACACGCCCACTACTGCCCCTGATGGCGGTAACTCTACCGTTACTTTATTTAACTCTGCTTTTATAAGATTATATAACTCTGTATTTCCGGCCAGCACGGGAGGCGATGGGGGAGAGGTGAGTGGGGTATTTTTCTTCAGATTAAGACCATCGCGAATGCCGGCATCCAAACCTGAAGGTGGTGTGAGTATATCAGCCAGCTTTAGGTTTTTAGAAGCAGTAGCAGGATCGGTAAGTGTAGTGGTGGTAGTGCCTGAAACAGTTTGATAAACAATGGAAACATCGCCTAAGTCGTAACGATAGATAAGGGCTGTCTCCAGAAAAGGAAAATAGGCTGCACCATATTTTAGTTTATCAATGCTGCTTTCCATTAACTGTGCATTGCGAAAGCTATCCATTGAATCGCGGATGGTATTGATAACCGTTACCGGTTTTACATCCATTATCGCAAAACGGTCCTGCAGATCGGCACATTGCGATAAGGCTTCACCCATCAGCGCATTATAATCCGAATCGCTGAGCGAGGTAGCATCTGGGAAAACGAGCAACGTAGGTTCATCAAATTTTGCTACCTCAGCAAGGCCGGCAGAAAGTTTACCTCTGTCAATATCTGTATCGGCGTATGTGTTGGTTGTAGGCGTATTGCCGTAAGTACCCGTAGATACAATGTAGCATGGCCCGCCGCCGTTTGCAAAGAACATTTGCAAAGAATAGTACATTTTAAAGCGGGAACGCTTTGCGGGAGTAATATCGGCGGTAATGGTCCGCTGATTGAGTGCAGTACCGTTAAGCGAATCGGTAATGGTAACAACAATTGCATTTTCTTTTTGGGCAGCGCCAAATATGCTTTCATATTCCAGCAGCGAGCTGATGCGTGTTGGTGTAAGGTCTAAATCTAGTCCATTAATAGTTGCTGTTTCCGTATAGCCTATAAAGGCCGGAATGGCTGTTTCTACCTCTGCAATGGAGGGGGGGAATAAAGGGATTTCCTTTATGTAAACACCGGGGGTTTTAAATACATCTGCCATATAAATGGGTTTAAATTGTTAGATAGTTATAAGTATATCCGAGAAAGTATCGGCACCTTCCCGTTTAACAAGATTGAATGAAGGATTTGGCAGGTTAGCTATAATCAGCTTATTTGCCTGATCTCTTAGTTTAATACCCGCAACCGGCGCTTCTTTTAATGGCAAGGCGTTGTTGGATGCCATAACGAATTGCCCCGCTGGCGCACCTGGCTGAGCTGTAAAATTGATGGGTGTTCCATTTGTTTTACCAATACTTATTCCTGTAATAGCCTGGTTGAATTGTTTTGTAACAATATATCTCCATTTGGTAGCCCGGTTGGTAAAAGTTATTTTATAAGATTTTGTTTCGATGGCGTTATCGGCTTGCTGAAACTGGTAAGCTGCCGGCAGCGCATCATTATAAAATATTTCTACCACGCCAAAAGCATCTGCATTATCAATAGGGGCTATCACATAAGCAGCAGCCTTTTCCACACCTTCAACAAAAAATTTTATCCTGCCTTCTTTTGCCGTTTTAAGATCGTAAGTGAAGTTGAAAACATTATTATAATTATCGAGCGATTGTGAAAATTGTTCACCGCTGTCTATAAAATCCAACTCGCTGTTTACTGTTGCTACGGTACTGCTGTGTGTATAAGAAAAACTGTTACTGATAAAAGGCAGCAGGTCGGCATCCGAAACTATTTTACTGGTCGTATTAGCAACCAAAAGCGGAAAGCCATCTGCCGAAACATTATTAACAAGGTTATTAAAATAGTAGTGGTTTGTCCTTGGCTTGGTCAGGTTCAGCTCTGTAAAATTTTCAAATACACTGGTCTTTAGTTTTAAGATAAAGGAAAATGTAGCTCCGTTTGGTAAGGGATTGTTGATAAGGTCTTTATTATTGACTGTTTTTACTTTTGCGAATAACTTGCCTCCAAAGTCTGTTGGTAAAAACTTCAAACCAAACCGTTGCATCGTATAAGTGCATTCAGCAGTAGGCACCATTTCTATATCCGGGCATTTACCCGAAGTATAAAAACTATGCAGGAATTCAAGGTCGAACAATGCCTTATACTTGATTTGAATCATAAGAGAAGTATTTACTTAAAGACTAAATCAATAAGGAGTTAAACATGATTAGTTTGCAATAACCCAAGGCTTCAGCTTTGGGAAACCAAAGTGAAAGGCTTTATGACTTTAACCTAAGCAATTACTTTGGCTAAAGCCAATCATCCCTTTGCATGTAGTCCCAGGGCTGAAGCCTTAGGTTATTATCTTTTAATTTAAACTAATGATATCTGTTTACTTATATCATTGGCCACTGCTACCTCAATTATTTATCGTTTAATTATCCGAAATGGTAACTTCTGTGATTGGTGGCGCTTCCATCTTTGGTTCAAAGTCTGTAAAGCTGATCGTTCTGATTTTGTAAATCACGCTCGGCATATATTTAGCGCCCAATGCAGCCCATAGGTTGTTTTGTTGTTCAAAGGTGGTAGAGTGCATTGTTGCTAACAATTTGTCAATTTGCTCCCACGGCTTACCCGCATTCGCATTCATTTGCGGAAATTGCTCACTATCAAAAACAGCATTGGTTTGGAAGAATGAAATGATATACGATAACAAACGAAGTGCGGTTGAATAGTTGTTTGCAAAAACAGAGAACAGCACAAACGCATTAATATTTACCGGCGGGTTCACAACCTGTATTTTATCATTTACCTTGCGGTAAATCTGCGACTCCGCAATCCGGTCTTCTTCTAAATTAATAAGTGTAATTACAATTTTAAAGGCATCGGCATCGCCTATAGATATGGCGGTGGTTCCATCGGGTTTCATTAAGGAGGAAAGCGTTACGTTGTCTGCTGTACCCGCAAAATTTACCGGGTCTTTACGTTTGATATAAAGATTCAGTTCATCTCTCAAAAATTCTAATGCAGTTCTTAGCATTGGATGTCATTTCAATGGCTGAAGAAATCGTAGCAGAAAATATGTTAAGCAACCTTCAAATGTTAATATCCTTTCTATTGGAAACGCATGGCCAGCTATGATTATTTATGAAGTCGGATATATTTACTGAAATCTAAATTAGACTATTTTTTATACAAAAAAAATTTTTTAAACTTTTTACCAAATTCCAGCCTGCAGCTATCTGTAGTTTTCTTATTATTTATCCTGCATTATTATTCAGGAAATATTTTAATGCAACTATGTATAAATGCAAGTAGCTATTAAAGCAAAAGGCATCTTATATGATGAAGATCTTTTAATAAAACAATATGGGTAATAGTTTGTATAGCAAAAATGCTGATAAAAAATTACCAATTGTATTGGTAAGATAGGATTGTGTAAAGATAACTCTGTAATGCACGTTTAGATGCTTGTTATTAGCAGGGCTTCCAGCGGGAACCCAGTTAATAACAGGATGTGACCGCTATTATTTACACGGAATTTACCGCTTGCGTACGGGCGACAAAGACTCCCTCTGCGGCGCTGTTGCATAGCAGCATTACTGAGTTACGTTGCCAGGTTCAGTTCGTATTAAAACAAAACCATGTTAGTCTGTCTGCACTTTCTGCAATTTCGTTTTATTTACATTCAGCCTGGGCGCATACCAGTACAAAACAATACCTGCAATAATTAAGGCAAAAGAGATAAGCTCCGCTTGTGTAGGGTGATAACCAAAAATATTGTACTTCGTATTTACTCTTATTTTTTCAATAAGAAACCGCTCCACACCATTTACAAAAAGATATACTGCAAACAGTTGGCCTGCAAAATGAAACTTTTTGCGAATGCGCCACAACAACAGGCACAAGAGCAAACCCATCATTATTTCGTACAATGGGGTAGGAAAAACCGGCAGTGGCAGATAAGTGCAATAATCATCCCAGTTGCAGTGCGCCAGCGGAACACCTTCGCGGTTTACATTGTGCGTATAGGTAAAGGCAAACAACCAGTCGGGCAGGCCGGCAAAAGCTTTTACTGCAGCATGTTGTACCTCACCGGTAGCAGCAATATGTTCTTCGTAAATGCTTTGATATTGTGTCAGTTTATAAGAAAACTGTTGCGGTGTTGCAAGCAAGGCTTGGCCATCGGAGTTGCTGATGTATGCACTGTTGATAATGCCCCAATCGCCATCGCCGGCCACCTGGCAGCCTACGCGTCCCCAGCCATAAGCAAACATCAAACCCGGTGCAATGGCATCGGCTACATGTATAAAGGAGATTTTATTACTACGTAAATAATAATAAATACTAATTGCTGCTACAATCAAACCCCCATAAAAAGTGAGACCGCTGCGCGAGAATAGATTGCCAATCGGGTCTTGAATAAAGCGGTCCCAGTTTTCGAGGTTGTCAAATACTTTAGCACCTGCAAAACCTGCAACTGCCGCTATCAGCACAAGGTCTCCCACTCTGTCGCTCGGCCATATTTTAATAATACGTTTTTCGGGCTTGGCCAATTTTAGCTTGTTTTTACTCCGCCATTTTAAAAAAGCCATCAGCAGGCCCAATATAATACCTGCAGGCATATTGCCGGCAGAAGAAAAGATGTAACCTGCGGGATCGGCTGATGCGCCGGGTGTTAAAAACAAACCTATGAACTTGTATCCGAAGATAAACCCAAATATAAAGTTGATGATAATGTCAGCGATGGAGGCGGGCTGCCCTACCGTGATCGATACTTCTTTATATGTAAGCAGGCCTTTGGCTTCTTTGCGCTTTAGTTCTTTGGTAAGCATCCAGGCACACACCAAAAACGAAATAGCCACCATCGTACCAAAAGTGTTGAACACCTTTAAAAAAGGCAGGCTTACACCAAACAGATCTTTAAAGAGATAATATAAGTTGGGATACATGAATAGATTTTAAGTAAGTGTGCAAGTATAAGCAATAAACACTTAGGGCAATTCCCGGGATAATGATTTTACTGATTTTTTAGCTGATAGCGGATCACGATGTTTTCCAATTTTTCCGATTTACCTGATAAACAAATCTCTGTATATCGCCATGTTTCTCTATGCAATTACTCCTGTAATGCTCGTGATTTAGCAAACATGTACTCGCTTAAAAGCTCAGCAATAGCATCATAGTTCATCACCAAATAAAATAAGTGATGCCGCTTAGCGGCATCACTTATTATTAAATAAACGGGCTTTTATCTTTAAACTTAAAGTTTTGCCTGTCAGAATACACTAACTTTTATACATCAATTCATAATACTCACTTGCCATACGGTTGCTGTCAAACTGAAAGCGTACATCCCGCATACCATTTTTCATTATCTGGCGCCAGGTGTCTTTGCTCTCGTAGTACATGGGTATTATCTCCTTCTCCAGCATGTCGTACATCGTATCGAGGTCGTATTTATCCTGCTCCAGCACATGCATGTTTTGATAATCGGCTTTGGGTACTACAAATCCATTATGCCCCTGGTCAATAAATTCAGGAATCCAGCCATCATCGGTAGAGAAGTTAACAGCTCCATTCATTGCAGCCGTCATACCACTGGTACCGGATGCTTCGCGCGGTACACGCGGGTTATTGAGCCATATGTCGGCGCCTTGTTTCAAACGCTTGCTCAATGCCAGTTCATAACCAATCAGCACCGCTACATTCTTATAATTTTTACTCAACTGCACCAGGCTGTTAAAGGTAGAAATGGCTGCATAATCCAGCGGATAAGGCTTGCCCGCCCAAACAATTTGTACCGGATGAATATTATTGCTCATCATCCGCTCAAATCGCTCTTTATCCTGTACCAGAAAATCGGCACGTTTATACCCGGCAAACCGGCGCGCCCATACAATAGTCAATACATCCGGGTCCAGCAGCTTCCCGGTTTGGTCGGCAACTATATCAAAAGCTCTTTTTTTAAGGTATTTTTTGCGGTCGTCAAATACAACATCATTACCTTCTTCCATAGCTCTGTACAACTGCTTATCTGCCCAAAAGCGCCAGTTTTGTGCATTGGTAATGGAGATAATAGGACAAATATTATCGTACTTGCTCCACATTGCACGCGATACCTCACCATGCAATTTAGATACGCCATTCGCTATCCGTGCAAAGCGCAATGCCACTAAGGAGTGATTGAACTGATCATCATAAATGCCGGTAATTTTCCTTACTTCATCTATGCTTAAACCGCAGAAATAACTCATTTTGTGACACAGGTAAAGATCGTGTTTTTCATTGCCTGCTTCTTCGGGGGTATGTGTGGTAAACACTAAATGCTTGCGGAGCGTTTCAATGTTCTTGAATTTATTAAGCAAATAAAATGCAGCCGATAACCCATGCGCTTCATTTAAATGATATACATCAGGCTTAAAGCCCAGTTCATCTACCAGCTTGGCGCCACCAACGCCCAATAAGATAAACTGCGCAACTTTAGTAGCCACATTGGCATCGTACAGGCGGTGACATATGGTTTGCGATACATAGTCATTCTCCGGCAGATCGGTGCTTAATAAAAACATCGGTGCAGTGTTAAAAGTGGCGGGATTTAAATAATATGCTTTTACCCATACCGGTGCATCATGTATTAATATCTGAAACTTAATGCCTGTGTCTTCGAGAAAAGAATATAATTTTTCCATCCAGGTTACCTGCAAGGTTTGGTCCTGGTTGCGTGCCTGATCGTAATAGCCATATTTCCACAAAATGCCGATACCAATTAAATTCTGGCGCAGCTCATAAGCACTGCGCATGTGCGAGCCGGCTAAAAAGCCTAAACCACCGCTGTATATTTTAAGCGGTTGTTGCACCGCATACTCCATAGAGAAGTAAGCAACTCTTTTCGTATAGCGATCGTCAATTGTGTAAGGAACCTGGAAGTTTCTAAAACTCATAGTTATGTTTTTGGTAAAAGGGCTTGCAATATAGCAAAATGTAAACTGTACGCATTTAAAATGCAGTTAAGAAGCAATTGAAGAAAGATAAAAGATGTAAAAATGATAAGTTCTAAGACTAAATATTACAATACTATAACCCCAGGCTACAAAAACAAGTGAAGCCGAAGGGTACGTTTATACATAAATTATGCAGAAGTATTTGTAGGGAATAACAGTAAAACAGTTAGTTTATTTTCGTACCATTTCACCAGCCGCTTTATTTATTTTTCCTACAATCTTCGCACAATCTGGCAGACATACTTTTTAATTAGCGTGCTCTTACCGATATTCGCTGTACGAACCCGTTGAGTTATGGATATTTCATTCGATAATACAAAAGTGGCTTTTGATTATAAAAGCGATAAGGAACTGAAGGCTTCCCGTTTTTTATTTACTACTATGAACTATCCATGGTTTTCGGCAATGGGCGTGCGGCTTACCCCATTTTTAATGAAGACCGGCTTGCCTATTAATGGTATTATCCGCAGCACTATATTTAAGCAGTTTGTAGGTGGTGAAACGCTGGAACGAACGGCTGCTGTGGCTAAACTACTGAACGACTATCACGTACAAGTGATATTGGATTATGGAGTGGAAGGCAAAGAAGGCGAAGCAAACTTTGAGCAGACTACCGAGCAGTTTATACGCGTAATCAACTATGCTGCTACGCAAAAAAATATCCCGTTTATCAGCGTAAAAATTACAGGTTTATCACGTTTTGGTTTGTTGCAAACTTTAAATGAAGCGCCACGCCTGCGCAGCGGCGTACACGACCACGAGGTGGAAAATGAGGAGTGGGATAATGTGCGGGAGCGTATGTATAGAATATGTGAAGTGGCTGCCGAAAGGGGTATAGGTGTACTTGTAGATGCCGAAGAAAGCTGGATACAAGACCCGATAGACCGCCTGACAATGGAGATGATGGAAGCATTTAATAAAGACAAGGCTATTGTGTATAATACCATTCAATTGTACCGGCAAGACAGGCTGAGTTTTTTAAAGTTATCGCACCAAATTGCGCAGCAAAAAGGGTTTATATTGGGCATAAAACTGGTGCGTGGCGCCTATATGGAAAAAGAGCGTGCGCGTGCACAGCAAAAAGGTTATCCATCGCCCATACAGCAGGATAAATCATTTACTGATGGTGATTTTAATGCGGCTGTTGAATATTGCATCAATAACTTAAATTCGATTGCAGTGGTGATTGCTACGCACAACGAATACAGCAACCTCCATGCTGCCGAACTACTGGATATGAAAGGTATTATGCATAGCCACCCGCATGTACATTTTTCGCAGTTGTATGGCATGAGCGACAACATCACTTTCAATCTTGCAAAAGCCGGTTATTCGGTGAGTAAATATGTGCCGTTTGGCCCCATTCGCGAAGTGATTCCTTACCTTATGCGCCGCGCACAAGAAAACAGCAGCATCAACGGGCAAACGAGCCGTGAATTGACTTTAATAAAAAGAGAGTTGAAGCGAAGGAAGGAGAGAAGTAAGCCCCCATCCCCTAAAGGGGAGCAGGGCAATGCCCAATCCTAAAGGGTGAAGGCAAATTCAACAGAGAAAAAATATTTTAATCAAACTTCAAAACTCCCCTTTAAGGGCTGGAGGCTTATGCAACAATACCACGAATTACTGCAATATATTTTGGATAACGGCGCTATAAAAACAGACCGCACCGGCACTGGCACCATCAGTTGTTTTGGCTATCAAATGCGGTTTAATCTGAGTGAGGGCTTTCCATTAGTCACTACTAAAAAACTGCATCTAAAAAGTATAATTTATGAACTGTTATGGTTCCTAAAAGGTGAAACCAACATCAGATATTTAACTGAACACAACGTAAGTATCTGGAACGAATGGGCAGATGAAAACGGTGAACTGGGACCGGTGTACGGCAAACAATGGCGTAGCTGGGAAGGAACCGATGGACAAGCAATTGACCAGATAAGCGATGCTATTAAACAAATAAAAAATACACCCGATAGCCGGCGCATTATTGTAAGTGCATGGAATGTGGCAGACCTCCCCAAAATGGCGCTGATGCCCTGCCATGCGCTGTTTCAATTTTATGTAGCGGATGGAAAATTAAGCTGTCAGTTGTATCAGCGGAGCGCCGATGTGTTTTTGGGTGTTCCGTTCAACATTGCATCGTATGCCTTGCTTACCATGATGGTGGCGCAGGTGTGCGATTTAGAAGCGGGTGATTTTGTACACACATTTGGCGATGTGCATTTGTACAGCAACCATATAGAACAGGCAAAGTTGCAATTGAGCCGCGAGCCTTACCCGCTACCAACAATGAAGCTCAATCCTGCGGTAAAAGATATTTTCAGTTTCCGGTACGAAGATTTTCAATTAGAGAATTATCAGTTTCATCCGCATATAAAAGCGCCGGTAGCCGTGTGAAATAATGTACAATGTTTGATGTGTGATGTACGATGTAGCCGTAATTTTTAGATGTTAGTTTTACGACATACGATTTGGAAAATACTATTAAACTAAAGTAATTTTTCTTTTAAATATCAGCACCAAACTATATGAGCCAGGCTACAGAACGTGCAACGATGCCAAAAGGTACACATGCCGTTTTGGAACATCGTACTGTTTTCAATGCTAATCAAAATCTATTGTCGGTTGTAAAGCCGGGCAACCACGTGCTGGATGTAGGTTGTGGCTCGGGTGGTATTACTGCAGGCATAGCATTGCTGGTTGGTAGTACAGGTGGTGTAACGGGCATAGATACCAGTGAACATCTTATTGAGTTGGCTAAAGAAAATCATCAGTCTGTAAATAATATACACTTTGAAAGAGCAGATATTTCACAATATGTTCCCGAAAAAAGATTTGATGTGGTAAGTGCTGCCCGTGTGTTGCAGTGGGTTGCTAACCCAGGAGAAATATTAATACAAATGATAGCCTTATCAGAGCCTGGAGGATATGTTTCTATATTGGATTATAACCATAAAAAAATACAATGGTCGCCTGGTATACCGGCAAGTATGCAACGGTTCTATAAGGCCTTTCTGCAATGGCGGGAAGATGCCGGCATGGATAATGAAACAGCCGATCATCTTGCGGCTATGTTTGAGGAAGCAGGCTTAAAGAATATTATGGTAGCTGATTATTCAGAAATAACGAACAGCACTGATAAAGACTTTGCAACACACATCAATATTTGGGCAATTGTTGCCGCTACGCGGGGAAAACAATTGGTAAGTGATGGTTATATAAGCGAAGAAGAGCGGGAAGATGCCGAGAAAGATTATCAGTTATGGGCAGCTACAACCGCACAATCTATGGCGATGTATCTGCTTGCCGTAAGCGGACAAAAATGATGGTTTTATTTTTACATAAATAAGCTAAAATGAATTTTTCTTTTGTAGTTGCGGCTGCCGAAAACGATGCCATTGGTAAAGACAATGCTATGCTTTGGCATTTGCCTAATGATTTAAAGTTTTTTAAAAATATCACCTGGGCAATGCCGGTGCTCATGGGGCGCAAAACCTTTGAAGCATTGGGCAGCAAACCATTAAATGGCAGAGCTAACATTATTCTCACCCATAAAAAAGATTATAAGCCTGGAGGCGCTGTGGTTGTAAATAATATAGCTGATGCTATTTTTTTTGCGGAGCAAAACGATTATAAAGAAACAATGGTAATTGGTGGTGGTGAGATATATAAAGAATTGCTGCCTAAAGCGACTAAAATTTATCTTACCCGTGTGCACACTTCTTTCCCCGAAGCCGATGCTTTTTTCCCTTCGATAGATGAAACAAAATGGGTACGCACGAGCAAACAGGATTTTGATGCCGATGACAAACATGCCTATTCTTACAGCTTTGAGCTGTGGGAAAGAAAATGAAGTACAGGAGTGGTGAGTTGCCGGTTGTGAGTTTGTGAATGGTGAATGAAGTACGTACAAATTTGTACCTGAAACGCTTTTTTCACATCGTACATGCCACGTCATATATCCCACAGAACTCACATCTCACATCGAAATGTTTTATCATTGCAGCATGTATAGCAAGTGGCAATTGGCAAAGAAATATATGCTGTATTGGTGGCGTGCTTCCAACAGCAAAGGTCATGGAGTACATTCGCCTTTTGTGTTTAACTTTATTACCCAAGTGCTCAACGATAAACGTCTTTTTTATTGTTATGAAACAATAGAAGCCGCACGCAAAGAATTAAAAAACGATAACACTGTACTTACGATAGAGGACTTCGGTGCCGGATCCCGCATTCATGCGCATACGCAAAGAAGCGTAAAAGATATTGCTAGTTCTTCGCTTAAACCTAAAAAATACAGCCAGCTGCTCTTTCGCATGGTTAATTATTTTCAACCTGAAACAATACTCGAGTTAGGCACTTCGCTGGGCATTACCACTGCTTATTTAGCTTGTGGAAAAGCCGATGCACAAGTGATTACGATGGAAGGTGCCAAAGCGGTAGCAGCAATTGCGCAGCAAAATTTTAAATCATGGCGTTTAAAAAATATACAGCTTGTTACCGGCAATTTCAATGATACATTGCCCGGCACTATAGCGCAGTTAGCAAGCATTGATTTTGCTTTTGTTGATGGCAACCACCGCTTGCAACCTACGCTCGATTACTTCAACCAATTACTTCCAAAAGTGCATGAATATTCGGTACTTATTTTTGATGATATTCATTGGAGCGGCGAAATGGAAGAAGCCTGGAACACTATCAAAGCGCATGAACAAGTAAGACTTACGATAGATTTATTCTTCATCGGTATTGTTTATTTCAGGAAAGAAAATAAAGTAAAGCAAGACTTTGCAATAAGGTTCTAAACGAGGATGTGGACCGGGATTTTATTGGATTAAACGGATTAATGACATTGGAGAATGTATGGAATTACTTTATGGTGCTTTGAATCTTACCGTACCCTGGTGCAAACAGACAGGTTTGCAGTAAAGATAATTTTCCTTTCTCAATAAATCTTTTACTTTACAGCTATCTAATATCTAAAATTGCTGTAATGAAGAAAACGTTCTTGCTTGTTGTAATGCAGTTTATACTGCTTATTGTTTTTGCACAAACACCAAAAACGCCCGACCAGATTTACGGGCAATTGTTTGTAGATGTGCAGATGAACCGGATTTTCCCTGATAACAAAACCTTTGTGGACTGCATTCCCAAGCGCGACCCGAAAGCAATTGTAGCCGATTATTTAAAAGCAAAGCACAATCCTGCTTTACGCTTTTCTTTGTTGCGTTTTGTTGAAGAAAATTTTGAAATTCCGGTAAGCCCAACAAGCCAATACAAATCGGATACGGCTGCCAGCGTAAAGGTGCATATCCAGCAGTTATGGAACATACTCAAGCGCAATCCTGATGTGCCGGCAGAAGGCAGTTCGTTGCTGCCACTACCATACGCTTATATTGTGCCGGGTGGTCGTTTCCGGGAAATTTATTATTGGGATTCTTACTTTACCATGCTGGGTTTGCAGGAAAGCGGCGAGCATGAAGTATTGGAGAATATGGTTAACAATTTTGCCTATATGCTCAACAAATACGGGCATATACCTAATGGCAACCGCACGTATTACCTTAGCCGCTCGCAACCACCATTTTTCTCCATGATGCTCGACTTGCTGGCAGAAAGAAAGGGCAACAGTGTATATGCGTTGTATCAGAATGTACTCTTAAAAGAATACAACTATTTTATGGATAAAACAGCCAATACAAAGCATGTAGTAACAATGCCCGATGGCAGCATCCTCAACCGCTATTGGGATCAGGGCACGCGTCCGCGCCAGGAGTCGTTTTACCACGATTCTACCGTGGCTGTTGATTACAAAGGCAATCGCGCTATGCTGTACAAAAATTTACGCTCGGGCGCCGAGAGTGGTTTAGACTTTAGCAGCCGCTGGTTTGCAGATGGCGAACACCTCTCCACAGTTGAAGTTACCAATTTTGTACCTGTAGATTTAAACGGTTTGCTGTATCATTTGGAACTGACACTTGCCAAATCATACAAAGAGACGGGCAACCTGTTGCGGGCAAATTACTATACGCAACTGGCAGAAAGAAGAAAAAAAGCAATCAATAAATACCTGTGGAATGCAAAAGACAACTGGTACTACGATTATAATATTTCGGGTAAAAAGCTGAGCAGTGCAGTAACTATTATGGGTATTTCACCCTTGTTTTTTAATGTAGCTTCCACCGAACAGGCACACGCGGCAGCGCAATTTGCAAAAGCACAACTATTAAAAAGCGGTGGCTTTATAACCACGCTCAAGAATACTGGTCAGCAATGGGATGCACCCAACGGCTGGGCGCCGCTGCAATGGCTGGCTATAAAGGGCCTGGAAAATTATGAGGAGCACGAGCTTGCGAGAGAAGCGGCAGTACGCTGGGCGGCGCTCAACATTAAAGTATTTCATCGCACAGGCAAGCTGATGGAAAAATACAATGTGGTAGATACCAACTTAGAAGCCGGTGGCGGCGAATATCAATCGCAGGATGGCTTTGGCTGGACTAACGGCGTGTTGCTGAAGCTGATGGATATGTATGATATTAAGGACAGATAATAGCTTACGGTACTTTTTTTGAACCATGAAATTGCTAAGTAAAGGCGCCGGGCAAAGCGGAAAAAGAAAAGATATTAAAAGTTTGGGAGAAGGTTTCCGGACTTCCTAAAATTCCCGAACGCTTTTCTCCTAAACAAAACTTCATAAATCTTATACTATTTCAAGGTAGATGGCTCGGTTAATCAGTGGAGGTAAATTAGCTGCTTAATAATACTAATCCGCACAACTCAGTTTGAAATGGTATAAGCGCCCTTCCGCTGTCTCATCGGGGAAATGATCAGCAGACATCCCAATCTGGAAACATATGATAACATAAAACCTCCACCTGAGGCCGGTGGAGGTTTGTTATGTTCATTGCAATCGAAGAGGCTCGTATGTTTTTTTGCTACATGTGCAGCAAAAAAGTTGTTAAATGTAGTTGAATTTTCTAAACAACAACAATTTAATTTGAACAAGCCATCATTAAAATAGCTAATGAACGGGATTATTTGTAATAAAACACTAATTCTTGTGAATTATATCTAAAGTTTAAACGTTTTCTGTTGAAAATAATTAATTGATTGTTTGTGTATTTTTAATATTAATTAATTCATAAGATATTTTCTGCTTCTGAGACTTGTACGATATAAACTTTCTTTGCGTATATTTTAACCTGTTTCCTCTTGGTGCTACATCCTGCGCTGAGGTTGCTGTTGCGGGGCAGGTATTGCTCTTTGTTTCACTCTTACTACACAACCGGTTTCAGCCAATAATACCATAAGCAGGAAGCAGAAAGCTATTTTCTTCATCAAAAATATTTTTTATTTATAATGTAAAATCATGCCAATCAATAACCACCCGCTATTTGCAAAAGCATTCTACTGTTTAAAACCACTGATATTCAAAAGCTATAATTTTTCTAGTACAGTTGGCTCGTCTGGCATCTGACCATTTTCATCAAGCTCATAATAGCTAATGTAAGTCTTACCATTTTCGGTATAAACAGTACAGTGCGTTAATACAAAAACCCTATTAGGATACAACGAATTGGAACCGATCGGTTGTTTGGGTCCGCTGGCAATCATCTGTTCGCCACCATACGGATAAACAGTAATGGTTACCGTGCCATCATTTTCTTCCTGGTAAGCTGCGGTGCAGGCGTAGCGGTAAAAGAAAGTGCCGCTGTAAACACCTGAATAATAGCCATAAAAAGCAGCAGAGCCATTGCTATTGAGCGTAACGGTAAATATGATATCCCCATCGGACCCCACATACGAACCCTGATCCCAATAACTTATAAGTCCTATACTATTAGTTGACCAATTGCCTGCAAATGGCGTGGGAATAGTTGTTTGCGGTGTATTGCCTGGCTTATTAACGCCATCTTTGCTGCAACCGGCTAAAAGTGTAGTTAATAACAGGGCAGTTAAAGCAAAGAACTGAATGCGTTTAAATGTTTGTTTCATAAATAAGGATAAGTTTAGGATTAATATAGATACAAAATTGCAACTTGAATTTTCGCTTTACAACCGCATAAACATGTAGTAGAACCGGGAATTTACGGTTGGCTGCCGGCGATTTCTTCCGTAGCTGCATGGCATTAAAACGTAATGCTATTTTCTTCCGTTTAAATTCAATGCATCAATTTGCAGTAAAATTTCGTAATTCTGCAATCCGAAAATTAAGATAAAACATGTCTTTACAAAACATTCTCAGAGGAACCGGAGTGGCGTTGGTAACGCCTTTTGATGCTAATAGTAATATAGATTTTAATGCACTGGGCAAAGTGATAGACTTTGTGATTGATGGCGGTGTGGAATATGTAGTAAGCCTTGGCACAACAGGCGAAACACCAACGCTGGATAAACAGGAAAAGAAAGACATTGTAAACTATACGTTTGAAAAAGTGGCTAACCGCGTGCCGGTAGTAGTAGGCATTGGTGGCAATAATACGCGCGAGTTGGTAAAGGATTTAGAAACGTTTCCTATAGATAAAGCTGCGGCGGTGTTAAGTGCATCGCCGTATTATAGTAAACCTTCGCAGGAAGGCATTTACCAGCACTACAAAACGTTGGCTGCAGCATCGCCCAAGCCTATTGTTTTGTACAATGTGCCGGGGCGTACCGGCCGCAATATGGAAGCGGCTACCACGTTGCGGCTGGCGCACGAAGTAGAAAACATTGGCGGCATAAAAGAAGCCGGCAATAATATGGTGCAAATCATGCAGATACTGGCTAACCGTCCGAAGGATTTTTTAGTAGTGAGTGGCGATGACGACCTCGTGATGCCGCAACTTGCCTGTGGCATTGATGGCGTAATAAGTGTGGCAGCCAATTGCTTTCCAAAGATATTTTCAGAGATGGTACGTGCTGGCTTGCAATATGACTTTACAACAGCACAGCAACTCAACAACCCTTTACTGGAAGTTTACCATTTATTGTTTGCCGAAAACAATCCTGCCGGTGTAAAAGCATTTTTAAACGAATTAGGTATAATAGAAAACAACCTGCGATTGCCCCTGGTGCCATTAAGTGAAGGTTTGCATCAAAAAGTAAAAGATTATTTGGAAAAGCTGTAAGTTTTTAAGATACATACTACAAGAATGTAAGACTTAAATTTTAAGCTGCCATTGTTTAACTTGAAAGATAAAAGAAGGCGGGAGATAGAAATAAATTGAATGCTTGTATTTATTTCTATTTCCCGCTTTTGCCTCTTTATTAGCTATCCACTTACAAGTCTCACACCTCATACGTCACACCTTCTAAAGCCAGTTGCACGCTGGGAAAAACCTCTTTTGCTTCTTCTTCAAACAGGTATAATTTATCGTTATCGTATTGACTGCTGAAATGGCCTATTAATAATTTTTGTGCACCGGCAAGCCTGGCAATAGTAGCTGCCTGCACCGTAGTGCAATGATGCCGGCTGGCAGCACGTTCTTCCAAATCTTTTAAATAGGTAGCTTCATGGTACAGCATCGTAACACCTTGAATATGTTCTGCAATAGATGGCGAAAAAATAGTATCGGCGCTATATGCATAACTTTTAGGCGGTATATTGGCATATGTTACCATTTCATTTTTAATAACTGTTCCATCCGGCGCAATGTAGTCTTCGCCATTTTGCAGATGCTCGTAAAAAAGGAGCGGAATAGCAGGATAATCTCTTGCTTTTTCAGCATCAATTTTCCTGGGCTTTCTTTTTTCCTTTATTAAAAATCCCCATGCATCTATGCGGTGATACACTTTAAAACAACTTACGCTGAATTGCGGTTCATCCACCAGCACACCTGCGCCTTGTATCGGGTGAAAAAACAAATCATACGGCAGCTTTGTATCGTAAGCCATCACCTGAAGTTTTAAAATTAATTCCAGGTCTTGCGGCGCATACACATGGAGTGGCGCTTTGCGGTCGCTCAGGCTCATAGAGGTAAGTAAACCGGCAAGCCCAAAATAATGGTCGCCATGCAGGTGGGAGATAAAAATATGTTGTATGCGGCTGCGGCGGATTTTGTATTTATTCATTTGCATCTGCGTGCCTTCGCCGCAATCAAATAAAAAAAGCCCGTCGTTAAGTGTAATCACTTGCGCGGTTGGATGCCGGTCGTAAGCAGGAAGTGCCGAATTGTTGCCAAGAATAGTAACCCCAAACATAGTGTAGATGTATAGCAACAATATTACCAAAGCATACTGATAGTAGGAGCAATATGTTTTAGCTTAACACTACTATTTACCCAAAACTGACAGAAAACACCAGAGCTGCGTTTTTTATTTTTATGGAACAAACTATAGTGCTCTATGTAGCTGCTGGCGTAGCCTGTGGCTCTAAAAGCGCCATCACTCACTGCAACGCCTGTACTTGCCTTGAACTTTTAAGCGGATACGTCAATGAAACCGCAAAGAGGTTAAGACACGCAGGAGCACAAAGCAATCATTTTTTTCAACAATCTGGCTAAACTTACTAGTAGTATAAAATGCTGGTTCATACTTTCGCACCTTTGTGCCTTCATGGTTCAAAACAAAAAAGCCCTGCATCACTGCAAGGCTTTTTACAATATTACCTTATCTTATTTTACTTCTTCAAATTCGGCATCAGTTACCGTTTCGCCACCAGTGCCACCATTATTAGCCGAAGACTGGGCACCGCCATTAGCACCCGGTTGTGCACCACCGGCAGCCTGTGCTTTGTATAGTTCTTCGCTGGCGGCTGTCCAGGCAGTATTCATTTCTGCCATAGCAGCATCTACTGCAGCTACATCCCCGCTTTTATGCGCATCTTTTAGCTTATTTAATGCACTTTCAATAGGCGCTTTTTTATCAGCAGGTATTTTATCGCCAAACTCTTTCAACTGCTTTTCGGTCTGGAAGATCAGGCTGTCTGCCTGGTTTAGTTTTTCTACCTTTTCGCGGGCAGCTTTGTCAGCAGCTTCGTTAACCTTCGCTTCATTCTTCATCTTTTCAATTTCGTCCTTGCTCAGGCCGCTACCAGCTTCTATGCGTATCTTTTGTTCTTTACCGGTGCCTTTGTCTTTTGCACTTACATGCAGGATACCGTTGGCATCAATATCAAAAGTTACTTCAATCTGCGGTACGCCGCGCGGAGCCGGTGGTATGCCATCTAAGTTAAAGACGCCAAGACTTTTATTTTGGCTAGCCATTGGACGCTCGCCCTGCAAAACATGTATCTGCACGCCCGGCTGGTTATCGCTGGCAGTAGAGAATACTTCTGTTTTCTTGGTAGGAATGGTGGTATTGCTTTGAATCATAGTGGTCATTACACCACCCATTGTTTCTATACCAAGGCTTAACGGCGTAACGTCGAGCAGCAGTACATCTTTCACTTCGCCGGTCAATACGGCACCTTGTATAGCAGCACCTACGGCTACTACTTCGTCCGGGTTTACGCCTTTGTTTGGCTTTTTACCAAAGAACTTTTCTACTATTTCCTGTACTTTAGGTATGCGGGTGCTACCACCAACCAATATTACTTCGTCAATATCATTCTTACTGTAGCCTGCATCTTTAAGAGCAGCTTCGCAAGGCTGTAAGCAGCGGGCAAATAAATTATCTGCCAGTTGCTCAAACTTAGCGCGTGTGAGCTTTTTTACTAAGTGCTTAGGCACGCCGTCCACCGCAGTGATGTAAGGCAGGTTGATTTCTGTTTCGCTGGAAGAGCTGAGTTCAATTTTTGCTTTTTCAGCAGCTTCTTTCAGGCGCTGCAAAGCCATCGGATCTTTACGGAGGTCTATATTCTCTTCTTTCTTAAATTCTTCGGCCAGCCAGTCCATAATCACTTTATCAAAGTCATCACCACCAAGGTGCGTATCCCCATTAGTAGATTTTACTTCAAACACGCCATCGCCCAATTCAAGAATGGAAATATCGAATGTACCACCACCAAGATCAAACACTGCTATTTTTTGGTCGGCATGTTTTTTATCCAAACCATAAGCCAGTGCGGCAGCAGTAGGTTCGTTTACGATACGGCGTACATTCAAGCCTGCAATTTCACCGGCTTCTTTGGTGGCCTGGCGTTGCGCATCGTTGAAGTAAGCCGGCACGGTAATAACGGCTTCATTTACTTCTTGACCCAGATAATCTTCTGCAATTTTTTTCATTTTCTGCAAAATCATGGCAGAGATTTCCTGCGGCGTATATAAACGGCCGTCAATATCTATACGTACTGTATTATTATCACCTTTTACTACTTTGTAGCTCCAGTGGCTTATTTCGTTCGTTACTTCATCGTAGCGGCGACCCATAAAACGCTTCACACTCATAATGGTATTGTGCGGGTTGGTAATTGCCTGGCGCTTTGCCGGATCACCTACTTTACGCTCACCATTCTTTAAAAATGCCACTACCGAAGGCGTTGTACGGCGGCCTTCATCGTTGGCTATTACCACAGGTTCGCTACCTTCCATTACGGCAACGCAACTGTTGGTTGTACCGAGGTCTATTCCTATAATCTTTCCCATATCTTTATTTTAATTGTATTCGTTTAAGTAAGTTGAGTTGATGTATAGCCAAGAATTATCAATCATTATGCCATGGGGTAAAAGGGTGAAAAAATGGCAGTCTGCAATTGCCGGTACACTGCTTTGGCAAATATTCAATAGATAGGTTACCAGAGATGTCGGATTTTTCGCTGCTATTGATGTTCTTCACCAACAGCAATAACCATTAGCAATTTGTAGCTGAAGAACACCGGAAGGCGAAAAATTAAAAAAAGCACTCCGCTATGCAGTGCTTTGCTGGCCTGGTGTTTGCAAAAACTATGGTATTGTTAACCTTAAATTAAGCGGCTATGCCAGGTACAGCATTGGAAGGTAAGACAGGTGCAAAGCCGGAAGCTGATAAAGCTTCGAAGCAAGACGCTGATAGAAAATTCAAAGACCGAATTGGCGATATGGATCGCAAAAACACAGCAAAAATATGGCGATAAGGCAAGCAATAACGAACAATCGGAACTGAATACAGGAAACCTGAAAGGCAGCGACTAATTGAATAAACGTGTTTTTGTAAAAAACAAAATGGCTGGTGTGTAGTTGCATCAGCCATTTAAATGTAAATAAATACTATAGCTCTCTTATCTTAATATTTTTAAAACTCACGCCACCGCCATGATCCTGCAAGTCTATATGCCCCACCGGGTCGGCAGCATAGCCCGCTACATCTTTCCATTTGCTGGCAGCTTTGTGCGCTTTCCAGCTATCTGAGCCAATGACATAATCGGCTGTTTTTTGTCCGTTAAGCCAGTGCTCTACATGCCCGTTATCTACTTTTATTACCGTGTGGTTCCATTCACCAACAGGCTTCAATGCATCCACGGCAGGGACATCCATATCGTAGTTGGCGCCACTTTTTTGCGAAGCGTGAATATGCTCATTGTTCAGATACCATTCATCATCCAGCAACTGGTATTCCGGCCCGCTGAAAAAAGGATATTCATATTTTTCATTTACCATATAAACAATACCGCTGTTGGCTCGTGGCTCTATTTTCCAGTCGAGTGCCAGTTCAAAGTTTTTATATTGTTTATCTGTCATCAGATCGGCATGCTGGTACGTATGACTGGTGTCATATTTACACCCTAATACGCCATTACTTACATACCATGCGTTTTGCGGTTTGTTTTGATACGTGCGCCAGCCGTGCATTGTTTTACCATCAAAAAGCAATTGCCAGCCGGCTGCTTTTTCTTGTTGGGTAAGTGTATTTTCGGCAGTATCTTTTTGTATAGGGTTAAATGCAGCAAGCGTTTTAAACTGAACACTTGTAATGAGCACAATTACAGCAGTCATCGGCAATAGTTTTTTCATAAAAAAGCAACGTTTTTTGTGAAGATAAGAAGAAGCAATAAAATTGTAAATGTAGTGTGCTTTTGAAGGGAGAAATTGGTTAAATAATAGTGTTTATTCACTTTTATTAATCTTTTATTATCTTCTGCAAAACAGCAGCAGTATGTACGCTTTTGTCTGACAGCTTACTTTTCTTATGGATATACGAAGCGCATTATTAAAGAAAGCTTCTTTACTTGCCGGCTTCTATACAAAAGGTGATGGCTATCAATCCGGCACTCCTCTCTTCGGTACAGGAAGAAGTAAATGTGTAAATAGTTTATAGCTTTAACCCATTCCATTTTCTATTTATAAATACAAAGCAGCTTGTATAATAAAGATTAATGCTGTCTTGTTTGCCATAAGCCTTTATTTTTGAAGCAAAATCATCAGCTACGCTTTTAATAAAGCCTGTATTCATAAAAACGATTACTTGAAATTTCTTTTCACCTTTTTATTGCTCCTTATCACTAAGTTCACCTTTGCTCAAATATGCACCGGCTCCGTGGGCGATGCTATCATAAACGAAACCTTTGGTGCCGGCACCAGCACTTTTGGCCCACCACTCGGACCTGGCAAAACCAGCAGCTTGAACTTTCAGGCTGATAATTGTCCCGGCGATGGTCACTATGCTATCCTCAATTATACCTCGGGTTGCTGGCCGTACGATGTAGTGTGGCATACGGCCACCGATCATACCGGCAATGGGTATTATATGCTTATCAATGCTTCGTACCAGCCCAGTGATTTTTATATACAAAAAGTAACCGGCTTATGCGAAGGCACTACCTATCAGTTTGCTGCCTGGCTGCTCAATATGTGCAGTGTTACCGGCACACTACCCAACATCACCATGACCATAGAAAAAACAGATGGTACTGTTTTAGCAAAAAAAGAAACCGGCGATATTCCTATTATCAATCCACTTACCTGGCAGCAATATGGGTTTAATTTTACAACACCCGCCGGGGTATCGGAGGTGGTATTGCGTATGCGCAATAATGCACCTGGCGGTGTAGGCAACGATGTAGGATTGGATGATATTACTTTTCGGCCTATTGGTCCCTCCGTTGCTATCAGCGCAGCTAATGTTGCCAGAGATACGGCTGTCTTTTGCGAAAGCAACAGCAATACTTTACAATTTTCATCATCGGTTGAAGAATGCTATGTATCTACTGCCTATCAATGGCAGCAAAGTACAAACGGTGGCACAACCTGGACCGATATTGCAGGCGCCACTGCTGCTGATTATACAAGCATGCCTGTTAATGCCGGCGTTTATATGTACCGGCTGGCAGTTGCACAGGCAACCAGCATTGGTAATACATCGTGTCGTGTTACATCAAAGCCATTCACCATATTGGTGTATGCAAAAGACCAGCGTACTATTACCATCGCTCAATCACCCGATTATATTTGCGGAGCAAGCCCGGTAACTTTTACTGCCACCACTACCAATGGGGGCAATGCGCCTGCTTATCAATGGCAACTCAACGGAAAAGCTGTTGGTATAAATAGCACAACTTTTACCAGCAATACCCTGTTTACCGGCGATGTAGTGAATTGCATTTTTACCAGCAGCTTGCCTTGTAACACTCCGGCAGTATCTAATAGTATAACGGTAAAAATTGGCAAGCCGGTTACTACAACTATCAACCAATCTATCTGCGAAGGCGAAAACTATGCAGGTTATAGCCAAACCGGTACTTATACCGATGTGTTTAAAAGCAGTAGCGGATGCGATAGTACACGCACTCTAAATTTAACAGTAAAAAACAAAATAACTATTACCATAGATACTACCATTTGCTATGGCAGCAATTACAACGGATATACAGCTTCCGGTATTTATACGCATACATTTACTGCTGCCAGTGGCTGCGATTCGGTACAAACAATCAACCTGAATGTATTGCCCGATATAAATAGAAAAGTATGGAATGATACATTGCTTTGCACTGGCGATACTATCGTGCTTTCGCCCGGTGTTTTTGATACTTATGTATGGCAGGATGGTTCTGCACAAAGCAGCTTTGTAGTGCATAAAAGTGGCGTTTATACCGTGATTGTTGGCAATCAATGCGGTACTGCTGTGAAGCAAGTTAACATTACAGAACAGGTTTGTACTATCGCTTTTCCCACCGGCTTTACGCCTAATGGTGATGGATTAAATGATGTATTTAAAGTAGTGAATGGTTATAATCTGCAATATTTTCGCTTAAGAATAATTAATCGCTGGGGGCAGCAAGTATTTACCTCCGGTATGCCAGCTAAAGGCTGGAATGGGATGATGAATGGAAGACCGGCAGGCACCGGCACATATATTTGGTTTTGCGAGTATAAAAGGCCTGGCAGCACAACCATCACCAGCATCAAAGGTGTAGTTACTTTAATAAGATAAAAATACCTGTTTGCTCTGTTTACTACCCTACTTTTGCTGCCAATTAATCTGTTATGGCGACAAATAAAATCATCATCATCACAGCGCCTTCCGGTGCGGGCAAAACATCTATCACGCGATTTTTATTAAAGAAATATCCATCGCTGGCATTTTCTGTGTCGGCTGCCACCCGCTGCCCGCGCGGTGCCGAGCAGCATGGTGTGGATTATTATTTTATATCCGTAGAAGAGTTTCAAAAAAAGATACAGCAAGATGCTTTTATTGAATGGGAAATGGTGTACGAAGGCAAATATTATGGTACACTTAAAAGCGAGATAGAACGTATATGGAGCGAAGGCAAGACGCCACTGCTCGATATAGATGTGCAGGGCGCCATACATGTGCAGCAGCAGTTTCCGCAAACTTCGTTATCTATTTTTATACAGCCACCATCTATTGAAGTATTGCGTGCTCGCCTCGAGAGTCGTGGTACCGAAAGTGCTGATAGTGTACAAACGCGCATCAGCAAAGCAGCTTATGAATTATCTTTCAGTCATGCTTTTAATACAGTGGTGGTAAATCAACATTTAGATAAAGCCTGTGCTGAAGCTGAAGTATTGATAAAAGACTTTTTGGGCGACGCTTTGGGTATAGCACATGGATGACACAGATTGAGGCATAGATGAAATTAGGATAAGGATTAAACTGATGAGGAATGCTGATAAAACTGATTCATTCACTTACATTCCTCTTATCCTTGCCGCATCTATGTCATCTCTATGCTATCAAATTTGTGTAATCCGTATTTCAACAATTTGTGTATAAAATATTTGTCATTATTGTCAACAGCGGCAGCTTTCATATTAAAAGATTTCCTTGATAGAAAGGTACAACAGTATGATCAGCCGGCCTTTATTCCGCGCGATCCTGTCTGTATTCCGCACTTATTTACCAAGCCGGCTGACATAGAAATTGCGGCTTTCTTTGCGGCTGTTTTTGCATGGGGCAACCGTACCATTATCATCAACAAAAGCAGGCAGTTGATGCAGCTTATGGATAATGCACCGCACGATTTTATACTGCATCATACAACAGAAGATCTGAAGCGGTTACTGATGTTTAAACACCGTACCTTCAATGCTACCGACCTGTTGTATTTTATACATTTTTTACGCTATCATTATTCAAAATATCAAAGCCTGGAAAGTGCTTTTACAATGCACTTAAATGGTAATGAAGAAGAGCCGGTAATGCAAGCATTAGTAAATTTCCACCATTATTTCTTTTCATTAGCAGAAGCGCCCATTCGTACAAAAAAACATATTGCTACACCGGAAAAAGGTTCCAATTGCAAACGCCTTAATATGTTTCTCCGCTGGATGGTGCGCGAGGACAATAATGGTGTGGACTTTGGAATATGGAATACTATAAAACCTTCACAACTTATTTGTCCGGTAGATGTGCATGTGGCGCGTGTGGCAAAGCGCCTCGGCTTATTGCAACGCAAACAAACCGACTGGAGTGCAGCAATAGAACTCACGCAACACTTACGAACGTTGGATGCAGATGATCCGGTGAAGTATGATTTTGCCTTGTTTGGGCTGGGGGTGATGGAAAAATATTATTGAAGAATTAAACTGTTGAGGCGCTAAAACGTAGAGAAAAGAATTAAAACAAGTTGATTGAAACTTTATGCCTTAGTAGCCAAATAAAAAAATACGCTTATGAAAATAACAGAACTCATTGCACAGCACCTGATAGAGGTACACGAAGGTGGCAACTGGACGGAGATTGATATCCGTTCGATAGTAAAAGATGTATCGGTGCGCGAAGCTACCATGCGCACAGCAGCAACGCCAAACACCATTGCGGCACTGTTGCATCACATCACCTTCTGGAACCGTGAGATAATGCGGCGTGCAAAGGGAATGGTAACGCAGGTAGATGAAGCAAACGGCTTTAACCATCCGGCATTAAATACCGAAGCAGATTGGCAGCAGTTGAAGGAAGATAATATTCAATCTGCATACGAATTAGCGGCTGCCATCAGGCAGTTTGATGAAGCTGCATTATATGAGCCTATGGCAGCGCATACATCCAGTGCGTATAAGAACTTTCAGGGTACAGTAGAACATGTTCATTATCATTTGGGACAAATAGTCATTTTAAAAAAGCTTATTCGTAGCACAATGGTATAGCTACACCGCATCCTTGCTTTTTAGCTGCTGAATAGCTTTTTGTATCAATGCCGGTTCAAAGCCTTTTTGCATTAAATAATTGGTAGCTTTTACCTGCCGTACAATGTATTGCTCGCCTTGTAACTGCTTCCACTTGGTTTCGGCAAGTTTGTACAGCGTAGTAACATAATCTGCATCTGCAATGGCTTGCAAAGCCCGGCGAATATTATACGCACTTACCTGCTTTTGCTTTAATTCATGCGTAATCTTTATTTTACCCCAATGCTTCATGCGAAATTTACCACCGGCAAATTGTTCGGCAAATCGTTCTTCGTTTAAGTAGTCTTCCTCTATCAGTTTAGATAACAAATCTTCCACTTCATTTTTATACAGGCCAAAACTGTATAACTTTTGTTTTGCTTCATAATGGCTGCGCTCCTGGTAAGCGCAGTAATGTTTTATTTTTTGCCAGGCTTGTTCTTTGGTAAGTCGCTGCTGCATTGTTTACGATATAATCAATCTTTTAAAGATACTATATTCCTGTCTTTTATTATCGTACAACGCCTTACTTTAACAACATTCATTTACTTACTTTTACCGCATGTTGCTGCAACAATTTCAAGCTTACTGGAAGGAGCATTTTAATCAGTTAACCACTGCCAATTGCCATTTATTACTGGCGGTAAGCGGTGGTATAGACAGTGTGGTGCTTACAGATTTGGTATATAAAAGTGGCTTTCATTTTACCATAGCGCATTGCAATTTTAAACTGCGTG
Organism: Ilyomonas limi; assembly: GCF_005233845.1. Taxonomy (GTDB): domain Bacteria; phylum Bacteroidota; class Bacteroidia; order Chitinophagales; family Chitinophagaceae; genus Ilyomonas; species Ilyomonas limi. Next base: position 267,876 of record NZ_SZQL01000004.1, read on the forward strand.
GCGAAGAAAGCGAGCGGGATGAAGCTTTTGTAAACGCATTGGCACAGCACTACAACAAAGCTATTGTTGTACAACATTTCAATACCAAAGAATATGCTGTTGAACACAAAATAGCCATTCAGGAAGCGGCGCGAAAACTGCGCTACGACTGGTTTGAGGAACTGATAAAAAAAGATGATAGTTGGAAGATGACAGATGGCAGTGTAGAAGTTTCTTTTGTCAACCATCAACCGTCAACTGTCAACTGTGGAATTGTTACTGCGCATCATGCCAACGATAATATTGAAACATTATTGATTAACTTTTTCAGGGGCACGGGTATTAGCGGTTTGCATGGTATTTTACCCAAACAAAAAAACATACTTCGTCCGTTATTGTTTGCAAAAAGAGAAGCGATACAACAGTATGCATTGGATAATGGATTAAATTGGGCGGAAGATTCTTCCAATGCTTCGGATAAATACACGCGCAATTTTTTCAGGCAACATATTATACCTGCAACTAAGGAAGTGTATGCCAATGTGGAGGATAATTTGTTGCAGAATATCCAGCGGTTTGGCGAAGTGGAAATGTTGTATAACGAAGCAATTGCATTGCATAAAAAAAAGCTGCTGGAAGCTAAAGGCAATGAAGTGCATATACCTGTATTAAAGTTGCAAAAGAGTGAGCCGTTAAACACTATTATTTGGGAGATAATTAAAGACTTTCATTTTGCAGCCGCACAAATTGCCGAGGTAAAAAAGCTGCTCGGTGCAGAAAATGGAAAGTATGTAGCATCGCCTACACATCGCATCATCAAAAATCGCAACTGGCTTATCATTGCGCCGTTGCAAACGGATGTAGCTGCATATATTCTCATTGAAAAAGAAGATAAGGAAGTAGTGTATGAGGATGGTATGTTAAGCTTTAAAAAACTGTCATCTGTCAACGCTCATCTGTCAACATCTTCTTCTGTTGCTACACTCGATGCGGCACACATCCATTATCCTTTATTGCTGCGCAAATGGAAGCCGGGCGATTATTTTTATCCTTTAGGCATGAAGAAAAAAAAGAAGCTCAGTAAGTTTTTTATTGACCTCAAACTATCCAAAACCGACAAGGAAAAAATATGGGTATTGGAGATGAATAAAAAAATTATCTGGGTAATTGGCTATCGCATAGATGACCGCTTTAAAATAACACCTGGTGCAACCACTGTTTTATTAATACAAAAACATTAGAAAGAACTAAAATAGTCCTGTACCTGTTGTAAAAAGAGTGCCGGGAGGTTGTATGGTGTAAGCGCAAATGCTGCTATTACCGTAAAAACAATACCATATACAGCGCCCCAAAAATGCGCGGAATGATTGATATGCGAGCCGCCGCGCTTTGCCAGCACCGAAGAAATAATTAAGTATATAAGACCAAATATAAATCCGGGTATATGCAAGCCCGGAATAAAAATAAGTCCTATGCCCTCAGTAGGGAACAGAAAAATAAACACAAACACAATTGCTGACACCGCGCCCGATGCACCAAGACTACGATAATACGCATTGTCGCGGTGTTTTATGTACGTAGGTAGCAGGCAAAAAAACAAAGACGTGATATATAAAATGATGTATATCAATCTGCCCATACCGCCAAATAGCTGTACAAAAGCGCCTTCTATGTAATTGCCAAATGCATAAAATGCATACATGTTAAATGCGAGGTGCATCCAATCGGCATGTATAAAACCGCAGGTAAAAAAACGATACCACTGGTTGCGCCGGTAAATGGCAGGCGGATAAAAAATAAGGTCGTCAATCATCTTTTGACTGCTGAATGCCGGTATAGAAACAAGACAGGTAATGATAACTATTGCTAACGTAATATTTACATCCATAGCAGGGCAAGATAAATGTTAATTACACGTGGTGGTATTTTTCATTTCTTAAAATCGTACAGGCGCGATATACCTGTTCGGTCAGCATCAGCCGCACCAGCATGTGCGGAAATACCATTTGCGAAAGGCTGAGTACATAATTAGCCCTTTTGAAAATGGTGTCATCCACTCCATAAGCACCACCAATGAGGAATACCAGGCGCTTGCAGCTTTCATTTGCTTTTTGCTGTATTAGTTGCGCCAATTGTGGCGAGGTTATTTGTTTGCCCCGTTCGTCCAGCAGTATTAAAAAATCATCTTGCTGTAGCAGTTGCAGTACCATTTTGCCTTCTGTTTTCTTTAGTTCCGTTTCGGGCAGCGAAGCGGCGTTTTTGGGTGGCGGTACCAGGAGCCATTCTGCAGTAAAGTAATTGTTAATGCGTTTGGTAAAATCTTCTACACCTTGTTTGATGTATGATTCATGCGGTTTGCCAATACTGCAGAGCGTTATTTTCATGAGGCTAAAATAAGAAACGATGTACGATGTACGATGTACGATGTACGATGTACGATGTACGATGTACGATGTACGATGTACGATGTACGATGTACGATGTACGATGTACGATGTACGATGTACGATGTACGATGTACGATAAAGTATTTAAGTTACAACTTTATTTCCTCTCATTCACTATTCATTATTCACAATTCAGAAACTCACCACTTACACATTCTCCGTCTCAATTGTCTGTCAACTGTCATCTAACAACTATCAATTGTCAACTATTCAACAGCCACTGTACTTTTGCAGCTACTTTTAATTTTTGTAAGCAATGCACTATCAATATCCCGGCTTTATTTTAAATAATACATTGCCCTCTAAAAAGCAGGTAAATTGTTTTATAGAAGGGCTCACTCATTATGTCTTTCCGGTAACACAAGAACCACAGGCTTTTTTGCAGCATCACGAGCAGCAATGTGGTTCATTACAATCGCAACTCACCAGATTATTAGCATTGGTTGATAAGAACAACAGCTTGCAGCACGATGAAATTATTACCACTTATTTTGATAGCCTTTGTGGTATAAAAGATACACTGCTAAAGGATGCGCAGTTGATTTTAGATTTCGATCCGGCTGCTACTTCGCTCGAAGAAATTATTATCTGCTACCCGGGCTTTCAGGCTATTACCGTACATCGGCTATCACACCCGTTGTACAAAATGAATGTACCCATTTTACCCCGTATGATGAATGAATGGGTGCACAGTCAAACCGGTATAGACATTAATCCCGGTGCTACCATTGGCTCTCCTTTTTTTATAGATCATGGCACCGGTGTAGTGATTGGCGAAACGGCGGTGATTGGCAATAATGTAAAAATTTACCAGGGCGTAACGCTCGGTGCTCTGGCAGTGCGTAAAGAAGATGCTACCCGCAAGCGCCACCCAACGGTGCAGGATAATGTGGTAATTTATGCAGGGAGCACCATCTTAGGTGGCAGCACTATTATTGGTCACGACAGTATTATTGGTGGTAATACCTGGCTTACACACAGCATACCGGCACATAGTGTAGTGTATCACCAGCACCAGACTGTTGTAAAAGATAGTAAGGATTTTGAAGAGCCTATCAATTTTGTAATATAGGCCAGCGAATGGGTGGCACTATATTGGCAAGCTGTTTTACATAAAACAGAAACTTATGGACACACAGCAAAATAAAAACGAGCAAGACATCAGCCTGCAGGCACCCGGCGAAGCCAACCGCGAAAAGCACATTAATTTTTTGGAAAAAGAAGAAATGGGGCTTGACCGTACCGATGCTGATAACGCAGGGGATGCCACTTTTACACCCGTTTACTTAGATGCGGATAATACCTTGCAAACACCGGAAGAAAAACAACACGATGAACAGGTAAATCCGGGCAAAAACACCAAAGTAGAGGCTTCGGAAGACGACCTTGATGAAACATTATTCGACCGCCTGAATAAAGGAGATAAGAATACAGGCGTGCAGGCATAATGTAAAAGGTGAGAGAAAAAGCATATGGTATTACATTTTATCTCTCACCTTTTGTATTTAATTTTTACTTATTACCACTCACTCTATTTATATCTAATAGCAGTTATTGCAAAATATCTGTAATAGCAGCTTCCAACGCAGCATCGCGTTTTTGGCTTAAATAATTTTCGTTGAAAGGAACTGCAATATCCGGTGGAAAACCCTTGCCTTCATAAATGTTATTATCCAAATACTTAAACTCGCTGGAGGAAGTATAGGCGTATAAAAAGTCAGATGCTGTAAATTGTCCGCCATTATAATTCTGGTTGGATGAAATCGGACCATTAGCGCCCCAGGTAGTTTCACCAATAAACTTGCCATTAGGCATCGTGTGAATAGCCATGGTAGTCAATTCGGCAAGGCTTACACTCCACGCATCTGCCAGTGCAATAACGGGTATGTTTAAGCCTTTGGAGCCTGCCTGTGGCGTAATGACGGCCGGCGCCCAAGGGGTATAATCGAGCCTGCCATTGCCGCTTTTATAACGGGTATAGCCAAATGTAAGCGGCGAGCTTACCATTTTGCCCAACAGGAAATTAAGGTCGGTCACTTCGCCACCGGGATTGCCACGCACATCTATAATAACGCCTTTCAACCCCTCCGGATTTGCCAGCTTGGCAAAAAAGTAATCAAGCACTTTCTTTATATCATTGTTTGTAGAAGACTCGTAAGAGGATTTTAACTCAAATATATTGCAATAGAAATACAGAATATTTTTATTGATTGTTCCCGCTATAGCATAGCGAACTTCATTCGGATCCGTCGAATTATCTATACCATCTACACCATCATCCATATAACCTACCACATATTGAGGATAAAAAACATGACGGTGAATGGTGTCCATTTTGCGGCTATACGCCGGGTCTATGCTGGAGTCAGCTACAGCACCGTAGCCGAAGCTAAGATTATAATGCGAGTCAACCAGCCCTTGTGTCATCAGCCTGAAATAGTTAACGGATTTACGTACATCAGCGGAGTCATTGATATTCAGCCTGGCAAACACTGGCTGATAACGCCTGTACATGGCATCCCAATCGGTAGTGTCAATATCCCAAAAAATGTAGTTGTTATTCATGCCAGTCCAGAAGGCTTCAAACACATCACTAAAAGTGCCGGGATAATAGTTCTCCGGGCGGGAAACATTTTCAATACTTTTTGTACAGGAACTGATAAAAAGCACAAGCAGTACAACAGGTATATATACAATAGTTTTGCGGTTCATATATAATCAGATTTGCGTAAGGTGGTTATTGATTATCGGTTGTATTTTTTCCAAAGCTTACCATAATGCCCAGGTTAGCACTGTAAGTATTGTTATATCTCGGTACCTGGTTTATCATATAATTCTTTTGCATATCGGTAATAGATTGCCTCATCCTGCCTTCGGCAAATACACTGTATCTATCAGTAATGGCATAACTGACGCCGGCGCCGGCTATCCAGCCCGCTTCTATGCGGTTGTCGCGGCGTGTATCAAACGTATATTTTTCGTTGTAGTTGTAAGGCGTGGAATAATAATACACCGTATTGGTAGCCGTTACGCTGTCTATCGGGTTAAGCACATTGGGCATCCTGCCTTTTACATTGCCGGAAAGCCAGTAACCGCCAAAAGCACCAAGGTTAAAAAAGCCCTGCAGTTTTTTGCCACCAAACATAAAATGCGCCATAATTGGCAGTTCTGCATACGAGTTGGTGCTTATCTGGTAAGTGCCTGTATAAAAAGAAGAACGCTGCTGCACATAGTTTTTTTGGATGTAAGTAGGATCAAGCGCGATGGCAAACCAATTGGAAATTTTATACTGCACGGGTATGCCAATGTTGAATCCATTGGCCGGTGTATAGTTGGTAAAATCGCGGTTGGCGTTGTTGGTTTGCAGGTAGTTGCGGGTGTAGCCGCCCTCAAGCCCGATGGAGAACTGCGCAAAAGAGGAGAGGCTGCAGCCTACGCAAAGCAGGAAAATAACTGTTGCCATTGGCAGCCAATTACCAGCAGGTTGTTGTTTCATAAGCTAATATTTGTAAAAGAGTGCAAATTAGGTGATGTACCAATAATTCTTTCAAACTTAAATAAGAACAGCTTATTAACGCATAAATACACCAATTTATGTTTTAGGTAGCAGATAATAGACCAATCGGCCGTTTTTACAGAAGTTATACGAATAATTTAAGCGAACAGGGAAGGAGCGTGGATATGTACGATGTGAGAGGTACGGTGTTCGATCTCCATAGGGCTATAAAAGTTAGAGTAAGGATGCTGCTTTTATTTAAAATCTTTTCAGTTGCTGAAACCAATCTGTTACTAACCTCGTATATAATTAGCAACAGTTTGTTCTGTTGTAAAACTTCTTTTTGTGGGGAAAAGAAGTAAAACCCTGTAAGTGTGGGCTTACAGGGTTTTCTATTATGCGCCTTTCAATTAAGTGGCAGGATATACAAATGCCTGGTTTGCAGCTTGCGGCTTATACAACCCCTTTAAAAATAATATTACCATTATTTCTCTTCTGCAATCTCCAACACTACACTGGCGCGACGCTGGCTTATACCGGGGTTGAAGCCCACCGTCATTAAAAAATCGCCGGAGTACGTGCGCGAGGCATCTATGGAAGATTTTGTATCAGGGTATAAATTAATTTCTCTGATATGATAACGCCTGGTTGCATCCAGTCCTTTCAACTTTACCGGCAAAGGCGTGCTGGTTTGCCCAAAGCGGCTCGATACCAGATAGGTAAACATCACCGCCTTGCTTTTTACAGAGTCCACAAACATTAGCGAAGCAATGTTATTTTCCCTTGGGTTTACCAGCCGGTACAAATCGCCATGCCATACCACGTCTTTGATGCTATCGTATGTGGCAACAGCCTGCTTGCTAAACTGCCAGTCTTTGCTTTCCAGTTTACTTACATCTACATCATAGCCCAGTTTGCCCATCATCGCTACATCGGTTCTGTATTTAATGGGCAGATGGCTCCAGTTTGTTACGTGGTTGCAGCTTGCTATAGCCGGATAAAAATAGGAGTTCTCCCATTGTATAAAAATTCGTTCCAGCGGGTCGGTGTTATCACTGGGCCAGTATTCGGTAAAGTATTGTAAAGCACCATAGTCCACTCTTCCGCCACCACCACTGCACAGCATTACCGGCACCTGGGGATATTTATCACGAAACCTTTTCATCACATTATACAAGCCTTTTACATACGCTACATACAATTGCGATTGCGGCAAACCCTGCTTTTGCAAATAAGCCGAATGCGCATTGTAAATAACTGCATTGCAGTCCCACTTAAGGTAAGCCAAACCAGGGTTTTTAATAAATAAAGAATCTAAAATGCGGAACACAAAGTTTTGTACTTCAGGATTGGAAAGGTCAAGCACCAACTGATTTCTGAAATAAATTTCGGGGCGTTGTGGTTGCCGTATCACCCAATCAATATGTTTCTCATACAATTCACTTTTAGGGTTTACCATTTCGGGCTCTACCCAAATGCCAAATTTTACGCCTGCCGCTGCTGCTTCTTTCACCAAATAACCAATGCCATGCGGCAGTTTTTGTACATTTTCCTGCCAGTCGCCCAGCCCGGCAGTATCGGCATTGCGCGGGTGTTTGTTGCCAAACCAGCCATCATCCAGCAAAAACAAATCAACCCCCAATTCTTTCGCACCTTTAAACAGGGAAACCAGTTTGTTTTCATCAAAATCAAAATAGGTAGATTCCCAGTTGTTGAGCAACGTAAGCCGCGAGCCTTCGCCATTTACAATGCGATAACGTGTAGCCCAGCGGTGCAGGTTACGGCTCGCTTCGCCCTTACCATGCTGCGAATAAGTATAAATAAAAGAGGGTGTTTGAAACTCCTGCCCCGCAGCCAGCAGGTATTCCGAAGCATACGGATTAATACCTGCAATCAATCGAAGATTGTTGTATGAATCTACTTCACAGTCAATTTTAAAATTGCCTGACCATGCCAGTTGTCCCAGCAGCACTTTACCTTCATCCTCTCCGGCAGGCTTATCAAAAGAGATCATAAAAGAAGGCGGCTCAAACAAATTGGTACGGGTGCCCAGCTTGCTATCAATAGTTTTAATGCCATGTGTTAACTGTTCTTCTTCGGGGTTCATTTCGTGTGCCCAGGCACCATGATAATGGGTGAGGTAATAGTTGCCTGCTACAAAATACAAATTAGCCGAAGCATATTTTTCCAGTTTAACTGGTTTCTTTTCATTGTTCTTAATTACACTCCACTGTTCTATTACATTTTCTTTGTTCCATGCCTTGTAAAACAAGGTAACCTCTGTGGCATATACCGGGTCTTTTAATACAACAGCAGTAAGCGACGTATTATCATCTATTTGTTGAGTATTGCTTGATACATATTTCAACTCCAGCGACATATTACCATCTGCATGGGTTATGGCTATTGCCGGCTCAGACAGGTTGAATGTACCGGCAGGTGTATAAGCATTGTTGTACATACCCGCATTATTATCAAACAGATTATATTGGCTGGCAACTGCTCCATACTCCTGCTGGTCAGCAAGCCGCTGACCAAAATGAACAATATTCAGCCGGTTGTCCTCATCGGTTTGCAGCACGAGTGCATTGTTGTTGGTTGTTATCGCAATCGTTTTTTGTGCTTGTGCCAGGGTGGTGTTGAGAATGGTGAAAAGAAGAATAGAAATTGTTACTACTTTCATTCGCATACTATTGGTGGTTTGGTGCATGTGTTTGTTATTGGTGTTTTATGTAAAAAGAAATGGCTTGCTCGTTTTTAATAAATTGTATTGCTCTATGCAAGCTGCAGCAATCGTAAAGTGTTTTGTACAGATGCATATCGGGCAATAAAGATAATTCAGCAGCGTACATGTAGCGTGTTTTACAAAACAAAACAGTAAGGCCATTGTTTGCCTATCTGGTTGTAAGAGGAAGGGGAGGAGAGATTGTTTAAAAAAGAATGTTGCATCAGCCGTTCTTTGCTCCATAGCAGAAAACCAGAAATGACTTCTGAATTGTATGATATACTTCGTAGAAGTCACGGGGTGCTAATATTTTACTAAACAGATGCGCTTGCCCAATCATCAAAAAATATTATGTATCTATTGAAAAACAGCATTGCGCTACTCAAATGGGCTTCCTGCTTATTTTTGTCCGAACCTACAAACAAATACATCGTACACCATGAAAAAATTGCCTGTTTTTATGCTCCTTTCCTTACTCGCTTCCTGTGCCACACCAAAAAAGAGTATTATAAATCCGGAGTTTTCTCCCAATCCTGTAGTAGCGCATCGCGGTGCGTTTAAGCACAATAGTTTTCCCGAAAACTCCATTGCCTCTTTGAAAGAAGCCATCCGGCTGCAATGTACAGGATCGGAGTTTGATGTATGGATGACCGCCGATGACTCTTTGGTCATTCACCACGATCCCGATTATAATCATTTAACTATCGAAACCACGAATTACAATCAATTGGTTGCGGTGCCGCTCAGTAATGGCGAGCCATTGCCTACCCTTCGCCGGTATTTGAAAGCGGGATTAGAAAATAACAAACATACAAGGCTGGTGCTCGAAATTAAACCCTCCCGCATCAGTGGAGAAAGAGGCAAACGGGTGGCAGAAAAAGTAGTAAAAATGGTACACCAACTGGGGGCAGCACCCATGGTGGTGTATATCAGTTTTGATTACGATATTATGAAGAAGGTAGAAGAGCTGGATAAAAGCGCTGTTACGCAATATCTGAATGGCGATAAGTCGCCTGAGCAGGTGAAGGCAGATGGGATTGACGGGATTGATTATCATTTGTCCGTTTTCAGAAAGCAGCCGGAATGGATACAAAGTGCCAAACAGAACAACATTGTGCTGAATGCGTGGACTGTAAATGAAAAGGAGGATATGCAGTGGCTGCTGGATAATGGATTTAATTTTATTACTACCAATGAGCCTGAATTGCTGATGGAAGTGGCAGCATCACAGGCTGCTTTGAAGAAATAATTTTCTTCCAAAAAGTAAAACATCCGGCAACCAAAACAGTTTACCGGATGTTTTTATTGGTAAATGATAAACCTTATGCAATTTCCCAAATTTCCTTACCTCTCAGCAATTTATCAAGATCCCCTTTGCCTTTGGTAGCAATGGTTTCTTCTATCTGCAGGCGCATAATATCTTCGTAGCAGGCGCGTTCGGTTTCGTAAAATACCCCAAACGGGCGCGGAAAATGACCTTCCACGCGAGGGTCGTCAAACATGCGGATGAGCAGTTGGGCTTTGTAAAAATCATGCTCATCATGTATCCATAAATCATCTACACTCGCTTCTTCACCAATGGTTACTACTACCGGCTTCAGTCCATCCAGTTTGATGCCTTTTTGTTGCCTAGTACCAAATACCAATGGTTTGCCATGTTCCAGGAATAATGTTTCTTGGGGCTTGGTACTTTTTTCGGTAAAAATCTCAAAAGCACCATCGTTAAAGATGTTGCAGTTTTGATAGATTTCTAAAAAGGAAGCACCTTTATGTGCATGGCTGCGCAGCAACATGCTTTGCAGGTGCTTAGGGTCACGGTCCATGCTGCGGGCAATGAAAGTAGCATCGGCACCCATAGCCAAAGCCAGTGGGTTGAACGGATGGTCAATGCTGCCGTACGGTGTACTTTTTGTTACCTTTTGCGTTTCGGATGTAGGTGAATATTGTCCTTTGGTCAAGCCATAAATCTGATTGTTAAACAGCATAATATTCACATCAAAGTTGCGGCGCAGGAGGTGGATGGTGTGATTGCCGCCAATGCTCAGCGAGTCACCATCACCGGTTACAATCCAAATGCTCAACTCAGGACGCGTGGCTTTTAAACCGCTGGCAATTGCCGTTGCACGCCCGTGAATGGAGTGCATGCCATACGTATTCATGTAATACGGAAAACGGCTGCTACAACCTATTCCGCTGATAATCACAATATCTTCTTTTGGAATGCCCAGTGTAGGCATTACCTTTTGTATCTGTGCCAATATGGAATAATCGCCACAGCCGGGGCACCAGCGTACTTCCTGGTCGGTGGCAAAATCTTTTGCTGTAAGCGCAACGGCAGGCTTTTGCTTTGCCTCCGGTACTGTTGCTACATCACTCATCTGTCTTATAAAATTTCGGGTGCAAAGGTACGAAAGGGCAAGGTTCTATCATTTACGTTTTACGTTATAAGTTTTACAAGATTAGTAAAATGCACCAGCGCTTACAGAATTTAGAATGCTCCTGATATTAAAGGTTGCAGTAAAAAACATAGAGACCTGTGAGTTACAAGTAAGTCACTTTTGATAAAACTTTGATTTATAGTTAAGCTCAAATGCAGCGCCCCGTAAATGGCGAGATAACAATGCTAAAGAAGGATTGTAGAATTAAACCGGATAAAACAGATAAATTATTGAATGTGGTTCTTTACTAAAGCAACAAGCCGCAACGTTTTACTGCTGTGGCTTTGTTAATAATGGTAAATAAAAAATATATGTTAATGCTTACACGGTACCTGCTTCTGTCCTTTTATCCATCAGTCTTTCTATTACTCTTTCCAACTCTTCCAGGTCGAAGGGTTTGGCAAGAAAAGCATCGGCACCGGCTTCCTGCGCCAGTGTTTTAATATCGTTGTTGGCAGAAAAATAAACAATGGGTATGTGTTGCAGTGCTTCATCGCTTTTAATGGTGCGCGAAGCCACAATACCGCCAGAATCAGGAATCCAGTTGTCCATTAGTATAACATCGGGTCCTATTTCCTTTACCATGTCAATAATATTGTTGCAGTGGGTACGGGTATGCACTTCGCAACCTTGTTTTTCAAAGATGTAGCTGCAGATAAAAAGAATATCTGTATCATCATCGCAAATAAGCACTCTCTTTTTCATATTATTATCCAAAATACTTTCAGTGAGTTTTAAGTGTATGCAGCGGACAAAGTGTAAAGATACGCACTCTGTTTATTTATTTAATACTTAATGTGAGTGTTATTGCAATGGCAGTGCGCTTTTTAGCGTAGCACCCAGCCACGCCATAATGCCGGCGCCGGTAGGTATGGCCGATTCATCAATATTAAAGTAAGGTGTATGCACATTATGCACAATGCCCTGCGCTTCGTTGCGCACGCCCAGTCTGAAAAAACAACCCGGCACCTGCTGCGTATAATAGCCAAAATCTTCGGCACCCATGCGCACTTCTGTTTCTTCCACATTTTCATCGCCCATGTATTCAGCAGCCAGTTGCCAGGCTTCGTCGGTGAGCAGCGGATCGTTGTCCACCGTTGGATAACCCACATCTATATGCACGTCCACTTCGGCGCCCATGGCCTCTACCAACCCTTTGGTTTGTTTTTTTATCAGTTCGTGCGCTTTAAAACGCCAGGCTTCATCCATCGCCCTGAAAGTGCCCATCAGTTTCACTTCGCTCGGAATAACATTGGTGGTGTGTCCGCCCTGGATAGAACAGATAGACAGTACCGAAGGTGACAATGGGTTGTTGTTGCGGCTGATAATCTGCTGCAGGCTTACAATTAACTGTGAGGCTATCAAAATGGTATCGGCTGTAAGATGCGGCGCGGCTGCATGGCCGCCTTTGCTTTTAATAGTAATATACAATTCATCGGCACTTGCCATTACCCTGCCTTTTCTAAAGCTCAATTTGCCGGCAGGCAAACCTGGATGTACATGCATGCCCACAATGCCTTGCGGCACCGGGTTGGTAAGCACGCCTTCTTTTATCATAATACTTGCGCCGCCGGGGTTGCGCTCTTCGCCAGGCTGAAAAATAAGTTTTATGGTGCCCTGCAAATCTTGCCTGATGGTTTGTAAAATTCTGGCGGCACCCAGCAGGCAGGTGGTGTGTACATCGTGCCCGCACGCATGCATAACGCCTGCATTAAGCGATTTATATGATACTTCATTTTGCTCCTGAATAGGCAGTGCATCCATATCGGCACGCAAGGCTATGGTGCGGCTTTCGGGCGCTTTGCCTTGTATGATGGCTACTACGCCGGTTTGCGCCATAGTAGTAAAAGATATGTTCCAGCTTTGCAGCTTTGCCTGTACAAAAGCACTGGTTTGGTATTCCTGATAGCTCAACTCGGGGTGGGCGTGCAGGTGATGGCGAATGGAAAGGCATTCATCAGCGTATTGCTGTGCAAGTGCCTGTATTTTTTCTTTCAGCATATTGCTGTTGTAATAAATAATAGAGCGTAAATATTTTACTGATGCGTATTAAACAGATTGTATGGCAATCCTCTTATGCAGATTTTTCTGATGCTTATTGGGCATCTGTTTCCTCTTCCCTGGGTGGCTTATATTCCACCTCGTCATTTACAACGTAAATACCCTGTGGATAAATAGCTGCTAAAATGTTTTTGTAACGTAAGGCATCTTCTTTATCTGTAAAGTTGCCAAAACGAATTTTGAAATAAGGTGCCTGAAATAAAACATACGATTTTTGTTCGGGAAAGCGCTGTAACAGTTCTGCTTTCATCTTGTAAGCCTGATCGCGGCTCCGGGTATTCAATACCTGAAGGCGATAACCACGGTACAGCCCATTGCTGGTAAACTTAGATGCAAATTTATTGAGGCTCGCCTGCTTGGCATTAAGCATATCCAGCCTGCTGTCTTTACGCACCACAATGCTGTCCTGCGAAAATGCACACACGGTATATAAACAAAAAATACAACTGATAATTGCTTTCATTAAGTCAACCTTTCTTTTTGGCAAAGTTAGAGTGCAATAATGGAATGAAAGTTTAATTTGGTTTTAATCACTGCGGCGAACAGGAGTGAATGGAGATTGCGCGGAGATTTATTTGGTTTTATTTACCGGAAAGACAAAAGGTAAGCGGTACATACACATTCTGCAATGTTTAAGTCCTCCGTATAAACCCAGTGCTTTTATTGCTCTGCGATAAAAACAGTCTAATTTTAATATCCTTCATTTTCTGCCGGTGCGCCTTTTACAATAGCTACGCTGGCGCTGCAACCGAGGCGTGTAGCACCAGCTTCTATCAATTGTTTGGCAAATTCATACGTGCGTATGCCGCCGGAAGCTTTAATTTGCACCTCTGGAGGCAGGTTTGCGCGCATTTGCTGTACAGCTGCCAGTGTGGCGCCTGTTTCGGCATAGCCGGTAGAGGTTTTTAAATAATCTATGCCCGCAGCGTCATACAACTCGCAACATTTGGCAATCTCCTCGGTAGTCAATACGCCGCTTTCAATAATAATTTTTACCACTTTATCCTGCTGTTTGGCTATGGGCATAATATGGTTTATTTCGTTGGCTAAATATTCCCAGTCGTTATTCTTCAATGCAATCAGATTGATAACAACATCCAGTTCATCGGCTCCATCCACAATGGCGAGCAGTATCTCCGCAAGCTTGGCCTCCACAGCAGAATAGCCAAACGGGAAACCAATTACCGTAGCTACGCGTACCAACGTACCAGCGGTAAGTTCTTTAGCTTTTTTTATAAAAGGCGGCGGCACACATACGGCTGCAAAGCTATATTGTATGGCTTCGCTGCACAGTTTTTCTATGTCGGCACTGGTAGTAGTAGGTTTTAATATCGTATGATCTATATATTGATTGAGTTGCATAGGAAAACGGTATTATTCACTGATTTGATAATAATGTTTTTACACTAAAAGGAATGCAGGCTGGCAATGTACAGCATAAATTGGAATCTGAAATCTGTCTTGTCAAGGACAGGAGGCAGCCCGCATCTTCAGTTTGTTACTATTGCAGGGATTTTTCCTGTTGATTGAAATGCCGGTACAAAGCGGCTTATTGCATTGAAATGATAAACAGTAACGGAGCAGTATTGCATTTTAGCTTAAATAACATTTAGCAGCCTGTATGTACAATTATCGTTTGAAAGGAAATGCTTACTCATTATGAATGTTAGCCAGTGGCAGGCTAAACCAAAATGTGGAGCCTTTGCCTTCTTCGCTCTCTGCCCATATATCGCCACCCTGCAAACGGATAATTTGGGCAGAAATAAACAAGCCAAGTCCTAAGCCTGGATAGGTGCCCAGGATTTTGTTGTTGATGCGGAAATACTTATCAAATAAATTGGGCAGATTATCGGGGATAATGCCTACTCCAAAGTCTTGTATAGAACACCATACAAACTTTTCTTTTTGCTGAGCATTAATAATAACTTCCTGTGCATTGGGCGAGTACTTGATGGCATTGCTGATAAGATTAAAAACAACCTGCGAGGTGCGTGCGGCATCGCCCACTATCATAAAAGACTGGCTGCTTTGCTTAATGATGCGATGCGTGTGGTTCGTGACAGACAATTCTTCCACTACATCGTTTAATATTTTATTCAGGTCGAATAACTGATAATCCAGTTGCAGGGTACCGGTATCTATGCGTGCAGTATCCAGCAGGTCTTTTATCAGCAGTCTTAGCTTATTTATCTGGCTGTCCATCCGGTGCACCATATTACCCGGTATTGCATCACTCACCGATTTAAATTGTTCCTGCAGCAATTGTGTATAAACTTTAAGCGTGGTTACGGGTGTCTTTAGCTCATGGCTTACAATACCCATGAAATCATCTTTATGCTGCTCCAGTTGTTTGCGTCGTGTTATATCTTCTACCATGCCTATCATACGCATAGGCTTGTTGGATGGGCTATAGAAAATTTTGCCTTCTACTTTTATCCAGTGTATAGACTTATCAGCCCATATTATTCTCGCTTCGTAAGTATAAGATCCGTTTTGATAAGCCCGGTTCATTGCATTTTCAGCGATAGCCAAGTCATCGGGATGTATCCTTTCGAACAGTTTAGAGCGTGGCATTACATTTTGATCTTCTGTATTGGCATATCCAAAAATTTCGAGCAGGCGGGGCGAATAAATGATGTTGTAGGTTTGCATGTCCATATCGAAAGTAGCCATGCCTGTAGCTTCGGCTGCAAGGCGTAATCTTTCTTCGGCATCTTTCAACTGTTCTTCGGCAAGTTTACGCTCATGTATATCGCTCATCGTACCTATATAGCCTTCAATTTGCCCATTGTTATCAAAGCGGGGTGTCACAGCTTTTTCAAACCAGCGGTACTTACCATCTTTCCGTCTTAATTGAAACTCTACCTTAAGGCTGGTCTTATTCTTAATAGCATTAAAGAGCGTTTGCTGCACTTCGGGGCGGCTGTTAATGTCCACATAATTCAGCCAGCTAAAGCCTTGTGCTTCTTCTTCGCTGGCGCCGGTATATTCGTACCACTGCCTGTTTTTGTAAATGCTATAGCCATCACTTTTCCACAAAAAGATAATTACCGGCACATTATCTGCCATTTTGCGGAAATATTGTTCGTTTTCTTCTACCTGCTTGCGCGCCCTTACCTGCGCTGTAATGTCGTTAATGGTAATTAAAATTCCTGTTGTTTGTTTATATGCGCCTTGCAAAGGCAGGTATTGCAATTGCATATACTTCTCCTGCAATTCTCCGGTAGGTGTTCTTACATAAGTAATCGCTTCATCATCTTTGTAAATTTTGCCTGTTTCATATACCTGATTCAGCAATGCCGGGAAAGGCTGATCTTTCAATTCCGGAAAAATATCCACCAGCCTTCTTCCCATTACTTCCGCATCGGTACGCTGCCACATTTTTAGCATGGCTTCGTTAACCATATCTACTATTAAATCCTGGCCCTTAAAAAAACCCATAGCTACAGGAGATTGCATAACGAGATTGCGAAAACGCTGCTCACTTTCTTCAGTGGCTTTGGCAGATTGAACAAGATCACTAATGTCGTTTAATATAACCATTATGCCATCCACTTCCTTATTAGCGTTACGTATGGGATAATATACAAAATTGGAATAGTAGTTGGCTTTCTTTCCATAGCGGGTAAAACTGGCCGAAAATGCTTTGGCATAGTAAGGCTCGCCCGTAGTAAATACCTCCTCAAATATTTCTTCGAGTCCCTGACCTGCAAACTCTGGTAATACTTCAAAAAAGGGCTTACCTATCAGTTCATCATAGCGCTTATCTACTCTTTTCAGGTAATCTTCATTCACAAATTCAAACACAGCATTACGCCCCTTGTAAATAGCAATGCTTACCGGCGCATGCGTAATCATGTCCTTAAATTTCTGTTCGCTTTTTGCCAGTTGCTGCCGGTCCACCACATGACTGGTTACATCAAAACCTGCTACTACAATGCCGGTGATATTGTCATCTACATCGCGCAGGGGCTGGTATTCTACAGTATAATAACTTGTGGTGAGTTTGCCTTCCCTGGTAAGTGTAATAGGTAATTCTTTAAAGTAAAAAGACTGCCCTTTTTTATATACATCATTTAATATGTGCAGATGATTTGGTTCGCTAAAATCGGGCATTATTTCCAGCAAAGGCTTGCCGATTACTTCGGGCCCTTTGCCCCAAATGGCCAGGTTTACATCGTTGGTGGCATCAATGATGTAATGGTCGCCCTTTAAAACAAGTATGGCGACCGGCAGCTTCGTAAAAAGGTGTTGGTGCAAATCGGATTCCTGGTTTTCAAAATGCTGGGATATAAGATTGAACGAGCGAAACATTTTGCCGGCATCCTCGTTGTCGTACAATACATCCCCTTCCATAAACATTTGAGTGATGGTTGTTTAATAAATATCAGCAGATAATATTAAGATTCTAAAAAAATTGAATTCCCGCACCTAAAGTAGTACTTTTCATAAAGTGTAATTATTCTTTTTTAAATTTTAGTTAAGATATCTCTTTTGCAAAAAGATAGATAATAAAGATGATTCTAATGTATTCGGGTGCAGGTTATTGTCATCCTGTTTATTAAATAATTGTACACCTGCCAGCCAACATCTTTGTTACTTTGCGCACATTAATAATTCAGCTTTTGTGATTACGATAAACGAACTCTACGATATTTACCTGCAGCATCCGCAGGTGCAAACCGACACCCGTAAACTGCAACCCGGCGACTTGTTTTTTGCATTGAAAGGAGCTAATTTCAATGGCAATGAATTTGCCCTGCAGGCTTTACAGGCAGGCGCTGCCTACGCCATTGTGGATGAGGAAATAGATGCAAATAATAAGCAGCTATTGCAGGTACCCGATGTGTTGACTGCCTTGCAGCAATTGGCAAAATATCACCGCGAGCAGTTGGATATTCCGTTCATCGCCATTACCGGCAGCAATGGCAAAACCACCACCAAAGAATTGGTTCATGCTGTGTTATCATCCCATTATAAAACGTATACCACCAAAGGCAATCTCAACAATCACATAGGCATTCCGCTTACGCTGCTGCAGGTAAAAAGAGATGCGCAAATGGCAGTGGTAGAAATGGGTGCGAATCACCTGCAGGAAATTGCAGGCTACTGTCAATACACTTTACCTACACATGGTATTATCACCAATTGCGGCAAAGCGCACCTGGAGGGTTTTGGAAGCGCCGAGGGCGTGCGCAAAGGCAAAGGCGAACTGTACGATTTCATAAGAGCTAATGGCGGAAGCATTTTTGCTTTTGATGATTATGATTATCTGCACAGCATGAGTGCCGGTATTGAAAAAATATATTGGTACGGCACGCAAAACGGCAACATCGTTGGACATGCAGGCAAGCACGATGCTTTCTTAAGTGTTACTTTTACTAAAGGCGTTTCCTTTGCGGAACTGCAAACACAGCTTGTGGGCACTTACAATCTGCCCAATGTATTGTGTGCAGTGGCGATAGGCAAATATTTTGGCGTGCCCGAAGAGAAAATAAAACACGCTGTTGAAAGTTATTTGCCTTCCAACAGCCGCTCGCAATTAATAATGCTGGGCAGCAATACCGTGATATTGGACGCCTACAATGCCAACCCATCGAGCATGAAAGCGGCGATAGAAAACTTTGCTGTCATGCCGGGCGATAATAAAGTAATGCTATTAGGCGGGATGGCAGAACTGGGCAATGACAGTGAACGGGAGCATCAACAACTGGTTGCCCTGATTGACCAATATCCTTTTAAAAGTGTAGTGCTGGTTGGCAAATATTTCAACAACATTCCCCATCATTATATACACTTGCCCGATGCAGAAGCTGCCAAAGAATGGCTGCTGCAGCAGCAATTAGCGCATGCCACCATATTGGTAAAAGGCTCGCGTGCCATGCAGATGGAAAAAGTGATAAGCTGAACGAATTAACGAGCTTTTGCCACGCGCATTTGTTACCTTTGTAGCGCAAATACAATGCAATGAGTGAAGAAAAAAATAACCCTGGTTACCTGTTAAGCGTACTTGGTAACAGATGTCCCCGCTGCCGCGAAGGTCACCTGTTCAAAAGCCATAACCCGTATGCTTTCAAAAAACACGAATACATTAAAATGTACGATCACTGTCCGGTATGTGGGCAGCCAACCGAAATAGAAGTAGGATTTTACTATGGCACCAGCTATGTAAGTTATGCACTTACAGTTGCGTTTTCGGTGGCTACATTTATAGCCTGGTGGGCGTTGATAGGTATTTCTATATACGATAACAGGTTGTTTTGGTGGCTGGGTATTAATGCAGTATTACTGGTGTTATTGCAGCCGGTATTTATGCGGCTATCGCGCACATTATGGCTGAGCTGGTTTGTAAAATACGATCCTGACTGGAAAGCGCATCCTATACAAGACCCTGAGCGCATAGTGAAAGAGCAGATGGGAAACTGGTAAATGTGTGCAGATTTACAGATTCCCTTTTTCGTAGTATTTTTATTATCTTTTAAATTGTTAATGAATATATTTAAACAAAAAACCACCTGATATATAGGTGGTTTTTTGTTGGTTTTTATTTATGCTAAAGCATTGCTGAGGTCTTGCAGTATATCATTAATATTTTCAAGTCCCACACTCATACGTATCAGTCCATCCGTAATGCCGGCTTTGTACCGGTCTTCGCGCAGCATACCGGAATGTGACATAGAGGCCGGATGCGAAATCAATGTATCTACGGTGCCAAGTGACACGGCACGCACGCACATATTTAATTTGTCAATAAAACGCTTGCCGCCTTCCAGTCCTTCTTTCAATTCAAAACTTAGTACCGCACCGGGCAACCGCATTTGCTTTTGCACCGTGGCTGCATCGGGGTGCGAGGGTAAACCTGCATAATTAACTTGCGCAACCGCCGGGTGATCCTGGAGAAATTGAGCTACCCGCATCGCATTGCTGCAATGTGCTTCCATTCTCAATTCCAACGTTTTCATGCCTTGTATGAGCAGATATGCATCGAAAGGACTGCTGGTACCACCCAATAATTTATAGGTATTGTAAGCTTTTGTTCTCATGAAAGAAATATCCTTACCTACCAATACGCCTCCAATGGAAGTGCCATGACCATTGAGAAACTTGGTGGTGGAATGAAAAACAAAATCTGCCCCATATTTAAATGGCTGCTGCAGGTAAGGGGTGGCAAAAGTGTTATCTACCGTTACCAGTATATTATACTGTTTTGCCAGTTTGCAAATGCTTTCTATATCAAAGCACTGCATCATGGGGTTGGCAGGTGTTTCAAGATGTATAACTTTTAGCGTTGGTGTTTGCTGAATAATGTTTTCTACTGCGTTCAGATCTCTTAAATCAGCTATCAATGCGTTGATGTTGTACTGTGGCAAAAAGCCATATACAAACTCGTGTGTACCGCCGTACAATGAATAATGCGACAACACCGTATCGTCTGCTGACAGCAGCGACAAAAACATAGTAGCCATAGCCGATTGACCACTGGCATGTAGTAATGCTTTTAATTGCAGAGGATTACCAACATCGTCAGTCAGGTTGAATGCTTCGAGGGCGGCAATTACTTCTTCGGCAGCAGTTATGGTGGGGTTGCCAAAGCGCGAATAGATATAGCCCGGCTCATTGCCGCTAAAGCGGGCCATACCTTGACCAGCACTATCAAATGTAAACGTGGAAGTAGCAAAAATAGGTGTAAGATGTGCATGTGCGGCAGACAATGCATGTGCTGCATGTATAGCAACAGAACCCATGCTGGTGAATGGCGGATGATTATTCATAGATTGTAATTATATCTGGTAAAACTTAGCTTATGGCGTACAAAGGAAGTGTATTTATGCGCTCTTTGGTTCTTACTGCTAATAAAAACGCATCACTTCACTAAAGAAATGATGCGTTTTTATTACAACAAACAACGTTGTTATTGCAACTTGTTAAGCTGCTCTTCATAATAATTCCTGGTAAGAATAATATCCGGTAAACTGTGGTACCAGTTAGATTCGTGCTCAATGGAAAGCATGCCATTAAAGTTCTGCCTCTTTAACTCTCTAAGCACGGCAGGAATATCAATTACACCTTTACTTACAACGGTGTCTGCGGCTTCTGTGTCGTTAAACTTCACAATATCTTTAAGGTGAACGCCAATTACATGACCTTCTAATTTTTTAAGTGCTTCTACCGGGTCTATACCGTTGCGTGCCCAGTGCCCAATATCGGCGCAAGAGCCAATGTTTGGATGTCCTTGTGCAGCGGCCAGCACAGAGTCGGGGCTCCAGTATGGATTGGGTTTTGGATGGTCGTGTATGGCTACTTTAATGCCGTACACACCGGCAAGGCTGTCCACCATATCCCACTGTGTTTTGATGGGTTCAGATGTAATATAGCTTAACCCGAAATCTTTGGCGAGGTCAAATGCCTTTATCCATTCCGCCTTATCTTTAGGAGTAATGACACCCATTGCAACGATTTGTATGCCTTTTGATTGCAGCAGTTGTTTCAGCTTGTTGCGGGTATCGGCATTCATGTCGGCACCAAAAGCGCCGGTCATGCCACCGCCTAAATCCTGACCCCAGTATGCTTCTATATTTTTAATGCCTGCACTGTCCACTTTGTTGAGGGCATCGGCAAAAGAAAACATCCTGAACGTCCACATTTGCACCCCTAATTTAAAATTGGCAGTGCTGCCGCTGCTGGCAGAGGTGTCATTTTCTGATGTAGCAGTACTGTCGCTGGTAGTAGAAGTACTGTTGCTGTTGCACGATATAAACGCGAGCAACAATGCGGGCAATAAGAAGCCGGCAAACCTTTTCATGGCAATGATTTTTTAAAATGATGAATAAAGTGCGAAAGATAAAGGATTGTGCTTATTGCTTTTTCAACTTTTTTATTATTTGGTGGTTGATTATTAGCACAGCATGACACACGGATGAGACAGACTGAAGCGCTAATTTTTTAGATCTACGAATTATGATGTGCGATTTATAATGTAGTAATGTAGCGGCAAGACACCCTTGGAGCTACAGAAGTAAGCAGGGCTTATTTTATTTTATAATTGATACCGATACTACTTTTGTATAAGCCTATCAGCAACATCACTTCACATCAATTTAACCATTATTCTAAATCAGGTATTATCCTAAATAAATTCAATTATAACCCTGTTATCACAAACTCCGTTCTTCTATTCTTTGCCTTACCTTCTTCGCTGTTGTTATCTGCAATGGGTTTTGTTTCGCCAAAACCTTTATACTGCAGGCGCTTGGCATCAATGCCTTTGCTTATTAAATAATCCACAACGGCTTTTGCGCGATTGGTAGATAAGTTAAGGTTAGCAGCCGGTGTGCCTACATTATCTGTATGCCCGTTTACCTGCACTTTAATGGTTGGGTTTTCAGTCATCAGTTGCAGCAACTTATTCAATTCTATCATACTCACCGGTTCCAACTGGTAAGAGTTTGTTTGAAACTGTATGTTTTTAAATGTTACTGCTGCATTTAGTTGTAGCGGCTGCAGTTGAATATCTTTTTGGTACGTACTATCCGGTTGTTTTTTACTCAATGGAAACACATCGCTATAAAACAAATATCCTTTACGGTTCACCGTAAAGGTGTAATCTTTTCCAACAGGCAATGTAATAAAATAAAAGCCCGTTCCATCGGTTTGCACTTTATTTATTACCTGCTCATTGCTATCATCGGTCAACTCTACAGCGGAAGGTAAACCTTTGCCGGTAGCGGCATCGGTTACATACCCTTTTACATACAACGTTTTAGCAGGTTGTATTGCTTTATCCAGTTCAAACTTGTATAAGTCAAGTCCGCCGCGGCTATCGGCGCGATCGCTGGCATAGTAAGCCGTTACTCCATCGCTTGCAACAAACAAGCTGCCTTCGTTATCAACTGTGTTGATTGGAAAGCCCAGGTTTTCCGGTGCGCTCCATTGAATGCCGTTTTTCCGAAGCATATAAATATCAGTGCCACCATAGCCGGGCAAGCCATTGGAAGTATAATACAGCGTTTGATTATCGGCATGAATAAAAGGTGCTAATTCATCGCCGGCAGTGTTTACGCTTGGTCCCATATTTTGTGCTGCTCCCCACTTGCCGTTGGACTGGCGATAGCTCACATACAAATCTTTGCCACCATAGCCGCCGGGGCGGTCACTGCTGAAATACAATGCATTTTTATCGGGGCTTAAGCTTGGTCCGCTTTCCCAAAATTCGGTATTAATATTCGTGCCCAAATTAAATGGTTCACTCCAGCCTTTGGGGGTATTATATGATTGATAAATATCGAAATTGCCAAAGCCTTTACCCGAAAAATTACCTGCAAATAATAACCATTCTCCATCCTGCGAAATGTTGATGGCGCCTTTGGATGGCTCTATATTAATATCACCATTAATAGCCTGCGAAGCAGTATAGCCATCCTTTGTTTTGGTGCTTTCGATAAAGTCTTCGCGTATGCCTTCGCCACGGCGCGTGAATACAAACGTGCTGTCGTCTATCGTAAAAGAAGGATAATATTCCGATTGTTTGGAGTTGATGCTATCACCTAAATTTTGCGGTGCAAAAACATAATTCGTATTCGGATGTTTAGCTGCATAATCAATGGCAAACTGGTAACATTCCTTTCGGTAATTACCAGCCTTAATGCTTTTTTCACCCAAATTTTTTATCATTAAAAAACTATCAACTGCAGCCAGTGCTTCATTGAATTTACCCAAAGCAGCCAGATTGATAGAGCAAGGGAGTAAATAATATTTTGCGTAAGCACTATCTATGGCTTGTGCCTTACGAAAATAACCCACCGCTTTTGCATAGTCTTTCATCTCGCCATACACACCGGCAAGCGAGAGGTAAGCATCGGTAAAAGCCGGATTGTATTCAATGGCTTTGCCCAGCAACGGCACAGCATCGCGCACCAAACCATCGCGCAACTGTAGCATGGCAGCATCGTACGCATCCTGTGCTTTTTGCAATTGTTTATCGTTCTTTTTTTGTGCAAAAAGGTGCAGGCACATAACAACACTTAAAGCCAGTAGGGTAAACACTCTTAACATGCGTGTAAAATGCTGCAAAACATTGAAATAATAGTGTTAAAAGCTGCGAAGGTATATACAACAAAAAAGGAAGCGTAAGCCTTACGGGGCTTGCCGTTTCCTTTGGTAAATATATAATAATTCGTTTTAAAAAGAAAAACTTTTTTATATCACTGCCGGTCTGCGCATCATTCTTTTTAAAACTACAGGTTTTGTATCATTGGTATTATTTTCATTTGCAGTATTTATTTCCTTCTCTTCCTTTTCTTTAAACGATACTGCTTTGGTCATAACCTTTTCGCCATTGGTATAAAAAACCACTTTTTTTACATCCATCACTTTAGGCACGGTTGCTACTGCTACAGGAATGATAGCGTTTTTAAGATGTTCGCTGCCTTCGGTAGTAGTGCAGTACACATTAAGCTCTTTGCCTGCCACTTCTGCCTTATCAAAATGAATGGTTACATTGTTAGTAGTGGGTTGTGCAACGCAAGCTATCACTGTTTGTCCGGCAAAACCCGGGTAAGTAATATTGATATTGCCCGATTTGGCAATGCCAAACGTGTTGTCAAAATCCTGCTGATTGGTAATCACCATATAATTGTAGGTGTAGGGTAAATCTATTGCACTTTTTGCAGCATAGTTTTGTAAGTTTACCAATCCGATAGCTGATGTGCTGATGTACTTGCCGGTGTTGCAGGATATTGCCAGCAATAAAATGGATGCGAAGATGAATAGTTTTTTCATGGTTGAATATTTTAGGAGTATGTTGATGAATGTTGTATTAAATATTAATTTTTAAATCTTCCTTTTTAGCAGCATTGGTAACCATATAATTATTGAGCGTTAATTCACTGCCCTGTGTATTGTAAGTAACAGCATAATTGATGAGCAGCTTTTCTCTGCTGTTTAACAGATTAGGGATTGTGAGGCTGCTGTTAGTGGCGTTCTGCATATCCGGATATTGTTTCAACTGCATACCGTTTAATGTTTTCTCATAAACAGAGATGTATTTGTTACCAACTACTTTGTAAACTGTTATGTGTACAGATGCTATGGTGCTGTCGTATGCTGCCGAAGAATAATTGTTATTGCTGTAAATAGACAGGTTTATGGACTTACTAACCGGCTGTTCTGTTGGGTGGGGCTTTGTAGCAAATGATAAACAAATAATAACTGCTATAAGAACCGGGAGTATAATGATAAGCTTTTTCATGACTTTTTGTTTTTGTAATGATGCTTAATAACATTACAAAGGCGTACCATCAGCCGGTGCCAATGCCGCATGTGAGCGATGAGTGGCGGAAAAGAAGGAGCAGTGGTGTGAGCGGATATATGAGTGGCTAAGTCTTTAGTTTGTAAAACGATAAGCGTTTAATTGTAGCTAAAAGAAAATGTACCAAAGCGAACAAAAACTGTCTGCTTTTGATACAATTTTCTTTTACCACGGAGACGCTATGGCGCAAAGGGAAAAGAAGTAGAGCAAGAAAGTTATAAGTGAGTGTTGGGTTTGGAATGGCAAAAAAACAAAAGGCTTTAGCTAAAGCGTATGCTTATCTAAAGCCTTGGATTAAATTGAATTACTATAAAAAACTAACCCTGTATTTTTTAAAATGAACTATAAGTGCAGAACTGAACTTTCTATCTGCTTGTTATTTTCCCATATACAAACAACGGCATCGTTGCTTACAGATTTTAGGAGTGGCAAGGCTCCTTTGCCGATAACCTTTGCGGTGCCATCGGGCAGCAGACAAGTAATGTTGCCGCCGGCAGACCAGGCATACACATTTTTGTTATTTACAGTTGCTATGGAACAGCCTTTTCCTATGCCTAACGCTATTTCCGCTTTGCCCGGTTCGCATGCATAAATGGTATTTTCGCGGCGCCAGACTGTTTCTGCCACGCCTTTATCATTAATGGCTAAACCGCCGCCATCCATGGGGCAGGCATTTAATTGCCAATTGCCATTGCCCAGTTTTTGTGCGTTCCCAAAAGTTTGTCCTCCATTGGTAGATTGGACAAGATATAAATCTCGGTTGCCTTGCAGCCAGTTTCTAAACATTACAAATACATTGTTGCCCTGTATGGCTACCGAAGGCTTGCAGCACTCACACACATGTCCATCGGGAGAAGCATAAATCAATACATTTTTTTGCCACGACTTACCGCCATCTACCGACCTTGCGCCATATACCTGATTGTGATGTGTGCCTCTTACATCCAGCCAAATGGCGAACAATGTATGTTCACTATCGCTGCTTAATCCTAAAAAACCTTCTTTATTGGTCGTATCCGTATCATTTACTTTGCTCGCTTTAGTCCATTTGCCTGCTGTATTTTTTATATAAGAAAAAATATTGCCCTGTTTGTTTACAGCAATTACTACAACGCCATTGTTGGTAGCAGCTATCTGTGGTCCGCGCGTAGCATAATCTACCAAGCCGGGTAAAATGCTAATCAATTGTGAAGCCGCAAAAGAAGCACCTTTGTCGTTTGAAAAAGTGTATAAAATACTATCGCCACTGCCATACACCACATGTATATTTTGATGGCTGTCTTTTGTAATAGAAGGCATTTGCCCGGCAGCAATCACTGTTTTTTCCTGGGCACTGCCGCTGATAATCAACAGGAGCAAGACTGCAATAAAAAAACTACCTTTTATCATTCGCAAATATTAGATAACGCAAATAAAAATTTTTACAAGCAAATTTCTCTCATTGTTGAGCGCTAAAGAAACAAAGTTTACATAAAAAGTTTTATGCTGCGAAAATCTTTTCTGCCGATAGATAAGTGCGCCACACAAATTTTTACCTGCGCTCCTGCAGCGGCACTGCACTGTACCCTGCATTTTTTATAATCTCCGTTACTATCTCCGATGAAAGCTTATCGGTTTCAATCGTAAGAATTTTGTTCTTGTCATTTATGTCAATGTGCCAGCTTCTTATTTCGTTGTTAGACTCCAGGTAAGGCGTTACTTTTTCAATACAGCCGGTGCACATGATGTTGGTTTTAAACTGATATGTATTCATAGTAATTTATTTTAAAAATGATATAGTTCTTTATGGCTTCATACTGTGCATGTCATGCATTGTATGCTTCATCAAATGTGGCCGTATATCCAGATAAATTTGACCGCTCATTGGTGCTTTGCCGTAGAGGCTTTGCAGGCTTTTGGGCGGCACATTTACAGATGCCTGTAAACCCGCTAAAAATTCTATGGGACCTACATTAAACAGGCGTCTGTTAGTGCCCAACGTAAGCTTGTGAATATTAAATAACTTATGGTCATACGCATCTTCCAGCACCAATTCTTCTGCCGACTTTTGCACAAATTCATACCTGCCATACACCGCCTGCTTAGGCAATTGCTGTACACCTTCGAGCAATACAGAATGTTCGCGGTGGTTTTTACCTGCATCATTCATGCCCCACACCAATGTAGAAACAAAATAGCTGCCGTTCATAGCTACCGGAGTTGCATACATTGCCGAAGCTGTATAACGCCAGATGTTTTCCTCAGGATGCAATGCTTCGGGGCTTTTGATGTATGCCTGTGAAAATTGCAAAGCCCACGCCTCCGTTGGATTATAGGATAGCCGCCATGTATAACTGTTGAATTTCATTTTATCAAAATCATAGCGGTTTTCGTCCGGTTCGCTGCCGTTAAAATCTGATATTTCCAGCTTGAATTTGTCCACGCGCACACCTAATGTAGCCACTCCAAATGTAATATGCGTTGCATCCTGCCAGTGGTGGCTTAAAGGTGCGTCCGGATCGTTCAATGCAATGATGCGATGCATAAAAGTAGGTGCGCTGATGGCCGGCTCGCCGGGGTAGCCCAAGTAGCCAAACACATCTACCTTGTTGCTCAGCCGCTGCGTATAGCTTACTGTTAATCCTGTAAAAAAATCGTGTGGATGTTGCCGGTCTACCAGCGGCTCGCCTTTATACGATTCACCCGATTGAAACAGGAGCGGATAGCCACGTTCGGTAACGGTCAACGGGTCGAGGCTGAGCATGGCAGAGAAGTTGAACAAGCCATTCTTGCCTACTTTGCGGTTGTACATTGCCATAAACCAGTTGGGCACATCAAACTGTGCATCGCTGCGCGAAGTTTTCTTGGTTAATTGCTGCGTATTGTAGCGCACAAATACACTTCCATGAAACATCCACATGCCTTTTTTGGTGTGAGCCATCAGCATATACATCGGGTTATTGTCTGGCGACCAGGACGTGCCCGAGCCATTGCGGTTCATAGGTAATGAAAGGGAAAAAGAATGTGTCATACCAGGCATATTCATATCGCTATTCATATCCATGTTGTGCATGCTCTTCATAGAATCGTACATGGGCATAGTATCGTGCATATGGTGCATATTCATGTGATCCATTTTCATGCTATCCGTATTGTGCTCCTGCGCACGACTGCCTGCAGCAATGCCAAGCAGCATAAGGGCTGTAAACAATTTTTTCATTTAAAAAGCTTTTTACTTAAATAATGTCATTGAAAACTGTTGTAACGCCGGTACTGTTACGTTACCTTTTATACGCTTTAATAAACAATAAACAACAGCCATTGCAATAAGTACAAAATTCATACTGATCTTTAGTATACACAGCACTTCTGGTTAGGAGTGTTTTTATTATTTATTTCGATAGTACAAAGCTATCTTCATAATCAGGCGATACTGTTATACAATTATGGAAAT
Organism: Ilyomonas limi; assembly: GCF_005233845.1. Taxonomy (GTDB): domain Bacteria; phylum Bacteroidota; class Bacteroidia; order Chitinophagales; family Chitinophagaceae; genus Ilyomonas; species Ilyomonas limi. The sequence continues at coordinate 296,762 of NZ_SZQL01000004.1, forward strand.
GATTTACAGAATTTTAGGGTAGGCATGAGGATTTTATTTACCTTAAATTTTTGCAGCGAGGAAGTATGGGTAGATATTGTTCTATAATAAAAAACCACTGCAATAACTAACGCAGTGGTATGGCACAAAAAACTATTACTTCACGGGCAGGCACCCGGAAGAAATTACATTATTTAAGTAAGAAAAACATTTTATTCAGCTGTAGTAACAACATGTTTTTGTCTTAATACTCTTTCAATATTAGTGTACAGCGGCCCGGCAGTTTTAATTACCTCTTTAATTTGGTGTTGCGTGTACCAGGGATACTGCAGATGCAGATAATCAATTGCTGATTGATTATCTGCATGTATTATATTTCTCTCTTTTTTTCTTAGTATATCTATTGTTTCCAGCATATCAATCGTTTTGCTATAAAGCTACTAATTTTTGTGCTATAAACCTAAATATACCGCTTTAAATTACCCGTATATGCGGCTTTTTAGTTGTTTAGAAATTACAGTGTACAAAATGTACACTATTGCCCGAAAAACTTCATATCCAATCACATCCTCAAAACTGGTTTTTAATTAGCTTATTCTATCTTTAACTTTAATTGTTTACAGTAGTAAATACATTTTTTTATGCAAAAACTAAAAGTGGCAACCGCACAGTTTGAAAATAAAAGCAATGATAAACAGTACAACCTGGGCGTGATAGAAAGCCTGAGTGAACAGGCGGCTAAAGAAGGCGCCAGAGTGGTAGCATTTCACGAATGTTCTATCACCGGCTATACTTTTGCAAGGCATCTTAGCAAGGAAGAATTGCTGGATATATCGGAGGTTATACCCGAAGGCGATAGCATAAAACGATTAACAGCAATTGCCAAAAAACTGGACATTGCAGTACTTGCAGGACTATTTGAAAAAGATAGCGAAAACAAAATATATAAAGCCTGTGTATGCGTGGATGGCAATGGGTTGGTAGCAAAATACCGCAAGCTGCACCCGTTTATCAATCCTAATATTACACCCGGCAATGCATATTGTGTGTTTGAATTGTATGGCTGGAAATGCGGTATTCTCATTTGCTATGATAACAATGTAATTGAAAATGTAAGAGCAACCAGCCTTCTTGGTGCCGATATCATTTTTATGCCACACGTTACTATGTGCACGCCTTCTACGCGCCCGGGGGCAGGATTTGTTGATCCTGCATTATGGAAAAATCGGGAGAATGATCCTACTTCACTGCGCCTCGAATTTGATAGTATGAAAGGGCGTGACTGGCTGATGAAATGGTTGCCGGCCCGCGCTTACGACAATGCCGCATATGTGGTTTTTTCCAATCCAATAGGTATGGATGACGACCAGTTAAAGAATGGATGCTCAATGATTATTGATCCGTATGGCGATGTGATTGCCGAATGCCGGAAGCTGGGTAACGAAGTGCAAACGGCGGTATTGAACCCCGATGCACTTACCAAAGCCGGCGGCTACCGCTACAAAAAAGCAAGAAGGCCCGATTTATACCGCGACATCATTGGGCAGCCGCATACGCCCGACCAGAAAGTGGTTTGGTTAAACCCCGGTGAAAATTAAAACCGGCTGTAAAATGCGGGACCTTTATTAAATACTAATACGCAAAGAGTGGTTTTACAGCAGATGTTTTCTCTTCTCGCAGTTTACTTGTCAGCCGGTAATTTTTTTATTTTAGAATAACACGTTTTATATGCCAATATCAACAGATTTGGTGAACAGTCAGAATGCAGATGCACAGTTGGTACAACAGGCTTTCGAGTGCTCGCCAAACAGCATCTATATCATTGATCCAACAGCAATGCGGTTTGTAAATGCCAACCAAACGGCACTCCGCTCTTTAGGTTATACAAAGGAAGAATTGCTAAGCAAAACACCACAGGATATTGATGCCTCATTTAGCAACGAAGTAATAGCAGCCGGATTTGATGGCATTATTAAAAGCAAAGAACAACATGCTTCATTTCCGGCAGTGCACCGCCGCAAAGATGGAAGCACTTTCGAAATTGAGATATACCTGAGTTGCTTTACCAACAACAACAAAACCTATATACTGGCTTCTGCTGCTAATACTTCTGTTTTGAAAAAAACACAGGAGCAGCTACAATTTCATGCTACGCTTTTTAGCAGTATTTCCGATGCTGTTGTTGCAACCGATGCACGATTTTGCATAACGAGTTATAACCAGCATGCCCGGGAAATGTTTGGATGGATGGAAGAGGAAGCGATAGGCAAACATGCACGTGAATGGACGAATACAATTTTCTCTCATGCAATGCAGGAACAAGTGCAACAGCAACTGTTTGAAAAAGGCTCCTGGAAGGGCGAAATCACCACACATAAAAAAAACGGCGATGCGTTTCCTGCCATTATCTCTATTGGTGTATTAAAGGATGAGGATGGAAAAATGACCGGGACGGTTTCTGTAATAAGGGATATCACCGAAACAAAGCAACTGGAAAAGCAATTAAAGGATTTCAACGAGCAATCAGCACAGCATATTATTCACAAAACGGAAGAACTGACTAATGTTTTCAACCGCATATCGGATGGATTTACTGCGCTTGATGCTGACTGGAATTATACTTATATCAATAAAAAAGCCGCCGAAATTATTGGTCGTGATCCCAGTGGAATGATCGGGAAAAATATATGGCAGGAATTTCCCGAATTAGTTGGAACTTCTTTATACCATAAGTATCATAAAACCATGCAGGATCAACAGGTTTTTCGTACCGAGGAATACGTTGATATTTTTCAAAAGTGGTTTGAGGGCGTGCTGTATCCTTCACCCCAGGGACTGTCGGTGTATTTTCATGATATTACGGATAAAAAAAATGCAGAACAGGCATTGGCAGAAAGTGAATTGCAATACCGGACCATTGTAGAAACGGTGCACGAAGGCATCTGGCAGATTGATGAAAAGGGCAACACTGCTTTCGTCAACAATTTCATGACTGCTTTATTAGGTTATACTAAAGAAGAACTGATTAATGCTTCGATGTTTCAGTTTATGAGTGAGGAAGCCAAACAGCAGGCGCAGAAGCTGGTGGAAGAACGAAAAAAAGGAATAGCACGGCAGCACGAATTTACTTTCATTAAAAAAGATGGCTCGCCTGTTTACACTTTATTGCAAACCGTTCCATTATTTAAAAAAAGCAAGTACAAGGGAGCGCTGGTAATAGTATTAGATATAAGTGAACGTAAAATGGCCGAAGAAAGAAACAGGTTTAAAGCCAATTTATTAAATACTATTGGCCAGGCAGTAATAGCTACCGACCTGCAGGGCATAGTAACGTATTGGAACAAAGCGGCTGAAAGCATCTATGGCTGGAGCGAAGCAGAAGCGATGGATAAAAATATTATTGAACTTACACCCGCATACCAAAGCAGGGACCTGGCAATGCAAATAATAGAAGTACTGAAACAAGGCAACACCTGGTCGGGAGAGTTGGAGGTGCGGCGAAAAGATGAAACTGTTTTTCCCGTGTTTGTAACGCATACACCCATTTATAATGAACAAGGAAAATTATCGGGTATTATCGGGGTTTCATCAGACATTACCGAGTATAAAAGAATAGAGGACAGGTTAAGGGAAAGTAAAGCAAGGTACAGAAGAGCACAATCGCACGGAAAGCTGGGACATTGGGAGCGGGATTTAATTACCAATCAATTCTTCTGGTCTGATGAAATATATAAAATATACGGACTGAACCCGGAAACAACCAAACCAGATTATCACACTTTTATAAATGCTGTACATCCGGACGACAGAGAGCGCCTGCTGCGCGAAATTGCACTTGCCATTTCGCATTCAAAGTATTTTGATGTTTTTTACCGGGTTGTTTTAAAAAGTGGCGCCATCCGTTATATGCACGAGGTAGGAGAAGCAATAAGGGATAAAAGCGGCCAGTTGGTGAAACTTGCCGGTATGGTACAGGATGTTACCGAGCAGAAGCGGGTGGAGGAGGCTTTGTTTTTGTCACAAAAAAACTATCGTTTATTATTCGAACAAAATCCGGTTCCGTTGTGGATGACCGATGCGGATACTTTTGCATTTATAGATATAAATCATGCCGCCGTTGCACAATATGGCTATTCAAAAGATGCATTCATCGGCTTAAATGCAAAAGACCTGAAAGTACCTGAAGAACATCCTTTTTTGCAAATACTAAAGCAGAGAGGCAAAGACATAAAGCGGCTGGAAGAAGTAGTGCAGCACAGGAAGAAGAACGGGGATATTATATATGTAAAAATAAATGCTAACCTGATAACTTATAATGCCAGAGCAGTATGGCTGGCAGCCGGGTGGGACATTACGCAGGAACTGCTATATAGGCAAAGTTTACAGCAAAAACAGCAACAGCTTTCGCTCATATTCAACAGTACCGAAAATGCCATGTGGCTACTGAAAGTGGAAGCAAACAATAACTTTCGTATACTGTTGGTAAATGAGGCTTTTGTAAACCTCGGCGGCGTGAATAAAGAAGATTTGCTTGGGCGTTCGGTAGATGAAATATTTAGCGCTAACGAATATCAAAATGTTTACGCCCGGTACAAAGCCTGTGTGGAAAGCGGGGCAGTGCAAAAGTTTACCAATACCTTGTGGATGAATAACGAAGAAGCCATTTTTGATTTTACTATAAGTCCTATAAAAGATGAGAGGGGAAACGTAACGCAGTTATTAGGTGTAAGTGCCGATATAACCAGCCAGAAAAGACGGGAAAGGCTGTTGGTTGAATCGAAAGAAAAATACCGTGCCTTGTTTGAGAAAAGCCCTTTACCACACTGGATTTTTGACGAGGAGACACTAAGGTTTTTGGAGGTGAATCTTGCTGCGGTTAAGCAATATGGCTATAGCCGGGAGGAGTTTCTTTCTATGAGTTTATTAGAGATTAGGCCAAAGAAAAACGCGCTTGAACTGGCTGCTATGAACAAAACAAATTGGCCCGAAACAATGGAATTTTACTCCCTTCACAAAAAGAAAAGCGGAGAGTTAATGAAAGTGCAAGTGACTGCCAACTCCATTTGGTATGGAAACAAGCTGGCGCGAATGGCAATCGTGCTCGATCGCACAGAACAGGAAAAAGCCAAAGATGCTTTGATTGCCACTACGCAGCAACTGCGCGAGCTGACATCGCATCTGCAGGATATTCGCGAAGAAGAACGAACCAATATTGCACGCGAGATACACGATGAATTGGGACAACAGCTTACGGCATTAAAAATGGATATTTCGTGGATTGGCAGAAAATTAACTGCCGGTGACGAAAATATTCGCAACAAAATCAAAACTGCGATAGAACTGACAGACAGTACCATTAGTGCGGTAAGAAGAATAGCTGCACAGCTTCGTCCCAGCATGTTGGACGATCTGGGACTCGCAGAAGCTATCGCCTGGCAAAGTCACGAGTTTAGCAGCCGTACGGGCATTGTAGTATCCTGTTCTACCGGTGTGCCGGACGATAAATTTCCACCTGCCATTTCCATTGCTATTTTCAGGATTTTTCAGGAGGCGCTCACCAATATTGCACGCCATGCCAACGCAACAGAAGTGTTATGCAATTTGCAGAAGAAAAATAATTTGCTTTGCCTTACCGTTAAAGATAATGGGGTTGGCTTTGACATAAACGGGCAAGCTAAAAGAAAAACACTTGGTTTGCTGGGCATGAAAGAAAGGGCCATTATGCTCAATGGTAAATACAGCATTGAAAGCCGCCCAGGCAAAGGAACAACAGTGTCGGTTGAAATTCCCCTGAGATAGGAGCTATTCAGGAAGTGGACGGATAAATACTACTTTTGTGAACGGTGAATGGTGAATGAAAAAGTGTTTATGTTACATCCTTATTTTCACTTCTCACGCTACACTTTTCTTACACCATTGACAATTCACTAACTCACAACTGATCACTCACTACTCACATGATTGTTGTGATAAACTTTTTTGCATGTTGAGAATATTAATTGCAGACGACCATGCAATTGTAAGAAGGGGATTAAAAGATATTTTGCTGGATGCCTTTCCAACGGCAGCCATAGCAGAGGTGTGCGATGCAGAAGAGTTGGTTCAAAAAGTAATAAAGGAGCAATACGATATTGTTATTACCGACCTTTCTATGCCGGGGCGTAGCGGCCTGGAAGCGCTGCAGCAGATTAAAGCATACGATGCAAAGTTGCCGGTACTGGTACTAAGTGTGTATCCCGAAGAACAATATGGTGTGCGTGTATTAAAGGCGGGGGCTGCCGGCTACCTCAATAAAGATATGGCGCCCGAGGAACTGGTAACTGCCATTAATAGGGTGCTTTCGGGCAAAAAATACATTACGCCGGTAGTAGCCGAAAAGCTGGCATCTGCCGTAGATTTTCACTCCGAAAAATTACCCCACGAGCATTTGTCCGACCGCGAGTTTGAAGTATTTAAAATGTTGGCTGTGGGCAAGTCAGTTTCCGAGATTGGTGATATATTGCACTTGGGTGTAACTACCGTAAGTACTTACCGGTCGAGGATACTGGCAAAGATGAATGTAAAAGCCAATGCTGAGCTTACGCAGTATGCTATGGAATACAAACTGATATAGCACTCAGTATGTTGTAGTTGCGATACTACACATTTTGTAAAATCCTTCTACATTTTGCTATGTTATATACTTTTATTTTTACTGCACAAGCATCAGCACAGCTTTATTGAACCTCATCGAGTTTAGTGTACTTCTCTTATGAATATACATTATTGTACAGGACATTTTACTTTGTATGTAAAGGAGGCACCTGCAAACACTTATACCGGCAAACCTGCTAAGCCATTGCTCATAGTGGACGATTCTCCGCTTATTGTAAAAAAGATAAGTGAATGGCTGGAAGAAGTGGAGGGTATTACTTCTATCGAAAGTTGTGGCACATATGCCCGGGCGGTTGATTTGCTTGCTGTTTGCAAGCCGGCAGTAGTACTGCTGGATGTTAATTTGCCCGATAAAAGCGGCATTGTTTTACTTAAACACATCAAAGCGCTTTATCCTGGCACAACCGTCATTATGGTTACCAATCAGGGTGATGATTTTTATAAAAACCTCTGTCTCGAATCAGGTGCCCACTACTTTTTGGATAAATCGAACGATTTTGAAAAATTACCTGCGCTGGTTGCTTCCATTATTCAATAAATAAGACTGTTCCAATATCAGTTTTGTAGAAAGAATATTACAGAAAGGGTGTATTTATACTACAAAATATCAGGTTGTTCTGTTATAGCTACTTATTTGTATTTTGTTTTATTTTGTACTACATAATAATAGAGATATTATAAAGCCGCAAGCAGCAAAGCAGAACACTTTAATAATGCAATTAATACAGTATGTTTTATAACTCCCGGAATCCAAAATCAAATCAAAATATACTTAACTACAAGTTACTTTACGGCCGCTTTTATAGCATTTTTTCCTGCTGCATAACCTTTATGTATCTCATCTGCAAGAGTATTTATTCAATTATACTTTTTAGTGCCAATAAATACTTTTGTAATTTTATTATATAATTAGAATCCAATATTCAACAAGACACAACAGCAGTAATGCATACAAATGATGTATCCCCAAAAAAGCTGCCTTACGAAGCACTATCCCGCCTAACAGATAAACTGCTGCTTGCGGCTTTCATTCTATAAAACAGTATAACATGCTCTTGCAAATACACAAAGATTTATAAAGAAGAACTATTTCTAAAGCTTGCCAACAAATAAATTTATTGTAGTTCATCACCACCAATAACAGTAAAGGTCTTCAACGGTTAAGCAGAAGACCTTTGCCATAGAAATGAATGCAATAAACTACTCTTTTATAAATTGAACAGTACGTATTTCCAGTCCATCACTTATATGAAGAACATAAGTACCTGTTGCAAGTGTGCTAATATTTATTTGCCTGCTAAAACTGCCTGCTCCTTCGAACTGCTGGGATAGAATGGCTTTACCATCAAGGCTATAAACCATTAATTGCAAACCAGTTTGTTTTGTGTGCTGAATATTTAGCGTAAGCGCATTACCACTTACCGGATTGGGGCTTACCGAAACATTGAACTGCTGTAACGATAGCTTGTTAGCATCTGTTATCAGCGACTGGTTATTGATAACCGGTGCAAGTGCGGGTGCACCCGAGAAACGGGCAAGTTTGGTAAGCGACCATGTAAAGTTTGCATCCTGCATACGCACAAACAAGGTATCTGCACGCGCTGGTATTTTGTTGTAAGGAATTGTAAATTTAAATGTTCCGTTGGCGCTTGGCGTCGCAAATACCTGTCCGGTAGCTTTGCCAAAGCCCGGATCGTTGTTAAAGAAATATTCTGCCTTTGTAATTTTTGCAGTATCAAGGCTCTTAATGATTTCTATATTTCTTCTCACATTCAATCCCCAGTGCCCGTCACTATCCAGCATGCGTATATACAACTTGTGATAGCCGGGCGATAAGCCGGTTGTTTTGGCAGTAAACGTTTGTGTTAAGGTGGTGTTTGCACTTCCTATGGCAATTGCTTTACCTTTACCAACGCCAGGATCAGTATCAAAAAAATACTCTCCGGCAGTAATGTTTGCGGTTGTTTGTGAAGGGAATACTTCAATGTTTGCTCTTACCGGAAAACTCCATTTGTTATTGCTTGTTTTAGTGCGTATGTATAATTTATGATAACCAGGAGCAACGCCGGCAAGATTAATCTTAAAGGCAAAACTGCTGTCGGCAGCGAGTGTTACATTTAGCTTTGTATTCTTTCCTATGCCTTTATCCTTATCAATAAAGTACTCTGCCTGCATTATATTTTGCGCCAGCGAAAACAGCCCGGCGCACGCCAGTAGCAGCGTGATGATGCATGTTTTCATAGGGTTTATTTTATAGTTCTTGCTTTAATAGTAACAGATAAGCCGGAAGCAGGAGTAGCTACACCCGAAGTTGTAAGCTGGTAAATGACCGGCACGGGCGCCAAGCCTGAAAGCGTATAATGGTTGGTGATGGCTCCGCCAAATGCACCTCTGTCGGTACCATCGGAGCCATTGTTGCTGGCTGCAGAGCCGCTCTTCAACTGGTATATGCCATCGGTAGTGCCCGATGTTACAAATATGCTGCTGATGCTAGTGATTACTTTGTTGTTATTGCTTGTTCCAAACTGCCCGGTGCTCGACGAGCTTACACAAAAACTCACATTATTATTGGTATGGTTATTTATATCCACCGTAGCGGTTGGCGTTTTTAGAATGTTGTTTTTAAAGGAACCAGTGTTTAATTGAATAGAAGGCTTACCGCTGATAGCCAGGCAGTCAAAAGTATTGTTGTTTACTTCCTGTGCTGTACGAACCGTATTATTAGAATTGAGAATAAGGGTCTTTTTACAAATATTATTATCAAATACAAAATCGGTAGGAAAGCCATAAAAGTTAGGTAATATAGCACTGGTTGCATCATTGGGATTATAGGAATTAGAAAAGAAGTTCTGCAACACAAGAATATCTGAGATTGCATTAGCAAGGGTGATAGACCGGTCTATTCTGCATCTTTTGATAGTAATATTACTTACATTAATAGTAATGCCATAAAACCCATACACATAAACGCCTATCAGCTGAGAGCCTGCAGAACCGGTATTAAATGCAATATTATCCAGCCGTGCAGCAAGTGCATCGTTCGATACATTCGGGTTTTCGTTTAATAAATAACCCGGCCCGATGATAACTAACTTTTTGGTAATCGTAGCAGCAGAATAATCTATCGCAGCGCCTTCCATATAAAGCGTATCGCCGGCAGTAGCCGATACCAGGTTGGAACTATTAGCATTACTTAATTGTTTAAAAACCGGATTGGCAGAAGTGCCGCCAAAGTTATCGCCCCACAGCGAAGTGCCGTTGTAGTTGGAGTTGCTGTTTACACGCCATATTTTGGCATGCGCCTGTTGCACAAAAAGAAGCATAGCAGTAGCTGCCATCAGCAGAAAGTGTGTTGTTTTCATAATGATTGGTTTGTATGGATGAAGAAAATTCGCAACCTTTCATTTGCAACTCATCTATACTTCTTTTAGGCAATCTTATCTTTCAGATGAAAAAATAAGTGCTGCTTCATGTTTTTGTAACAGTGCCATTTAATCCATTACCGGAAGTTGCAATAATAGGGGTAATAAGGGAGGAGGTATGTTTATAGCAATGATGTTTCTGAAAGTGTACTTTGGTTGTGCAGCTTATCCTGGCTTGTAATTCGGAATGATTCCTTCCTTTGATAACAAATGTAGATAAAGTATTTGACAAATTAAATTTATCTGTTACTGTCGGCTGCAATGCAAATTAGCGTAGCAGCCATTTTATTTGCAGCTGTAAATGATTCTTGGTTATAAGCCTGTTAGATTACTTAATATGCCGAAGTAGAAATTATAAGACTGCCTGTTTACAGAAAGCGGTGTATTGGCATGCAAGGGATATTTTTTCCTTTGTAATTGCGCATCATTAAGGTAATGATATCATTTTCACAATGCTATTTTTCATAGTTATTAGGTTGGCTAAAAAGCATGGTGTTAGCAGTAGTATAATGGTTGTTGCTGCAGTGCTGTAACGTACTATTTCTTGGTAATGTACAACGATTAATAAGGGGAATATTGGGAGATGAAGGAGCATGGGAGCTGAAAAATAAATGACAGGCTTTAGCACGGGCATTTACCCAAACTAAAGCCTGTCATTTATTTCATATTACCCGGGAGTCCATTTTTACATTAGTGAAAACTAATACTGTCCATTTATTAAAGTTTCCCGGATGGATTAGTTGAACGTAGTATCAGCAGTTGTAGTTGAAACTGATTTATGAGATACTTACCAGTTATTCTGTTGGTCTTTATTGGTTCTTTCAAGCGGCTGTGGCAGATTTGTTTTCCAGTTTTTATCGTACCATGCAAAGAAAGAAAGCCAGCCTGTACGTGCAACTCTCATCAGGTAAGGCTGCATGGCTATTAAGAATACAGCGTTAAAAGCAAGCCAGTAAAAAATGCGGTTATCATAGAGCGAAAAACCAATAGTAAGCCACCACAAAATAAACGTAGCTGCACTCAACGCAACGGTAAACGCATAGCTCACATAACTGGAGCCAAAATAAAAGCCTACTTCAATATCTAAAGGCTGACGGCAAACGGAACATTCTTTATTCATTTTCATGGTGTTTTTTAAATGCCACGGATTTTTATCCTGAAACATATCTCCACGCCTGCACCTTGGGCATTTACACAAAAAGAGATTAAAGACACTGGGTTTAGGTTCGCTGTGTGGCATATCAATATTGTTTGTTTGACGAAATGTTATTGTTTCCATGTTTTTATTTTTTTATGATTTGTTTTCTGAATACTTCCGGTGTTATTCCTTCATATTTCTTAAAGAATTTTGAGAAATAAGAGTTGTCGGCAAAGTCCAGTTCCAATGCTATTTCGGAGATGGTCATTTTTGCATTCACCAGCAATCTCTTAGCTTCCAGCAATATCCTGTCTCTTATTAATTCCCCTGCAGAATGACCGGTTACATCTTTGCTCAAAGCATTTAAATGATTAGGTGTTACATACAGCATAGCTGCATAATCTTTCGTCAGCTTCTTTTCTTTATAATGCTGGTCAATAAGCTTTTGAAAATTTCTAAAAAGAATGGAGTTGTAACTGTGTTGTTGCGCATCATTTTCTTTGCCGGTGTACCGGCTCACCTGTATAAACAACTGAACCAACGCTGTTCTTGCAAAATCATCTTTTAGTTTTTCTTTTGAATTGCTTTCGCGAACAATGGTTTCCAGGATTTGTTCAATTTGTTGCCTGCCTTCTTCAGGTATGGTTATTACCTGTTCATTTGCCTTGCCCGAAAAGAACCTAAACTGATCGAGGTATCTTGGATTAGCAATTAACGCATGGAGGTATTGTTCTGAAAAATTTACGATATAGCCGTTGGGCTGTTCATCAAAATACCAGCTATGCACTTGCCCCGGCGCCATAAAGTAGATCTCACCGGGCGCCACAGGAAAATGGATAAAATCTATGGAATGGCTGCCCGAACCCTGTGAGAAATACACCAGATGATAAAAAGAATGCTTATGCGGAAAATGCAGATTCTTATGTTCCTCTAAGTAATGAGCAAAGTGGTCGGCAACAAATTCATTCGGCGAAAGTGGTGTATCTTTTAAAGTGTGAATACTATATACAGGCAGAGCTCCCTTTGACATTACCTTTGTTTCTGATGCAAAACTACAAGCGACTTACCATTAAAAGAGGTAAATTTTAAGGCTTTTATGGTACTTTTTACTGATTAGGGAAAGTTTGAAAAATTTGAAAGCGTAGTGTTGTTTTTTGTAGTTATTGTGTGTTGTCCGAAAGAATATTGCGTTGCCAATAGTGCGATGGCTTCTGTTTTTATGCAACAACATAGTGCTTCTGAGCTAATACGCAAGGGTGATAAAGGAGAATCAGGAGGAAGAAAAGACCGGGGACCTTAAAAATTTGTAAGGGTTCGCATTTTATATTATAGCTTTTTTAAGTGTTGTTGCTAAGGAGTTTAAATCGCCAAAAATGTTAAGTTCATCAATTCCAATCAGTGATAATCATTTCTTAATTTATGGTTTAGAATCTTTAGGATGGTATGGCACAGGCGATTCGGCCATGTTTACCATCAGCAAGGCGCATTACTCCAAGGGTGACTGTCATTTGGGAATGCAGATTATGCAGTAAGCATTGATGATTCAATAAGAGAAGGGTGCTGCAATCAAGCGGCACCCCTTTATTTCGGGATTAATCCTCTTTTTCAGGTTCGTCATTATCCTCGAAAACACGTCCGCAATCATCACAGATAAACTCATCAGGGGCAACGGATAATCGGGTAACATTTTCTGACTTGCATTCAGGACACTCAATAATCATATGATTTGTTTTGGTTTTTATATTAAGTTTTGGTATCATGCAAAAGTAATTGAATAAGTGGAGGTAACTATAGACATGTAGTTTATAAAATCATTAAAAGCCACTTAAATACGTTGGTAACTTCCTGGCAAACGGGTTATAGGATTATTTTAAACTGCACTTGTCAGCCGATGGGTGATAAGTTATAGCGGAGTTTGTTGTCAGTATAAACTGAATTCTTATTGCCGCATCTTTTCAAAAGATTAGTAGAGAGATAAGAGCAAAAGACGTCAAAACCTCGTAATACACCTTAAGGGTTTCCTATTTCCTATCCATTCAGCCTATACATCTCTATTATCAAGATTTTGCGGCAGTTGTTTTGTAAACTATAGTTGAATATAATTGTCTAAAACAGTAGTTATTCTGCAGGAAAAGGCATGCCTGCAAATATTTTGGTATGAATGTAATCACCAACCAACTTTTGTTTTTCATCAGTAAAGTCATCAGGAACATACTTGTTTAACATCGTGAGGCATAGAAAGAAATGAGTGACCAGCATTTGCACTCCTTCTTTCAATTTATTCAATTTCTTTTCGGGTTCAAATCGAGACAATTCAATGGAAAATATGCCGTAATGTTCATACTTCGAGTAGTAAACATATAAGTCGTAGTATTCAACAAGGTATTTTAAAAATGGGTCTTGGGATATATGCTGATATATACCCTTACCCTGTTTTGGTGGGTCAAACAGAATACGGGGTGCCTTCCCATTTTCGTTATAAGGTCAGACAAATAGAGAATACCTTTTGGAGAATTCACGGTAATGTTGGATTTTTTCTTCTTCAGTTATCCATTCTGCTTGCTGCACATCTTCTACATGCTTGATTGTATATCTTATGGAGTCTGCAAAGATTTTGCTACAATGCAATTCGACTTCTTTTCCAACGTCGAATTCAGATTTACCAGCTTCAGTGTTTGATTGATGTATCTCGTAACTATGTAGGGCAAATAAGTAATCTAAAGCCAAAGTTCTTATTATCAATCCAGCCGAAAATTCCAATTCAATATTTGCTTCTGCCTGTTCGGTCAATAATCTTAAACCTGGGCTTGCTGCTTGTAACCTTTGAATTAGACCTAAAAAGAAAAATGAAATCCTATTTCCTTTACCATGAAAGTAGTTTAATGCTTGTGTTGTTTCTACTGTAAGAAAGTCAAGATGTTTTAATGATTCCTCCATCTTTGTAAGTTAAGTTTAGGTATTGTGCAATTTACCCAAGGTTTTTACCAAGGCCAGATTAATATTACAGGTCAGAATCGCCCGTACTGAGAACATCCGCCTTAACATATCTATTCACCCCAAATGCCTCCATAAACGTCCCCGAACTCCGCAGCTTTAGTTATTTCTTTTAGGAGTCATTTGGATATTTCGTAGAAGTTGACCAGGTGATTTCGTGGCAAATTGACCACCTGTTTTGCTGGCGAAGTGTTGTATAGTTTGCTGTAAAAGCAGTTGTCAAAAATAATAAGTTTACCGGTTTATA
>NZ_SZQL01000040.1 GCF_005233845.1 Ilyomonas limi
GGGTTGTGGCATCATAGCTATAGCACTTTGCAGTGCAGAATGGATGGCGGAAGTTTTCTGTTCTTCTTTCATATCTGATTAAGCATCTTCTGAAGTTCTGCAGCCAGGCAAGGAAGCGCTCCACCACCCGTCTGTTCCTATAGTCTCTTCGCTTTCTTCTATCGGGCATGAAAGCAGCCGAGGGTGCGCAACATCCTTTTAATCACTCCCTCTTTTGTCCATTGCTGGAAATAGCGGCGACAAGTCTGCAAGGAAGGAAACTCACCATTTCCAACTATTTTGGGATGATTTGCAGATATAAACCAAAGTGACAATATGTTGAAGACAACAGAAGGGCGGCACTGTCATCTAATACGTTACAGGACAAATGATTTTATACGTATAATTAGTTAAATCAATCATAGATGTAGAAAGGGAATGGTTGTAGATGATGATAGCAGCATCCTGTTTATTAGATTTGTAATTAAATGTTCCCTATGCAACTACATCCTGTAGACGTTGTAAACGACATAAGCCCGGGAGATTTCAGGAAAACGTATTTCATCCCAAAAATTCCTGTTGTGATGCAAAGCATGGCACGGCAATGGCCTGCTTTCACGAAATGGGACTGGGATTACCTTAAAGAAGTGGCCGGAAATAAGAAGCTGGGTATTTACAATAATGTAAAAAGTGATGCTTATACGCCTATTAATAAAGCAGATGATTACACCACTTTTGGTGAATACATAGATATGATAAGAAAAGGACCGGCCCAATGGCGTATTTTCTTCTTCAACATTTTTAGTCACGCGCCTCAGTTGAAACAGGATTTTACCTGGCCGGACAATTATATAAAAGGCTTTTTAAAAGCCTTACCCTCCATGTTTGCCGGTGGTCAGGGTTCTATCACGCATATGCACTTTGATATTGATCTTCCTCACATCATTCATACACAGTTTATAGGAAGAAAGCGTGTGTTGCTGTTTCCTAATAAGGAGCAGTATAAACTTTACCGTAAGCCTTTTGAAGTATTAAGCTTAGCTGATTTCAGTAATTACTATGATGCAGATAAAAGTAAAATTGACAAGCAAAGATTTCCGGCAATAGAGCTGGCAAAGGGTTACGAGGTTATCCTGGAACATGGCGATACCTTGTTTATGCCCAGTGGATACTGGCACCATATGGAATACCTGGAAAGTGGCTTCGCTATTAGTTTACGTGCTTTCGATAATACGATTGCAGGAAAGCTGAAAGGTGCGTGGAATGTAGTAGGCATGCGTAATATAGATACGCTTATGAAGAAGACGATGCCGGTGCAATGGTATAACTGGAAGCAAAAGAAAGTATTTGAAGCTGCAGATAAGGAAATAGAAGTATAGTCTTTCTTTTAGCTGTAAAAAGCAGTAAAAGAATAATTTTTACAGTTTGCGTCAACTTAACCAAAAGGCAGGCATTGTAATGCCTGCCTTTTGGTATATGGAATTATGCAAGAAATCTGCTTAAATTATCTTAATAAAACTATCTAAAATTATTCCTTCCTGAATTGTTGTCTTTCGGTCGCGCTTCATTTACAGATAACGCTTTGCCCTCTATTACTTTGCCATTTAGCTTGCTCATGGCTTCCGTAGCTGCAATCGCATCCGGCATTTCCACAAATCCGAAACCACGGCTCCTGCCGGTTTCTTTGTCCATAATCACTTTGCTGGTAGTAACCGAACCAAAGGGTGTAAATAAATTTTCTAATTGTCTGCTATCCATCTGAAGGCTAAAGCCTGAAATAAAGATGTTCATGTGTATAAAAATTAAAATGATGATTAAATGACTTAAAAGTTAAGTAAAGGCAATGCGCTTCGATCTTGGTAATTGTTGAGTTAATGGATGATCGTCGCTTAAAAGCTATCGTTTTTTACAGCATTACCACCCGTTGTAAAAAGGAAAATAATACCATAACTATGGCATTGCCTTGCATAGAAAATCACTGGAAGTGATTACTTCAACTCGCAAAAAGGTTTAGAATAAATGTATTTTCCTTTCAGCCAGTTAAACACCGATAGCTCACTGCTTAACGCAAGTGGTAATTCGTTAGCTATCATTGATTCAAGCTGCTGCCCGTCTTGTAATGTTAAGTGTGCAATAAACTTGTTAAACAAGTTCAGCATGTGCAGTACGCAATTACCATTAAACCGGTCAAACCGGTTGCGTGTAGGAACCATTTCTCTCATTCCGGTTTGGTTACTCAGGCTCCATTCGTAACTGTTGCATGTAAGATGCTCTTTTATAAATTTCATAAATTAAAGTTTCATACCGTTGTATTTAAATGTACCCGTCTGCATTGCAGGGTTAATACCGTAGTGCACGAGCCGGTTTATTAGTGAAAGGCTGGTTCTTATTGGCATCTTTTGGTTTTGAAATACCAACAGACATGCATCTGCCTTCTACCATTTTACCATGCAACTTGCTAATGGCTTCCTTACCGCTTTCTTCATCAGGCATATCTACAAAACCATACCTGAGGCTTCTGCCGGTTTCTTTGTCAGTAACAACTTTAGAAGAAGTAACTTCTCCATACGGCGCAAAAAATGCTTTTAAATCGTTGCTTTCTACATGAAAGCCTAAATTGGAAATAAAAATGTTCATTAAAAAGTAAATAGTTTGAATAACTATTTGAGAAAGGAACGTAGTAAAGAAAGTAACTGGCGGCAGGTGTTGTAGCTGCAGAGAGCCATATTAATTACAAAGTGCAGAACTCAAACGAAAGAAATAAAGATAGTGTATTTAGATACTAATTGACTATTTATTTTACAGACGGTACTTGTTAATGCAGCTAACCTCGGGTTGCGATAAGCATTTATAAATAAGGAAATCACAACTTTTAAATAAACACCCCTGGATGGTTATCATCGGAGCCATTTAGTGTTATTAATAAGCTACCTTCAACGAATATCCATCTATAACATTCATGACATTAATCGTAACAAGAAGTAACATAAGGCTGAACCCTGATTATAAAAAAGTAATTCCAAGATTCTTTAATACCGGGAATGAGCGATCGCTCCTGCTAATAAACAAAGTATTGCAGATGGATGACGAGGAAGTGGAGGCTTTATTAAACCATATATTCAGGGAGTTTTCTGGCCGTTACAGAAACATTCAGGCTATCTTTTTGAAGCATTTCAACTTAATAAAATATTTACTGGCAGATAAAGCGCCGGATGCTTTAGCTGAAAAGAAGAAACTGCTGATTGGCTCCTATTTCACCATGGAATACTCCATAGAAGCAGCAGCGTTGTTTAACCCCTCCATTGTAGAAGATCCAAAGCAGGATGGTGCAGGTTATGGACAGAAAAAAGTTATTGTAAGTTTCCGGGCTACCGGCGAAAGCCATATCTCTTCCATTGTGTTTAAGCGAGGCACTTTGGATGAAAGCGGAATGATTTATTTTGAACCATCCGGTTCATTTCTCGGCGAAGGAATTGTTACCGAGCTGTATAAAGACAATAAAATAAATTTTGAAAATGTACTATCGCAAATGGTATTGCCGGAAGATATTCTCCCTGCCATCTTATGCCAGTTGCAGGATACTTTTTCGTATAAAGAGATAGAAGTAGTGTTGAAGAATGCATTGATGAAAATAGAATCGGCTACCGAGAAAACCAGGCTTAAATATGAGATTCTTAGCAGGGTAAATACCAGCTATGAATTGCAGTTTCCTGCTGATTCGCTGCTATCGGAGCGGGTTATCTTTCCGGTAACGATTATAGAGAAAAATGGAATAGAGGATGCAAGATTTGTAAAGTTTAGAGAAGACGATGGCACGTTTAACTATATCGCTACTTATACTGCTTATGATGGTTCTTTTATTCTGCCACAACTTATTATTACTACAGATTTCTGTCATTTTAAAATAAAGCCACTGCATGGAAAAGCTGCAATTAATAAAAATCTGGCATTGTTCCCCAGAAAGATCAACGGGCAATATGTAATGCTTTCCCGCATTGATGGAATCAACAATTACATCATGTTTTCGGACGATATACATGTATGGGAAGAAGCAATATTGTTGCAACAGCCTAAGTACGCCTGGGAACTGGTACAGATAGGCAATGCAGGCGCTCCTATTGAAACAGAAGCAGGATGGCTGGTGATTACGCATGGCGTAGGTCCAATGCGTAAATATTGCCTGGGTGCAAGCTTGTTCGATCTGGCTGATCCAACGATTGAATTGGGGCGTTTAAAAGAGCCACTGCTCATGCCTAATGAGGAGGAAAGAAACGGTTATGTGCCGAATGTAGTATACTCCTGCGGTTCCATAATTCATGGCGATAAATTAATCATACCATATGCAGTATCTGATTATGCTTCTTCCTTTGCCTCTGTGCTGGTTACAGAATTATTGGAGGCAATAATGAGCGATGATTGAGTGAGAAGTTAAAAGCATTACATACAGGTAAGATTGTAATGCAATAATCAAAGACTATTCGCATTCCTTATAATTTGTTCATACAATTCTATATAGCTTGCCGTCATCACCTTACTGCTGAATTTGCTCATTGCATGTTTGTGGCATTCACATCGGGAGATAGTATTGATTTTATTAACAGCAATAACAGCTTCTTCAATAGTGTGCACCAGAAATCCGGTTTTGCCATCAATAATCAACTCTTTCATGGAGCCTCTTTCAAAAGCAATTACGGGCGTGCCGCATAGCATAGCTTCTGCTACACTTAATCCAAAAGGCTCTTCAAAAGAAATAGGGTGTAATAGCGCAAATGCATCTCCTAACAGTTGGTTGCGCTGTTTTGGACCTGCGTTACCCATGTAAATAACAGAGGAATCATTCAGGTAAGGCGCCACCTTTTTATCAAAATAAGTTTGGTCTTGTATCAGCCCGCAAAGAATTAATTTCTTATTGGATTGTTTAGCTATCTGTATAGCTTCATATGCTCCTTTGTGTGGATGAATTCTTCCAAAATACAGCAGGTAATCACCTTTCCCAACGCCTTCATGAAATTGCTGTTCATCCAATCCGTTATACACCGTATCCATGTACTTTAAATCAGGATGCCGGTCGCTGTTGCTAATGGAAACATAGCGATTGTATGCATTATACTTTTTATATACCGGAACAATCTCTTCCGAAGAAAACCCATGTATAGTGGTAATAAAAGGTGTGCGGACTAAACTGCTATAAGTAAGCGGAAGAAAATCAAAGTGATTGTGTATAATATCAAAGGATTCCGCCTGTTCCATCAGGTTTGAAATATGCAGACATTCCGCAACTTTTGCATCAGCGGGATATTCTCCCAACGGGTTTTCACAAACCGATTGGAGCCTTGCAGTGGTAATGGAATCACCTGTTGCAAATAAGGTCACATCTATTCCTTCTTTTACCAATCCTTCTGTTAATACAGAAGCCACTTGCTCCCATGGGCCATAATTTCTGGGCGGTGTGCGCCAGGTAACCGGGGCTAAGATTGCTACTTTCATTCTTTAAATGTAGATGCCACTATAATATGTGATATCCAATAAGCTAACGTGCTTTCAGCACCTTGATTAAGGTTGATTCCCGTGCTATGCAGCCCATCTGCGCAGCCACCGGTGCTTTCATCGTATAATGATAAACCAAGATCATTTTTACCCAAAAACCATTGATAGCTTTTATACATACGAACTAAGTACTTTTCATCGCGTGTTACCCGGTAAGCCTGCTGATAAAACAGCACCATTGCCATGGCATCAATGCCTTGCTGGTCAAATTGTGCAGCCGTTTTTCCACGTTCCAGCCAGCCTTCATTTCCAATGGGGCTCAGCACGCCATTATGAAATACCTTTGATTCTAAAAAGTCCATTGCTTCAAATGCAACAGTCAGGTAAGCTTCATCAGAGGTTATTTCGTATGCATTCAACAGAGCAAGTGGTAAGATGGCATTATCATAGGTAAGCACCGGCTCAAACCAATGCCATTTTGCACGTTTATTGTCCTCGTACATACTTACCATTTGGTTAGCAAGCTGAATAACCAAATCTCTTTTGATGTCATCAGGATAATTAAACTTTATAAACTGGCAAACGCCAATAATAGAGTTAGCAATACCTCGTATGGAACGGAGCTTTTCAATATGGCAATATGCCTTGGTGAACAGTTCTACGCCCGTTCTGCTCAGTGATCTGGAAGGTGCTTCGTTGGCAAGAAAGCCAAGTGCCATCATTGTTCTGCCGAATGAATCTTCTGAACCTCTTTCTTCCTCCGCAACTTTAGTATAACTCATAAAGTTTTTGAACTCACCATTGGGAGTTTGCATGTAATGGATAAAGCTAAGATACACCTGCAACAAGTCTGGGTCTAATTCGTTGCTTTTGTCCTTACCAGCCAGTACGCATAACAATAAAGCCCGAGCATTATCGTCTATACAATAGCCTTCTTTTCTGTTTGGAATATTAAAGATGGCATGCTGAATAATCCCCGTATCATCTGTCATGTTTCTGATATGAGAGAATTTAACTTCCGGTAAATGCTTTAACTCTAAAGTGCCTTTTAATGGTTTCACTTGTGCTGCTGATTGCATAAAATATGTTTTAAACTTAATTAATGTAGAGGTCAGATTCCTTTGGGGTAAGAATGGGTGCATCCAAAATGTTGTAAAACAGTTTTGCATGTTTTTGACCTACTTTTTCCCAGGTGGTATTTCTTGTTTTTAAATAGGCATTGTTGCTCATCTCCTTTTGCAGCTGTGGATTTTGCAGAATGCGAATGGCATGTTTGGCCAGTTCACCTTCGCTGTTTGTTGTAAGTATAACACCGGTTTTTTCATCCAGCATTTCTTTAGCTAAAACAAATGAATTGGAAATTATAGGACAGCTGGCGCTCATTGCATACAAGAAAGTGCCACTTACTGCCTGGTTGGGATCTTTAGAGGTAAAGAGGTAAATATCTGTAAGTGCTAAATATTCCATTAATTCTTTGGTAGGCACATATTCATTAATCAATCTTACATTATATTCCAAATCATTATCTGTTATTAACTGCTGCAAATAGTTGCGGTATTTTTCACCTTCCTGCTCCAGCAAATTAGGGTGCGTTTGCCCTAAAACAAGATAAATCGATTGGGGAAATGCAACACTGATTTCCTTCATTGCCAGTATGCCTTCTTCAATGCCTTTATTAGGGCTCAACAATCCAAACGTTGTAAGTACCTGCCTGTTAACAAGGTCGTAATTGCGCTTTAATTCATCTTTATTCGTCGTACTATTCGCATGTGTGCCATGCGGTATAATCATTATTTTATCCAGGCTCACTTCATAGTCGTCCTTTAATAACCGGGCAGAATGTTTAGTCATTACAATTATCTTATCTGCCAGCAATGTTATAGACTGCACAATCTTCAGCATTTTGTTGTTAGGCGCGGGAAGCACCGTATGGAACCGAATGATAAAAGGTTTATCAAGTAATGATAAAAAGCCTAGTAAATATTCGCCCAATTCGCCGCCGTACAAACCAAATTCATGTTCTATGCAAATCAGTTTGATGCATGGATCTGTATTGATTTTCTTTGCCGTTTCGATACACACATCCAGTTGGTAACTATCCATTACCATACTTACAGGTTCTCCGGTATAAAGCTTTTTATTCTTTTGTTTATCTAAGGCGCAAACGTCAATGCCTATGTCGTCTGTTACTTCGTGGTCAATGGCATTCACCAGGTCTTGTGTAAAGGAGGCTATTCCGCACTTTCTGGGAGGAAAAGTGCTTACAAAAAGAATTTTTGTTTTATAATTGGAAATAAACATATTTTAAATTAATTAGTTTACAAAAAAGTAAAAGCGGTGGTATAAGGCATGCCATTGATCCGATACCTTACATTCTATAATCTGTTTGCTAAACAGGAAATAAAAATAAAAGAGAAGATTGCTTGTAAGTGGAGTAAGAAATAGCATCAAAAGCAATCTGCAACACTATAAAGGTAGTTGAATAAATTGGCAGTTGAGATAATCCACTAAATATTGTGATTACAGGCACACACCAGCATATCTATTTGTATGCATCTGATGAAGTACAAAGGATATGCTGCTTATACTACCTTAAACTATTAGCCAATGGCTGAACGTTACGATAGTTCTTTAAAGAACAACAATAAATATTGCTTATAAAAAAGCAGCGGTGAGTGACTGGTGCTTATAAGAATTTGAACTAATTGATCAGTACAGAATCCAGCTTATGTATAACGCCATTTGATGACTGCACATCGGGGATAAGTATAACAGCACTGTCTATACTTACTTTTTTACCCTTTACCGTAACTGTTACTTCTTTACCTGCCATGGTTTTCAACTTATCGCCATCTTTCAGGTCTTTAAAATTAATCCTATGCCCAATAATGTGCCGATTTAAAAATTCATCAAGCCGTAGCTTGTTTTCAGGTTTCAACAGTTCTTCAACATTATCCTTGCCCAGTTTATTAAATGCACTGTCTGAAGGCGCAAAAACAGTATAAGGTCCTCTGCCTCTTAAAAACTTACCTAAGCTAGACGCGGTAACTCCTTTATCTAATGTTTTTAACGTTTTTTCGTTTCTTACAACTTCGGGAATATTTGGCATGTATTTGATTTACGTGCCCGAAAAGTAACGGGCAGCAGTGAAAGGTAAGCTTAATAAACCAGTGTAGGTGTTAAGGATTTGCTTTTCACCAAAGACATTTCAAAACAATACATTTATTGTACAAAGGAAATAGACTAAATTGTACAGAAGGATGATGCTTTATTTGAGTATGAATATGCACTTTGTTTTAACCAACATGTTATGTAATTGATTATTTCATCGCCGTATAAAGCAATAGCAACATAGTAGGTTTAACTGCTTACCGTAGCCTGTAATTTATTTTTCAGGAAAGCTTCGAATTGTGTTCGAAAAGTTTGGTTGTTGCGTGAAGCATCAAACAGCGCTTCAATATCAGCTGTAGGCAAAACATTGGAGCTTACCAGTTTTGCAAGCAGAGGATTAGCAGTAATCCATGTATTCTTAATAGCATGATCTTTCAAATAAGAAACGATAATATCTTCTTTATATGCCGGCAGCATACCTGCTGTTTGCTTTAGAATAAATGCTACTTCATCTGTTATTGTTAAGTAATCATTGGCATCAAACTGATCTGCATCGTTAATACTGTACACCTGGTACTGTTTCATCATTATATGTTTTACTGACACTGTAAATTACCAAACCGTGCAGATGTAAAATTGAAACTGTGTCAGAAGCTGGAATAATTACAAGGTGCACTTTCCCTATAAATATACATCTAATAAATGGTGTTAGATAAACAAACCCTCTTTTACATAAATAATGAATAGTTTGTTTGAATAGGCAGGAA
>NZ_SZQL01000041.1 GCF_005233845.1 Ilyomonas limi
GTTATAAATAAATGTTCCGGAATTCTGTAATTCAGTTCCAAGCCTAAAGTTTTTCCAAAAAAAGTCTTTCTCGCTAAGCATTAAGATTTGAAATGTAGGGTCTCTCTAAAATGACGCACAACGTTGAAGGCTTGCTGCCGGAGCGGCGTTAGCGATTCGTCAGACCAAATATAGTTACTAAAGCTCAATAGCGAATTGTTGCTGAATGGCTTGAGTCAGCCGCTATGGCAGCAAACCTGATGTTGGCAGCCGTGTTTTCGTCTGTCAATTATAAGCAACATTTTATACTGATTTGTCGATGTTTACTTTACATAGAGAAAGTGTCAACTTTTAATTTACCGTCTTCTAATCTTTTCTTTCGCATTTGTCGCAGTGTCAGTAAAAAAGCAACTGCACCAATTATTAACCAACTTAAAAATATCTTGTCAACATAGCCGTTTGGCTCGTAGTACAAGAAATCAAAATAGTTTGTCATTGTCGCTCTGATGATTTCAATAGTAACACTAAAAGCAGCAAGCGTCAAAAAGTAAATTATTCCAAAAATAAAAGCTGTGTCTTTGCCTTTGTTTGTTTTAGCCGTAAAAGATAGAATTGTTGTAAAAAGCATTATAAGAGCAAACGGAACACCTAAGATTTGTCCACCATGTCCGTATGCTGTCCAGATGTAACCAAAACGGAAACAATAACAAAATCCGATAAATGTCGCAGTAACGAGTATTGCTTTTTTCGTCATTAGAGTGTGTCAATTAACATGGCTGCCAACGGTAACTGCTTTATGCAGTGGTGGAATTTTGAAAATTTAAAGTTGAAATTATGCAAAACAGTTTATTTGAAAATATGGCGATGAGTGTTGCTGTTCAGCCACCATTGCATAAAGCAAATGTTGGCAGCAGTTCTTTGAAGAAGTACGTTCTCACACTATCAAAGAATTTCATGTCAACACACCCGAAAGCTGGACAGCCGACAAACTTCTTTATCAAGGTACAGCAAGGCGAAAAAATACACACCATTAGAGGCAATTATGAACTGTGGCAGAAACGTATTTCAGAAATAAACAATGGTAAGGCTGTGTTGTGCATTCGTGAATGGTCTGGTAAACCTTACCGCTCTGCTCAAACTGAATTGATGCAGCTAAACAAAGTTGGTCTGCAAAAAATTGAATGGACACCGCTTGGCTGGTTTATAGACGGAGTTGAAAGTGATGTCAGGACAAAAAAACTTGCTCGTAATGACGGTTTGTCTTTAGAAGATTTTGCTGCATGGTTCAAAGGCGGCATTGTCATGGAAGATAAATACAACATGGAGCCGATGGCAATAATTCACTTTACGGATTTTAGGTACTGAATTGCTGCCAACGGACAGGTATTGCCGAAGTGCAGGAAATAGAATTTCGTCCAGCCACGGCTCACTGATGCCAAATTTATAGATAGATGTTGATGATTTTTCGCATAGCTTAATTTATAACTTCAAGTTGGATATGCAGCCAAATTGAAAAACAAAAGCTGAAACACGGCTTCCGTCAGCCTGCATTTTGGCAATACTCCTGTTGTATGCCGTTCATCTTGTCGGGTCGTTTGTCGCCGAATTAAAACGTACCAACTTGTCCCAGTCAATAGAACCATCGTCCTTGCAAAAGGTGTCAGCAAATTCTTTAGTGAACTTGTTTATCATTTGAGCGTAGGACTGCATAAAGTCGTCGTTGCGTTCTTTTGCATGGTGTCCCAATGGCTCAATGATTTTAGTATAAAAGTCTGTGTCACCAGAAATGAACTCCCAAAACCTTTGACCGCAAAATTTAAAGTAATCTCCTTTGTCTGGTTGATTGTCCCTGCCATAGCAGCAACCATTAACTGCAACAATGTTTAGCTGTGAGTTACTTGTACGAAGTGTCTTTTTTGCTGTTTTAAAGTCTGCGACCAACTTTGCAATCTGACTGCTGTTTCCCCAATTCGGTCCAGATTTTATTGTAACAATATAACGAATGCCGTCTTTGTCAAACTCAAGGTCTATTCCTATAATCCCTGATTTTCTGCCTTTGTAAACCTTTTCATTTACAAAAATTGCAAGTCCTTCAAGCCAATCGCCAAATATGGTTTCTTCCTGGGAAGAAATGAAAGCATCAGTCAAACTCTTGATAATGTCTTGTGCAGTTAAAACGTACTTGGCTTTGAATAAGTACGGGTTCTTCTTACTCAAAACTCTTTTCAGTTTCAAGTCCTGTAATCCTGTAATTCTCTTTTGGTGAAATGTGCCAATATTTTCTTCAACGTACCTTACTACGTCTTTCAGGTTCAAAGTTTCCATATTTTACTTTCGGCTCTAATAAATAAAGTTCTACTGGCTTTAGTTGCTCCTTAACCATGTCGTAATATTCTGGCATTATTTCAATTCCAATAGAGTTACGAAGCATTCGGTTTGCTACAATTAATGTTGTCCCCGAACCCATAAAGGGGTCCAATACTGTGTCGTTCTCTTTTGTAAAGAGTTTGATAAACCATTCAGGAAGTTCTTCTGGAAATGCAGCACTATGATTTTTGTTGCTGCATTCTGTTGCAAGATGAAGAACGTTTGTCGGATATGCTTTGTCTCTCGTCAGCCAATTCGAAATATTTTTTCCGAAGCCGCTACCTACTTTTGAATTATCACGAATTTTATCGGTGTCTGAAAGATTTTTCAATCTGGATTTAGCCCAATCACCCATTGGAACCATAACTTCTTCCTGATACATGTGAAATTTACGCTCTTTATTGAATTGAAGAAGTCGTTCCCAAGCATCACGAAAACGGTTCGACCATTTTCCTGGGTAACAGTTTTTCTTATGCCAAATGAACTCTTCCGTCCAAAGCCATCCTTGTTTTTTCATTTCTATAATTAGTTCCATAACGTAGGTGCTACGTTCACCTTCAACAACCTTTTCTTTGATGTTTAAAATGAAAGTTCCTGTCGGCTTGAGAACTCTTAAAAGTTCCTTGGAAATAGGTAAAAACCACTCAACATATTTGTCAGGATGGATGCCGCCGTAAGTGTTTTTCCTTTGGTCTGCATAAGGTGGTGATGTCACAATGAGGTCAACCGAATTGTCGGGCAACTTTTTAAGCTGTTCTGCGCTGTCACCAAGGTATAAGTCTGTCCGTACTTCCATTATTCAAAAATAGTCAAAGTGAAGAGTGATTGCTAAAGAATTTGTCAACAGACTGTGATTAGCGGACTGTCGCACCGAATGGCATACAACGTTAAAGTGTTTATGAAGTTGTGGCATTTGAAAACCGTCAGTTTCAATTAACCACAGAAGCAAAATACTGATTTATAGTTGAATGCTTAACGTCCCGCCACAATTTTATAAACACACTGTTGTAGGTAGGGCTTCTACGAATTGTCCATAAAGCATGCTAAAAATAGTAAACCTGCACCGAAATGCAGGTCTACAAATCATTCTTTAAGTTTCTTTTGAAGTTCAAGAACTCTTAGAATAATAGTCAAAATTGTCGCTACTACATTTAGCAGCGCAAGAACGGTCGCAAAAACTAAAACCATTGTTGAAGGTTTTATGTTTCAACAGAATAGCTCTGTCAAGCTGCGATTTTATTTTGCGATTTGCATACTCAAGTTATTGAGATAGCTATTTAAATGATACAGTCACTAATTACAACAATAAACTGTATACACACTGATATTTCCGTTGTCTGCGTTCATATTCCCAATTAATAGCGCATTATTCCACATTTTACCTGCTATTAAGGTGGGTTTATTTACAAAGATAAAAGAATTGTAATCTAACCAAGTTTTTGTAATCCCATAAAGAGATTGGTTTTTCGTTTCTCCGAAATCATATTTTCCGAAGTACTTAATCTCAATTTCTATTGGCTCTTTAATGTTTTCATATTTTATTATCAATTTTCCTGTTGGTAAATCTTCAAATTTAGCGTCATCAGATACTTTTGTAATAGGCTTTGGGTCTTTGAAATAAATAGAAACCTTCCGATTATCCCTCTTAAGATTGCCGCTTAGTGTCTTGTCAACTTGAAAGCTTGATGTAAACCGGTATTCTTTAAATCCTTTAGTTGTTTGTCCTTTCGATGACAATGCAAGGAGTAACAAAACGAGTGGAAGTAAAAGTCTTATCTTCATAAGAAAGTTTTAATGTTAGTAATTGCAGGATGTGTCCAAATAGCCTTACCTACAACGTTGAAGTATTTGCGTTCGGCGGGATATTTGAAAAACGTCCAGCCGATTTACAAATGCTTAATTGAAAATATTTTGTTGAAGATAAAAAACAAATGCTGAATAGCGCAATGTCAGCACGTACTGAAGCTAAAACATACAACTGCTGATGCTGACATTCGTCAGCCCCGCTGACGCAAATACCTGTGTTGGTGGCAGTACATTTTATTTTGTATTTGCTGTGTCATTCATGCAAGATTTTATAAGTATGAACGCAGAGTCCATTTGTTCTTGTCGTGATTTTTTACCTAACTCTTGTGCTTGGTCGTAAGTATATTTTGCAGTAAACTTTTCTGTAACACACTCACAAAGCGAAGTGGTTTTAACTGGGTCTTTTGCGTAACTATTTTTTGCGTTTTCAATGCAGGCTTTAGTCATTGCATCTTTGTCGGCTTGTGTCCATTGTCGAGGTTGTGTGCTTACATTAAACGCATTTTGTGATTTGTCTTTAAAAGAAAATATACCTATTAAAATAAGTGCAGCAAATATTATTGTGCCACCATAAGCAAGTATTTTAAAAAGCGTTCCTCTTCGTTCCATCATTGCATCAAATTTTTCTTGCCTTTCTTGTCGTAATTTTATTTTGCCGCTTACTAAAAGTGAGAAATAAATAAAAATGCCTAAGACGATAATGTCGTCTATAAGTCCTCCGATTGCTTGCATTGTTTGATTTTTCTTATGTGAAAAGTTTAGTTAGTCGTGAAGTGTCATTTTGTATTGCCACCAACGTTGACGGCTTGCTGCTGTGCTGGTATTTTATATTCGTCAGCCTGGCAACCGAAGCCTATTAAAAAACCAAAGTACAAAATATATTCTGTTGCTCAATAGCGTAATGTCGGCTGGAACTGCTGCTGATAAACGAACAAAAAGTTGATGCTGCGAAGTGTCAGCCAGCATAGCAGCAAACCGCATGTTGCCTGCTGCCCTTAATCCTATGTAGGTCCAAGTCCGTCACGCAACAAAATTGTCCAGCTAATGATAAAGAGAACAAATGATATTAATAAGGCTATTCCAAGTCCAATCAAAACTCGGAATACTTTCGGCTGCGAACTTCGTCGCCAAACTACGGGAATTGTCACCACAGGAGTGAAGAACATAGCAAACCATAATATTTCTCCGATTTTGTCTAACAAATGAATTAGGTTTTAAGTCTTCTGTTGTTGCGATATGTCACCACCGTTCCAATCAATTGTCCAAGAAGCATTGAGTAAAAAGGAATAGCAATTATGCTTTCCGGCTCACCCCAATTATTGATTTCATTTCGGTAGAGTAACCAAACTGCAAACATTATAATCAGTCCAGCCATTTCGCCCAAAAGTCCAAACTTTAAGATGTGTCTGTATGTGTCCTTTTGCTTGAAAAAGAAAACAAGTTTAAGCAGTCCTGAAATCACTGTTGCCGCAAAGGCTATTGCAACAAAAACTAAAATCAAACTTGCGATTACAGTGTTCATTTTTCTTAGTTGTCAATCTCGTTTAACCCTTTGAAGCTGTTACAGAGGGTTGCAGGCAACGTAAAAGGCTTGCTGCTGCAGCGGCATTCCGGGGTTCGTCAGCCTGGATAAAGATATGTAGTTTAATAGAGAATTACTCATATTCAGCACATGTTCGTCCAGCCGCTGTGGTAGCAAACCGCATGTTACAAGCCGTTTTTGGTCAGCCCAAGTTGCTTGCGCATGTCCAGCATAAAGCTAAACTGTTCCTCAACAGGTATAGGTTTTCTTGACACTTTATCAATGTCTTTACCTTCTTTGGTCCATAAGAACGGATAGAAGCTATAAACCATATTACCGTCCAGTTGTGCAACTTCTTCTTTCCATCCTTTCCATCGAAGACCTTTGTAAAAGTCATTAAGTTTTCCGCTGAAACAGAAGTTTAAGAACTCCGTATATGTCAGGTCAAGCGGCTCCCATTCTAAGTTGTCCGGCGATAAATAATAGAGCTTGCCGGCGTCAGCACCAAATGCACCACCATTAATGGCGAAGAAACCTCCGATTGCATCATCAGCTACTAAAAGAAAAGACGGTTGCTCACCAAACTCTTTGAATGATTTTCCTTTGTTCCAATCAGGAAGTGTCCGAGCCAGTTTTGTACTGCCAGAACCTAAAATGCGTATCCAGCCATTGTCAATGAGCAGTCCGCCAGTGGAATAAATGATTGCGCCCATTGGTGAACGTGTCGTCACTTGTGTTTTATACAAAGCATCTTTTGCTTTTGCAGTGTCGCAAGGAAGCACTTCTACTTTGTTCTTGGCTTTGCTAATCCACTGTTGAACGAGTGTCCAGCCCGGTTCGGTCGTGTTAATTAATTGGTCAGGTGGTCGCATCTTATTTTGTCCAAATGTCGCAAGTGTCAAAATGGAAAAGATAAAAGCAGTTAAAATCTTTGGCATAAAGGGTTAATATGGCTTGTAACGAACAGGGCTTGCCGAAGGGCAGGACTTGGCAACTTGAAGTTCATTGATAGATACTGCTTACAAATTGTTCAAATGTTCAGGTATAGGTTCAGCCTGACTTTTGGCAAACCCCATGTTAGTTGCAGGTGGAATTTACTTCCTGCCGCTACATTGGAAAACTAAAGTTGAACCTGTATTTATTTTTTTGTGCTGCGGAGCAAATTGCCGAGGCACGAGGCAAAGAAAAACAGAATGTGGAGTTACTACGGAAGCAAATGTAAGATAGCTAAACACTATCCAAAACCAAAACACGATTTAATAATTGAACCTTTTGCTGGTGCGGCTTGGTATAGTGTGTTGCACCGCAAAAAGAATGTGCTGCTGAATGAAAAATATTCTATCATTTTTAATATTTGGGAATGGTTGGTGAAGTCTGCTACTTCTGATTTGTTATTAACTAACAAGGATTATTTTGTTGGGCAGAATATTAGCGGAGTTGATTTACATGAGGCTCATAAGGATTTGATAGGGTTCTGCATTAACAGAGGAAGTACAGCACCAAAGAGTATTGTTCAAAAATGGAGTTGCCAAGTTGCAGCAAAACCTGATTGGGCAAGCACAACTTCTTACCAACTGGAACGGATTGCGAACTGGTTAGATGAAATAAAACATTGGCAAGTACAATTTGGTGATTATAGAAACTTGCCTGACGTTGAAGCAACATGGTTCATAGACCCACCTTATCAATTTGGTGGTGAGCATTACTTAGTAAACGATGTTGATTATAGTGAATTGGCTGATTGGTGCAAGAGCAGAAAGGGGCAAGTGATTGTTTGCGAAAATACAAAAGCAAAATGGCTACCATTTAGACCATTGATTGAAATAACAGGACAGCGTGTAAAAACTGTTGAAGCAATTTGGGTGAATGAACAAAACACAGCCTGACTGCATTAAAGGTGCGTGAGCAAAAAAATAAATACAGGTGGTATGTCGCTGAATAATGAACGTCTGCCACTTGCAACTAACGTTAAAGTATTGGCGATGTTTTGGGATTTGAAAAACTTCCGCCGAGTGACTAAAGTAAAATTATTAACTAAAAGTTTAAAACAAGAACAAAATGAACAACAAAGAATTTCCAGCAGGAACC
Organism: Ilyomonas limi; assembly: GCF_005233845.1. Taxonomy (GTDB): domain Bacteria; phylum Bacteroidota; class Bacteroidia; order Chitinophagales; family Chitinophagaceae; genus Ilyomonas; species Ilyomonas limi. The sequence continues at coordinate 7,763 of NZ_SZQL01000041.1, forward strand.
GAAGATGAAAACGAGCTACAGTCGAATGCTCCAACGTCCAGCCAAAATATTGCCAATACTCATGTTGTAAGCCGTTTTTCTTGTCCCGAGGGAACTATTGAAATAGTACAAAGAACTTATCCTTTAAATATTGATTTCAACGAACCAATGTTTGAACCAAAAAGAAAAGCTGTTTTTGAATGTGAACCTATTGCTTTAAAAATTCATCCAGTTCAATCTTAATTTCATTTTCTATGTCCTTGTCGGCAAAGATATTTTCAATGGGGTCAATAAAAACAACTCCCTTTGTTTTAATATCCTCATTAACAGCTTTGTCAAATTGGATTAATTCTTTATCAGATACCATTTTCAAAGCCCAAACAGCTAATGGTTTTTTGTTGTCAATAATTTCAGTTACACTCCTCATTTCAAAACTATACGTTGTGTCTGGAGCGAATGTAATTTGGCAAGTCATTGTTATTGCAAAAAGAACATTGCCTTTGTTGAAAGGCGTTTCCGGTGGTCTTACAAGTCTATACCCGATACCTAATAAAGGCTTTGATATGCTTGAAGTAATTCCTGGGTTCGGATTAGTCAAGGTAGATTTAAGGACTTGTCGTTGTGGTTCGTGAGACATCATATAGTCAAAAAGTTATGTTTTGTCAATAAATATGAGTGATTTTAAATTTAGAATGTGTCCAAATAAAATGGCTTACAACGTTCGCGCATTGCCGATGGTGGGGCAATTTTATTCATCAGCATAAATATAGTACAAAAGCCGGATTGAAAAACTGATGATGAGTTTTGTTCATCCGCCCCACTTTTGGCAATGCACTTGTT
>NZ_SZQL01000042.1 GCF_005233845.1 Ilyomonas limi
AGATGAAAATACCATTCAGCACTATGTCAAAGCGCAGGGAGCCGAAAAAGAATATAAAAGGATTCACCAACAGCAGCTAAGGCTGTTTTGATACCTCGTCAGCTTGCTGCGAGGTAGTTCATTCTCCTGGAGTTAGTTCCGCGAGGCTCTGCTTCGCTTTTAACATTATCTTTATGGGGTATGTGAATATATCTATAAGAGTCATAATGTATCAGTTTTATTGTACCATTATATATGTCCTGAAAGTATGGTCGGGTTGTATTTTCAAAAGCGGTTGATAAAAGTTTAAAAAAAGTAAGCCTTGAGATTTCAAAACGATATGAGATAGCATTCCTTGAGATAGGAACAGATAAAGATTATGTCCACTTTTTGATCCAAAGTGTTCCTGCCATGAGCCTAATGCAAATCATCCGGACTGTCAAAAGTATCACAGCGTATTATAGCAGAAAGCTTATATTGTCACCGATATGTTTAAGCAGTATATATTTACTTTTTCTGCAACGTTGCAATCCATCCCCATAACTGATTTTCATATAGAATCGTATCCTGCCCAATATCTTCAACTGCTTATTTCCCAACGTATTTACTATCTGCATATCTATGCGCAGGTGCTGCAAAAAATTGTTCAATATTCCATCAAGCCAAAAGAAGAAATGGTACTGCTTGATTATGGTGCGGGCAATGGACTGCTGGGTATGTTTGCAAAGCATTGCGGTTTTAAAACAGTCTATAGCGTTGATATAAATACAAGCTTTGTGTACGCTGCTCAATTTTTAAACAGGCAACTAAAAAATCCGGTAGATGCGATACTCACCGGCGATTGGGATACGATAGTCCATTTTTGTAAAACTCATCCTATTCCTGATGCGGTTGCCGGCACCGATGTAATTGAACATATTTATGATGTAGGTAACTTTTTGAAAAATATCAAAGCCTTGAATGCAACAATGATCACAGTGTTTACTACTGCTTCCGTTACGGCTAATCCTTTTAAAACCTACACTATCAAAAAGCTACAACAGCAGGACGAATACAAATGGAGTAACCCGCAGCATACAAGCAGCGATAACCCGTATGCAGGCTTACCATTTTTAGAAGTAAGAAAGCGCATCATACAAGAACATTTTAATTTGCCTGAACACCAGGTAACAACACTTGCAAGTGTTACCAGAGGGATGAATACGGCGGATATTTTGCAGGCTGCAACTACGTTTATACATACCAAACAATTACCAACAGTTATCAACCATCCCACCAATACCTGCGACCCCGTTACCGGCAGCTGGACAGAGCAATTATTAACTATAGAAGAATACCAGGTTTTATATAAAAATGCAGGTTTTAATCTCACGGTGTATAACGGGGTGTACAACGAATGGCAGCAAGGATTAAAATCACTGTTATTAAAAATATTAAACAGGTATATCCTATTTACAAGCCGTTTTGGGCGATGGCTGAGTGCTTATATTGTGCTGGTGGGAAAGTAATTGGATGTATTGCTATGCAAGTTTCAAATAAGTTACGTTATAAAAAACTACAAATCTTAAGCAGGAAGCGTATATTATGCTATATAATTGAAAATGGTATTAGCGTATTTTTATGTGTTACAAAATTGTACTTGAAGCAAAACAAAAGACTAAACGTTAGCAATATTGACATACTAATCAATGCGCTTTGCTGTTCGTTATAAAAAGTCTTACAAATGCCAATTCAGGCACTTTTTATACTTTTATCCTGATACTCTTTTTCTCCAGCCAGCCGGCAATCCAGATAACAATAAACGCAGTAGCAAACGAGCGGATAAATCCGCCAATACCTTCATTTAAAAAAGGCATAAAATGGAAGTGAAACAATTCATAAAAAGAATACAGGATATAGGGAATAAGATAACAGGTGAGTGTGCTGGTGCCCGCAGGGCGAATGGCTTTGTACCAGTTAGTTTGTTCTTTAATGTCAACAATGTAAATCATAAGTGCAAATACCAAAATGGCTATACCTGTGCAAATGCCTACCCACGATGGGGTATCGTGTATTTTAGAAATGCCATCAAGTGGACGTGTGCCAAAGCCGATGATGATATTAAACACACCAAATGCAATAAGTAGCGACCAGAAAAGTGCATCTCTGTTTTTGCCAGCCACGGTTGAATATAATACACTCACGGCAACACCCGCCATTGTAAAAGCAGGCATAGAGCCGCTGCCCACAATCCATACAAAGCGGTGTACAGGCTGTAGCCAGTTGAGCAGGTGCGCATGGGTAGCTACGCTGAATAAAAAGAAAAGCGCCCATGCAATAAACTGGATCGCCAGCTTACCTTTTGAAAATAAATAAATGCTTGCACAAATAATGTATGACCAGCCTATCAAACCCAATATGCCATACCACTGCGGCTGCATGGGCACCAACACCCCAGTTGCACTTTCGCCTTTATACAAAATAGCCATAATCGCCAGCAGTACGATACCGGCAGCCTGCAACAGGTAACGCGTATTTCTTTTCACTTTTTCAGGATAATCGAGCCAAATAAGAAAAAAACCTATTGTAATAAGTATTTCCCAAACAGGTTTTGGCAGGAAAGCAGCACTGCTGTAGTTTTCTAAATTTACATGAAAAAAGCCCATTACCAGCAAGGCTAAAGAACGCTCGAGAATATATATAAATACGCGACTGGTACTTTGCCGGCGATGGAGCCTGCTCCTGATGGCAAACGGAATAGACAAGCCTACGATTACTAAAAATGCGGGAAAAATTATATCGGCGAAGCCAAGTGCATCTTCATTGGCAGGTGCGTGTTTTATCCACTCGGGCACACCGGTTACACCATCAAAATCGTTTACAAAAATCATCAGCAGCATAGTAACGGCACGAAACACATCAATAGACAAAAGGCGGCGTTGCAGTTGTTTCATAATACTTCTTAGTGGTTGCTAAAGGCTGACTGAAATTAATCAATACCAGATTCCTTATTATTTTTTACAACAAAAAACCTGAAGATATAAGGATATAGAATCGCAGCATTTAATTGAAGTAATAGTTTTGCCAGTGCTTTAAGGAAGGACTTCTGAATAACGCAGCTATTGGAAATCCAGGTTTTACAGGTTGTTACTTCAATATAAAACCTCACTGTTGTGTTTATTTCGTTTCGGCAATTCTCAAATGAACAAATTTAATGTTAGCCCGGTTGTAAGTGTAAGTAACGTAGAGGTTGCCCGAAGTATCGGCGATAATAGCCGGATAACTGAATTCGCCCTTTTGCTCATGCTCAAAAGAGTAAATATCCTGCCAGTGCTCCCCATCTGTAGAAATGGCCAGCTTTAATACAGAGCGGCCTTCCCACCAGTCTTGACCCGCTCGAAGCGGATTATATACCAATACCTGCAATTGATTGTTTACAGTAACCGCATCGATACCGGAGTTAGGATTAGGTAATGCCGTTTTGGTCAACCGGCTCCAGGTATGCCCGTTGTCATCAGACCAGCCTTGAACAATTACATTTTGCTTACTCCTGGCTAATAGTTGCAATTTATTGTGCGGATAAGTAAGCAATGTAGGCTGAATAACCTGGAAAGTATCGCAATCAATGTTTATCTTTTGCCACTGCTGCAGCTTCTCATCCGATTGCTCTATGTGGATAGTCCACCACTGCTCATCTCTGCTTTCTACACTGGAGGGATATAAAATATGACCATCTAACAATTGCAGCGGCTTATCCTTAATAGGTCCTAAAAAGCCGTCTGGTAAAGGCTTTGCGGCAGACCAGGTATTACCATCATCTGTAGAAAGTTTATACATCGCCCACCATTCCCGCGGGTTTGGCCCTACTTTGTAATGCAGGTATAAAGTACCGTCTTTTGCTTTAAATAACACCGGGTTCCAGCAGGCAAATTGTTTTCCATCCGGTTGTATGCCATCTGCTGTTTTTATTGGTGTTGTCCAGCCGCTGTCTTTTTTTACAGCTGTCCAGATGCTTACATCAGGGCTGCCTTCTTCTTCCCCGCCAAACCACGCTGCCATCAATGTACCGTTGGATAACTGCACTATTGTGGAAGCATGGCAGGACTTAAAAGGGACCGTATCGAAAATTAACCCCTTTTCTACCAATAACACCTTTGCTGGTTGGGCAAATGCAGGCATAGGCAAGAGAAAAACAGCTATTAATTTAACGATTAATTTTTGAAATGGCTTTATCTTATTCATCAATGTATTACACTTAAAAAGATTATAGTAACCGGAGCTCAAAATAGATTAGTTCTCCGGAGTTTTACTGTTTTTTTTATGAAAGCGTAATAATTGCTCCACGTTAGTTGTGCTTACTGATGCTGCTCGTGTACGATGTGCGCCGAACCCATGGGCAGAAAATGCGAAATGCTGTTCAGCCAAATTTATTTTACTACCACAGAGCCGGTCATACCGCTATGAAAGCTGCAGTGATAAGCAAAAGTGCCAGTACTACCAAAAGTATAGGAATACGTATCACCTTTATTTAAATCGCCGCTGTCAAAACTACCATCGTCTGCTGTAACTGTATGCGTCATATTATCGTTGTTAGTCCATGTAACTTTGGTGCCTTTGTTTATGGTAATGGTGGCAGCAGCAAAACTCATATTGGCTATTTTTACATCATTACTGTTGCTGTTGCCGGGAGGCGGCGTATTGCTGCCATAAGAACTACTACTTTTACTACAGGACAAAAACAGCACCATGGTACAGGCTATCATAATGCTTTTAAAAATACCGCTTTTCATATTCATTTGTTTTTAATGAATACGTGTATGTACAAAAAGGGTTGCGGCTGTTATCTATTTTCAAGAGATAATTTTACTTTATTATAATTGTATATCTCTGCAATCTCTTTCACGATTTTATAATGCTTTCCAATTAGTATATGGCTTTACTGTAAACTTTATTGCTCCTGTTTTTATTCCTTTTTATAAATCTATTCTTAAAATAAACCGCCTAAATAAGAGTTTACCCAGTTTACGTTATGTTTGCCACTCTTAAAAAAACGACACACTTTTATGAACTTCAAACGGGTGAATAACATTACCGGCTGGGTAGTATGCCTGATAGCCTGTACGGTATATATTTTAACCTCCGAAGCTGGTGGCAGCTTGTGGGACTGCGGCGAATTTGTAAGTAGCTGTTTTAAAGTACAAATTCCACATCCGCCGGGCGCGCCACTTTTTGTACTGATCGGACGGTTTTTTATCATCCTGTTTGGCGACAACCCAATGACGGCAGCCAAAGCAGTAAATATTATGAGCGCCCTGGCAAGTGGTTTTACCATTCTGTTTCTCTTTTGGACCATCACGCACTTTGCGCGCCGTATCGTGCATAAAAATACCGAAGTGCCGCTTACCGGCACGCAAATCTGGGGCATTATGGCGGCAGGCGTAGTAGGCGCTTTGTGCTATACGTTCTCCGACTCGTTTTGGTACAGCGCGGTAGAAGGTGAGGTGTATGCCCTGTCTTCTTTCTTTACGGCGCTTGTATTTTGGGCAATATTAAAGTGGGAGCACGAAGCCGATCAGCCACATGCCGACCGTTGGATTGTGTTTATCTTTTTTATGATGGGCTTGTCTATTGGCGTTCACCTGTTGGGTTTGCTTACTATCCCGGCAATTGTTGCAGTGTATTATTTCCGCAAACGCCCGGCGTTTAACTATCCGGTTATCCGTAAATACTTTATTTGGGTAGTGGCGATTGGCGGCGTGCTGGCATTTTTTGGCGCTATGCTGGCTAACCGTGGCGACCAGAATGTACTCAACGATATGCTGCCGCAACTGCAAAATGCCTTTGGCGATGATGTACAGATAAAAGACTCTACGTTATCCGGTTTAATGCTTCTGGGAACGCTTGCCGTTATTGGATTGCTGTACCTGATAGAAGCTTTAAACAAGGATAAAAAAGAATACTACGGCGGTGCATATATCTTTACGGTAATCGGTTTTATCATTACCGGTATTGTACAGGTAGTTATTATTCAGCTTTCTATTAAAGTAGCCGGTCATTTCGATATTTTCTTTGTCAACTCAATGGGGCTGCCTTTCTTCTCCGGGTTTACTATTTTCTTTATACTCGTTGCTGTGGGTATCTGGCTGGGATTGCGCTATGCTGCCAAAAAGCATTGGGGCTTTCTTCGCCTTGGATTGTGGTGCACTGCATTTATGTTCCTTGGTTATAGCTCTTATCTTACTACCATGATTCGCAGCAGTGCCAACCCGGCTGTGGATATGTTTAACGTAGACAATCCTATGAGTCTGGTAGGTTACTTAGGTCGCGACCAGTATGGCGATTGGCCAATACTGTACGGACAAAAATTTACAGCGCAGCCGGTGCAGTACCGCGAAACAAGCATGCGCTACCAAAAAAGCACCACCGGAAAGGATAAATATATAGAAACCGGCAAAGACGTAAAACCGGTTTATTTGCCGCAGGATAAGATGGTGTTTCCGCGTATGTGGGATGCCAGCAACGACCAGGGGCATGCCGATTATTATGCCTCTTTTATGGGTGCCAGCAAACTGCAGGATGGCACTTACAGCCGCACACCCGATTTTGGTGATAATTTAAAATTCTTTATCTCATATCAGAATTACTTTATGTACCTCCGCTATTTCCTGTGGAACTTTAGCGGCAAGCAGAACGATATAGAAGGTACATACGCCGGTAATAAACGCGATGGCAACTGGATAACGGGAATCAATTTTATAGATAGCATGATTTACGGCAACCAATCGCTCCTGCCGGATAGTATCAAGAACAGCAAAGGTCACAATACCTTGTTTGCCTTACCATTAATATTAGGCTTGATTGGCTTGTTCTACCATTTCAAGCGGCGCGGCGATGATGCGTTTGTAACACTTTTACTATTTTTTCTAACCGGCTTTGCTATTATTATTTACCTCAACCAGCCAGGCAACCAGCCACGCGAGCGTGACTATGCGTATGTCGGCTCTTTTTATGCCTTTGCTATTTGGGTGGGTATTGGGGTGTTGCAAATAATAGAATGGTTAAGTAAAAAAATGAACCAACGCACTGCTACCATCCTTGCCTTTGCAGTGTGCATGCTGGCAGTGCCGGTGCTGATGGCGCAGCAGGAGTGGGACGACCACGACCGCAGCCGTAAAGAGCTGGCGCGGGATATTGCAAAAGACTACCTGGAGAGCTGTGCACCCAATGCTATACTGTTTACTTTTGGCGATAATGATACTTATCCGTTGTGGTACGCGCAGGAGGTAGAAGGTATTCGTCCCGACATTCGGGTGATTAACACCAGCTTGCTGGGAATTGACTGGTACATCAACCAATTGCGGTATAAAGTAAACCAGAGCGCCCCGATTGATGTGATCTGGACGCCGCAGCAGATTGAAGGTAAGAACAGGGATATTGCTATTTATAAACAAGCTGCCGGCTACGATGCCAATCAGTATTATAACCTCTACGATGTAATGAAAAACTATGTAGGTAATGATGCCAATGTAGAAGAGCGCGGCTACAATATTTTTCCTACACACAAAGTATTTGTACCGGTAGATGTAAATACGGTTAAAAGTAATGGTACTGTAAACCCAACCGATACTGTGGTAAGCCAGTTACAGTTTGAAATACAGAAGGGAGCTATTTACAAAGGCGATCTGGCGATGCTGAATATTATTGCCGCCAACAATTGGCAGCGTCCTATTTACTTCACCATGCCTTATGACGACTTAGGCTTTGGTAATTACATCCGCCGCGACGGACTCAGTTACCGGCTGGTGCCGGTGGTCAATTCACCTATCAATACCGATTGGATGTTTAATGTAGTAATGAATAAATTTGGCTACGGCAACGCCAATATCTTCAATGTGTATTTTGATGAAGAAAACCGTCGTCATTTAAATATTATCCGCGATGCCGATACGCAGCTGGCACTTGATCTCGTGGATAAAAACCGTAAGGAAGATGCCCGCAAAGTGCTGGAAAGAACAGATAAAATGATGCTCAGCAGCAATTTTCCATACGGTATGGTATCGCGCAATAATATGCACAATTATTACTCCCTGATGTTCCTGAAAGCTTGTTATCTGGCAGAAGATCCGAAACTGGCGGCTAAGGTGAATAAGGATTTGAAGACCGATTTGCAGCAGCAGATTAAATATTATAATGCATTAACCGGTATTGATGCAGAAAATATGGAGCGCGACCTGCAGGCATCGCAAATGCTGCTACAACAGTTGGAGCAGATGGAACAGCAGTTTGGTGGCAATAAAAACCCTGCTATTCCCGAAGGCGGCGCACTAAACCTGCAGGATACGCAGGTAATGCCCCAGCCTACAGATACACCAACTCATAAAATGGTGAAATAGAATAGCGTGCTTGTGTTTATAAAATCGCCCGGTGGTTATATGCCGGGCGATTTTTTTATTTTATGGCTGTTTAAGGTTTAAAAAGGAATGAACTACCTCGCAGCAAGCTGACGAGGTATCAAAACAGCCTTAGCTGCTGTTGGTGAATCCTTTTATATTCTTTTTCGGCTCCCTGCGCTTTGACATAGTGCTGAATGGTATTTTCATCT
>NZ_SZQL01000043.1 GCF_005233845.1 Ilyomonas limi
CTTCTGTGTAGAATAATTTTTGCGCTTCACTGCGCTGCGAACTCTGTTTTTTGCTCATTTTTTTGTCCTGTTTTAAGTTGACTTATCCACATTTTTGGAGTCAACCTATTTCAGGACTATACAATTACAGCCAACGAATCGGTATTGCCGAAGGCGGGATATTAGCGCCGTGTCAGCCGATACCGAAGCTGATTTATTTTCTTTTGCCGAAGATAACATTTGTTGCCGATAGAATGCCGTCACCCTGATAACTGAAGATGATTAGCGAAACAACTGCTAATGCTGCGTAATGTCTGCCCCGCTTTTGGCAATACTTTTGTTAGCGGCAGTTTTATGTCGTTGGAATTTCTTCTACTAACATTTTATTGTCAGATTTATCGTAATAAGTGCAAGTCATATTCTGCATGTCAACTGTCCATTTTTGAACGCCGGCTTCTGCTGCCTGTTTGCAAAAAGTGAGATAGTCAGTCTGTCCTTGCTGATGAATTAACAAGCTGTTTCTAAGACTTTCGTGATATCCTATTTCTGCAACTTCTACCGATGCCCACTTTGCATCAGCCAAAAGTGTAAAGTTATTTAAACCCTGATATTGGATGTGTCCATCTGAAACAAAATGCTCATAAAATAAAACGCCTAAAGATTTCATTTCCTGAACATAGGATGGAAAATCAGCACCGCTTTTAACTTTGGAATGTGCTGCTTTGATTTGTTCGATTGTAAACATTGTTTAATTGTTTAATTGTGATTAATGCTACAAAACTCGAACAACGTTAAAGTCTGTAATTGTAAAAAATCGTTTATTCCAAAAGCCGTTTAAAACTTTCCGGCGTGTCGCCGGTGTATTGTTTAAAATCTTTTATGAAATGTGCCTGGTCAAAAAAGTTATGTTCAAAACATAAATCGGTAAGAGACTTCGCTTTTTCTAAATCATTTAAAACGGCATTAAAACGAATAATGGAAGCAAATTTTTTGGGAGTTGTACCAACAAGGCTTCGAAATCTTTTTTCGAACGGACTTTGACTGATAAACAGCTTTTGTGTTAATTCTTTTATTCTAATTAAGCCATTTGATTGATAGATAAGTTTGACAGCTTCAACAATTAATTTATCTTTTTTTCTCTCTTTTAGCTGCGACAATAAAAACTGTTCAATGATCTTTGTTTTGTCTTTATGTGATGCAGCAGACGATAACTTTTCTTCCGCTTCTTCAATTTTATTTTTTTCGAAGATGTTGTCAAGCGAAACACTCTGATTAAATAATTCATGCGCTGGCAAATTGGAAAAATAAGTAAAACCTGTTTCTGTAAAATAAACAAGAACAGTTCCTGTAACGACGGTGTTCTCAAAAGTTTTGAAACTGTTTTGTATTCCGGTAATACCTGCAGTTGCCAAAGTGTTTTGCATATTGTTTCCAAGAGAATTCAAAAATCCTTTGTATTGAAAACCTATGACAAGTTTTGTTGAAGGAAGAACCTTGTATATGTGTTGTTGAGAACTTTCGGAAATTGCAAAGTGTTTTATGTAAGGCTTTAATTCGTCTGTTGGTATGATTTTATAAAAGCTCATTTTGAAGTTAAGTGTCGCCCGAAAATTACCGCTAACGTTTAAGGCTTGCTGCCGGAGCGGCAATATAGTTCCGTCAGACCAAATATAGCTGAAATGCTCAATAGAATTCCAGTAGTTGAATGGCTTCCGTCTAGCCGCTATGGCAGCAAACCCTTTGTTGCCTGCTGGCTTATGTCCAAGTGATGTTCACTCCATATTTGTAAAAAATACCGTCCTTAGTTGCAAGAGTCAGGTTTTCTGTCAAAGCTTGTGCAATGATGATACGGTCAAATGGGTCACGATGATGAAACTCCAGTCGCAATAAACGTTGTATATGCTCAAAAGTAATAGGCAGCACTTCAATGTCATTGTCAATTAAAAAACCTGCAATGTGATTAAAGTCGCCCTGCAACTCTAACTTATTTAAGCTGACTTTTATAGCAATCTCCCAGATGCTGCCGATACTTAGAAAACACTTATTCGAAGTGTCCGCAATTAAGTTTTTGATAGCAGCAGGTAACTGGCTGTCTCCGTTTAAAAACCAGATAAATGCATGTGTGTCTAAAAGCAAGTCCATTACATGTAATCTTTAAAGTCTTCTAAAGGTTCATCAAAGTCAGCATGCATTTTAAAGAAGCCTTTTGCAGCACCAAACTTCCTTTGTTTGCTAGCATTTTGCTTTCTTGCTTTGGTTTTTAGAAACTCAATAAAATCCTGAACCTCTTTTTTGAGGTCTGTCGGCAGTGATGAAAGTTCTGAATATAGTTGCAAGTCTGTCATAATACTATTACTTGAAACGTAAAGATAAAAAAGGCTGTCAAATTGAGGAAATTGAAGCTTGCAGGCAACGCCCTGCCAGCTTTGTGGCTGTGCTGGCATTTTTTAACATCAAACTGAAATTAAGATATGGAGCATAATAAAAAACAAAAAGCCGAAACACCACCCGTCAGCCAGCATAGCACAAAACTGTATGTTAGCCGAATTGCCGGTGTTATGATGACGAATACTTATCCTTTTGAGGTGAAGTTCCCTGCCACTGCTTTTAAGAAAGGTGATGATTGGCGGCATTTTGGCTAACACAATATTACACGAACTCACCAATAAGTCAAAGGAAATTTGAACCTTGATAATGAATGCTTTTTCATTCGCTTTTTTTATTTCCATAGTTCGGCAATGCGCCGGTGGGATTTTCCGCTATTGGCAGAGTGGACACAGTGGCAGTTTGAAATGGTTGTTTCAGGGGGAATGATTAGCGTTTGAACTGTGGGGAGCATACAGGCAGAATGGCTTGCTGGTAACTACGCCTGATGCGCATAGCCTTTTAAAACACCAGCCGGCAGAAAAGGCAGTTACACAAGTAGGAAAGCGCATGCTCCCTAATAGCCATCAGCATCAGATGCCTGCGCCAGGGAGAGACAGGTAAGCAGCATAACCTATTAATAACAAACCCGGCTATATGCCGGGCTTGCTGTTTGTTACTGTTTTAGTTTTTTAATCAGCCGTTGCAGGCAGAAAGAAACGATACAGCTTACTGCCGAACTAACGGCGGTGAGTAATACCGATTGCAGGAAAGGGGCTGCGTTTATGGCTTTGTAGATACCGATGCCGGTGCCGGTAAGCGCAGCAGCTATGGTGTACTGCCAGGTATTGCTTTGCATATTGCTGTTTTAAAGTACATAAATAGGGTTTACTGTACTTCCTACACCGGGCTGTCTACCTTAACGATACTGCAGGCATTAAAAGCGCCATTATTCAGCGAGTATTGTTTTCCATTTACCTGCTGTAAAAACTCTACACCCAGCACCAGGAATACCGGGTGCGTACTGTTGGGCGGTAATACAGCACTGAGGGTGATGGCGCCGGTAGCCGTGTGGCTATATACCAGCTCTCCCGAAGCACTGCTTACGGCATCGTATGTGGCTGCTTCAAAGTCTATGGCAGCCGCAGCCATAAACAATTGAAAATGCGTAGTACCTGTGGGTGCCGTCAGTATGCCGGGCGGTATAAAGTCTGTGATGCTTACCTGTACTGTACCCGTGCTCCGGGTGAAAGTGAGTGTATAAGGGGCGTATAATGTGGCAGACAGCTTTGCACCGCTATTAAAGTCGAAGCCTTCCAGCAAGGTGGCTTCGCCGTCTATTACATTGCGCTGTCCGCGGTCGCTGGTGGCATCTGCCTGCACTACTTTAAGCATCTGAGCGGTTAAGCGGCTTACCATGCGGTTGTCTTTTGCTTTTACAATGGTGCTGCGCAGGCTTGTCCGCAGCAGTTTACCTGCGCTGCCTGCCCTGCCAAACTCTGCCATGTTTTCGCGGGTGCGCTGGAAGGCTGCATCAGTAGCTATTTTGCTTGCAGACACCCCGCCTTTGCTCCTGACCATATAGCCATCTTTGGATTTGAAAAAAGTAATGTTGCCAATTGTTCCTTCAATAGGCAATATGCCTGTTTGTTTTGCCATAACTGTTTGTTTTTAATGTTTATAAAATGGTTTGTTTATTGCGATCACCCATCCACGCGTATGACAGGTGATTGACAAGGCAAACTTACCGAGGTAGCAAAGGCGGGAACAGTAACAGGGGTAATAGTACCCGTGTAAGGTGATTGAATAGCAAGGAGTTGCAGCGAAAATGTTTTTTGTTGCAGGAGGTAAGCGGGTAGTTGTTGCAGTAAATAAGGAGGACAGGTTAAGTACATTGTAGAAAGGATTTTTGTCAGCCTAACCAACTACTATAATACTAAAATCCATTTTAGAGTAAGTAGTGCGGAGGCACGGACGGATGCGCGGAGCGATCATACCGTCCTTGAACTAAGCGAAGCGTTCTCATGAATACCATTGAAAAAACATCAATACATTCATAACTTTTTGTTTCTTTTTCTTTCAAGAGAAAAAGAAAGATAAAAACTATAATGCTGAAATCATCCTTCAAACACCCATCTCTATAATATGAAATAATTTTGTTGACAATGTATTAAGTACATCGTTATATCAATAACTTTTGAATGAATCCATTTTAGATGTGCTGTTGGGATGGCAGGTGTTGTTGAGTGTGATTGAATATAGTAAGCTGTTGATTATACCTTTTGTCCCCGACTTGTCGGGGCAGGCATTAACACAAGAGGTACCCAAAAAAGTATGAATGAATTGATGTTTTTTCAATGGTATTCATGAGAACGCTTCGCTTAGTTACTTCGTGAATAATGTTTTTCTTTGGTCTCAGTGATACCGCTTCGCTTAGTTACTTCGTGAATAATGTTTTTCTTTGGTCTCAGTGATACCGCTATGCGGGTTCAAGGACGGCACCATCGCTCCGCGCATTACTTCGTAAATAATGTTTTTTATTAGTCTCGGTGAGATAGTTCGCCCGGGCCAGCGCCACCACCTACGCTAAGTTGCACTACTGTTGTTTAGTTGTGCACCATTAGTGGTCTGTGCCTGAGCGCCGCTGTGTTCCAATGTTTACAGGTGGTGATTTAAAGAGCCCGTTTAGGCAGTAGTACAGGTTATAACCCGGTCTAATGGACGGGTGGTTATATACCATTATAGCTTATGCAGGGCGCTCACCATCTGCAGCAGGCAGTCTTTAACAATGCTGATGGCGGTGCGCTCCGGCGTATGATACTTGATACGCAGGCTTTCGGCAGACAGCTTAGCTGCTTTTTCAGTACGCACCGCACCGGCTATCTGCCGGAACAAAGCACTTTGATTGCTGCATTTGATCATGCCGCAGTGCACCAGCAGGCGCAGCAGTACGGCAAGCTGGGTTACAGACAGCGACGTAGTCACCAGTGGCTCCGCCCCCTGCCGCGGGGGCGCTGCCGTATGGCTGGCTATGGCGCCGGCATCCTGTATTTCGTGCCGGATAGCTGCTACTATACTGTCGCGTAGCGGGGGAAGTGCCGGGTACAGTCCTTCCCTGCCGTAGTGGGGCATCAGGGTGTATTCGCGCAGACGGGTAGCCCAAAACGCTGCTGCTTCCGGCAGGGGCAGCTCGGCTGTGTGCTGCTGCCATTGCGCCACCAGGTACTGCACCAATGCCGGGTGATTGCAGTTGTTTTGAGTCAAACAAACAATTACTGCAATGGTGGTATCTGCCGTAGCAGGGTGGTGGATGCAATCGTGCAGTTCCTGCGCCAGGCGTTGGAGGTATAGCAGCCTGCCATACGTAAGCGGCTGAACAGGAGCAGCCTGTATGCAGGGCGTAAAAGGAGCAAGTACAACAGCAATAAAGGAGTCTGCTGCGCCGGTGGTTTGCAGGGCAGCCTGCAAGGTAGCCACATGGGCTGCCAGCCGCTGCTGTGCTTTTTGTGTACTGCTACAGGGAAGCGGCTGCTCCTGGTTGAAATGCGCCGGGAAATAGCGCCGTAGGTACTGCACAAAACAGAGTAGCTGCTTTTCTAATACGGCATATTGCGCCTGCAGGTGCGCTATTTGCTCATAGCGGCTTTCCGCTGCACGCAAAGCAGCCCCGTAAGCATGGAGGCGGTTGGCAAGGCTTACGGCACCTGCCGTGCACGCCTGTACCAGCAGCGTTAAGGCGGCGCTATCCTTTGCCAGCACCGTTTGCTGCATAAAAGCTACCCGCAGGCAGGCGGCGTGTTTAAAGGCAGCCTGCCAGGTAGCCTGTGTGGGGGTGCACTGCCGGGCGTGCTTCAGTAAGCGGCGGGGGTGCAGGTGCTGCTGGATAAGCGGGTGCAGGGTTGCTAAGGGATAATGCATGCGAATCATTTTGGTAAACAGATATTGGATGGCAGTGTTGGATGTTGGGCATGCGGGTAAATAGTTATTGATATTGGATTTGCAGATTACTAACAGCAGGTATTAGCCTCTTTCTTAGCGGCTGCCACTGTTTGCATGGGGGTTGATGCACTCCTCATGCACTATCCATGCCTTTACTATGGCTTTACTATGAAGGGACTCTACCCGTGACTCGTCCTAAAATAGCTATACAGATTATTAAATAAATCCTGATTCGGTTATACAAATATAATTTTTAGTCCTGTAATTGCTATACAGTTGCTTTTTGATGGCTATAAGTTCGGTTATAATTTTTCCATCTCTTATTCA
>NZ_SZQL01000044.1 GCF_005233845.1 Ilyomonas limi
TATAAACCGGTAAACTTATTATTTTTGACAACTGCTTTTACAGCAAACTATACAACACTTCGCCAGCAAAACAGGTGGTCAATTTGCCACGAAATCACCTGGTCAACTTCTACGAAATATCCAAACAAGGCGCTGACATTGAGTAAACTGTTGTAAAACTCTTTTTTGTTTCCTCTCTAAATGCTTTTAAAACATTTTGTGCCTAGGTAAACAAATAAAATAATAATCATGATAAACACTCAGGAACTGCGTATAGGCAGTTATATACTTGTTGATAATACTATACAAAAAGTATGGCATCAAAAATGAAGACACTACACAAATACCCTATATAGGTTTTGAAAATAACAACAGTTGCGAGTATGAAGCGGCTGCCTCTGAACGGCTGGCGGCTGTACCTATCTCTAATGAGCTATTAACAGCATTAGGATTTACTTTTCATAGTTATCATAAAACATGGCAACATGAAAGACCAAAGGAAACGGTACCATAGAGTTAAATACAGAATACTCAGCCGTAGATTTTTCTCATCGTTTGCTTGTAAAAGATATTCAGTATCTGCATTTACTGCAGAACCTGTTTTATAGCGTGCAACAGACAGAACTGTTTTTAAAACAATAAACGGTTTAATCAAAGCATAAAACCTTGTTGGTTTGACCTGCTGTTTCTATACCAAAAAGTGGATACTTCAATTGCTTTATTGTAAGGTGTACAGATCCGCAAACCAAAGATAAAAATATCATCAAACAGAGCTAAGCTTTAACACCGGACCTCAGTTTATAAGTGTACCTTACATCTGTTACCGGTTATTCTACCGGTGAATTAATCTAATAAATGTCAAATATTACACAAGTTGTCAGAACGGACAAGAACATGACAACTTTAAAGCAAGGTGTTATTGCATCAGGCTTAGATCAGGTATTAACCACCAGCGGTCCCTATACCCTTTTTGCACCATCGGATATCGCTTTTAGAAAACTGGAAAGTGGGACACTAACCAATTTATTGAAACCTGAAAATAAAGTACAGCTTACACATTTGTTACAGCAACATGTTGTAGCAGGTAAAGTAAACTTTAGTGCCCTTAAAGATGGTCAAAAGCTTACTACTTTACACGGTAAACAATTATCTGTAAAAGTACTGGATGGAAAAGTGAGCATTGATAATGCTACTATTCAAACACAAGATATACATGCATCTAACGGTGTTATCCATTCGCTGGATACGGTACTTGCCAATTAAGTTAGTTCGTCCTTTATATTTGACCAGCCATCCATTAATTGGATGGTTGGTTTTTTTATTTATCCAGGTTTATGCTGTGTCTTACCGGATTGCGGCAGCGGCAGATGGTTTGATACAACACTACAGATTTCCTGCTATTCCAGGTTGTTGTATAGGTGCAGTTGGCAATTGCAATTAATAAAAGGATGCCGTTTTAATAATACTATATCTTTCTTGAAACCAATCAATCCAACAAATTATAATACTGCAATAAATAATAAGGTAAAGAAATGAATTATCTTACACCAGGATTGCATGCTCATTTAATACCTTATTTATACAATCAGTAAAAATGCCCACTAAAAATCAACAAATTGAACAGCTCACCGCGCTTAATAATGAGTTAGAAAATTATTTTAGAAACACCATCATTCCGCAGTTGTTTGTAGATGCCGATTTAAAGCTGAGAAAGTTTACACCACCCGCTATGAAACAGTTTAACCTATCTGAAAATGATATTGGTAAATCTATGCATGATATTAAAGAGAATATTCGCTATAATACGATTTCAGATAATATTCAGCAGGTAATAAGCAGCAACAAAATATTGGAAAGGGAAATTCAGACAACGGATTTCCGGTGGTATCAAATGAACATTATTCCGTACATAACAATACAGGATAATAAAACAAACGGAGTAATTATAACATTTGTAGAAATTACCCAGCGTGTTAAGGATTTAAAAGAATTAGAGAAGGTTATTACTGACCACGAAATTCTTTTAGATACTATTTCTCACGATATAAAGACGCCGCTTACAAGTTTGGTACTGGCTTTTAAAGTAATTAAAAACATGCCGCCAGAAAATGTAGCAGATATTCAAAATCTGTTACAAATACAGGAACAAAGCGTGTTGAAAATGCAAAGTTTAATACAAGAACTGACCGATACGAGAGAGCAGGAACACAAGTATCAAGCGGAGGAAGAACTATTGGATGTAGAAAATATCGTGAACGATGTACGCCTTACACTTAATGGCAGCATTGCACAATCGGGTGCAGTTATAAACAGCGAATTAAATGTGCCGAAAGTTACTTTCTCCCGCCACAAACTGAGAAGCATCATTTATAACCTGGTAAGCAATGCTATTAAGTATAAATCACCTCACCGTACACCGGAAATTCTTATTAAAACAGAACGTGAAAACAATTGCGTAGTTATATCAGTAAAAGATAATGGTATAGGCATAGGCGAAACAGAAAAAGAAGCTGTTTTTTCGAAGTATTTCAGGATAAAAGGCAATGTGGAAGGTTCGGGTATTGGCTTGTATTTAGTACAACAACATGTAAAGTATGCAGGCGGCAAAATTATATTGGAAAGCGAGCCTGATAAAGGTTCTACATTTAAAGTGTATTTAAGAGCGGAGTAGTCTTTTTGTACCCGTTGGTGTTCCTGACCGGCAAAAAAAGAAAACTCTTGTACTGGCAGATCCCCGCGTAAAAAAGCAGCCTGTAAACCTGATATAACCAACGTTCGTGTCTTACGAAGAACCTGTTTTACCTATACTGCAAATGTTACAACAAATCAAAGAAATAGATTTGCGGAATACTACCCCCGGCAGATGCGGGGAGTACGTTAAGATATACAAATGCAATTATAATATTGCCTGAAAACCTAAAACCATTAAACCTATAAACGATTACCTTTTAATTATAACTAAATGTGTTATTTATTAAGTGTACTTTGAGAGATATTCATGTAAGAGCATTTAGTAATCCTTCCAACTCCTCTCCTCCCGGACTTAGTCTGAATCTTTATATCTGCTTTTTTTGGACACTCACTGATTTATATAAAATAATTTTTATGAAAAAAACATCCTTATGTCAGTTCGCAATCTCTGACAATTCACAATTATCACCGCTTGATTTTAATGTTTTACTTAGTAAAGTAATGCATACAAAAGGAAAGGGAAAGAATTCTAATAGCAACACTCTTTTATTGGCCATGCTTTCAAAAGGTTTGGCAGCCGGTGAATATACACCCTTTATCAATCCACCACTTATAGCGCCTTACCTGAATGAAGAAGCACCAGCTATTCAAAGGTATAATTTGGAACTGCAAATAAAGGATCAAAGCAAAGCATTTGATAAAGCAGCAGCAAAATATAACCGTCTTGAGAAGAAGGGTAAAACACTGGGAAAAAAGAAGATGGACATTGAAGGGGAAATTCAAAAGAATCAACACCAGTTACAATTCCGCATGATTGAGGTGATGGCTAAAAGACATCAATTGGCAGATTCATTTGATCAAAGAGATACGAACAGAAGGCTACTGCAAACACCATAAATACAACCTATGAACAACAGCAAAGAAATGGATACGGTAAGCAGTATCCTGAATAACTTAAAGGCAAAGAGACAAGACAATAAATTTGTTATTTCTCTGGATGGGGTCTATTTAGTTTAGCGGTAAATTTTATAAATACGACGAAATAAAAACTATAAAAACATACCGTTTTCAAGGTGATTCAGACACGGCAGACGAAGAATTATCTATCTTATTTAGAGGCTAATAATGGCACTTTTGGCTACAGCCTGAATGCTTATGATGTACATACCAGCCATCCAATGATGGCTACGCAGATTCGATATGCCAGATGACCAATGCGAAACAATAAAACTGTATATGCACCGCTTTTATTTCTATCATACCATCAAACAAAATTATGGAGATAGAAACACTCAGCATAGAAACAATAGCGCTATCCACCTATTACCTCAACATATGAATGCTTACTGGCATGCAGCTAATTACTTATCTGTCGGTCACATGTATTTATATGAGAAACCGCTTCTTAATAAGCCATTCAAAAGGATAATTGGAATGCAGATGTGACTTAATACGACAAGCAAAGGCACGCTGTTATTCCTATTCACTTTCATTCATTGGTTAGAATAACCTTCAGGGTTTTTTCTCTTGCTGCGTTCTCAAATGTGTCATAGGCATTTACTATATCATTTAATGCAAAATGGTGTGTAATGAGTTTAGCAGGATCTAACTTTTTGGCAGTTACTGTTTTTAACAGCATAGAGGTACTAACGGTATCTACAAGACGCGTGGTAATAGTGATGTTTTTAGACCATAATTTTTCCAGATGCAGGCTTACACTTTTACCATGAACACCCACATTAGCAATACGCCCTCCCGGAGCTATTATAGATTCGCACAGTTCAAAGGTGGCAGGAATACCTACCGCTTCAATAGCCACATCAACACCTTTGCCATCTGTAAGGCTCATAATTTTTTCCAAAGTATTTTCAGTACTGCTATTTATAGTGTGTGTAGCACCGAAGGTACCGGCAACCTGCAAGCGGTTATCATCAATATCTACTATAATAATAGCAGCAGGCGTGTAAAACTGCGCTGTAATTAATACAGCCAGTCCAATAGGACCGGCACCCACTACGGCAACGGTATCGCCAGGCTTTACCTGTCCGTTCAAAACACCACATTCAAGAGCCGTAGGCAATATGTCGCTTAGCATTACCAGCGCTTCTTCATCTGCACCTTCGGGTATATGATAAAGGCTGTTATCTGCAAAAGGTATCCGCACATATTCTGCCTGAGTGCCATCAATCAAATGACCTAAAATCCAACCTCCTTTTTCGCAGTGAGAGTACATTCCCTTTTTACAATACTCACATTTGCCACATCCGGAGATGCAGGAAATCAAAACACGGTCATCCTTTTTAAAACCAGTAACAGCACTACCCACTTCTTCCACGGTTCCAACGCCTTCATGCCCTAAAATACGACCATCCGTCACTTCAGGCACATCGCCCTTCAGTATATGCAGATCAGTTCCACAGATAGTAGTTTTATAGATTTTTATCAGCGCATCAGTTTGATCGATAATAGATGGACTGGGCTTTTCTTCCCACGCTTTCTTCCCAGCACCATGATATACTAAAGCTTTCATAAGATTATATTTTTATGTGGAGAATGAAGGCGAAATCGGTTTATCATCCCGGCAGTCATACCTGTGGGTATTAGCTGCCATTTGAATGTACAAGTAATCCTTCGAAAACAATTACATAAGTGAAATAGCGACAACTATATTTATATTGATGCGCTTGTAGCTATATAAGACTCTGTGCTAATCTATCAGCACAGTATCCAGGGAGTGAATAACCCCGTTGGACGATTCTATATCCTGGTTTTGAATTGTCGCATCGTCAATGCATATTTTACCGTTTCTTATAGTCACTGTTACTTCGTTGCCCTTTAAGGTTTTTAATTTATCACCTTCTTTCAGGTTTTTAAAATTAACCTTGTATGCAATAATGTGCCGGCTTAACAGTGCCGTAAGTTGTACTTTGTTTTCAGGCTTCAGCAGACCTTCAAGAGTGCCGCTTTCCAACTTCCCGAAAGCACGGTCGGAAGGCGCAAAAACAGTAAATGGACCTCTGCCTCTTAATGTTTTGTTTAACTCAGAAGCTAGTACTCCTTTGTTCATGGCCGTCAGTGTCTTTTTACTTTTTACAACCTCTGGAATATTTGGCATTTGTTTGATTTTAGTACTGATAAAATAATCAGCAATGTAATTTACCCCTAATAAGCCAGTAATGGTGTTAATGTACTGCTTTTCAAAGCTATTATGGAGGCTTCTCAGTAATGTTTTTATTGGGTAAGACATGCTGCAATCAGGACAAGAAAAACTCTATGGCAGATTGCCGCAATAAAAAAACAGGCTGTAAACCTGCTTTTTTATTGCTTTAACGTGCACGCTATTTGCTAATCCGGAAGAACACTAACAATCTCTTATTATCCTTTTCTCTTCAGTTTTAGATCTTCCAATAGTTTTACCTGATTGGCTATATCCAACTGCTGGTCTTTCTGACTACTTTGATTTTTAGCAATTTTACCGGACAGCTCTTTTTCATCCTTTTGCAGGTTGGCTAATTTCTTTTGAGCTTCTTTTACCACATTTTCCTGGC
>NZ_SZQL01000045.1 GCF_005233845.1 Ilyomonas limi
AACAAGTGCATTGCCAAAAGTGGGGCGGATGAACAAAACTCATCATCAGTTTTTCAATCCGGCTTTTGTACTATATTTATGCTGATGAATAAAATTGCCCCACCATCGGCAATGCGCGAACGTTGTACGCTACTTTATGGAAACAGTTTTAAAGTGCATCATTTAAGCATGACAAGACTTCTATTCTTTATTTTACTTCTTCCGACAGTTACTTTTGGGCAGACAATCAACACGACAGACAAAAGCGGACGTCGGAATATTTATAATGACGCAATTAGCCGATATATTACTTTAGTATCCAAGAGTGACAAATCAATATTTGACACTTTGCTCCTTTTTAAAGATGACTTACTTACCGACAGTTTACAGACGACCATTCAAAAGACAAGAATCATGCTGTTGGACTCAACAGACATATCAAATAGACTTGAAAGAGACGATTCATTTATTGGGCATCGCATATTTCCATTAAGTTTTGACAATGGACAATTTTATATAAACATCGTACCGTTCCGTGTTCATAAAGACAAGAACGGAATTGCACTTGGAAACACTGGAACTTGCGTGGTGAGTTATCATTATGACACAAACAAAAAAAGCTTTAGATTTTATAGGTCTGCTTGCAATGGTTTCTGACAAGCAGCGTACAACAGCGGGTTTGCTGCCATAGCGGGGTGACGGAAGCCATTCAGCAGTAGCAATTCTGTTGTTCTTTTTCAGCTATATTTGGGGCTGACGTGCACGAAGTGCCGCTGCGGCAGCAAGCCTTAATCGTTGCACGCCATGTTAAACAAACATCCTTCAAGCTTTAGTGGGGCATGGACACAGTTTAATAAGTTGACACATTCATTCGCATGACACAGAACGCAGACTTAGAAATCAAGGTTATCAAAAGGTTTGTTGACAAGGCAAAGCAAGACCGCTACATTCAGTTCGTTTCATCTATAAAAAACAGACACAAGTTTATCAGCGACCTTTCTCATTTCAACTTTTTTCAGTGGGACAAATTTGAGCCTGTCAAAGGCATTGAAGAGCAAGTAATACTTCAATCACTTCAAAAAAATGGTATAACAGACAAGACCTGTTACGTTATTAGCGAAAACGGTGACATTGACACCAAAACTTTGGACATCAAAAAAGCAATTAGTGACACAGTTGGCTATGGCATGGGGACAATTCTTGTTTTCGGTGACGCTGACATGATTTACTTTGAAAGTGAGACAATGAACACAAGGTTTATTAGTAAAAGAGTTCGCTAAGGGTTTAGGTTTCATCGGGTGACGAAACACAGGCGTGCAACATGTGGTTTGCTGCTATGCTGGCTGACGAATAAATCACCATCTTTTTGTTCGCTATCAGCAGCGGTTCGGTCAGACGTAATTCTATTGAGCTTTTGTTCTTAACTTCATCATCAGTAATTCTAATGGGCTACAGTTCCGGGCTGGACGTTATAAAATACCAGCACAGCAGCAAGCCTGAAACGTTGCTTGCCATGCCGCCGGACAGGTTTTCAGGTTCAAAATGGTTCGACAAAATTCAGTTGGTTCAAATGGGTTAGACTTGACCCAAAGCCCACATCAGCAGACAGTTTTCTGTTTGACATTTGCAAGTTTTCCGGACTGTTGTTTTTAATTCAGCTTTTGTATTTGGTGGACTTTAGCTCAAGTCTAAGCGGTTGGACAAAACAAAATAATTTAGTCCGACAATTCAGACCGGACAAAGCTATCGGACGACAGCACCGCAGCAACGATGTGAAAAAAGTTTGCTTTTGTAATCAGTTTTTGGTGGAGACAGCACTTTTAGTTGTTTTTTGCACTTTTTGACACAACTCTTTTATTCAAAAGGGACACAGTGCAACAACAAGTGCTTTTTGCAACATTCTTTCGGGCGACAGGACAGTTCACTTTTAAAAAGCAAAACAATTTTCAACAGTTTTTTAGGGCAGCCATTATCACCTAAAACGCAAAGTTGTTTTGGTGGACACGACACCTCTTTTACGCAAGCAAGCATCCATTCAAAGGCACAGCAAGCAACATTTGGTTTTGCGTCATGGCGGCTGACGCAAGCCATTCATCAGCAGATTTTCTATTATGCTTTTTCAGCTATATTTGGGGCTGACCTGCACGAAGTGCCGCCACAAACGCAAAGCCGGCACTCGTTGCCTACTATTTTCAGAAGATGCCTCCAATCATGAAATTTCAAATGGACAATACTTAAACCCGGATGAAACTTAGAACAATTGATGTTACCATCCTACTCATATTGGGACTGCTTTGTGTTGCAAGAGCGACTTGGGGAATTTTTAAGGATATAAACGTGAAGCTCTCGTCAGCCAATTCGGTGACAGGAAGGGTTATAAATTCAGGTATCATTCAAATCGACAAAGCCACGTTCAAATCAAAGAAGTACAAGACAGTCTTTGCATTAACGCTGGAAAATTCAGATGAAAAATTTGCTGTAGAAAGAGGTACAGACGTGTGCAACTACTTGAACTCACAAATACAGCCTGGCGACACAGTAAAGGTCTTTTACAGACAAAGCACAAGCGAATACAACACATTTGTTTTCCAAATCGAAAAGGGGCAAAGGACTTTAGCGGACATTAAAGAGTATCAGAAAGGACAGGCAAAGATGATTGTTCTTATGTACGTTTTCGGGTTTGCAATTTTGGGCGGACTTTTAGCTTGGTACTTAAACGAGAAAAAAAAGTCAAAATTGGCAGCGACGGAATTTGACCTGCTCATACAAAAAACCTATGAAAATAGATAAAACAGCAGGCAACAGCGGTTTGCTGCAATACAGGCTGACTAATAAAACTTCCACTATAAATCACTATTTTGCTTTAGTACAAAGGTTAAGCTGAAGGAACGTGAAATGCCTGTACTGACAGCAAGCCGATGACCGTTAGCTGGCATATTAAGACAGACAATTATTGTGACGAAGGTTATATTTTATAGACGTAATATCAATGACGGACTGCTCGTAACTTATACGTTAGCTGTCGTTTCAATATTTTCCATTAGCTTGACGCATGACAAGGTAAATTTACAGTTATTACTTGCTGTACACTTGATTATCATTTTGCTCCCATTAGTTTTAGCGACATACAAGGTGACCATACAAGGACGCAATATAACTGTAACGAAGTCGTTTGTTGGACTTCCTTACAAATCATTAACTCAGCACTTTGACGACATTCAATTCAGTACGGACGTAATTAGCTTTGTCAATGACAGTTCAAAACTTGAATTTATAAATTATACAGGTGACGGTTATTGGCTGGGGGACTTTCCCGACTGTATTTTGGTAACGCTTGGCGACAAAATCCTTGTTCTTGGACGAAAGAAAAACTTTACAAAATTACAATGCAAGCTATCTGTGTTGAAATGAAACGCCAGCTAACACATAGTTTGCTGCCATAGCGGGGCGACGAATCTCGGCTGAACAGCAGGAATTCTAATGAGCTTTTCGTTATATATTTGGTCTGACGAACCACGAATTGCCGCTCCGGCAGCAAGCCTGAAACGTTGTGCGTCACTTTAGAGAGACCTCGTTCACCTTTGACATTTTTGACTTTTATTAAATCGACAATACATCTTGACTGAAAATCAAAACATATTCACACTCGACAAAAATATCTGGATACAGGACGACTATGAACAAATGGGCTGGCATGACTGTAGCATTTATGGCTTGCTCTTTTTGCCTGTGAATGAAATTGGTTCGACACATTTAGTATTTGACATTGACTATATTTTCAAATGGGTTAATCCAATAAAACCTGGACAACCTTTTTCTTTTTGGGTTTCGCCTTGTACTTTAGTTTTTAAAGACACCTTTGCTTTGACAATGAACATTGACAGAAAAGGCGGAACAACTGATATGCTTGAAATCGCAGACCTTTATCTTGTTGACAAAGTAGAACAAGAAGCAAATCAATGGATTTATGAATGGAACATTGACTTGCAAGAAGGAAATATAAGTTTCAAGTCATCTGGATTTGAACAAATCGTAAGACAAAAGCCATTTTTTACAGACGGACAATTTCTAACACTTGACGAACGAAATGGCATTAGTTTTAGCCAAACGCCTTGTACCGCATGACAAAAAGCGAACGCACAACAATCGGTTTGCTGCTATGCTGGCGGACGTAATGCAGCATCAGCTTTTTGATCGCTAATCAGCATCAGTTTCGGCTGACGGAACGCTATGGAGCAGTAGAATATATTTTGTACTTTGGTTTTTCAATTCGGCTTCAGTTGCCGGGCTGACAGTTATAAATACCAGCACAGCAGCAAGCCGGCAACATTAGCTGTAACCCTTAATGAACATCACGTTCCTAAAAATAATACATGGCGACATTCTTGACTGGAAATGACCTAAATGCTCAATTAGAAAATCTTTTTGAGTATGCTGACGAGTACATAATACTCATTTCTCCATACATCAAACTTCACGACAGATATGCTTCGGCATTGAAAGCCAAAAAGGATAATCCCAACCTTAAAATTATTGTAGTGTTTGGGAAAAATGAAGATGACTTTTCAAAAAGCATGAAGCAAGAAGATTTTAATTTTTTCAAAGACTTTCCGAACATAGAAATTCGTTACGAAAAAAGACTTCATGCAAAATACTATGCTAATGAAAGTTCAGCAATCTTGACATCAATGAACCTTTACAATTTTTCGCAAGACAATAATATTGAAGCAGGAGTTCTTACAAATAGAAAAGGAATACTGGGAAGCATTACCAGCCAGGACACTTTAGAAAATGATGCTGCTGGATATTTTCAAAGAGTTATAGAGCAATCCGATTTACTTTTTCTTAAAGAACCAAAGTTCGAAAGCACGCTGTTGGGGTTTTCAAGGCGTCACACAAACTCTGTAATTGAGACAGACAAACTTTCTGACTTTTTTAATAACAAGATAAAGGCTGACACTTCTTTTAAAAAGGACACCTTTATTCCTAAGCAGGCGACAAAGCAAATGGGTTTTTGTATTAGAACTGGAATGCAAATACCATTCAATCCAAAACTTCCAATGTGTGACACAGCTTTTCAAAGTTGGAAAAAATTTAGTAACAACGAATACGCTGAGAAATTCTGTCATTTTTCCGGCGAGCTATCAAATGGTGAAACAAGTTTTTCAAAACCGATTCTTAGAAAAAATTGGGCAAAGGCAAAAGAAACACATAAACTCTAACAGGCGACTGTATAGGGTTTACAGCTAACAGGCAGGTTGGCAAAAATGCGGGCAGACGAAAAACGTTCCTCAACTTTTGGTTCATTGCTCAGCTGTAGTTCCATCGGACGGAACGCAATCGGCGAATATCTATAACTTGTACTTTAACTAAATAATTAACTTCAGTAGCCAGGCGGGACGGAATGCTATTATCCGCACTTCGCCAACCTGTAACGTTATACGCAATCAATGAGACTGACTATAATATTATTCTTTATTATTGTGACAACAAGCAGTTGTCATTTCTTTGAGCCAAGAGATACAAGCTATGACACACCTATCAAAAGCCTAACACAACTGAATAATCTAACAGGAAGTTGGAAAGCGACAGCAGAGACTTATGAGTTATTAAAACAAAGGAAGTATAAGGTTGACAGTATGAGTCTTGTATTCCGCAATGATTCAACTTTTGTTATTACAAATCTTCCGGACTGTATAAATGACGGTTTTGGAGAATCAATAGATGGTAAGTTATATAAGGTAGCAGGAAAATGGAGTGTACAAAAAAATAAGCGTGACTGGGAAATTGAGATGGCATTTGACAAAAACGAACTATTTCAGGCAAAGACTTACATGAACTTTGACATTGCAATTACGGACTCAATATATCAGCTCTATTGGTATTTGGGTGACCCGGACGATGCAGAACCAATTACATTTGAAAAACCTATATAAAAGCGTATAACAAGTAGTTTGCTGCCATAGCGGCTGGACAAACATGTGCTGAACATCAGAAATTCTATTGAGCTATATAATTATATTTGGGCTGATTTCTATGACTCAGCCAAGTATTTTTAATTTATTTTCAAGCTATTTTCTTAAAATTATCCACATAATCTCTTTTATTTTTTACAACGGCAAAGGCTCTTAATACGAGTTTGTTTTTAAT
>NZ_SZQL01000046.1 GCF_005233845.1 Ilyomonas limi
CAAACAAGCACTATCAGCCGGCATGGTGACCGTCTTATAATCAAACAGGTCTGTTTTAAAATGACAGGTCCAGCTTTTCTTGTGTACATCCATACCAATGAATAACTTTGGTACAGAAGCGGTAGTTTGAGTATTCATACACTTGAATTTTAGGTACCCTCAAATTACCGCTTTTACATAGATGCTTTGCAATAGCAGGGGGCGACGTGCAAGTCCTCGTCTGTAAATCACTATCAGCAGCAGTTCCAGCAGGACATTAGTAATTTAGCTTTTGTACATATCTTCATCAATAGTTTTTCAATCAGCGGTAGTTCGGGCTGACGTTTTTCAAATGCCCTGCCATCGCAAATACTCAACGTTGGTGGCAATGCTAAACGACATCCTACAAATATGAAACAGTTGACAATTTCAGTCTTGATAACCATTTTGCTCATTTGCAACTATTCATACGGACAAACTAACAATTCTAAAAAAAGCTACTCTTTAGGCTTCAAAGAAACACCCAAAAAACTTTCAGACATTGTAAAGAGAATTGCTTCTATTAATGAGATTCAATCTGAACACATTGGAGTTGCAGGTATAGAGAGTGATAATTATAAAAACTATTTAGAGTTAAAGAAAGTTGCAAATACAGAAGATTTATTAAATCTTACCGACAATCAAAATGCTGTCGTTGCTTGTTATGCAAGTATGGCTTTGGCTGACAAATCTTATTTTGATTTAAAGTCAGTCTTTTTAAAATTCCTTTCTCATGACAGAAAAGTTTCAACTTTTAGTGGGTGTATAAAATCAAAAGACGACATTTCAACTGAATTATATTACCAGTATTGGAATAATGTAAATGACAAAGCAAAATGGACTGACAAAATACTTTTGCAACTTGATAGCATTATTTTATATCGTGATAATTCCGATTGGCTATTAATGACAAGAGCATTGGAAAACAGAGTTTATCCGGCATCATATAAAAAACGTATTGAAGAGTTGGCATTCAAAAAGGGGAATCGGGAATCATTATTCTATTTATGTACTTGGTATAGAGCGGACAACTATGAGAATATAAAGAAGTCATTAATAACATACTTGAAAAAGACTGATTTTAGTAAAACTGGTACAACCGACTATTACAGAACCTTAGATGAACTACTTAAATTTAGAGACAGTGAAATTGAAACATTAATTATTCAAAAACTCAAAAAGGACAAGTTCTGGAAGAACGAAGAAAAAAAGTTTATATCGTTACTTGATGACTATAGCATTTACGAAAACTTTGACTGACCAGCACATGCCACCAACAGTGGGTTTGCTTCTACGCTGGCTGAAGGAATAAACATCAGCTTTTGTTCACTGTTCATCAGTAGTTCCGGGCTGAAAATTCATTGTTCGGCTTTTGTAGTTATCTTCGGCTTTGGGTTCGTTATTGGGCTGACGTTCGGGCGAAAAGCTCATTGAATGCCAGCGCAGCAGCAAGCCCCCGACGTTAGCGGTCAGTTTAGAGAACGACACCATACAGACAAAGAATGACAATTGAATTGATACCCGTAATAGAGATTGGATATAACAATCAGGATGTATCGACACCTGATAAATATCCTTATTGGGAGCATTCGGAATTATGGGATAAATACAATTCTGACAGTTACAAGAAAGCAGGTTTTAAAGACGAATTCAAACCATATTTAGCAGGTTCATCATTTTACAGACCATCTGAAATAACAGACAACAACTTGACAAAAATTGTAATCGACCATACACAAGAATTGAGAGACGGAAAATATGGACGAGAACAGGCAAGTGCGTTGTTTGGTGGATACGTTCTTCGCATTGACGGACAAGACAAATATTTCCCACAATGTTGTGGCGACCTTGCAGACTTTAAATATTGGGAAAATATTGCGGACGGAAAGGAACAGGGATTTTACGCAGGACACCCAGAGCCACAAGTAAAAATTCACGCAGACAAAATAACCTTCGACTTTACAGTTGAAGAATTTGACGAACACTTTGCACCGACACCGAGCGAAAACATAGTTCAGTTTGACATTCCTTCTTTGAAAAAAGCAATTGAAACTGTAAAAGCCGAACTTGACACATTTGAAAAACGACTTGAAAAAATTAATCGAGACGAAAAACTAAATATTGACAACATTGGCGGACTTTTAATTTGGGACAATGCAAACTATGACTAAAGAAAACCGAACCGCTAACATCGTATTGGCAATAGTGGGGCGGACAGTAATAAATTCAACATTTGTAATTCTATCGGGCATTTGTACAATTGTTGGGCTGACGTTTTTCAAATGCCTCACCATCGCCAATACGTAAACCGTTGGCAGTAATTTTCATGAGACCCATTAAATTAGTTTTCCTACTTTTCTTTTTGAGTTTTTCCATGTCTTGTT
This sequence comes from Ilyomonas limi, assembly GCF_005233845.1. Classification (GTDB taxonomy): domain Bacteria; phylum Bacteroidota; class Bacteroidia; order Chitinophagales; family Chitinophagaceae; genus Ilyomonas; species Ilyomonas limi. The sequence goes on from NZ_SZQL01000046.1 coordinate 2,403, forward strand.
TTTCACAGACAAACAAGAATGACATATACTCTAATATCACTATTGACACAATCCCAGACCTTTCAGTATTTAAGCATTTGACAACCTACGAAACACGTATGGACTCAATGACTCATGCTTTCAACAGCGAATCATTGCAAAGAATGTTAGATGGAAAAGCATTCATAAAGGGAACTTCAAAAGGACTTATTGATTCAGCTATTCAAGAGCAACGAATATTGAATACAATTCGATACAAAGAAAATAGAAGTCGTTACCAATTTCAAAATTTTCTAAACGGAAAACTACTTGACAAAACAAAAAATGAATCTGACTTAGATTCTGTTGGTACAGAATGTGGCTGTATTTTAGACGGTGACACTTTGAAAATTGGAATGGGAATTTGGATTTTTGGTGGGTTTACATTTTCTATTAAAATTGTTGACAATAAATTTACCAGTAACTATTGGTTAGATGAGCATAAACGTAAAATTTTCAAATTAAATAGTGGCGACACTTTAACTGACAACATACTTATACCATTTGCCGACCAAAAATTAATTTTAGATTCCATTCCTACTTACAAATCGGGACAACAATTAACTGGCTTTTTAAGTTATAAGACTGTAAATTATTTAAGAGCATCTGACTTTGAAGACTGGTCAATTAAAGATGAGTACAGTAATAAAAATATGGACGTTATGTACACGAAAGGGATTATTCATTTTACCTGTAAAGTGAGACAAATGTTACAGCGTGACAAAGAATAAAACTACTGCCAACAGGTGCATTTGTAAAAGCATGGCTTGACCAGCTGCACTTGTGCAGCAGTAATTCTTATCATCTTTTGTTATCGGCAGACAATACGTTATTGAACATTTGTAATTATCTTCAACAACAGTTTTTCAATTAAGCATTTGTACCAGGCTGACCAATTGCTATTGCCATGCCTTCACAAATGCTTAACCGTTAGCAGTAATTTTATTTTGACCCGTTTCGGTGTAACATTTAGGACTAATCAAAAGAATAAATTCGACGGACATTGCTTCATTTACGACTAAAACAAAGACCTTATAACCTGCTTTTATTGGTAGCTTTTGGACTGTTCTTAACTGGTATTTTTAGCTTTAAGACTCTGGTTGTTCTTTATGTCAGGACTAAATATTATTTGTTTCCATTGACATATTACATATGGACACCAGCTTTGCTTTTTTTTGTTTTCTGGCTGCTTTATATCACGACAAAGAGCATTTTGTTTTCAAAAGCACTTAGCTGGACACACATCACATTGACATTAATTTCTTGTTTAGCAATTTTCACGTTTCCATTTCTTTTCAAGTGGTTTAATCAAGACCTTGCAGGTTTTCCAAGGCATTACTATGACACAGACCAAAAGGTGTATGAAGGTTATATTTTTTGGACAAGAAAAGATGTAATACTTGGACTCATTTTGACCATTGGACAAGTGACTTATTTATCTAATCTTATTTTTGGACTTATCAAACGGGCTCGACAAAACAACCGCTAACACGTGGTTTGCTGCCATAGCGGCTTGACGCAAGCCAATCGGCAGAAGTAATTCTAATCATCTTTTCAGCTATATTTGGGCTGACAGAGCTTTGAATGCCGCTCCGGCAGCAAGCCTTGGAACGTTGTGCGTCACCTTATTCAGACTCCCTAATATGCTGCCAGAATCAAAATCAGAATCTTCAAGTCGTTATCTTCTTTGTAATTATTTTTTTTCAGACAAAATAATCAAGAGAGTGAAGGCAGATGTAAAAAAAATTATGGCTGACAGAAAAAAAGATAATTTATACTTTGAGTTCATTAATTGGCAAAAGCAAACAAATGAAATTGTGGTACTGACAATGTATGCTTATGCAGACATTTTATTACCAAAATACTTTGACACAATCTTTCAGATTGACAACCCAGAGAATTTTATTGAAACAAAATTTGTAATAAAGCAAGCTGTTATAAATGGCTGGACATCTGTAGGTGAAATCAGTCACGGACATAAGCACATACTTGTAGTTGAGTTTCCAAATTCAATTCCTGACATTCTTAATTTGCTTTCAGAATTTAGTTATAAAAAGACTATTAAGAATGAAATTCACTTAGGCTTTTGTAACAAGATTGATTTTGACGCGATAAAAACCAATTTGCACCAAACTCACCTTGACAAAAAGGCGAACGCACAACAAAAGTATCCTATGTAAAGCGGTTTTCGAGGGGTGATATGTGAATAAAGGTACTACATAAAGAGATAGATTTAGTACGCTGTGGATTTACATGATTGAATATTCTTCAGCTCATAGATGTTACTACAGC
>NZ_SZQL01000047.1 GCF_005233845.1 Ilyomonas limi
AACAAGTGCATTGCCAAAAGTGGGGCGGATGAACAAAACTCATCATCAGTTTTTCAATCCGGCTTTTGTACTATATTTATGCTGATGAATAAAATTGCCCCACCATCGGCAATGCGCGAACGTAAGCTGCAATTTATAGTGACACTTCCTAATGACTAAGAAAATTAAAAAGGGCGGAAGACAGTTCTTTGCTCAACAAAAACTCAAACAAACAATTCCCCATTTCAAACTTTTTAATGGCGTTTTGGCGACATTCTTTTTTGGTTCGCTTTTGTTGACAATAAGGGAAATAAACATTTATGAAAAGACATTTATTCCCTTCAAAATTCCTTTCTTTATTTGGGTTTTTACAGGACTTGTTTTTACGCCATTTTTTAAGAGAATTCTGACAGTTTACTTTACTACACCATTTTTGTTTTTACAGATAGTCTATAATATCGTGACTTGGGGAGGCTTATTCGTTTCAGCATTTATGTTTGCTAATTATTACTTGGCTGACAATAAAACGATTGTAATAAATGAAAAGATAATTTCAACCGGACACCTTGCAAGAGGTGAAAGGGGAACTTGCGAAGAACCTTTCATAATTATCAACTACAATGGACAAGAAAAGCAGCTGGTGTACTATTGTGACACCCAAGTTGAAAAATACAAAAGTGTTGACTTGACAATAGCGAAAGGATTTTTAGGCTACGACATCGTAACAAACTCTGACTTAAAAATAAATTAAACAGCAGCTTACATGAGGCTTGCTGCCATAGCGGCTCGACGGAAGCCATTCAGCAGCAGCAACTCTAATCATCTTTTCAGCTATATTTGGGGCTGACCTGCACGAAGTGCCGCTCCGGGCAGCAAGCCGTCCTCGTAAGCTGCCATTTTCATGAGACCATCATTTAGACATTTCTTATTTTTCGTTCTGATACTTTCATCGTGTGCGACCAAGGATAATAAGCAAGAAGTAAAAACTGAAGTTCAGTATTCAACAACCGACACAACACAGCAGAGTCATTCACCACAAACGAACCTTGACAAAAAGGAAATTGAAGGAAATAGCGACACATTAACCATTGACACAAAAGCCGCAGTATTTTTTCAACCTGACAGTTCGCAAATGGAAAAGCGAATGAAAGAAGTTGGTGAGAGAGATTTCCGAGCAGGAGCGGATGACTATATCTATTACATAAACATATCGGCAGAATTTTTAGAGAAACAAGGTGTGCCAGTGATGAATGCCAAGTCCAAAAAGTATTTGAAGTTCGTAACATCGGACAAGAAAGCGGAACTTGTGAAACTTGACACGTTACGCGAATTGTGGGGCATGTATTTTTTTGACCCAACGAAAAGACCATATTATGCTGACATTACTGAAATTGAGGAGGACTATAAAAGTTATTTCAAGTAATGAACAGTTTTAGAACGGAAGACCTAAACGGCAGCTTACATTGGGTTTGCTGCTATGCTGGCAGACGAATAAATTCTCATCTTTTTATTCACAATCAGCAGCAGTTTTGGCTGACCGATTTCTTTTGAACATTTGTTCGTAATTTGAACTTTAATAATTTTAATTGGCTGATGGTCGGCTGGAGGAGCAATGAATACCAGCACAGCAGCAAGCCCTAACGTTGGGCGTCACCTTTCAACGGCTTACTATTCGACGAAACTTCTTAAATTTGACATTATGCAAGCGCAAGTTGAAATAGGATATGACCAGTTGGTGAAATTGGTGAAACAGCTTCCTAAAAAGCAGTGGACACAGCTCAAAAGCGAAGTGGAAAAAAATGAGGTTCTTACTGACACACAGTCAGACATGTTGACCTTGCTATTAAATGGTCCGACTTTCAGCAAGAAACAACTAAACGAAATCGCAAAAGCAAGAAAAGAAATTAATCAATGGCGGACAAAATAATACTTATTGACACATCCGTCCTGATTGATTATTTCCGCAAGACCGATAAAGAAAATGCCGCCCTTGTCGCAATTGTAAAACAGGGCTATACTTACTGCATTTCATCGGTGACTGAGTACGAAATTTACAGAGGAGCACTATTGGGACAAATTGCATTTTGGGATAACCTTCTCCTGAAAGTAGAGGTTTTGCCCTTTGACAAAACGGCTTCCAGAATAGCGGTCGACATTAATTCTGAACTGAAGCGCAAACGGAAACAGATTGAAATTGCGGATTTGTTTATTGCTGCAACCGCAGTAGCCAACGGCTTAAAATTGGCGACGCTTAACAAAAAGCATTTTGATAGAATAGAGGCTTTGACCTTAATGAACTAAGGCGAACGCCCAACAGCGGGCTTGCTGCCATAGCGGCTTGACGAATGCCAATCATCATCAGGAATTCTATTGTTCTTTTTATTCTATATTTGGTCTGACGAACCACGAATTGCCGCTCCGGCAGCAAGCCTTGTTCGTTGGCTGCTATTTCAAATTAACTTTAGTGACTGCGGAAAATTTTATATCTAAGTATACTGACATTGAGACTAGATGCTTTATTAAGAAGCAAAGGACTGTTCTGCTTGACAGATTAATTGATGAAGCTTTACAACAAAACAGCTTATCAACTTTTGACGAAATCAGTTTTGTAGTCAACCAACTCCTTGACAAGAAAATAAAAATCAGACAATCTCTTTTTTCAAGACTTATTTATCCTGTTTTATCAAAGCAGGTGGACTCAGACAATGTTGACGCCATTAAGCTAATGATTAAGTTATTATATCTTTTATCAGGCTTTCAGGAATTGACTGGCAATCACAAATACTCTTATGACCAACTGATTGAACGAGGACTTTATTTGCAACCAAATGACAAAGGGTTGCTTGAAAATCGGGAGTTGACTTTGAGGAGCTATCTCAATATGACACTTCATGAAATTCCGACAGGAGTTCTTTACGAGACCAACGGGGCGACAATACAGGAGTGTGATGAACTATTAAAAGTTTTGACTTACTACAAATCAATTTGCGATATGCTTCATGTTGACCATACTGATTTAATAAATGAAGCGAGGTTCTATTATGAGGCTTACAAAGAATATCTATCAGTTTATCAGAGATTCAATGGATTTAAAGATTACCTAAGCCGGACGACAATAAAACAGCAGCCAACAACGGGTTTGCTGCCATAGCGGGGCGACGAATCTCGGCTGAACATGAGGAATTCCAATCATCTTTTCAGCTATATTTGGTCTGACGTAACTCAGAATGCCGCTGCGGCAGCAAGCCCGCGGGCGTTATAAGCCATTTTTAAAAGACGTAGCAATGGAAAGTCTCCTTGACTTAAAAGCAAATAGCATTATTGGAAAAACATATGAAGGAGTATTGACATTAACAACTTGGAATGGTTACCAAAGCAGGCAGGGACATTATGGCACGAAAGACAAGGAAGAAAGTTCTGATGGAACTGTAAAAGTATTTGTTAAAGGAAAGAGCGTTGACAATGTTACAATAAGTACAGAACAACAAATAAACGCAATAAAATATTTGGTTGACAATTCAGAACAAGTAAGAGGTGCATTACTTACTGGACTTTTTAATAAATTACCAGAGCTTAAGGAAATATATGAAGAGTTAATTCCAAATATTACTGAAATAGAAGACTTTAAAAACTTTCTTGGACTTACTAATTTGCATATTATGCCTGCCGACAAAGATAACTTCGCTTACATCGGTTTTGAGCTTGGTTGTGACTGGGACGAAGAACATGGTGTTGGAGTGATGATGCATAAAGATAGAGTTGTTGCTATAGGACAAGCGGATACTTCTTTCGATAGTTGGGTAACATATGACGACAATGGAACGACTGAAATCGAAACTCAAAAATGGAACGAAGCAAACGCTAAAATTCAAGCGGAAAGGCAACCTATTAATACTAAAGTAAAACCTTGGTGGAAATTTTGGTAGCAGCTCGGCTGAAAGAAAAACGGCTTATAACAATAGTATTGCCAAAAGTGGGGCTGGACGTTGAAACAATCAGCAGCGGTAATGTCTCGTCCTGAAATAGGTTGACTAAAAAACAGCCTATTTATGGATTTAAAAACACAAATTATTACAGAGTATTTAACGCAGGGAGTGGGCTTCAGACAGCTTGCTCAAAAGTATGGCATCA
>NZ_SZQL01000048.1 GCF_005233845.1 Ilyomonas limi
ACCAATTCCGCTTGGGCTGATGAATCAAAACTGAATTATTTTTGATAAACTAAAAAATACAGCTATCTTATCCCGCTGTGAATAACTCAAAAAAGAGTCAACCATTTTCAGGACGACGCACATTCCAGTTTTTTCGCGACGAAAATAAATTCCCATGCTAACCTGTGGACAGCGTTCAAAATACTTAGCTTTACCCAAATGCTCTTTGCAAGACCGATGTATAAATTGGCGTTTCACGAACCCGTGTGCCATTCTGGTTGAAATATTATCTTCCTTAAATGGAAGAATTGATAAATTCAGTGGTGGAGCTTATGCTACCCCGTTCAGGATAAACTTTAAATCTTGAAAATATTTCCTCAGGGCATTTTATTTTATTCCTAAAAAATACACTTTGATTAATGCAGGGTTCAGCGAAGCTTTGCTTGCAATCTAAAAAACGCAGGAAAAAACCTTTTCTAATAACCTAAAACGTTAGTCAGGAACAGGCACTCGAAAAGAATTACAGGATATGAGCCGGTTACATTATGAAACTTAACATTAAATCAGCAATACCTGACAAATCCATTGTGCATTTTGTTCACAGCTTTTGGATGCTGGAGAACAAGACAGGGAAGGACGTTCGGTCAACAGTGTTACCAAACGGAATGGTTGATCTAACGCTGATGAATATGAAGTCAGGGAATTGGAAACTATTCCTGCGAGGACTTGACACTGAGCCTTCGCAAGTAGTAATTGAAAAAGGAACAAAAATATTTACTATCGGGCTTAAATTATTGGCTGTAGAATATTTGTTAAGTGAATCAATTAAACATGTTTTAAACGAAGCACAACATATTTCAAATGACTTCTGGCAATTTGAAGAGAGCGACATGAAGAGCCTGGAAAATTTTTGTAACAGAGCAACACAAAAAATAAATACCATTTCATTTGAAAACATTGATAGTCGAAAGAAAAAATTATTTGAACTAATCTACTCCTCTAACGGCTCAACGCCTGTGAAAGAGCTTTCGGATCAAGTGTTCTGGAGCAGTCGGCAAATCAATCGTTACTTCAATCAACAGTTTGGAATTTCACTCAAAGCCTATTGTAGGTTGCTTCGTTTAGGATCTTCGTTCAAACACATTAGCGAAGGCAAACTTTTTCCCGAACAGGCTTTCACCGACCAAAATCATTTCATCAAAGAAGTTAAGAAATATGCCGGTGTAACACCTAAAGAGTTGAGCAAAAACAAAGATGACCGTTTCATAGACATAACGGCAATCAAAAACTTCCCTTCTTAAAACGGCTGATTTTTACTATTCCATTTTTCAGTGCTGACAGAATTTTGCATCTAAATTAAACAATGCAAAATCATGTTACTGAAAAATAAGAAAGTAGCCATCATTGGTGCAGGACCCGTTGGGCTGACAATGGCAAAATTATTTCAACAAGAAGGTGTAGATGTAACCGTTTACGAAAGAGATAAAGACGCGCAAGCAAGGATTTGGGGAGGAACACTTGACCTACATAAAAGTTCGGGACAACTCGCCATGAAAAAAGCAGGACTGTTACAAACTTATTATGATCTGGCGTTGCCTATGGGAATAAACTTTGCTGACGAGAAAGGGAATATATTATCAACGAGAAATCCGACGCCCGAAAACCAGTTTGACAATCCCGAAATCAATAGAAACGCATTAAGAAAAATGCTGCTTGGCAGTTTAAAAAGCGACACAGTTATTTGGGATAGAAAACTTACAGGACTTGAAGAACGAAACGGAAAATGGATTTTAGACTTTGAAAACAAACCAAGTGCCACCGCAGATTTTGTTATCATAGCTAATGGCGGAATGTCGAAAGCAAGAAACTTTGTTTCGGACAGCGAAGTAGAAGAAACAGAAACTTTTATTATTCAAGGTGATATTTATCAACCTGAAACTAACTGTCCTGATTTTTTTCAGTTGTGCAACGGCAACAGACTAATGACTGCACATCAAGGAAATTTATTAGTCGCAAATCCATTTAATAATGGTGCATTATCCTACGGTATCATTTTCAAAAAACCAGAAGAATGGTATAACCGAAAAGGATTAGACTTTCAAAATACCGACAGCGTAAGCCAGTTTTTGTTAAATAAGCTTTCAAATTGGAGTGAAGAATACAAACAATTAATTCGCTCAACAACTTTTTTTGTCGGCTTGCCAATAAGAAAGTTCCCATTAGACAAACCTTGGAAAAAGGTTCGTCCATTACCTATTACATTAATTGGTGATGCTGCTCATTTAATGCCACCTTTTGCGGGGCAAGGTGTAAACATTGGACTAATGGACGCTTTGATTTTGTCGGACAATCTTACGAACGGAAAGTATGACACTATACAAAGTGCTATTGATGACTATGAACAAAAAATGTTTGTTTATGCAAAAGAAGCACAAGAAGATTCAAGCAAAAACGAAGTAGAAATGCGCAGTCCAAACTTTTCGTTTCAACAACTTATCAATACGTAATTGACAGAAAAACGGCAGCTAACAAAAGGTTCCTATGTACCAAAGAAAATGGGAGGTGAAGAGGTAATATGTATAAAATTAAATTTCTTGAGAAAGAGAAAGATTGAAGGAGGCATCCATCTTTCCCCTTCTCAAGAGTTTTTCCTTATCTCAAATTTAATACGGGTGAGGTGTATCGATTTTGACGGACAGTAAAGTTGCTTAGGTGATGTAAAAATAATAGTTCTTTTCAAAGTTGTTGGGGCATTCATAATTCAGGGATGAATGTCTCCGTTTTGTGTTGTAATACATTTCTATGTATTCAAAGATTTCTGTGTTAGCATCCTGCAGGTTTTCAAAAGCACCGTCCTGCATCAATTCCGTTTTGAAGCGGCTGAAGCACGACTCCATGAATGCATTGTCATAGGGGTTATCAGCCCGGCTCATACTTTGCATGATCTGTGGTTTTGAATTCAAAAGCTTTCTGAACTTGTTGCCTGCATACTGACCACCACGGTCGGAATGAACAATCAGTGCTGCAGTAATACTGCGGCTCATCAGTGCTTTTTTAAATGCGGTTATGACCAGTGCTTCTTTCATGTAGTTATCGAGATGCCAGCCGATGATCTTTCGGGAATACAGATCCATCCACACTGCCAGGTAACCGTAACTGCCGCCTGCAAGCGGAATGTAAGTAATATCTCCCACCCATACTTCATTAGGTCTTATTGGCAAAGAGCGCTCCAACAGCAGGTTGGGACTAATCGGGTAAGGATGGCGGCTGTCAGTAGTCTTTGGCACAAAGCTCCGGGGCTGAATAGCTTTTAAACCATGCTCCTTTAATACTTTACGCACCTTGTAAGCACCAGCCTTAGCCTTTCCTTGTGCTTTCAGTTCTGCTGCCACCCTGCGCACACCATAGCGCCTGCGATGCTCCCTGAAAACACGGATAATACTTTGTTCCATTTCATTTTTCTTTTCACCGGCCATACGTTGCTTTTGCTCGTTCCAGCTGTAGTAAGCACTGCGGCTGACCTTGAGCACAGCACACTGAATGGCTACAGGGTATAAATGTGCATGAGCTTTTATGAATTCGTACAACTGTCTTACGTCTGCCGGCTGAAAATGCCCAAAGCTTTTTTTAAAATATCACGCTCCGTCTCCAGTTCCCGGATGCGTTTGAGTAATGCCTGCTGATCTTCCGGGCTGCCTGCATTATCCCCCTTACCAACTATTGCTGGCTGTTGGCTGCTGTTAGTGCGGCTTTTCCATTTATAAATCAGGTTTTCTCCAATGCCCAGGCTCTGGGCTACTTCGCTCACCGGACGACCATTGTGAATCATTTTCAATACTTCGTCCTTGAATGAAGCATCGTACTTGCGGCGCTTCGCACCTGTGCTTTTCCCTTTCATTTTCTGTTGCTAATGTAAGCAACTACACTGTCCGAATTTAGTAGAGCATCTCAGGGAGTGTAATTTAAACTGTGTCAAAAGATTTTCCTATGTTACATTTATGCTGTCAGGCAAAACGGAGAAAGGCGCTGCTGAGGAGCAACCTTTTAAGGGATAACCTGACCCGATAGAATGAA
>NZ_SZQL01000049.1 GCF_005233845.1 Ilyomonas limi
CTCCTAATGCGCTGCCGCCACCGGTTAGTTTATTGAACAAGTTACATTATGTATGAAAAGAAAGGATATTACCAACAATAACTCATTGCCAGTATTTGTAAAAACAAATCTAAAGGACGTAACTCAGAATGCCGCTGCGGCAGCAAGCCCTGAACGTTGGCTGAAATTATATTATGAGACTTCTAAGCTTCATTTTCATTTTTCTTATTGGACAGACAATAACCGGATACTCACAAGCGCCTTTTGGAATAAAGTCATGTAAGATTGACTTTGTTTTCGCTAACGGTTTTCAAAAAGGGACAAAGACAATTGTATTTAGCGACTCGGGCAGAATCGGAAAAGAATTTGGTATAATACACGTTGACACATCGGCAAACGCTGACATTCCAAAAGAAGTAATTGGAAACAGAACAGTTTACAATCGGCTTATTATACAAACGCAAGACTCGGTTTTCGTTATTGACTTAGACCTTCTGGAAGGAAGTAAGCGGGCAGCACTATATTTTAATGCAGGACCAAATACTAACGACACATTATTTGGTAATACGCAAAAGAGGGTAGGAGAAGATACATTTCTGGGAAAAAGGTGTGACATATATGACATGGGCGGAGCCAAGATTTGGTATTGGAAAGGTATTGCATTAAGGAAAGTGTTGCTTGCTGACCAGATTTACGAATATGCTACTTCGATTGACGAAGACTATATTATTAAGCCTGATGAGTTTGACATTCCGAAAAACGTGAAGATGCAATAACTTCAGCCAACAGGTAGTTTGCTGCCATAGCGGGCGACGAACATGTGCTGAACATCTATAATTCTATTAAACTGTATATCTTTATCCAAACTGACGTGCAAGGATACCGCTCCGGCAGCAAGCCTGAAACGTTGTGTGCCATACAATTTGACAATATTCAACAATGCAAAGATTTAAGACAAGACTCAACCCTATGACAATTGTTATTATTTGGACAATGCTCATAATTGTGTTGACGCCAATTTTAATGTTTGTTTCAAATTTTGGGAAGTCTGGTGGTTATCAAAGCCCTTTGACAACTCTTGGAGCTATGATAATCATAGCGTTGTATGGTGCTGCAATACTTTCATTAGCGACACCTTTTATTTACAGACAATGGTTCAGACAAAATTTGTGGTTTGGCTTTATTATCTTATTGACACTTGCCCCCGTTGCAAGACTTATATATGATGACCTGACAAGAAGCCCCTATGCGTCTGCTGAAACGTTTACCAGAATAGGTAACGATGAAATCACAACCAAAACCGAGTTCTACGACGATTCTAAAAAAATAAGAAGTGTAAGTTTTTGGAAAAACGACAAACGCGACAGTGTTTGGAAAGTATTTTCAAAGGACGGACAGATCATAAAACAACAAAGCTTTCATAATGACACATTGATTGATAAGTAATGTACAGCACACAACAGCGGGTTTGCTGCCATAGCGGCTTGACGAATCTGTGCTGAACATCAGCAATTCTATTAAACTATATATCTTTATCCAAGCTGACGTGCAAACTTGCCGCTCCGGCAGCAAGCCTTAACCGTTAGTAGCCATTATGCAAACTCTCTAATTATAGCATCTACCTATAAAAACATGACACGAGTTTTTCTTCTCATCTTACTTTTTATCGGACAAAGTACATTTGGACAGCTAGACACAAGTTTTGGAAAACCAATCTTTTGGTATCGTGTTAGCGACCCATGGGCTATGTTCATGGGAGCAGAAGGCCCACCCTTCATTTTGTATGACAATGGCAAAGTTTTATTTTGGAAAGGTGGAGGCTATAATGTGACACACCTTGACGAAGGCGAAAAGTTGGAACTCATTGATGAACTTAACTTGAGAGACACCCTCTTTCAAAAAAGCAGATTTTACAATGCAACTAATCCAGACCCTAATGGCGAAATAATGGCGGCAGACAATCCTTCTTATAGCGTTTTTGTAAAGCTTGACACTTTGGTTCGTGTTTCAGTTTACGGATATATTTCATCAAAGGATTATCGGAAAAGATTTCCATCGCAAGTTCTCAAAATTCATGACTTCGTATTAAACTTTGACGCTGACAAATACACGAAGTGGATACCTGACAAAATTGAAATAATGTTGTCTGACTATAGCCACTCACCTGACACACCAATTCAATGGCCCGCAAATTGGCCTGACCTTAATAGTCCAGACACAAGAAAGCATGAAGGTCATGTTACAAGTATATTCTTAGACAAAAAATATTTCAGCCAGTTGACAAAACTCATCAAGAAAAGACGAGAAAAGCAAGCGTTTGAAATCAATGGTAAAAAGTATTTTATTGGATATAGATTTCCAATACCAGGACTGTATTAAAAACGGCCACTAACATAGTATTGCCAAAAGCGGCGCAGAAGAATATATCATCATCTGCATCTCGCTATCAGCATCGGTTCGGGCTTGACTTGCTTCGCTGCGTCAATTAAATGTTTATCAGCTTTTATAATTCTATTTATCTTTAGTTCCAGGCTGGACGTTATAAAATATCCCGCCTTCGGCAATACTTTAACGTTGGCTGTAACCCATTTGACAATCCGCAAACTTGAAATGAAAAAAGTTTTACTCATAATACTTTTACTACTTGGACAGAGTAGCTTTGGACAAACCAATGTTAAAGAAATCAATATAAAAGCTTGGAAAAAAGACTACGAAAAGCTGCCATTTTGGAATAAAGAAATTGACCACGCAGGTTCAGAAGGTTATATTGATACTTTCACAGTTAACAAGACACATTTTAGAATAGTCCATAACGACGCAACATTTGATGGAACAGTTCAAGTTTACAAAGGAAACAAATGGATTGACAATATTCAATTTGAGAATTTAGGTAATCACAATGACTACGACATTACAAATGATTTAGATGGTGACGGCAATAAGGACTTAATTTTTTATTGGAAATGGCACGGTGAAATTTATTTCTTTGACAAACTGAATAATCGCTTTTCCGATTCACTTGACTGTACAATTAGTAGAGATTGGACAACCTTAAATTCTTCCAAACACATTTACTTTGAAAACCAATTTGGAAAATTAATGAACAGCCCAGTTCACTCAAACCTTCTCACCTTTAAGAACAAAAAACGAATTGAAATTGCGTCGCTTGAAATGAACTTTGACACAAGTTATGACACAGACAACAGTGGCAACTTGACAAATTGTAAACTCTTTATAAGTAGCGTGAAAAAATCTATTGAAAGCTTTAACGTGACAAAAAAGGTTGGTCCAGACGAATATGATTTAGAGAAGTATTGGAAAACAAAACTCAAAAAGATATTGGGCTACAGCCAACAAGTGCATCCTATGTAAAGCGGTTTTCGAGGGGTGATATGTGAATAAAGGTACTACATAAAGAGATAGATTTAGTACGCTGTGGATTTACATGATTGAATATTCTTCAGCTCATAGATGTTACTACAGC
>NZ_SZQL01000005.1 GCF_005233845.1 Ilyomonas limi
TTTCAATACTTTTTGATACTCCACATATTCAGGCGTGAGTGCATTTTGTTTTTCCCGGATAGCACGCGCTTCACTCAATGCACCAATTACAAGCACAGCACTGTCGCGCTTCGCTTCTATAATATCATTTTCCGCTTTGGCACGTATGGCTTTCTGCTCATTTTCTATTCGCAATGCCTGTTGTATCGCATCGGCTTTGGCGGCAATGGTAGCTGCCAGTTTCTCATCGGGCTGCAAACCGGAGGTAAAGGTGGAAACGGTGAAAAAAGGAGATAGTTTTTTATTCAGTCCACTTACAATGGCAGCGTCGTACAGTGATAGATTGTTCAATATACTATCAACGGTAAAAGTGTTAGTTACTTCGCGGATGGTAACAGATACCGCATTTTTCAAATAACCTTCTTCCAACTGGTTGAGCGGCAGCCGGAAAGTTTGAAACATAGACCCTACTTCGCCAGGATTTAAATTGTAGTTAAACGAAGGATGTACGGTAAAGATGGTTCCGCCCTTGGAAGGAACTACAAATGGCTCATACTCCTTGTGCTGCTGAAAGGTGGGGAACTCATAAATGCGGCTGATAAAGCGGCTGTAGAATACCCATCCCGTTACATACTCAGTTTTGGAAACACCCCGTTCGCCGCCGGCATTATTTACCTTAATGCCTACATTACCGGCATCAATGCGCTCGCAGCCCACAAAAGAAAAGAAAAAGACGACCACTGCAACAATGGCTGCAGCATATAAAAGCCGTTTAGTGTTCATGACTGTGTTAGTTTTTATGATTGAAAAAAGACTTAAATACAATGAATAAAACAAGCAGTGAAAAGGTAATAAGGGTAATACCTAAATAGAATTTTGACCATGAACTATAGTTCAGCAGGTCAACAGAGCTATAAATAACAAGTAGTGCAAATACAAGCAGCACCACTCTTTCAAAAGGTTTCATAACTGTAAAAATTCATAACAGCAGTATCAGTGGTAAAAACAAGTTCGAACATCTTCTTTAGTGGTATTACAGTAAACAGCCGGCGCAATTACTATAATACCTTACAAATGAATACGCTGTTAAATTGGGCGAAAAATAGATAATTTTTTTAGGAAGGAGTATGAAAAAAAGATTATAAAATAAGGTGCCTGACTAAAGAAGTTTTTATTTCCTACTGGCGCAAATGCCCATTATCAACGGTTTATGTTATAAAGTGCAGTATTGCATTCATAATCCGTCTTGGTTCTTGTTTGTGATTTCCCGCTGTATCTAATCTCTTGGGGTTAGTTCCGCGAAGCTCTGCTTCGCCTTTGGTATTATCTTTATGTAGTGAGTGAATATATCCATAAGAGTCATAATGTATCAGTTTTATTGTATCATTATGTATGTCCTGCCAAGTATCGCAGGGTTGTATTTTCAGAAGCGGTTGATGGAAGTTTAAAAGAAGTATGCCTTGAGATTTCAAAACGCTACGAGATGGAGTTCATTGAGATAGGAATGGATAAGGATCATGTCCACTTTTTGATCCAAAGTGTTCCTGCGATGAGTCCAACACAAATCATCCGGACTGTCAAAAGTATCACAGCCAGAGAGATTTTTAGATTGCATCCGGAAGTAAAACAAAAGCTTTGGGGTGGGGAGTTTTGGACGAAAGGATACTACGTAAATACCGTAGGCAGACATGGAGATGAAAATACCATTCAGCACTATGTCAAAGCGCAGGGAGCCGAAAAAGAATATAAAAGGATTCACCAACAGCAGCTAAGGCTGTTTTGATACCTCGTCAGCTTGCTGCGAGGTAGTTCATTACATTTTCAATATAATTTACCATTGTTCATCACTTACAATTGCCATTGGATAATAGAGCATACTGATTGTTGTAACGAAGATTCATGAGTGGTAAATCTTATTTCCGAAAGGGGATAATTTTTATTGAAAGATGCTTACGATATACCCGTAGCCCTCTCTTAATTATCTTTTATGTAATCTTAGACAAACCATTTTACCCATTTTACCCAGCCCTAATTCCGTTTTGGTAATACGGTTATGGTTCCGGTTGAAATAAATTTTCTCCTGGAGCACTTCCTCCCGCAAACCTCTATGCTGGCGTGCATTTGTGGGTACTTTTATTAGCGCTATCGGGAAAATTAAGGAAGGTTTTTACTTCTGTTTATACTTTTTTGTACAAACAGTGGTACCTTTGCCGCATGAAATCAGAAGATGTTTTAGAGCCTCAACTGGAAGCGCTTGATGAAGACCTCCTTACGATACACGACACTGTGAATCAGGAGTATAAATATGGCTTTGTCACTCAAATTGAAGCCGACTCTGCCCCGAAAGGGCTTACTGAAGATACCATTCGCTTTATCTCCGCCAAAAAAAATGAGCCGGAATGGATGCTGGAATGGCGGTTGAAAGCCTTCGGGCATTGGCAAAAAATGGAAGAGCCGCATTGGGCAAACCTGCATTATCCAAAAATTGATTATCAGGATATTATTTATTATTCTGCTCCAAAGCAAAAGCCAAAAGTAAATAGCCTTGATGAAATTGATCCTGAGCTGAGAAAAACGTTTGAAAAGCTGGGCATTTCTCTCGAAGAGCAAAAGCGGCTAAGCGGCGTTGCAGTGGATGCTGTAATTGATAGTGTTTCCATTGCTACAACGTTCAAAGAGCAGCTCGGAGAACTTGGAATCATTTTCTGCTCGATGAGTGAAGCTGTTAAAAATCATCCTGATTTGGTTAAACAGTATTTAAGCTCTGTTGTTCCAATTACCGATAATTATTTTGCTGCATTAAACGCTGCTGTATTTAGCGATGGCTCCTTTGTGTATATTCCAAAAGGCGTTCGTTGCCCTATGGAATTATCCACCTATTTCCGCATTAACGCCGAGAATACCGGTCAGTTTGAAAGAACGCTGATCATTGCCGATGAAGGTGCTTATGTAAGTTACCTCGAAGGTTGTACGGCGCCTATGCGTGATGAAAACCAGTTACACGCAGCCGTAGTAGAATTGATTGCACTGGACAATGCAGAAATTAAATATTCAACTGTTCAAAACTGGTATCCCGGCGATAAAGAAGGCAATGGCGGCATCTACAACTTTGTAACGAAGCGGGGAATTTGCCGTGGGGTGAATTCAAAAATTTCGTGGACACAGGTAGAAACCGGTTCTGCTATTACCTGGAAATATCCGAGCGTGATTTTAAAAGGCGATAATTCAACCGGCGAATTTTATTCCGTAGCCGTAACCAATAACCACCAGCAGGCAGATACCGGAACAAAGATGCTGCATCTTGGCAAAAACACAAGAAGCCGCATTGTATCAAAAGGTATTTCCGCAGGCTTTAGCAATAACAGCTACCGTGGCCTGGTGCATGTTGGTAAGAATGCCACCAATGCAAGAAACTTCTCTCAGTGCGATTCGCTGTTATTAGGTGATAAATGTGGTGCGCATACGTTCCCATACATCGAGGTGAAAAATAATACCGCTGTGGTTGAGCACGAAGCAACCACTTCAAAAATTGGGGAAGATCAGATATTCTATTGCAACCAAAGAGGTATTAGTACCGAAACAGCAGTAGCATTAATCATTAATGGTTTTGCCAAAGAAGTGATGAACAAATTGCCAATGGAATTTGCTATTGAAGCACAAAAACTGTTAGCAATTAGCCTGGAAGGTAGCGTAGGATAATTCATCAAAATATACTAAATAAGAAATAAGATAAACATGCTTTCGATAAACAATTTACATGCACGCATTGAAGAAAAGGAAATTTTAAAAGGAATTAACCTGGATATAAAAGCGGGCGAGGTGCACGCAATTATGGGACCAAATGGTTCGGGTAAAAGCACATTGGCTTCTGTACTGGCCGGACGCCCTGAGTATGAAGTAACAGGCGGCTCCGTTGAATTTTTAGAAAAAGATCTTTTGGAATTATCGCCGGAAGAAAGAGCCGGCGAAGGCATCTTCTTAGCCTTTCAATACCCGGTAGAAATTCCGGGATTAACAACCACCAACTTTATTAAAACTGCGGTAAATGAAGTAAGAAAATACCGTGGACAAGCGCCTTATGATGCTGTACAGTTTTTAAAGCTGATGCGGGAAAAAATGGCAATGGTAGAGATTAACCAATCGCTGTTAAGCCGTTCATTAAATGAAGGTTTTTCCGGCGGTGAAAAGAAGCGTAATGAAATTTTCCAGATGGCAATGCTGGAGCCAAAGCTTGCCATTCTTGATGAAACGGATTCCGGGCTGGATATAGACGCCATTCGCATTGTTGCTAATGGCGTTAACAAACTTCGCAACAAAGACAATGCGGTTTTATTAGTTACGCACTATCAGCGCCTCCTCGATTATATTGTTCCCGATTTTGTGCATGTGTTGTATAATGGTCGCATTGTAAAATCGGGTACCAAAGAACTGGCTTTTGAGTTGGAAGAAAAAGGGTATGATTTTATCAAAAACGAAGTAGCTCAGGAAGCATAACCAAGGAGGAACATGAACACGATTGAAACAATAAAAGAAAGATACCAACAACTGCAATCCAATAATGGCAGCAGTGTATTAACGCCTATTGAGCAACATGCGTTCAATACCTTCAATACCTTGGGCATACCAACGGTGAAAAATGAAGAATGGAAGTACACCAGAATCAATGGTGTATTCAATAAGGAATATGCTTTTAATCCCGAAGATATTTCTGCTTCCATCTCTGAAAGTGATTTAAATGCTATTCGCTTTCCCGGTGATGAAAAAACAAATGAACTGGTTTTTGTTAATGGTTTGTATTCAAATGAACTATCTACCATTCATTCAGAAAATCTCACCGTTATTTCGTTGGAAGAAGCCACAAAGAGTGAATACCGGGAGCTTGTTTTACAACATCTTGGGCATAGCAGCAAATACATTAACGATGGATTGAATGCGCTGAATACTGCATTTGCCGCAGAAGGTGTTTTTATTCATGTTAAAAAAGGAGATATTGTTGAGCATCCGGTGTATATCTATAACATTATTGATGCCCGTTCAGCCAACATTCTTGCTCAGCCAAGAGTGCTTATTTATGTTGGAGAAAATGCACAGGTAATTTTTGCCGAAAATTATGCAACATTTGGCGCTGCGGAAAGCTTCACCAATCAGGTAACCGAAATTGTTGTTGAAAAAGATGCATTGGTTGAATATTATAAAATTCAAAATGATGCTGCACACACCAACCAGGTAACCACCACGCATATTCGCCAGATAGGCAAGAGCCTGGTGAATACGGTTACTGTTTCGCTGGATGGCGGCATTGTTCGCAATAACCTCAATATTGCCATGGAAGCGGAATATTCCGAATCCCACTTCTTTGGCTTGTATTTTTTAAAGGGGGCTACACATGTAGATAATCACACGGTAGTTGATAATGTAAAACCGCATTGCCAAAGCAATGAATTGTACAAAGGTGCTGTGGATGATAACGCAACAGCCGTATTCAACGGAAAGATTTTTGTGCAGAAAGATGCCCAAAAAACAAATGCCTATCAATCCAACAAAAACCTGCTACTTTCTAATAATGCCACGGTTAATACAAAGCCGCAGTTGGAAATTTTTGCCGATGATGTAAAGTGCTCACATGGCTGTACCGTTGGGCAACTGGATGAAGAAGCCTTGTTTTATCTCCGCTCCAGAGGTATCAGCGAAGCAGCAGCAAAATCGTTGTTGATTCATGCTTTTGCTGTTGATATTCTCGGGCACATCAAACCAGAGGCTATTCGCCAGCATGTGGATGAACTGATTTCCAGGAGATTAGGAGTGGAAATAGAATAATACCAATTTTAATTCACGAATTATACGAATTAGAATGATTGAAACAATTGAAATAGATAAAGCTTTTAATGTTGCGGCAGTACGCAAACATTTTCCTGCGCTTCAGCGGGAAGTGAAGGGGAAACCATTGGTGTATTTTGATAATGCTGCAACCACGCAAAAACCGCAGGCAGTAATTGATGCGTTGGTAAACTATTATAGTCATTACAATGCAAATATTCACCGCGGCATTCATACGTTAGCCGAAGAAGCTACTGCTGCATTTGAGGCTACCAGAGATACTGTTCAGCAATTCATTAATGCAGCAAGCAGGGAGCAGATCATTTTTACAGGTGGGGCAACGGAAGGAATTAACCTGGTAGCGCAAACCTGGGGAAGACAAAACATAAAAGCCGGTGATGAAATTATCATCTCCAGCATGGAACATCATTCCAACATTGTTCCATGGTATATGTTGGCGCAGGAAAAAGGTGCGGTTCTTAAAATCATTCCTATCAATGAGGATGGTGAGTTGATGATGGATGAATTCCATAAGCTGCTTTCTGAGAAAACAAAACTGGTTTCTATTGTACATGTGTCCAATGTATTGGGAACGATCAATCCTGTAAAAAATATCATTGCAGGCGCGCATTCGGTGGGTGCAGTTACTTTGGTAGATGGCGCCCAATCAACTGTTCATTTGGATATAGATGTGCAGGATTTAGACTGCGATTTTTTTGTTTTCTCTTCTCATAAAATTTATGGTCCAACAGGGGTTGGTGTGTTGTATGGTAAAAAGGAGTTACTGGAATCTATGCCGCCATACCAGGGCGGCGGTGAAATGATAAAAGATGTGTATTTCGATGCCATTACCTACAACGACCTTCCTTATAAATTTGAAGCAGGCACGCCCAACATTGCCGATACCGTTGCTCTCAAAGCAGCATTGGATTTTACAAAATGGATTGGCAAACAAAAAATTCGCGAACATGAAAATGAATTGCTCTGTTATGCTACAGAACAATTAATGCAGATTGAAGGTTTAAAAATTATTGGCAACGCAAAGAATAAAGTGAGCGTGATTTCTTTTGTAGTGGAGAAAGTACATCCGCAAGATTTGGGAATACTGTTGGATAACAGAGGCATTGCCGTGCGTACAGGACATCATTGCGCACAACCGTTGATGGAGTGTTATAAAATTCCCGGCACTGCAAGAGCATCGTTTGCCATGTACAATACGAAAGAAGAAATTGATAGTTTAATTACGGGTTTGCAAAAAGTAATTAAGATGTTGTTATGAGTGAGCATAAGACAATAGATGAAATTGAAAATGAGATTGTAGAGGAGTTTTCTTTGTTTGATAACTGGGATGACCGATACGAATACATCATTGACCTCGGAAAAAAATTGCCGCCAATAAAAGAGGCATATAGGAGAGATGAAAATAAAGTAAAAGGCTGTCAATCCTCTGTATGGCTGGTTGCTCATTACAACAATGGAAAAATTTTTTACGAAGCCGACAGTGATGCAGTAATTGTAAAAGGATTGATCAGCATGCTGATACGGGTTTTATCCGGGCAAAATGCCGATGATATTGTGAACGCGAAGCTGGACTTCATTAATAAAATTGGCATGATGAATCATTTGGCTCAGACAAGATCAAATGGTTTATTATCTATGGTAAAGCAGATGAAAAATTATGCCCTGGCTTATAAACTTAAAAATGTAGTATGATAGAAGCAGACGTTTTAAGAGATAAGGTGGTTGAATGTTTAAAAACCATTTTCGACCCCGAAATCCCGGTGAATATTTATGATATGGGATTGGTTTACCGGATAGACATTCTGCCAATCAATAATGTGCAGATCACCATGACGCTGACGGCGCCAAGCTGCCCGGCAGCGCAATCTTTGCCGGTAGAAGTAGATCAAAAAGTAAAAGAAATAGAAGGCGTGAATGATGTGCATGTTGCAGTTACATGGACTCCTTCCTGGGATAAAAGCATGATGTCGGAAGAAGCACAACTGGAACTTGGATGGCTGTGATAAGACAGGATTGTATTTAACTAACGATTGATATTTACACATTAATAATGAAAATAACTGCACAGGAAGAATATGGTTTGCGTTTGTTGGTGCGGATTGCCTCCTGCAACAATGCCAATGGCATGAGCATTCCGCAACTGAGCGAAGCAGAGGGCTTGACGCCGCATTATGTGGCGAAGCTCACCCGCATACTACGTTTGGCTGGTTTCATCAAAAGCACTCCTGGCAATATAGGTGGGTATCTATTAGCTTTACCTGCAAAAGAAATCGTCATTAATAATGTGCTGAAAGCTTTAGGCGGACCGTTATATGATAACGGCTTTTGCGGCAATCATGCAGGTACCATGAAATTATGCACCCATTCTGTTGATTGCTCTGCCCGTTCCCTTTGGCAAATGATTCAATATACGATAGATCAGTTGTTGGATAAAGTGACACTTTATGATCTGATTAATCCTGAAAAAACTTCTGCGAAAATTTTAGAACAGTTACTTATCAATGGTATAAAAGATGAACAGGTTGTTGAATAGACTAATGGAATAATTGCTACAGTAACAAGCGTTGATTAGTTTTACATTGCGCAGTAAAAAACCAAGTTTTGAAAACATTACTTTTCTTATCCATCTTTTTATGTACAGGTGCTTTTATCTGTGTTTATTCCCAGCCTGCCTCCACAAACCCTTTATCACCGGCTGATCCCAACCTTACCCTCTTTGGCCGTGGTATGTATCCGGGTGATGATTCTACTTATACGATGATAAAAGCCTCTGGTTTCACAACGGTTATCCTATCCAGCTTTTACATACATGCAGACGGTGATGTGTATTCGGGCGATGATAGCAAGAACCCCATCATTCACAATGGTGAATATGTTGGCAATGCGACATGGCTGAAACGTGTAGCCTCTTTAAAACAGTCACCTACAACGGTAACACGCATCGAAATTTTATTGGAAGGCAGATGGTATAACCAACCACCTAACACATATGATTTTATAAAAGATTGGACTGATACGACTACAAAAGGAGTACCTGCAACCATCACCACAGGAACCGGCACCAACAGTACTTTGTACAACATAAGCAAGGTGCTGAAAGACAAGATAGGCGTAGATGCGGTTTGCATTGATGATGAATCGGTATATGACAGCCCGTCTATTATCCAATTTGGAGAGATGATTGGTAAACTCAATATGCACATGACCCTATGCCCGTTTACCCGTAAGCAATATTGGAAAGCTATTATTGACGGATCACAGCGTGGATTGGTAGATGCTGTTTATTTACAATGTTACGATGGCGGAACTCGTAATACCCCTGCGCCATGGCACGATAGCTTGGCAACCAATATTCCCGTGTATCCCATATTTCTCTGCCGCGGAGCTTTTGATAAATGCGCTACCAACCATAATAGCAAAACGCCCGATGAGATAAAGTTGGAAATGGTACGGTTTAAGAAAGATTATCCTGCTATGAGCGGTGGTGCCATCTGGCAAATGGCTGACGTAAAAAACTATATAAAAATGGGGTGTTCTGCTAAAGAGCCAGCATCCGGCAATGCTACTTCTGTAAGCGAATATCTTAAACAGTTAAATACAAGTTTAAAGGAAGGCTTGCAGGGGATGAATAAATAGATTTTAGAAAGGGCAATCCTGTAAATAATGTTTAGTATATACGCCCTCACTTTTAACTGTATCTATCATTCCGCCAGGGGTAAGCAGTGTTTGAGTAACCTCTTTTTTCCCAAAAGCCCAATCGGTTTGCTGTCATAAATTCAATACGGTTTATCCACTTCGCGCCTTTCCATGCATACAGTTGCGGTGTTATCATCCGCACTGGCCCACCATGCTCTTCGGGTAATGGCATTCCTTCTACGGTATGCGCCAGCAGTACATCCGGCTTCAATGCCTCCTCCAGCAATAGGTTGGCACTATAATCATCATAGCCATAACACATAATGTGCGTAGCCTGCTCCTTTGGCTGCACCAGTGCTGCCAGGTCCATCAGCCGTACCCCTTTCCAATTCATATTCAGTTTTGACCAGGTTGTTACACAATGAAAGTCGGAGGTGCCTGTTGTTTGTGGTAGTGCCATAAATTCCTCCCACGTTAGCACCAAGGGATTTTCCACCGCGCCATCAATGGTAAGTCGCCAGTCTTGTAATGGTACTTCAGGCTGCTCACCCAGGTCCAGTACCGGCCACTTTGTTGTTACTACCTGCCCTACAGGTATAGCCGGCATACCATGGCGGTTAAGCGGTCCGCTGCCCAGTGGCTTATTATCAGCTATAGAAGGCGTTAGCTTCATCTTCTCTTCAAAGCGGGATTTCAATTTCATACGGGCTTCTATCACCCGTTCTTTTTTGCCTTCGTTTTCCATACATTGAAAATACGCATTTGTTTTTTGCAACGAGTAGTATGTGCCTGAATGAATGCTTTTGCTCAACAGGTTTTGGTTATTAAGACATATGCAACACATGGAAGTAGGAAGATTAATAAATACCTTGAACCCACAAGTATTTAAAGCCTTACTTACCAAAATTGACGATACAAAACAAACGGCTGCACAAGACCTTTCTAAAATCCCAGCATTATTTGTAACATTCTGCCGGACGAAAGACTTGGATCCAAATCATTTAATGTATATCCACAACAGAGAATTGGCTGTTATGTCTAAGCGGCTCTTTATTGCTGATATGATTGCTATGTATGATCCCCCTTTATATTGATCACTACTCTAATGTGCTTCGTTATCGTTTAAGAGAAGCAATAACTACCGCAATTGGCACTTCCGCACCTTGGTTTCTAAGGTTACTCAGGACTCAGGATTTGAATATCATAAATTAAAAGGCTTTGCAGCAGAGCTACAGCAAACAATTATGCTGCTGAAGATAAATTATGACTGCCTCTGCTATTTGCAGGCGGCAGCTTGAGATTGTTTATCAGATGATGAAGTGAGTAACATTACTTTTGCCGCCCAAATGAAGGTACAGATTATAAAAGTAGCTTCTCGCCTGAGCATATCAACTCCTCAAGAGCATGAAGCCCTGTGCTTTACTCATGTTTATGCTTTTGCTTCTGCTTAAAAATCTTTCTTATCTCAATAAGTATAAAAGTTGACACTAAGGCAAATACGACAGGCATGGCCGATAAATAAAACAGGAGACTTTGAGCGATGAATTTCAGAAGATCAATATTGGTTCCTAAGCCAAATAAACATGCCAGGAAATAAAATGCCTCGCCACTCAGTTCAGATTCCATTCAGAAAACCTACCAAACTTTCTATATGTGCCTTTGCGCTCTTGTGGCTTGTCTTTGTCCTCAACTGGTTTGGCTTTAAACGGCGCTCTGAACCGGATAAATAGAATATAAATGAATAAGACGAGTATGCCAATAACAATAGCTACCGAATACACGATGTGCAGTGTGATGAATTTCATAGCAAGCGGGGATTTTAGATACTGATTCCTATGGGAATATGACAATAAAAATGATGCCAAGTAGGAAGTCTTTTATAACACAAGCAAAGTAGGTACATGTTGGTGATCCCTTCCAATCACCCGTTGTACTCTCCGGTGAATGGACTTATAGGTAATGGAACGAGGAAATTTTAAAATCAAGGTATCGTTTCCGCGCTGTGGCTGGCGCAGCAGGTAATTAAAACTTTACAGCAATGCTTTATCTTGTTTCATAGATACTTTATTTATCAAACTGATACATTAACTAAAATATGCCTGTCATAATAAACAAACAAACTTTAGACGCTTATCATTGAATTAGCCAACTATTCAGCCATCTGAGTAAGCTGTAAACAAAATAAGAGATTGAATATCAACCCCTTATTTTATGTTTATGTGGTCTTGTCAGGAATCGAACCTGAATCAAAGGCTTCGGAGACCCTTATACTATCCATTGTACTACAAGACCGGGCTGCAAATGTAATTATAAACACATACGATAATAAATCCCTTTTAAAAAAGCAGCTTATTTTTCTCAATCAATACCGTAGCATACGCCATCACGCCTTCTTCACGACCTACAAAGCCCAAGCCTTCGGCAGTGGTGGCCTTTACCGAAATGGCATCTTTTTCTACTTTCAAAATATGCGCTATTACTTCCTGCATTAGAGGTATATAGGGCTTTATTTTAGGCGCCTGCAGGCAAAGCATACAATCTATGTTAATAACGGTGTAAACATGCTGTTCCAGCAACTCCATCGTGCGTTGCAGTAAAATTTTACTGTCAATATTTTTAAACTCCTGCGAGGTATCGGGGAAGTGGGTGCCAATATCGCCCAAACAGGCTGCGCCAAGCAGTGCATCGCATATAGCATGAAGCAATACATCGGCATCGCTGTGGCCCAAAGCGCCTTTGGTATGTGGTACTAATACACCGCCCAGCCACAAATCCCTGCCTTCCACCAGCCGGTGAAAATCCACACCTTGTCCTATTCTAAGATTACTCATAATACAGATGAAAAAAAGCGAAGGTAACTGCCTTCGCTTTTTGTTTTAATATTTTATGCAAAAGCACTTTATTGTCCGCCAAGCGTGCCGTTGGTTTCATTATCCAGGTCGAACATTAAACTAAAGCGAAGCGTATTTGACAGTGGATTCTGCGTAGTGCCATTGCCACCCGATGGAACAAGATAAGAAAAATTAAACCCAAACACATTATACTTCAAACCTACGCCCAGCGTAAAGTATTTGCGGTTGCCCGATTCTTTTGTTTCCCAATAGTAACCGGCGCGTGCGGCAAACTGGTTGTTGTACCAAAACTCGGCGCCCAGTGATAGTGAATAGCTCTTATTATCAAACGACTTAAACCAGCTTTCAAATACGCCCGTGCTGCGGTAATCATCAATCTTTTGCTGGTTGGGTATAGAGTCTGCCGGATCAGAACTTAATACCGGTGGAGCAGGTACTAATAAGTGGTTCAAATCGGCTGCTAAAGTTATCTTGCTGTCTTCATCAATAAGGCTGGTATAAGCTGCACCAATGGCTATATTGGCAGGTATAAAATCCTTTGCCTGTGCATTATTGGTATAACCAATTTTGGCACCAAGGTTAGTAATAGCCATACCCCAGGTAAAGCCTTTGCCGTCTTCATCCAATCCACTGTGATACAAGCTAAGGTCGCCGGCTACGGAATTGCCGGCGCGGTAATCGGTACCACCAATAGCACCGGAAGCCAGGCTGGAATTGATATAGCGCAAAGCCACACCGAGGCTAAGCCGGTCAGATAATTTGCGGGTATAGCCAAAATCCAGTCCAAACTCGCGGGGGCGTTGGCTGCCGAGCGAATTGCCGTTATAATCCGTAAATTCTATTTGGCCCAAATTAAAATATCGCAATCCAACATTAATAGCCTGTTCATCGTCTATCTTGTAGTATCCCGCTAAGGAAGCAAGATACACATCCTGGGTTATTTTGCGCAGCCATGGCGTATAGGTGGCAGATATCTGGGTTCTGCTTTGGGCAAAGGGAATTTTTGCCAGATTGGAAAAACCAGAGTTGGCATCGGGCAACGTAGCAATACCAGCCTCGCCCATACCACCGGTGCGCGCATCGGGCGATACGCGCAAAAAAGGCACCGCCGTAGTTACAATGTTAATTGTACTGCCATCGCCTGTAGTTTGCGCGCGGGCACAAAAAAATCCAAAACATACCATAGCTGTAAAAGCAGCAGTAAGCAGTTGTTGTAGCTTCATCAGAGTTTACTTTTTTAGATTGAAACAGTAGTGTGCTGCCAGTGGTGCATAGCAAAGTAAGCAACAAACAATAAGCAGCAATGATACGGGTAGATATGTTTCGATAAAAAAAATTATAGTCAGTCAATAAACAGTGCAATCTATGCAGTAGCGCAAAGATGCTGTTTTTTTACATTACTTATCCATTTTAATATAACGCTGATATATTAAAATATTTTATGCCGGTTAATAATAAATTTCCTGGTTGTATAAATTTTTTACTGTTCCAGCGGGCGCGGCACTTACCGATAGCAGCCTGCCGGATGGTTAAACACCCTCTGAGATAACGGTCAATTATTTTAAGTTTATACAGGAAATAGTGTAAAAAATTGATTGCTATTTTAAATTATTTCAGATTCCGACGGGTAAGGATATCTGTAGAATATGGCTAATAAAGCTGTAGGGTTAAACATTCCCCTGTAGAGGATAGGGGCTTTGAACATTTTCTTTCAACACTTTTATAAATGCCTCGCGGCTTATCATTCCTGCACCCAGACTTTCCAGGTGTTGCGTATAAACCTGGCAATCTATCAATATCACCCCTTCTTTTATCAACTGTTGCACATAACTAATAAAAGCATATTTGCTGGCATTGCTTTGCAGGCTGAACATGCTTTCGCCAAAAAAAAGATTGCTGAGCCGTATGCCGTACAAGCCGCCTACGAGTTGTTCATCTTGCCATACTTCGGCGCTATGTGCAAAACCCTGATAATGCAAGGTGGTGTATGCTTCTATTACATCCTCGTTTATCCATGTGCCACCTTGCCCGGGACGTTCTATGAGCATACATTGCTTAATGACTTGTTCAAAAGCTGTATTGATAGTAAAATGAAATTTCTGTTGCTTCAGCAACTGCTTCATGCTCTTGCTGATACGAAGGTTATGGGGATATAAAACAAAGCGCGGGTCGGGGCTCCACCACAGCGGCACATCGCCATCATACCAGGGAAAAATACCTTGCCTGTAAGCGAGCAGTAAACGCGCTACTGAAAGGTCTCCGCCAATAGCAAGTAAGCCATCCTCCAAAGCATCGTTTACAGGTGGAAACCATATTCTGCTATCCAGTATGTGCAGCGGCATCAAAAAAGGTTATTTTTCTACAACAGACTCTATGGTGGCCCCAATGCCACGATCGGTTATCGCATCGCGCATAGGCTTTAGGGTATCGTAGTCGCCCTGCTTTACGGCGTATTTGCCTTTGGTATGAATAAGCATGGCGCACTGCTCTGCCTGCTCGGGCGAGTGGTGGCAGATTTCAATCAATGTTTCTATCACCCACTCAAAGGTATTCACCTCGTCATTCCATACAATCAGATGGTAAGGAAATTCGTGCATGGTAAGCACGTCCACATCCTCCTCCTGCTGAGGTTTGAATCCTATGTTTACAACATTCATACTGCAAAATTAGGTTATGAAAATTTATATGAAAAAAGTGTGCTGGTATTTAAAAAAAATTTGGACAAATAAAATGGGCGGTTATCTTTGCACTCCCAATCACAAAAGGGAGCATAGCTCAGCTGGTTTAGAGCATCTGCCTTACAAGCAGAGGGTCCGCGGTTCGAACCCGTGTGCTCCCACAAAGACCCTGCATTTGCGGGGTCTTTTTATTTATATATACTCACTCAATATTCTTTATTCCAGTCTTAAAGACAAGTAGTACGTAGGGTACACAGGTGATGTGCTGAAAGAACGCTTACGGAAGCAAGATTCTAATTTATAAAGGATATACTTGTAATGCGCTGATTAAAAAGCTATTTATACGGAGAAGTATAAAGATAAAAGGCAGGTTATAAGAAAAAAGACAGCAGCTAAATCCTGGAAAAGCAGTAAAAAAATTGAATAATTGGCTGAATAAACGCCATCTTAACTATAACTATATTGGTTTGATTATGCAGGATTGAGATTTATACTTAATAATTAGAAGTATAATTATCGCCCTGTTATTCTTAATACTTTTAAAACCAATTAGTACAACACTTAAAAGTAATCGCCGCTCCACCAAAATAAAATAGGCTGTTTATCATAAAACCATAATTTTGAACCACTAAAGTTTATGATTGCTTTTGTAAGAGGGAATTTTATTATTAAATCGCCGGCGCAGGTAATTGTAGATGTCAATGGCGTAGGCTACGAGCTACAAATCAGCCTGAATACCTACACCGCTATTGCCAACAGCAGCAGCGGCCAGTTGTCCACATATCTGCACATTACCGAAAATGCGCAAACGCTCTTTGGTTTTCATGATAACCGGGAAAAAGAGTTATTTCTGCAGCTCATCAGTGTTTCTGGCGTAGGTGCTTCTACGGCGCGCATGATGCTCTCGGGTATGAAGCCCGATGAAATAGTAAAAGCTATTGTGCAAGGCAATGTAAAGCAGTTGGAAAGCATAAAAGGGATTGGTAAGAAAACTGCCGAAAGGCTCATTGTAGAACTTAAGGATAAATTAAGCAAGGGAAGCACTGCAAATCTGGATGCTTTTGTACCGCAAAGCAATACTATCGAGGTTGATGCGTTAAATGCACTAACCTCACTTGGTA
Source organism: Ilyomonas limi (assembly GCF_005233845.1). Lineage (GTDB taxonomy): Bacteria > Bacteroidota > Bacteroidia > Chitinophagales > Chitinophagaceae > Ilyomonas > Ilyomonas limi. Next base: position 16,105 of record NZ_SZQL01000005.1, read on the forward strand.
TTGGCCGGCCGCTGGCAGAGGCAGCCTTAAAGAAAGCCCTGAAAAACGCAACATCCAATACCCCCTTGGAGGAATTAATAAGAATATCACTAAAAAACATGTAAGCTTATAAGGGAAAATTCTACTTCAACAGAGCTGACTGAAATTGGGCTATCAATCTTTTTTATTTCGCGTTGTATTATTTACAGCCGGTGTGTGGTGCTGCTTACAGGCTGCGGCGCAAACCGCTGCCGATACATTGCGTCCATTATCCAAAGACTCGCTGCATTACCCTTTTAATGACAGGCGCGGAGACCGTTTTACTTATTCTAACCGCAATCCGTTTTATTTAAGTGATACCGGCATTGTAAAACAGGATATTCAATACGATCCTAAAACAAAGCAGTATTATATTATAGAAAAAATAGGCAACTCATATTATCGCAAGCCTACCTATTTAAGCTTTGATGAATTTTGGAAACTGCAAAATCAACGGGCAGAGGAGGCGTATTTTAATGAGCGTGCCAAAACACTGGACTGGCTTAATCGCAGAGCACAGCGTCCGCCTATGCAGGTATATAACACTTTGTTCGACCGTATTTTCGGTTTGGATTCTGCTGGTTTAAAAGTGTCCATCAAGCCGCAGGGAAATGTAGACATACGTCTTGGTTATCAGGGGCAAAATATTAAAAACCCAACACTTTCCGAAAGAGCGCGCAAGAATGGCGGCTTCGATTTTGACATGGATGCCAACATGAATGTGATGGCCAACATTGGCAACAAGTTAAAGCTGCCTATTAACTATAATACCCTCGCCAATTTCGACTTTGAAAACCAGCTAAAACTTGATTATAAAGGCAAGGACGATGAAATTTTAAAATCAATAGAAGCCGGTAATATCTCCTTCCAAACCAAAGGCACACTCATGAGCAGTGTGCAAAGTTTGTTTGGCTTGAAAACCCAGTTGCAGTTTGGCAGGCTGTTCATTACCGCTGCTTTGGCTAATGAACGCTCGCAAAAGCAATCCATCACTTTGCAGGGCGGTGGCTTATCGCAGCAAATTAATAAGCGGCTCGATGATTATGATGAGAACCGCAACTTTCTCATGGCGCAGTATTTTAGAAAGAATTTCAACAATGCCATGCGCAGCCTGCCGGTGGTAAACAGTCAGATACAAATACAGCGCATAGAAGTATGGGTTACCAATCATACCGGCACTACTACGCAGGCGCGGGATGTAGTAGGTTTTATGGATTTGGGTGAAAATCAGCCTTATAATCAAAATATTCACTCTATCACCAGCGAAAGTTTGCCACAAAACAATGCTAACGATTTATATTCCTTCTTAACTGCTAGTGCAGTCAACAGAAATCCGTCTGCCATCAATAGTGTGTTGGTTGCAAAAGGGTTAAAGCCGGTGGAGGATTACGAAAAAACATTTGCCCGCCAGCTTTCGCCTAATGAATACTTTTTTAATCCGCAGGTGGGTTTTATTTCGCTTTACCAGCAATTGCAGCCCGATGAAGTGCTTGCCGTGGCATACCAGTATTCTTACAACGGCAGGGTATATCAGGTGGGGGAGTTTTCGCAGGATGTGGCGGTAGATTCTTCCAACCAGGGCGTGCAAAAAGTACTGTTTTTGAAATTGTTGAAAGCCACTTCGCAGCGCGTTAATTTGCCTATCTGGCAGTTGATGATGAAGAACGTGTATTCGTTAGATATGTCGGGTGTAAGCCAGGAAGATTTTAACCTGAATGTTTTTTATCAGGAACCCAGCGGCGGACAGAAGCGTTACCTGCCCGAAGGGGATCAGAATGCGATCGGTACACCGTTAATTTCTATTTTACGGGCAGACCGGCTCAATAACCGCAACGACCCAATGCCAGATGGCCAGTACGATTATGTGGATAGTTTTACTGTTTTATCGCAACAGGGCAAAATTATTTTTCCGGTACTCGAGCCGTTTGGTAAAGACCTCGATTCATTTGCCTTTAGCAATCAGCCGCCGAATATTAAGGACAAATACGTTTACTACCAGCTATACGATTCCATCAAAGCCATTGCGCAAACCTATGCCAACCTCAACCGCTATGTATTGTATGGAACGGTAAAAGGCTCTTCTAATACCGATATTTATTTGGGTGGTTTTAATATTCCGCAAGGCTCCGTTGTCGTCACGGCTGGTGGGCAAATATTGCAGGAAAACAGCGATTATACCGTTGACTACAATTTAGGTACGCTTAAGATTATCAACCAGGCAATTATCAACTCGGGCGTGCCGGTAAATGTGCAGTTTGAAAACAATGCCACTTTCAATATCCAGCAGCGCAGTTTTATTGGTTTACGGGCAGATTATCTGGTCAATAAAAACCTGAGCCTTGGAGCCACAATGGAGAAAATTAATGAGCGGCCATATTTCACCAAAATGAACTACGGCGAAGATCCCATCAGCAACAGTATGTACGGCGTGGATTTTAACTATCGCGCCGAGTTGCCGGGGCTTACACGCCTGTTGGATAAATTGCCCTTTTACACCACTACTGCTGCCAGCAACATCAATGCGTATGGCGAAGCGGCGTTGCTGAAACCGGGACATCCGCAGCAAATAGGTAAAGGCAATAATGGCCTGATTTATATTGATGACTTTGAAGGTAGCACCAGCAATGTGGACTTGCGTTATCCGTTAGTTTCCTGGACACTTGCCTCCACGCCGCAAGGTACTGCCCGTTTTCCCGAAGCTACCCTCACCAACGATCTGGCATACGGCAAAAACAGGGCAAAACTCGCATGGTACAATATTGAGCCAGTACTGCAGGATAAAAACAGCCCAAGCAACCCGCTACGCAGAGACCTGAATGCACTCAGCGACCCGCGCGTTCGCCCGGTATATACCAATGAACTTTTTCCGCAACGCACTACCAACATCACCGATGTGCAAAGCACTACATTTGATATGGCGTATTATCCCACTGATCCGGGACCATATAATTACGAAACCAACCCATCAGAAATTTCGGGCAGCGGCAAGCTGCTAAACCCGCAAAAGCGTTGGGGCGGTATTATGCGCAGCATAGACCAAACCGATTTTGTAACCAGTAATGTGCAGTTTATTGAATTTTGGATACAAGATCCGTTTATTAAAAATCCAACCAGCACCGGCGGTAAACTGGTTATTAACCTGGGTAATATCAGCGAAGATATATTGAAGGATGGCCGTCGGTTTTACGAAAACGGGTTAAGCACGCCTACGCAGCCGGCGACAGTAGATACCTCCTCGGTATGGGGCAAAACGCCGGTAAACCCCATTCAGGTAACCAATGCTTTCAGCAACGATCCTGCCGACCGGCCTTACCAGGATGTAGGTTTTGATGGACTGACTGATGATTCCGAAAAAATTGTGCGCCGTCAATACCTGCAAGATATTGCCACTAACTTTGGTACTGCATCCGCTCTTTATCAGCGCGCCAATACCGATCCTTCCAACGACGATTATTTATGGTATCGCGACAGCCGCTTTGATGCAGCTAATGCCGGCATTCAGCAGCGCTACAAAAATTTTAATAACCCGCAAGGCAATTCGCCGGTGGCTACCAACGCATCGGAGTTTTCTCCGGCAGCTACGTTGTACCCCGATAACGAAGACCTCAACCGTGATAATACGCTCAACGAAACGGAAGAATATTATGAATATGATGTGGAACTGAAACCCGGAATGGATGTAGGTCTTACAAAGTACATTACCGATAAGCGGCTCGTAAAAGCAAAACTGGCGAATGGCGCTGTATCCGAAGAAAACTGGTACCTTTTCCGCGTGCCGATTGATGAATATACGGCTAAAGTGGGTAATATCCCTGATTTCAAATCCATCCGCTTTATCCGTATGTATATGACCGGCTTTGAGGATTCGGTAGTATTGCGTTTTGCAACCATGGATCTCGTGCGCAATCAGTGGCGCAACTTTACCTACGAACTCGACACTACCGGCGCTTACACCCAACTGCCCGAAAACAGCAAGACCAACTTTGATGTACTGGCTGTTAACCTCGAAGAAAACAGTGCCCGCTACCCCGTGCCTTACAAAATCCCGCCCGGCATAGAGCGCGTGCAGGCACTGAGCAATAATGGCATCAACCTTTTGCAAAACGAGCAGAGTATGAGCTTGCGTGTGCAAAATTTAACGGATGGCGATGCCCGTGCAGTATTTAAAACACTCAACCTCGATATGCGCCAGTACGGCGAGTTATCTATGTTTATCCATGCGGAATCGCTGGGTATAGATAATCTGCAGGATGGACAGGTAAATGCAGTTGTTCGTATTGGGCAGGATTTCCTTAATAATTATTACGAAGTAAAAATACCACTGAAAATTACGCGGTGGGGTGCTTCGGATCCGGCTATTATTTGGCCGGAAGCAAACAACCTTGATTTTGCATTAAGTGAACTGGTAAATTTAAAAATACGCCGCAACAGCAGCAATGCACCAATCAACACTATTTACCGCGAAGTGATTGATGGTAAAACATTCTCGGTAATGGGTAATCCTAACTTGGGCGAAGTAAGGGGCTTTTTGATAGGCGTGGAAAATCCAAAAGACGGTAGTACTAGCTCTATTGGTACCGAAGTATGGATAAATGAATTGCGCCTTTCGCACATAGATGAAAGGGGCGGTTATGCAGCGCTGGGTAGAGTAGATATGCAGTTAGCAGATTTGGGTACGCTGTCCGTCTCTGCCAATACCTACTCTACGGGCTGGGGCGGCATAGAGCAGCGCGTAAATGAACGGGCGCTCAACAGCATGGTGCAATACGATGCGGCATTGGAAATAGATGCCGGCAGGTTGCTGCCCAAAAAAGCAGGCATCACCATACCGGTGTATGCCAGCATCAACAAAACCATTATGATACCGGAGTACGACCCGTATGATATGGATGTAAAGTATAAATACAAGCTGGCGAACAGTAAGAATAGAGACTCGGTACGGAAAGCCGCGCTCGATCAGATGACGGTTAAAACGATCAACTTTACCAATGTGCGATTTGCGCAGCCCACCGGTAATCCAAAATTATGGAGCCTGAGCAATTTCGACTTCACGTACTCCTTTACCCAAATACAGCAGTCTACACCTATCATTAATAAAAATGATATCCGCCGTAATCGGGGTGGCTTTGGATATACCTACAATGGCAATGCCCGGTATAAAGAGCCGTTCAAACGACTTATCCGCAATAACAGTCCGTGGTTTGCATTAGTGAGGGATTTTAATTACAATCTCAATCCTTCGCTCCTGAGCTTCCGGGCAGATATAGACCGGCAGTTTGGTGAATATGTGCCGCGCATTGTAAATACGTACGACAGTAAAGTGGAAAGGGTAGATACCACCTACGATAAATATTTTACGTTTGACCGGTATTACAATGCACGCTGGGACTTAACCCGTAGCCTGAACTTCGACTTTAGTGCCATCAATAATGCACGCATTGATGAGCCATTTGGAAAGCTGGATTCCAAATCGAAAAAGGACAGTATCTGGCGTAATTTCCTGAAAGGCGGTAGAAATACATTGTACCAGCAAAAGGCCACGCTTAGCTACAATTTGCCTTTAAGCAAACTGCCAATTACCGATTGGATAACAGCACGCTACAGCTACAGCGCTACCTACAACTGGATTGGTGCGAGTTTGCTGCCAGGCGCATTAGAAACCATAGGTAATACACTGGAAAACAGTCAGCAAAATAACTTTAATGGTGAGTTTGATTTTACACGTCTGTACAGCAAATCGCGCTGGCTAAACGCAGTAAATACGCCGGCTGCACCCAAAGCGCCCAGTGATAATGAGAATGAAAGTGGAACAGAAAAAACACGCGATAGCAGCCAGCGCACCAGAGCGGAAGTGGTAAAAGGATTAAAAGGTAGAAAAAAGAAAGAAGCTTTGCGTGCATGGCGCCGTCAGAAGCGCGAAACCCGCAAAGCGATGCGCCAGGCCAACTTTAACCAGCCCATGGAAGTAAGCGGACTGGCGCGTACCGGCGGGCAGTTGCTGACTATGGTAAAAAGAGCATCGGTAAACTACAGCGAAAACTACTACAGCCGCGTACCCGGCTATACTGATAGCACGCGCCTTTTAGGGCAAAACTTTAATACCATGCAGCCGGGATTGGATTATGTATTTGGCCGGCAGCCCGATACAAGCTGGCTCAATCAAAAGGCGCGCGAAGGTGTGATAACAAAGAGTGATTCTTTTAATATCTTATTTCGCCAAACGTACGAGCAACGCCTGAGCATCACCGCGTCGCTGGAGCCGATACCAGAGTTGAATATTGATATCAATTTAGAAAGATCGTTCAGTAAAGATTACTCCGAGTTATTTAAAGATACCACCGGAACAGGCGCCAATTTTGGTCATTTAAGTCCGTATGCGAGTGGTGGCTTTAGCGTGTCGTATATCAGTTTTCAGACTTTGTTTGGCAAGCATCGTCCTAACGAGATTTCCGAAACATTTACAAAGTTTGAAGCTAATCGCCAGGCTATATCCAAACGGCTGGCGGCTAATAATAAATATTACAACGGCGGCACTACTGCGGATGGTTTTGCTGCCGGTTATGGACGTTACTCGCAGGATGTATTAATACCGGCATTCCTCGCGGCTTATACCGGCAAAAGTACTGATGAGGTAATGCTGATTAAACAAAGTAATACCTCTATCAAACAAAACCCGTTCAGCGGTTTGAAAGCCTTGCCCAACTGGCGCGTGACCTATACCGGTTTAACTAAAATTCCGGCATTAGCCAACGTGTTTTCCAGCATTTCACTCACGCATGGTTATAACAGTACGGTAAGTATGAACTCTTTTACCAGCGCGCTCAATTATTACGATCCGCTGCACTATGGCTCACCCGGATTTATAGATACCGTTTCGGGTAATTTTGTACCATTTTTCTTAGTGCCCAATTTAACGATACAGGAGCAGTTTAGTCCGTTAATTGGTATTGATGTGACCACAACCAACCAAACAAACTTCAATTTCCAGTTTATTAAGAGCAGGCAGTTGAGTTTGAGCTTGGTAGATTACCAACTAAGTGAAGTAAATAGTACGCAATTTGTGATTGGCGCCAGCATCCGCAAAAAGAATGTAAACCTGCCATTTAAGTTGCCCGGATTTAAAAAGCTGGACCCGAATGCGCCTACTACCAGCGGACTGAACCAGGGCAACGACCTGAACTTGAGGCTTGATTTTTCGATACGCGATGATGCGCAAAGCAATAGCCGCCTCGACCAGCCAACTTCTTACAGTACAGGCGGGCAAAAGGTCATCAGCATACAGCCTTCGCTGGATTATGTGCTGAACAGCCGCGTGAACATTCAATTGTACTTCGATCAGCAGCGAACGATCCCGTATATCTCTACTTCGGCGCCGATTACCACTACCAGAGCCGGACTGCTGATACGGATCTCACTAGCACAGTAAGCAGATTATTTTATATAAAAAAGCCTTTGCATTTGGTGGAAGTGCAAAGGCTTTTTGGTGTAATTGTTTAAGATAAGAAGTGTATGGAGTTGATTATAACTGTAATGAACTTTTTGTTTTTGGGTTGCTGGAATTTATATAGAAGATGATGAGCATTGTATAAGGCTGATGATTCACTATTGCCCATGTGAACGCAAAGCTTTGAAAGTTATCTCCTCAAAATACAACACAACGGCATACTATTAACCAGCCGTTTGTGAAAGAATAAAATATTGCTTTTGTATTGTTTATCTATAATGAGTTGCCCTGCACCCAACGGCACAGTGGATGAACAATAAAAGAAATCGCTGTTTAGAATACCAAATCATGGTCGTGCTCATCAGCAGCATAGCAATTGTGGCGCTTGGCAGAAGTAAAAGGTAAAAAGAATAAAACAACTAATACTACAACCGGAATTAAAATATACATGTCAGTCATACCAACTAATAGCCAAGCAGGATGCCAAATAAAAACGTATTGAAAATGAGTTATTTAGAAAGTATATATACAGGAGGATAGTTTCATATTTGGAATAATTTGTAATTATGGGAGTGGTTTCCTGCTATAATCCGAAAAGCATTCGGAAGATCGTCATTGCGACTGCGAGGCACTAAGCAGGGAACAATCTGTGGTATGCTGTAAATCAACATTAATAGCAGATTTTGAATTCCATGGTAAAACTTTAGTAAGCTTTATTGGGAGAGACAATATTAAAGGCTTACATTGATTATACAATCATTTACAGATTGCTTCGTTGCGTTCGCAATGACGATTGTAGCCGTATTTCAAAGATTGAAATTGTCTTCAGGGCAACTTTAGTGAAATGCCGTTTTCTTTAAATCATTTTTCCCTTCAATGCTTCGCTTACTGCTTTGTCCATAGCACGCTCTGCGAAAGGCTTGGTTACTTCGTTCAGTTCTTCTGTTTTCGTATGGATTAAATCTTTATCCGCCATAGTAAGCGCCAGTTGCAGTGCCTGCATAGCCGCCGCTGTTGCAGTCATTTCTTCGCTCGTTATCAGCGAAGCATGATTAAGCAAAAACTTTTCGGTGGCTTGCAACAAATGCTCGCCTTCGGTGCGGACTTCTACCAGTGCGCGCTGCCGCATATCGTCTTTTGCATAGGTAATGCTGTCTAAAAGCATGTGTTCTACTTCTGCATCCGTCAAGCCATATTGTGGCTTTACTTCAATGCTTTGCTCTACGCCGCTGCGCAGTTCCTTTGCTTTTACCACCAGAATACCATCGGCATTTATCAAAAAACTCACTTCCACTTTAGGCAATCCGGCAGGCATACCCGGAATGCCGGTGAGGTTAAATTCGGCCAGCTTGCGATTGTCTTTTACTAAATCCCTTTCGCCCTGGAACACCGATATGCGCATACTGCTCTGGCCATCTTTTTGCGTGGTATATTGTCTTCCCACTTTGGCAGGTATTTTACTGTTGCGTGGTATTAATACATCCATTAACCCGCCCATTGTTTCTATACCAACACTAAGTGGTGTAATATCCAGGAGTAAAAAATCTTTATTGTTTCCCGCCAAAATATCCGCCTGCACTGCAGCACCCAGCGCCACCACTTCATCGGGGTTTACCGAATCGTTTACGGGCTTGCCAAAAAAATCGCTGACCGTTTTTTTTACTGCCGGCACGCGTGTACTGCCACCTACCATTACCACCACATCAATATCCTGTGCAGTAAGCTGTGCATCCCTTAGCGCACTGCGGCAGCAATCAATGGTTTTATTAATTAAAGGTTGTATCAGCGCTTCAAACTGATGGCGTGAAATGTCCAGTACATCGTCATCAAAGCCAGTTATAAATCCGTCTTCTTCGCTCAGACGCTTCTTTGCTTCTTCGGCGCGGAGGCGCAAAGCCTGCATCTTGCTTTTATCCTGGTGTATGGCTTCTGTATCGTATTCTTTGGTTTCAATCCAGTATTCTATGAGCTGCCTGTCAAAATCATCGCCACCTAGATAAGTATCGCCATGGGTACTCAATACTTCAAAAATGCCATTGACGATCTTTAATATCGAAACATCAAAGGTGCCACCACCCAAGTCGTACACGGCGATGGTTTTTTCCTCATCTTTTTTCAAACCCAAACCATACGCCAGACTTGCAGCCGTGGGTTCATTTACGATGCGTAATACATCCAGCCCCGCCAACTTGCCGGCATCGCGGGTAGCTTGCCGCTGTGCATCGTTGAAGTAAGCAGGAACGGTGATAACGGCTTTGTTGACGGGTGTTTTAAGAATATGCTCGGCGCGTGCTTTCAATTCCTTCAAAATAAGCGAAGACAACTCGATAGGAGAGTAGAACTTGTTGCCCACCTGCACTTTTACCAGCCGCTCAGTATTATCATCAATTATTTTATAGCTGAAAAAGTTGGCGTGTTCCTGTATGTCGTTATAGCTTTTGCCCATCAATCGCTTTACACTGAAGATGGTGTTGGCGGGATCGGTTTCGAGATATTGCTTCGCTGCTTCGCCCACTATTATATTGCCGTTTTCAAAATGTACCACGCTGGGCACGAGGCTGCTACTATTGTGCTCCTTCAATGCTACAGGTTTACCGCTTTCGGGGTGAATAATGGCCACAAGACTATTGGTTGTGCCTAAATCAATCCCTACAATCATCTCTGTCCGCTGCAGGCTGCCTGTTGCTATATTAATTCCAATCTTTGCCATATATGTAAATTGGCTGCAAAGGTAAAAAGGATAGCCTGAACCACAGTTTTATAAGATTGACAGAATTACTCTGATTCTCTTTTTACAGAGGAGACGTAAAGACGTTAAAGAATTTGGTGGACGAGCCATAAAATTGTAAAGGGATGCGTTTCCCTGAAGTCTCTTAATTCCTTTATCGTGTCTCTGTGGTTCAAAAAATATCATTTAAAACAATCATTCTTAATGTATTAAGCTGCCGGACATCTTACCATTTTCTTTGGCATTTTTTCTGTTAGTTTTGCGGGTAAACGACATCAGATCAATGAGGCATTTGTTTAAGACATATATACGTACCTTTCTGCTATCCGCTTTTATGGCATTATCGCTGGCCACTTACGCGCAGCAGTTGCATTTTATTTATATACAAGCCGATAACAAACAACCTTTTTCGGTAGCGCTCAATGGAAAATATTACAGTTCTTCTTCCATTGGCTATATTATTTTGCCAAAGCTTACAGATGGCACTTATACGTTAGCCATCAATTTTGCAAAAGACAGTTATCCTGAGCAAGCTTTTACGGTAAATGTTGCCGGAAAAGACTATGGGTATGCACTGAAGAATTTTGGTGACAAGGGCTGGGGGTTGTTCAATTTTCAAACTACAGATGTAGTAATGAACAGTACAGCTGCCCCGCAGGAAAATAATCAGACTAATGTAACTACCAATAATTCTGCTTTTGGCAACATGCTTGCCGATGTGGTGAATGATAAAAGTATTAATAATTTATCAACTGCCGATACTGTTACAGCAACTAATAAAAATAGCCGGCCACCTGCAAATGATAACCAGGCGGCTGCAGCTACTACTGATTTGCCCGATACCGTTGTAGCTGCAAAAGATACGATAACAAACACCATTACACGAAATGATGATGCTGCCCAGGAGGCTACCGACACGCTGAACGAAAAGGTAAGAGCAGATACGCTGGCAGCGGATAATGATACCACCGCTTTTACTACTACCGGCGTTATTAAAGCAGAAGAAAAGGTGGGTGAAAAAGGAACCGACTTAACCTTTATTGATTTTAATGGTACGCACAATGATACGATCAAAGCATTTATCCCGGCTATACCGAAAAAGCAACCTGCCAAAACGGAAACGCAGAATGTAAATGTAAAAGCTGCTGAGGCAGACAGCGCAAAAGGTAAAGTGAATAATCCTTTTTTTGCACAAAAAAATAATGTAGATACTAATGCTGCCGCAACATCTGTAAAGCCCAATTTGATGGAAGATCAAAATGCGGCTTCTACCGCGCCAACAACTGCTGCAATGGTCAATACCGCCTGCAACAATATGGTAAGTGACCGGGATTTGGATAAGCTGAAGAAGAGAATCGTTTCGCAATCCGACCAGGACGACATCCTGCAAACCGTAAAGAAGAATTTAAGAAACAAATGCATCACCACCGCGCAGGTAAAAGATTTGGGCAACCTGTTTTTGAATGACGATAACCGATATGGTTTTTACGATGCGGTATATCCTTTTGTGTATGACTACGGCAGTTATCCTACGCTCGAAAGCACCCTCATTGATCCTTATTACAAAACGCGCTTTAAAGCGCTGTTGCGCTAACCTGCAATGCAACGATACTTTTTAGAAATTGCCTATAAGGGAACTGCTTACAAAGGTTTTCAAAAGCAGCCCAATGCCGCTACTATCCAATCGGAAGTGGAAACGGCTTTACATACTTTATTTCATCAAACCATCGAGCTTACCGGCTCTTCGCGCACCGACGCGGGTGTACATGCGTTGCAAAACTTTTTTCATTTCGATACGGATATTGCTCTTCAATCCAAACAGTTATATAATCTGAATGCTATTTTGCCCGAAGATATTGTGGTGAAAAGTCTGGTGCCCGTTGATATGCAGGCGCATAGCCGTTTTAGCGCTACTTCGCGCGAATACACGTACTATATTTACAGGGTAAAAAACCCGTTTTTGAAAGACCGGGCTTATTTTTATCCCTATCAATTAGATTTGAGATTGTTGCAGCAAGCCGCGGAAGTCCTGTTTACTTATACTGATTTTACTACTTTTTCCAAGCGCAACACGCAGGTAAAAACATTTGATTGCACCATTATAACTGCAAGATGGAGTACCACTTACGACCAGATCATTTTTAATGTTGCGTCCAACCGTTTCTTGCGCGGCATGGTGCGCGGGTTGGTTGGTACTATGTTGCGCGTAGGCAGAGGTATAGTTTCGATAGATGAGTTTAAAAAAATTATTGAAAGTAAAGACTGCAGCAATGCCGACTTTTCAGTACCGCCGCAGGGCTTGTTTTTAAGCGCTGTAAATTATCCTGAAGTGGTATGGACAGGCAGCAATAATTGCTGATTATTTTATCTATAGAAGCTGGTTAGAGTTTCCAGACTTTGGGGATAGAATGTAGTTAGAGGCTCATCATGACTATGCAGGAAGTATTTCTGTTATAGGTTGTTCATTAGCATTACAGTGTTTTCACACTTCGGTCGAAAATAATGAAGCACTGCTTCTTAGAATGCAAAAATTAAACAGTCTTACATTTATCATACTCCTTCCTCAATTCACAAATACTTCATCCATAAATACCCAACCTTTATCGCCTTTTCCGCGATGCCATGCCGGTAAGGCTTCAACCGGCTTTGCCTCAAACTTAATGTACTGCAACGCCGTAGGTGGAAAGGTGCATTCAGCACTGATTAGCCGGTTAGCGTCTTTATCTTTTTGCTCCGGCTGTTTGGGAGTAATATTTCCAAGTGTTTTCCATTGCTTGCCATCAGTTGAAGCCCAAACGGTAATTTGTTGCGGTGGAAAAATATACGCATCTACATTCTCCAACATGCTAAAGCTGATGTTTTTGGCGGTAATTGTCTGCGGAAAATAAAAAGTTGCGAGTACCGGCTTATCCCTGTAACCCAGCCATTTGCCATCACCAAAATTGAGGCTGCCTTTTTGTAAATCTATAAGCGTTTTAGCGCCGCTTGCAGCCCTGCTTTTATCCGGTTGCGTAAGCAGCACAGCACTATCTGGCTCATAACTGCTTTTGTAAAAATGCTGTTCAATAATATCGCTGCTTATCCAGCCTTTTTTGTAGGCTTTTGCTTTTACCGTTACATTGTTATCCAGCATTACATTGCTGTTATATACCGGTGAATGAATGCTGTCTGGCTCAGTACCATCTAATGTATAACGGATGGTGGTGCCATTAACGTAATGTTTCAGCCTGAGGGGCTCGGCTTTACTAATTACCTGTTCTTCATTCTCTACCACCGGCGGATTTAACTTTAATACTACTGTATCACCAGTAAAGCCGGTTTGATAAACAATATTTTTATTTTTTGATTCTAACAATTGCACATCGCCCGATGCGGCCGTTGTATTCCATAAATATACCGCCCGGAGTTTGGGTAAATTGGCTAAAGCTGTAAGCTGTGATGCTTTTACCGCCGTGCCCGATAGCGATATACTTCTTAAAAATTGTAGCTTTCCCAACTCACTCAATGTACTTCCTGTAACATCGCTAAAGTTCAAATTCAGCTTGCGCAGATTGCTAAATCCGCTAATCACTTTCAGGTCCTCATCTTTCACCGGCATGTTATCCAAATTCAGTTCTACAATTTTGTCTTTTACCGGTGCTAATTCTTCCAGTGCTTTTTTGTTGTAAAAAGGTTTATTGAAAAAATTAACTGCCAACGCCGGCGAGCCAATAGCCAAAGGCGTAATCACCCGGTTATTATTGTTTAATTTTGATATCTCTTTTTCATCTGCTGGTGCAAAAGCGTACTGCTCATCAGCTGAGGACTTCAACACTTTACCTGCTAAGATGCGCAGCGTATCGGTGGGAGATAAATCCGTTACTTTTTTATCAAACTCAGCACCACTTTTTATCCAGGCATATAAGATGGTCATTTCGTTCTCGGTGAGTTGTGGTTTGCCAGCCGGTGGCATGTGTTCTTTTTCTTCTTCAGGCAAATGGATTCTGGTCATCAGCAAGCCCATATCCGGCTTGGTAGTATCCCACAGTTTGCCATCTTTACCACCTTTTAGCAGTAAATCTTTGGTGTCCATCGCCAGTTCACCTTTCGATTTGTTGCTGTTGTGACAGCCCATACATTTATCCTGTAAAATAGGCTCCACCAAATCGGCATACACAAATGCATCTTCCAACGCAGCACGTTGCTTTACTTCCTGGTGAATAATGGGGGCTGTTACAAAATTATCACCGTGTGTAATATCGGCGCCTAAATGCCCGGTGTAAATAACTACCAAGGCAGCAATGCCTACACCTACCTTCAACACGTTGCTATACCGTTGTAGCCAGTCGTGCAACTGATACATGATAAACAACACCAACGCTGTAAGTACGCCGGTATATTTATGCAATTGCAAAGCATCAACATCGTAGCCCGGCTCCCTGGATAAAAACAACCCCATCAGCGCCGTTAGTGAAGCGGTAAAAGCGGCCGAGAGCAAAAAAACTTCTGCTAAAGTGGTGTACCACTTTTCTACCTTGTACACTTTTGGGACGGCTAAAACAAACACCACATACAGCAGGATGAGTACAATTGGAAAATGAAGAAACAGCGGATGCATGCGACCAAACACCTGCAGCCATGCCGGAACAACCACTCGGTCGCCGGCAATTAATAAAAAAAGCAATAAAGTATTAAGCGGAATAAGCGATGCCGCCGCAATATTTTTAAACTTCATCTACAACCGTGTTTTATACCGCGAAAGCGCGAAGACGCAAAGGATTTTTTTATGAGATAATTTTTAAAATATCCATTTACTATTGAAAATTCATTATTCACAACCGACAACTACTACTCACACCACTATACTCTTTTCAGTTTATACGGATATACTTTTCCAGATGCCCACTGTGCTACATACAGGTTTTCATCGCTGTCCACACATACATCGTGCGGGTGCACAAATATTTTTTCGGTTTGATGCATCGGTTGCAATACACCATTTGCATAAGTAGGCTCGCTGCCACCAATGTTGCTTACCACTTTGTTGTCTTTATCTAAAATGGTTACAAAACCGGTGCCTTCGGCATTTAAGTCGGGCGAGCGCAAGACGGCTGCATACAAATGATCGCCATGAATTACCGGGCGGCATACACAGGCGCCGGGCAGATGAATAACTTCTATCAATTTACCGTCTTTAGTAAAGCGTTTGAAGCAGTTGCGTGTACGGTCTGTTACCAATAAACTGGCATCGTTGCGGCGCGTATCGAAGGTAATGCCATGTGCGTTATCCAGATGCATATCGCCCTCGCCTTTGCCTCCAAAATAGTGAAGCAGCTTGCCGTTTTTATCATAATGCAACACATACTGAGCACCATAGCCATCGGCAATAAAAATGTCACCGTTGCTGTCAATAATTGTCTCGGTTGGTACAAACTCTTCTGCTTTTTTGTAAATGCCATCTGCGTCCAATGGTGCATCTATCGTCAGCAATATTTTGCCGTCCATGGTAGTTTTATATACCTGGTGTTTTACGGTATCGGTAATGTATAAATATTCTGTACCGTTTTCGTTGTGCAAGGTCAAACCGTGTGCGCCGGGAAATTCGTGCCCCCACGTGTCCAGCAGTTTGCCTTTGGTATTATAGATAAGCACATTATTTTTTGTTTCATTCGTCAGCAGCAGTATGCGGCCATGCTTATCCTGCACCATTTCATGGCAATCATTCACCGGGTACTTATTGGCATCCGCCTGGCTCCAGCCAGTATCTAATGTGTACTGCATCCCATTGTAACCATACGATTTTCCTTTAGGTTTGGCATATAAATCTTTCATAAGCAACATGCTGCCTGCAGCAAGTGCTGTGTTTTGTATAAATGTTTTTCTGTTCATAATATCAATATGTTTAAAATTGTAAATAATCGTTGTTATCTGTTTTCATTTACTTTTAAAAGCTCTGTTGTACCATTATCTTATCAAGTCCCGAATTTACTTTTCTATTTTATACGATTTAGCAATAAAGTATGCAGTTGGAATTAGCAGCAAAGCGAGCATAGATGGCAAAAACCAATTGCTTAAGCCGTTACTTTTTCCTGTTGCGGTTAAGTAAGTAAATAAAAGAATAATGGTAAAAATTACAATAATAGCTGTTTTAAGATAGCGAATAATCCTTGTTCCATAAGTATATTGCTTCAATGCATTTGATGCGGTGATGTTTACCGGATAGTTAAAAATGTAAGGATATTTATTTAGCAAGGTCATTACTATAAAAATAATAAGTGCGGTAAAAGGTAAAATAAATATGGTAGCTTTTTGCCCATAGCCATCTGGTTTTCCCGATGCGTCAAAATGTATAGGAATGGTATCGGGTAAAATAAAAAAATAATAAATTGCCAAGCCCCACATGAAGAGTAATGTAAATAAGCCGGTAAACTCTATGGCTTTATCCATAGGCGTAAGTTTGACTTTCAACTTTGGCCGCCTTTCCATATTACCCGGGTTTTAGAAACATATCATTACAATATTTAACCGAACACATCTTTACGCAATTATATCATTCACCACTTTACCAGCCACATCAGTCAATCTAAATCTTCTGCCCTGACTTTTATATGTAAGCTTTTCGTGGTCTATACCTAAAAGTGCTAATGCTGTTGCATGAAAATCGTGCACATGCACCGGATTCTTTACTATGTTATAGCCAAAATCATCTGTTTCGCCATACACGCCGGGTTTTATACCGCCGCCTGCCATCCAGATGGTAAAGCAGCGTGGGTGATGGTCGCGGCCATAATTATCCTTGGTCAGCTTGCCCTGGCAATAATTGGTTCTGCCAAATTCGCCACCCCAGATCACCAAAGTTTCATCCAGCAAGCCACGTTGTTTTAAATCGGTTATCAGTGCCGCACTGCTTTGGTCCACATCTTTACATTGCCCTACAATTTGCCCCGGCAAATTATCGTGTGCATCCCAGCCCTGGTGGTACAACTGTACAAATCGAACACCGTTTTCGCTAAGCTTTCTTGCCAGCAAACAGTTGGCAGCAAATGTGCCCGGTACCAGGCAATCCGGTCCATACATTTTAATGATGGATTCCGGCTCTTTGCTCATGTCGGTTATTTCGGGAACGGCAGTTTGCATCCGGTATGCCATTTCGTATTGCTGCACTTTGGCGTTTATTTCGGGATCACCAAATTCTTTATACGCCAAATCATTCAGTTCGCCCAGTTTATCCAGCATTCTTCTTCTGTCTGTTTTATCCACGCCGTCCGGATTGTTTAAATATAATACCGGATTTTCGCCACTGCTAAACTGTACGCCCTGGTGAATAGAATCTAAAAAGCCATTCGTCCACAACTTGGAATATACACCTTGCCCATTGCCTTTACCTTTGGAAAGCAATACGCAAAAAGCAGGAAGGTTTTTGTTTTCGCTACCTAAACCATAACTCAGCCAGGCGCCCATGCTGGGGCGGTTGCCTATTTGTGCACCGGTTTGAAAAAAGGTCAATGCCGGGTCGTGGTTAATAGCTTCGGTGTACATGCTTTTGATGATACATATATCATCCACCACGCCTGCGGTATAAGGCAATAATTCGCTTATTTCTGCTCTTGCCTGCCCATATTGGTTGAACTTATAAATAGTAGGTGCCAGAGGAAATTTTGTCTGATCTGCCGTCATACCGGTTAGGCGCTGACCCATGCGCACAGAGGCGGGCAAATCTTCGCCAAACATTTTTTGCAGTAATGGTTTATGATCAAATAAATCCAACTGCGAGGGCGCACCGTTTTGGAACAGGTAAATAACGCGCTTTGCTTTTGGTGCGAAATGCGGTAGTCCGGCAATTACAGCCTCTTCAGGATTGCTGCTGAATAAATCAGGGATTAGTAACGAACCCAATGCTACGCTGCCAATACCAAGGCTTAATCTTGATAAAAAGCGGCGGCGGTTCATGTTCAATCCGTGTTCTAATATTTCTTTTTGCATGGCTTTGTTCTTTTAACCACAGCGGCAGAGAGACACACAGAGATGCAGGCGTTTGTGTATTTCTATATGCCTTTTTTGCCTATGTGGTTGTATCAACCAGTTTATAAATACAATTCATCTCGGTTTCATCCACAACAGCGCCCAGCTTTTTGTAAAAGCTAATGGCGCTTTCATTCCATCTTGATACTTGCCAGCGTACACTTTTGCATTGCTGTTCGTTGGCAAATTGGATAACGGTGTTTAATAGCTTTGTTCCTATGTTTGCTTGTCTATATTCTTCTTTTACATACAAATCATCTACATACACTGCTTTGCCACTCCACGAGTAATAAGCAAAAAAGAAAGAAGCAAAGGCTACAATTGTGTTATCAACTTCTGCTACTAAACATTGAAATATGTCTTTGTCTCTCACCATTTGCTCCAGCGTAACCGTTACTTTTTCAGGTGTTTTTTGAAAAACGGCAAACGCATTAATTAACGCTAATATCTGCTCATAATCCTGTACAACGCCCTTTCTTATAATTACGTCCATGTCTATCGAAATAAATTGCTATCCATTCATTACATAAAATAATTGCGCAAAAAGTGTCATGTTTTTGTGATTGCCTCTTCCAGATTGTATATCATGCTTATTGTCTTCATCAACGCTGCTTCGCTATTCTTATCCAGCTTATCATCATGCGGATACTCGCCTTGCTGCAACGTTGTATCGGCACTTAACTGCTTTTGTTTAAAAAGATTTAGTTGCTCATTATAATAATCTTGTAATAGTTGCAACTCTTTTGCTTCCGGCCGCCGGCAAATAATAAGGCGAAATGCTTTTACAATTTTATCATTAGCCGGGGTGTTCTCTGCACTTAATTTTTGCGATAGCACTCTTGCTGCTTCCAATGCAGTGGGGTCGTTCATCATCATTAATGCCTGCAAAGGAGTGTTGGTGCGCATGCGTCTTACCTGGCACTGGTCGCGGTTACTTGCATCAAACAAAATCATAGAGGGCGGTGGAACTGTAAGCTTGATAAACGTGTACATGCCACGACGGTATAGATCATCCTTATGGTCTTGCTTGTAGGTTGCCAGGACCCCGCGCCCCGAAGTAGCTGCTTCCCACAAACCTTTGGGCTGGTAAGGTTTTACGCTGGGGCCGCCAATGGTGCGCACCAGCAAGCCGCTGCTTGTTAAAACCATATCTCTGATGAACTCTGCTTGTAGCCGCACGCGCGGACCACGCGAGAGATATACATTTTCAGGATCAACTTCCAGTTTCTCCGGCGTTACTTTGGACGACTGGCGATAGGTGGCGCTCATCACTATTTGTTTTACCAAACGTTTTACATCCCAACCATGCTCCATAAAGTCCACGGCCAGCCAATCAAGTAGTTCGGGGTTTGATGGTAACTCGCCCTGCATACCAAAATCGTCAGCCGTTTTTACAATACCGCGGCCAAAGAGCTCCTGCCACATTTGGTTGACAAACACACGTGCAGTAAGCGGGTTGTTTTTATTTACTGTCCATGCTGCCAATCCCAGGCGGTTGCGTGGATATTGAGCCGTATCAAACTGCATAACTGCGGGAATCGCATTCGGCTTTACTTCTTCGGCGGGTTTATCATACGCGCCACGCTTGAGCAGGTATGTTTTGCGGAGCGTATCCTGTTCGCCCATTACCGATACATATAAATTGCCGGTATCTTTGTCATTAATATACGTAAAAATATTTTTGCGGTCGGCTTCGCTGATGGTCAGTACAGGCATTTTAGCCGGCTTTGACACCGATACATCCCCTTCATAGCCTACTTCTTTGGTGTTGTTGAAAAAGGCATACATCGAATAATAATCTTTCTGGCTGAAAGGATCGTATTTATGATCGTGACATTGCGCACATTCAATAGTAACACCTAAGATGCCTTTTCCGTAAGTTTTTGTTTTATCAATGATATACTCCACTCGGTATTCCTCCGGCACCACGCCACCTTCTTCAGTATATTTATGATTGCGGAAAAAACCGGTAGCTAATATCTGTTCTTTAGTAGCATTGGGCAGCATATCGCCGGCTATTTGCCAGGTAATAAACTGGTTGTACGGCATGTTATCGTTAAACGCATGAATCAGCCAATCACGCCACGGCCATTGCGTGCGGATATTATCATCCTGATAGCCATATGAGTCGGCATAGCGGGCTACATCCAGCCAGTGCACTGCCATCTTTTCGCCGTAGGCAGTACTTTGTAATAAGCGATCCACCACTTTTTCGTACGCATTGGGGCTATTGTCTTTTTCAAAATCATCCATCAGTTGCAGCGAAGGTGGCAAGCCGGTCAAATCGAGAGACACGCGTTTAAGTAGCCGTTCTTTGTCGGCTTCTGCATTAGGCTGTAAATGCTTTTCAGCAAGTTTGGCAAGTACAAAATGGTCTATTTCATTTTTAGCCCAGCCAGTGTCTTTCACGGTTGGTACCGGCGATTTTTTGGGTGAGGTAAAAGCCCAGTGACGCTCGTATTTTGCGCCTTGCTCAATCCATTTTTTAATAATAGCAACTTCTGTTTCGCTCAATAAGCCCAAATGCGATTCGGGTGCCGGCATCTGGTAAGAAGGATCGGTAGAAATGATGCGCTTATATACTTCGCTTTGTTCGGGCTTGCCCGGCACAATAGCAAATGCGTTTTTATCATCTTTCAATGGTGCATAAGCAGAAGCTGCCATATCCAGCCGGAGATCGGCCTTTCGTTTGTTTGCATCTGGTCCATGACAAATAAAGCATTTATCGGACAAGATAGGACGCACGTGGAAATTGTAGCTGATGGTTTGCGGTATAGCATCGCTGTTATTACTACTGCTATTGTTGTTGCAGGCAGTGGTTATCAGCACAAAAGAACCAGTACATAAGAGCAGGCAACCAATAATCCTCTTCATATAAGACACAAGCTTAAATCGTCAAGCAAATCGTTTTCTGTTATAAGATATACAGATTTCTGTTATAAGATATACAGAGACAAATTAAGTAATTAAAAGAAATTTGAGGGCGTTAAGATAATAAATAAGTTGTAATTGTTCAAATAGGTAAGAAGGAATCTAATTTGAAGCATCGGCACAGGTACCTCAAATTAGGTGGATAAATGTGCTTTAAACTATAGAGTATTTGTGGCACTTTTTTATTTTATTGATGGTTAATAAAACATGCAGTCATGAAGAAACTTTTTATTATTGCGTCGGTTTTTTGATGTTTAACCGCTTGTAATGGTAACAACAATAGCAATATGCCCGACCATGCCATTCGGGACAGTGTAAGAGATCCATCAACCGTTCAGCTAGAACCGGAAGCTGTTCCTGAAGATATGACTATTAAAAAAGATTTGGTGATAGTGCCGGACTCTTCGCAAATTTAAAAATAACTGTTCAAAAGGTACTTTTTATAGTAAAGCTGTACCAGAAAGCATTCCTCTCTTTACTTTGAGCGCAGTTTCAATATTGTTATTGCGGAACACCATTAAATGGTTGTAAAATGGCAGCAATGTCTTGCACTAACATGTGAGGCTTTTTTATAAGGTTGGAGGCAGGCTTTCGGGATAGAAGGAATAAGAAAAACATCTGTTTACCATTATGTATGACTCCTTTATTATCACTTTTTAACAGTCCTGTTTATTTAGAATGCTTAAGTTTGTAGTATGCCAACAAGCAGTGTAAATAGCAAGCTTCCATCATCCAACGAGTACTATATAGTGCTTGATACGAGGGATTGTTTTACCTGCTCATTTACTGAGTTTTTACCTTTTACTCCCAAACTATACTACTTCTCTTCTTTCAAAGACTTTAAAACGCTTACCCCGGCCTAACCTTTCTTTTCTTCAGGCACGGGAAATTGTATTTATCTTCTGTTTAGTTAAACATTTAAATCAAATCATGTATGTCACGAAATCCACGTGAGGTTTCGGCAGGTGGTAGTATCATTGTTTTATTTGTACTACTTACAGCTATTGCACTTAAGAATGCACTAACAACTGACGAAAGGTGGTATTGGTGCCTGTTAATTACTATTCCTGCAATAGTACTTGTCGCCTTTTTTGTCCGCAGCAAACGGATTCACATTAAGTAAATCATCATTCATATTCGTAAAAACCTGTTTTATTATGATAACGATTGTAGCGCCTTTTTACACTTATTTTAGTAAAAAAGTAAAGGAGCTAAAAAAACGGAATAAAATGACTGGCAGTAAAAAAAAGATGCTTTTTTGGAAACGGGAAACAGTAGGAAGCAATCTGATAGCATTGGATATTACCAAAAGAAATTTGTTGTACTTTAATAAAGTCAATAACAAGCCGGCATGTGTAATCATCAATTTGAAAGATATACATAGCTGTACCATTAAAAAACAGTATCATGGTATAAATGCCGGCGGACTGATGAAGCAAAAGCTGCAGGATTACCTAAAAAATATCCTTTTGTATCTGTGTTTTAACAATGGCAGCCGCTCCATTGCATTGCCTTTTTATGAAGAACAGGACAACAGAAAAGAAGATGCAGAACGCCTGGAGATAAAAGCGAAAGAATGGGAAACCACTATTTCTAAACTGCTGAACAGGCAAGTAGCCGAAAGAGCATGATTGTGATTAACAGAATGGGTGGCTGCTGCTTTTTTTACTTGATTTTTGGAGCATGCAGCCCCATTCTTAATAGCATTTAATCTGGCTTTGCTGCTGCCGGGCAAATAACAGGAGCAAGATGGTTATACAATGAAAAGCTCGCTACATAATGCCTGTCATATGCTTGTTCAGTCTGCCCTTGGGGTATTGCCTTTATCTTTCTTTTTATTGTTCACTATAATATAAGCAACAACCGCAATTATTACAACAATCAGGGCTATTAAAGGAATAGTAATCATAACACTGCAACTTTTTGAAGATAATAAATAGGTTAACAGGTTAGCTTAATAAGAAATAAAATTGTTCTTATAGGACAGGAGGAAAAAATGTGCCAGTTTCAGGATATTCTTTGTGGTATTAGTAAAAATTGTTACTCCTCTATCCCGCCTTCCTTGGTAGAAATAAAAAGGTAAAACGATTATTTAAAAGGTCTCTCAACAATGCCAGAATTATTCTTACAATATACTCCTGCGTAAAATGTGCTTTGAAGTTTACCCGCAATAAGTTTTAGAGATTTGTAGTAATGAAAAAACGGGCAACGTGTTTATTGCATGTGTGCAGGATGTTTTTGAAATAAAGACCGCCAGCCACCACCATATTGCCCCTTTATCTTTCTTTTCGCAAAGGAAAGCACTATAATGAGCAGTCCGCAAATAACAGCCATCCACGTAGCGGTAGCCGGTTGAAAATGAAAGAGAAAAGGAGCAATGAGTAGCCATAAACCCGCAGGAACATTGAAGTAGCGCGCCGAATGGTTGACCTCCCATAAAGACACAATTGCGAAAGTGACAACGATCGGTCCTACAATATGGTAGTGGTTAGCAATAGTTTTATTAAAATGAAATACGGCCGGTGCAATCATTACAAACAAACCGATGATAATATTGGTGATAGCTGCCCACATAATTAATCTACCTGATTGATGATCGTTTTATTTCCCCAAAAAGCTTTCCATACCGGGTTGCCGCTTCTTTTTACCCGTTGCAGGTATTGCAGGCTTGCCAGCAATTCATCCATAGCAGGGCTGATCATGATTACCGAGATCAATGCTGATGTAAGACATAAGGTACACCAGGCGCCTACTACTACCGGCTGCAATATCACCAGCAATATACTTACTGCACCCAGCGGACCAACTGCTATACCAAATACAATTACCATCCATGGCATTGTTCTCCACCGGTGCGTTTTACCTATCAATCCCGACACCACATCCATTACATAGCCCAATGCACCCAGCATAGCATCGGGTATGGGAAAGTCTTTTGCAATGGAAGAGGTTAGCACCTGCTTAGTGCCATCACCAAAAAACGGATCCCATACGGTGGAAAAGACACCCATCTGGTATAAACCCATATAAACAGCAATCAAAAAGCCGATTGAAGCAAGGATGGCTAACGGTATGCGCTGCTCCCAGGCTGATGGATTATAATCCCAGGCAGGCGGTATATAGGCAGGTGATTTTTTAAACATTATTCTTTTGGCAGAAAAGATTATGCCTAAAGCAGGCTGGTCTTACATCTGATGCTTAAAGATGCTGAATTCTTTACCTGATTGGGCGCAATGTTTTGTATAAAAACAGTGTTTGCTCCTGCATACAACAGATTTTGTTGTGAAGGGATTTTTATGCCTTTGCCGGTGTTCTTCACCGGCAAATAATAGTCTGTTGGTGAAGAACACCAACAGCGGTGAAATATCATTAATAAGAATAAGTTCATTTTAAAAAGTCAAGCACTGCATTCATAAATTGTTCAGGTACTTGTATATGAGGTATATGTCCCACACCTTCCAGTTCTATCAGCTTTGAATGGTTTATCTGCTGATGCAGCCATTTGCCCAAGGCAGGATAATTGCCATTTTGTGCAGCTACTTCTTTCGATAATAAACTTTTGCCAACAATTGTTCTGTCTTCCTGGCCAATGATGATGAGTGTAGGGCGTGTAATATTTTTAAATTCATACACCACAGGCTGTTCATAAATCATCTCGTAGGTAATGGCACTTGCCCAGGTTGCTGTTTTGAAATCAGGAATTTGCAATGCTGCATATTGCGCTGCAACATATTGCTCATACTCCGGCTTCCACTCCGGATAATAACCCTGCTGATATTTTTTTATTGATTCAAAAGTGGCTTTCAATTCATGTGCATATTGCAAGTCAAGCGGCTGGTAAGGAACAAACGTTTTGTAATCTTCCAGTCCAATAGGATCTTCATAAATCAATTTATCTACGGTGGTGGAATACATTAATGCAAATCTGGTAGCCAGCATGCCACCCATAGAATGACCAATTACATGCACTTTGGCAATGCCCAACGAATCCAGCAACTTTTTGGTATTGGCAGCCAGCATTTGAAAGCTGTAATGAAGATTAGGCTTATCAGATTGTCCCCAGCCCACCTGGTCGGGTACTACTACGCGGTAGCCAGTGTTATTAAGTGCAGCAATAACATCTTTCCAATAATAACCATTAAAGTTTTTGCCGTGCAGCAGCAACACGGTTTGTCCGTTGGGCTTCGGTGATGGTACATCCATATACGCCATTTGTACCGGCTGCTGTTCTATAGTAAGATGGAGAAAGTGTACCGGGTAAGCATACTGCAGTGATTGAGCGTAAGTATGCAAACACAAAGCGATAATGCTGCTGAGTAAGGTTAACTGCTTCATAGTTATAGTTGTGCTGAAGCCCGCTCAAATTATACACCAGTTTATTGCGGGTAGAATTCTACCTTCAATAAAAATGACATATTTATTTCCGCTTTCGCGGTCCTACTATCGAAATATCTATCGGTTCAAAACCCAATTTTAATGCAGGCGAATTTGGTGAAAGCGTAAAGTTGTAATGCTGTGGATCTATAAACAAAGGATCGGTATATTGAGAGTGCACATCCTTGCCTTTTTGCTGCCATTGCTGCCAGGTAAGTGTATTAAATTGTATGCTATCCAAAGGGAGTAATGGATTGTAATATACATTGTAATCTATATCAAATGTGCTGGTTACTTCGTGTACGCCTTCTTTGCCCATTGGATTGAAATAAAACTGGTAAGGCTCGTCCTGCCAATTGCCATCGAACAATACGCCTTCCTTCCAATACACAATGTTATTTTCAAAATAGACACTCTTGTGTGGATCTACACGTGTTCTGTTCAATTGTTGTAAACGACCAAAAGCAAAGATGTTATTACGTACAGTTATTTCTTTTGCATAATGAATATTATAGCCGGCAAACTTGGTATTGTACACAATATTGTTTTCTATCAGGATACCGGTAGAACCTTCATCATTATAAATACCCCAGCCCCCATAATTATGCGCATCTACATCGTGAATAAGATTATTACGAATAACCGTTCCCGGCGAAACACCTAAGGTATAAATAGCACCCATATCTGATAACAATCCCTGGCCAATATTATGAATATGATTATAAGCAACAACATTATCGCGACTGATGCTCCGCTGATAACCCCATTCCCAACCCACAGAAATGCCGGTATAAAAACCATCATGAATGTGGTTGTGAATTATCTGATTGTTGTACGTCTGCATCAGGAGCACACCCACAGCCGAAGGATATTGCAAGCCATACGGACCAATATCATTATCGCTGATGATATTACTGTGTGTTTGCAACAGCGGATGTGCCGGCGGAATACCACCATTTACCCGGAAACCTCCACCCGCTAAGTTGGCAAGACGATTATAACTAAAAAGATTATTACTGCAACCTTCCTGCAACTCAATTGCAAAACCCCCAATATTTTGTATAGTACAATCTGTAAATGAACAACTTTTTGCACCTTTCATTGTAATAGCGGCAGCCAGTGAAGAAGAACCCTGTGCATCATTCACATTACCTTGAGGCAATTGCACATGAGCATATTCAAATTGAATGTTGTTGAAGTGCAGATTGGTTACCCGGTTTCTACTTACTGCATCGCCATTGATATGAATAAATGCAGGTGTTACCGGCGCATATACTGCAATGGTATTCATGTCTTCGCTCTGCATAGGAATGTAATACAATATGCCTTGTTGCTTATCTAAATACCAATCACCCTGCTGCTGCAAACCTTCCCATACATTTTCTACTACATATCTTGCACCCTCATTGTTGAAATCATCGGTAAACACTTTTCCGCTTGGATATTTAAAACTAACGATATGTTTTTTATCATCAATAGAGTCCACCGTTAAGTGCGTGTCTGTCCAAAAATGATAGACTACAATATCTATGTCATTTTTATTTTTCCAGTTGGGTTTAATATCGCCGGCGGCATATCCAAACCGCCTGCTTTTTGTTTGATAACCTATTTCCAGTCCACCATCCGGAAAACCTTTTACGCGATAAAAACCAGTATCAGGAAGCCTTGCTCTTCTGCGCGGATTGCCATTTACATACAATTGCGAAAATGACCAGCCTTTAGTAAGCACTTCTTTTACCGGCGCCATCCAGATGTTGTTTTTATATCTGCGCCATCCGGTTATTCTTTTGCCGCCATTCCAAATTACCTTATTGCCGGGCTGTGCGGTATAGATGACCGGCGCTGCTGTAGTACCGCCATCCTGTGGTTCAAAAATCAATGGCTCTTTAATAGAATATTCACCCGAAGAAAAGTAGATAAAAATGCTGTCTGCCGGATGCTGTACCTTGTATGCACGCACTTTTTCCTGTGCTTTTTGTATGGTTTGTAATGCCGTAGTTTGCGTGGTGCCTGCTGCGGCATCATTGCCCTGCGGAGCAATGTAAAACGCGGTTGATTGTGCATGAATAATAGGTAAAAAGAAAACAGAAAACAAAAAAGGCAGGCAATATTTCATATCCATAATGAATTATTAATAACTTTCTTCGCTTAACAGCCGGTTTGTATGACAGCGATGAAAGTTAAACAGTTTTCAGGTACATTACTTTTCTTTCTTTTTTATTGTGTATGTTATGCTCAAACAGTCACGAGCATTATTCCATTACCCAACAATATAACATGGGGAAAGGATAGCTTTAGTTTTTCTCCGTGCACACACTTGGTCTGGGATAATAAAAATGCGGCATTAAAAGATGCGCTTCATCCTTTGGTAATGAAAATGAAAAAGGCTGCAGGATTGGACCTGTTGTCAGCAACTAATTGCAACAAGAACAGGGTAGTAGTTAGTATTGATACAAGTATTAAAAGTGAAGAAGGATATTCTCTTGCCATACAACCCGATGAAATACGCATAACAGCCGGAAAGCCTGCAGGTGTGTGGTATGCAGTACAAACACTCCTGCAATCATTACCATCACAAATTGAATCACCTGTAGTAGTTAGGAATATACTATGGAAAGTGCCTTGTGTTACTGTTGAAGATACGCCGCGATTTGCTTACCGCGGCCTTATGCTGGATGTGGCACGCAATTACATGGCAGTAGATTCTGTAAAGCGGCTGATAGATTTAATGGCAATGCTAAAGCTTAACCGTTTTCACTGGCATTTAACAGACAATGATGGCTGGCGTTTTGAAAGTAAAAGATACCCGAAATTAACAACAATAGGTGCTTACAGAAAAGGTAGTCCGATTGGTAATAATATCACCTACAATTACAACAGTTTGCCGCACGATACACGCTACGGTGGCTATTATACTGTTGCACAAATGAAAGACGTAGTAGCATATGCTGCCGAACGTTTTATCACTGTTATCCCCGAGATAGAAATGCCTGCACATGCGATGGCGGCTATTGCTTCCTATCCATTTCTCTCCTGTGTGGATAGTAATGGGCATCCTTTTCCATATCCCGAACAAATACAAGGCGAGTTTTGTACGCGCGATGAAGTATTTACTTTTTTAGATACCATATTATCAGAAGTGATGGATATTTTTCCATCTGAATATATACACATAGGCGGCGATGAAGCAGAAAAAGAAAACTGGAAGAAATGCACTTATTGCCGCCAGCGGATGAAAGAAGAAGGCATCACCAATGTGAATGAATTGCAGAGTTATTTTATTGAACGGATTGAAAAATTTGTAAACAGTAAGGGCAGAAAAATTATTGGCTGGGACGAGATTATGCAGGGTGGCGTGGCTCCTAATGCAGCGGTAATGAGTTGGACAGGAGAGGAGAACGGAATGAAGGCTGCGTCCGAAGGACGTCCGGTAGTAATGACGCCTTTGCCTTATTGCTACTTTGATCATTACCAGGCGAGTGATCCCGGTGAACCAAGTGGCTATCCCGGCTTAACAAGGTTGGTAGACGTGTATGGATATAATCCCTTGTCAAAAGAAGTGGACACTAATTTAGCCCATAATATTACAGGTGCACAAGGTAACTTATGGACCGAATATGTGCCTACTGCATCCAAGGCCGATTATATGTTGTTTCCACGTTCCATAGCTTTAGCTGAAGTGGCATGGACGCAACCTCAATTGAAAGATTATAATGACTTTGTAAGGCGATTGCAGGAATACAATAAGCGGTTGGATTTACACAGTGTTAATTACTCCAGACATATGCACGATCTCCAATTGAGCAATATGGAAAATAAAAAGGGTGATCATTATATGACCATCAAAAGTTCCATAATCGGAGATACTATTTATTACACACTTGATGGCAGTACGCCCACAATGCATTCATCCATTTATACACAACCTATTAATATTACTAAAACAAGCACATTGCAGGCTGCTGTTATCAAAAACGGGCAAATTATTGACCTACAGGTAAAAAAATATATACTGCATAAAGCGGTAGGCGTAAAGGGGGCACTGGAAATTGCACCTGATTACAACATCTTGGGAGATACGGATAGCTGGCACAATGGAAGCCTTGCAGATAATACAAGAATGAACGACTACCGCTTTAAAGATGAAATCCGTTATAATGGCGATAAATGGCTGGGCTGGAATGATAAACCATTTATTGGCACACTCGATTTTACAAAGCCGGAACGAATAAATAAAGTAACCCTGCGCTTTTATCATAATGTTCCATTCGGAATACTCATTCCTAAGTCGGTTACACTGCAAAGCTCCGGTGATGGCGTAGTATTTAAAGATCTGGCTACAGCAACCATTCCTTATCCTGCAGTTACCGGAGCAGTTACTTTGCCGGTTGAGCTTTCTGATATAACAACGCGTTATCTCAAAATTATTGCACAACCCTATGGCAAAACGCCAGCCGGCAACAATGCTTACTTGTTTGTAGATGAAGTGATAGTAGAGTAGGAATAGGATGTGAAGGATGGTCATTAAGAATTTAAAGCTATTAACATTGTAAACTTATACACGATGCAGCGATGCTGCAGGCTACATGTGTTTAAAAGCTGTGTCATGGCGGGCTTCGCTCCCCTCTCAATGGCTACAATGCCGTACTACAAAATATTGAATGCACATTTCTTATACTTATGCTGCAAACTTTACTGAGATTTAGCCCTTACAACCTTTGATTAAGAACTAATGAAAAAGCAGTATAGTATTTTTACTTAAATACCAATTTATTTTTAATCCTACTATTAGGGCATGTTACAGCCTGAAGCATGTATTTTATCACCTTAGTAGCTCTATATCATAGCAAAAGACAGTAAAGTTGAAGCATACCTGATGTACAATATTTGCATCCTGCAAATGCCATGTGCTTAAATATTTTTAAGATGGATGAAAAGTTCTATAAAATTGATTTATAATGTACTAACAGCCAACTATAGCCTTTATTTTTGCAGTGTTTTTAAATCCAATATCACATCCAATATCATGAAAAACTACTATCTACTTGCAGTAGCATTTACTGCCCTGTTGTTTTGCAGTTGTCAAAAAGAAGAATTAAAAGGCCGCTTTCCCGACAATTTGGGCAGAGACAAAGAATCTTCTTCTTTACCCCGGGATCAAGCCCAGCTTTCAAAAACAAGAAGCGTACAGTATGGTGCTTTAATCAATGCCCCCAGTAAAAAAGGCAGTTTAGATTTTCAGGTTAATGTTGCAAACCAGCTTGGTATTTCCTGCCTCAGATCTCGTGTTATAGTATCCGATCCGGGTGAAGTAGCTATTTTAAACTCCGGTTATAAAGTGCTACTCAACTTTAATAGTGATTACGAGGGAACTCCTTTGCCTTTTGTATCAAACCTTGCACAATATCAAACAGATTTGCAACAAATAATCTCCAATTTTTCAGCATTGCCAGTGGTGGCTGCCATTGAAAATGAAGAGTCTAATAGAATGTATCACTCCGGCACAGCGCAGGAGTATATCAATCAGTTAAGTGTAGCTATTGATGTAATGCACGCCAACGGCATTAAGGTAACAAATGGTGGTATTACAGATGCAGGCCTTAACTATCTGGTTTATCAGGATTTTATGAATCAGGGTAAATACGATTCTGCAGAACAGTTTAAGAAGCTTGTACATGTAACTCCAAAAAACCCTAATACTCAAAACAGAGGCAGATATGTTGATACATTATTACAGGCGTATGCACAAATGGAACTGGATTATGTAAACTTCCACTGGAAGGCTGGCTCGGCAGATATGCAGGCTTTAACAGAAGTAATTGCTTATCTGAAGAAAAGAACCGGCAAGCCCATTATCAGCAATGAACTGGGACAGTTTGATAAAGATCCTAATACTTTAACAGCGCTTATTCAAAAGTGTACCGATGAAGATTTCCCTTATATTATATGGTATAGCCCGGATGAAAATGCCGGCAAAAAAGACGCACCATTACAGTATAGCGATGCCTCACTTACGCCTTCCGGTATTGCTTACCAGCGTTATCCTAAACATTAAATGTTATTTGTTGTAGGTTAGAGAGCATAAACAATAAAAGCTTATTCTGCTTAATACATTCAAAAGCAGAATAAGCTTTTTTATTACTGTTATAAACTATAAAACAGCTTACGTACTTAGTTATGCTTGTGTACGCACTTTACATAAAGCAATAACAATTCACAGCATTAGTTATTGCTTTATTCACTATCTTTTTAATTCCCGGTAAATACAATGGTTTTATTTTACAGCTTCGTAAACTACTGCGCTCAAGGTTGTTTTAAAGGTTTCCTCACCAAACATCTCCGTCAGTTCCTTGCCTGCTATTTCCACCAGTTTTTCGGGTGCATTTGGATCTTTGTTTGCTATTATTTTAAATGCGGGAGTGCCTAAAATCAAGCCTTTTGCAGCATCATAAGGCGTTCCATAAATACCTTCTTTACTTACAGCTTCAATATGTATATCACTAAAACCTGCTTTTTTTAATAAAGATTCTATTGTTTGCTGATCGTAAAAAGAAAACGGCACATTGTAAAAATCGGCAGCCGCTTCATCCACATACTTTGCTGTTATGTTTCTGATGATAAGGGTAAGCTCATTGTTTTCTAATTTATCCCAGGTACTAAACAACAATTTGCCGCCACTTTTCAACACGCGATAGACTTCATCAAATGCTTTTTGCTTATCAGGAATAAACATAAAGCCAAACTGGCAAACAACGGTATCAAAGCTATCATTGTCAAAGGGTAATTGTTGTGCATCTGCTTCTGCAAATTGCAGGTTTTGATGCTGTATATTTTGTTTTGCAACGGCTACCATTCCGGCATTCAAATCTGTTGCAATCAAGGTGGCATCGGGCAATAAATGTTGTATTAAATGGCGTGTAACCCTGCCTGTTCCGCAAGCTATTTCCAACACCTTTTTAGCTTTATTGGTATCTATGCGTTGTACTAAATCTATAGCATACGGTTCAAAAAATAATGGACCCATGTACTTATCATAATTTGCCGGAATGGAGCCTGCGAATTGTGTATGTTCTGTTTTCATAAAGCAAATGTTTGGTGTGTAAAAGGGATAATGAAATTAGGTATAAAGGTTGATAAAGGCTATAAAACAAATGGGAAATAAAATGCTGAGCAACTGCAGCATTTTATCTGGTAAATAGTACTTCTTTCAATAAAAGAAAATTAATAATTTGTAGTACCTTTCCTTGTAGAATAGGTGCTGCTATAATTCATACTCCTGCTCCGGATTTGCTCCTTATGGCTGTAAAATAGCTTGTACGTACCGGCAGCATCTTTAACTGTTATTTTCATTCACCAGTCTGTACCTCTACAGACACAAAACTTTCGCTATGCAAACTATTTTAGACAACGCTGCTACTGTAGCACAAATGTTCGATGCCTTTAAAAAGGGAGAGGTTGACAAGTTGCTCTCTTTCATGCATCCCAGAGTTATATGGACGATATCTGGTGCTGCACCAATACCTTATGCCCGCACTTACAGGGGAAAGCAGGATACAGCTTCCTTTTTTCCGGAGGTTGCCAGAGCAGTAACCTTTACAGAATTTGAGCCGGAAAAAATTGTAAACATTGACGATCACACGGTAGTGTCTATTGGTCACCTTACCGCTATTGCAAACGAAACAGGTAAAGAAATGAAGAGTGATTGGGTGATGTTATCTGAGTTTGACGAAGAAGGAATGCTGGTACGATTCAGAGATTATACAGATACACAAACTGTTGCAAAGGCTTTTCAATAAAGGATACCTGCTACCAAAATAAAAGTGTGTAATTATTTCACCTGCAGAAGTTTGCTTGTGTGGGGTGAAATTTTGCTGTCTTTCCTTTTTTGCATGAATAAATGGTGCAGGAAAAATAGATGAAATCCATTCTTCACATAAAGACGCCATATAGGATTTATAACTGCTTTTGTTGCTGTTTATCGCCCGGCACATTCGCCTTTTTGAGCCTCAATCCACGTTCCTCACGATTAAGTAATACTACAAAGCACATTGAATAAATGTAAGCACTACAATTGTGCAAGCCAACGGTACAAATGGTAGGTAGCTATACAGTGTATTAGTGCTGCGCACTTTGAAGTAAAATGTAACGATAACCCGCCAACTGTTTTCATTAATATAATTGCTCTTATAAGGAGCATCTGTCAAAATAAATTCATTATTCAGTTAATTCAATCATAGCCTCTATATAGTAAAGATATATAGCTTAAAATCACATTATATTAGATGCAGCAGCAAACAAGTAACTATTTTATCTGCTTATTTTGCACATCATTACAATTCAATATCAATCGAAACAAAGGTGCTTTTTATGTTCCTTAAAAAACAAATCTTCCTGCTGTGTTTGCTATTATCCGGTTATCTGTTTTCCAATGCGCAAATAGAAGTGAATCACGTATCACTCAAAGGCTTTAAAGAAACAGGTTTTGGTGCATTCTTAAACTTTAGTGTGCCGGTTTCCGATGCCAATTACGTAACGCTCGAAGGCGGCTTGCAATATTACATTAACGAATATGACGAAGACTTAGGATTAATACCAGTATTGGCAGGCTATCGCTATACACTTAACGGCAGTGGCACCGGACTGTATGTAGAACCGAATGCGGGCTATATGTTTGGATCTTCTTCCATAGAAGAATATGATGCTAATGGAAACCCGGTACAGGATGGCTATGATGTTGCACACGAAAAGGTTGCCGGACCAGTGGCCGGTATTAACCTCGGCTATCTGTTTGAGCCCGGTGGCAGAATTCAATTCAATGTAGCGCTGCGCTACGAGCATAGTTTTGGATCTTATGCTACCAACACAATTGGTTTGCGCATTGCGCATGCTTTCACCTTTGGCAGAAGGAATGACTATTAATAAACTTTCCTCATTTTATAATACAATTAATTGCGACTTAAACAGATATGAAAAAAACAATAGTGCTTGCGCTTTGTTGCCTGGTTTTTATTACCTCCTATGCACAAAAAAACATGAAGGAAGGCTTTGTTGTACTGAACAGCGGCGATACTTTAAAAGGCTTTATTGATTATCGTGAATGGTACAAAAATCCCGGCAGTATATTGTTTGGCGTTGCTAATGCAGGAGATATGCGACGGTACAAACTGAAGGATATTACCTGCTTTGCTGTTGACGGCAGCGAAATGTACCAACGGTATTATGTAAAGATGAGTATGGATAGAATATTAATGGGCAATATCGGCGAAAAAGATACGTCAAGCCGTATGGATACCGTTTTTTTGAAAGTATTGCAAACAGGCAATAAAGTAACCCTGTTTTCTTACTCAGATGATGTAAAGAAAAGATTGTACATACTTCCGGCAAACGAAACCATACCCGTTGAATTGCAAAACAGTGAGTATATAGTTAACGGGCAGGTGATCAATGAAAAAGAATACCGCTCTGTTTTGTTAAGTATTGCACGCAATTACATGCCGGATGCAGCAGATTTACAAACGTTTATCTATAATCAGGATTATTCTCAAAATAATATCATGAATATCTGCTACAAAATTAATGGGATCAGCCCGCAAGCTGTTGTTAAGCAGAAAGAAAAAAATATACCATCCCGCTTCCGTTTTTTTGCGGGTGTTGGGGTAAACAGCGGCGAGATAAGTATCGGCGGCAACAATCATTATGCAGGTAAAACAGCAGGCGCAACTTATGGAACTATAGTAGATGCCGGTGCAGATATATTGGTTAATCCTTCGATTGGCAGATTATTTCTCAGAAGCCAGTTAACTGCTTCAGCGTATAAAACTAATGCCTATACTTCTGTAAAATATTACGAAGCGAAAGAAAATTATTACCTGACATTTAATCAGCGCAATATAGCATTGCATGAACAACTGAATTATAACCTGTATAACGGACATAATTTAAAATGGTTTGTGGGTGCAGGTGTTGGTGTTAATTTTTCATCTTATCCTGAAAATGAAGAAAAATTTATACGCGAAGGCTTGGGAGATACAACCAGTAGTATTAATGATAAGTACGTCGTTACCATCAAGAATTTCTGGCTTAATACAGCTCTTAGATCCGGGTTTACAATAAAGAATTTAGATGTTGCGCTTGCGTATTACCCCAAAACCTCACTCTCTCAAAATTCTGTTATTGGTGTTTACAACTCATCGCTTCAATTACAGGTGAATTATGTGTTTTTTAAGTAGTTTTAGTATTGATATATGCATTGTTTTTAGTACTGTTTGCGCAGTACATCACACAATAAAAAAGGCAGGTTTACAAGACCTGCCTTTTTTATTGCAATTATTTTTATACTGATGTTGTTGGTTACAATCATCTTTACACAATTAAAATTTTTACTACTTTCACCTCTCATTGTTCATCAACGATTACAGCTATCCATGAAGCCCATTATCCAGATTTCTCTTGATATTATTGATATAGATGAAGCGCTCAAAACAGCAGCCATGGCTATGCGTGCAGGTGTTGATTGGCTGGAAGCCGGTACGCCACTTATTCTCGCGGAAGGATTGAATGGTGTAAGAAAGCTAAGAGAAGCTTTTCCTCACGTTCCCATTGTTGCCGACCTAAAAACCATGGATGGTGGCTACCTCGAAGCAGAGATGATGTTTAAAGCCGGCGCTACGCATGTAGTAGTAATGGCACGCGCGCATGAAGAAACCATCAAATGCGTAGTGCAGGCAGGTAAAGATTTTAGTGGCAAAGTGATGGGCGATAATCTGGCTTGTGAGGATAAAATAGACGCAGCAAAAATGCTGGAAGATTTAGGTTGCGATTATATAGTACATCACATTGGTTATGATGAACGGCGCGGCATTGCCGCAAAGGGCTTGCGCATGCCAAGTCCTCTGGATCAATTGAAAGAAGTAGCAGCAGCAGTACAGATACCTGTACAGGCAGTAGGTGGTTTAACGCTGGAGCAAGTGGTTAAATGTCCTCTATACGGTGCTCCGTTAGTAGTGCTTGGTGCTCCCGTAACCATTGATGCCGACGCCTTTAAAACCGCCGATGGAAATGTAGAAGCGTCATTGAAAATGATTTGTGATAGGATACATGGGTATGGTGAGAGGTGAGTAGTAAATTGTGAATAATTAATTGTGAACGGTGAATATCATGTATTCAAAACAGGTTGGTATCCTGAAAAAAATATACAGAGGATTTTTGTCAGCCAAACCATACATCTAAAAATTAAAATCCATCTTAGATTAAATGGCGCGCTGCACGGATGGATGCGCGGAGCGATCATGCCGTCCTTGAACTAGCGAAGTAGCTCATTGAGGCAAAAGAAAATAGTAGTTCACGAAATAACTAAGCGAAGTGATTTCATGAATACCATTGAAAAAACATCAATACATTCATAGCTTTTTGTTACTTTTTTCTTTCAGGAGAAAAAGTAAATATGAACTATAGTTATAAAATCACCTCCAATACTTATGGTGTTTCACTAAATAAAAATTAAGTTAGTCTCATATATGAAATCACCCGCAGTCATCAACTACGCACCCCAAAAAGGTAGTGTAGAAATACGAGAAATAGATGCGCCCATCATTGGCGAAGAAGACGTATTACTCGAAGTTGTCAATGTAGGCGTATGCGGCAGCGACCTCCACCAATGGACTGCCGACCATAGCTGGCCGGTAAATTATCCAGTTGTATTAGGTCATGAATTTGGCGGTATAATTACCGAAGTAGGCAACCGTGTAAGTGCCTGGAAAGCAGGCGACAGAGTGGTAAGCGAAACCGCCGCTATCATTGATGCCAACAACCCCATGACCAAAGCTGGTTTATATAATTTAGACCCTACCAGAAAGGGCTTTGGCTATGGTGTAAATGGTGCCATGACGCGTTATGTAAAAGTGCCCGCCCGGTGCCTCCATCACATACCTGATGCATTGCCTTTTGAGCAGGCTTGCCTCACCGAACCTTGTTGTGTTGCCTATAATGCTATTATTGGTAACTCGCACATTGCACCCGGCGATCAGGTAATTGTAATTGGTCCGGGAACGATTGGAATTCTCTGCGCAGCAGTAGCCAGATTGTGCGGTGCCGATGTAGCAGTAATGGGCTTGCCTTGCGATGATGCGCGTTTACAAATTGCCCGGCAATACGGTTGCGAAACCATTACCGGCGATGCTACCGGATGGGCAAGACGAAAAGATGGCTTAGGCGCACATACTGTAGTAGATGCAGCCGGCTCCAGCAATACGCTGAAGATAGCTATGGAATTAGTAAGACCAAACGGGCACATTACCAAAGTGGGCTGGGGACCACAACCTTGTGGCTTTTCGCTCGATCCGTTAGTTCAGAAAAATGTAACCCTGCAGGGTAGCTTCAGCCACACCTGGCCGATATGGGAAAAAGTAATTGACCTGCTGGCAACCGGCAAACTAAACGTACAACCCATCATCGGTGGCATTTGGCCGGTTACGCAATGGGAAGAAGCATTTCATAAAATGCATAAAGGCGAAATTGTAAAAAGTGTACTTAAACCTGTTTAATACATGCGATTGCAAAACAAAGTGATTATTGTTACCGGCAGTACCACCGGCATTGGCAAAGCTATTGCCATCCGTTGTGCCGCCGAAGGAGCTAAAATAGTGGTACATGGACTGGAAAATGATTGGGGAAAGGAAGTGGTAGAACAATTAGGAAAAGATAAAGCTGTATTACACATTGAAGACCTTAGTAATGAAGGCACACCCGAACGTTTAGTGCAATTAGCCATTAACACTTTCGGCAAGCTGGATGCGGTAGTGAATAATGCTGCCATTGTTGCTTCCTCCAACATTCACACTACCGGTCTTTCTTTTTTGCGAAAGCTGCTGGAAGTAAATGCCATTGCACCTTTTGCATTAATCAAAGCCGCTTTGCCCGAGCTTACAAAAAATAAAGGTTGCGTATTAAACATTGGCTCCGTAAATGCATATAGCGGCGAGCCTAACCTGCTTGCCTACAGCATGACCAAAGGCGCTTTAATGACCATGACGCGCAACCTTGGCGATACCTTGCACAGAGAAAACGGGGTACGTGTTAATCAAATTAATCCTGGCTGGGTATTAACCGAAACAGAAACAATAAGAAAACGCGAACATGGCTTGCCCGATAATTGGTACGAAGACATTGCACCCGTATATGCCCCTGCCGGCAGAATCTTATGGCCGCACGAAATAGCTGCTGCTGCCGTGTATTGGCTGGCAGATGAAAGCGGACCTATCAGCGGGCAGGTAGTAGATCTGGAGCAACATCCGTTTATCGGGCGCAACCCGCCAAAAGATGCGAGTGCGATTGTGAAGAAGTAATCCATCATTGCAAGGGCGAGCGAAGCAATTTGTGCTTAGCTATTAATCATATAGTTGGCTTAGTGAGAACAATAGTAAAATTTACCGCTATTCAACAGTATAGCTTATGTTGATTGTGCTATAACTCACAAATTGCCTCGCCTGCGCTTGCAATAACAATGATAAACTAACTTTAAAACAGCATCCATTTTATCAGGAGCAATACAATATTCAATTAAAGGTTCGTGCCTGCACGAATCTGAGCAAAATAAAATAAAGTTCTATGCCTCACCTTGCCGCCTTTCCCAAAGCTTTCATGAACGCACTCTGTAAAGATGGTTCTATGAAAGTAGCCGACTGGATACAACTTGCTTCCAAACTCGATATTGATGGATTGGAATGGTATGCCGGATTTATAGAAATGCAGGATGAAAACAATTGGGAAATATTCCGCCGTATGGTGGAGGACACCGGCAAGTGTATTCCCATGATGTGTTGCTCTCCCGATTTTACCCATCCCGATAAAACGTTTAGAGAAAAAGAGATAGTCAAAGAGAAACGCTGGATTGATATGACATACACCCTGGGGGGTAGTTATTGTCGTGTGTTATCGGGGCAGAGAAGGCCAGAGTTGTCTGTGGAAGAAGGCGTACAACTCGCTGCCGATTGCATCAATGAGTGTTTGCCGTATGCTGCTGAAAGAGGTATTACTTTAATACTCGAAAACCATTATAAAGATGACTTTTGGGAGTACCCGGAATTTGCCCAAAAAATGGCTGTTTTTTCCAGGCTGGTAGATAGTATTCATCACCCTTATTTTGGCGTGAACTACGATCCCAGCAATACCTATCTCGCAGGTGAAGACCCGATGGATCTGTTAAAAAGTGTATCCAATCGTGTTGTTACCATGCATGCCAGCGACCGCTATTTAAAAGAAGGCACCATAGCGGATTTGCGGCGCGAAGAAGGCGGTAGTGCAGGCTATGCCAAACGTTTAAGTCACGGTGAAATTGGTAAAGGACTGAATGATTATAATGTAATCTTTTCTGAGTTAAAACGCGCAGGTTTTAACGGCTGGATAAGCATTGAAGATGGGGTAGAAGGCATGGAACAGTTGGAAAGAAGTGTGGCTTTCGTGAGACGAAAAATAAAAGAATACTGGTAATACGGCAGTTGTCTCTTATCTCGAAAAATCATACCTGTTATTAATGCGAAACAGCGGTTGATACAGGATCCTTGATAGAAGGAAAACTGCATTTTTATTTACTTATATATTTTTTATTTATATATAATACTTATTTTAAGCTGTATCTTTCACAGAGCTTCAAAAGTTAACCTTAATATTTCCTTATACCACTTAATATAAGTATAAAATACATATCAAAAAGGCGTTTTTAGCTTTAATTTGTAGCTGCATTCCAATGTCAAATTCCAATGAATCCATTAATACAACAGGACATAACGTATATCGAACAATTAAAAAGAGCAGAAGCAAACTATTATGAGTTGTTTGATAAAGCCAGTGTTGGTATTTTAATATTAGATGCAGATACCGGGATAATTCTGGATGTGAACGCGATGGCTACTCAAATAACAGGCTTTAGTAAGGAAGAATTTATTAATAAACACCCTTACGACACGCTTTCGTCGCTGGATTGTTCTGTTACAAAGGCAAGTGCTGCCGAGAATATGAAAAAGGCAATACAAGGTTGTTCTGTAGTGTCTGACCGGCAATACATTCATAAAGAAGGTCATGTTTTTTGGGTGCAGGCGAGTATTTCAAAAGCTATTATTGATAACCGCGAGCGTATAATCGTATGCTTTCACGAAATAGACAGGCGTAAAAAAGCCGAGCAGGCACTTCGTAAATCGGAGGCTAATCTTCGGTCTATTTTCGACAATACGCATATTGGTTTTGCACTACTCGATCAATCGCTCAATGTTGTTTGTTGCAATGCCCGTGCTAATGATTGGGCTACAGACTCCCTCGGCGTTGAGCTGGAAGAGGGTAAAAACGTTACTACACTGCTAAGGGATTACAACAAAAAAGAATACCTGGCAATGCTGCATAGGGCGCTTAACGGGGAATCTATCAATATAGAAACAGCATATCCGTTATTAGATGGCAGCATTAACTGGTACAGGGTGCGTATGAATGCGGTGCATACGCCGGAAGAAAACACTATAGGTGTTATTGTATCGGCAGAGAATATTACAGCCAGTAGGCTGGACCGCA
This sequence comes from Ilyomonas limi, assembly GCF_005233845.1. Classification (GTDB taxonomy): domain Bacteria; phylum Bacteroidota; class Bacteroidia; order Chitinophagales; family Chitinophagaceae; genus Ilyomonas; species Ilyomonas limi. The sequence goes on from NZ_SZQL01000005.1 coordinate 57,159, forward strand.
TGGACAGAGACCGGATAATAAAGGAATTGATACAGCGTAATAAAGAGCATGAGCAGTTTGCTTATATTGTTTCGCACAACTTGCGCGGACCTTTAGCGAATATATTGGGTTATACCAGCCTGATTCAGGAGGAAGATAACACATGCGAAGATAAAGAAGAGTACCTTCAACTGCTTTCGGCATCTGCAAACAAACTGGATGAAACGATACGTGACCTGGGTAAGCTATTGCAGTTAAAAAAGGATATCAGCGAAGTAAAGGAATGGGTAAAATTTAGCCAAATTGTAGAGGATGTAAAAATAGGCGTGCGGAATATAATAGATGATCACATAGTTGTATTTGATACCGACTTCTCCGAAGCAGATGAAATGTTTACTTTCAAAATATATTTATACAGTATTTTTTATAATCTTATTTCCAACAGTATTAAATATAAAAATCACAACCGAAAGAAAACCATCATAAAAATTAAGAGCTATAAAAAGGGAAATAAAATAAAGCTGATCTTCAGAGATAATGGGATAGGTATAGACTTAGAGAAAAATAAAGAGTTTGTCTTTGGATTGTATAAACGTTTTCATCCGCAGGTAAGCGCCGGCAAAGGCGTGGGGCTTTGTATGACTAAGATGCAGATAGAAGCATTGGGTGGTAAAATAGATATTAAGAGTAAGGTAAATAGCGGCACTCAATTTGTCATTTACCTGCCAAACGAAGTGGAAGCGAATTACCCTTGAGAATAGTAGATTGCACCGTAATATTTACTTATGCAGATACCTCCACGATTTATACTTATAGATGATGAAATGTATAGCAATAAGATCAGCAAAACATTTATAAAAAAAATGTTCCCTGATGCCGAAATAGTAGACTTTACTTCTCCGTTGGAGGCACTTCAATATATCAATACTGCATATACAACGCGCCCAGTTTCTACAGCCATTTTGCTGGATATTAATATGCCCGAATTAAACGGATGGCAGGTACTGGAAAAACTACAAGCATTGCCTTTACCTGTCAAAGATTATATATCTGTTTACATGCTTTCTTCCTCCATAGATCCGAAAGACAAACAAAGGGCAGAAGATCATCCGCTTATTAAAGGCTATATTGAAAAGCCATTATCAAGAGAGATCTTACAGGAGATATTTGTTGGATAGGCATAAGCCTGTACACTATTTACCAATATTATATGTTACCCCATCAGATGCGGTGTAGTATAAGTTATTAAAGAAAAGCAGCGCTACGTATAACTGTGTTAGCACTGCCTATATGATCGTTATGGAATATGCACTGCCTCCTGGTGAGTGTCTGTTATTTGTAAAAGAAAACATCACTGAAAAACTAAAACCCGCTTCCGGATAAAATACTTCAACTCTAAATGTTGACATTTGCACGTAGATAAATGGACCTATGAAAATATGCTCTTTCCTGCCTGCAGCTACCCGCATGATCTACGATATGGGATTGCAGGAGTATTTATACGGTGTTACGTTCGAGTGTCCCTCCGAAGCTTTACTGCAAAAGCCCAAAATAGTTCGGTGCATGCTGGAAGGTAAAGACTACTCCAGTGCAGAAATTGATGCAATATTCTCTGCCTCCAAGGCACAGGGCAAGAGCTTGTATTATGTAGACGAAACATTGCTGCAGCAAATAGAACCCGATATTATTTTTACACAGGATGTTTGCGATGTATGCCAGATTGATAGCGCCTGCACATCGGCTGCTATAGCACGTTTACATAAAAAGCCATTGCTGATTTCGCTTACACCCAAAAGTTTAGATGATGTATATCAAACGGCTGTTACCATTGCCGCTGCTATTGGTGAAGAAAAAGCAGCTTGCACTTACTTAGCCGGTCTTACCAGAAGAACAGATGCCATACTTAAGCAGCTATATAAAAATAGAATACCTTTAAAAAGAGTAAGCTTCCTGGAATGGATAGATCCGGTGTACAATTGCGGGCATTGGATACCCTATCAAATTGCACAAGCCGGTGGTATAGATATGTTGAGTAATCCTGCCGGTTATTCTGTAGTTATACCCTGGGAAAAGATAATGCGGTACGATCCGATAATCATTATCATTGCTCCGTGTGGCTTTAGTACGAAGCGCGCAATAGCTGAGTTACACCTCTTAATGAAAAAAGAAGGGTGGCAACAGTTGCAGGCGGTACAAAATAAGCGGGTGTATGTATTGGATTTCGATTTGTTTACGCAGCCAAGTGCCGGTACATTGGTAAGCGGTATAGAACTACTGGCCGCCCTGTTTCATCCCACGGTATTTACAGTGCCGGCACAGGTGCAACATAAATACAGAAATGCTTTTGATGAAATGCCTGAAGCAGTTGCCGTCTTATAAAAAGGCATTATTTCAACACATTTATACCGATCGATTTACTTATCGTTAATGTACAATATGCATAAAGCTTATTTCAATTGGAGTGGCGGCAAAGACTCTGCATTAGCGTTATATTATGCCTTGCAAAACAACATCCATGTACAAAAATTATTAACCAATGTAAATGCAGTGCACAACCGTATCTCCATGCATGGTGTGCGCAGAAGTTTACTGGAAGCGCAGGCAAAAGCCATTGGCTTGCCGCTTGATACCATCGAACTGCCTGAGCAGCCTTCTATGAAGGACTATGAGCAGGCAGTGGTACAAAAGTTAACTGCTCTAAAAGAAGAAGGTTTTAACAGCGCTGTTTTTGGTGATATATTTTTAGAAGATTTAAAACAATACAGAGAAAACCAGTTAGCCTCCATAGGCTTCAAAGCTATTTTTCCGCTATGGAAAAGAAATACCACCGAACTCATACATACGTTTATAGATCTTGGCTTTAAAACCATTGTAGTTTGTACCAATGCCGAAATATTGGATGAAAGCTTTGCCGGAAGAGTAATTGACCGGGACTTCCTGAAAGATATTCCAGCGCATGTAGATCCGTGCGGCGAGAATGGTGAGTTTCACACGTTTGTATATGATGGTCCTATTTTTCAGCAACCGGTTGAATTTACAACAGGTGAGAAAGTTTTTAGGGAGTACATAGCACCGAAAGATAACCGGGACCAATGTTTTAGCAAGCAACCACAAACCAGCAATATGGGGTTTTGGTTTTGGGACTTATTGCCTGCCTGAAATATAAACGAAATTACTATCGTAAGCTGCCGCTTGTAGTAAAGATATATACCCTTTAGTGACTTTTATGCTCATCAATCCGGTAAGGCGTATAATTTATTTGCAGTAAATGCATATTGCATAAAGCATAAGTAGTTATTTATTTAGCCGTATAACAATTGTCACCTACAAAACTTTTAACTTATAAAGCAGGTATTTACGCTATTGCTTACTTTTTTATTATCAGTTCTTCGTCATACTACGCCGCCTGGTACTGTTGATTTGTTCTTTGATGTAAATGGTAGTAATATGTAATAATTCACCGGGAGCATAACAGGAGTTATATGCCCGGTTTAATGGTAAAAGGAAGTCAGCATGGCATCACTACAATTTGCCAAAGTATCTTTTGCCTGTTTCTTTATTATAAAAAAATTTCAAAAAATCTCCACAGATGTCCAATTTCAGAAATCTCAAGCATTATTCAGTTGTAATCAAACAATATACAGTTATGAAACAAAGAATGAATTTTTATGAAAAAGGCTTTAGGGCAATGAAACCACTCTTTAGTTTAGGTGCTTATTTATCAAGATCAAGTGTGGATCCATCGCTGCTCGAACTGATGAGCTTCCGGATATCACAGATAAACGGGTGTGCGTATTGCCTGGATATGCACTCCAAAGATCTGCGTGCAAAAGGCGAAAGCGAACAGCGATTGTATATGATCTGTGCATGGCGGGAAACAACTTTGTACAGCCAGCGTGAACGTGCAGCACTTGCCTGGGCAGAAGCCGTTACAAAACTGGAAAATAATGAAGTGCCGGACGATGTATATGAAAAGGCATTGCAGGCATTTTCGGAAGAAGAACTGATTGATTTAACCATGGCAGTAATTGGCATCAACAGTTATAACCGCATTAATGTGGCCTTCCGCACACCGGCAGGTGATTATGTGCCGGGACAGCATGCGGCATTGTTGAATTAATTACTATCGAAATTTCAATTTATATTTTTAACATTAAATAAAACAAGGCATGAAAGAATTTGTATTGTTATTCAGGCAGCCAAACTATGATTACCGTAACGCTGATCCTGAAAAAATGAAAGAACTGGGTAAGAAATGGCAGGATTGGGTAGGAGGGTTAGTGGCTCAGGGAAAATTTAGTAATAATGGTATTCGCCTTGCTATGGAAGGAAAAGTACTGAAGCCTGGTGGTGTGGTAACAGACGGACCCTTTGTAGAGATAAAAGAAAAATTGGGAAGCTTCATTGTAGTAAAGGCTGAAAACCTGGAAGAAGCAACAACGTTGGCACATGGTTGCCCTGCAATTGATGAAGGTGGCAGTGTAGAAATAAGGCCTGTTTTTTCATAAACTATTTAAAAACCTGCAATAATCCTTGCAGGCTTTTAATTTGCAATCATGAACGAGCAAGTACTTATATCCGACATATTCAGGCAGGAATTTGCAAAAATGGTAGCGGTTATCAGTAAAAGCTTTGGCTTGCAACATATTGAACTAGCAGAGGATATTGTAAGCGAGACATTTTTAACCGCAACAGAAAACTGGAAGGAAAAAGGAACGCCTGCACAGCCTATTGCCTGGTTGTATGCAGTAGCCAGGCAAAAAATATTATATCATTTCAGAAGAAAGAAAATTCTGGATGAAAAAATAATGCCTGCTATAAAAAGTGAGCAGGATCAATCGTATGAAGAGAACATAGATTTCTCCACTGAAAATATCCGCGACAGTCGCCTGCAAATGATGTTTGCGGTTTGCGATCCCGCTATTGCAAGTGAAGCCCAGATAGCTTTGGCACTTCGCATTTTGTGCGGCTTTGGCATTGATGAAATTGCAGAAGCTTTTTTAACCAATAAAGAAGCGGTTAACAAAAGATTATTCCGGGCTAAAAAAAAATTGAGAACGGAAAAGATGCGGCTGGAAATGCCTTCAGAAAAAGAGATGAATAAACGCCTTGATACCGTTCTCCACATCATTTATCTGCTGTTTAATGAGGGTTATTATTCCGCTACTCAAAACCAGATATTAAGAAAAGAGCTTTGCCTGGAGGCATTGCAATTAGGCTTATTGTTGGCCGAATACGACAAGACCAACTTACCCAAAACAAATGCATTAATTGCACTGATGTGTTTTCATACGTCGCGGTTTGATGCAAGACAGAACGATGCCGGTCATTTTATTTTATACGAGCAACAGGATGAAGCATTATGGAATAAGGAATTGATAGCGCAAGGCAAATATTTCTTACAGGCAGCCGCCAGCGGAAGTGATATCAGTTCGTATCACCTCGAAGCGGGTATTGCTTTTTTGCATTGTGTGAAAGAAGAAACAGAAGAAAAGTGGCAACATATTTTACAGCATTATGATCTGTTATTACAAATAAATTATTCGCCCGTTGTGGCATTAAACAGATTATACGCCTTGTATAAAGTAAAAGGAAAAGTAACGGCATTAAAAGAGGCGGAGCAACTACAATTGACAAATAATCATTTTTACTTTACATTGTTGGGTGAGTTGTATTCGGGCATGGATAATAACAAAGCAAAGGAATGTTTTAAAACTGCCATTTCTCTGGCAAGAACAGCAACCGAAAAGCAAAGCATTGGTGAAAAACTGGGCGCACTGGAGTTTTGTGTATAACGTTGCTACCGTAAATCTATGTTCGTCAATGTGTTCGTCTTTATAAGGCTTCATCTTCGAGGCTTTTCTGTTTAGCATGTGAACTCTATGGCAAGGAGGTTTAGTATTTAAAAATGGCATAGAATTAAGGGCCTATAAGAGGAGCGTTTAAAATATTTTCAAAATGCAAAAACTTTATATAGTGCTTCTGTCCATCATGCTATTTGCACTTATTGGTACTGGTTGTAATGGCATGATTACAAATAATGATACTGACACCATCGGTATTCCTGCTGTTAAGGACACAATGCCGGTATTACATCCCGGAAATATGGACAGTAATAGCATCATTAAAACACCTCCGGTAAATGATAGTAATGCGATAATGCCGGATTCGGCAATAAAGAATAAATAGGCGGCAAATGCCTGTGCCTGCCTGCTCTGCTTCAAATGACGTAGCTTTTACAACATTTTGCATTATTAGTGCACTTCTCACCTTCTCTTAACAACCCACACTTCCTCCAAGTTTGTACCTTTGCGTCCTGTATGAAGCATTTTACGGTTCCTAATATATATCGCAGCGGGCTGATTTCGGCTATCAAAAGCAAGCGTAAACTGGCCGACCGGCTGAAGAAAGATTTTACACCAACTATCCTCGATTTTGGTACGGTACAGATACTGCTGGCAAGGCATTTCGGCTTTTGCTATGGTGTAGAAAATGCCATAGATATTGCTTTTAAAACTATTGAGACAAATCAGGGCAGGCGCATCTTTCTGCTTAGCGAAATGATACACAACCCGCAGGTGAATGCTGATTTAAAAGCCTTGGGTGTGCAGTTTTTGCAGGATACTTACGGCAGGCAGGTCATCCCTTTCGAAGCATTGACCGGCGATGATGTTGTAATTATTCCTGCCTTTGGCACCACCTTGGAAATTCAGCAATTATTGGAGGAAAAAGGTATCTCTACCGAGCAGTACGATACAACCTGCCCGTTTGTGCGCAAAGTATGGAACCGTAGCGAACAGATAGCTGAAAAAGGCTACAGCATTGTGGTGCATGGTAAGCCCAAACACGAAGAGACCCGGGCTACTTTTTCACATGCTTCGTCTAACACGCCAACAGTAGTGGTGAATGATATGAAAGAAACAATAGCGTTGGCTCAATACATTACCCAACAAAAGCCTACGACCGGGTTTTACACCGAATTTGCCGGAAGGTATTCGCCTGGTTTCAATGCAGAAAAGGATTTGCAGCGTATTGGTGTAGTTAATCAAACTACGCAGTTAGCTACTGATACCCAAGCTATTTCCGACTATTTGCGCAGCGTGATTATGGAATATTATGGACTGAATGAAACCACTGTTCACACCCATTTTGCTGATACGCGCGATACCTTATGCTATGCCACCAACGACAATCAAAGTGCGGTCTTGGGCATGTTGGAAACACCGGCAGATATAGCTATTGTAGTGGGCGGTTACAACAGCAGTAATACCTCGCATTTAGTAGAGCTATGTGAGCAAAAACTGCCAACTTACTTTATTAATGCTGCCGATAAGTTACTTAATGAAAAAGAGATACTGCATTGCAACTGGCGTACAAAAGAAGAGACAGTAACAGCTAATTATTTACCCCAAAACGAACCTGCCAAAATACTCGTTACCTCCGGTGCAAGCTGCCCCGATGCTGTAGTAGAACGGGTAATTGAAAGGTTACTAACCTTTTATCCAACCGCTAAAACAGTGGATGAAATGGCAGAAGAATTTGCATAGCATCTTTATGGAACACTGATTAAAGCACGGACTTTTATACACGAATTCTCTGGAGCTTTTTAAACGTTAACTTCAGTAGAGGTAAATCAGTTTTATCAGCGGCTATTTATCAGCATTACCCTTATCTCAAAACTTAGCCCGTGTCATTTGTGTGCTATTCTTTAGCTTAAGTTATAATATACTTTCTGTACATCTTCGTCCTGTTCCAGTTTGTCTACAAGTTCTAAGACATCTTTGGATTGTTCTTCATTCAAGTGGGTGGTGGTGGTTGGTATACGTATCAATTCTGCACTGATGGGTGTAATACCTTTATCTTCCAGCGCTTTACTCATGTGTCCAAACTCTTCATAAGGTGTGCGGATAATAATATTGCCTTCTTCATCTTCGCCAATCTCCTCCAAACCATAATCAATTAAATCCAGTTCCAGTTCTTCGAGGTCAATGCCTTCTTTCTTTACCTTAAACTCACCCATACGGTTGAATAAAAAACCTACGGAGCCGCTGTTGCCCAGCACACCATCTCCCTTTTTAAAAATATTACGCAGATTTGCAACAGTGCGGGTCGGGTTGTCTGTTGCTGTTTCTACCATTACCGCCACGCCATGTGGTGCATAGCCTTCGTACACAATTTCTTCGTAGTTCTCCATTTCTTTACCCTGCGCACGTTTAATAGCTGCTTCCACGCGGTCTTTAGGCATATTTACACCCTTTGCATTTTGTATGCAGCGGCGCAGTGCAGAATTGGTGGACGGGTCGGGGCCGCCGGCTTTTACGGCAATAGCTATTTCTTTTCCAATCCGGGTAAATTGTTTTGCCATTTTATCCCAGCGGGCAAACATGGTAGCTTTTCTTACTTCAAATATTCTTCCCATGGAGTTGTTGTTATATATTTTATAGTATAAGTTGTCTGTTCAAAATTGTCTATTGTTCTTTTTCTTATATGCCTTTTTCAATTAAGCAATATATTACGCATTTTGCCGCAGCTCACCGTTTGCAGCTTATATAACGTAGCCTGATTGAAATAGGTAATTTTTTTATAAATAGCGGCTGCAAAGGTAAAACAAGCCTTTGATGCAAACAACAAACAAAACAGCCGCTCTTGCGGGCGGCTGTTTTGTTTGTTGGAGCTACGATTAGATTTATTACACAAATCTTACATCGGCATAAAATCACCTGTCGTACATTTTTAAATGCTGTAATTATTTATGCGGTCTGCGACGTGCCAATCTTTCTTCCAAACACTACTAAATGTACCGCGGCAAATATCATTGCAATAATCAGCAGTGTTTTATCGGCTGTCCAGCCAACAGTTTGCTGGTGCCAAAGACCAGAAATGGCAAGCAACACACATAGGCCTAAGCCTGTATAAGCCATGGCATTTAAACCGGTTTTATTAGCTGTATGGTTGCCTAAATGGCTATTTCTAATACCGTAAGCGGCATAAATATCAAGACCAATCAACATCCACACTACTAGCCTTATCCAGGTATCGGCAGGCAAAAAGACCATCATAAATAAACAGGTGCCAATGCCTAAAATGGGTACTAAAGGTACCAGCGGCGTTACAAAAGCACGCGGCGCATCCGGCATTTTTCTCCGCATAATTATTACACCAATACACACTAAAATAAATGCGAACAAAGTACCAATACTTGTCATTTCGCCTACTACTCTTGCAGGCACAAAAGCGGCAAACAGGCTTACAAATACCATAAAAAGCATATTGCTTTTAGCTGGTGTTCTGAATTTTGGATGTACGTTAGAAAATACTTTTGGTAACAGTCCATCTTTACTCATGCTAAAAAATACACGGCTTTGCCCGAGCAGCATCACCAAAATTACAGAGGCATAGCCACCAAGAATAGCTACTACAATAGCCCTGTTAAGCCACGGATAATCAGGATGTATAACGCCATTAGCATCAGGCTTACCCATGTGCTCAATGGCAACCGCTACCGGTGCAATACCATCCTGACCTTTAAACGAAGTATAGCTGGTAACACCGGTCATCACATGCGCAAACAGGATGTATAGAATAGTACAGATGGCAAGAGAGCCCAAAATACCAATAGGCATATCTCTCTTTGGATTTTTTGCTTCCTGTGCAGCCGTACTTACCGCATCAAAGCCAATATATGCAAAGAACACCACGGCAGCAGCACGTATGATACCACTAAAACCAAACTCGCCAAAAGTGCCTGTATTGTCGGGTATGTAAGGATGATAATTTTCGTTGTTGATGTATTTCCATCCTAAGAATATAAAGATGAATACAACGGCTACTTTTATCATCACAATAATTGCATTTACACGTGCACTTTCTTCGGTTCCTTTAATTAATAATAAACTCATCAACACTACGATGAATACTGCCGGCAAATTGAAAACGCCTCCGTCCCACGGGCCTGCCACTAATGAAGCTGGCAGATGAACATTAAACCCATCTAAAAATTTTACTAAGTAGCGACTCCAGCTAATACTTACGGTAGCAGCACCAACTGCATATTCCAGAACAAGATCCCACCCAATAATCCAGGCTATAAATTCGCCCATCGTTGCATAAGAATAGGTATAGGCGCTGCCGGCAACCGGTATCATACTGGCAAATTCGGCATAACAAAGACCGGCAAAAGCACATCCCAAGGCTGCTACGATAAAGGATATTGTAATAGCAGGCCCAGCCTGGTTAGCAGCGGCAAGACCAGTAATAGAAAACAAGCCGGCACCAATGATAGCACCGATGCCTAATGCTACCAACCCGGTAGCGCTAAGCGTTTTTTTAAGTGTGTTATCGCTGGTATCCTGTGCTTCGGCTAAGAGGCCGGCTAATGGCTTTTTTACAAATAAACTCATAGAAGATTTTTTATTCTGAATACGTCGGAAAAGTAGGAATTAATTTGTTTGAACAACATAAAATCTTAAATCGTAAAATAAAATCCTTACTTATTTATTGTTTTGGTGCTTTATTAATTAGGTGTAATGAAATATATACCTGCATATCTATTTCACCTTATATTGCACACCTGTACACTTTATGAACAACAGATTGACTATTTATATTTTGATAGCGATGGCAGCGGGCATCGCATTGGGCTATTGGGTATATGTGGCGGCCAGTCCTGCTTTTGCGCAGTCTTTTGCCAACAACATGAATCTGCTTACCAAAATTTTCCTCAACCTCGTGCAAATGATTATTGCGCCGCTGGTGTTTAGCACGCTGGTGGTAGGTATTGCCAAGTTGGGCGACCTAAAAACGGTGGGGCGCGTAGGCGGTAAAGCATTGCTATGGTTTGTGTCGGCATCGCTGGCAAGTTTATTATTGGGTCTGGTACTGGTCAATTTCTTTCAGCCGGGCAAAGGTATAGACTTGGCCATAGCCGATAACGCCGGTGCTGCCGATTTGGTAGGCAAAACACAGGCTTTCAGCCTCAGCAATTTTGTGGACCATGTGGTTCCAAAAAGTTTGGTGGAAGCGATGGCCGACAACCAGATATTGCAGATTGTAGTGTTTTCTATTTTCTTTGGGGTAGCCACGGCTGCGCTGGGCGAAAAGGGGAAAATAGTAGTAAAAGCATTGGATGCGGTGGCGCATGTAATATTAAAAATGGTGGGCTATGTAATGAACTTTGCACCATTGGGCGTGTTGGGTGCTATTGCAGCAGTAATAGCCGTAAAAGGCCCGGCCATTTTTATTTTTTATGGTAAATACTTCCTGTACTTCCTCATTGCCGTGGCACTGCTTTGGACATTGATGATATTGGTAGGATATATTATTTTAAAAGAAAAACTGCCCGTTTTATTAAAGCGTATCGTGCAGCCGTTGATTATTGCTTTCAGCACCACCAGCAGCGAAGCCGTATTTCCTAAGCTAACCGAAGAACTGGAGCGCTTTGGCTGCGATAATAAAATTGTAGCCTTTGTGCTGCCGCTTGGTTATTCGTTCAACCTTGATGGCAGTATGATTTACATGACCTTTGCCTCTCTTGCCATTGCACAGGCATATAACATTCCGTTAGACACCGGCACACAATTGACCATGCTATTGGTGCTGATGCTTACGAGCAAAGGTATCGCCGGCGTGCCCCGCGCTTCGCTGGTAGTGGTTACGGCTACGTGCGCCATGTTTAAAATTCCACCTGAAGGAATTGCTTTAATATTGCCGATAGATCATTTTTGTGATATGTTTCGCACTGCTACCAATGTGCTTGGCAATGCACTTGCTACCAGTGTGGTAAGCAAGTGGGAAGGCGAACTGGAGAATGCGTAATTTTGAAAAAAATGCGTTATGAAATTTGACAGAATATCGGTGAGTTCAAAAGTAATGATGGGTAAGCCGTGTATTAAGGCAGAAGGATAACCGTTGAATTGGTTTTGGAAAAGCGGGGCGGCTATAGTTATGAAGATTTGTTGCAGGCTTATCCAAAGCTTACAATAGAAGACAGTCTGGAAGTGTTTGAATATGCTCATGCAATATTAACACACGAAAAAATAATTGAAGCTACAGTAGCATGAAAATAATTGTAGATGAAAGAGTGGATTATTTTTTTGTTACAGAACTTAGATTACTGCATTTCACAGTAACATCAATTATTGAAGAATTTGCATCAGCGACAGACGAAGACACTCTATCCATGTTGTTAATGCCACCAGCCTTAATTATTACGGAAGAGAACGATTTTTGAGCGCTTTTTTTAATAAACAGCTAAAGGTATTTGCAGTTATATTGATGCGTTAAGATAAGCCAGAACGTCCAGTTATCTTGCAAAGATTATTAGCGCTGTTATTAGATTATTCACAAGATTTGCCCTATAGTTTTTCTGTTATCACATTTAATAAAACAAGAACTAGAAAGCTGGACTTTTGATAGGTTCATACAAGTGAAGTAAATAAACAATCATGCTCAACAACTTAATAGACTGGGTTATAGAAAACGGCGGCTTATATGTGATGCTGTTTATCATTTTTGCCGAAACCGGCTTATTGCTCGGCTTCTTTTTGCCGGGCGACAGCTTGCTGTTTGCCGCAGGTATTTATGCCAATAAATTATCTGCCTCTTTTTACAATGTTCATTACAGTGTTATTATCCTGCTCATCATTATTGCATCGGTGTTGGGCAACATGGCGGGTTACTGGTTTGGCAACAAAACAGGGCCTTTGCTCTACGAGCGAAAAGAAACTTTCCTTTTCCGGCGCAAGCACCTGATGCGGGCGCACGACTTTTACGAAAAATACGGAAAAGCAACTGTATTTTTAGCTAAGTTTTTACCCATCATCCGCACTTTTGCACCTATTGTTGCCGGCATCGTTAAAATGCCTAAAGCTACTTTTACTTTCTATAATATTTTAGGTAGCATTGTATGGGTTACCTCAATGGTATTAGGCGGTCATTTCCTCGAAAGCTGGGTATTGAATAAGTATGGTTTCAGCCTCAAAGAACACATAGATATAATAGCTATTATTATCATTTTAGTTACCACTTTACCCGTTTTATTCAAATTATTTTTGGGTAAAAAGCCGGTTGTTGATACAAACATAAAAGTGGATACCAATGTAAAGTAATTTGCTGCTTATTGCCATGATAAACCAAACCAAACAATACAACATATTGTCTTTCCCGGTGCTCGTAGCGGCATTGGGTTATTTTGTAGATATCTACGATTTGCTGCTCTTCAGCATTATCCGCGTGCCCAGTTTAAAAAATATCGGGCTTACCGATGTGCAAATAACTACGGCAGGCGAACATATCATCAGCGTGCAGATGGTAGGTTTGTTGCTGGGCGGTATTTTTTGGGGAATATTGGGGGATAAAAAAGGAAGATTAAGTGTGCTTTTCGGTTCAATTTTATTGTATTCGTTAGCTAATATTGCCAACGGCTTTGTACACACCGCCGATCAATATGCATGGACGCGCTTCATCGCCGGCATTGGACTGGCGGGCGAGTTGGGTGCCGGCATAACATTGGTTTCCGAATTAATACCTAAAGAAAAGCGCGGCATTGCTACATCGGTAGTGGCAGGCGCGGGATTGCTGGGGGCGATTGTAGCCTTTTTTACCAAAGAATATTTTGTGCAGCCCGATGGTACCGGCTGGCGCACGTGTTATTTTATTGGTGGCGGATTAGGTTTTGCGTTGCTTCTCCTGCGTATCTCCGTGTTTGAATCGGGCATGTATCAGCAGATAAAACAAACCGCTGTGCAGCGTGGCAATTTTTTTATGCTATTCAGCAGCGGCGAGCGCTTTAAGCGTTACTTATTAAGCATAGCCATAGGTTTGCCCACATGGTATGTAATTGGCGTACTGGTTACTTTTTCCAAAGAGTTTGGCGCGCACATGCACATAGCCGGGCCCATAGATGCCGGCAAGGCGGTGATGTATGCTTATATTGGTATTGCTATTGGCGACATTCTCATCGGCTTTATCAGTCAAAAACTTAAAAGCCGCAAAAAAGCATTGTACTTGTTTTATGCAATGGCCATTCTCTTCACCATTTTATTTTTTACTATACAGTACAATGGCACTGCCAATATGATGTATCTGCTATGCGGTGCATTAGGCTTTAGCATGGGCTTTTGGGCAATCTTTGTAACGATAGGTGCAGAGCAGTTTGGCACCAACCTGCGTGCAACTGCTACTACCACTATACCTAACTTTGTAAGAGGTATATTGCCATTGATTATCATCCTGTTCGAGCAGTTGCGCACCTTCTTGTTCAATCGGTCGCACAACGCCGACAGCAGTTATATAACAGGCGCATGGATAACTGGTGCAATTGTTATTTTTTTAGGTTTAATTGCAGTTATTAATATCCGCGAAACCTTTGGAAAAGATTTGAATTTTTTAGAACATTAATGAATGAATATCTGTTAAATGATTAGTATATGACCAGTGAGTATTGCATACAAATATTTCAGCAAAGCATACACGATTATCATGTAGAGGATAACGTAAATACACCTATTGCTAACCGGTACACCGAAGGTACTTTAGAACATTTGTTGTATGCAAAAAACTGGATAGATACGGTGCAATGGCATTTGGAAGATATTATACGCGACCCGACTATTGATGCGGTTACGGCTTTACACATCAAGCGCCGCATAGACGCCTCCAATCAGGAGCGCACCAATATGGTGGAGCAAATTGATGATTGGCTTTTGGATGAATATGCACTCGTGCAGTGTAAAGAAGGTGCAACTATTAACACCGAAAGTCCCGCCTGGGCTATTGACCGGCTTTCTATCTTAGAACTAAAGATTTATCACATGCAGATAGAAGCCGATCGTACAGACGCTACAGAACAACATCAGCAGCTTTGCTTGTATAAATTAAAAGTACTATTAGAGCAGCGTACAGACCTTTCGCTCTCCATCAATCAACTGCTTCATGATATTGCAAAAGGCAACAAAAAAATGAAAGTGTACAGGCAGATGAAGATGTATAACGATGAATCGCTAAATCCGGTTTTATATAAACAAAAAAGTACTGCACGTTGAGTGCACCAAAGCACATATTAGTCTTTCGTTTTTCCTCGCTTGGCGATATAGCAATGACAGTGCCGGTGATAAAGTTGTTGTTGCAGCAACATCCGCAGGTAGAGGTTACATTTGTCTCCGTTGCCTTTGTACAGCCTTTATTCAATAACATAGAACGATTGCGTTTTTATGCAGCAGACATCAGAGGTAAGTATAAAGGTGTTGCTGGTTTATATCGTTTATACAAAGAATTAAATTGCCAGTTTAAAATAGATGCCGTTGCTGACTTACACAATGTTTTACGCACACAGGTACTTCGCGTTTATTTTTTTGCCACAGGCAAAAAAATAGTGGTGATAGACAAAGGGCGGGAAGAAAAGAAAAAACTTACACGCGGGCATAATAAAGTACTGAAGCCCTTAAAATCAACTTTTCAGCGCTATGCCGATGTATTTGCGGCATTGGATTTGCCGATAACGTTAAACATTGAAATTGGAATTATTATTCCACAGCACAAAAATGCTTTACTCAATGAATATAAACAGCAAGGGTATAAGCTAATAGGCATTGCGCCCTTTGCACAGTATAGCGAAAAAACATATCCTGCCAACAAGATGCAGCAGGTAATACAACTGCTGGCGAAACATAAGGATGTAAAAATATTTTTATTTGGGGGCAAAAGTGATGTGCCTGCTTTGCAGCAATTGGAAACTATTAATAGAGATAAAATACAATCGCTTGCTGGTGCAATGCCGCTTGCAGAAGAACTGGATGCAGTGGCACAGTTAGATATAATGGTAAGCATGGATTCTGCCAATATGCACTTAGCCTCCCTGTTTGGCATACCGGTAATTTCTGTTTGGGGTGGCACGCATCCATATCTGGGGTTTTATGGCTGGGGGCAGCCCCTAAGCAACGCCGTGCAGGTTGAACTGGATTGCCGCCCTTCATCTGTGTTTGGTAACAAGCCCTGTCCGCGTGGTGATCTGGCTTGTATGAACCGCATTGCTCCATTAATGATTTACAATAAGATATGTGAAGTGCTTTCGCTCTAATGCAATGCCGGGCTTTTTATCTTTAACGATTTGAATAAAAATAATTTTGGTGGTATATAAACAATTTGCCGTAACATTGCAAACAGAAACATAGCTGGTTAATTTTAATCATTATACGCTCAGCTCACCAGGTTTCTTTCAACCAAATTTTATTTTTTCTTTTTACCACAAGATAGTTTTTTACTTGACGATTAACCTAATTTCTTACCTGAGATTTTTATGTACGACATTTTGCAATTAAATGATATGTTGGTACCTGAGTTGCAAGATATAGCAGAGCAACTGAGCATTACCAATGCAAAAAAGCTGAATAAGCAAGACCTGATTTATAAAATATTAGACAGTCAGGCAGTGAGTGCTACCGAAAAGCCTGCTGCCGAAAAGCCAAAGCGTAAGCGTACTGTAAAAGCTGCACGTGCTACTGCCGATAACAACAGTTATACTGCCACCGATACGGCACCCGCTTCGGAAGCAGCGCCAGCTACAGAGCAGCCTGTTGCCGAAAAGCCGCAGCCCCAGCCTGCAGAAGTGCAGGAAGCAATACCCGCAGCCGCAGAAGGAGAGCAACAGCAAAAGCGCCGCAAACGCAAGCCGATAGCGCCGCCGGTGGAAGAAGTGTTGTCTAAAACAGAAGAAGAAATCCCGCAAATCTCTCCTGCCTTTTTGGCCTTGCTGAATGATGATATAAGCGACAGCTTTGTAAGTGTAGATGCTGATGAGGAAGAAGATGAAGAGGAGCAGGAGCCAGAGGTGGAAGAAATAGTGCCGGTGCGCCAGCAATATAAAAAAGAGCCTGCCTTTAATATAGAATTTGATGGTGTGATTATGGGTGAAGGCGTGTTGGAAATGATGCCTGATGGTTATGGCTTCCTGCGCTCTTCGGACTATAATTACTTATCCTCTCCCGATGATGTGTATGTATCGCCATCACAAATAAAACTGTTTGGTTTGAAAACAGGCGACACCGTATCCGGCTCGGTGCGGCCACCAAAAGAAGGGGAAAAATATTTTGCTTTATTAAAAGTAGAAAGCATTAACGGCAAAAGTCCGGACGAAGTAAGAGACCGTGTGCCATTTGATTATTTAACACCTCTTTTCCCTTACGAAAAACTAAACCTCTTTACTTCTCCCACCAACTTTAGCACCCGTATTATAGATTTATTTACGCCTATTGGCAAAGGTCAGCGTGGACTGATAGTAGCGCAACCCAAAGTGGGCAAAACGGTATTGTTGAAAGAAGTAGCCAATGCTATTGCTGCCAACCACCCCGAGTGTTACCTGATGGTGGTGCTGATAGATGAACGCCCCGAAGAAGTAACAGATATGGAGCGCAGCGTAAAAGCTGAAGTAATTGCTTCTACTTTTGACGAACCTGCCGAAAAGCACGTAAAAGTTTCTACTATAGCGTTGCAAAAAGCAAAGCGTTTGGTAGAGTGTGGTCACGATGTAGTAATACTGCTCGATTCTATCACGCGCCTGGCACGTGCACACAATACGGTAGCACCTGCAAGTGGTAAAGTATTAAGTGGTGGTGTGGAAGCCAATGCTATGCAAAAGCCAAAGCAGTTTTTTGGTGCTGCCCGCAAAATAGAACACGGTGGCTCTTTAACTATCTTGGCAACTGCATTAATTGATACCGGCAGCAAGATGGATGAAGTAATATTTGAAGAATTTAAAGGTACCGGCAACATGGAGTTGCAGTTGGATCGCCGCCTCGCTAACCGTCGTATTTTCCCGGCTATCGATTTGGTTGCTTCTTCTACGCGCCGTGAAGATTTATTGCTGGACAGAGAAGTGCTGAAACGCATGAATATTCTTCGCTTATTCATCAATGATATGAATACCGAGGAAGCTATGAATGAATTGCTCAAGCGTATGCGCGGCACCAAAAGCAACGAAGAGTTTTTGGCAAGTATGAATGGATGATCTGTTGAACCGAAGATTCGAAAACGCAAAGTATTTTTAAATATAAAAGGTTCCGGACTTTTAAAGAGCCCGGAACCTTTTTGCTTTTGCTCTGTGCTTCTCCGTTGTGTTATAATTCCGGTATATTTTTATACAGTGAAGGCTGTTTTCTATTCAAGTTGCTGAAGGCTATGTTCCAGCCATGCACTTGTTGCTGCTTTATACTTTTGTTGATCTTCCTTTAAATCTGCCGGGGTAAAGCTTTGTTTGAAGCGAACTGTTTGATAGTAAATAGCAGCCAGCCTTCCAGTGGTGGCAAGTGATAGGATAGCTTTTGATTTGCTGTTGTAATCTTCATCCTGCTTTTTACAAGGTTGAACTGTACGCTTCTATACAGTCTTACAATCCTACGGCAAAACGTACCAGCAGCCGCTGTAATGAATGGTGTGCTTCTATAACAATAATAGCTATTTTACTGTACGAGAACGTGCTTGCAGGCTATTGCTTCCAAAACACATAAGCTGAGCTTTTTGCCGGCAGCCCCTGCCTGTGTTTTGAGGAAAAATCTTCACTTTTACTTGCTAAAAAATTCCGCAAATTGCTGCTATCTTTACCCATTATGGCAGCTATATCAAAACGCGAGATTCAGCTACAAAAATTTTACGAAATATACAGCAAACTCAATGCGGCACAAAAGCAAGCTGTTGATACCATTGAAGGTCCGGTGATGGTCATTGCCGGTCCCGGCACGGGCAAAACGCAAATCCTCGGCGCACGCATTGGCAAAATATTAATAGATACTGATACTCAGCCCGATAACATTCTTTGTTTGACCTACACCGATGCAGGTGTGATTGCCATGCGCAAGCGTCTCTTATCGTTTATTGGTCCGGATGCGTATAAAGTAAATATTGCTACTTTTCATGCATTTTGCAACGATGTGATTCAGGAAAATTTATCCCTTTTTGAAAAGACTTCGCTCGACCCGATTACCGACCTGCAAAAGATTGAGTTGTATAAGCAACTGATAGATAGCTTTGGCAAGGCGCATCCGCTCAAGCGCTATCGCGGTGATGTGTATTATGAGATACACAATTTGCAATCGCTCTTTAGCGCCATGAAGCGCGAAGGCTGGAGCCCTGCATTCATCAACAGCCGTATAGATGCCTACATTGGCGACCTGCCCAACCGCGAAGAATATATATGTAAGCGTGCAACCGGAACCTTTAAAAAGGGTGATATAAGAACAGATAAAATTACCAGTGAATGTGAAAAAATGGAACGCTTGCGTGCAGCCGTAAATGAGTTTGATAACTTTCAAGCCCTCATGCTCAACCGCAAGCTGTACGACTTTGACGATATGATTAACTGGGTCATCAAAGTATTTGAAGAAAATGGAGAATTACTCAACCGTTACCAGGAACAATACTTATATATCCTAGTGGATGAATACCAGGATACGAGCGGTACGCAAAACAAAATTGTAGAATTGCTCATCAACTTTTGGGACAAGCCTAATGTGTTTGTGGTGGGCGATGACGATCAGAGTATTTACCGCTTTCAGGGTGCGAATGTGGAAAATATGTTGCGCTTTGCCGAAAGCTATAAAGAAGATTTGTTGAAAGTGGTGCTCACAGAAAACTACCGCAGTACACAACCCATTTTAGATATAAGCAAATCGGTTATTAACCGCAATAATGAACGGTTGATAAAACAGTTACCCGGCTTAAGTAAGGAGTTGGTAGCGGCTAACAAGAGTATTAATCACCTCACGCATTTACCTACACTTAAAGAATACAATACCTCGCGCGATGAGATGATTGGCTTAACGCTGGAAGTGGAAGCTTTAATTCAAAAAGGCGTAAAACCTAATTGCATTGGCATTATTTATCGTGAAAACAAATATGGCGATGAGTTAACGAAGTATTTTAAACTACGTGGTATTTCGCATTATAGCCGCCGCAATACCAACCTGCTGCACGAGCCGCTGGCACAACAGATTATTAATGTATTGAAATACCTCGCTGCTGAGTATGATATACCATACGAGGGCGATGAAATGCTATTTGAAATATTACATTATAACTGGTTTGGCATTGCACCAATGGAAATAGCCAAAATAAGTATGGAGGTAGCCGAACGGCAATACACCGTTAATAAAACTTCTATACGCAAATGGTTGTATGAGAAAGCCACTCAGCCGCCGCGCGATTTGTTTTCTAAACCTATGAGCGAAAAGCTGCAAAAAGCATCTGCTTTTTTAGAAAGCCTGATAGCTGCGGTGCCCAATGTAACGCTGCAACAGTTGCTGGAAAAACTGGTACGCGAAAGTGGCGCGCTCCACTGTATTATGCAAAGCGATGACAAGCATCAGCAAATGCAGATTATTACCGGCTTGTACGATTTTATAAAAGAAGAAACGCGCCGCAATCCTTTACTCTCCTTGCAGCAGTTGGTGAACATTTTTGAGTTGATGGAAAAAGAAGGTATCTCGATGCCTTTAATACAAGTGAACGGCAGCGAAAAGGGGGTAAACCTGATGACCGCGCATGGCAGTAAAGGCTTGGAATATGAATACATTTTTATGGCGGGTTGCAATGCCGCAGGTTGGGAGAAAAAACGTAAGCCGCGCGATGGCTATGCTTTGCCTGATACGCTGTTTATAAGTGTATCGCGGAACGCAGAAGAGGAAGAATTACGACGTTTGTTTTATGTGGCGCTTACGCGTGCGCAAAAGCATTTAACTGTGTCGTACCCAATGGTAAAGAATGACGGCAAGCCCACCGAGCCGAGTATGTTTATTGCCGAAATGCAGGAAGAGCATACGTTGCAGGCAGAAATGGTGTTGTTGCCAGATGATATTGTAACGGAGTTTAGAGCACTGGAATTTGGCATAGTGCAGGCGCCGGAAATAGCGAAAATGGAACGGGAAGTAATGCTGCCACTCATTGAGCGTTTTGTAATGAATGTGTCGGCATTGAATAATTATCTCCGCTGCCCGCTGGAATTTTACTTCCGGAACCTCGTAAATATTCCTTCGCCGCGCAACGAAGCGGCAGAGTTTGGCTCGGCAGTGCATCATGCATTGCAGCGATTGTTTGAACAGATGCAACGCTATAATGAGTTTCCTTCGGCGCAGGCATTGGTGCAGGATTTTGAATGGTACATGTACCGCCATCGCGAGTTGTTTACCAGGGAACAGTTTGAAAGAAGACTGGAATACGGGCAGGAAATCTTACCCAACTATTACAACAAATATGTGCGCACCTGGAATACGCATGTTGCCATAGAGCGCAATATTAAAGGTGTGGTAGTAAATGGCATTCCGCTGAAGGGTAAAATAGATAAGCTGGAATATTTGGGTGGTGATGAAGTGAATATTGTGGATTATAAAACCGGCGATTTGGATAAAGCCAAAGTCAAGCTGAGTCTGCCCTGCGATAAAGAACCTAACGGTGGTGATTACTGGCGGCAAGCTGTTTTTTATAAAATTTTATTAGACCATTATGCCGGCAGAAAATGGAATGCCGTGAGCTTTGAATTTGACTTTATTGAGCCGGATAAAAGCAACGAATACATCCGCCGCAAAGTGATAGTGCAACCTGAAGATATTACCACCGTTACGCAACAAATCATTACCGTTTGGAACAAAATACAACAGCACGATTTTTACACCGGCTGCGGCAAGCCCGACTGTCACTGGTGTAATTTTGTAAAAACAAATAACATGGCTGTTGCCCTGCATGAAATTGAGCCGGTGATAGAGGAGGAGGTGAAGTGGAGGTAGAGGAAATTTAAACTGAATTATTGAAATCCTATTGCTACTATGATTCAATTACGTGAGCTAAAATTAAATGCAATTGCTAAAACATATAATGCTGAAGAAATAAAGAAGCATTATTACATACTTTTAAGAAAAAACAATCAATTCTATACTGTCTTCTCAACTGAAAAAGGCGGTATGATAATGACTGGTGAAACAAAAAAGATATTAGTTGATTTGCTTTTTGAGCCTTCAAATGAAAATAAAGATTTGGTTGATTGCAAATACCCCGATGAATATGAAAAGTATAGAAGGAAGGCTATACATCTTCTAATAAATTATGAAAGTAAGCCTAATAAAACGAAGCTTAGCCAACAAGCGAAGGAGGTTTTATCTGAAACGCAAGAGAAACTTTTAAATGAACTGTTTAAACTTCATCAAGAGGCAATAACTGCAACTCCAAATAGAAGAAAAAAATATCATCTTATATTGAGCGAGGAGAAATATCTAAAAAAGCTAAATGGCTTGCTAATTATAAATGTTTGATTTGCGAAGGACTTGGCAAGCCAACACTCACTTTTAAAAAACGAGATTGTGATGAATGTTATATTGAAACACATCATATAGATCAAGTATCAAACCTAAAACAAGGTTCACTTGCATTAGATAATTTAATTACTGTTTGTGCCCTTCATCACAAACAATTTCATTATGGTAATTTAAACATTATTGATAAAGCAGAAGCTGATTGCTTTTATTTTGAGATTGATGGGCATACCTATAAGACACGCAAGTTGAAAATTAGAAAAGGAAATTAGAGAGTCACCAACACACAAAAACAGCCACCCGCAACAGGTGACTGTTCCATTTTATAATAATCTTCTAATACCTATCCTTCCAAAAGTCCCATTCTCTTCCTACTTTATCAAATGGATTGGGGAAGTTGCCTTCCAAAATAAGCAATACATTATGCAATGTGCAGCGCTTTTCATGTATATTGATAATACGAGGAAAGCTTTTTGCCAGTGCATTTTGCTTTACACCATCATTACACTTGTTAAAAGAAAGGGGCTGGTGATTATTGGCACCGTTTTGATACCATAAAGGTTAGTTATTAAAATTAATTTTTATGGAAAACAGAGCAAAAATGGAAGCAATGGATAAAATGCTTCGCGAACTGGAAGATTTAAAAAACAGCCAAACATCGGTTTTGAAAAAAATAGCACAGATAGAAGCAGATAACATGAATGCAAACGTGGCTTTGCTAAACGAAGAATTGCCCGAAGTGCATGAACATGCTGATACCACCGTTGTTACTGTTACCCAGTTAATAGAAAAACTACAAACACACCGCGACGAGTTTGTAGCGAAATATAACCTGAATGCAGTAGAAGAAGAGACTGCATAACTTTTTAAGACAATAAAGCAGCTATCCTGGTTGCTTTATTGTTTGTTAGCACATTCCTTTTCATAACAACATCCATCATCAATTAAAAGGTATAATAACACTGATGCGCTAAGATTGTTGCAGTTAATTCATCGTATTCAACTCCGCATACGCCTTCAAAATCGCCATTTTCATCTTAAAAAAGAACTCGTAATGCTCATCTGTTTCATCTGGCACAAAAGGGGCGGAAATAAAGGGGTTGAAACATTTGGTGCCGCCGCTAAAACGCAGATGAAAAATAGTATGGGGGCAGGTGATACACAATTCACCTTCCGGCTCACCCTGTACAAAGAAATCGATAGTAGTATAGTTGTAATCAAATGAAAGCGCGTATTCAACAGGAAATTTCATAATTGACAGGATTAGTAGATTGTGAATGAAGCAAAATAGCAGCCAAAAAGAGAGTTATATCCTGTTTACAACTACACTTTTCAGTTCCATCCTTTAGCTACATTTGTTGATAAACATAGCTGTATGAGAAAGCGCTGTATCTTGTTGATGAGTATGCTTTTTACCTTCCCGCTTTTCAAAAGCGATGCACAAGACCTGCAAAATTATATTGGCATCAAGGGCGGTATTTCCATTCCCAATCTCACTGCAGGCAGCAACAATCCCATTAACACAAGCTTTCGTTCAAGACTTGGTCCGGATGCAGCTATCTTTTGGGAACAGGCTATTGCACCCAATTTCGCTATAGTGCCCGGTATAGCGTATTCTTCGCAGGGTGGCAAGCGTAATGGTTATCAGGCATTTCCTTTTCCGGAAGAATATGCGGGCTTTTTTCCGCCGGGTGAAGTGCCGGAGTACCTGTATGCTAATTTTGATAATGAAATAAAGCTGGATTATCTTATGCTGAATGTTCTTGCCAGATTCAACTGGCACTTAGGCGAATCTTCTCCGGTTATGCTGTATGCCGAAGTGGGACCTTTTGCCGGTTACCTTATTACTGCAAAGGATGTAGCCAGCGGTTCGGGCATTGTTTATAAAGACGCCCAAATGCAGGAGCCTTTGATTACCAGCGCTATTTCCTTTAATAATACAATGGACATCAAAGACCAGGCACACAAGGGTAATGTTGGCGTTGCAGGCGATGTTGGGGTGGCGTATTACTTCCCCAGCGGCAAAATTTTTATAGAAGCTGGCGGCAACTATGGTATGCTAAACATTCAAAAAGACCCGGCAAACGGTAAAAACGGAATTGGCGCTCTTATTGGAAGGGTGGGTTATGCTTTTAGTTTGGGCCGGGGATATTGACAGTTTAATGTTGAGCTTAAAGAGCATGGCGCATATAAAGAGATACAAAGAAGAATAAGAATTATTCAATGGATGCTGCTTTTTATCCCGAAGTGCTCCATGAGCATCGCGTCATTTCGTACCATAGCTTGTACCTTAAGGCTTACATCTTGTAGCCTGTACCCTGACTTTTGTATCTTGAATCAGCAAATCTGCATCTTTTTATCAAAATTTTTCTTGGCTAAACAGTATAATGCCGTTACTTTTGCGCTTCAAAAAATAATTATTCAGCACGGCAAAATCCGTGCGCTAAATAACAGTAATATGAAACAAGGTATCCACCCCGACAAATACAGGCTCGTCATCTTCAGGGATATGAGTAATGGTCATGAATTTTTGAGCCGTTCCACTGCTGCCTCCAAAGAAACCAGTAAATGGGAAGATGGCAACGAATATCCGCTTATCAAGCTCGAAATATCGAATATGTCGCATCCCTTTTATACCGGGAAAAATATGTTGGTTGATACCGCCGGACGTATTGACAAATTCAACAAGCGCTACGCAAAAAATAAATAACCTCTTTTTTCAACTATCCCTCCGGCAAATCGCGGAGGGATTTTTGTTTACACCTTTTTCTTCCTTCGCAAAACCAAATCACCCATGAGCAAAGCTACCAGCTATCCCAAAGACAAAATCAAAATTCTTTTTCTTGAAAACATCAGCGACCGTGCAGTACAGCGCTTTAAAGACGATGGTTACAGCAATGTAACCAAACTTACCCGCGCCATGCCCGAAGAAGAACTGATAGAAGCTATTAAAGATGTACACTTGTTAGGTATCCGTTCTAAAACGCAGGTAACGCCTGCCGTACTCGCCGCAGCCGAAAAGCTAATGGCCATTGGCTGTT
The DNA here is from genome assembly GCF_005233845.1 of Ilyomonas limi. Classification (GTDB taxonomy): domain Bacteria; phylum Bacteroidota; class Bacteroidia; order Chitinophagales; family Chitinophagaceae; genus Ilyomonas; species Ilyomonas limi. Next base: position 82,468 of record NZ_SZQL01000005.1, read on the forward strand.
TTTGCATTGGCGTAAACCAGGTAAACCTTAAAGAAGCTACGCGCAGGGGCATAGTGGTGTTTAATGCACCATACAGCAATACCCGCAGCGTGGCCGAACTGGTGATTGCCTTAGCAGTCATGCTTATCCGCCGCATACCCGATAAAAATAAAGCTGCTCACGAAGGCATCTGGATGAAGGAATCCAAAGGCAGCTTTGAATTGCGTGGCAAAACATTGGGTATTATTGGCTACGGCAATATTGGCGCACAATTGAGTGTATTGGCAGAAGCATTTGGAATGCGCGTTATTTTTTATGATATTGAAACCAAACTGCCGTTAGGTAATGCAGTAGCCTGCAAAAGCCTGAAAGATGTGGTAAGCCAGGCAGATGTTGTTTCGCTGCACGTGCCCGAAACCGCACAAACCAAAAACCTCATTAATAAAAACAACCTCAAATATTTCAAAAAAGGAAGCATCCTCATCAATTATGCAAGAGGACAGGTGGTTGACCTGCCAGCATTGGCTAAAGCCCTGGAGGCTGGTGATTTGAGTGGTGCTGCTATAGATGTATATCCGTGGGAACCCGAGAAGAACGGCGATAAGTTTGAGACGCCATTGCAGGGTTTGCCCAATGTAATATTAACGCCACATATCGGCGGCTCTACCGAAGAAGCCCAGCAAAATATTGGCGACGATGTAAGCGCCAAATTGTTTAACTATCTCGAAAGCGGCGTTACCAATGGTTCGCATACAGTGCCTGCTCTTAGCCTGCCGCTGATAGAAGGTGCGCACCGCATTTTGCATATTCACAACAATGTGCCTGGTGTGTTAAGTGCTATCAACAGCCAGTTGGCTGAACATCATATCAATATTGTTGGGCAATATTTAACGACCAACGACAGCATAGGATATGTGGTGCTGGATGTGGATAAGCAACTCTCCAGCCAGGCACTCGATTTGTTAAAAGGGGTAAAAGAAACGATTAAGGTGCGTATGTTATATTAAACAAAAGATTCAGGATAAAGTCTCATATAAGTATATAGCTGTTAAACTAATAACAGCTATATTTACTTTCAGGCTATAAAAAGTTATATATGAAGAAACTTTTCACTATTTGTGCACTTTTCATGCTCACCGGCACATTTGCCCAAACCAAGTTTGGCGCACTGCTCGACCCAGGTATGTTAGCCAATGCCAATGAGCATAAGGTTGATGTAGCAAAAAAACTGGGTATCAAAATAATAAGAGACCGCATTGTACTCACCAACCCGAAGGATAAACCATTGCTCAACACGGGCTTTGATGTGTTTATGAACATCAACTATGGCAATGTACAAGATAGGTCCGGAGAAAAATCGCCGGTTCCTTTTCCTACCGATTTAGATAATTACAAAAAATTGCTTACCAATGCAATCAATAGCTTCAAGGGTAAAAAGCCGGTAGTAATTGCTATAGAAAACGAAGAAGACAATAGGATATACCACAGCGGTACACCGCAGGACTATCTCAATGAACTAAGAGCTGCTATACCCATTGTACATGCCGCCGGCATAAAAGTAACCAATGCCGGTATTACCTGGCGCTCTATAACTTACCTGGTGTACAGCGATTTGTTGGATCAAGGTAAGCGTGCAGAGGCACAGGCATATATGAAAAGTACGCAGATGCCACTGGATAACCCAGGCTTAGCAAAAAAGCGGCAATTTGCAAAGGAAACCGTAGCTGCCTATAAAGATATGGATATTGACTACGTTAATTTTCACTGGTATAGCAAGAGCAATGATGTATCGGCTTTGAAAACAACAATTGAATACCTGAAACGCGTAACGGGCAAGCCGGTTATTACCAACGAAATTGGTCAGTATGACGATTCTCCCGAAACGGTGAAAGCAATTATACGCCTATGCCGCCAGGAGCAAATGCCGTATGTCATCTGGTACAGCGGACTTGGAAGAGGCCCGGGCAAAGCAGTTTCGTTGCAGGATATTAATGGTGTGCTGAAGCCTAACGGAGAAGCTTTTAAAGAAGCCGTTGCAGAACAAAACTAATAATACAATACACCTTATACCTTTGCTTCTAAGCTTACCTTTTATTCCCTATCTATACTATCACAGGCCTGCTCAAAAGCAGGTTTGTGACTTAATGACAAAACGTTTGTTCATGAAATATTTGTTGTACGCTCTTATCTTTATTACGCTCTTTAGTGCCTGCCAAAGAATATTAAACCGGGGTGGCGGTCATTTGCCTACCGGCAAAAATACACGCAACAGCGCACCAACAGGCGAAGAAACTGACCTGGTAAAAGAGGCGAGCATAAAAAGATATTTCCTGAATGTAAACGGAGACAACCGCACTTTTTTGGTGCAGTTGCCCAAGGGATATGACCCGTCGCAAACCTACCCGGTTATCTTTTTCTTTCATTCCATCCATGGTCATGATACCGGCTGGATAAAGAACCGCGGCGTTAATGAGTATGTAGATAAATATAAATATATAGCAGTATATGGGCAGGGTGCTAATGGTGGTGTTTGGAACATTGGTGGTTATTATCCATTGAAAAAAGTAAGTGAACCCAATTATGTAATGGAGATGTATAACTGGCTGAAGCAAAATACCAAAATAGATGCACGCCGCGTGTATGCTGTAGGTACTTCCAATGGGGCTTTGCTGGCGCACTATTTAGCTATTCAAACCAACATTTTTGCTGCTATCGTACCCATTTCCGGCTCGTTATATACCGATGAAATGAAATCCAATGCGCAGCCAACAGCGGTATTGCAGATACATGGCATGCAGGACAGAACTATACCTTACAATGGCGGTTTTACCAAATATCAATATACTTTTTTAAGTGCCGAAAACTCTGTACAAACCTGGGCAGAAACGAATGGCTGTAATGCACAGCCAACAGTTACCAACCTGCTGGGCGGCAAAGTAACTGCACGCAGCTACACTAACTGTAAAAGCGGCAAGCCAGCTATTCTGTACAGCATTTCCGGCGCTGCGCATAAAGTTGCGGATAGTATTGATTTGGACTGGCTGTTTGACCAGGTGTTTAGCTTTTTAGCTAAGAATGAAAGGTGATAGTTGGGCAATTTTTGATGGCGGTTTTTAGCTGAAGAATAAAATTGAAAAGGACACAACGATAGAATATGGTTGCGTCCTTTTTTATTGCTATCAAGCCTGCAATTGATGAATATACGTTGCACTATCTTTTAAATTATCTAAATCCATTTCTATAAAAAAGTTTTGTACGCCGCCTGTTTTTGCAGCAGCAAAAAATGCTTTCCAGTCAATTATCCCTTGCCCAACAGGCACTTGCTTTTTATCGGCAGTCCAGTCGGATAAATGCGAGGAGATAAACCTTCCGGGATATTTTTTGAAATAATCAGCAGCTTTATAGCCAAGATTGATGACTTCTGTCTGAAACTGCATCTTCACCAGATCGGAATCAAACCGCTGCATCAACGCATCATAAATTAACTGGCCATCCAGTGTTGCAAATTCAAATTCATGATTATGAAACCCTGCCTGCATGCCGGCTTTTTTTATTTTTTCTGCTGCTTTATTCAGTTTATCGGCAGCGGCATAATAATCATTAATAGTAGCCGTTTTTGGCAGCCAGAATGTAGAGCAAATCATTTGTGTAAGCCCTAATCCTTGCGCAAATTCAATGCGGTCGTCTATATTATTGTCATCAAATTCACCAAAACCAAAATGGCAGCTTGGACAACTCAAACCCGCATCATTAATGATGCTGCGCATATCGGAAGTTTTTATATTTACCAACGGCCCATAACCAATTTGTGCATAGCCTTTAGGGGAGCACATCTCTGTTAATTGGTAGCCTTGGGCTGCCATCATTTTTAATGTGCCTGCAAAATCTTTTGCCAATATATCCCGTATTGGAAAAGTTTGAAAGCCTATGGGCATCTTTGCGGCTGCGGCACCTGCAAACACCTGTTTGGGTATTTGCGATAAAACCAAAGCTGCGCCTGCACCTAACGTTGCTTTGGTTAGGAATGATCTCCGGTTCATTATTTTCATGGCTGGTTATTTTTAATACATTTACATGATAACTTACTTGCAGAAAAACTACTCCATACAATTGTTCAGTACGCTTTAAATACTTGCAGGGTCCCAGCCTTGCCTGTATTCGCGACTTAGGTATTTATTTGCTTCCGGCACATTCGTGATTTTCATATTGGCAGCATCGTATTTTAATAAACGGTTTGCCCGTAAGGCAGCCGCATATAAGTTAACAGCTTCGGTAATATATTCTGCTTCAGAAAAATTTCCAGGATATTGCCTGCCGGTTTTACATGCCTGTACAAATAAGGATAAAGCTGCCAATGCCTGTTGCCCCTCGTTCTGATTGTCGGCGGAGGAACTGACTAACTTATCCATTTTTTTACCTGAAATAATCTGCGGATCCTGCACGTTAAAACCTGCTAATATTTTCCCTTCTTCTCCAACGAACATCATTCCTTCTGCAGGCAATTCCTTACCATCGTTTGCCAGCTCTTCCGGTATTTCGGGGCGCATACCACCATCGTACCAGTATAAATCAACAGGTCCTCGGTTGCTATTGGCCGGATATTTAAATCGCACGGTGCTTGCCATAGGAAATGAAAAGTCGTTATTCACCCGAAAAGGAACAGCGCCATTGAAGTCGCAAACATGGCTGCGATGCGGCTCAACAATAGTGGGAGATGTTAATTGCAAAGCATTGAAAACAGTCCATAAACTATAATGCCCCATATCGGCCATAGAGCCACCGCCGAAGTCGTACCATCCCCTGAACACCATATTGGTATAGTTGGGGTGATAGGGGCGGTCTGCTTCGGGGCCAAGCCAGAGATCCCAATTAAACCCTTGCGGCACCTGCGGCTTGTCTGTTGGCAACTCAGGATATTGCGGCCACACCGGGCGGTTCGTCCAGTTATGTACTTCGGTGAGTTTGCCAATAGCACCACCCTTAATCCAGGCCATCACCTGCTCCATAGAACCATTGTAATCCCACGGTATTAAATGTGTAATAACTTTAGGATTGTTGCGCGCCATTTCAATTAATTTCTTTCCTTCTGTTAAACGGTTTGAGATGGGTTTGTGTACCAATACATGTTTCCCTCTTTTGATGGCGGCCATTGAAAGCACGCCATGCAGGTGATCTGGTGTCATGATCTTTACTGCATCGAGGTCTTTTTCTTTATCCAACAATTCACGGGCATCTTCATAAGCCGTACAGCCTTTAAACTTTTCATTAGAACGAACATTGGCGTAATACGTATCCACAATATCTTTTCCGTTATCCCTTCCACCGGGAATAACGTTATCGCCACCGGGCATCCAATCCGGCTTTTTGATAGCTTTGCGAATTTCATCTCTCAGATAAGTAGTACCCCAATCGCGATAGCCAATTGCTTCTTTGTTAGGATCACAAACGGCTACTACTTGTATTTCGGGTGCTGACAGCAGCGGCAATAATTCTCTGATGCCTTGCGTACCCACACCTATATACGCCAGCGTAACTTTATCGCTTGGAGGTATAAAACCCTTGCCTAACACATGCCTTGGAATAATGGTAAAGGCTAAAGCTGCAGAGGCAGTAAGCTCCACAAATTTGCGACGATGCATTCCGTTGTTGTTTGCAGGATCTGTTTCGCTTTTTTCATTGGAAATAGCAGTGATTTCAACGTTTGGTTCAGTTTCTTTTTTCATACGGCAGTTTAATGATTAATGAGGAACTTAAATGTACAACGCATTTTGATATACGTGTTTGCTATAAATAACCACCATTGCTGAATAATGAACATGCGGCGTGTTTTTTGGCAGTGCAGAAAGCTTTATATTGATACTTTAATAGAAGGTGCACCTATCTTCTAACCTTCATATTGCAGCATATCTATTACAACAGTTTTAAAACGGGTAGGTACAAGCATTAGATACATCAGTTGAATTTATAGCGATAAATAATTATAGGTATAAAAGTTTGAAAGATTAAGTCAGCTCAGAATAAGTAATAGCTGTTTTACATTGAGCTTTGTTGTAACCGCTGCCACTTTTTACACCGCAACTAATGTTTAAAAATAAGTTTATCTTCGGTAAAACTAATTGCAGCCATGTGTATCCGTAATATCTTTTACCTGTTGATGCTCCTGGTGTTTACCATTTCTGCATCGGCACAAGATGCCAGTACAACACAATTAGACAGCTTTTCGGCGAAGTTTATTACCGCCATCAGAGCCAATGCAAAAGAGCGTGCCTATCTGGTTGCGGATAAATCTGTTTATAAAGTGGGTGATTTTATATGGTTCAATGCCTTTCTTTTAAATACCGCTTCCCAAAAACTAAGCAGTAAAAGTTCATTTCTTTTTGTGGATGTAGTCGATGAAAACGATAATATTATAAACCGCATAGTATTGGATGCGGCCAATCAACAACTCCATTCGCGCATACACCTGCCCGATACGTTAGCGGGTGGTTATTATTGGTTGCGTGCCTACACCAGACAAATGGCTGCATATGATTCAAACAATATAGCAGTGAAGCCGTTGTATGTTTTAGATAAAGCCGGTGCTCCTGTTATAAACAAACCTGTGATGAACAGTGGCAACAAACAGGAGATGCCTATCCTTACTTTTTATCCGGAAGGTGGCAATATCATCACCGGCATAGATGCTACTGTTGCAGTAATGGTAAGTGACAAAGAAGGTACGCCTCTGAGCATAACAGGCGTAATAAAAGACAATAAGGACGCGGTAATAACCAATTTTACTACCAACGCAAATGGGTTAGGCAAGTTTAAATTTGAACCCAGTGGTTTCCGGCAATACAAGGCAGTACTAAATGATAATGGCAAAGAGTGGAACTATCCGCTTCCGCCGTTTGATTTTTATAAAGGACAATTGGCTGTTACCAGGCGGCCGGGCGTTTACCAGTTAAGAATATTATTGGGCGATTCTATTTACAACAAAAATGTACCCAGTTATGTAGTGGGTATTTCAAAAGATAGTTTGGTGTTTGCGGCTGTCGGCAAAGGACAATATCAGGTAAACGTGGACGAAAATAAATTGCCACCTGGTATTGTTACTTTTTATCTCTTTGATAAAGATTTTAACATGCTTAGTGAAAGAGCAGTGTATGCAAACAACAATAATGTGCAGACAACTATTATTACCGATAAAAGTAATTATACCAAACGCGATAAAGTTAGCCTCCAGGTAGAGATAGCGGATGGTACACAACATCCTGTTCCCGCACTCATCAGCATATCGGTGCGTGATTCCCTGTTTGCTTATACACAGCCTTGTACTTTGCCCCAAACGGCTGCTATCCGATACATGGATGACCTGTTTTTTGCTACCCATAACTGCTTTAGCGATGAGGAAAAAGATTTGCTGATGCTTGCCCGGAATAATACATACACTAAACTTACCACGCCTGTGCACTCCACTGTAATACTGGCAAATGACAGTCTTTTTTACATAAGCGGAAAAGTGCAAAACGGAAAAAATGAAGTGGCTAATACAATAGTAACGTTCATCTCCAATGCCGGCAGCAATGGGCTTTTCTATACCGATACTACCGATGATACAGGCCGGTTTCGTTTTGCATTAGAAAGCTACCCGGATAGCATGCAATATGCTCTGGAAGTAAAAGACCTCGACAACCGTGTGCTTAACGCAGATATAATACCGGAAGCAATTGCTTTACCGCAATTAAAAACACCCACTTGGCTAAAGCAGCCGTTAGCAATGCCTAAACCCACAATAGATAAGCTTGCCAGACGATACTATCTGCAGTGGGAGGAAGATGATCATCACTTACCACTGGTTACCGTAAAAGATGAAAAGGCGGATTATGATGTATCCAAAAGAGTAAGTCCTTTTTCTACTATTCTTTCGGGAAGCGATTTTGATGGCAGAACCAGCGTTGATAATTTGGTACTGAAAGTAAGAGGGCTGCAATTGGTAAACGGATACCTCGTAATGCGGGGACTTTTTTCAATGAGAGGTTCCGGTGCCAGTTTTGAACCCTTGTTGCTGGTAGATGGTGTGCCGGTGTATGTAGCTGCAACTACATCAATAGGCAATACAAGTCCGGTGCTTAGTTATTTAAGTACACTCAATCCAAAAGATATTGATTTTATAGAAGTATTGAGCGACGGCACTGCAGCCAATTATGGTGTGCGCGGTGCCAACGGTGTTATTTTAGTGAATACAAGCGCTAAATCGCGCGATTTTCGTCCCGGCAATAACATGAGGGTATTTTATGCTAAAGGCATAGCCAGGCCTATGCTGTTTCCTGTAAGTATATATAATGAGAAAAATAAGAAAGCGGCAGTTCAGCAGGACACCCGTTCTACTTTATTCTGGAATGGTCATTTTGTTACCAGCGAATCCGGCGATGCAGCTTTTACGTTTTATACCAGCGATGTTCCTGCAACGTACATCGCTACGGTTACCGGTATTACAAGGCGTGGAGATATTATTTATAAAACAATCAGTTTTCAAAGTAAGTAGCTGATAGCAGTAAAGTGTTGGCATGCAAAAAAGTGATTGCATTTTCAACGGTGTGATTCACCACATACATACAACAGGAACGTAGAAAGAAACAAATAGAAATGCTATGTGAAATCCTATGTTTCTATTATGTCTATGTGGTGAGAACTGCCATCATACAATTAAAAACACTGCCGTATTATCAACTACTATTTTGGTAGTTTAATAATATAATTTTTACCTCCCCTCACTGTTAATGATCTGGAGCGGAGCCAGGGATTTAATATCTTCAACATCTTATAAGTGGTACCATTGCTAATTGCCCAATCTGCAAGATTTGGAATAGAAGAAGTAACGATAATATCTCTTGTGTGGAAGCGCTGGTAACCATTGGTGTCATTTACTGTATAACCCATCATTGTGGCATTGCTCATTAATTGTTTAAAAGCAAGAATGCGGAAGATATATTTGTTGGTTTCGTCGGGTAAATTAAGATCGTAATAATTATATGTTTTTTGAAAAACGGCCTGGCTGTTATAGCCGCCCATGCCGCAATTATACTGGCAGCCGCAGCAGTCCAGTTGCCAAACTTTTTGTAAGCCGTTTTTAGATAGGTACAAGCCGCATCTGTTGATTTCAATACATCGTACCGGTCATCTACCTGCTCATTTACGGTCAGGTTGTAAGCAGGTGCTGTTCCTTTCATAAACTGCCAAAAGCCCGTTGCGCCTACACGCGAAATAATATTTTGCAAATTACTTTCTGCCACACATAAGTACTTAAAATCATCCGGAACACCATTGGCTTTCAGCCGCTCCTCAATAAGCGGAAAATATCTTTTGGAAAGCTTTAAAATATAGCTGATATGCCCTGGCGTATAGTAGTTATAGATCAGTTCCCCGTCAAAAGCTTCTTTTATTTCCCAACGTTCCAAGGGCACTTTTTCTCCGGCAAAAGTCATTTCATCAGGTACTTCCGGTAAGTAAAACTGTTGGTTGGCGTAAGTGCTGCCCTCTTTACTTCCATCCTTTTTTGGCCGGCCTTCTCTGAAGGAAAAGTGAGCAATTAAAAGGGTAGCGGCTATAGCGCCTGCTACAAAAATGATAATTGACCTAAATGTATTGGAGGTAACTATTTTCATTTTTTTTTGCTTTATAAAACAAGAGAATAAGCTAAAAAAACAAAAACGATGCCCCGTAACAGGCTACAGTAATTGCAAAGAATACATACAGTAGATATAACTTTTACCGCAGTAAAAAAACAGTTCCTTCTTTTACTACTTTCCTACCGGCATTGTTTTGCAATTCCAAATGATAAATATAAGCACCGGCTTGTTGCGGCAATCCATTGTAATTGCCATCCCAGCCCTTATCAAAATCAGTAGCTTTATACACTATACTGCCCCAACGGTTATACACTAAAAACCGTACGATGTTATAATTATCTAAAGGTAATATCCGAAACCGGTCGTTTGTTCCATCGCCATTTGGGGTAAAAGCAGTAGGAATAAACAGATCGGCATACACTTTTACCATTACTTCATCCACCGCGTTGCCGCAACCAACGGTAGATGTAACCTGTAAACTGTACACCTTATTTTGCGAAGGATATACTTTAGGTTGTATGGCATGGCTGTCATCCATAGCATCGGACGGCAACCAATAATAATTAATAGCAGTGCCTTTTACAACAGCATCCAGTACAGCAGTATCGCCACTGATAATTGCCTTATCGGCACCAGCCATTGCTACCGGCTTTCTATACACCTCAACAGGAAATAAGGCTGAATCCTGGCAACCAAATTCATTGGTAATAACTACTTTGTAAACGGTAGAATCGTTGGGCTGTGCAACAGGATTGGGAATCGTATCGCTGGATAAACCAGTAGAAGGTGTCCATTTAAAACGCACATTGCCGGGGGCACTAGCCAGCAACACTTCACTCACCCCTTCGCAAATAGGATGGGAAGGCTGAATAGATAAAGCTGTGCCGGGAAAGATTTGTAAATAAAAAGAATCGAACGAAACACAGCCATAATCGTAATACTGCTTCAGCGTGTACAAACCGGTATCGGCATACTGCAAATCAGGAACAATCGCGATCACCGTAGTGGAGCCAATTGCGGTTTTATGATACCCGTTGGGACCATTCCATTCAATGTTCAGCGCACGCGGATCGCTGGCAGGTAATGAATAATCTTTACCGGTACAGCCCTTTATCATCTGTGGCGGATTATGCAGTGGCACCGGGTGGATTTCGGTATAAATAGCATTGGACCGTATCCTGCAATTTACCGAGTTGATATTGGCGCGCTCGGCAACTACCATCCGGTATAAAATAATACCCGACATTCTGTGTGGAACCGTGTATGTAGCTGTAATGGCACCGGGTATATCCTGCCAGGTTTTGCCGGTATCCACACTGTTTTGCCATTGCGTCGCCGGGTCGGTAAAACCGGCCGAGTAAGTGCCTTTCATTACAAAGGGATTGGTATAATTGGCACACACATTCTGATCGTCTTTGGTGCCGTCAATGGTTACATCCACAGCAGGCCCGCATAAGGCTAATGTAATGTCATCTATGGCAAATGCATTACCGCAGCCATATTGGGCATTGGCAGTAATCTTCAATATCACATCGCTTACGCTTGCAGGTGTTTGAAAAACAAAGCCATATTGCACCCATTTCTTCTCGTTGGTAATAGGTATATCACCGGTGTTATAAGTTGCCAATATGTTACCCGCAAAGTCTTCCACACTAAAGGTCAGGTTGGGCAATAAAGCATGACCATCGCAGGTATGCCCATCCGTCATTATATTGGTAATATAGGCTGCAAACTGATAACTTAAGCCGCTGCACAAACCTCTCGCAGTATCTAAGTGTACCAGCCCTGGCGTGCTTTCCGCATCCACCATCATATAATTCCCGTTCAAATCACCCGATGTATGGTCGCCGGTCATTTGCACCCAATAGCCGCCGCAACCAAAGAGGAAATCATTGATGGTATATTGTCCTTTCGATGGGCAGCCACCCACATAATCGTAGGTGGTGGCATTGGGTGGCAGCGGTGCATGTACCGTTCCAAAAGTTACATTTATAATAGGATCGCCCAGATTGTTGTTGCACAGTTGTGCCTTGGCAACAAACGACAAAAACAAGAAAATACCGGCAAATAGCCAGTATTTTCTTATAGCATAAAGGGATGCCTTATTTGTTAGTTGCCAATACATTTACCAATAACACTTTTTCGTTTGTTCCTGCCGGTGCATTCACAAGCCCATTCTTTATTGTTGTTTTACTTGTCCATTTTCCTGTAACTACATCCATCCATGCTGCCTCGTAACTGCCGGCTGGAAGTTGCAGGGTTAATGGTTGTGGGATGGTGGTAGTTGGTTCGTAATAGATTACCCATTGAGAGTGCCCGTTGCTCAATGCCTCTGTAAAAGCTGCCGGTGCACTTGTAACAACTGAACAGTCTGGTTTTAGCTGAAGGAAGTTGATATGTTCAAAAAAACGCTTTAGAATGCCCAATTGCATCCGTAAATCTTTACCACCGCTGCCCGGCGCATTGAAGGAGGTATCTTCACCCGTTTCGCTGTTCACTGAAAAAGAATAATCTAAATGATTGAAGAGCCCGCCGCCAGCCATCATAAAGCGCCATGCCTGCCGGCGATAAGTAGAGTAAGATTTGCCTGCAAAGCCGGTTTCATTAAAACCAATTACTTTATTCAAATGATAGTTTAATCTTACGGCGTCGGGTTTTGCATAATGAAAATTGAAAATAGAAATGTCAGGATCGGGGTTAACAATTGGATAATAAAAGTTGCTGATATTTTGAGAAATGAGATGTTTTTTAGGAAGGCTGTTTTCTGCCTCTTTTATCCAGTCGGTTACTTTTTGTTGCCAGTCGTTGGAGCGCTTAGATACTACCTGAATAGTAGAGCGCCAATCGCTCTTATCGCCGTATTCATCGCGCACCAGCACGGTATCGGTCTGGTCGGCCCAGGGTTCGTTTTGTATTTCAAAATACATATTGTCAAAACCGTTCAACTCACGCACTATCTTCTTTACATATGCTTCCTGGTACTTCAAAATATTACCGTTCTCCAGGGTATTGACCATATTCGACGCAATAACATCGGTTTGGTTGATGTTGTTTTTGGGATTGAGAGCGCTGTAGTTCCAACCGCCGCCGTAATGCGATGAAAACAGATTCACTTCTACAATTACACCATTTTTCGCTGCTGTTTGTATAAAATTTTTCAGTCGTGCAAAATAGTTTTCATCCCATTGGTTTAGATCAAACTTATTGCCGCCTAATGCATATCCGGCAACCGTACTTCTTTTCCAGGGCAGGAGCAATCGTTCTGCTGCAGGTGCCAAAGTGTTTTTTTCAATACCAAAATCGCCCTGTTTTTCTATGTAAGCGCCAGTAAAAAGCCGTGTAATGTTGAGGCTGTCCTTAGCCAAAGTTTGCAGGTATTTGGTGTAATCAAAATCGGGGTTGATCACCGAGCCATAATGCTCGCCGGAGCCGATGATTACTGTTGGTTTGTTTTGGTATAAAAAATAATGTGGATTTTGCGGATGCAGTTGTAATATAGTTTGCTGCTGAGCAAAGAGGAAAGTAGTAATAAGTGTAAGCAGTGTAGTTATAGCAAATGCCTTCATCGTTAGATAACATTAAAGGCGAAAAATAATCAATAATTCTTTATAAAGTATAAGTGTGTTGGTAAAAGGGAGTTGAATTAGGTTGCTATAGCGCTCAAGGTGTGTTACACGCTTTGTAAGAACTACTGCCTTTGCCAAATTTATTGTCTTACAAAGTTAATATAAGGCTGGTGCGTGCCTTTACGCACCAGCACAAATAAATCAATGTAAATAACGCTTGCAACACCCTATTTCAAACTACGCAAATACGCCAGACTTTTCGGAATCTGTTGCTCCGGTATAGGAGATTCGTCTTCAATAAAGTAATGCTTAATGCCAATCTTTTTTGCTTCTTTCATCACTGCTGCAATGTTTACATCACCTTGTCCCAATACCACATTGGTTTCATCTGCAGCGCGCCCGTTTTGGTTGCCTTCAGTGCCTGGCCTGCGGTCTTTCAGGTGCAGCATTAAAAAGCGGGTTGGATATTTTTGCATCAAAGCCACGGGGTCTTGTCCGGGATGTTTTACCCAAAATACATCCATTTCAAAATTCACATATTCAGGATTTGTATTTTTTACTAAATAATCAAACAGGGTTCCGCCTTCATACGGACGAAATTCATAGCCATGCGGATGATAGCAGAAAGTTAAGCCGGCATCATGAATTTGCTTTCCGGCAGCATTAAACACGTCCACTGCTTTTTTGATATCTTCAATCGTAAATTCATCGCCATTGTGCGGTACCCAGGCGCACATGATGTACCGGGCACCAAATGCTTTTGCTTCGTCAATGGCTGCCTGCGGATTCTTTGCCAGCGTATTAAAATCGGCGCCTACACTTACCATCTTCAGGTCGTTTTGTGCCAGCAGTTTTTTATATTCATCCAGCGGCAAGCCATACGTGCCGCCACCCTCTATCTCATGAATGCCCCAGCTTTTTATAGCAGCGAGTGCACCCGGTACATCGGTCTTAAACTTGTTGCGGAGGCTGTACAATTGAAGCCCTATTTCCTGTGCATATACCGTTTGAAAGGAACAGCAAAATACAAAGAGTACAACGAGGATTTTTGTGATTGTTAATTGGAGTTTCATACGTTTTGTTAGTAGTATTTAAAGTGAATAATAACAAGGCAACGAAAGCAAGCTAAATTACAGGTTTACTGTTGAATAAAGCAGGAGAAACTGGTTTAAGAATAATTGTTTTAACCGCGAAAACACGAAGGCTCAAATAATATAATAAGAATACTTCGTGTAACTTGGTTCCTTTAAGTTGCCCAGATTATATTCTTCTACAATCTTAATTGAGAAAAAGGACTTGTTATATTCCGGTTTTACAGTAAACTGTTTTAAGCTGCATGTACACCAAAGAGAAATCCAACCAAAGCAGTTACAAGCATTGCAATAGTTCCCCAAAAACAAATACGTATAATACTTTTGAGCGGACTGGAACCACCGATTTTGGCAGCAACAGTGCCGGAGAGTGCCAGGAAAATAATTGCGAAACAATATTGGCTGCCTACCATGTAGTTGAGTGGCGCAAAAATAGAAACCAGCAGTGGCAGCAAGCCGCCCACCAAAAACGAAGCAGCAGAAGCCAAAGCTGCCTGCAAGGGTTTTGCCTGGGTAAATTCATGAATGCCCAATTCGTCTTTGGCGTGTGCTTCCAAAGCGTTGTGCCTCGTCAACTGAACAGCTACCTGCGTGGCTAAATGTTCATCCAATCCTCTCCCGTGGTAAATTTTTGCAAGTTCTTTTAACTCCACTTCGGGCATGGTTTCCAGTTCGTGTTGTTCTCTTACCAGGTCAGCCGTTTCAATATCTGATTGTGAACTAACCGAAACATATTCGCCTGCTGCCATAGACAGCGCACCTGCCACCAAACCTGCCAATGCAGAAAGCACTATTGCCTCTCTGCCTGCATTTGCAGCAGCTACGCCTATGGCTATACTTGTAGTGGAAAGAATACCATCGTTAGCGCCCAATACAGCAGCCCTTAGCCAGCCACTTCTGTTGATATAATGTTTTTCGAGTTCCATGTTTAAAAGTTATTGGCGATATGCTAAAGTATCTTATTGTTTGCTCACAAGTAACATAGAAATGCAACAATAATAAGGGAGTATTCCTTGTTTTATTTATATAAATCAATGCAATTTGCGAGAAACTGATAATTAAACAGTTGTTGTTAAATGCCCAATGTCGTATAAAAGTGCGGTTGGACAAAAAGCTTGACAAAGCTCATGCCTTTAAAAATATATAGCTTGGCTATAATTATTTGGCAGGCGGTCGTACAGCGTGCACCATTCCTGTAATCTGGCTTCTATTTCTGCATTTATTTGAGCCGACGTAATGCGCCAGGTCCAGTTATTCTCACCCGAAGATGGGACATTAATACGTGCTTTTTCATCTAAACACAATACATCCTGCATAGGCAATATAGCCAGCTTCGATACGGAAGCATACGTCATGCGGCAGAGCAAATCACATACGTTTTTCTGCGTTATTTTTATACCTGCGTAATCCATAAGATTTTGCCTGCTTTGTTTATCTAATTGTTTGTACCAGCCAACAGTTGTATTGGTGTCGTGCGTGCCGGTATACACCACGCTTACAGGCACGTGGTGGTGCGGTATGTGCACGCTCTGCGGCATACCTTCCCCAAAGGCAAATTGCAACACTTCCATGCCGGGCAGTTCAAAATTGTCGCGTAGTTTGTACACGGGTTCATCTATGTGTCCCAGATCTTCTGCTATAAAAGGCATTTCGCCAATTTCTTTTTTTACCAGGGTAAAAAGCTCATGTCCCGGTGCGTTTATCCACTCACCATCTCTGGCGGTTTTAGCGCCTGCTTTTATTTGCCAATAAGCTGCAAAAGCGCGAAAATGATCAAGGCGTAATACATCAAATAATTGCAGGTTTTTGCGGAGGCGTTTGAGCCACCAGTCATAGTTCTGTTGTTGTAAAACATCCCATTTAAAAATAGGCATGCCCCAAAGCTGCCCATTTTCATTAAAGTTATCGGGCGGCGTGCCGGCTACGAATTCCTGCTTACCTCCTTCATCTATACTAAAAATGTCGCGATTAGCCCATACGTCTGCCGAATCGTAGGCCACATAAATAGGCATGTCGCCAAACATGCGAATGTTGAGACTGTTGCAATATGTTTTAAGTTGTTGCCATTGCTTTAAGAAAATAAATTGCTGCCATTGTACTTTATCAATTGCTGCTTTATGTGCTCCTTCAAAGTGCTTTAAAGCCTTTGCATCGTGCTGCTTATAAGGTGTTTCCCAATCGCTCCATTGTCTACCTTCGTGCTCCTTTTTCAAAACGGTATATAATGCAAAATCATGTAGCCAGTAGCTTTCTTTTTTAATGAAAGTTTTGTACTCTTTTTCTAAAGCTGACGGATTATTAATATAGTTTGTATAGGCTTTGTCCAACAATGCCTGTTTGGTTTTTTCTGCCCTTTCGTAATCTGCTTTATCACTTTCTTCCACCTTGTATTTGGCTATGTCCTTTTTACTTAACAATCCATCTTTTACCAATAATTCGGGACTAATGAGCAAGGGATTGCCTGCCATACTTGAGTTGGCACTATAAGGCGAAAAACCCTGCCCGGCAGTGATAGGATTGAGTGGCAATAGTTGCCAGAAAGTTTGTTTACTGCGGTGCAGAAAATTGGCAAAAGCAATTGCTCCCGGTCCTAAATCGCCAATGCCGAAAGCGGATGGGAGTGAGGTGATGTGTAATAAAATACCAGCGCTCCGCTGCAACTGTGCAAATGAAAAGGACGCCTCCTGTTGTTGTGTAGCAGGTCTTTTTTGTTTCATTGTATGTGTAATAGGTTAGCGATAATTGAATATGCGATGCCTTTCATTTAAACAATTTTTACACCATTTGTACCGGGATTATTTAAAAGTTGATTGAACCATACAATCAGGAAGACCAATAAATTTTATAAGGTATATAATAAAACCTACTTTTTATATAACGTCTTCTCTTCGCGCCTTTACCGGTTCAATCCACTCTTTAAAAGATTTTTGTTTCCCTGTCTATTGTAATTCCGATTCATAAAATACAAGTTTATAAACCTATCATTCCTAAACTATACAACGGTTGATTGAATGCAAAGCGGAGTTTGCCGAAAATCCTAACCCAGAGTAGGCACAAAAAAACAAATCAATTTATTATGGCTTACACATTCAGAGGTAACCTGTGTGGTTATCTATGCGAAAACTATTCAGAACCCTTGGAAGGCGTCACCGTACTGCTTTATTTGCCCTGGCAAACCGAACGGGTAACAGAAACCGCTGTTGCCAGCACCAAAGACACCTTCAGGCTGGTGAGCGAACAGGAGCGAAAAGACAGAGAACAATTGCTTATTGGCAAAGCGCAGGCCGATGCACAAGGCAATTTTGAAATTGTTGTGGACGAACAATATTCAAAAACAGCTTTTGATATTGACTTTGTTTGCGGCACTGTTCCACACCAACCACCCAAGCCGCGTCAGAATGAGGTACAGTTTCATCTTACCACTGTTTATCCGCAGTGGCGTACTAACCGGCAGGAGGAAAATAGTTATTATTTTCAGTGGAACTATTGTATCGCCTCCAGATGGTGGTGTTACATAAGAGGGTATTATTATGATGCCTGGGTGATTATGGGATATATGTATGTATGCGGTACAAAAACGCCTATTCCCGGTGTAAAGATAACAGCCATGGATGCCGACTTTATTACCGATGATAACTTAGGTACTGCTGTAACCGATGCATCAGGATTTTTTAGAATTGATTATTCCTCCATTGATTTCAAACAAACATTCTTATCGCCCTGGATAAAAATAGAAACCAATCCCGGCTGGCCGCCTACGTTTGTGAGTGGACCGGATGTGTATTTTAAATATGAATACAACGGCGTAGCTATACAAAGCGAAACGCCTGCCAACCGCCGGAATAATGTGGGCTACTGCCTGTGTGTTACGCTGTGCCTTAAAGATATTGTAGTTACACAACCGCAAATTCCGGCATCCTTTACTAAGATTGGTAACCTGGGTAATTATTTTATAAATGAAACCGTTGCCGGCGGCAACCCGAATGTAATTGCAGCCGCTACGGGTAAAACGCCAGCCAGCCAGGCATTTTATAGCTGCATCAAACTAAGAGGCAACCTAAGCCAGAAGCTGAACGGCGTTGCAATGGAATACAGCTTTGATACAATAGAAACCACTGGCGCAGGTGGCAGTGAAATTGGCACCTGGACAAAAGTAAAAGCAGCACAAATTTGCAATGCAGTAATTGGTACTTTTTTCACGCTTACCGGCGACCCGTCCAATCCAGTGATTATAGAAGATTATGTGGTGGGGCCTGCTAGTGGTATGGATGCTAATGGCTGGATTGCCGTGCCGCAGGCTGGCAACTTTGCCCCGCATATTGATGGTGAAATTTTAGGATTGAATACTACCACCTTAAATGGCAATACGGTAAATATGTCCGGGCTTGTGCAAGGACAATCTACTACTACCAAAGCGCCGTTGCAGCAAAACCGGTTCTTTAAAATACGCATGATAAAAAGAGAAGCCGGCAACCCGGCAACAGAAGTAGTAGCTGGTGTTTCCAATCCGGTAGCGATGTTTAATACCACATATAACAATGTGCCTAAATACGGCTCGTGGATGCCGCAAACAGCCAATGAAATGGGTGTTGCCTGCATAGATATACAGGAAATGATTGGCGGTGGCGGCGGAACCGGCTGCACACCTATTACTAATGCCATACATGTGAATTATACCGCAGCTAACCCTAATATGGGTAGTGTAAGTCTGGTGTTGAATGGGCCGGGCGGACCTTACACCCTTGAAAATGCAACACCCGTAAGCAATGTGGCAGAAACATTTGGAACAGCAACAGAATTGCACAATCCGGCTTTGGTGCCTATTAATACTTTACCCAACTGTGCCTACACGGCCATACTTTCGGTTGAACTGAAACTAACCAACGGCGAAGGTCAAATCAGTAATATTTACGACTGGATGTCTTTCTGTAAAGATTAGCCATATTACACAGGGAAAATAGCATATTAAACTGCAACCCTGTTTTCAGATAAAACTGATTACAGGGTTGCAGTTTTTTGTGTAAGGCACTTGTACTACTTGCGACAAAAAATTTTTCGCTGCACACGCTTACACATTAATCGGGCTGCATTTTTGTTATAATAGCTAATAAGCGATTGCTTATACTATACATTGCCATTACAATTTCAAATACCTATTCTTTATGAAAAAGCATTTCTACACTGTATGCACGTTACTGGTGTGTATGAGCTGTTTGCATGCTCAAAATGGCGTGCAGCTCATTCCATTCTCCAGCGGTTACAACTTACCGCTTGGGCTGGAGAATTGTGGCGACAGCCGTCTTTTTGTAGTACAAAAAACAGGGCAAATTATGATATGTGATGCTGCTGGCAAAAAACTAACAACGCCTTTCTTAGACATTAGCGACCGCGTAAAAACCAGGCAGAATGAGCAGGGATTGCTGGGCTTAGCCTTTCATCCCAATTATTTGAAAAATGGCTTTTTTTATATCAATTATATCAACCGAAATGGCAATACGCAGATTTCGCGCTTTAAAGTATCTGCGGGTAATAAAAACATAGCAAACACATCCAGCGAGAAAAAGATACTGGAGATTGTGCAGCCTTATACCAATCATAATGGTGGTTGTACACGTTTTGGCCCGGATGGTTATTTATACATTGGTATGGGCGATGGCGGCAACGCTGGCGATCCGCAAAACCGGGGACAAAATCCATCGAGTTTGCTGGGTAAAATGCTGCGCATTGATGTTAACAGCGGCAGTGCTGCTTATACCATTCCCCCTACAAATCCGTTTGTAAATAAAGCGGGTTATCAACCGGAAATCTGGGCCTTGGGCTTGCGCAATCCCTGGCGGTGGAGTTTTGATGATGTGTCTGGCGCACTGATTATTGCCGATGTGGGGCAAGACCTTTGGGAAGAGGTAAACCTACAGCCAAGTGGTAGCAAAGGGGGTGAAAATTATGGATGGCGCTGCTACGAGGGCGATCATACGTATAATACCGATAGTTGCAAAGCACGCGCAAACTATACCTTTCCAAAGTACGAATACACACATTCTGATGTAACAGGTGACTGCTCTGTTACCGGTGGTTTTGTGTACCGCGAAGTACTTATGCTGCTATGTATGGCAAATATTATTTTACTGATTGTTGTAGTGGTATCATCCGCTCGCTTACGTTGCACAATGGTATAGTATCGGTACAGGATGAGTATAAGGGCGATGCTAACGCGTATGTTTCGTTTGGCGAAGACCGTAACAAAGAATTGTATATAGTAAACATGGCAAATGGCAGTATTTACCGTATTGCAGCCGCAACTCAAACTGTTACAACCGCACCACAAAGTGCAGTGTCTCTGCAGGTATATCCCAATCCGGCAAAGAGCTACTGCACCGCCAGCTATACAACTGCCAAGGCAGAAACCTGCACCATCGTGTTGTACAATGCAGTAGGCGTGCAGGTATTTACGGCAAACAAGATGAGTATAGCGGGTAAAAACAACTGGCAAATAATAGTGCCTGCCAACGTAAGAGGGAATTGCTACATTACCGTTACCAGTGCATCGGGCACGCGCATAAGGCAAGGTATTTTAATAGAATAAAACAGGCAGTGAATACTAATAAGTAAATCATTTACAGCATTGATGTGTCTTCAGGTGTATTAGTACTGTATTACTTGCTATTGCAGTACGTGAAAGAGATACACCGATTGGTGGAACTGTTTGAATTGTGTGAATAGCTGCAATTGACACAGGAAACGAATGAGCATTTCAGCTACTTAAAAAACAAATCCAGCTAACAGTTGGTTGATAACGAGTGATATATTCTAAGGAGGATTTCAGAATTTGGATACCTGCTAATATTTAACAATTAGCGACAAATCAATAGTAGATGTCATTACGCTAAAAACTCCTTTCGTCAAGAAATAATGTCACATAATGTAATTTTTTAGCGCTGCGCTTCATTCCCTTTTAAGTTTGGGAAAAGTTTTTATCATGAGACAGATAAAAGTACTCCTGGCAGTTACCTCATTGGCAGCATGTTTTACAGTTACCAACTCTTGCTCACAAAAAACCACACCGGATACGGCATCTGTTCTTGGTGTTTTTGTGGCCAGTACTCCTTGTAGTGAAGGCACAAGACCCTTGCCGGAAATTCCGGTACATGCAGACTGCGAGTTGATCCGGTGGAATCTCACACTTTACCAAAACCCTAAAACATTCACACCAACCACTTACAAACTTCGATACACGTATGGATTAGCCCAGCAAGGCACACCCGGATTTACCGGCGGAGGAACAACTGTAGAAGAGCAAGGAGTGTGGAAAATGGTGAACGGAATACTATCAAAACCCGATGCAATTATATACCGCTTAACCAACAATAAAACAAACCAAACAATCGCTTTTTTAAAACTCAGCGACGATCTTCTTCATTTGCTGGACACCGATGAGCACTTGATGATAGGAACGGCCGCATGGACCTATACCCTGAACAGGATAAGCAGTAAATAAACCAGGCAAAATGAAGTCTAATTTCAAAAACAAAATAGTATGAAATATATCATAATTATGCTTGTTACGTCATTTTATTCACTGTTTGTGAATTTTTCAATTGCGCAAACGGCAGCAGTAGATAATAAGCTTTCACAAACCATTACTTCACGGCCCATACCAAAAGGAGCTTCTGTTGTAGGTGTATTTGAAGGAAGGCCACCTTGTCCTGGAATAGCAGAACAACTGAGCATTGTAACGGATGCCGACTGTGCGAAGTTAAAATGTGATCTTACCTTTTATCAGGATTCTGTCACGCTTCAACCTGCAACATATACCCTGTCTATTGTTGGAGGTGGTGATGTAATCAAACAGGATGGAGGCTCGTACCGTCAGAAAGTTCTGGAGGGAAAGTGGGCAATCGTGAAAGGCATAAGTTCCAATCCGAATGCGGAAGTTTACCAGTTGTAGTTAGACAAACCGGGAGCTTATTTTTATTTGCTGAAAGGAGACGATAACGTTCTGTTTATCTTAAACGAGAACAAAGATTTCAGAGTAGGTAATGAGGAGTTTAGTTATACACTCAACAGGGTTGAATTGATCTCCAAAAAATAAGCGAAAACAACTAATGTTAGCAGGTGGCCAGCCGCTAACGAAGAGGTTGAGAAAAACTGATTGACCAAAGCCAATCGGCCTTTAATTCCATTGATCTTTTCTATAATCACGTCCTTTTTATACCGCTGAACAGAAGCTGAATTATAGTGTATTTCGACAATATGATAAAAATATGGAAAGGCTTAGAAACAATTATTATCACCTTTGCGATTACAGCAATTTTGGCAGGATTAACCATTTTATTTTATGATCTTGCTCAAATTGACTGCACTGCTAACGCTTATTGTTATAATGCGGGCTGAGTACTATTTTTAAGCTGTAAATCTTCACTTAAAATAGAACGAGATTGAAGCTATAGGAACATAGAATGCGACCACCTCCTAAAGCCTGAGCCGTTACACAAAATACCTACTTGCTACAAAATGACAGACCTGCAAATTGAATTGACTTTTATTACTTGTATAGTTCTATTGAACTTTGTAATAAGTTTTCTTTACAGAAAATATAAACGTTTAGAACAGAAGGAAAATAAAAAATTTCACTTCGGTAACGAAACGCCCTTCTTAGGTTCAATTGCATTTTCGTTCATGCCGAGAATTCCTTTCCTGATTGTACGCCGCTCAAAAAATAATTCCATCAGGCGGCTTATTATTACCCACAACGTTTTGTGCTTAATTGTTTATATTTTGTTTTTAACAGCATTTATAAGGTTCATAATACAAAACCCAGATTAACACTTTGTATGACCAATGCTTTATGTAACAGCAGCTTTCGTAAATATGCTGAACGCTATATCTTTAACCAGCTTTTGTACAAGTTTGGACAGATGAAGAAAAATACAATTATTGCAAAAAACGTTGCGCGTCAAGATAAATAGTAGTATAAGAATGAAAAGGATAGTTATCACTTTATTTTTTGCCTCATTAGCTTATGCCAGCTCTGCACAAAAAGTGGAGAAATTTTGCGAAATTTCAACGACCTGGAAGTCTTTTAACAGAGGTGTGAACATCTCCATTGATTTCGGTAAAGACAGCAGTTTATTCTCATTTAAAGACAAGACAATCAAGAAGAAATTATTGTTGGTGACAAAATACACCAGCGTGGTTGATGCTTTAAATTATATGAGCGCATTAGGCTGGTCGTTGGTAAATACAACCTCATACGAAAGTTCCGGCTCAACATACCGCAACAACTTTTACTTTAAAAAGGCATTTGATGAAGCAGAAATTAATAATAAGAACCCGGAAGATTGAATAGTGCTGCTATATAAAGCTTTTGCACGTTAGCAGTCGTATAGGGAACTGTTGGAGGTTGGAGTGACCGTATATAAATTGGACAATAAAATTTTGCATTTATGCCAATAAATAGGCTTTTTTCGGAGCGGCAGCATTTCAAACAAACGTGGTTGTGGGTTTTACTAATTGGCGTCAACGTACTTTTTGTTTATGGAATAATCAGGCAGGTTTTCTTCGGAGTGACTTTTGGCGACAAACCAATAAGTAATGGGCAACTGATTGTTGTAGCTTCGGCAGTTTTACTGCTCACCTTTTTGTTTGTATTGCTGCGTCTTGATACAGTTATTCAACACGACGGAATTTGCTACCGCTTTTTCCCACTTCAATGGAAGTATAAAAAAATAACGTGGGACAGCATTTCAAAAGCATATCTGCGACAATATAACCCAATAACAGAATATGGCGGTTGGGGATTACGCACCGGGCTTTTTGGTAATGGACAAGCCTTTACTATCTCTGGCAACAAAGGGCTTCAACTTGTTTACAACAATAAAAAGAAGTTTTTGCTGGGAACACAGCGACCGGAAGAAATGGAGCAAGTATTAAAGCAACTGGGACGACTTACAACAGGCAATTAATGGGCAGCTCCCGTTTTTCAGAGTACGCTATGCTAACACTCCGAGGCATGTATAACTGATTTTATAATTGATGAAACATTGCATTTATTTTCTCTCATCAATATCCCAATAATCACCTCAAACCTCCATCAGATGTTTCCTTTCTTCAGTTCATCTGCTGCATAGTTTGCCGCTCTTGCAGCTAGTGCCATAAATGTAAGTGATGGATTTTGTGTGGAGGTAGAAGTCATGCAGGCACCATCTGTTACAAACACATTATTGCAATTGTGAAACTGATTATGCGCATTCAGCAATGATGTTTTTTGGTCTTTACCCATGCGGCAGCCACCCATTTCGTGTATATCCAGGCCGGGCGCCTGGTGACTGTCGTTGGTCTGAATGTTTTTGCAGCCTGCTTTATCAAACATCTCCTGGGCAACCATAAAAAAGTCATTCATACTTTTCACATCATTATCATCATAATCAACAGCGGTAATGAGTTGCGGAATGCCCCATGCATCCACTTTATCTTTACTCAACCGCACATGATTGCTTTCTTTTGGGATTGTTTCGCCCTGCATCATAATGCTTACATACCAGTTGCCGGGTTCGCTTATTGCATCTTTATATGCCCCGCCAATACCATCGGCATATGCACGACCTCTGCCAGCGCCAAAAAACACCATATAGCCGCGCAAGAAATCTGTTTCCTGCTTATGCACGTTGCGGAAGTTGGGCATCATTGGTTGTGTAGGCCTTCTTCCATAATAGTAACTGTCTGGCGGGCCATCATAAGTAGCACCGGCAGTGCCACGATAGTTGTGAAAAGCTACATATTTGCCCAGCAAGCCATTGTCGTTGCCCAAACCATTTGGAAAACGGCTGGAAGTAGAGTTAAGTAAAATTAAATTGCTGTTGAGACAGGCGGCATTTACAAAGATCACCTTTGCATAATACTCCGTTGCTTTTTTGGTGTGTGCATCTATCACGCGCACGCCGGTTGCTTTTTCCTTTTTATCATCATATATAATTGAATGCACTACACTGCCGGGTTGTATAGTTAAATTGCCGGTTTTTAACGCCCACGGAATGGTAGAAGCATTGGAACTAAAGTAACCGCCATATGGGCAGCCCCGCTCGCAAAGGCTACGTGCCTGGCACTGGTTGCGACCTTGCTGAATATGTATTTCTTTGGGTTGTGTAAGATGTGCGCAACGCCCCTGCACTACATAGCGGTTGTTATAAGCAGCATTTATTTTCTGACTGATAGTTTTCTCCACACTGTTCATTTCCCAGGCAGGCAAAAACTCGCCGTCAGGCAAAGTATCCACGCCGTCTTTATTACCGCTGATGCCTGCAAAGGCTTCCACATGCGAGTACCAGGGCGCGAGGTCTTTGTAGCGGATAGGCCAGTCAACTGCAAAGCCATCGCGGGCAGGACCTTCAAAGTCGTACTTGCTCCAGCGTTGCGTTTGGCGCGCCCACAGCAGCGATTTGCCGCCTACCTGATAGCCGCGAATCCAGTCGTACGGCTTCTCCTGTATGTAGGGATGTTCATTGTCTTTTACAAAGAAATGCTGCGTGGCTTCGTTAAAGGCATAACATCTTTTTACTATTGGGTTTTCTTCCTCCATTTGTAGTGGAATTTGGAGGTGATGCGGAAACTCCCAGGGCGCTTTGGTAGCAGTGGGATAACCTTTTATATGCACTACGTTTTCTCCGCGTTCGAGCATCAATGTTTTCAAACCACGGTCGCACAATTCTTTGGCAGCCCAGCTACCGCTTATGCCGCTGCCAATAACAATAGCATCAAAAGTATGTTTGTCAATGCCGCCTGCATTGATGTTGATATGGGAAGAATCGCCTGGCATAATGACTATGATATGGTTGAAGTGTGAGGCTCAAATGTATGGGATTTGTAAGAATGAGCAGTAAGCGATGTAAGGATATTTTTAAGCAAATAATTGTTTGCTGGTGAAGAACACCAACAGAGGCGAAAAGACAGGTAATAAAACCATCAAATTAATGATAGTTATGAAAAAGTATAAAACTTTATACATAAGAATTCCCTTACATAAGTTTTTGAGACTAATCGGGCGAATGTTTAAGAATCTTTACTACACCCGCTAATTGATAGATATAGAGGTCTTTGTATTAGTTTGATTTTGTGCTACCTCAATGTAATCAGCAAATACCTCATCAAAAGGGGGGGGGTAATAATACCATCCCCGTTGGTATCCAAAAACTTTGGCGATCCTATAATGGGTGCCGGTATTTGCACCGGACTTGCATCAATTTGGGCTTGTGTTTGAAATATGCCTTTTTTCAGCAAGCCATTAATGGTGTTTGCAGCATTGCCTTTTTCAACAGTAAAAAAATATTCGCTTTTATATTCTACCAGTATGCTCGCGGTTAAGGCGCCATTTGTTATGGCTGTATATTCCGGAGCTTTATTACTCATTATATCGCTTTCCGAATCATAAAGCTTTACTATAGCGCCGCTTACCACATCTATTGCAGTGTTGAATGCAGCCCAGCTATTGCCATCTTTTACAGTGATTTCAACCCTGGTAGCAGGAAGCATTACTGTACCGTTTCTGGTGCAGGAAAATAATGATAAGGTTATAAAAAATCCCAAAAGCTGAATGAGTATGGCCCGTTGCATAGCATACATTTTTAAGGGTGGATAGAACAGGTTTGTGACCTTGACAGAATGCCCAAACCTACCATTTGAATGTTACGGCAACAATGAGAAAAACACAGTATTATAGCGGTATCATGGTAATGCTTATACCACAAATAATACAAAAAATGCATTAATGCATACAAAATGAGCAATAAACAGGAGCGTAATAATGAAATACCGGGATTGCGGAAGGATTATTTATAAAAAGTATCACATACCTGCGCAACTAACAGGCAGGTCGTTTAATTTTAATCCCTAAAAATAACCAATGGCTGTAAAAATTTTACGTACACATAAGCGCATAGCAATGGTAGCGCACGATCATAAAAAACAGGAACTGATAAACTGGGCGGTAAAAAATAAAGCAATATTGGCCCGGCACGAGTTGATTGCTACCGGTACTACCGGCCGCCTGCTGGAGGATGCTATGGACATGCCTGTACGGCAAATGCTGAGTGGTCCGCTGGGCGGCGACCAGCAAATGGGATCCATGATTGCCAGTGGCGCTATTGATATGATGATATTTTTTTGGGACCCGATGGAAGCACAGCCGCACGACAGCGATGTGAAAGCGCTGCTGCGTCTTGGTGTGGTGTGGAATATACCTATGGCTTGCTGCCAGGCTACCGCCGATTTTATACTAACATCGCCGTTTATGCACGGTGAGTATGAAGCCCTTGTACCCGACTACAGCGATTACCTGCATCGCCCGATAGCAGAAGAGAATGGTGTAAAATAATAACCATATTTTTTAGTTGATTAAGTTTGAACGATTATTGCAAGTGATTAACTGTCTATTATTTAACTTCATTTATAAAAACCAATAACCTATGTCTTTTGAAGTTTCGGTTGCCGGAAACGGAGGGGAAGAAAAAATTGTGTTGAAAGAGTCTTTTACAGGCACACAGGCAGAAATTTATGCGTTTGGCGCTTTGCTTAATTCTTTTTGTTTGCAGCGCAGCGATAAAACCATAAATGTAATGTATGCCTATAAAAGTGTAGAAGACGCAAAGAAGAATCTCACGCCGTTGTTTCAGGGGGCTAAGCTAAGCCCTTTTGTATGCCGGATGCGCGATGGCAAATACACATTTGAAAACGAGAAATATCATATTGAAAAATATTACCTGAAACAGGATGCCATCCATGGTTTGATCTTCGATAAGCATTACAAAATAAAGGAAAAAGGCGCCACAGAAACGTATGCTTTTGTAACGCTTGCGTATGAATATCGCCTGGAAGACAAAGGCTATCCGTTTGTTTATAATACCGAAGTAACGTACCGGTTACAAAGCAGCAACCATCTAAGTGTAACCACAGTAGTTACCAACGAAACAAGCCGCGATATACCACTTAGCGATGGCTGGCATCCATACTTTCATTTAGGCAATACCATCAACGATCTGGAGTTGCAATTTCGTAGTATATACAAGGTAGTGTTTGATGATCGTTTGTTACCCACCGGCAATTATGAGCCTTACACCCGCTTTAATACCCCGCAACTGCTGGGCGATACACAATTGGATAACTGCTTTGTGTTAAGCAATGATTTTTCGCGGCCAGCCTGTATTCTGCGCGATGAAAAAGCAGGTTTACAATTAAGCATTATACCCGAACCGAGTTACCCATATTTGCAAATATATACGCCCGATAACCGCCGCGGTATAGCGGTAGAAAATTTAAGTAGCCCGCCGGATGCTTTTAATAATGCAATTAATCTTATTATTTTAAAACCTGGCGAAAGTGCCAGTTTTACTACAGCCTATCAGTTACAATGGATAGGGTAGAGGATACGAGGTGGTACTTTCGTCATTGCGAGCGCCAGCGAAGCAATCTGTGCTATACCTTAAGTAATCATTGATGGATTATTTTAACCTTTAAGGTTATAGCAATAAGGAATCTATAAAGGTATTGTTGATTGTATTTTCATTTACAGATTGCTTCGCCACGCTCGCAACGACGGTGCATATACTGGTGTTTAAGAGCGCAATTATGAGCGATGACAGTATATCAAATATTCAATGGAAGTAAAATAGTTCTTTACCAAAAACACCAAAGCCACCGCATAATGCGGTGGCTTTGGCATAGTATAAAACGAAAGGCTTTCTATTTCAGTTTGCCTTGTAAATAATTAATTTCTTCATCTATGCCTGCCGGTGCATTGCCAGGCGTTTTCAGCCCTTGTTTATATTGCAGCAATGATTGCAACTGCGCTTCCATGTCTTCGGCGAGTTTGGGTACAAACATACCAACCCGGTTTTTTAAATTCACTGCTGCATCTACTGCTTTCTTAAAGTGCGCTACATCCTGCACCCTGCGCAGGTACAGCACCAGGTTACTATACATATCTATTTTATCCATTGGTGCTGCAGTGGCAAAACTGTTATAAACTGTATCAAAATCAGCATCGGTTTTAGTAAGATAAGACAGCGATTCTACTGCTTGCTCCAGCCTGCCTTTGGCATCCCGCGAAAGTGTAGGCAGCAAGGATAAAGCTTTTGCTTCATCAATCCCTAAAAGCGCTTCCAAAGCAGCACCAGCTATGCTGTAGGAAGAATCCTTAGTGTTTTGAATAAAAAAGTCTTCATCACTTTTTCTTTTCAGCGTACCCAATACATCTATTGCTGCAGCACGGTTGGGACGATAAGCATCTGTATGTGCAATTGTTTCAATAGCAGGTATCATTTCAGGTGTTGGCTTTACCACCTTTATAATCTGCAAAGCCGTAGTACGAATGTCGTAAAAGGCATCTTTCAGTGCCGTATTCAGCAGGCTCATGGCACCGGCAGTATCGCTGTGCTGTGCGGCATATTGCAGCGCCTCTATTTTATCTACATAATTACCTGCATGGTTGTACTGAAATACATATTCTGCCAGTGTTTTATTGTCTTGTTTTTCTGCCAGTAAATATTTATCGGCATCTACGTTTATCAAGTCGGGTTTGCTCCCTGCCGGAAAATAAAACGTATCTGCGCGATCTTTCATCCACACATTGTAGCGGGTTTTATTGCTGCCATTATACACGTCTATTGCAAAAGGTAGTTGAAATACCGTATCCTGCTGTTGCACCTGTTTCATAAATACTTTGGCGGTCTTATTGTTTGCATCATAATCGTAACTGATGCTGAGCATAGGATGCCCGTGACCAAAGTACCATTGATTAAAAAACCAGTTTAAATCTTTGCCGCTTACCTGTTCCAGTGCCTGGCGCAACTGGTGCGCTTCGGCATTGCCGTATTCATACGTATGGAGGTATAAATTCAAGCCTTTGAAAAAAGCACTGTCGCCCAGGTAATGACGCAACATATTCAGTATGCGACCACCTTTTTGATAGCTTACGAGGTCGAACATATCTTCCTGGTTTTGATAATAAAAACGTACTAAATTTTTAGTATCCGACTGCGGCGAACCTAAGTATTGCTGCATGTCTTCATAGTTCTTTCGTTCGCCTTCTTCTTTGCCATATTTGTGCTCGCGCCACAGCACTTCGCTGTAGTTGGCAAAGCTTTCATTAAGCGTCAAATTGCTCCAGCTTTCTGCTGTTACCAAATCACCAAACCATTGGTGAAACAACTCGTGCGATACATAATCTTCATACTTATTACCATCTACCAATTGCCGCGCATTTTGCTGTACTGCATCGGTATGCAAAGTGGCTGTTGTGTTTTCCATAGCACCACTTACATAATCGCGGCCGGTCATCTGCGAATATTTTTGCCATGGAAAATCATAGTGCAGCAGTGTGGAGTAAAACTGGATCATCTCCGGCGTTAAGCCAAATATTTTGCGGGCTACCGGCGCATATTCTTTTTCTACATAATAGTTTACTTCTTTATTGCGCCATTTGTCTTTAACAATTGCAAAATCGCCCACGCCCATAAAGAACAGATAAGGGCTGTGTGGCTTATCCATCTTCCACGTGTCGGTGCGTGTGCCATCGCTGTTTGTTTTTTGAGTAACCAATAAACCATTGGACAGTGTAACGTATTTAGCCGGCACCGTCATCGTGATTTCTTCGGTTGTTTTTTGGTTGGTTTCATCTATTGTTGGAAACCAAACAGAGTTGGCAGATGTTTCACCTTGCGTCCATATTTCCGTTGGCTTATTTTTCTCTGTTCCTTTTGGATTGATAAAATATAAACCTTTTGCATCGGTAATGGCAGCGCTGCCTTCGGTCTTTAGTTCATTAGGTTTAGAGGTGTAATCTATATACACAACATAGTTTTCATTAGCCTTATAGGTTTTATCTAAACGGATGTTCAGCTTCAGACTGTCATAAGTATATTTTAGGAGTATATTTTTGCTCCCTTTTACCAGCGCAACCGTATGAATATCCATGCCTTTTGCATCAAGCGTAAGTGAGTCGGTAGGATAAAAATGCGGATGCAGCGTGAGCCACGCCTTACCATACAGATACGCTTTGTCGAAGTCGAATTTTACATCCAGCCTGGTATTGATAACATCGTTAATTTTTGTGGCAGAGGCCCGGTATTCTTTTTTCCATGAATTATCTTGCTGCCCATTGCCAAAATGCTGCGCCTGTGCTGCCATGCAGGAAAGCAATAGCAAAGCGGTAACTATTTTTTTCATTTGTTTTTTGTATAAAGCGAGCAAATGTAAAAGGTGAACAGAGGAAAGAAAACTTTTTGGGAGGAAAGATTGACAAGGGTTTGTTAAGGATGAGCCATTAAAAACTATTATGATCTAAACGAAGTGCCGGACAGCATTGGAGGCATGTGTAAACCTGTTTATAAACAGGCTTCTTTCAATCCTGAAATTAAGTTAGTACAATTTAAGTGTTATACTTTTATCTAAGATGCGTTAATCTTTCAAAAAAACGATTATTGCTTTTAGGTCTGCTTCTTTGTTAAAGGCAATTTTATTATCCTTACAATACTGCTCTACCGCTGCTTGCTTTTTCCCAAACAGTTTAATAATATTTTTCTTGTTTGCAGGCAAAAAGTGATTATAGGTATCGCCTATATAATAAGCTGTTTGTTTGTTAATAACGAGTTCCTTATCCTCGGTAAGATTGGTTACCCGGTTTTGTAAACGCACCGAACTAACAGTAGTAATGGCTGAAGTAGAAGAAACCTGACCATAGCCACCCGCTTTCTTTACATCGCCCATCGCCAATGTTTCCCGCTTTGCCAGTTTTGCCGTGGCATTGCCGGCAACTAATTGCAAGTAATTTTTATCATAAAAGAAAGTATCGCTGCCAATTGCGATGTATTTAATAGTGACTTCGTTTGCTACAGCCAGCGTATCTCCATTAGGTGCAATGAACTGCATTTCGCTGGTGAGTAAATTATAATCCATTAAAGCATGCGATGTAGTACCATCTCTAAAAAAAACACCGCCGCTTGTAAATTGCGGATAAAGAAACTTTATGCTGGCGGGAAGTGTTGCGTTTACATCTTCTCCAGGCTTTATGGTATAGGAATCAGCTTGTGCATAAGCGGTATAAGTATATAGAAGTAAAATAAACAGGGTAAGCAGAATGGTTTTCATTTAAGGTTGTTTTGTTTCAAATTTACCCAAAAAGAACAGCGTGCAATAAATTATGTTTTAAAAGCAGCGGGGACGCTGGCTTAACACATAATTCCATTGATACTCAAACATTTTTTCTATTATTTTATTTTGAATGCTTACATTAGCACTGGCTAACAGCTTTCTTCGTTTCTTTCTTCTATACTAATTATCTTAAAAATCTCTCTTATGCCAAAGGTCGTTGTATTGGGCGGCGGCGTTGCGGGAATGAGTGCTGCTCATGAGTTGATAGAACGTGGTTTTGCAGTAGAAGTATTTGAGCGCCATAAACAATATGTGGGCGGAAAAGCACGCAGCGTGAATGTTGCCGGCTCCGATAAAACAGAGCCGGGCAAGTTTCTTCCCGGTGAGCATGGCTTCCGCTTTTTTCCTGGTTTTTATAAGCACATTATAGATACGATGAAGCGTATTCCATTCAGGCGCGCTGACGGCACTATGGCTACTGTGTTTGATAACCTGGTAGAAGTAAACCGTGTACGTATTGCACGCTTTGGAGCAGCTTCTATTAATTCTATAGTAAACTTTCCGCAGTCGTGGGCAGACGTTAAAGATGCTATTAACGCCTTTCATGCAAATACCGGACTAACGGAAGAAGAAAAAACCTTTTTTGCTGCTCGCGTATGGCAGTTGATGACCAGTTGCATGGACAGGCGGGTAAATGATTATGAAAAACTTGGCTGGCGCGAATATTTGCAGGCAGATAAATTTATACGAAGAGATGCAGATGGAAAACCAAGTAAAGAACAGCCTTACGAATCGCTGCTGGTAGATGGCTTAACGCGCACGTTGGTAGCAGCAAACGCAAAATATGCAAGCACCAAAACCGGCGGCGATATTTTTTGCCAGTTACTCTTCAATATGGCTGATCCGAATGTGCATACAGACAGGGTATTGAATGGACCCACCAACGATGCCTGGCTAAATCCATGGATAAACTACCTGGCTTCAAAAGGAGTTCAGTACCACTTCGACAGCGAAGTGCAAAGCATTAGCATGAAAGATGGACGCATATCGGGGGCCACCATCTTGAACAAAACAACCGGAGCAACAATACAAGCAACCGGCGATTATCATATACTGGCTATACCGGTAGAACGCGCGGCACAACTTATTAATGCCGATATGCTGGCTGCTGATCCAACAATGCAAGGCATCTTAACACTGGCGCCAAGCGTAGCCTGGATGAACGGAATGCAATTTTATTTATCGCACGAAGTAGATGTAGTACACGGGCATTGTATTTATGCCGATAGCCAGTGGGCACTAACGTCCATTTCGCAACTGCAGTTTTGGAATAATTATGATATACAGGTGAGGGGAGATGGTAACATCAGGAGTATTTTATCGGTTGATATATCTAACTGGGAAACGCCGGGCTTTAATGGTAAAAAAGCAAGCGAATGCACTTATGAGGAGATAAAAGAAGAAGTATGGCTGCAATTGAAAACAAGCCTCAATGTAGATGGGCAAACGGTTCTGAGTGATGATATGTTGCAGGAATGGTATCTCGATCACGACATACATACTGTAAAGCCGGATGATGACACTGATAAAGAACCACTGCTGGTAAATACTATTAACTCCTGGCCCTTACGCCCCGAAGCCAGCACTTTTATACCCAATTTATTTTTAGCATCCGATTATGTGCGCACCTATACCGACCTCGCTACTATGGAGGGCGCCAATGAGGCAGCACGCCGCGCTGTAAACGGTATTATTCACGCATCTCAAAGTAAAGCGGATGTATGTAAAA
The DNA here is from genome assembly GCF_005233845.1 of Ilyomonas limi. Classification (GTDB taxonomy): domain Bacteria; phylum Bacteroidota; class Bacteroidia; order Chitinophagales; family Chitinophagaceae; genus Ilyomonas; species Ilyomonas limi. The sequence goes on from NZ_SZQL01000005.1 coordinate 116,642, forward strand.
TCTGGAACCTGCACGAGCCTTTATTGCTGACACCGTTCAGAATGCACGATGAGAAGCTGTATAAGCAAGGTATTCCCTGGGAGTTGTACGAACCGGAATGGTTGCAGGTTGGTTTGAAAGCAGTAGAATTTTTAGAGCATCTTTTTACTAAAAAGCATGCAACAACCGAAGCAAAAAATACCGAAATAAATCCTCCTGTTAAATAATATATATGCCTGTTTTAGGAACAACTATTTTTCAATATTTAAAAGAGCCGCACCCGTGGATAGATCTTACGAGATATACATGGTGGCAGGTAACCCTCTTTTTTGCCGGCTCCATGCTGTGGCTTGCATGTTATATAGCTACACTAAGAGATATCAGGAAGAAAAAAACGGTTGACATACCGGCATCAGCCGTAATTCTAAACTTTGGCTGGGAAATAGCCGCATGTATATTTTTTGTGCCCGATATGGGTAAACTGCTGGTTGCAGCATACTGGGCATGGATGCTTTGCGATTTATTTATATTTTATTCTCTGTTTAAATATGGCTACAAGCAGATGCGCATAGATTACTTCAGGCGGAATGCACATTATTTTATCCTTTCCGGTATTATTATTTCTTTTTTATCGCAGGCTGCATTTATGGTTCAGTACGATTTGCCTATGGCGCCCATTTCCGGTTACATCATCAATCTTATCATGTCCATAGCTTTCCTGTACCTGTTGTTTGTGCCCGGTTTTACAGGCTATTCACGTGTTGCAAAATGGAGCAAATTTTTAGGTACAGGCATTATCAGTATTATGTTTTTTACAAAGTACCCGTCCAACTATTTTCTTACTATTATGTATATTGCTGTAGCGTGCTTTGATGTGTTGTATATTATCCTGATGGAGAAAAAATTGAAGGGTACGCTCTCTTTATCTGTAACAGAATGAGGAAGTTTCAAAGCTGGCTTTATACCTATTTTATTCCACAAAAGTATCATGAAGATGAGCTGCTCTTCAGAAAGGCGCGTCTTTTTGTTAATACAGTTGCCATCACATTTATATTCTCGCTCATTTATGTCGTTAACTCTACTTTGCTGGCAATGAGTCATATCATGTGGCAAATAGGGCTTTATAGCATATTATTTTTATCATTGTTGTTTTGCCTGAGAGGCGGCCTTAGCTTATTTGCCTGCGGAAACATTTTTAGCTTTTTATTCTACAGTTCCGCTATCTACGATATTTACTACTCCGGTGGTTTGTATTCCAGCGTATTGCCCTGGTTAGCTATCGTTCCTATACTTGCTTTACTTATTACGTCCGTTCGCAACGGGGTTGTATGGATGTTTATTTCACTGGTATCAGTTATCGTGGTTGGAACATTACAGTTGATGCACTTTCCATTTCCTACAGAAGTTAAACAGGAATATATGGACCTGTTATTCTTCAATAGCTTTCCCGGCTTTATTGTTATTGTTTTTGTGATAGCTGCTGCAATGGAAACGGCTTACACCGGCTCAATGAAAAAACTGGAAGAGAAAAATAAAATTATTGAAGAAGAAAAGAAGCGCTCCGATGAACTGCTGCTGAACATCTTGCCTGCAGAAATAATGGAAGAGCTAAAAGAAACGGGCAAAACCACGGCACACAATTACGATTTGGTTACCGTGCTTTTTGCCGATTTTGTAAATTTTACAAACATTATTGAAGAACTGCCACCCGAAGAACTAGTAGCTGGCATTGACACTTACTTTGGAACTTTTGATGCGATTGTTGAAAAATTTGGTGTGGAAAAAATAAAAACGGTGGGCGATGCTTATATATGTGTTTCGGGGCTGCCTTCAGTAAATAGTAGCAATCCAACACTCATGGTGGATGTTGCGCTGGAGATGATGGAGGCAGTGGAGCAGCTAAAAAAGCAATGCAGGGCAGCGGGCAAAATCTGTTTCGACATTCGCATTGGTATTCACTCCGGCCCTGTGGTGGCCGGCGTGGTAGGAGTGAAGAAGTTTGCGTACGATATTTGGGGCGATACCGTAAATACGGCAGCCCGTATGCAGCAATGCAGCGAGCCGGGTAAAATAAATATTTCCAATACTACCCACGATCTAATAAAGCACCGGTTTGCATGCACCAAACGCGGCAAAATAGAAGCAAAACACAAGGGGTTGATAGATATGTATTTTGTAGAAAAACGAAAGTGATGGATAGTGATATCCTTGCAAAAATCGGGTATGCACTTACAATCAACCTTCACCAGTTTTTATTTAGAATCAATTAAGAATGCAGAATGTCTTAACTATTAAGGTTCAATTCTACTTGTTAAAGTCCAAAAAATAAGATACATAGCCTATTCTTTATTAAACTTCAGCGAACCTTTGTGTTCTTTGTGCCTTTGTGGTTCAAACAACTCTTTTAACCAACCTTTTATGGCTTTTCTTAACGCCGCTTTAGTGCAATAGCCTATACAATCCTTATACAAATACGCTACATTTGCCAGCCGCTCTCTTTTTTGCTGACAATTTGGCTATTCACCGATTGGTAGCATTTTTTTTGAGCGGTGTTTTATTCTTACAAATCAATTTAAATAATATCAATCATTTTATATGATAGGTTTTTTAAGTAAATTATTAGGTGGCAACAAATCTGAAAAAGATGTAAAGCAAATGCTGCCGCTGGTAAAACAGATAAACGAGCATTTTCAGCAATACGAGACCCTTACCAACGACGAATTGCGGGGTAAAACGGTGGAGTTTCGCCAGCGCATTCAGGAGTATGTAAAACCCGTAGATGACGAAATCCTTTCGCTGCAAAAGCAAGCCGAAGAATTGGATGAATCGGACATTCAGACCAAAGATGCCATTTACAAAGACATAGATGAACTGAAGAAAGATAAGGACAAAAAGCTGGAAGAAGTTTTAGAGCAAATATTGCCTGAGGCTTTTGCAGTAGTAAAAGAAACAGCCCGCCGTTTTACCAATAATACAGAGTTGGTTTCTACCGCAACAGAATTGGACAGGGAATTGAGCGTTCGTAAAAATTACATTACCATAAATGGCGATGAAGTTACCTACAAAAATAGCTGGGATGCTGCCGGCAGTACTATTACCTGGAACATGGTGCACTACGATGTGCAGTTGATTGGTGGTATGGTATTGCACCAGGGCAAAATTGCCGAAATGGCAACCGGCGAAGGTAAAACGCTGGTATCTACGTTACCTGCTTACCTCAATGCATTGGCCGGTGAGGGCGTACATATTGTAACTGTAAACGATTATCTTGCCCGCCGCGATAGCGAGTGGAATGGAACCATCTTTGAATGGCTGGGCTTGCGCGTAGATTGTATTGATAAGCATCAGCCTAATACTGCTGCCCGCCGCAATGCCTATATGGCAGATATCACCTACGGCACCAACAACGAATTTGGCTTTGACTACCTGCGCGACAACATGGTGCATAACCCCAGCGAAATGGTACAGCGAAAGCACCATTATGCTATGGTGGATGAAGTGGACAGCGTGCTGATTGACGATGCACGTACGCCGTTAATCATTTCTGGTCCTGTTGGTCACAGCGACAATACACAACAGTTTTTTGATTTAAAACCACGTATAGAAAAACTGGTAGAAGCACAACGGCGTGCTGTGAATAATTTCTTAAACGAAGCTAAAAAGAAGATTGCCGAAGGCAACGACGACGCGAAAGAAGGTGGTGGTCTGGCACTCTTCCGTGCATACCGCGGGTTGCCAAAAAACTCTGCTTTAATTAAATATTTAAGTGAGCCGGGCATCCGCGTAAAACTGCAAAAAGCCGAGAATTATTTTCTTGCCGACCAGCAGCGTGAAATGCGCAAAGCAGATGAAGAGTTATATTTTTATATAGATGAAAAAAATAACTCCGTAGAGCTTACCGATAAAGGTATCCAGATGATTACCGGCGCCGGTGAAGACCCGAATTTCTTTATTATACCCGATATTGGTGTTGACCTGGCTGCAATAGATACAGATAACCTGGAAGATGCGGATGTAAAAAGGCATAAAAAAGAAGCCTTGCTGAATGACTATTCTGTAAAGGCAGACCGCATACATACTGTACAACAGTTGCTAAAAGCATATACCCTGTTTGATAAAGATGTGGAATATGTGGTAATGGATGGTGGTGTAAAAATAGTGGATGAGCAAACAGGTCGTATCCTCGAAGGTCGCCGTTACAGTGATGGCTTGCACCAGGCATTAGAAGCAAAGGAGAATGTAAAGATTGAAGCTTCTACACAAACGTATGCTACCATTACGCTGCAAAACTATTTCCGCATGTATCACAAGCTGGCCGGTATGACCGGTACTGCCGAAACAGAAGCAGCAGAGTTGTGGGATATTTACAAATTAGACGTAGTGAAAATTCCAACCAACGTCCCGGTTACCCGCAATGATGAGCAGGATTTGGTATATAAAACACGCCGTGAAAAATACAGTGCGGTAATTGAAAAAATAGAAGAGCTGCGCAATGCTGGTCGTCCGGCACTCGTAGGTACAACTTCCGTGGAAGTAAGTGAATTGCTCTCGCGTATGCTTCGCCAAAAACAAATTCCCCATAATGTATTGAATGCAAAACAGCACGCCCGCGAAGCACAGGTTGTTGCGGAAGCTGGTTTGGCTGGTGCAGTAACTATTGCTACCAACATGGCTGGTCGTGGTACCGATATTAAGCTGGGACCAGGTGTAAAAGAAGCCGGTGGTTTAGCAATTTTGGGTACCGAACGGCACGAAAGCCGCCGTGTGGACAGGCAGTTGCGTGGTCGTGCCGGCCGCCAGGGTGATCCCGGTTCTTCGCAGTTTTTTGTATCGCTCGAAGACGATTTGATGCGCATGTTTGGCAGTGAGCGTATTGCCAAAGTGATGGACTTTGCCGGTTATAAAGAAGGCGAAGTGATACAACACAGCATGATTACTAAAAGCATTGAACGTGCACAGCGGAAGGTAGAAGAAAACAACTTTGGCATACGTAAGCGGTTGCTGGAGTATGATGATGTGATGAACAAACAACGCACTGTTATTTATGCTAAACGCAACCACGCTTTGTTTGGCGAACGCTTAGCGTTAGACTTAGACAATGCCTTTTATGATGTTGCAGAATCATTGGTTGCCAACTTTAAAGAAGCAAATGATTTTGAAGGTTTCAAGCTGGAAGTGATTGTGAACTTTGGGCTGGATACCAGCATCAATGAAGAGGAATTTAACAATGGAAATGAACAGACGCTGGCTGAGAAACTATATAACGAAGCATTTAACAGTTATCAGGTACACCGCGCCGAACTGATGAAGCAAGCATTGCCGGTCTTCCAGAGTCTGCGCAAAGTGCAGGGACCGCACATCGAGAATATTGTGGTGCCTTTTGCCGATGGCAGGAGGGCTATACAGGTGCTCGCACATTTGGATAAAACCATAGGTACCAAAGGATTGGAATTGGTACAATCACTTGAAAGAACGGTAACGCTGGGCTTTATAGACGATGCCTGGAAAGAGCATCTGCGTGCGATGGACGATTTGAAACAAAGCGTGCAAACGGCTTATTATGAGCAAAAAGATCCGCTGGTTATTTACAAGCAGGAAGCATTTACCTTGTTCAGGCAAATGGATAGCACAATAAATAAAAGTATTGTCAACTTTCTCTGCCATGCCGAAATTCCGGTGGAACAACAGCAACCGCAAGCGCCTATACAAGTACAAAAAGCGCCGGCTGAGCAAAAGACCGACATGAGCAAAATGCGCAGCAACAAAGCGCAGGTAGAAGCTGCCGGCAGCGATTATGCTACTAACGAAAACGATTATTTCGAACCTTCCACTTCTGTAAAACAGGAGCCGATAAAAGTAGGTCCAAAAATTGGTCGAAACGATCCTTGTCCTTGCGGCAGCGGCAAAAAATATAAGCAATGCCACGGCAAAGAAGCATAAGCTTCTTTTTATAAAATTGGATATTATTAAATTAAAATCCCCACTTCATAGTATTTGAATCGGGGATTTTTTATATAGGTAATTGAACAAATAAATAAGTGTATAATATAGATTTATATTAACGGTAAACTGCTGTTTCAAAGAATATAGTTTGTTCTATTATTCTTTAGGGTATAAGGGCATTTCATTAATGATTAACTGCTAACATCCTATCAGTTCTTCAGGCTTTCTGATTTTCAAAGTGATACAATACTTACCATATTATATTTTAGTGCTACATCACTCAACCCCGAAGTGGTAAAAGGTATCGTGTTGTACAGGGTTTTCTCCCTATTAAAGGTTCTTAAATTAAAGTCCTGAGTTTTTTCCCTGGTAAATTATTCAACAAATAAATACACAGTAATATCTCCTTTTTCACACAGCAATTAATGTATTTGTGCTGAGCGGTAATTCCACATAAAAAGTAGTACCAATTCCTTCTTTGGTGGTAAACCATATTTTGCCGCGTGCCTTTTCTACAATGCCTTTGCAAATAGCTAAGCCCAGCCCGGTACCGGACGATTTGGTGGTGAAATTAGGCTCAAAAATATGCGCTTGTTTATCAGCCGGAATGCCAGTGCCTTTATCAGCAATGGTAATCACCACACTTTTATTAATGCTGTGTTGTTTTATTTTTACTTCGGCCACTTCGCCCGAGGATGCTTCTTTTGCATTCTTAATCAAATTGGTAAACAAACGGTTAATCTGGCTTTTATCGGCATAAATATAACAAGGTTGTGCCGGCTGTATATACGTAATGCGTACATGGCTGTCTGACTCATGGAGCGTTTCCAGCGACTCCAGCATTTCAGATATATTAAAATGCACCGGCTGCACATGATTAATATTAGCAAATTGGCTGAAGTCGCCGGCTATTTTTGCCAACTGGTCTATTTGTTCTACCAGGGTTTCTGCTACCCGTTGTGATAGTTCCTTTACGTTAGCTGCATTGTTATTGATAGCCCTTTGCAGGTATTGTATGCTTAGCTTCATGGGCGTAAGCGGGTTCTTGATTTCGTGGGCTACCTGCCGCGCCATTTCCTGCCAGGCACCCGCTCGCTCGCTGCGTGCCAATGCCTGTGCACTCGCTTCCAGCTCGCGTACCATTTTGTTATATTCGTTTACCAATACGCTTATTTCGTCTTTGCGGTGCCAGGTTATCTGCTCGTTTTTTCCACCCAAATGCAAGGCTTTTAGTTTATTACCAATCAGTGCCAGCGAAGAAGTAATACGGTGTGTAAGCAATAATGCAATAATGCCTGCAAGCACAAAGATGACCGCATTGGAAAAGATAAGCGTAACGAGTAAATTGGATATTTCGCCGTTTACTTCAGTTTGCGAGTTGAGATAAGGAATGTTGAGATAAGCCATCACTTTACCATCATCGCTCTTGACAGGTTTATATACACTTTCAAAAGAAAAATGTTTGATGTATTCTTTTTGTGTAAATAAAATATTATGCAACTGATGCAGGTGATAAAAGGCAGTAGGATGCATTTTATTGCTTAATATCTGCTTATTGTAGATGTCGGGTTGTGTACTTATCTGCAGGTCGCCATTGGTTGCATAGAGGTTTACATCGGTGTTGTTGAGGTTGGCTATTTCTATTATTCTTCTTTCAAGATCGCTGTTATTGTCAAGGTTCTCAAAGTTATCAAACAGCATATTACTTTGTATGGCTTCCTGCACTTCATTTACCATTATCTGCACCGACTTTGCCAGCTTTGCTTTGGTGGCTTTGTTGAACTGGTTAATGAAAAAATTGATGGTGACAGCACCAATTACAATAAAAGAAAAAATACTGATGCCGATGATGGTAATCTGTACCTGGTTGCGGATGTTTAGCGAGACTGCTTTTTTAAAATCCTTCTTCTCAAACCGTGCACGCAAAATAAAAGAGCCTACTTCAAGCAGTATCAATAGCAAAACAATAATGGTAAACAAAGCTGCAAAAAGCGTAAGAAACTCTGCAAAAGCAGTGTTGCTGCTTACGATGATTACTATTTTATTGTTGCCGCTTTTGTACCATAATTGATTGTTTTCGCGGTCTTTCTGTTGCTCAAACTGCAAGATAGGTATCTGCGAAGGCCGCAAGGTATCGGTAAAAGGAAAATCATTGTAATAATCCAACAGGTGGCGCCCCTGGTATATGGCATACGAAGTGCCTGCCAACGCATCATCGGCAGCATTTGGCTGGCGGAATAACTCGGGGTAGATGGCTTCTCTTTTAAATGGTTTGGGGCGTGCACTTATTACAAGGCGCCCCAACAAGCTGCTGCCTGCATTCGTAATATCCTTTACATACACATACCTGAAATCGGATGATTTATCATCAATAAAATACAAGCCTGGTATATCAGTACTTTTTTGTTTTACCGATAAATTGTGCAGTAGTTTATAAAAAGTAGAATACGCAATATTATCATCATTGTACAGCGGCTGATCGGTGCTGTCGTAAGTATAAATATGCGTATCGTATTTGCTGAGGTAACCCGAGAAGTTAGTGTTGATAAGGCTGTCTTTGAATGCCCTGTTCTCATCCTCATCATACAGCCGTGCAATATTTGCTTTTAAAAAATCGCCCTTTAGCCCATTTGTTGCCATTTTTAAACCGGTTTCGCTGTAAGGATCTATTTCTTCTGCCAGTTGGGTGGCTAAATTTTTTCGTTGTACCAGCTCATAATCTTTCTTTAGCACTACAAATAAGGCCGATACCGAAAACGAAAATAACATTACCCAAATAAGAAGAAAAGGAGACCTGATAAGAGCAACGCGTTTATCGGACTGACGATATTCCTGCATAATTAGCAATATCGAAAGCCATATAATAGCTACTATTTTTTGGCTTAAAGTGCTGGATTGTATAGAAAAGCTAAGCATCAGTAAGCCCGCCGCAACCGTAATGACAAGGCGTCTGAAAAGACTAAAACCTGCAAGCAAAGAGGGGAGTACCATCAGCCACGAAAAGTGGTAAAAACACAGTACAAAGACAGCAAGAATAAACAACCCCGTTATGGTGTAAATGCTGAGGCTAAAGAAATTATTAACGTCAAAAGAGATGTTTGAATTGTCAATTAAACTTTTTACTATATCGCAAAACAAGATAGTTACCAAAACCTGTACTGCAAGGCATACTACCGCTACGACCTGCATTTGTTTTGGCTTGATAAAGTTTGGCTTGGTACGGTAAAAGAAAATAAAAGATAATACCTGAAAAAGTAAAACCAGGTTGAGCAACAGGTCGCCCAAAGACATCTTAAAAATAACCAGATTATCTGCCGGCGGTGTAAACAGGCTGAGTGTATGCAGGTAAAAAGGAAAGGGGCTGTAATAGACAAACAGCCTGAAAAGCAGCAACGTACTTACTAAGAAAAGTAACCCTCGATAAAACGATAGCCGCAGGTACAATTCTTTGGCAATAGCACTAAAGAAGAAAAGCAGCAACAGAATAGTAACCAGCTTTAATGTTACAGATATAGCATCTGTCTGCTCCGTTTGTATATTGCTGATTGGTTCAATATGAAACAAAGTAGCGCCATTGCTGTTTTTTATAGCAAGTGCATTGTCGTTGCTGGATAACCTGTATAATTTATCTATGTTGCCGAAGGAGGCAAACTGCGAGCGGAGATATTTGTTATGGATAAAATATTGCCAGTACAATGGAATTAATCCTGCTATGGTGTATGGACGATTGTTTATTACAACGGTTCGCTTTAGTAGTTCAAAAAAACCATTCTGATATTTTACTACATAGTTGCCATCGCTTTTGGTAAGATCATTTTTATCCACCGCCATCTGCGAAGTATTCCAAAATATTTCCTGCGCCTGAGTGCCGGCATTATTTAAGCGATAAGCAAATAACCCGATTGGCAACGATTGTAAATGCTCGTTATTGAAACCTTGCCGGCTGTTTACAATGGTGTGCAGATAAGCACTATCGGTTATAATAGACTGAAAAGATTGCTCTTGTGTTGAAATATAATTTTCGAGGCTGTTTTTTACTTTTTGCGGCGAGGCGCTATACGACCAATAATTGGTGAATACAAAAGAAATAGTATATAGCCATGCAGCTATCAGCAGCAGGTAGCCGTGGCGGTAAGCAGCATCTTTTATAACCTGGATGAAAGATTTCATGCGTGCTTTTTTATTTCATTCCATATCGCATCCATTTCAGCAAGATCCATGTCGGTTAATTGTTTGTTTTGTTCAGCAGCTTTTTGTTCCATTGCAGTAAAGCGGGCAATAAATTTCTTGTTTGTTTTTTCCAGCGCAGCGTCTGCATCTATTTTTAAAAAACGTGCATAATTCAGCATACTAAACATTACATCCCCAAACTCTTCTTCGGTATGCTGCTGATTGCCCGATTGTACGGCTTCCTGCAATTCCTCCAGTTCTTCTTTTATCTTAGCATACACTTCTTCTTTGTTGTTCCATTCAAAGCCGGTTTGCTTTGCTTTTTCTTGTATGCGTACCGCTTTGGTAATGGCCGGCAACGATGTAGGAACACCGCTTAACGCCGATTTCTTGCCCTCTTTTATTTTTATTTTTTCCCAGTTCCTTTTTACTTCTTCTTCATCCTTTACTGCTACATTGCCATAAATATGCGGATGCCGGTGAATGAGTTTTGCGCAAATGCTTTCTATCACATCGCGCATCGTAAACTGCTGTTGCTCTGTAGCAATAGTTGCATAAAATACAAGGTGCAGCAATACATCGCCGAGTTCTTCCTTAATGCCTTGCCAGTTATTAGTATCTATTGCGTCTACCAGTTCATACAGTTCTTCTATTGTCATTGAGCGCAGTGTGTGAATGGTTTGTTTTCTGTCCCAGGGGCATTGCTCGCGCAGCTCCAGCATTATCTGCATCAGCTTTACAAAACTATCACCGGTTTCTTTTTGTATATTCATAAGTTAGCTCCTTACGGTGAACAAAATAACGCATCTACACAATAATAAAAATATATTTGATAAACAGAAGTTTATAACAAGTTCCTAAATTTTGTTTTATCACTAAGGCACGAAAACACGCAGGATTTTAAGAAATGAATCCTTGCTGTTCACCTTTGCTAAACCTGGCTTTGTTCCGATGCATGCGGATACACGCGGGCAGCAGATAATGGTAGTATTTGAAAGATTTTGGCGCGCCTGAATATCTCTTTACAAGAGCATAGGTCCATGTTTTGAGCAATGCTCAACCACATCGTACATCGCACATCATAAATCATATTTTGTACATTGAATAACATTACCTAGCAGAACACATCAAATCAATCCTTTTTCATCCGTGCTTTAGTCTGTGTTATCCGTGTTTCGTTAAGTTGTACGTTTGCAGCATGAAAACGCCTGCTATCAGTCAACGCGGCGAAGTAATGCCGCCATCGCCCATACGCAAGCTGGTGCCTTACGCCGAAGCTGCAAAAAAAAAGGGAATTCATGTATATCATTTGAATATCGGTCAGCCTGATATTGAAACGCCGCCACAAATACTGGATGCGGTGCGGGATGCGCATTTTAAAATACTGGAATACAGCCATAGTGCAGGCAATGAAAGCTACCGTAAAAAGCTGGTGGAGTATTACAGGCGATATAACATTGCAATAAATTATACCGATGTTGTAATTACTACCGGTGGCTCCGAAGCCATTTTGTTTGCTATGATGAGTTGCCTCGATCCAGGCGACGAAATTATTATTCCCGAACCTTTTTATGCCAACTACAATGGCTTTGCGGTAGAAGCCGGCGTAACCATTATACCTGTTGCATCGTACATTGATAACGGTTTTGCCTTGCCCCCAATTGAAGATTTTGAAAAAGTAATTACGCCCAAAACAAAGGCTATTTTAATCTGCAATCCCAACAATCCAACCGGGTATTTATACACGCAGCAGGAGCTGGATACTTTGCGGCAACTGATACAAAAACACAACCTGTATCTTATAGCTGATGAAGCATACCGCGAGTTTTGCTATGAGGGTGGACACTTTAGTGCATTGCAGTTACAGGGTGTGGAGAATAATGTAGTAATGGTAGATACTATCAGCAAGCGGTACAGTGCCTGCGGGGCGCGTATTGGTGCGTTGGTATCACGCAATAAATTGCTGATTGAAACGGTGATAAAGTTTGCACAGGCAAGATTAAGTCCGCCCACAATGGAGCAAATGCTGGGCGAAGCGGCTGTGGACTTGCCGGCAAATTATTTTGATGTTATAAAAGCAGAATATAAGAGCCGGAGAGATCTTTTGGTGCAATTATTGAATAAGGTTCCCGGCGTGTATTGTCCAAACCCCGGCGGTGCGTTTTACGCCATGGCAAAATTGCCGGTGGATAATGCCGATGACTTTTGTAAATGGATATTAGAAGATTTTTCATATAATAATACTACGGTAATGCTGGCGCCTGCAAGTGGCTTTTACAGCAAACCGGAGCTAGGCAAAAATGAAGTAAGACTAGCGTATGTGCTTAATAAAGAGGCTATTAGTGCTGCGGTAGCTTGTTTGGAGCAGGCGTTGGTGGAGTATAATGCTTAATATTGTATAATAAAATATGTTTTAAATAATGTTTTATGCAAGTTCAATTATTTTAAATTTGTACCTTATTTTAATAATTAAATAATTATAATAATATACAGTTCACCTTTTTTATATGGCAAGCAATCGAAAACGCCCGTTGTATCTACAATGGGTTTTTCTTTTATAAGAATTATTTGTTTCTTCATTACTATGAGAATACTATATTTGCACCCCCAAATGGCGAGGTAGCTCAGGCGGTTAGAGCGTTGGATTCATAACCCAAAGGTCTCGGGTTCAACTCCCGATCTCGCTACAAACAAAAAGGACTTAAATTTTTTAAGTCCTTTTTGTTTAAATGGAAATTAGATGTTGTTACTGGCAGCAATGTTTTTCAACAACAACTTTCTTTTCGTTTCTGCACGTGCTGGTATTTTTATCGCTGCCTTAGAGGTTTAAACTTATTTTTATTTTATTACACCCGGTTGTTTCGCTCCGCTCTTATAAAGACAAAAAAAATCGGAGATATTACATACCCGTGTGAACACCTATCCAATCATTAGTGTACATCCATCGCGTGATCGGCTGGTACATTTTGCCCGCTCCATACCTTTACCGAGGTCCACGGTGCTGCCGGTGCGCTCCAGAATGTATCTTCCTCAGACAATCCTAACGGAAGAAATACATCGGCACACAGGTACAAAGAGCCGCTGGTAATATAAAACTCCCCCAATGCCGGTTGCGTGCCATACAAACCAATGTTCAGCCAACCCTTTTCATTAAAAGTGCCGGGCGCATTTAGTGTTTTTTTGATAACGGCAGTGAGCGCACTACGCACCTGTGCCGGCGATAACGACCGTGGTAAATCTTTCCGGTAACTTGCATCCGCCAAATGATGCATTACCCCGCAGCGATAAGCAATAGACCGGCCGATGACCGGGTAAGAGCCATCGGTATTAATTAGCCGCTCCAATATCTCTGCATATCGCTTATTGATGGTATCCAGTTTTGGTGCAAACCACTGATACCTTTTATTGGTGCCATTGATGATGTCAACAATTGACCGCAGATACGGATGGATAACAATGCTATTGTAATAATCCATATGAAAATCCATACCATCGGAGAAAAAACCATCGCCTACATACCAGTGATTTGCAAATTCGCGCACGGCATAGTCAATACGTACGGCGTCATACGCAAGACGGTATTTGCAAAAGAAAGCTTCTATCATGCCGGAGAAAAGCAGCCAGTTGGAATACACAGGCACCGTGCTGCGTGTGGTTTTAAAAGCCGTAATTACCTGCTGTTGTACACTGGTATCCAAATGCTGCCACAACCACGGACAACGCACGAGCCCTAAAGCCAAAAAAGAGGCATCTACCAATGGTTGCCCGCCATTCCATTGCATATAATCTTTAGCAGCAGGATCAACAGCGTTGCCAATAGCTTGTAGTGCCCACTGCCGGTACTGATTGCGCAGGTCTATTTCTTCCTTACTACCTCCCTCTGCATTGAGCCAGGGTGCTATACCGCTGAGCGTTCTTCCAAAGGCCTCGAGGTAGCTTACTTTTTTTCTGCCAGTAGAATCATCAATAGTTGCGGAAAGGGCTACCGGCATGGTTTCTTTTAGCTTATCTGCTGCCAGGTTGGATAAAACCGGCCTTGCCACTTTATCCATGTACTGCAACCACAACTGCCGGTCGGCAGGTTGGGAATGTATTGTGGTGGTGAGGAAAAGGATGACAATGATGATTGAAATAAGTTGTATGAATTGTTTATGTACTTTCATTTGCTTGTTATATAAATTGTTTGATTGGTTGATAACGAGGCAATTTTATAAATAAAAGCATTTGGAATGTAAATTTATATTGTATGTATAGGCAATCTGCTGATTATAATACAATCCAATTAAATCATACGTATTGATTTAGGGTTGAGCACAGACTGCTTGGCTTAAGCCTGCAGTGACGATGTTGCCTTTCAAATATAGAATTCAGATTTTGAACGCCTGTAGTGCAAACTTCGCCGGCTTTTATTTGGAAGTTTATAACTTTATTGAGAAGTGATGTATTAAAGAATGAAGTTTAACTTAAGGGGCAGAATAGTTCTGAAGAATGCTTTTTATCCGCCCCTTCAAGGTAGGCTAACACCACGAAGAGCATGAGTGCATCGCTCCAAAATGCCGATGCTTATTCTCCAATTATTTTAATAAATAGTTTCCTATGAATAATCAGAACAATACATCTCAGCAACTAAAAAAGAACTGGCAACCTTGCTTACAAAAAGTCATGCCCATGTTTCTTTTGATGATGCCATTAAAGACATTCCTTTTGAAGATTTGGGTAAGAAACCAAATGGCGTTCCCTACAGCATCTGGCAACAGGTTGAACATATCCGCATTGCACAAAAAGATATTCTTGATTTTTCCGTCAACAAAAATTACAGGGAACTGAATTGGCCTGCTGATTATTGGGGTGAAAGAAGCTGCACCAACAGATAAAGCAGCATGGAATGAAAGCATTGGCAAGATACAATCAGATTTAAATGCATTTATTGAATGCTTACAACACGTGGATGATGTGTATGCACCCTTTAAACATGGAAGCGGACAAAGCTGGCTGCGCGAAGCACTGGTGTTATTTGATCACAACAGCTATCATCTTGGGGAAATCATTGCATTGAGGAGATTGCTTGGCAACTGGAAGTCTGAGGTTCGTTAAGACACGAATCAAGACAGGAGTAAAGCACTTCAAAGAAATATCACTTACTTGAAAACAGCTGTCAATAATAATTACTACAAAGACTTTGATAAAGGAAAGGCTAATACGTTCTTAATAGTAGTTCATTGTTTACTTTAGTTGTAATAGTCAAGATATTACCTGACATTGCTTTGAAGTATCATTTAATCTGACAATTTGTTTTCCGAATCCTTTTCCTGCAATCCCTTGCTACAAACCAATAGAGGGATTGCAGGAAAAGGATGTGTCTGGAAGATGCCTGCAACTAATCCAACTCATTATGCAAGAGGAAATCTAAACGATTACATATAAAATAACGCTCACAAATCTGTGCCTTAGCAAGGATAAAACTTAATTTATTTAATTAACTCAAGATTTGTTCTATTGTAATACAACAATATCTATTTTCCTGATGCAAGTGTCTGCTTGCTCAAGATACGTACAAAAATGCTATTCCACTTTCACCACTTTCGTCCTTGCGGACACGCCATTTTCATTAAAAGATTCTATGGAAAAATAATAGGTTTGATCAACAGCAAGGCTTTTCAATAGCAGTGAATTGTTGCCGTACACCATCCACGAGTTGTACAATTTATCAGGTGCAATTCCCCACAATATATTATACCCCTGGCTTCCGGATTGCCGGTCCCAGGTAATGGTTGCATCTCTCCGGTCGGTATGACGGTCAACAGCAAGATGCTGTACGGTCGCGGGCGCTTTTCCTTCACCAATACCAAAAATGCGCAAATCGGATATAGCCAGGTTAGGCGTTGGCACATGAATGTTTTTATAACGGACATACCTTACCGTTTGCGGAGTGCCTAATTCAACATAATCGTTAGGCACATCTTTAAAGCTTTGACTTCTATCTACCAATGTCAGCCAATTTGTTCCATCTACAGAGCCTTCCAGTACATACCGGTGATGCATCCCCGGCACTCTGCCATACAGGTTAGATTTATAATCGTGATAGTTTACCTGAATAGCATACACTTTTGCCGGCTTTTCGATATCAATTGCTATCCATTGCTGGTTATCATTCTGCTTAGCCAGCCAGAAAGTTTTTACATTTTCATCCACCAGGTTTTGGGCTGTGTACTCATCCTGGTAAGAGGATACTTTTACGGGTTTGTTGTACGACAGCAACATCCAGCCGGTAAATTCTCCCATCTTGCCGGCAACAGCCGGTGCAAAGTGCGGGTAGTCGCCAAAGGACGTATTGCTATACATCAGCCCATCTTTATCAAAATAGGCAGGAAACATGCATATCCGCCTTTCCCAGTTTACATTTACGGAAAGCGCCATGGAAGCAAAATGCCAAAACTTGTTATCGGGACCTATTACGGTGCTGCCATGACCAGTACCGTTCATAAAGCCGCCGGGTTTGTAAAACACAGGGTTGTTAGGTGCATAATGGTAGGGACCGAGTGGAGAGTCGCTCATATACACCCCATCGCCATATACATTAAACTCCGTTCCGGGCGCTGCATATTGCATGTAGTATTTATTGTTGTATTTGGTTAGCCAGGCGCCTTCCATATAGCCTTTCAGCACGGTATCACTATGGTTTTCACCAAACCGTTCCCAGCCATGTTTATCTCCATCCAATTTAAAAAGTTCGTATGTTGAATCGGATGGACGGAAGTGGTTGTCTTTGTCCAGCTTCTTTGCCCTGATAGGGTACACGTTGGAGGAACCCCAGAACATATATGCCTGGTCGTCATCATCTATAAACAAATCCGGGTCCTGCAGATCATTTAAAATAGCAGGCACCGCCTTCCAGTCCCCTTTTGTAGGGTTATCGGTATAGAGCATACTCATAGAGCCCGATGGATCTCCGGTAACATATAAAACAGAGTCTTTATAGTTATATGCTGCCGGGGCATTGGATCCCTGGAAGTACCACTTCTCCGGTGTAATAAATGTCCAGTTAGTTAAGTCGGCAGAATGCCAATATCCCATCGAGCGGGTAACAAACATATAATACTCCCCTCTGAATTGAACCACCGCCGGATCGGCGCCGGAACGATAAGAAATATTGTCATTCGCATTGTAAATAGAATAGGTATAATCAATATTGATAGGATTACAATAAGTACTCATTTGCGTGGTTTGCGCCGCAGCACTGTAAAAACAGAAAGCAGGTAGCCAACTAATAAAAGATATGATAACTGATCGCTTCATATATGTCTGTATTAAGAATAAAACTTTGTTTAGGATTGCTTTTTTGAATAAGCCTATAACTTCACTTATTTATGCTAAAACGCTTCAAAAATTTTCAAATCCCATCCTTCGCGGAATTGGTTAGCACATCCGGAAGTAAAGGATAAAAAACTTTCAAAATTATGTTGAATGCCCGTTCAAAACAAGGTATGCTGTAAAAGGTATAAATGTTGAGTGTTTTACATCTGTGCGCCGTAAGTTCCTAAAAGTAACGGGCTACTTTTTGCAATTCGGCTTCAATTTCCTTCTGCTTGTTTTCGCCGGCTAAGAGAAACGAGTTCTTAGTTGTACTGAGCTTTTCTTTTGCGAGATTAATGTCTTGTGTGAACGCATTAATCTCACTCTTTAAGGCGTTGATGCGCAAGGTTAATTGCTGCAATTCTTCTGCTTTTTGCTGTATTAACTGCTCTTTGGGGCGTACTTCTTTATTGTATTGCAGCGCTTGTGCACTTTGAAAAGCATTCATATCCCTCCCAATAATATTCAGGTATTCCTGCCCCGTAGATAGCAGCTTTTCTTTAGTAAGCCCGCTGTTCTTTAAAATATTAAATGCCGTTTTGTATTTCAATGCTTCATCCTGTATATCATCAATGTCCAGCTTACTATCCACAAATTCTTTAAAGTCTGCCCCCTGAAAAAACGGATTGGTCCTATTCGCATCATCTATCAATTTTTCAAAATACTGTTGATGCTCAGGCAGCGGTTTAGATATAGTGCCGGAAGGCGAATACGTTGGTATTTGATTGGAAATATCCGGTGTTTTGCTTTCCCCATCAATTAATGGATGATGTGCATTTTCGCCCGCCGGCGGCACTGTTGCAGGTGCTGCCGGTTGAGCAGGTTGTGCAGCAGGGGCAGCAGGTGTATTGCCCTTTGCGGCTTCCTTCTTTTTAGCATCCTCATCAAACTCAACAAAGGGCGTTAATAACTGCTTTAAAAAGCTCATAATTTATCTGGTATTTAGGCTTAATAAAAAGCCGATGGTAAAGTTGGCATCCCAGTCAAACACAAAGGTATCAGTATTGGTAGCCTCGGCTACTCCTTTGTAAATATTCAATCCCGAAGCCATTTTTTTATCGGCAGCGGTGTAAGCACCGGGGGCATTTAATACGGTATATTTTTCTTCGCCGTTACGGTTTTGTTTTGCCAGCGTAAAAGGAACACCGCCTATAATAAAGCCCACATTGCGCTTGTTTTGGGGGATTTTGCTTGCCCCTGCTTTTACATCATTGTACACCTGGTCGTCAGGGGTACCTTTTTCGTAATACTTGGCTCCCGGTAATTCCATTGTCTTTACTGTACCATTATCCGACCAGGAAACTTTGGTATTACCCGAACCAATATCTATCATAAAAGAGTTGTCTCTGAAAGGAGGCGGCACAGTAGCAATAAAGCCATATTTAGCCTCTTCATCGGCAGTTACCCTGTTTACTACGTAACCCAGCTTTTGCAGTTCGTTGCTGATGATAGTGGTCTTTGGCTCTTTTTGTGCCCCGGACGAAATAACAAAGTGCATGTTCTTGCCCGAAACACCTTTATCAAACATAGACGATAGATATTTTTTCAAACCGGCTCTTATATCCTCTGTAGTTGCCAAGCCTTCATAAGCAAGGGATTCTCCAAAGTCTTTGGATACAATTTCCCAACGCTTTTGATCGTCCATATTTATAACAAACGAGTTAAAGCCTGTGGCACCTACTTCTACCACGCCGCGCAAGGTTCCGTTTACAGGTTTTTCCGGTGTGTAATTGAATGAGCGCGAAGTAGTATTTGCGCTGTTGGCAGAAGATGCTGCACCGCTGTTGCTTGTAGTATCTTTATTGTCGTTGGCAGCAGTATTAGTTTGCTCTGTGGTAGCAGTATCACCATTGCCTGCGCCGGATAGCCGGGGCTTTATGGCAAAATAGGCAAGTATGGCTATGATTAAAAGAATGGCAATAATGCCTGCCGGTTTAAGTCTCATAATATAGTGTTTTTTGTTTGTGTACTAATAAATTGAAAGTAACTTTTAGTCAACTTTATCTTACTTATTTGCCATTGTAACTACAACTACTCTTCCACCTTCCTCATTAGACAGCAACAGTCTTTTGCCATCTGTAATATCTACCATTGTACCTATGGGTATTTCTTTATTTTCTGTAAGGTCTTTCAGCGAGGTTAATTTTTGATTGACGAGCACCCATTTTCCATTGTAAAAAGTAAAATATCCTACCGGCACTTTTTGTGCTGCGGTTAGCTTTTCGTTGCGTACTACGTTCCGGTTTACATGCCATTGAAATAAGTACTGATTGTTGTACACCATCAGCCGGTGGTTTTCGGGCTTCCATATCGTTGGCTTGAACTGATAATACAAATCCAGCACCGGCAACGTGCCCTTAACGGGCGTGCCGCAAAACGGGCATTTGGGCGATGCCGTATTATCAAAAACAAACCATTGCTGATCGCACTGCGGATTACTGCAAGGCTGCATGAGATCGGTGGTTTTGAGCAAAGCCTGCTCCCACGCATCGGCATTTGGCCGTAGGTTGGGATTATGCAAACCGGTTATAAAGGCCTGGTTGAATAGATCTTTTAAATATGGTCCGGTAATCGTGTAGGGCAATTTGTTTACATCTGCCCACGGCAATGCATACTTAGAACCCTGGTCCAGTTTAGGCCGGTTGGAAGTATCTGTTGGATGCTCAATAAACAGTGCTTTTTTACCCATGGATAATAAGTCATCCTGCTCGGTATCCAGCGAATTGACCTTGCCACCTTTGAGTGGATGGCGGTATAGCAAATACATGTAAATCATCACTGCCAGCGCATGTAAATCGGTAGTGCGGTTGGCATGCTTACGGTTGGGGTCTCGTATATCCAAATGCTTGGTAGCTAATACTTCCGGTGCAATAAAGTCTGCTGTGCCAATAACGTCCGGCGGATACAAGCCCGGCACTACCAGTCCATCAATATCTATAATGGTGGCCGACCGGGTTACGGGATCAATTAATACATTTTTATACGATAAATCGGAGTGCGCCAGACCTGCGGCGTGTAAGCGTTTAACGCCCCTTGCTATTTTCACGCAAATCTGGAAGTAACTCAGCCAGTTGCCTAATTCACTTTTATCCAGCCGTAAGCTAAAGTTCTGATTTCTAAACTTTGCCGATGCAAACCATAAACCTTCTTTTTCTTTTCCTTTAATACCATCGCTGGCAGCATATCCTTTTTTAAAAAAATAATTCTTATTGTATGCCGGTACAATCAGTCCCACTTTACCATCTGCCTCCACCATATCTGTAGGCCAACAATACAGTTCTTTGAAGTAATCGCCGCCTTCGCGGTTGAAAAAACTATCATAGTATTGTGTTACCAATTTCTTCAATCGTTCGCGCGAGTTATAATCCTGTTTGTCCCGGTAAAAAGCGACAACATAAGACTTATCGGGACCGAAATACACATCTTTCATTCCGCCCCGCATGGGTTCCCCATTATCTACATACTCGTATGTTTTACCAGTATTGATAATGGATGATACCAACTTTATATTAGTTGCCCTGTGGCTTGTATTACTCGTAAAATTACTTAGGTAACTCACACCTGTTATTTTATAAAATTGATTTATTTATAAACTTTATTTATTACACAATTGCCATTATTAATAAACTTCCTCTTAATTCCTTCAGATGACTGCACATCTTAATAAGCGTGTGATTGATGAATTCTATATTAGCGTAAAGCAACTATCGTCATTGCTTCACGCTGCTCGCAATGATGATTCTTCATTCAAAACACAATTGCCAGCGTTCTGTCGTCATGATTGCCGGCACTCCAAAAGTCCATCCATCGCGAAAACTGGTCTGTGATGTTTTCGTTATCCGGCTGTAGTTCAACGCTTACTCCATCTTCATTTTTACCATTCAGATCGGCTAAAAATGCTTTCCATTTTTTAATATCGGGCAGGCTTGCTTCTACCACAAACTTGGGATCGTAAATGCCATCCGTCATCATAATTAAATAAGCAAAGTCATCCAGTAGCTTAAAGCCAAACCGTGTAGCAAACTTGTCGCTTTTAAAGATCTCCGGCATCGTTATAAATCTTGTTCCACCGCCAAATTCGCCCACATCCAGCCAGTTCATTAGTATTACTTCCGATATATCTTTGTTGAGCACTGCTATCGGGCAATCACCCACACCAAACGAAAGCAATGCATAGCCGGCATCATACTTTTTAAACAAGGTAAATATTAGCGTGCTGCTCAAATCTTTTAACGTAATGCCTTCTTTTGTTGCAAACTCCTGTAATTTCTTATGTACCTGCAAGGCGCATTTGCCAAGTGTATTATATACAAAATGAGTCAGGTTTTTTTTTGTGTCCGCACTGGCATTACCCATGTGCTCGTGCAGCAATTCATCAAAAGCTGCCATGCTTTCTATAGAAGTGCTTTCATCAAAATAGCCCACTACTTCGTTGCACGCCATGGCAGAACCTTTTCTCGATAACTTAGCACTACCCGCACCATCTGCCACTACCACGATGCTCCAGCCATTATCCAAATCTTTAAAAGCAAAATCATCCTCTCGGCAGGAACCGATGTTTGCATGAGAACGCCCCCGCTTGGAAGAAACCAGAATATGTCTATCGCCCAGGGGAGCAAACTCGGTTATATTGTCTTCTTTCCAAAAAGGATCATTCCTGTCACTTTCAATATTCTTCCACAAGCTTTTAGGGTCGGGATTAATAATTAGTGTAATGATCTTTTCATTAAAAGGTGCCACTTCCGGCTGCCCTTCTATTTTAAATTTGAACTTTGCTTTTATATCGCCGCTTTGCGTTGGGACGCCGGTAATTTGTTTTGTTTGTTCATCATACCGCAGGCCTACTTCCTGTAGTCCTTCCCATTCAAAGGTTGTTATATCTTTCCACTGCAGCTTATCAAAGTCAAACTTTGTTTCGTACGGCTTTCCTACCGTAGCATTCAATACGCGAACGGGCTGTTGCCTTATTTCAGCTATCCGGTCTTCCAGTTTCCATTTAGCCATAAGCCCATTCTGATTTTGAATAATAGTATTAATTGCAGCTATGTTTTGTTCATCCTGTATAAAGGCATCCAATACATCCATCCTGCTGGCAGGAATTGGCATATTATTGCTTTTAAACAGGTTGGTCACAAATTGTTTTGCATCCTCCATCCGGTGCTGTTTGCTTATATATGCAGCATGGATGAAAAGATATTTACCGATAAAATACCTTTTCACCCGTACTGTTCTCTATTTTTAATAGTTTATGTAACAATATTCAGTTCGGAAGGCGGCGGCGGCAATTCGCCAAGACCACTCACTTCTTTACCAGCATCTTCAATTCTGGTAGAAGTAACCCCAATGGAAGCAGATACCCATGTAAAGAATTTGGAGATGCTGTTGCTATCGGCAGTATCCAGGCTTACTACGTTTTCTGTTATCTGTTTCAACAGGTTAGCATCTGCTCCGCTGCCGGCAGCGCAGGCAACGGTATAAGCTGTTTTGCGCTTTTTGTATTCTTCCAGCCCGCTTTGCCAGTCGTCTGTTGGTATCCCATCGGTCATAATAAACACCAGGGGTTTCCAGTCACCTTTTTGCTCGGCAGTTGTTTTCGTCACTTCGCTATCAATGCAGGTGGCTACAAGTTTTAGCCCTTCCCCCAAAGCAGTAGTGCCCGAGGCTTTGATGTCCACCATTTGAAAAGAGGCAAGGTCTGTAAGCGGCACTACCTGCCTGGCGGTACTGTCGAACGTAATAATACTGATAAAAGCGGTTTCAATCGCCTGCGGATTTTGCCGCAGCGAACTAATCATTACCTGCACTCCGTTTTTCACCGCTTCAATAGGCTCGCCGGTCATGGAGCCGGAAGTGTCTAATAACAAATACACGGGTAATCTTCTCATTGTTTTAACTATTTATGGTTTATAGGAAGAGGTACAGCAATGGATATATTTTAAATAGCAACACCCCTTTGGCTCCTGTAGCATAGAAGTATGCAAATTCTGCGCCTACCTGAAGCCCAGCTTTTGCCTGAGCAAAAGAAATATGGCGACTGCTACCTTATAATTTTAATTCTATAAATATTGTATCATATAAACTGTAGGTTTCAACAATAGGATACATTCTTACTTTTACCTGAAAAAACGCCTGGCTTGTACAAAATGCAAAGTCGTTTAATTTTGTAGCAATGCACGAACACATCCTGAGAATAGGTTTGGGCGGCGGCTGCCACTGGTGTACAGAGGCTGTATTTCTTTCCCTGAAAGGCGTGCAGGAAGTGAAGCAGGGCTGGATTGCAGCGCAGCCACCCAATAACACTTTTTCTGAAGCAGTTATCGTTACCTACGACTCCGCAATTATTACTTTAACAGATTTGATTGCCATTCATCTCTTTACACATGCTTCCACTTCCAACCATTCCATGCGCCACAAATACCGCTCGGCAGTGTACTGGTTTAATGCAGAAGAGGAGGCAGTAATAAAAGCGATTATAAGAGATTTACAATCCCATTTCAATGAGCCGCTCATTACACAAGTACTTCCTTTTGCAGCATTTAAAACCTCGTTGCCCGAGCATCTCAACTATTATTACAACAACCCGGAGAAGCCTTTCTGCGCGGTATATATCAGCCCCAAACTAGAGTTGCTCAAAACGAAGTTTGCTCCGCTCACCCGCCCGGCCGAAGCAGAGAAATTATAAACTTCGCCCGCTTGTAAAAATTGTTTTATAAGAAGATTTACTTTATCAACCTGATGTTCAAAGGATACTTATACAACTTGCCTTCACTTGCCTTGATGGTGGCAACAATAATCAGTACCAGCGCCAAAATGCCTACAATCCACATGAGCAAAATACCTATCACGGTTATAAAAAGAATAATAAAAACAATAAACAAAGTAATCTGAAAGTTCAGCGACTCTTTGGCGTGTGCGGTAATAAAAGTAGATTCATCCTTTTTAATCAGATAAATAATCAGCGGCGCTATAAAGCCAGCTGCAAGGGTAAGAATATGTGCCAGCAAAGCCATTGTTTTTTCGTCGCTGGTAGGCGCAAACAGCGGCACTTCTTCTTTGCCAAGATAAGAATTTATTTGTTCCATAATATTTGGTTTGAGTACCGAATATAAAGTAAAAT
Organism: Ilyomonas limi; assembly: GCF_005233845.1. GTDB lineage: Bacteria > Bacteroidota > Bacteroidia > Chitinophagales > Chitinophagaceae > Ilyomonas > Ilyomonas limi. The sequence goes on from NZ_SZQL01000005.1 coordinate 141,204, forward strand.
TGGCAATTATGCTTTTATCATAATCATACTTTTATATTGGCGGTAACTGCTATAGCACTTCTGCCCGGTTGATGTGCTGCACATAATACTACTGCACTACTTATTAAGGATTGCATAATTAATAAAAGCATAGCGATGGTACCTTTTTGATTGTAACATTGAACTGCGAAATGAGGAGGAAATGTTTTCCGGATACTTGCAATCTTAATACGATGTTTGATAAACTGTAAACATATACTTCCGTTTTGCCTTTGCTGTTTTAAATAAGTTTATCCCACTTCGCAAAAGCTGTTTATTTTGCACTTACCTTGTACCAATAAATATTGAATAGCTATATGAAAATGAAATTGCTTTCTCTTCCAATTGTATTACTCCTGTTTACGCTATCCACCAAAGCACAGCAAGACACTGCGGCACTCATTGGCCGCTGGGATATGACTGTTGCTATGGAAGGCAGGCAGGCACCTTCGTGGTTTGAAGTCTATCGCTCGGGTTACCGCACGCTGGTAGGTGAGTTTGTAGGTGCTGGCGGCAGTGCACGTCCCGTATCTGTTTATCAGTTCAGCGGCGGCAAACTATCTTTTTCCATACCGCCACAATGGGAGCAGGGAAACGGCAATGTAACAGTTGAAGGAAATTTTACAGGCGATAGTTTGGCAGGTACGATTACCCATCCTGATGGCAAGCAATACAACTGGACGGCGGTGCGCGCACCTGAACTAAAACGCACCGGCGAACCTTCGTGGGGACAACCACAAAAGCTGTTTAACGGCAAAGACCTAACCGGCTGGCACGCACTCGGCACCAATCAATGGATAGTACAGGATGGCGTGCTAAAGAGCCCGCATTCAGGCGCCAACCTCGTTACAGATGATACGTTTACAGATTTCAAACTGCACATAGAGTTTCGTTATCCGGAGCATAGCAACAGTGGTGTGTACCTGCGTGGCCGCTACGAAGTGCAGATTGATGATACCGGCGACGAACCTTATAAGGATGTAATTAGCGCTATTTATGGGTTTATCCCACCCAGCGAGATGGTGGCTAAAGGTCCGGGTGAATGGCAAGCCTATGATATTACACTGGTTGGCAGAATGGTAACGGTGGTATTTAATGGTAAAACCGTGATTTGCAACCGTGAGATACGTGGCATTACCGGCGGCGCATTGAATAGCAAAGAAGGCGAGCCCGGTCCATTGCTTATTCAGGGCGATCATGGTCCTATTGAGTACAGGAATATCATTATTACAAAAGCAAAGTAATTTTTGGATAATGATGTTTTCTGATGTAGGCTGATTTGCCTGATAGAAAATAGAAGATGTCAGCTGATTTGTATTAGGTTACAAAAAGTTCCGGGTTTTAGATCCGGAACTTTTGTTTTGCACGGTCGTCTCTTACAGCTTATCGCTCAACAACTTCGCTTTCATTTTTTACGGTTATTTCTTTCACAACTATTGTAGTCACTTCTTCTTTGGCTGTATTGACCAGGATAACGCCGGTTAAGATGATAAGTAAAGCTGCGATTTGCTGCATCGTAATGGCTTCGTCTAAAAACAGCCATCCCAGGAATACCGCAATTACCGGATTGACATACGCATATGTGCCCACCCGGCTTGCAGGCAATATACTCAACAACCATATATACGACATGTATCCCACCAGCGAGCCCATTATAATTAAATAACTAAGCGCTTCTATTGACTGTGCAGAAATATAACTTATGGCAAATCCTTGTTGCTCATTACTCAGTAAGCCTATTGCCAGCGATACCAGGCCCGCCGACAGCATTTGCACCGCCGCTTTCATAGTGGTAGAACCTGCCACCTGCTTGTACTTGGAGTATAAAGAACCAGCCGCCCAACCCATGCTGCCTACCAGTAAGATAAAGAAGCCTGCTAATTTCATTGGATTGCCTGTAAAGTCTGCTGTTCCCTTGCCTGCAAATAACATCAGCACGCCTGCAAAACCTATTAAAAATCCGGCGATAATGATTTTATTGGAAAAATAAAAATGCCAGTTCCGTTTGTCCAGCATTACCATCCACAACGGCACCGTAGCGGCTATAATGGCAGTTAAGCCGGTAGGTAAATATTGCTCGGCAAGTGTAACTGCACCATTGCCCAGCAATATCATTAATACACCACCAAATCCAATAGTGATAAAAGCTTTGAGCGATGGTGCTTTTTCTCCTTTCAATAAACAAAAAATAAAGAGTAAGAAACCTGCAACGGTGTAGCGCGTTGCCAGCATGAGAAATGGGGGAATGGTATTTACCGCAATATCTATAGCAAGATAGGTAGAACCCCAAATAACGTATACCGCTGCAAAAGCAGCGATTATCAATACTTTGGATGGACGCCTGCCGGTATGTGTATTTGACATAATAATTTGGGACGGCAAAGTTCAAACTATAATTTGGATTGTATAAACAACAGGCAATAAACTTGACACAGGGAAGACAATTGGTGTAAGCTTAATTTATAGGATTAATTGAAAAATATAAACTAATATTATTCGATTAAGCTTCGTTGAGCTCAATCTGTTTAGGTTGCAACATAAGTAAAGCTTTTTGTTTAAACAATCCAACTTTGGCTTTGTTTTACCGGCGAAGGAAGCATCTGTGGGTAGTAAGTAATTGGATTTTATATTCAATTTTGATTTATAAAAATCCATAGATCCATTGTTCCTCAGCATGACAAAGGCAGCGAATGATTGTAGAATTAAAATGCATAAAAAGCAGGTATATCTTTAAACGCCTGCTGAAGCAACACCTCATAAAGAAAACAATAATCAATAATTTTTACCCCAACAATCCCATATCTTCTTCATCCAAACGGATATTCATGGCCGCTAAGTTTTCTTCTAAATGCGCCACGGAAGAAGTGCCGGGAATAGGCAAGATTACAGGCGATTTGTGCAACAGCCACGCAAGATTAATTTGTGCTTTAGTAGCACCGTGTTTCTTAGCCACCTGTTCTATATTTTGTTCCTGCTTTGGCAAAGCGGTGATTAAAGAGAAAAAAGGTGTAAAAACAATGCTGTTTTCCTCACAGGTTTCCAATACTTCGCCACCGCGGGTTTCGCCAATGGGCAGTTTTGTAGTAGTGCGCTGCAGGTAGCTATACATGTTTTGTACAGTGGCAATGTTGCCGCGGCTCATGGCGTATTCCAGTTCCTGCACATTCACATTACTTACACCTACATGCAATATTTTACCTTCTTTCTGCAACTCAAACATAGCATCTACCGACTCTGAAAAAGGTGTAGGATTGTTGTGTGTAGAAAATCGAAAATGCACAACTGGTAATTGTTCCAGCTTCAATTGCTTCAGATTATTGTCAATGCTTTGCCGCAATTCTTCGGGCCGGGTAAATGCCGGCCAGCTTTTATCGGGCGCTCTTCTTGCACCTACTTTTGTACAAATTACCAAGTTTTTGGGGTAAGGATAAAGGGCTTCTACAATGAGGCGGTTGGTAACATCGGGACCATAATAATCGGCAGTATCAATAAAGTTGACACCCAGTTGCACTGCTTTTTTCAGCACTTGCAATGCTTCGTTGCGGTTAGCAGGTTCGCCCCAGATGCCTTCGCCGGTGAGGCGCATAGTGCCATAGCCCATGCGATATACTTTTAAAGGTGCGTTGGTGTTTTTGCCAATGATGAGATTGTTTTCCGTTGCGATAGTGGTGTTATTCATAAGGTAATGAGTTTTTACTAATACATTTGAGTCTTGCGTCAAGCTGCTTAAGAAGAGTATTATAATTATAACTTGGGTAAAGTTAGTTTATGTAATGTTGTGGATGTAATACACTTGGAAGAAGTATGTTAGTTAAGTGTGTTGCTTTTCAGAACTTTTTTTAATTTAGTTAGTTGCAAATCTCCCGGGTCATCCTCATTTCGTTCATAAACAATTTTCCCTGACCTGTCAATTAAATATACTCTTGGAATACCTTGATAACCGCCGTAGGAATTGATAACATCTAAATCGTTATAAATATTTATCCAATTCATATCTTTCTCTTTTATAACCTTGGAAAAGGTTGCATAATCTGATGGAAAAGCAACAGAAATAATCTCTAATTTTTCAGGTGGATACTGGTCATGAATTTCCTTAATTGCCGGTACTTCCTGCATACAAGGCACGCACCAGGTAGCCCAGAATACAAGTAAAACATCCTTTTTCCCAAGATAATCTTTAAGTGCAATAATTTTTCCGCTGCTGTCTTTACTGGTAAAGTCTGGCGCCGGGCTGTTTTTATGAACGCCGATTCTTCCCTGTAAAAATTTCTTAATCGTGGCTCCTTCTTCGCCATTCCTAAATGTATCGGGAAAAGTGGTATTAAAAGTAGTGAGTAGGGAACCGGAAGTTGCTGCCGCAGACTGGATTAGCCACTTTCTAAAAAACCAAAAAGAGTAATAAGAGTTTGGATTTTTACGGACGAATTCTAAATCTCTTTTATTCCAATTTATAATTTTTTGGGACAATATCTGTCCAGCTATAGAGTCATTTGCAGCACCGGTTTTACCTTCATTGAATAGAACTGTATAATCATCAAGCTCCTTTCTTTCTAGAGAATCATATTGATGCATCCGTTCCTGCTCACTTTTAAAATCAAGTGCATTGCTCAACTGGTAATTATCAAAAGGAGATTGAGTAGAATCGTATTTGTATAGAGTAATAATGGCTGGCTGATCTGCTACAAAAAAGTACCTGTAATAATTTGAGAATTCAGAATTAGGTTCCGGGTATCGAAGTATAATGGCTGCATATTTCGCATAATAGGGCTGCGATACGAAAATTACATTATTCTTTACAACCGGATTTTTTATGTTTATTTCTCCTTTGCCATTATCATAAGAAAGCCTGAGCTTTTTTATATCTAATTGTTGTGGCAATTCTATTGTTACAGCAAATTGCTTTTGCGCCAAAATATCATTATATATTATGCATAAAGATAGACATAATAAGAGCGTTTTAAGACCATGTAGTTTTTTAGTCATAGTAGATAGGTTAAGAGTTACTAAATAGGAGTACTAAAGTAAAGGGTTATTCAATTCAATACATCCTTAATAAGCTATATAATACTACAAGTAAAGGAATAATTAACATCTTACTATTCAACTATATAAAAAGACACAGCGCAATTACGCTGTGTCTTTCCTATTTATTTTTCTAATAAAATCAATGCTTAAAATGCCGCAAACCCGTCATCACCATTGCTAAATTGTGTTCTACGCAATACGCAATGCTGTCGTTGTCGCGGATGGAGCCGCCAGGCTGAATGAAAGCTTCAATACCTTGCTCATGTGCCAGTTGCACACAATCATTAAACGGAAAAAACGCATCTGATGCCAGCACTGCGCCCTGCAGATCGAAGTTGAATTGCTTGGCTTTTTCTATAGCCTGGCGTAAAGCATCTATGCGGCTGGTTTGTCCGCAGCCTTTGCCAATCAGTTGCTTATTTTTAATCAGTGCAATGGCGTTGCTTTTCAAATGCTTGCATACAATATTTGCAAAGGTTAAATCCGTTTTTTCGGTTTCAGTAGCTGGTCTGCCGCCTACTTCGTGCCACTCGTTGTAGTTACCTTCGTCCATATCCTGCAGCAACATGCCATTGAGCAGTGATTTGTATTGCTCGCGCTTGAGCTTAGGAATGCGGTGTAATTGCAGTAAAATACGGTTCTTTTTACTCTTTAAAATGGTGAGTGCCTCGCCACTAAATACGGGTGCAATCAGCACCTCAAAAAATAAACTATTAATAGTTTCGGCAGTTGCTTTATCAATGGTGCAATTGCATACCAGCACCCCACCAAAAGCACTCTCGGGGTCGCCGGCAAGTGCGGCATCCCAACTGTCTTTCACCGTGTTGCGCTGTGCAATGCCGCATACATTGGTATGTTTAATAATGGCAAATGTGCAGATGCCTTCATTATCCTTTGCCGTTAACTCGTTTGGAAATTCGCTAATAAGTTGGATAGCCGCATCTACATCCACGAGGTTATTATACGATAATTCTTTTCCATTTAACTGCTCAAACACTTCCGATAAATCGCCATAAAACACAGCTTTCTGATGCGGGTTTTCGCCATAGCGCAACGGCTGTTTAGCGTTCGACTTATTAGGCTTATCCTTGTTGAAATAATTAGAGATAGCAATATCATAATTCATTACTACTTCAAAGGCTTTGGCAGCAAATGCTTTGCGCTCTTCGACACTGGTATAGCCAACATTATTGTGTAATAATGTTTCCAGCTTTTCATAATCACTTTTATCGGCAATCACTACTACATCTTTAAAATTTTTGGCAGCCGCGCGTATCATGGATGGTCCGCCGATGTCAATTTTTTCGATGATGGATTTTTCATCGGTAGTGGTGCGCACCGTTTCTTCAAAAGGATATAAATCCACGATAACGAGGTCAATTTCCGGAATATTGTATTGCTTCATTTCATCAATATCCTGCAGCACATCGCGCCTGCCGAGGATGCCGCCAAATACCAGTGGATGTAACGTTTTTACGCGTCCGCCAAGGATAGCGGGATAGGAGGTAAGGCTTTCTACCGGCACACAATTAATACCTAAACTTTCAATAAATTGTTGCGTGCCGCCGGTGGAATAAATAGTGATTTTCTGACGGTCTAATTCTTTTACGAGTGGTTCCAGTCCATCTTTGTAAAAGACGGAAATAAGTGCAGACTGAATTTTCTTTTGCATGAGATTACGATTAGCAGATTTATTGTACGTTACTACAAATCCATTACAAAAGCGCCTTCCTGCGCTACCGAATGGAAGCGCAAATGTAGGCTGTTGCAGTCTTTCTTCCATCTTTCAATTTTCCATGCCGGATTACTGCTGTCAAAAACAACGACGTGACACCTGACAAGTGCATCAATCTGGCTCATATACAATTTTGGATTGCCGGTGATAATTACCGCATCTGCCTCCAGCTTGCCGGAGTGGGATATTGCCGGAAGTGATTTGTCGATAATTAATAGTGTTTTATCATTTACATGCAGCAGGTAATTATTTGCAGAAAGTATGTTGCTTTGGCTGGGCGCAGTACGATAAAGCAGGCGTGTTGGCAGCAGGTAAAAATTTTGCAGCAATGTATCCTGTGCAATAACCTTAGACAGCAGCGTTTTACATTCGTTGCCTTGTATAATATCAATAGCAGTTGATTTTGGCACATTATACACAATTAATTTTTGCTGCTGTTTTGTTGTATATATATCAATGCTTGTATAAATGGTAAAAAGGAGTGTAGCAGCTAATGCATATAATAATGCCTTCGTCTTTTTATTAAACAGCCATACTGTTAAAAGCAATACAACGGTATATAAAATAATAGTTTGAAATACATTGGCTTTAATGTTTTGCCATAAAGCAAAAGGCAACTTTTCTATGTGCTCAATAAAGCTGTTCATAAACCATAATAGCCAGTAAGCAAGTTTGCCTGTTATTCCTGCGAGCCAGGTCCATGCTGAGATGACCACTAAGAATATTTCTATGAATAAAATAATGGTTGAGAGAGGAACCACCAGTAAATTGGTGATTAAAAACAGTAATGGGAACTGATGAAAGTAAAACAGTACAATAGGTAGTGTAAATATTTGCGCTGCCAAACTGATTGCCGTTAATTTCCAAAAGAATTTAACTGCTTTATTTTCAAAATACAGCCAGTTGTAGATAGGTTTCATAAATACGACAATACTCAATACTGCTGCATACGATAATTGAAAACCAACATCCCACAGGTAAAATGGATTGTAGATAAGCAGGCATAATGCGGAAACCGCAAGTGTATTAAAAATGTTGCCTTTGCGGCGCAAACATTCGCCCAGCGCAATAAAGCTAAACATTACTGCCGAGCGTACGATAGAAGGCACTGCGCCGGCAATGAAGGTAAACAACCACAGCACTATTAATACTGTTACCGGCATTACAAACCGGTGCCAGCGTCGGTTTTTGAATGGTTTAAAAAGCAATACCAATACACCGTAAATCATACCCAAATGCAAGCCGCTGATGGCAATAATATGCACTACGCCGGTGTGGCTGTACGATTGTACTAATTGCTTATCTAAATCGTTGCGGTAACCTATTAGCAAGGCTTCCGCAACACCCTGCTCTTTTTTACCCGGAATATATTGCTGCAATGTACGAATCACATATGCTCTTGTTTTCTGCAGAAAGATTGAAAATGCAGCCGCATCTTTTTGCGGCAGCACCACATAATCAGCAGCCTGCAAATACACCTGGCTTGTGAGGCCCTGAAATAACAGGTACCGCTCATAATCAAAGCCGCCGGGATTGCCGGTGTTTTGAATGGGTTGCACCGGTTTGGAAAAAGCAATCTGTGAACCATAAGTAACCCCATTTGTTGTAGTGCTGTCTTTTTTGAAGTAAATAATGATGCTGCCTGTTGCCTGTTGTATTGTATGATTGTTTTGTACCGCCGTTACCTTTGCAACTGCTTTAAAAGAATTGGGTTTTACTACCAATGGCTCATTGATAGTAGCAATAAGGATGGTGTTTTTTGAATAATTATTCTGAAACCAATAAGGCTGATGCTGAATATTATTCACATAAGTAAGCAAAGCGCCAACAACAGTAAACAAGAGCAATACCAATATACCCTGCAGCCACTGCAGCGTATATTTTTTATACCGGGATAAAAAGAAAAAACCTGTGCTTAAGACTACTACTACAATGCTGATTGTAAGAAGGGGCGCAAAAGACAATGCAGCATACCATTGTAGTATAATGCCTGCAATCAATGCCGCCAGTAAACGAGCAGCTGGTGCGCTTTTCAGACTAATATAATTGTATGCGTGCATTTGGTAGCTTTGCTTATGAGTTTAGTTTAGTGTATTACTTGTACCTGAATAAAATGTATGGAGGAGGTATATGCTTGTTTTGGTTGCTATATAAAAATCTTCTCCTTAAAACGGTAATTAACAAATATAAGTGCTTATTGCTGTATATTTTGGTACAATATTTATCAATTCTTTTACAAATAGCTACCTGAGATTTGCGCCGCTGATAGGTGCTTTCAGGACATTCTATAAAAACAATCAAGGATTTATAAAATATAATGATACATGATTAATAGATTTTTATTCGTACTCTGCCTGTTTGTACTTACTATGGTTTCGTGCTCCAAAAAAACGGGTGTGCGTGCCCGGCAGCCGGATAGGTATAACGTAAACATTGCAACAAATATCGAATACGGCCGCAATGCTTCCTGGCTTGGTGGCAGCCAGACGTTGATGCTGGACATATATTCACCTAAAGGCGCCTCTGCGCAAAGCAGGTATCCCTTGCTGGTATTGTTGCACGGTGGCAGCTTTATAACTGGTAACAAAGAAAGCCTTGCCGATATATGCGGTGCACTTGCGCAAAAAGGGATGATTGTGGCGTCTATTGACTACCGGCTGGGCTGGGATGCACGCGGTACGGCAGATTGTGAGGGCGATACGGCTTCGCTCAACAATGCGGCTTACCGTGCCATGCAGGACCTCAATGCTTCGTTGCGGTTTTTAACAGCTAATGCGGATAAGTATTTTATTGATAAGGAATGGATATTTACCGGCGGCACCAGTGCTGGTGCGGTAGCGGCACTTAACAGTGCCTACTTAACCGATGCTTATGCCAGTGTGCGCTTCAGCAAAGCATATAATAAATTGGGTAGCTTGTTTACTGCCGATAATAACCTGACCAACACGTATCAGATTAAAGGTATCTGCAGCATGTGGGGCGGTATTTTCGATTCCGATCTCATTAATGCATCCAATGCAATTCCCACGATCTTTTATCATGGCAGCGCGGATGATGTTATACCGGTAAATGTGGGTACCTATTTGCAATGCCCCAATTACCAAACTTTATATGGCTCGGAGTATATGTACAATCAACTTACCAGCTTTGATGTGCCGGCGGTTGTGCATATTTATGAAGGGGAGGGACATGGACCCTTAGAATATGTCAGCAATGCCGACTTTATAGCTGCTACTACTTATTGCTTTTTCGAAGGATTAAGAAACAAAATACCCGAAACAGGCATGTACAAACAAATGGAAAGTAATTGTAAGTAGAAGGAATATTCGAGATTTAAAGTTTAAGACTTAATGTTTAAAGCTGCTTTACTGCAGCCTTGCAATGCTGTTAATAACATGCAATTAATATCAACATTCGCGTTGTCTTACCGGCGCAACTTTAAACGTTAAGTCTTAAACTTTAAACTAAAAGAGCTACTGTTCCAATATTATACTAAAAACCAACATGCGCGATTGCAGTTTATCGAGTACATTGGAGTATTTAAGGTTTACATCACGGCTGTGTATATTGCTTAAGCCGTTACTTACTTTGATCTCTGGTGAAATGGTAACAACCGGCAGAAAAAAGTTGAAGCCAATGCCTGCTTCATAACCAAAATCGCTCTTGGTGAGTTTTACTAAATTCTCTGCATTACGTGCGCTGGAATTGCTGGCTAAATCGTAATCGTACTTAAGTCCAGCCATCATATACACGCGGAAGTTGTCAATACGATCTGAGTTGAATTTAAGCTGTAGCGGAAAGGATACGATGGTAGAAGGAATAGTTTTCTTTTGATATTCCGGCTCCAGTTCTGTTGGATATTTTAAGTGATACGTAAAATATTTAGAACCGCCCAGAATAAGCTGTGGAATAAAACGCAATTCAAAATGTTTGGCGAGGTTGGCGGTAGCTGCCAGCCCTAATGCCAGGCCGCCGCTGGTGCCCGGCTCTACGCTCAAAATACTGTCGTTTTGCAAAAACATCGGATGCTTTTCGGGATGCAGATACGTGTTGTTGTACGAAAGCGATAGTCCAAAATAATAAGGCAACAAATCGTGGTTGGGACGGTTTTGCTCACGCTGTGCCTGTGCCGATAAACAACAAAAAATAAAGGTAAAAAAAACTATTTGCCGCCGCAGTAAGTAATTGCCTATTATTATAATATATTTAATCCCAACCATTTATACTTAATTTGAATTGCTTTGGTACAAATAGGGAGCGAAATTATTTTAACCACCTATTCACGCCCAGGAAATAAACGTTGCAATACTAACGGTTTAGTGATTGTTTTATTTTATAAACTATCTTAGCTAAACTCTACTTAAGTGTATAATTTTGTTTCTTCATATTCAGGATACACTAAAAATACCTTTGCTCCTTTAATGCTAAACACTACTTTAATACTGTTGAAAGTTATACCAATTGCCTTAGCAGGCGTGATCATTTGTTTGTTCTCATATGCTTCTGTTATTTCTAACAGCAATTGAGATTTACTCCAATCTTTAGGAAAAAAGGTAGATGGCTTTTCTTTTTCAATCCAGGCGTTATTGCGGCTGTTCTTTTTAGCAATTATTGCTTACCATACCTTTGGGCATTCGGCTGCTTTTGTTTCTTTAATAATCTTGTGAATGTTGAGATTGAAATAATGTATTCCCGAAACTTCACCTTTCTTTATTTTTCCCATTATCGTGTGATCTATAACATTAACTACCTGATTACCAAATTGCTTAAATAAGTTACCACTTCATACACACCACCGATGATCTTGCGACCATTATGGCTATTCATATGCCCCAGGGTTTAATCATTGCTTTTATAAGGGGTGCGAGGTAACTGCATTAAAAGGGCGCTATTAAATAATTGTAAACTCTTTTTTGATAATCGGAAAGGATAATACATACTTGTATTTTTGTTTTACTTTGTATAAACAAATGCCATATGGAACACAATACCCCAAATAAACAAGAAAACAGTGAAGATGAAAATAAAGCAGGATTAACGCCTCGTGAACTGATTCTGCGACACATGAAAAATCCAGACGATCGCATAACAGATGAGGATATAAATAATCTGCAATTAAATACTGATACAGCTTCTGAACAGCAATCAGACAGTAAAACCTTAAGTGCGGAAGAAATTGAAAAATTAGAACAGCGGACGGTTAATCCGTTAGATATATTAGGCGAGTAAGTTATCTGCATTTAAGCTTTGAAATCAAGCAGAATGCCTCCGTTTTGTGTTGTAGTATATCGCTATGAACTCAGAAATCTCCGTTTGACATCTTTGCTGTTTTGAAAAGCACCATTTTGCGGCAGTTTGCTTTGAAGCGGTTAAAGCAAGATTCCTTAAACACATTATCCTCTGGATGTCTGCCCGGCTCACGCTCTGCAAAATAAAAATAAATACAAAATGAATAAAGCCCATTAGATACAGGATTTCATTGCTATGGTATTTTTTATTTATGCTTGTTTTACTAAGTTACTTATCGGCGCAGTACATACAACATATTCCTAAGCTAAGCGGTTTGTAATAAGTATTTTTATATCCTGTTCTTTGCAAAATGTCTGTAAAGTCCTTTCGTTCCGGGAAAACCTTTGCCGACCTGTTTAAATACGCATAAGCGTTCTTGTTGCCGGAAAATAATTTCCCGGCGGCAGGAACAATTATATGTTCATAAAAATTACACATCGCCCGGAAAATGATATTTTTTGGCCTCGAAAATTCGAGTACAACCAGTTTGCCGCCCGGCCGTAGTACACGCAACATTTCGGCTAATCCTCTTTCCAGGTTCTCGAAGTTGCGTACGCCAAAAGCCACTGTTATTGCATCAAATGTATCGTTTGGATAGTTTATTATTTCGCTGTCGCCACTCCTTAGTTCTATTACTCCCTCCAAACCTGCCTTTGCTACTTTTTGCCTTCCCAACTGCAGCATGCCTTCCGATATATCAATACCAATGATTTTTTTAGGATGTAATAATTCATAGGTAAGCAGTGCTACATCGCCAGTGCCTGTCGCCACATCCAATATTGTTTGTGGCTGAATGCCCTTCAGCAATAAAATGGCTTTTTTGCGCCAGCGCACATCTATACCTGCGGTTAGAAAACGATTGAGAAAATCGTAGCGAAAAGCAATGCTGTTGAACATCTCGGCAACCTGTTCTTTCTTCTTCAGCTTACTGTTTTCGTACGGCACTACTTTATCATGCGCAAATTGTGTCATAAGGAGCGCAAAGGTAGCTGTTTTGAAAAAGTAGCAATTGTTCGCTGATTGAATTTAGGATATTTACGATGCGGAAGTGATGATCAGACGTATTTTTAATGTATTATAAGATGCTCTTTAAAATAGAAGATGCGAGTCAGTCCGTCAGTCCGCAATTGCACCACTATGTACTTGCTTTACTTACAATTAGCGATCACTTTCCTAATCTATCGGGAAAACGCTCGTAAGTTGTAAGCAATTTTAATATTCTACATCGTGCGCCATTGCGGAATGATAGCGCAATGCATCTCTAAATTCAATAGGATACACTGTTTAACCTTCTACAGCCGTATTAAGAAAAATAACCAAAGGGTGTAATGCACTAAACGCCTGCAGTATGGTTGACAGTAAATCCTTATCTGTAACCTCCCCATCTTTTAGCGGGTGCAAGGCAATAAAGCTTTTAAATTTTAAATATTCTATAGCCGGGTTACTATCGTCGTAGCCTTTGGGCGGGCGACTCAATTTGCTGTCTTCGCCGGTATATAAACCACCATACACTGCTTTGAATGATGATGCTGTAACAAGTTGCTCAAATGCTGCAAAATTGTAATCAATTTCCTGCCGTACTTTCTTTAGTTGTTCTGCCTCGGGCATCCATAAGCCACCGCCTGCAAAGCTTTCATTACCCGGCTCTATATGAATGTAATAGCCGGCATAAATGCTCTTTTTGCCGCCGTGTGCTATGCTTGCACCGAAGTTGGTTTTGTAAGGCGCTTTATTTTTACTGAAGCGTACATCACGGTTGATGCGAAAAAGGCAATCTTTGGCTTGCAGCGCTGCAATTGCTTCATCTTCTTTTCCATATTGCTCAATCACATTGGCTATAAAATGGGTAAAGTCTGCACGCGCCGCATCATAAGTGGTCCGGTGGGCATCGAACCATTCTTTTTCGTTATTTTGTTTTAAAACTTTTAAAAATTTGAGCGTGGATTTTTGAAGCATAGATTTTTATTTTAAAACTGCCACGATGCGTTTTGAGCTGCGGGCTTTTAATTATGTATATAGTTTAATTATTAGCTACGAGCTGCAGACGTCAGGCTAAAAGCCTGCAGCAGAAGGCAAAATAATTCTAAATTGTTCCTCTATCATTTGTCAACGAACAACTGTCATCTGTTACCCTTTTCAACTATTTGCCACATTTCCCGTCAGCGATTTAAATACTTCTTCCAGATTGCTGCCGGCAGTTTGCAGCGATACAATATTGAGATTGTTTTGCAAGGCCAACTCCAGCAAAGCACGGCGTGTTTCGGTGGTATTGTTGGTGATTAGTTGCCAGCTATATTCATTAACAGGTGTTGCTTTTATTACTGATGGAATTTTTCTGAAAGCTGCTGCCGGTACTGCCTCTTTAAATGTAACCTGCACCGCATTGCCCGTGCCTTGCTGTAAATTATGCAATGTATCATCGGCTACCAGTTGACCTTTATTAATGATAATCACTCTGTCGCATATAGCCTGCACTTCCTGTAAAATATGTGAGGAAAATAGCACTGTTTTATCTTTTCCCTGCTCTTTAATCACGTTTCTTATTTCCACAATCTGGTTGGGGTCAAGACCGCTGGTAGGTTCGTCCAGTATCAGCACTTCGGGGTGGTGCACAAGTGCGGCTGCCAGCCCCACACGTTGCTTGTAACCCTTGGATAATTGCCCTATTTTCTTTTTACTTTCAGGCGTTAGTCCGGTGAGTGTTATTACACGGTTTACTTCCTCTTTTATGTTTTTTAGCTGGTGGACGCCTGCCACAAACTGCAGGTATTCTTTTACATACATATCATAATACAGCGGATTAGCTTCGGGCAGGTAGCCTATCTTCTTTTTTACGGCAAGCGGATTTGCAATGGTATTTATACCACACACAATAGCTTGACCACCATCGGGCTGCAGGTAGCCGGTAATCATCTTCATGGTGGTACTTTTGCCCGCGCCGTTGGGACCTAAAAAACCTACGATTTCACCTTTGCTTATTTGAAATGATACATCGTTTACTGCTTTTTGCGTACCGTATATTTTAAGTAAGTGGCTAACTTCTAAAGACATGCGCTGTATTTGATTTTCAAAGATAAAGGAGACAGGTCAGGATTGCTTACCTGAATCATTTTATCATTTATAGCAATAGAATAAAAAGATGTGTGCCGGTGAATTATTCGTGTACTGTATTCAATCCTGCATGCAAGATTAATAAACACGATAGTTCTTTTTAGTAAAAACTGTGTAAAAACCTTTGACGTACAATGTCTTTATTCCTATCATAATACTACATAGTTTATAAAAGTGCTACTTTGGTTAAAACATAACAATAGAGAAAGGTGCAAATGTTTTAAGCAAATACTCCTAAACTTTTAGTTAGTGTAAAAACCATCTTCCATACATACAGATGTTGTATTTTTAAGCACTCAAAAAAAATCGCTTGCACCATGTCTTATCCTTATCAGTTAAAAACATTTGAAGAATACAAAGAAGCGTATCAAAAAAGTGTAGATGACCCCGAAGGTTTTTGGGGAGATATTGCGCAACATTTCTACTGGCGCCAGCCATGGAACAAAGTGCTCAACTGGAACTTTACGGAGCCAAAAGCGGAATGGTTTGCCGGTGGCAAACTTAATATTACCGAGAACTGCATAGACCGACACCTGGAAACAATGGGGGAACAACCGGCTATCATTTGGGAGCCCAACAACCCCGAAGATCGTGTACGTGTTGTTACTTACAACCGGCTACACAAGCGCGTTTGCCAGTTTGCACAGGTACTAAAAAATAACGGTGTAAAAAAAGGTGATCGCGTATGTATTTACATGGGTATGGTGCCAGAACTGGCGTATGCAGTACTGGGCTGCGCACGTATTGGTGCTATACACAGTGTAGTGTTTGGTGGCTTTTCGGCACAAAGCATTGCCAACAGACTGGAAGATGCACAGGCACAATACATTGTAACGGCAGATGGCGCTTATCGTGGCGATAAAGTAATTCCGCTGAAAGATGTTGTTGATGATGCACTGATTGGCAATAAAACAGTAAAGAAAATAATTGTTTATACCCGTACCCGGCTGCCTGTTTCGATGCTGAAGGGAAGAGATGTGTGGTGGGAAGATGAAATGGAATATGCAGAAACGCAGGTGGAAAAAGAAGGCGTGGTCTCTTGTCCGGCAGAAGTAATGGATGCCGAGGATCCGCTGTTTATTTTATATACTTCGGGCAGCACTGGCAAGCCCAAAGGTGTAGTGCATACCTGTGGCGGCTATATGGTTTATACGGCTTACACATTTGTCAATGTGTTTCAGTACCAGCCCGGCCAAATCTACTTTTGCACGGCAGACATTGGCTGGATAACCGGACACAGCTACATCCTTTACGGCCCACTGAGCGTAGGTGCCACCTCGCTCATGTTTGAAGGTGTGCCAACCTGGCCTGATGCGGGCAGATTTTGGGATATTGTAGATAAATTCAAAGTAAATATTTTATACACCGCACCTACGGCTATCCGCAGCCTCATGGGTTTTGGACTACAGCCATTCGATGGTAAAGACCTGTCTTCTTTGAAAGTATTAGGCACCGTTGGCGAGCCTATCAACGAAGAAGCCTGGCATTGGTATGATGAGCATGTAGGTAAAAAAAGATGCCCTATAGTAGATACCTGGTGGCAGACCGAAACCGCTGGTATTATGATTTCCAACTTAGCGGGCGTTACACCCTCCAAGCCTACGTTTGCTACGCTGCCGCTGCCAGGTGTGCAACCCGTTTTGGTAGATGAAAATGGTAATGAAGTAGAAGGTAATAATGTAAGTGGCAATCTCTGCATTAAAGCGCCATGGCCGGGTATTTTGCGCACTACTTATGGTGACCATGAGCGCTGCCGCCTGAATTATTTCAGCACGTACCCCAATTTATACTTTACCGGAGATGGTGCACTGCGCGATGAAACTGGTTTTTATCGTATTACCGGCCGTGTGGATGATGTGCTCAACGTGAGCGGTCACCGCATAGGCACTGCCGAAGTGGAAAACGCCATTAATATGCACGCAGGTGTGGTAGAAAGTGCCGTGGTAGGCTATCCACACACCATAAAAGGACAGGGCATTTATGCGTATGTTATTTTCAGCGGCGGTTCGCACGATCTGGAATTATCTAAAAAAGATATTACAGCTACCGTAAGCCGCATTATTGGTCCGATTGCCAAACCCGATAAAATACAGTTTGTAAAAGGCTTGCCCAAGACGCGCAGTGGTAAGATTATGCGGCGCATTTTGCGCAAAATAGCTGAAGGCGATTTGCAAAACGTAGGCGATATTACTACGCTTCTCGATCCTGCGGTGGTGGAAGATATAAAGAATGGAAGATTGTAGTTTCTTTAATCCCAAAGGCACTAACCTGCTTGTTGGCAGCTTTCTTTACCCAAATTTGTCATAAGTTATTTTTTAAAGGTTTATTCAAATAGCAATAACTAGCATAATGTTGGAATACAATGAGTTAAAAACTCTTGGATAATGCATGGCTGCCGGCAGATAGGAATGAAGATTTATAAAATGAAAAAACAGGAAACCTCATCATTGCGAAGCAATCTGTAGGTGGTAATACAATCAAATAAGCCCTTAATAATAATGGGAAACTAAGTGCATATTGCCTCACTCGTTTTTGACAGCGTAACCTGTCACGGTTCAAGAGCCTGACAGGTTACGCACGCACAAATATGTTGATTGTTGTGCATTTAAATAAAATAGCTTCCCAAATTACAGTAATGTATATACAAAGCGGTTCCCAGCCTTAAGGTGGGAACCGCTTACTTTTTGAGAACCGTTCTATGTTTCTGCTTTATATTCAGCGCTATGCTTTATCATGCGTTTTTATAGGTACCCGGTTTTCAACATCAGCAGGCTTATCCCGCATTTGGTTTCTTTTATTAGCATAGGAGGTGATTATAGTGGCAAATGAACCCACACTGGCATTACCCAATATTACATCCAGCAATATCATAAATAAAAAACCTGAGGGATAAGGTGTTCTTGCCGCGGAGTTAGCCTGCGACAGTACTTCGTTTGCCGGATGTGCAGAGAATAAACCGGGGAAAAAGATGAACATTAATATAGTTACTACTACGGCAGATATGATAGTGCCTACAAGTGTGGCTAAATGCCCTGCCATAAGCATAGATACCGCCCTTTCACCATCGTATGGATGCTTTACCAAATGAAAGTTGTAATAAAATATAACTGCCATAAACAGCGCATTACCAACAAAAAGCAGGTATAGATTCTGATACTTATTTGCAAACAATAAGTAAATAACAGGTATCAGATACAAGATTGCAGCTATAATGCCGTATATAAAATATTCCTTTACATGCCGTCTATTTAAAACAGGAGTTTCCATAATAATCAGATTTTTCTAAAAATATACTTCAACAATTATGCTATTCACGTTTCATATCAATTTTTAAATGGTTACTTTTTGGGAGTAAATAACTTACGCCGGCAGAATAACTGTATAAAATGAATGCTGTTCAGAGCTTTGTTGCTTACATTTTGCAGTGTAGAAACGGGTGCTCTGACAAGATATTTTAGTATTAAAAGCAGGTAATGCTTTTCTATCTGTTACGCGGGTTGGCGTGTATTGTATTGTTTTATGATTATAGCGTAGGTAAAAGGCTAATGGTAATAGCTTTTACCGCAATAGCTTCATAAAATTTACATACTCAAAAATCATTGGTTTGGATATTAAGTATTTCACCGGCTTACTGTAATTTTAGAGCATTCTTACTTATGAACAAATACACATGGCTTATAATCGTTTTGCTCTATGCCGTTTGTCCTGTATTTGCACAAAGCATATCTATAGACGAAACTGTAACTACTCCATCTAAAGAAATATACGACTTGTTGCAGGATAGCAAAGGTTTTATATGGATAGCTGATGAGTTGGGCGTAAGGCGCTACGATGGTGTTGCATTTACCAACTATTCTCATCCACTGCAGGCGGCTATGAGTATGACCGATTTGGTAGAGGACAAACAGGGAAGAATATGGTGCCACAACTTTAGTGGTCAGATTTTCTATATAGAGCATGAGCAAATGCATTTATTGAGTGCATACGACGGTACTGCAGAAAGATTTTTTCCGCGGATTGCTATATGCGGTGATGAACTATTGGCAACAACCTCCAAGGGGTTGTTTGTCTGCAATACAAAAACTATGGAGTATAGATATATTATGACCTCTGTGTCTGGCACATCTTCTCTTTGCGTAATGAATAATACGGCTGTGCTGCATGGTGACAGCCTTTGGTACATGTATCGTAAAGATAAAGGGCTTGCTCAATTTCCGGCAGTTAAAGTGCATTCTGCTAATCTCAGTACGGACAACTTTACATTGCAGCCTGTCGCTAAAGGAGATACGATATATGCAATAAGCAACCCTGGCGCACTGCTTATTACATTTACTTTTTTAAATAACCAACTTAAGCTGCAAAATATTGAGCAATGTAACAGCTTTGTAAATGCAGTTACTATAAGGCATGGAGAAGCATGGGTACATACTAAAGCAGAAAGCAGATTGCTTACATTCGGGAAAAGTATAAAAGGATACAATTTATCGTGCATATTAAAAGACAAGGATGGAAACACCTGGTATGGCAGTCTGGATAAGGGATTGTTAGTAAGCTATGCACATCAGTCTTGGAGTATTGTAAAAGACAGCGCTTTGACTAAGGGTGATTTTATAAAATCTATAAGGCAAAGTGATGATTACTTTGTGACAGGCAGTCAACAGGGTGTGTTGTTAGTAAAAGACAAGAAGCAAAAATCAACAAAGCTATATGCACTGCCTGCAGGCGCAGGTTCAATTGATAAAATTGAATTATTACCGAAAAATACTTTTTTAATAGCTGCATCTGTAGGATTATACCTGCTGCAACCTGCTACAGGCTACCTGCGCTGCCTTCACAAAATTTTAGTTGTAAAAGATATGGCATACAACCAGGGCGTCTTACTTATAGGGACGTCTAAAGGTTTGCTGCAGGAGAAAATAGACACGGCTACCGGTGCTGTGTTGAATTTTTCTTATAGATTAATGCTTAAAGGAGAGCAGCGTTGCCGTGCAGTAAAGTATAATAAAGCTACGGGTGCTTTATGGATAGCTTATACAGATGGACTATATAGATGGCACAAAAACAAGCTGGAGCCGGTTTTATATAATGGTTTGCCTATCTATGCTTCTTCGTTGGAGTATAGCAGTGGTAAAATATATGCAGGTACGTTTTCGGGCAGCCTGATAGTGATTCAGGAGGATACTTCCGGCAAGTACCAGTTTGAAAAATATACTTTTAATAGTGCTGTTATAAGAATGAAGCTGTATCAAAATCATTTATGGATATTCAATGCCTTTGGAGTAAACACCTTTGATATTGGTAAGGAAACTTTTATTTACAATCAAAACATCCCATACCTCGACGGCAGCGAGGTATGGGATGCTACCGAAGTAGGGCAGGATATTTATCTCGCTACAATAGGAAATTTGTATAAAATCCAGGTGCAGCAAGCGGTGCGTATTCATCCCCCGTCTTTATACCTGCAGTACGTAAGCGTTAACAACCAGGATACAATTTTTGATAACGGGGCAAGATTAAAGCATTCGCAAAACAATCTCTCTTTTTACACCGCTACGCCATGGTATAACAAATACAGCAATGTAGCCATCCGCTACAGGCTTGCCAGTACAAATAACGATCACAAAGACAACATGCAGTGGTATAATTTAGAGCGTAATGAACGTATCATTCAACTGAATGCTTTAGCACCGGGCACTTACATGCTTACTATGCGGGCTGGCATCAACGGTAATTTTCAGCTTGCATCCTCGCTGCTTGTTTATCGCTTTACCATTATTGAACCCTGGTATAATCAATGGTGGTTTTATTTACTGATAGCTGTTGTGCTTACAGCCTTGTTGTTTGGCTTGTATAAATACCGGGTGAACCAGCTATTGAAGATGGAAAGATTGCGAAGAGAAATTTCCAGCAATCTGCACGATGATGTGGGCTCTACTGTTAGCAGCATTAATATATACAGCCAGCTGTTGAAAAACGGACAGCGTACAACAGATTATATTGATATGATACAAGCCAATACCGCACAGGTAATGAACAGCCTGGATGAGTTGGTTTGGAATATCAATCCAAAATACGATTTGCTGGAGCAACTCATCAATAAAATGAAGATGTTTGCCGTTCCTTTGCTTAGCGATAACCACATTGTTTGCCACTTTGATGTTACTGTAGAAAAAGAGAATAAAATATTACTGCCAAACGTGCGCACCGATGTTTACATGATATTTAAAGAAGCCATAAATAATGTAATAAAACATGCGCAATGCAGCCACTGCGATATTCACATTTTGCAGGCAGGAAAACTGCTAACATTGTCAGTAAAAGACGATGGCAATGGTTTTGATGCAGCTACGGCTGCACTGCATCGCAATGGTATAAGCAGTATGCAAGACCGTGCGCGAAAAATTAAAGGACGTTTTAGCATCTTTAGTGAACCTGGTAGAGGTACTCAGATAACCTTAGTATGTAACCTTGGAAACATTTAAAATCACATAAACCGGGTATTGCAATTGCTGCACAAAATGTTCACTTTTGTCTGTTAAAAGCAACCTGCTGCAATTGTGAAACGGGAAGATTGCTTTAAATACAGGAATCCAAATACATAAGGACATAACAATTCCCTTCATTAAAATAATTACATAAACTATCATAATCCCAATTGCAATATGATACGGGTAGCTGTTGTAGAAGATAACCATGCATTCCGCAAATCGCTGGAAGCGCTTATCAGCACTTCTGCTGAGATAGAGCTGATATTCTCGGATGAAAACAGCTATAAGCTAATTCAAATTGTTCAAATTATCCAGCCCGATGTAGTAATTATGGATATTGAAATGCCGGGTATTAATGGCATTGAGTCGGTAATACGGCTAAAGGAAAAATCTCCATCGCTGAACATTTTTATGCTTACCGTATTTGAGGACATGGATAACATCTTTGAATCGCTGAAAGCCGGTGCTGTAGGATATTTATTAAAGAAAGATAAGCCTGAGCTTATTCTCGATTCAATCATTAAAGTAAAGAATGGTGAAAGTGTAATGAACGGGAAAATAGCCCGGAAAGTACTGGAATACTTCAACCGCCCTTTACGTAAAAGTTCGTTGGAGGGATATAGTTTAAGCCGGCGCGAGCAGGAAATACTGCAGTTGCTGGTAGAAGGACTCAGCTACAAGCAAATAGCAGCACAATGTTTTATAACCTTAGATACTGTTTCCACACACGTAAAAAAGATCTATAGCAAGCTGAATATCCATAGCCGCCCGGAGTTATCCGCAAAGTTTGGCAGCTATTTTCATTAATATATACAGCTAAAAAAATCACCTGAATTGGGTATTGTTTGGAACGATAATAAATGGAAAATTTGCACCATACATTTTACTATTGCTTTTAAGGCGTTAGCCTGTTACTAATAAGTTTCTTCCCTAAACCCTTTTATCTTAAAAACGCATCACTTCCAGCAGAAGTGTTATTTGCAACAGCCCTTTTATTGCACCTGAGTAAGTCTTATCTTAGGCCCTCATCAGTACAGAATATGAAGAAAATAAGTTGCCTGCTGGTGATTTGTTGCGTGTATTTTTTGGCAAATGCGCAAACCACTGCATACATCCGCATCAATCAATTGGGGTATCCATTAAAAGGTATAAAAGTGGCAGTGCTTGGCAGTACAAATGCGGAAGTGTTTAAGCATTTTACGCTCATGGATGCAGTTACAAAGCAACCTGTTTTTGAAGGCAGTACGGGCAGTTCATTTGGCAAGTACGGACCGTTTACCAATACGTACCGGCTCGATTTTTCTTTTTATAAAAAAAGGGGCAAATACTATTTACAGGCAGGCAATGCTATTTCACCAACATTCAATATTAATGACAATGTATATAACGGCACAGCCGATTTTTGCCTGCGTTATATGCGGCAGCAACGCAGTGGTTTTAATCCTTTTTTGAAAGACTCCTGCCACACACACGATGGCTATACCTTGTATGCACCCGTGCCCGACAGTACGCACATTGATGTGGTAGGCGGCTGGCACGATGCGAGTGATTACCTGCAATATTCCACCACGTCAGCCAATGCTACCTATCACTTGCTGGCTGCTTACCACGATTTTCCAACGGTGTTTGGAGATGAAAAAAGCGCCAATGGTTTGGATGAAAAAAATAACATTGCCGATGTGCTGGACGAAGCTAAATGGGGGCTGGACTGGTTGATGAAAATGCATCCGAAAGCGGATTGGTTGTTTAACCAATTGGGTGATGACCGGGACCATCGTGGTATGCGCATACCTAAAGAGGATACTAATTTTTACGGCAAAGGTTTGGAGCGCCCCGTGTACTTCTGCAGCGGCTTGCCACAACAGCGAGGTAAGTTTGTGAATAATACTACCGGCGCGGCATCTACTGCGGGCAAGTTCAGCAGTGCGTTTGCATTAGGCAGCAGTATATTTTATACTATCAACAAAAACTACGCAGATAGCTTGGATGAAAGAGCAATTACTGCATTTTCATTGGGTTTGAGAAAGCCCGGCGCTTGTCAAACAGCTTCTGTAGTATCACCTTATATTTATGCAGAAGATAATTGGGTGGATGATATGGAGCTGGCTGGTGCAGCAAACTTTGCACATGATGTGATTACTTATGAGCGGACAAAAAATGAAGAGTCTTATGTTGCACATTCAAAACCGGATACGGTTTACATGAATATTGCTTACAAATATGCCCTACAAGAGCCTATCACACCCTGGTTGGGTGCCGATACAGCCAGGCACTACCAATGGTATCCATTTATCAATCCCGGGCATTACGAGTTAGCAAAAGCACTGCACGATAAAAGAAGAGATACACTCATTCAATTTTATAAAGAAGGCATTGACAGAGTGTGGCGGAAAGCGAAACAGAATGCTTTTTACCGGGGTATTCCTTTTATCTGGTGCAGCAATAATCTCACCGTGAGTTTTGCCATTCAATGCTATTGGTATCGCCAGCTCTCATACGATACTACATATCAACAAGTAGAGCAGGCTTGTTTTGATTGGATCTTTGGCTGCAATCCCTGGGGCACCAGTATGGTGTATGGATTGCCATCGTGGGGCGATGCACCAACGGATCCGCACTCCGCATTTACACACTTAAAAAATTATCCTATTGATGGTGGATTGGTTGATGGCCCGGTATATACTTCTATTTATAAAAATCTCATTGGCATACAATTGTACAACGAAGATGAGTATGCACCTTTTCAAAGCGATCTTGCTGTGTATCATGATGATTACGGTGACTACAGCACCAATGAACCTACAATGGATGGCACTGCTTCATTAATTTATTTATTAGCGGCAGAGCAAGCGCAGGCAAACAGTAAATAACAGGATTTAAATGAAGGTAATAGATGGTATGAATATGCAATTTTGCTCTCATACTCTTTCTTATCTTTAATACTAAAATATATGCAGGATTTTATATGTACTACTTGCGGCGTGCAGTATCCGCCGGCGGAAAAAGTACCTGAAAGATGTATTATTTGCGAAGACGACCGGCAATATGTATTGCCTTCGGGGCAGCACTGGACAACTTTGCAACGCATTAACCAGCAATACAAAAATATAATAGAACAGATAGCGGAAGGTGTGTATGCCATTTATACTACCCCTTCTTTTGCTATAGGTCAACGGGCGCATTTAGTACAATCGCCTGATGGTAATATTTTGTGGGATTGCATTACCAATATTGATAAAAGCACTATTGCCATTATTAATGCATTGGGAGGCATTAAAGCTATTGCTATCTCGCATCCGCATTATTTCTCTACCATTGTAGAATGGAGTAAAGCATTTGATGATGTGCCGGTATATGTAAATGCACTGGATGAACATTGGTTGACAAGGCGCTCACCGGCTATACAGCTTTGGAATGAACAAGAACTGCATTTATGGGATAATATAAAACTGATACGCTGTGGTGGTCATTTTCCCGGTGCTGCTGTGATGTATGTTCCTGTGGGTAAGGGCGCATTGTTTGTTGGCGATACTATACAGGTAACACCCGGCTGTAACGATGTTTCTTTTATGTATAGCTATCCTAATATGATTCCATTGCAGCAAAAAGACATTGTACAAATTAAACAGGCTATTGAGCATGTAGATTATAATGTAATGTATGGTGCCTTTGGAAAATACATTACCCATAATGCAAAGGCTGCAGTGAAGGCTTCCATCGAAAGGTATATACGCATCTATACGTAACACCAGATTCAATCAGGCAACCTTATCAAAGGCTGCAAGCCGGGACTGCGCTAACTCGATTCTTCGCGCCTGATAAACGAGGCAAGCGGCGGTGAGCGCTTTGGTGTAGGCGATGTAACGGATATACACAGTTATCCCGCACCTGCCTGCCCCACCAGCATTACACAGGCATTGGCCTGCGGCGAATATAGCGGTATCGGTTACAAGATAAAAGGGCACTTGTGGAAACCTTATTTAAACCACAAAGTCGCTAAGACAAAAAGGAGCACAAAGAAGAAGATAGATAATATTTTTTGTGCTCTTTTATTCTTTTTGGATGTTTCATACCATTTTCAAATAAGTACATAATATACGTTTATCTTAAAGTGTGCAGTCCGAAGTTCACCGCTTGCAGCTTGTCGTTTGCAGTTTACAAAAGATGACTTAATTGAACCTGGCATTATTACAATTTGCACTACCTGTAACCCATTGCCTGCAAGTGAAACAACTCTGCATATCTTCCATTTTTTGCCAGCAATTCTTCGTGGCTGCCTATCTCTAACAGTTGCCCTTTATCTAAAACCAAAATCCTGTCTGCCATACGCACTGTTGAAAAGCGGTGTGAAATAAGCACTGCAGATTTGCCCTTTGTTAAATCGGCAAAACGCTGGAATACTTCATACTCGGCACGCGCATCTAAAGCCGCTGTTGGTTCATCCAAAATCAATAGCTGTGCGTCTTTCATATAAGCTCTTGCCAAAGCTATTTTTTGCCACTCGCCACCCGATAATTCCACACCTTGATTGAAGCGGCGACCTAATGCCTGGTCGTACTTTTCAGGCAGCGTTTCTATCATTGGATGCGCCAAACTTTGTTCTGCAGAGGAAACAATAAGCGGTCTGTCATTTTGCTCTCGAATATGTCCTACAGCAATGTTTTGCGCCACGCTCATCTGGTAGCGTATAAAGTCCTGAAAAATGACGCCGATGTTGATTCGCAGCTCCTTCAAATCATATTCGCGCAAGTCAATTCCATCCAATAAAATGCGACCTTCTGTTGGGTCGTACAGGCGCGCGAGCAGTTTTACCAGGGTGGTCTTACCAGCACCATTTTCACCTACCAGCGCCAGTTTTTCGTTTGGATGCAGGGTGAAAGATAAATGCCGGTTTGCCCATTTACTGCTGTTGGAATATTTAAAACCAACATTCTCAAAAATAAAGCCTTCTTTGATAGGATTTGGGAAAGGAAGCGGCTTTGCCGGTTGTGTGATGTGTGGCTTTATAGTAAAAAAATCAAAAAAATCGGTCAGATACACAGCCCCTTGCGATACGGAGGTAAATCGAATTAAAATACCTTCCAGCAAGGTACGCAACTGACGGAAAGAACCAGCTAAAAAAGTAACATCACCTATCGTAATGCTGCCACTAATTGCCCGTACAATAATGAATACATAAGCACCGTAATAGCCGGCGCTACCCAACATGGCAAAGAAAGTACCCCATGCACTGCGGCGTATAGAAAGTTGTTTGTTATCGGTGTAAAAGCGATTGGCTAATGTTTGAAATCGTTGTATTAAGAAGCTGGACAAATCAAACAGTTTTACTTCTTTCGCTGTTTCATCGCTGGCGCCAATGTATCGCATATAATCCAATTCGCGGCGCTGCGGCGTTTGCCTGCGTGATAAAACATACGAACGGTCATTGAAATACGATTCACCTAAAAAAGCAGGTATAATAGCTATCAGCAACAAGAGTATCAGCCATGGATTAAATGCCAGTAAGCCTGCTGCCAAAAAAACCATCGTTATTAAATCCTGTACCTGGCTTAATACCTGCGATAGCAATGCAGTGCGGCCGGTGGTTTGCTGTCTTGCCCTTTCCAACTTATCGTAGAAAGTTGAATTTTCAAACTGGTCCAAATCAAGGGTGGCGGCATGCTCCATTATTTTTACGGAGGTATGATTGGAAAACAGATCGCCCAGCAAGCTATCCATCAGCGTAATGGCGCGCGTTAACGCATCGGAGATAATGGCGAGTGCAAATTCCGCTGCTACTAACGTCCACAAATGCGTATGGGAGGCACTGCCGTGTGTATGACTAATGCGGATAATTTCATCTATAATTAACTTGCCTATATATAAAGTAGCTACCGGTGTAGCCGATCGTGCTATGCGCAAGGCACAGTTGGCTATTGTAAGTCCTTTACTGGTTTGCCAAACTAATTTAAAAAAGCGCGGCAGGTTACTGAGCGAAGAAAGCCGGTCTTTAAATGTTAACTGATCTGTTGCATTGAGTTGCGCCTGTTTATCTCTAAACTTCTGATTCTCCAAAGCCATTTATAAATATAAGAAATTTTAGAAGAATAGGGGATGTACAGCATGATAAGATAGAAGATGCTGTAACTACGGCACAAAAAAAGGAAGCACATAGCTTCCTTTAAAAGGGTATTAGCGTTAAGAACAAAGTTTACATTTTGCTTTTTACATCGTCGGCAATAATAGCGTTAATGCCATTCCTTTCACTCAGGGTTCCTGTTACCGTTACCTGTTCGCCGGCATGTTTTTTCGCTTCGGCATAGGCATCTGCTTTATCATGGTTTTCTACCAGTAAATACACTTTATTATCGCTGGTAAGAATACCCATGGGCGAGCCGCCTTTAATGCAGCCTGCCGCACACTCTTTGTGCCCGTCGCCATGCGCACCCGATTTCATGTAGCAAGCCATATCCAACACTTCGCCAGTGATGGTTGAAGTGCCTTGTTGTGCATTAGCACCAATAGCTATAAAAGCAACAACCAATAAAGAAGCAAGTTTCTTTTTGTTAAGAATAATGTTGATCATAATAAGCAATTTAGAAGTTAGAAAGAGGAATAAATATACAGCTTTATCGTTGATTTTAAATAAATATTTATGTTGTTTGGTTGAGCTTGTTTTTGCTGGTAAATGCAAGCTTTTGAAATTGAAACTACCATTAGCATTAACAAAAACATTTACCGGAAGGCGGCGTTTACGGCTTTACTTCTTCTACTTTGTATTCATACACGTGCTTTTCCAGCCGCATTTTGTTGCCGTTTTTTTCGCTCCATTTTTTAGTAAATGCAGCACCGTAATAAAAAATAAAAGAAGTATAAAATACAAATAACAGTATCAGCACAAAACTGCCGGTAGCGCCAAATATGGTTTTGAGACTACTAAACGTAAGCAGCAAGCCTAAGATGATTTTTCCTATCGTGAATAATACGCCGGTGAAGAAGCCGCCAGCAAAAGCCGTCTTCCAGTTAGGATGTGCATTGGCAAGATATTTAAATAACATCGTAAACCAGCCAACAGCAATGATTACAAAAACAAGCTGTGAGATTATTTTATACAATATAGAACTATAACCGCTCCATATAGCATCAATATAGTTGCTTAACAAAGCCTGCAGGCCGGAGGCAAATAGTTGCACGGATAAGATTAGGCCAGATAGCAGGATAATAATAATAGATTTCATCCGCATTTTTAAATAGTAGCCTATACCTGCATGTTGAGCCACCTTAATGCACCAGATATCATTCACCGAGCCGCGTACCACATGAAACAAAGTAGTGGCAACAAACAGTAAAAAAACAAAGCCTGCAGCAGCAATCAGCCAGTTTGCTGCAAGTTGTTGAAAGCGGAAGAATATTTGATACAGGTCAACAGAGCTTTCTTTGCCTAAAACATCTGCAAGCTGTGCAAACACGCCTTTACGCATTGCATCGGAGCTGTAAAACAACCCAAATGTTTGAATAATAATGATGAGTGTAGGTGGCAGTGCAAAGGTGGTAAAAAAAGCCGTGGCACCTGCCAGCCGCAAAGGGTTCTGGCTTTTTAAATGGGCATAAGCCTCTTTTGAAACATTGGTAAGCTCGCGTAGTATCATACAGATTAAGGGTTAAAAATAATGCCATTCAGACTTTTATAATAAATTAGTACAGCCATAAACAATAGTACGCATGAGTACACCAAATATTACAAAGCTATCCGGCGGAATGCAATACCAGTTACAAATTTATTTTGCAGGCACACAAAATATAAAACCGCAATTGCCGGTATCTTATGAAGCGCTGGAGCAAAAGGCCCGTGAAGTAATGAAGCCCGAAGCCTTTGCATATATAGCTGGTGGCGCAGGTGCCGAAACAACAATGCTGAATAATATAGCTGCATTTAATAAATGGCAGATTGTGCCTCGTATGCTTGGTAATATAGCTACGCGCAGTATGGCTATAGAATTGTTTGGTACTAAATTTTCTTCACCGGTTTTACTTGGCCCGGTGGGCGTTTTATCCATAGCTCACCCCGAAGCGGAATTGGCGGTAGCCCGCGCTGCTAAAGCATTAGGCGTGCCACTGGTGGTAAGTACGGTTTCATCAAAAACAATAGAAGAAATAGCCATTGCAAATGGCGATAACGCCCATTGGTTCTAATTGTACTGGGGCGCTGATAACGATTTTACCCGTAGTATTATCCACCGTGCAGAACGGGCAGGATATAGTGCCATTGTAGTAACACTGGATACCAGGCTGTTCGCATGGCGTGAGCGGGATATTCAAAATGCGTATCTGCCTTTTTTATTTGGAGAAGGGCTGGCAAATTATTTTTCCGATCCTGTTTTCGTGGCGCAGGTGGGCAATAATCCTGCAAAAAATATGATAAAAGCATTGTCAATTTTTGGTAATTGTTTTTCCAATCCTGCTTCTACCTGGGATGATCTTACAATTATTCGCAATTGTACTAAGCTGCCTATTATTTTAAAGGGCATTCAGCATCCGGATGATGCAAAAAAATCTATAGACCACGGAGCCGATGGCATCATTGTATCAAACCATGGCGGCAGGCAGTTGGATGGTGCCGTTGGCGCATTAGATACGCTCGCCTGCATAGCAGATGCAGTTGGCGATAAAACAACTATTTTGTTTGATAGTGGTATTCGCCGTGGTGCCGATGTATTTAAAGCTATGGCCTTGGGCGCTAAAGCAGTGCTTATTGCACGCCCTTATGCTTATGCACTCGCGCTTGGTGGTGAGCAAGGTATAAAAGAAGTAGTAAGTAACTTACTGGCGGACGTTGATCTTACTTTAGGTTTGGCAGGTTGTACTTCGTGGGCAGCGGTAACAAAGGACAGGCTGATTAGAGTGGGGTGAATTGTATGTTTAAACAGCACCTGAGTTCATTTGATTTTTGAATGAAGAGAGATAAATGAGTTTTTGAATTAAAATGATGTCCCCCTGGCTTGTGCACATGAAGAGGAGGGTAGGATATTGCGGAAAATAAAATGTGCACTTAAGCTAAAGCCTGCTACATGCTTGCTAAGCTTTGCCAGGGGCTGAAGTTTTTGGTTATTATAAATATTACTATTTTCTACCAGTACCTTTTTTACCTAACGGTATTGAACACATAAACTAAGTGGTGAATAAAGGCGTACAACAATTGCAAAACCCGAATACTTATTCTTTCTTCAAACCCAGGCGTTGCAGCAGCATTTCTTTTTTAGCTTTAGAAACTAAAAGCTTTTCACCATTATCAATTTGCACATAACCGCCATCAGACCTGATAAAATTGCTTATATGCTCGAGATTAACAACAATGGAATGATGAATGCGCTGAAAAATATCTGCCGGTAACATTTCTTCTACATCTCCCAATGTTTTAGAGACGAGCATCTTTTTTCCTTCTTTAAGATAAATATTGGTGTATGCTCCTTCTGCATGACAGTATAAAATATTTTCAGCGGCTATAAACTCGTAACCTTCCCGCTGTGGAAAAGCAATTTTTTGGCGCTGTGCGGGCTGCCTGATATTGTGCAATAAGTTTTCAATATTGATAGTACCTTCTGAAGCAAGAATTTTTTCCTCTGCTTTTTTTATCGCAATTTTTAAATCATTTACATCTACGGGTTTTAATAAATAATCAATTGCGCTGATGCGAAATGCTTTTGCTGCAAACTTGTCGTAAGCAGTAGTGAAGATGATGCAAAAGTCAATGTGGTCCAGCATTTCCAGCATTTCAAAGCCATTCATCCAGGGCATTTCCACATCCAGAAAAATAAGGCGGGGCTTAATTTTTTTTATGGCAAGTACGCCTTCCTTACCTGACAGGCAGGTTGCCGAAATTTCCACATTGCCACAATGTTTATCAAGATCGGCTTTAAGCGCATCTATACAATGCTGTTCATCATCTATAATTATTGATTTTATCATGTTAGTTAAAATAATAACTTTTCAATAAACCGTTCTTTGTCTTTAAAGTTAAGTACTCTTTTTGCTAATAGCAGATCTATCTTATAAATGATGAACTTGGTTTAACAATTCTTGCAACTGGTTTAACAGGTGGCAGCAAACATTCGTATATTTTGGATAAAGCTGGTTTGTAAAAAAGGAAGAAGTATAAAGGCATTACCTGAAAAAGTGCAATTGCTGTTTTTCAATACTCATCAAAACATAGGATTACCGTAGTACCGCAAAATTGATCATGCTCATCTTTCTTGTCAATTATTGTTACCCTTGCATTCCGCTCATTTAATAAATTATCTAAGTGAAGCCGGGCTTGTGTAAGATAAACACCTTTGGATTCGTGTGTTGAATCCTTGGTTAAAAATTTATTTTGCTTCGACATTTCCCTTCCAATTCCATCATCATCTATGGTACAACGTATGGTGCCATCTGTTCTATCAACAGTAACCATTACCATTCCGCCATTTTCTTTGGGCATTATACCGTGCCATATTGCATTTTCGATATATGGCTGAACAATTAATGCAGGCACCATTATAGATTTTAAATCCAGCGTTTTATCTATATTAAATGCATAGCTGAATTTATTATTAAAACGCATACTTTCAAGCTGAGCATATAACCGGCAGGTTTCCATCTCATCGTATAAACTAATTTCCCGCTTATCGGAATTTTGAAAAACAGTACGGATGAGTTTTGAAAAAGTAGTTAAATACAGGATGGATTTTTCCTGTTCATTTTTCTGAATAAGCGCTTTAATAGAATTCATGCAATTGAAAATAAAATGCGGATTCATCTGTGCCCGCAGTGCTTTGGCTTCCAGTTCATGTACTTCTTTAATGTGTTGGGCGAATAGCTTTTCTTTTTCTGTTTGAATAAGTTGCGCCTGCGTGGATTCCAATTGTTGAAGAGTAGTTTCTACCTTTAATTTTTGTTGCTGCAGCAATATATTCGCTTCCTGTTTTTGCATGTTATTACGCCATAATATAGTTCCAATTATCAGAAAGACCAGTAAAGTTGTAACTAAAATAATTATTCGTATTTTACTTTGAAATTGCTGTTCATTATTTGCTTCTTGTTGCTGCCGTAGTTGATCTATAAAAGACAAATTTTGTGTACGGTTTATTTTCTCCTGATTAAAGAGACTATCACTCACCTTTAATGTCAATTCCTGGTATTTAAAGGCGCTATCTATCATGTGCAGCGATGTGTATATATCCACGAGTAATTTACTGGCAGTAATAATTTCGCTGAAAAAAGGTTCATTCTGAGCGCCATCAATTGTTTTTTTTAAATAAAAAACGGATGAATCGCGTAAATTTAATTTTATAAAAGTTAAGGCCAAACTATTATAAGCTTGAAACAAATCTCTTTTAGCTGCAGCAATACTAATACCCATTCGATAGTATTTCAGTGCATTATCATACCTGCCTGATTTATCTTCAATCTGGCCTCTCCATATAAATGGAAGACACCACCCGTTGTTTTCTCTTATCTCTAAATCACAAGACTTTTCCATGTAAAACAAAGCAGAATCTAATTTGTTTAATCCAAAGTAGCAGAATCCAAGATGAGCAAGAATTAACTCCTTGTTCTTTAAATATAGCTCCGAATCTGGTGCCAGCCTATGTAAATAATCTAAGGCTTGTTGTGGATTTTCAGAATGCAGGTATATAATTCCAATCCAAAAGAGGGTAAGCGAAATTTGTAACTGATCATTCAAATCTTGGGATAGATGCAAAGCCTTAAACTCAACTTCTAATGCTTTTGGATAAGCCTCTTTTATTGCTAATGCTTCACCCATGGAATGATATGCCTTAATGCTGCCCCTGGTAAAATGTAATTTTTCAGATAAGCGAAGGCCTTTTAGCGCATAAACCAAAGCACTGTCGGGGAAAGACCACATATAAATGTTGCTGATGTTTAAAAGCTGTAATGCTTTACTTGTATCTTCTTTAGAAGAAAGCAAATCTCTTTTGAGATTATCAACAGCGGCATTTTTTTTAGTTGAGGGATTCATTTGTTTGAAAACTTCTGCATCAGAATACTGGGCGTGAATAAAGTTTTCAAGCAACATCAGCATAAGGAGAGAAAACATCTTTTTCGTTACAGCAACCATAATCGCTCATGCTTATTATAGGTGTATAGGAAATTACTTTTAGAGTGAGTACTAAGGTTAAAGAATATCTTATATAGTAGCAGTTTCAATTAATAAATATAGGCTTTTAGTTGATAACATACAATACCTGCTTCTTTTAATAGAGCCATAATCATCAGCTAATTGCATTTATACGACCGCTAAATGAGGTAAAGCATTTATCAATTGCGGCGCTCAAATGCTAATGACAGAATATAATTTTAGTAAATCAATCTGCTGTTATCGTACAAGCTGAATACTATTTATACAACATTAAAACCTTCTCTATGAAAAAATCCATCTTACTTATTATCACCATTGTATTTACATTTTTATCTGCTGATGTAGTTAAAGCGCAGGGAGATATGCAAGCCAAATAGTATGATAATCCTAAGTGGGCAAGGATTGAATTAATAAAATATAAAGAAGGAAAAGCTTCAAGAGGCAATGAAATTATTAAGGATTATTTTCTTGCTGCATGCCAAAAGTCAAATACACCTGCTCCTGCTCTTGTTGATATAATTACAGGAGACTGGGATTTGCTGGCTATTTGGAATATGGAAGGCGGTATTGAAGAAATGAATTGGGAAACAAGCCCAAATGATATTAAATGGATGAAAGCTATCAGCGATATAGCAGGAAATGCTGAAAAGGCAAAGTTAATTATAGACGAATTTTCTTCGATAATAGAAAGAAAAACATCTTATATAGGCAGGTCAGCAAATGCTAATCTGTAGCAAGGATCATTACAACAGTTATCCGTCGGATTGCACAGCCGGAAGACAGATTTTAAAATTGCCGCATTTTTACAGCTCAGGTTGAAAAGCATACTGCAATTTTAAAATCTAAAAATATAACACGCAAAAGTGCGGTTATCAATTACAATCCACCAGCTGTTAAACGCTGGTTGCGTTTCAAGAGCGGCAATGTTAGTTTTGGACACCTTGCGAAATGCTTTCTTTTACTCTTTAATATGCAGGCGGTGTATGGTTAATCTGAAGTTATTGTAAATTTATTTTTAGCTCCTAAACCCTTAATTTCTTATTCAATTATTGCTTTAAATTTAAAAACCTTTAAAAGCTATATAATAATACTCATAATGTTGAATTTATAAAACAAGAACTATTTTCGTTTGGCTATACATTTTGGCTACTTTGCCGGTAAATACTACTGCATTTACATAGCAGGGAAAGCTATCAAATATTTATTCATCAGTTAACACAGCTTCTGGTAATAACCAGATCTGTAAATACCCGAATAAACGGTACGCTGCATGAAACGGTTTATTGTTTTTGGTTTGCCCCTTATATCTTCAACAATAATATTTTTATCACAATTTAAAATGTAAATTACAGTACGATTTAAAACTAGTACTAATCAATGTAAAAAGTATAGCATAAAGGAGATTGCTACCTTAACTCCTATATCTTCCTGCACCAAAAGAAAGGCATTGCTCTATCCCAGATATTTAAGTTAAAACTGCAGAAAGGTGTTGCTGTTTGCTCACCATTACCTTTCAAAAACAAACCAGGCAATCATTATTAATCTTCTAAAAGATTCAATATGGTTTCTACTACCCAAATAAAACCAGCCCCTATTTTGCAGCCATTTATTGGTTGTTATGCACTGCGTGTAATTAATACTGGAGAGGCAGTAATGCCAAGGCCGTTGCATGCTATGAATGAGTGCTATATGACTTTCTTTTTGAAAGGATCGAGTTGCAGTGTATTGGATAGTACGGAAAAGATAGAATCAAAATGGTCAAACAATCTGAGTTCGCTTTTTATACAACCACATGGTTGTTGTTTTTATCAAGGTAGTTATGTATTATTTAGTGTTCAGTTTAAATCAAATGGTATTTCTGCCATATTTGGTATTCCACAAAAATTATTAGTAGATACAATGCTTCCTTCTGAAGATATATTGGATGACAATAACCGGCTACTTACAGAACAACTTGCATCTTCAACAGATATAGTGCAGATGAGCCAATGTATGAATACTTATCTTGTTAAAAAGTTATTACAGCAGCACCATAAAAGCAGCACAAATGCTATTGCTGCTACTTCAAATATTGTTTTAAAAAACAAAGGAGTGGTATCGCTGGATGCACTGGCATATTATGCCAATATGAGTATCCGCACTTTTGAACGCAGGTTTTTGGACGAAGTAGGCATGTCGCCTAAACTCTATGCACGTATTACCAGGTTTTATAATGCGCTTGAAAATAAGATGCTGCATCCAAACAAAAATTTTACGGCTATAGCACACGAAAGTGGCTATTACGATCAGGCACATTTTATAAAAGAATGCAGGGAATTTGCCAACAAGTCACCCGAAGAACTTTTTAAATATACTCCGCCGCCAACGGAGCAATTTGTTGCTAAAGTGGACTATTAAAATTGTCGTTTTTTTACAATTAGGGTTTAAAAGCAGTACATAGTTTTATACAGTAGTTAGGAGCTGTGAGGAATCAATTTTTCTTTATAGAAATAGATGTTAAATATAAGTTTTGATGAGCTGTTGTGCTTTCTGAATGGATACCCTTATCCGGAAATCTGTATTGTGTACTTTTTGCCTGCACTTGCTTTTGTATCAATCAAATTATTCGATTGTTAAGTGGTTATTACCAGTTTTTACCGCATTCCAGCTTTTCAACCAACGCATGCCAGTATTGTATAACCGGTTTCACTGCCACAAAATTCTCTTCATTAATAATACAATAAACCCAGGAGGCTTTATGAAAAACTCACAATTTTATACGCTCTTATTTTGGGCAATATCTCTCTCATTCGTAATAGTTTCAAGCAGTTGCAATAAAGAAGAAGCAACGCAATCCAATACATCATTATCTTCCGCATCTTCCTCCCGCAATGCAGGCAGTGCAAAAAAGAGCATTACCGTTCATGCAGGCGAATCCATCCAGGCTGCAGTAGATGCAGCAGCGCCTGGCTCAACAATACAAATAGCACCCGGCACTTATATGGAAAGTATAACGGTTAACAAAGCAGGAATTAGTTTAGTAGGTAATGGAGAAGCCGCAGTGGTTATACAAAACCCTGGTGATGAGGAAAATGGAATACAGGTAAACGATGCCGGGGATGGCTTTGTACTTAAAAATGTTACGGTTAAAAATTTCGAAGAGAACGGAGTGCTGCTTATCCGTGTTGATAATTTTACCATCTCGCATGTAACAACAATAGACAATGGTGAATACGGGCTTTTTCCTGTACTTTCTTCTCACGGCTTGATTGAGCATTGTACAGCAACTGGGCACACCGATACAGGTATTTATGTTGGGCAATCTTCTGATATTGAAATGCAATACAATACTGCTTATGCTAATGTAAATGGACTGGAAATTGAAAACAGTGCAAACGTCAAAGCAACTAACAATCAATCATACAACAATGTGTGCGGCATGTTAATAGATCTGCTGCCGGGTAAGACTGTAAAAACATCAACCAATGTATATGTTGGTTATAACCATGTTTTCGATAATAATCATGAGAATTTTGGCGAAGAGGGCTCGCTGGAATCTGTGATACCATCCGGATTAGGTATCCTTATATTAGGTACCGATCAAACCACGGTAGAGCATAATACCGTTATGCATAATAATTTTTCTGGTATTACTGTATTCAGCACGCTGGTGCTGGTAGCGCTTGGAGGAGCTACTCCCGACCAGTTTGATATAGAACCTAACCCCGACGGAACACGTGTTATCAAAAATGTAGCTCAACAAAATGGCGCAGCTCCCCCTGTGCTCGACATTCCACTGCCGGGCGTTGACCTGTTGTGGGATGGTTCTGGCATTGGTAACTGCTGGAGTGATAATGTATTTAAAACAAGTTATCCATCTCCGCTGCCGAGCTGCAATTAGCTATGTGTTCAACCAAAGCGCCCTAAACCCTTTACTGGTATTTTAATGGTTTCTATTTATTAAATTGTTTCCTGATTAATTTATAACACTAAGCCGGCCAACAAGCTTATTTTATTACCTTTTTATTTTTCTATACATATACTTTGCCCTTTGTACACCTTCATTTCCCCTTTGCATTCCACTATCATTTATTCCTACAACCTGCAATTATGAAAGCAAAAAAAATACTACGAAATGCCTGCATTTTTTCAGTGGTACTACTGGTAAGTACATCAACATTTGCACAGCAGCAAAAGCAGGCCTTGCCTAGCAATCCATCTCAAAAAGCAATGCCCGCAAACAGCGGGGAGAACAGTTATTCATTTAAGCTGTACAACGCGCCAAACAATGCGTATGGCTACGATATTTATAAAGATGGTAAGCCTGTATATCATCAGTTTGTTTTGGTGTTTATATCCAAAGAAGGTAAACGCTTTATTGCTACCAAGCCGCAAACCAAAAAGGCAGCTTTACTGGCTATTGAAAAAATAAAAAAAGGACAGTCCCCACTTTTATCCGGCGAAGAACTGAAAAAAATTGTTGCCTTGTAAATCGTCCTTACTGCTTCCATTATCAACCTGCTAAATAATTTATGTATGAAAAACTTACCCTTTTTTATAAAATTTTTTACTCTCTCGCTTTGCCTGTTGCCTGGTGCTTTGGCACAGGCACAAAACATCCGTGCTATTGATATAGAAAAGTCCACCGATGCTGCCCCGCGCAACAACATGTACACCACACTGGATATGTATGCCGAACTGAATGGTATTTTTTATTTTAATGCGGATGATGGCATTCATGGCCGTGAACTATGGCGAAGCGATGGCACGGCCGCCGGTACGTGGCTGCTGAAAGACATTAACAATGGCGTAGCTTCTTCCAATCCTGATGATATAATTGTTTCGGGCAATAAATTTTATTTTGCAGCTTCTGATGGTTTAAATGGCAGAGAATTATGGGTATCCGATGGTACTGCTATAGGAACATATATGGTGCTGGACATAGGCATTTTTAACCAGGATGCTAACCCTTCTTATTTAACCGATGTAAACGGTACGTTGTACTTTGTTACAGATGCCTACACCTACAATGGAAGAGATAAGTTGTGGAAAACCGATGGTACTGCAGCAGGTACTATAATGATAGCTGACTTTTCTTCTTTTTATCCGGTGTATGGTGGCAATACAAGATATCTGACCAACGTAAATGGTAAATTGTTTTTTACTATGGAAAGCTTTTTTTCAGACCCGCAGCTCTATACAGCAGATGGCACCGAAGCCGGTGTTTTTTTGGTAAAAGACATCAACCCGTTTGGACAGGATTTACCCGCCAATTTAACACCTTTGAATGGCTTGCTATATTTTGCTGCAGAAGACGGTACCGGCGTGCATCTTTGGGTATCTGATGGTACCGATGCAGGCACTCATGCTGTAAACAATAGCGATGATATTTCCCTGCCATCCTTCTACTACGATAATAATGAAAGGCCTTTTGCAATAAGTGGTAAAACCTTGTTTTTCCAGGGAAGTACATTTGATAGCGGTGTAGAATTGTGCAGGTACAATTCATCAAACCAGGCTAATAATGTGCAACTGGTAAAAGATATGGTGCCTGGTTCAGGAAGCTCTTTTCCTGATGGTATTATGAACGTTAACGGCACTGTCTTTTTTACAATTACTGCCGATGGTGTTAATGAAACATTATGGAAAAGTAACGGCGCTGCTGCCGGAACGGTGCAGGTAAAAGGCATTAGTCCCGGCGGAACAAATCTTTATTACGGACTTGTAAATAAGAATGGTATATTAATGTTTGTTTATGCCAATGCTTCCTTAGGATTTGAATTGTGGAAAAGCGATGGTACCGATGCAGGCACTGTGTTGGTAAAAGATATTATGTCCGGACTGTATAGTTCTTACCCACAGTTTTTAACCTACAAGCACAACACCTTTCTTTTTGGTGCCAACGATGGCGTAAAAGGGCTGGAACTATGGAAAAGTGATGGCACCAGTGCAGGTACAGCAATGATAAAAGATATTAACTATTCTTCATCCGCTTCTTCGTACCCGTTTGGTTTTACAGCTTCTGCTACCAATAAAAACAAAGCCTTATTGGCCGCCAGTACTTACAAATACGGCTACGAGTTATGGGAGAGCAATGGCTATGCTGCAGGTACCAGCCTGGTAAAAGATATATATCCTGGTTCGGGTGCTTCTTTTCCTTCTCATTTAACAAACTTTAAAAATAAGACGTATTTTTTTGCAAATAATAATAAGGGGTATTACTTAGGAAAAACAGATGGTACGGCTGCCGGTACTTCCTTGTTTTACCAGCTAAATATAACTGGTTATGTGCAGGATATGGCTGCTACCAATAACCTGCTTTATTTTACTGTTTTCAATTACAGCACATACCTGCAGGAGCTATGGCGCAGCGATGGTACAGCCGCAGGTACCGGAATTATTAAAAACGATATACTGCCTTATTATTCTCTAACGCCGGTTGGTGTAGGCAATATGTTGTTCTTTGTTAATACTGACTTTGAGCACGGTACTGAACTATGGAAAAGCGATGGCACGACTGCCGGTACTGTAATAGTGAAAGATATTCGTGCCGGATACGATGGATCTTATCCGTTCAACCTGCATAATTTTGATGATAAGCTGTACTTCGCTGCCGATTATGGTTATGGTCCTTTTCTGTACACCTCAGATGGAACGGATGCAGGAACCAAAGTGTTGAAAGCTGTACTGATTCAGCCTTATACGCCATTTGCACAAGCCCATAACAAGCTATTCTTTGATGCCTACAGTACGGTTGCCAGCGGGTACGAATTATATGCTACCGATGGTACCAGTGCAGGTACTAAACTGGTAAGAGACATCAATAACGGGCCGGCAAGCTCCAATCCTTTTGCGCTGGTAAATGGCGATACCTTGTTGTATTTTATGGCAGATGATGGTAAGCATGGCGCAGAGTTGTGGGTATCCAATGGTGTAAAAACCGGAACACATTTAATAAAGAATATTACGCCAGGTATTGACAACAGTTATTTTTCTTATATGGTTAATGTGAATGACAAACTGTTTTTTACTATGAATGATACCCTTTGGCAAAGTGACGCTACCAATGGAGGCACACATAAAATGCAAGATCCAACATTAGACGGCATGAACAGTATTTACGGGCTTACGCGTGTTGGAGACTGGTTGTATTTTTCCGGTTACAAGCAATCTACCGGGCAGGAAGTATATACCGCAAGAGTGGCAGATTTCTTTATAACAAGCAATACTATTACGCAGCAAAAGATGGCAGCACCTGCAACAGGCAATGATGTGTTTGCAGTAAAGCTATTAACTAATCCTTTTTCCAACCAACTAAGATTCTCAATAAGTGTAAAGGAGCAGCAGGCTGCACAGGTAACCATTACCGATGCCACGGGCAGGGTGATACAAACGGTTAATAAAAACCTGCAGGCCGGCACTACCATTCTGTCTTACGATGCAGGCAATTGGGCGCATGGTATGTACATGGTAAAAGTAATATTGGCCAATAGTTTATCTGCAACATTAAAAGCTGTGAAATAATAGACAAGAAGCTCTAAAAGCTATGCTGCACCTGGTACTTGCAGCGTAGCCTGCCCTAACAAACAACACCATCGTAGGTGGATTACCAGCTATGATTACTAAACATACCATCAGCGATAATGTAGATACGTAACGGTTGCAAAAGAAAATAATTGGGTTACCGGTACATAAGTATTCATACAACCGTGCTTTTGTAAATCAACAATTTTTCACTTATGAAAAATTTATTTGTTTCATTGCTATTATTCGTACTGGGGTGTACTGCAATACATGCGCAAAAAAGAACCTTTTTGCGCTTTTACAGCCTGGCGGGCAACAAGTTTCAAAAAGGGCATTTGTTGAGCACAACAGACAGTTCTGTTTTTATTTATAAGAACACTGATACAGTTGAAATTCTTGCTGTAAACATTGGTTTTATAAAAACAAGAAGAAACTTGGGACATAATGTGCTGGTAAGTGCCATAGTCGGAGCAATACCTGTAAGCATTATAGGAGCAGTTACAGGCGAGCCGAATGAAAACAATAATTCTTTTGGTGGTATTATTCACGATGCTATAACACCTACACCTGCAGAAGCTGCTGTAGGAGGGTTGCTTTTGGGAGGAGTAGCTGGTGCTGCTACCGGAACATTGATTACTTTGTTTACAAAAAGCACCACTTTTATTGTAAACGGCAGTTTAAGTGAATGGCAAAGGCAAAAAGAGATAATTGACTTGTTGCCGGCAGGTAAATAGATATATAATAGGTACGCTGTTATAAAATATTTGCAACTGAAAACTTTTGTTTAAATTGCTGATAACTTCTTTATCCTTCATTACCGTAAATCCAATCCTATGTACCCAACCACAGCACTGCTTAGAGTAGTATTCGGCTTTACTGCTATTCCACTTTTTTACTTGCTTACCAGCTGCCAGCATTATTATCAGGTGCAGGACTTTCAAAATAAAAAAGCAGCCTTAAAAGATACTACTGGTATGGCTCAAAATATTGATGCGCCACAATACCAAAGCCGGTATTTCATATTACGTGCCGGCAGCGAAGCCTACCACATGCGCAATATAATAGTAAGCGAAGACAGAAAATATATCACTTGCCAGTTAGATACTTTGCCGACATATCATACACTGCATTTGCATAATGGCAGAGGTGGTAATATGAGATATAAAAACAGCGTAATTGAATCAACAGTGCTGAATGAAGTACACTTGTATGTGCCTGTAGATACAACTGCTAAACCCTTTTTGACCTATACACTCCCGCTTGATAAGGTGCAAAAGATAGAAGTAGTTGAAAAAAATAAAGGTAAAACTACGCTGAGCTATGTATTGGGTGGTATTGGAATAGCAGCAGGCACTT
Organism: Ilyomonas limi; assembly: GCF_005233845.1. Lineage (GTDB taxonomy): Bacteria > Bacteroidota > Bacteroidia > Chitinophagales > Chitinophagaceae > Ilyomonas > Ilyomonas limi. Next base: position 183,847 of record NZ_SZQL01000005.1, read on the forward strand.
TTACAGTTATTTCCCTCATCGCACTTGCCCTAAAAAGTTCCTGCCCTTTTGTGAGTGCATATGATGGTACCGAAATGAAGCTGCAAGGCGAAATATATGGTGGTGCTATTTATCCGCAGCTATGCCGCAACGATTATCTAACGCTGCAGATGAAGCCAAATGCAAACGGGAAACTGCAGTTGCAAATAAGCAATGAATTAAAAGAAAAACAATTTACTGATATTGCCGAATTGCTGGTAATAACGCATGATAAAAACGTGCGGGTTGCTGCCGATGAAAACGGTGGTTTACATTCTATTGCGCAGCCAATGCTCCCGATAACGGCAACAGCTAATAGCAAAAATGTAATGCCGTTAATAGCGCTGTCAAATGATGAGTGGAGCTTCAATTTTGACGATACAGCGGCAGCTAAAAACAATAACAACACGCTGAATCTCTCTTTTGAAAGATCTGCAAATACTACCACTGCAAAGTTGGTTTTGCGCCTAAAAAATTCTTATTGGTTGGATATGGTGTATGGAAAATTCACGCAAGGCTTCGGTAAATATTATCCTGCATTTATAAAAAAACAAAGCAATACACCGGTTGAGAAACTAACGCATTGGAAAGAAGAACAGCAACTGCCATTGCACATTTTGATACATACCAGCAAAGGCTGGCAGGTAGCAGAAAGCCTTACTACCACTGGTCCACTGGCAACGAGAGAAATAGTAGTGCCGCTTAATCTTAATGACATAACGGATGAACAGCTAAACGTGCAATTGAGTGCAGGCTTTATGTTTTGGGAAATTGATTATGCTGCTATTGATTTTAGCGATGATGCAGCATTGCAAATAAGCAAACTGCAACCCGTAAAAGCCACCGATGAAACCGGTGCTAATGTACTTCCATTGCTGGCAAAAGAAGATGCCAGCTACCTGCAGCAGCCAATGCCCGGTAATGCAACGGTTATCGAGTATTTATACACACCAATTGCCAACAACAATAAGACACAAACGTACATACTGCACGCCAAAGGCTATTACGAGCATGTACGCAATTTTACTAATGCTGCCGATATAGGTTTTTTAAAACAGTTTAAACAACCCGGCGCTTTATCCAACTTTAGTATGAGTTTGTATAAACAGGCAATGAATGGTGATGTAAACAAGTGGGCAATGAAGTAAGCCTTACACCAATTAAAGAATTACCCATGAAGAACCAACTAAAAATAATGCCTTTGCATGCTCCTGTAATCACCTTTACACAAAAAGTGCTTGCAGCCGGTAAGCTATCCGCAAAAGGCTGGATGTTGTTGGTGGTATATTATATAAAATTGATACTGGTAATGCCATGCGCCCTTTTGCAACGGCTTTTTTATGCTAATAAAATCGGAAGCACAAATATTGCTGAAGACCCAACTTTTATCATTGGTCATTACCGCAGCGGCACTACTTATCTGCACAAACTAATGGCTGCTGATGAGCGCTTCGGCTACCTTTCTTACTACGATATTATTTGCCCAAATACCAGCTTGTTATTTGGCAAATGGTTGCAGCAAGTACTGCAATTTATTATCAATCATCTCAAACTAAAAACGGCTTTTTTCAACAATGTTGTTCCGGCGTTAAACGATCCTGCAGAAGAAGAACGTTTTTTAATTAATAAAGCATCTGCTTATACCGATTACTGGCGTTTTGTTTTTCCCTTAAACTGGAAAGAATGGCTAAGCTGCTCGCAGCTATTAAACAATAAAATTTATTTTCAGCGATGGAAAAAAGAATATCTCTATGTTTTAAAACTTGCCACTTATAAACACAAGGGCAAACAGTTGTTGCTTAAAAGTCCGCCCAATACAGAACGCATCCGGTATCTGCTGCAACTGTTTCCGAATGCTAAGTTTATTTATATCAGCCGTGACCCTTATCATCTTTTTTATTCCACGCGTAACTTATGGTACAAAGCTATTCGCAAGTTTTGCTTGCAATCTATAGCGGATGACCAAATAGAAAATGTCGTGTTTGGGCATTACGTTCACCTGATGGAGCAGTACGAAAAAGATAAAGCTTTGATACCCGCAGGTAATCTTGTGGAAGTGCGTTACGAAGACTTAGAAAAAAACGCAATTGTGATACTTCAGAATATTTATGAAGGCTTGCACCTCAACGGTTTTGAACTGCTACAAAAAAGATTTATAGCACAGTTACAAAAAGAAAAACAATACCGCACATTCGAGTATGAGTACAGTAAAGAAACGTTTAAAAAAATAGAAGTACACTGGGCAAAATACATTTATCAATGGAACAACAAAACAGCGGATGCTGTTACTGATACGTATGTGCTAAACTAAATAAATACCAAAACTGTTCTTCAAAATTATCATTCTTTTTATGGAAACGACTATAATCATTCCGCAAAAAACAAATGCTCCATCTTATGTAAGTTATAGTGCGAAACCAACTGTTTTGCGTACACAGCAAACCAGCAAGCTGGAAAAATGGCTTGTATCGTTTTGCAAGCAGCTTACATTGTTTTATTTAGCCTGTATTACTATCAAAAAACCTGTACAAATATTAAAAGCTTACCGGCAGTTGATGCAGTTGCGCAGGCAAACCTGGGGTGCGCAGGTGCATAAAATGTACAAAGTAGATGGCAGATATTACAATAACTTATACAACCCTGGCTGGCCTTCGGCGGCGTACAATGCTTTCTTAAAAGATGAGTTATTGCGTCATGCATTTCCATTGCAATATACCGGCAGGTTAAGCATGGTTTTTTTCGCCATTACCCGTAAATGTCCGCTGCGCTGCGAGCATTGTTTTGAATGGGACAACCTGAATAAAAAAGAAACGTTTACAAGAGAAGAACTCATTAAAATTGTAGACTTGTACCAGCAGCAGGGAGCTATTCAGATTCACTTTAGCGGCGGCGAGCCAATGGTACGCATACACGATTTGGTGGAAGTTATAAAGCATGCAAAAAAAAGGAGTGAATGTTTTGTGCTTACATCTGGTTTTAATTTGACCGCTACTAATGCTAAACGCCTGAAAGAAGCCGGATGCAAAGGTGTGGTGGTAAGCATTGATCATTATATACCCGAGTTGCACAACGGTTTCCGGCGGCACGCCAGCAGCTTTGAGCAAGCTGTAAATGGTGTGCAACATGCGTTACATGCTGGTCTTGTAGTTACACTCAGCATATGCGTTACCAAATCATTTATTGATGGGGGGCACCTGATGCCGTATATGCAGTTTGCCAAAACGTTAGGTGCTCACTTTGTACAGTTATTAGAGCCCAAAAACATTGGGCATTATGCCAATAAAGAAGTGCTGCTCGAAGAAACACATATACTTCAATTGGAGCAGTTTTTTAAAAGTATCAACAGCGACAAAAAATATAAAGACTTTCCCTTTGTAATGTATCATGGTTTTCATCAGCGCAGGGTTGGTTGTTATGCCGGTAGCCGCAGCATTTACATAGATAGTGCCGGGGATGTAAATGCCTGTCCTTTTTGTCATACCAAATCGTACAATGTGGGAGATATTTTAAGGGCTAAGCGTAAACAAACACCTATGAAAGAAAATAGGTGCCCGCGCTTTGGAAAAATTGCATAAAATAAATACCCCTTTTTTGACGATAATCGAGCACACATATCAAAATGTTGCGGCAATTTTCATTGTTATGTTGTACATTCCGTTTTCAAATAAAATATCCCTCTTATGAATCGCGTACAACAAGTACTTTCCCGCAAGGGCACAAATGCCGTTGCAGTTTCTCCCGATACTTCGGTGTATGAGGCATTAAAAGTGATGGCCGAAAAAAATATAGGTTCGGTAGTGATAATGCAAGGCGATACATTCTTAGGTATTGTTACCGAACGGGATTATTCAAGAAAAGTAATTCTGCAAAATAAACATTCCGATACCACGCTCGTGTCTGAAATTATGACGGCTGATTTGCCGCGTGTATCACCTGAGGATACGATAGATCATTGTATGGGATTAATGACCAGCAACAACATCCGCTACCTGCCCGTTTTTGATAATGATCGCTTAGCTGGCATTATCTCTATGAGCGATGTAGTAAAAGACACCATTCTTACACAACAGCAAACTATCAATCACTTAAACGAGTATTTGTATTCGTAGAAATATTGTTTCATTATTATCTTTTAATCGGAAATTTTAAAGTTAGTCCGGGCTGCTGTGCCTGATAGGATAAGAGTCGCATCTTTGCGAGCGATAATAAAGCAATCTGTGGATTTTATAAAGATCATTATTGATGGCTGATTTTTAATTTTATTAGAGAATTTAAGCCAACTGCGAAATACTACTGATAGCTTATTTTGATTGTACTGTACTGCAAAGATTGCTTCTTCTGCGCTCGTTATTACGGGCGTAGTTTTACTTATATTCTAAATAATGCCGTGTAAAATGTAGGCTTGTCGCCGAAGAAAAAATCTCCTAAAAACAATAAACCCTATACTTTTATGCCATGAATCCGGATAATTTAAATGAATTGCCCGAGTGGGACGACGATGAATTTAATGAAGAATACACTGAAGGAGAAGAATGGAGATCTTCGGTAACCACCGAGCTGTGCAAAGCCATGTATAAACAATGGAATACAGTAGTGCTCGTGCTTAAAGCGGCATTTGACAGTATGAAAGAGCCTGGTGAGGACAGCCTGTTTAATAAGGAGTTTATGGAAGATCAAAAGGAAATGATATTGGGTGATGCGTATGAGGTTGCTGCTAAAATAAGAAGTTCCGAAGTGGGGCTATATATTATTCGCATGGAGAATGCAGCTATCATAAGAAAGAATGCACAGTTTATAAAAATAAGCACCAACAACTTTATAGAAGATGATTTGATGGAAGCGGAACACCGCCTCATTATCCGGCAGGAAATAGATGCTTTCCGCGAGTTGTTTAAGCAATGGGTTGCTTCTTTTGAGAAGGATGAGTATGAAGACGAATGGGGATTATTTTAATTTTTTAGACCAGGATTATACTGATGATGGCTGATTACCTGATATAAGAACTATATCATGGATTGTTTTATACTCAAAATAGAAAGTTCCGAACTGTTGTAATAGTTCGGAACTTTAATTTATATACTTTATAATTCTTAATCTTAGCGCTTTCGTGCTTTCACGATTCAACAAAAATGTTACTCTCCTGCAGGCAATCCCAATGCTTTTTCCATGGGCTTGATGCTGGGTGCATGACCTCTGAAATTGCGGAACATTTTGTTGTAATCTTCGGTGTTGCCGCGCGATAAAATCATATCTCTGAAACGCTGACCGTTAGCGCTCGTTAAGCCACCATTTTCTTCAAACCATGAATACGCATCTTCTTCCAGCATTTTTGTCCATAGGTACGCATAATAGCCGGCAGCATAACCATTGCTCCAGATGTGCAAAAAGTAAGAAGAACGATAGCGTGGCGGCACTTGCGGCAAAGCCAGCCCGGTAGCTTGCAAAGCAGCTAATTCAAAAGAATCTGCATTGTTTATTGCATTGCTGTCTTTGGTGGTATGCCACTGCATATCGAGCGAAGCGTCAGCCAGCAGCTCGGTCAGGCTGTACCCCTGGTTAAACGTGCCGGCACTTTTTATCTTATCCACCAAACTTTGTGGTATGGGTTCGCCGGTTTTATAATGCACTGCATAATGCTTCAATACTGTTGGATACAATGCCCAATGCTCATTGAACTGCGAGGGAAACTCCACAAAATCGCGGGCAACATTAGTGCCTGAAAGCGTAGGATATTGTTGGTTGCCAAACATACCATGCAGTGCATGACCAAACTCGTGAAACATGGTAGTTACATCATCAAAAGAGATGAGGGCAGGCTCACCGGGCGCAGGCTTTGTAAAATTGCATATATTATAAATTACCGGTTTGGTGTTCATCAGTTTTGTTTGCTCCACCAGGTTGCTCATCCATGCGCCACCCGATTTATTATCCCGCTTATAATAATCGCCGTAAAACAAAGCCAATGGTTTTCCATCTTTGTCAAACACTTCAAACACACGTACATCAGGCTGCCATACAGGAAGGTCATGGCGCTCTTTAAAGGTTAAACCGTAGAGTTGATTAGCAGCATAAAACACACCATCTTCTAGTACTTTATTCAGTTCAAAATACGGCTTTATCTCATTTTCATCGAGGTTGTATTTTTCCTTGCGCACCTGCTCGGCATAATAGTTCCAGTCCCAGGGCATCAGTGTAATACTGTCGCCCCGCTTATCAATTTGTGTTTGTATCTCGGCTGCTTCGCCTTTGGCTTTTGCGGTAGCGGCCGGCACTAATTGTGCAAAGAATTGTGCAACTGCTTCGGGTGTTTGCGCCATTTGGTCCTGCAGTTTCCAGGCGGCATAATTGGGAAAGCCCATTAGTTTTGCTTTTTGTTCGCGAATGTCTGCAAGCCGCAAAATAGTAGAACGTGTATCGTTGGAATCGCCATGCTCTGCACGCAGCCAGGATGCCTGAAACAATTGCGCTCTGGTGGCGCGGTCATCAAGCGATTGCAGCGGTGGCTGCTGCGTGGTGTTTTGCAATGGAATGAGCCATTTGCCGGTAAGATTAGCTGCTTTTGCATTTTGTGCATACGCCGCCTTTTCGGTGGCAGAGAGTCCTTTTAATTTAGATGAATCCTCAATTATTAAGGCACTGTTTTTAGCGGCATTCAGGAGTTGATTGGTAAATTTTGCGCTTAGTCCGGCTTCTTCTTTATTAAGTTTTTTCAGTTTTGTTTTATCTTCTTCCGATAGCTTGGCACCTGCCAAAACAAACTCCAGATATTGGTACTCGACTAACCGGTTTGATTCGGAATCTAAATGCAGTTTTTCTCTGTTTTGATAAATGGTTTCAATGCGCTTGAACAATTTCGGATTAAGGTAAATAGCATCCTGGTTGGCAGCCAGTTGCGGTGCCATTTCCTCCTGTAGCTGCTGCAAGGTATCGTTGGTATTAGCGCCGGTAACAAGATTGAACACGTGGTTTGCGCGACTCAATAATTGACCCGATTTTTCCAATGCGACCAATGTATTTTCAAATGTAGGCGCAGCCGGATTGTTGGCAATTTTAGCTATCTCTTCCTGCTGGGCTTTCATGCCGGCTTCGAGTGCGGGCTTATAATCGGTAATGGTGATTTTATTGAAGGGCGGCGCTGCAAAGGGCAGCTTGCTGGGTGCGCTGAATGGGTTGGAAGCTGGCAAAGCAGCAGCATTGTTTTGCAGCACTGCTTTGTTTTGTGCAAATAAGTTCAAGGCAAATACATTTAGTAGAACGACAAATATGGTTTTCATTTCACACGGTTTATTCAGGTTTGGAAGATAGGTATTCTTTAGAGAAAATAAAATGCAGGAGTTTATTAAGAAACGGCTTTGGGAAAGAGGATTCTTGAATTCCGTTCTGATAAAATACAAAACTTTTCATGATTTGTATGCTATCTGTCTGTATCTTTCTTTATGGAAATTGTACTGCATACCTTGCCATATTTTGCTACACTATCTATAGAATACGAAACAGCATTGGTCGTTAGGTTACGACATCATAAAAGCTCATGATAGAGAAATAAAAGTGGAAAGTAAGGAAGGTGAAGGAAGTGCGTTTTTAATTCAATTACCAATAACAACCTAAGTCCTTCAAATGAATAAAATTTTTGTATTGCTCATTATTATCTGCTTTTCATTTGCTATTAACAGTTGTAATGAAAGGAACAGAAACATCCCTTTACCGAAATATGTAATTCAATCTAAAACCATCGCACTCCATTGGTCAGCGCCGCAAAAAATACGGTTTTATGATACTTCCAAATTAATCGTTACAACAAAAAAGTTAGACTTTGATGCTTTGCCCGAAGAAGTGTATGATAGCACGGTAGCGCAGCCCTTCTCGAAAAAGCCAGTAGTAACTCATTTTAATTGGGACAGTTTGCCACGTGCAGCTTTTAATTATAATACCCTTCCATCAAAACCATTTCATTTTAAAACCTATGCAGTTACGCCTGAAATTATAAAAGCAGGCCCACTGGTTTTTAAACAAATGACAAACCAGCCTTTTTTTGAAATCACCAATGCTGAGGATATAATAGGCAAACAACAAGTTGATTGCACTTTAGAAGACAAAGCAGGTTTTATATGGATTGCTTCAAGAAACGGATTGTTCCGGTACGATGGCGAGAACCTGGTCCGGTATCTGAAAGCGCGTCTTCAGATTAATAGTTTAAGGGAAGATGATAAAGGACAAATATGGGTATCTTTCTTCAAATACAGTTCCGGCGAAAGAGGTCTCTTTGTTTTAAATACCGAAAAAAATGTATTGCAGGAGTTAGATGCTAAGCAGATGCAGATGGAAGGCTCAATTCCATGGGATTTTGCATTTGATAGCTATGGTAAGCTATGGGTAGAAACGCATAGCGGCATGCGCATTATTGACCTACATAAAAATGTTATAAAAAGCTTTACAGTAAAGCAAGGTTTATCAGCCGATACTGCTAGAAGCTTGTTACAAGATGAAGAAAAAAATATGTGGATTACAACCAACAACGGGCTGGATATTATAAATGCAAAGCAGAATACGATAAGTTATTTTAAAAAAGAAAATGGATTGCCCTCTGATACAACGTGGAGGATTGCAAAGGATGAAGAAAAAAGAATATGGGTAGATGATGCTCATGGTGGATTGTCTGTTATCGACAGGCACGCAGGAACTATTAACCACCTTGATTGGACTACCACGAATTTTAAACCAACCCTCCAAACTTTCTATGTCTATAATATGATGGATGATGGCAACGGAAATATGCTCGTTGATTATTTAGACTATAGTACACGTACCCATGATTTAAAGATAATCAACCCGAAAAATAATACGACAAGGGAAATACGCTTTCCTTCTGAGGAAGGATGGATTGGTTCTTCTTTATTGGATAAGAACGGACAAATCTGGTTAAGCAATTACGGTAATCTGGAGATTTTAAATAAAAATGGTTACGATACACACCATGCAGGCAATACCAATATTACTGCACTTGCGGAGGATGCCCGTAACAATATTTGGATTTCCGACGTAGGTAAAGGAATTAAAATTTTAAACCCTGTTACCGGCAAAGCAAAGATTTTAAATAAAGCGGCAGGTTTAAGTAACGATACGCTGGGTGTGAAATGCATTGATGGAAAAATATATGTAGCCACACCAAGCGGGCTCGACATCATTGATTCGGGTTATACAACAATAACTTATCTGGGTAAAATGCCAACAGCTTATCCTGTACTTCACAAGGGCAATATATGGCTGCAAAACTTTAGAACTGGTAGCTTTGAAGCATTTAATCTGGAAAAGAAACTCCGTTTTCATGTGGATATTTCCCTGGGTAAACAAGACGAAAATTTGCAACAAATTCAGGATAAAGAAGCAAACATATTACTCTGTACCGGGTCGAATGTATTGGGTGTAATAGATAGTGGTAGTGCGTACATTCGATACACAGATACTGTCTTATCTGCCGAAAGCACGGTCTTCAAACCGATGTGTTCTGACACATTGGGCAATACATGGATAGCAATTGATACCGTTCTCTTCAAAATAAACAAAAGAAGAGATTCCGTTACCATGTTTTCACCACAAAACGGCTTGTTTAATTCCTACATCAAATCCCTTAATGAATATAACGGTTGTATTTATTCCGGCACCTTTGCCGGTGTAAATATCATTACGCCGCCAAATCCGTTTACCGGTAATACATGGTGCATACAATCTTTAGGAAAGAATGAAGGCTTTAGTGCCAATTTGGGTGAATTTCAAAATGATGGCATTAGCCATAATGGGATCTATTGGTGGGTAGGTAATGGAGGCATCACCTTTTTGCCTCCCCTGCAATTAAATAAACCTGTTCTCTCCAAAACGTATATAACAAGTGTTGATGTGTATAATGAGCCGCAACATTTTTCAAACAAGCGGGGCGAATATACCGTAACGGGAGATACCCTGTGGGATGCCAATACGAACAATTACTATCTCAAGGGGCAAAAACTGAATATGGTCTCAAATGCTTATGGAAATAAAATGAAGTGGGACAGCATTACCGGACCTTACAACATGCCGGTAAATCTTACCATGCCTTATGACATGAATAATTTACAATTTCATTTTGTTCAATCGAATGAAGGCACCGGCGATGCGGAGTACAGGTATTACCTCGAAGGATATGATAGTGCATGGAGCGAGACAACTACCAACACTTCGAGCAGAAATTACTTTGAGCTCCCTGCAGGAAAATATACTTTTAAAGTGAGCTCCCTAAATAGTTATGAGTGGAGCAAGCCCGCCGAATTTAGTTTCACGATAGCGAGTCCCTGGTGGAAAAGCTGGTGGGCATTTGTGATTTATTTTGTTTTAATAGCATTGATATATGCGGCGTTTCGCTCCTTCAATTTAAAACGTCAGAACAAACTGCTTGAGGTAAAGGTGAACCAACGGACAGCGCAGTTAAACCAGTCACTTAAGGAATTGAAATCCACCCAGGCACAACTCATTCAATCAGAAAAAATGGCTTCACTCGGGGAACTTACTGCAGGCATTGCACACGAGATACAAAACCCATTGAACTTCGTTAATAATTTTTCTGAAGTAAATGTTGAGTTGATCGAAGAATTAAAAAGTGAAAGGTCAAAAGTCAAACATGAAAACGGAGAACCGGAAGATGAAATATTGAATGATATAGAACAAAACCTTCAAAAAATTCTTCATCACGGCAAACGTGCGGATAGCATTGTGAAAGGCATGCTGCAACACTCCAGGGCAAACTCTGGTAAGAAGGAGTTGACTGAGATCAATGCTTTGGTGGATGAGTGTGTACGCTTAAGCTATCACGGCATGAGAGCAAAGAGTAAAGAGTTTAATGCAACAATTAATATCAATTTAGATGAAAGTATAGGTAGAACAGATGTTGTGCCGCAGGATATCAGCAGGGTATTGCTTAACTTGCTGAATAATGCTTTCTATGCTGTGGATGAGAAAAAGAAGAGCCCCCAATCCCTAAAGGGGAGTGAAGGATACGAGCCAACTGTTTCCGTGTGTACAAAAAGACTGGATGGCAAAGTAGAGATACAAGTAAAAGATAATGGCAATGGCATTTCTCGGAATATAGTAGATAAAATATTTCAACCATTCTTTACTACCAAACCTACAGGACAGGGCACAGGGCTGGGTTTATCTTTAAGCTACGATATTGTAAAAGCACATGGCGGAGAGATAAAGGTAGAAAGCAAAGAAGGAGAAGGAACAGCACTTATTATTCAATTGCCTGCTTAACTATTTGTTTTATAGCTAAATATGTGCAAATGTGAATTTTTGTATTAATCAATTTTATATTAATATATATTTTTTAACTTACCTTGTTTTTCTTTCCAACTAATGTGCTGCCATGTTAAAATCTCGCTACTATGTTAAAGTTATTTGCCCTGAATAAAATGCCTAAACTTCTGCTGTTATTATGTTTGATCGCCTTAAAGTTAAATGCACAGCCACTAAAGATTACAGATTTTGTATTGTTTGGCGGCAAAAATGACGGTCCCTTAACCGGTATTACAACACCCGGCTCTCCGGGATTTGCTGTAAATATTGCATCGGCAGCTACTATTACTAATGGACGTATTGGCAGTTACAATCTTATAAAATCTACAGGTAATACTACCCTTAGCTGCAGCCTTAACAGTGGTGGGATTATCAATCTTGCAAATGGTGCTAAAATAAATGGAAGTATCACTGCTCAAAATCTATATAATGCAACGGGCAATATTCTTCAAATGGGTTCCAATGCTTATGTGAAATATAACATTGACGTGAATGGTAATATATTCATTAGCAAGGGAACAGTCGGAGGCAATGTAACACATCCGCCCGGCACTATTTATTCGGGGCCGAAGCCCGGCGGAGCGGAATATAAAAAGATACCCAATATTCCAACACTTCCGGATCTGCCTGCTGTTACCAGTTTTGTTTCCAAAGGAACAGATGATGTAACTGCTACGCGTACCATAACGCCCGGCTATTACCGCAACATGAAATTGTCCGGCAATAAAAAAGTAACATTTAGTGGCCCGGGCGATTATTACTTTACATCCATCCATAACACAAACAGCAACAAACTGGAGTTCGATTTTAAAGGCACAGCAACTGGTAATATTAGAATTTATGTGGAAGGCGATGTGGATCTTGATAAGGCGACTTCCAGTTTAAAAAATGGCGGTGCGGCATCCAGAATATATCTTGAAGTACATGGCAACGGCAGCACAAACGTTGTTAATACTTTCTCCTTTACTGTTTCTAATGGCGCTTCTAACACATCTGCATGGCTGGGAACGGTGTGGGCACCTTACGCCGGTATTAATATAGGTTCGGGTACAGGTACAAGTTATATAACCGGCGCATTGTGGAGTGCTACGCAGGTAAATATACAAGCTGGCTCCAATATAAATTTTGAACCGTTTGCCGGATTTGATGCAGGCGATGGTCTTATTGTTCCCGGTTATACACCTCCTGCTGCCGGAAAATCTGATGATCTGATTGGACCGGAACTGGCGTCGCTTTGCCAGATGTTTACTAACGGCATTATACCATCGCCTGAGATTTACCGTATCATTGACCAGAGTGTACTAATTGAAGTGGTTGTTAAGGCTGGTAATTACAACAATGCCTTGAGCAAACTACGGGATCAGTATGGCATGACCGGCTTTGTGGATAACGGTCCAAATAGTTTGATCATAACCGGCAAAATACCCATAAGTCAGCTCTGTCTGTTAAATAGTGATGCTGAAATGAAGAGCTATGTGAATTCGTGCAGGCCGTTGTATCCGCCCATTACCAGTACAGGTCTTGTAACCACAGGCGGTGACACTTCGGTTCATGCTGATGTTGTTCGTAATGCCTTTCATTTAACAGGTGCAGGCATTAAGGTGGGAGTTCTTTCAGATGGCTACAACACTATTCCCGGTAACCCTGCAAATACCGATATTATAAACGGAGATCTGCCTGGTCCTGGCAATCCTGTTCATCCGACTCCGGTAGATGTTTTAGCAGATTATCCTTATGGAAGGTCAACAGATGAAGGCAGGGCAATGCTGCAAAATGTACATGATATGGCACCCGAAGCTACACTTGCCTTTAGAACCGGCTTTATAAGCGAGGGCGATTTTGCACAAGGCATTAACCAACTGCAGCGTGCCGGCTGCAAAGTAATAGCCGACGATATTACTTATATTACAACTCCGTTCTTCAAAGACGGGCTTGCTGCGCGGGCTGTAAATAGTGTAAAAACGCTCGGCGTATCGTACTTTTCTGCGGCGGGTAATTTTGGCTCCAAATCTTACGAAGCTATATTTAGCCCTGTAGCTGCACCGGCAGGCCTTACGGGTGAAGCACACAATTTTGGCGGCGGGGATATTTTTCAAAACGATTCTTTACAGGCGGGCAGCTATACTATTGTAATGCAATGGGAAGATTCTATTTATTCGCTTGGCCAAGGTGGCGCACAAAACGATTTTGATATTTATCTGACGAATGATGACGGCAGTATTTTATTTGGTATGAACAGGACAAATTTTGGTGCTGATCCTATTGAAGTGCTGCCCTTTATTGTAAAGGCCAATACGCGTACAAACATTATGATTGTGCGTGCTGCAGGTACTACCCCCAACGTAAGAATTAAGTTTATCGTATATCGCGGCGAACTGAAGTTTAATGAGTTTGCAACCGGTACCTCTACCCTGGTGGGGCAGGCCAATGCAGAGGGTGCTATGGCTGTTGCTGCTGCCCGTTATACCCGCACGCCTGCTTACGGTGTTAACCCGGCTTTAATTGAAACATTTTCATCCACAGGAGGTGCACCTGTATATGGTATAGTAAGACATAAACCAGACTTCACAGCGCCTGATGGTGGTAACAGCACGGTCAATTTTGGTTCTTTAGACATTGAAGGTGACGGTGTGCCCAATTTCTTTGGCACCTCTGCTGCTGCTCCTCATGCTGCAGGCGTGGCAGCCTTGATATTGGAAGGTAAAAAGCGTTTTTATGATAAAGTGCTCCAGCCGGATTCTGTAAGGATTATTTTAAGTAATACTGCATTGGACATGACTTCCACTCCCGGCTTTGATAACCTCAGTGGTTATGGTTTAATACAAGCTGATGCGGCTATTGGTAGTTTTGCAGCGCCTACTCCCGAGCTGGATAGTTTGCTGGTTTCTAACACTTCGTCAGCAACTCCGGGCAAAAATGCAGTTACAGTAACCTTAAAGGGAAAATATTTTCGTACTAATACAACTGTTACAGTGAGAGGCGTGCCAGTAACTACCCAAATCCTCAATTCAACACTGGCAACTGCTGTGATTCCTCCATTTATGGGCAATCCGCCGGTGCAGATGTACACAGCTCCTGTTACGCCAAGCAAGTTGGATGGACAATATTCTCAGCCGCTTTATTTCTTTAGCCCTATAAAAAAGAAGATAACAGTAACGGCTGATAACAAAACAAAAAAATACGGAGAAAAACTGCCGGACTTCACGTCAACAATCCTCGTAGATGGTGCGCCATTGGCTGCTTCGGGCCTGTCTGCTGCTGATTTAAACTTAGACTCTATTGTGTACACAACGCCTGCAACAAACAGCAGCAATGTTGGCTTGTACTATATACGTCCTTCATTTAAACCATTGACTGCTGATGATTCCTTGGCGTTTGAATTATACGATTACACCTTTAAGGACGGCATACTTTTCAACAATAAAATGCCATTGCTGGTAACACCAAGTGATACTATACTTACTTATGGCGATAAAATAAGCGGCTTTCATTATACCTACACGTATGGCGATTCATTGATACCGGTTGCTGAAAAAGCAGGCTTTTTAAATAATATCAGCACTGTTCATCATACAACAGTTAACAATAATGTAGTAGCATTTGTGGATGGAAAAAGCATTATTAACGGAAGAACATTGACCGATGCAGACCTGCTGAACATGGGCGTAATGGCAAGTGCAAAATCCATAATCAATGCACGCAATATTATCAATGCCAAATCTATCATCAATGGTGTGGTGGTAAATGATACTACTAAGGTTGTTGACCTTGCTGTACAATCCATATATAACTATCAGTTTGATTCATCCGCTTCTCCGCTTGTAAATGCGAAAAGTATAGTAAATGCGAGAGCTATTATCAATGCAAAATCTATAATAAACGGTACAGCAGAAGTAAATGCCAAAAGTATAATTAATGGCAGCAGTATTTTAAACAGTAATGCTGTTGGCGATACGAGTAATCAAAATGTTGTAGTAATTGTAGATGAAACGGATGTTCCGGCAGCGACAAATGTGGTGTCTGATTTTACATCAGTTAATATGGTAACAGGCGTAACGGCAGGAGATTTCAGGATTGTTCCGGCTGCCATGATCTCTGAAAATTTTGAAATAAGATATGGACTTGGCAATTTAAAAATTTTACCGGCGCCACTTTCTGTAAAGGCAAACGATACATTAATGTTTCAGGGCGGGGTGGTACCCACATTCACTTCAACAATAAAAGGTCTTAAAAACAGCGATACGTTGCTGAGTGGGCCGGTATATACCCTTAATCCGGTTTATATTGGCAATGCAGGCACTTATGCAATCATCCCTTCCGGTGTTGAGCTTGATTGTCCTGAATGTTATATTACTACTTATACGCAGGGAACATTGTATGTAAATCCTAAAGGTAAAAATGCCAAAAACCTTAAGCCTTATCTCGTGTGTGTTGATACATTAATAAATGACCCAACGGGGTTGAAATATATAGCAACATACGGATGCAGAAACGACAACGCTACAATGCTGTATGTGCCTACGGGTCCAAACAATTATTTGTCGGGTGTTGCTGCTGCTACTGCTGTGGGCAATTTACCTGAGTACTTCTTACCGGGCGGTGATAATACTTTTCAGATAAAATTTAATGGACAAAAACTAAGATGGACCGTTAAAACATACAACGTTTATCAATACACGGCTACCGCGCAGGATGCAAGTTCTACGTCTGCAAGATGTAAGAAGGCAACAAGTAATAAGCTGGCAGGCAGTGTATCTCCTGAGGCAGCCGGCACAACCGCAACAGTATCGCCCAATCCTTCTAAAGGCAGGTTTATAATCTCTACAGGTAAGGGAATTATTTCTGACAGGGATGTGCATATAACAGATGTAACCGGCAAAATATACATCCCAAGCATTAGTAAGCGCTCATTGGGAAATCTTGAAATTGAGTTGCCTGCAGGTGCATCGAGTGGGGTTTATTTTATAAGAGTTAAGATTGATAATAATTATAAGGTTTTCAAGGTTGTGAAGTTGTAATTTATACTTTGCAAGGCAGGGCAAGGCTCCTTATGTCATAAAACAATTTCCATTGGAAAATTTAAAAAAACAGCACAAGTATTTTTGTTTAACAACAGGTGATATAAAGCCTGTTGTTTCATTCATTAAAATGATGGCCTGCATTATTTTGGCCTTGCTTTATGCAGCAAAAGGGTATAGCCAGGATGCAGAAACTGATAGCCTGCTACAGATAGTAGCCAAAGGAAAGGATGACAGCCTTAAGGTGAATGCGCTTATCAGTCTTACAGTTTCCAACTACCAGTCGTCACCCGGTAAAGCACTTGAATATGCCAACAAAGCTAAAGACCTTGCTATTAAATTAAACTTTAAAAGTGGTGAAGCGTATGCTTATAAATGGCTGGGTATTATTGAAAACTATCAGGGCAACTACTACGAAGCCCTGGTTCACTCCAACACATCATTGAATATATTTAAAACCCTGGGAGATAAGGCGGGCACATCGAATCTGCTTAATAATCTTGGTGCTTTTTATGCAGATAAAGATGAAAATTCCAGAGCTGTTCAATATTATTTGCAAGCACTTGATCTGGCTAAGCAAAGTGGCAACAAACTCAGGATTGCAAGTACACTCGGCAATATTGGTGTGATATACTCCAAAAATCCTGCAACAAACGATACGGCGCTTGCTTACTATTTAAAAGCACTGCCTTATGCACAGGATATACAAGACAGTGAATCTATCGGAATTATTTATACTAATATTGGTGAAGTATATGCTGTAAAAAAGGATTATAATAAAGCCTACAATTACTATAACAAGGCTGTACAAACTTTAGGCAACTCTGCCAGTACAGCCTATACTTACAATGATATAGGTAAATTGTATAAGCAACAGCAGGCATATGATTCGGCTGATGTTTATTTCGATAAGGCATACACTATAGCGCAGCAAAATAATTCTCCGGTTGATGTAATGCAGGCTTTAATAGGTAAAGGACAACTGCAAATGGCGCTTAACAAAAATAAGGAAGCTATTGTACTGTTTAATAAAGCGCTTGATATAGGTAAGCCTATCCAATCAACCCCCGAATTAAAAGGCATTTATGAAGGACTTTCGGCAGCATATAAAAAAATGAACGACTACGAGCATGCCTTTCTGTTTCAAAGCTTGCTAAACAATTTGTATAACACGGTTAATGAAAGAAAATTAAATTTTAATACTGCAACGCTTGAGTACGCAATGGAATTGCAAAAGCAATCCGGAAAAATAGCCATGCTGATGAAAGAAAACGAAATGCAGGAATTAGATCTTAAAAACGAAAAATTTGCCAGAAATGTATCGCTCGCTGCTTTGGGAGTGCTATTGATTGTTACGATCATGCTGCTGCTTAATATCAATCAAAGAAAAAAGCTGAACCGGCTGTTATCCATTCAAAAAAGGCAGATAGAAATCCAGAAAACGAATGTGGAAAAAGCACTGATGGAGTTGAAAGCTACGCAATCGCAGCTTATTCATTCAGAAAAAATGGCTTCTTTGGGAGAGCTGACTGCTGGCATCGCCCATGAGATACAAAACCCGTTAAATTTCGTGAACAACTTCTCGGAGTTGAACAAAGAGCTGATTGATGAGTTAAAAAACGAATTGCTGTTGGATAATAAACAAGAAGCACTGTTGATAGCTGATGACATCAGAGCAAACGAACAAAAAATCATGCATCATGGTAAGCGTGCAGACAGCATTGTAAAAGGCATGCTACAGCATTCGCAGGCAAGCAGTGGTAAGAAAGAACTAACAGACATCAATGCTTTGATAGATGAAAGCCTGAGATTAAGTTATCATGGATTGAGAGCGAAGGACAAGGCGCTTAATGCAACAATTCACACCAGCTTTGATGCAGGCGTCGGTAAGATAAATATTATTCCACAAGACATCAGCAGAGTAATGCTCAACCTGTTCAATAATGCTTTCTATGCTGTAAATGAAAAGAAAAGGCAATTAAATGGAACGTATGAGCCTAAGGTTTCAGTGCACACCAAAAAGGAAAATCATAGCATTACTATTACTGTAAAAGACAATGGCAATGGTATTCCACAAAACATTACAGATAAAATTTTTCAGCCTTTTTTCACCACCAAACCCGCAGGGCAGGGAACAGGATTAGGATTATCTTTAAGTTATGATATTATCAAAGCGCATGGCGGTGAGATAAAGGTAGAAAGTACAGAGGGAGAAGGAACAAAGTTTATAATTTATGTGCCATTTGTTTAAAGGAAAAAGTTGTTTGGATAAGGGATTTCAAATCAGTTCCATCCTTCATATCCTGAAAGCCTCGATTCAGACAAATAACTTACTTTTAAAAGCATAACATCTTTAATCCAAAAAAACAGTAAACCATGGCTATTGCTCCAAAAACACCAGGCATTCACCACATCAACCTGCGCTGCAGCGATCTGGAGGCTGCAAAGAATTTTTACCAGGACACCATCGGCTTTCCGGTTGTACTTGCAACAGAAGACTTGTTTGCCTTTCCCATTGGCAATGTTTTTATTGTATTTAAAAAGGCAGCAGACAATGCAACATTTAACCCACATACTATTGGTACTGACCATATTGCCATAGCCTGCGAAAGTGAAGAAGAACTACAACGTGTAGCAAAAGGACTGAACGATGCCGGCGTAGAAAATACCGGTATCAAAACCGATCCTACATTGCAAAAGCAGTACGTTGCTTTTAAAGATCCTGACCGTATTCAGTGGGAGTTTTATATGGTGTAATACCGCTTGTATTTATTGCAGCACGATGAGCTGTTATGCCCGCGGTGGTACTTATGAAGGTACATTGTAAATGAAGGTGCAAGAGTCTTGGCTGTGCCACAAGATATATTTTTTATGCAGCACATATGTTGCTAATGCCTGTTAATAAATTTTTACAAACTCCCAGTCTCCTGCTATATTTTTTATATACAGTTTTCTAAACTCTACTTCATAAAAAGATTTGTCGGGTACTATCAAAGCATTTGATGGCAGGCAGGATTCCGCATCAAAAGAATGTGTACTCCTTACTGGAATACGAATAATGTCGTGCTTAAACTCCGAAGTATAAGGCAACATATCACGTGCTGCCTCCATAATTTGTACTGTTGTCATACTAATAATCTATAACATGGATAACATATTTTGCACCGCGGCTATTCTATCCGGCCGCATTTATAAAATTGCAGGTGTTATAATGCTATTTCCAATTAAGTAATATAATCAGGAATTATTTATTTTTTATTATCACTTGTGCTGGCAGCAGGCATACTAAAGGTACTCTTGTCAAACAGCTTTAAAATAGCCGGCAGCAATGCACCCATTGAAGTAACGATAGTAATTAATCTTCTGGAGGCTTCTTCCTGCGATATAAAAATGAATATTGCACTTGCAATAAGAATAATATAAAATACCGTTCGCAATGTACCCCACGAACCTGTTCTGCTTGCGCGGCTCATTTTTCTTACTTCCTCAGCTCCCTCTTTTGTGATAAGAAAATTGCGAAAGCTTTTTGTCATCAGGGAAATGTTGCCATCTTCTTCTTTCACCAACAATCCTTTGTCGTACAAATCATATAGCAGTATTACCTGTTTATAGTTTGTGAAACCATCAGTGGCAAAGTCGTACAGTGTATATTTTTCCACATCAGTGCATTGTTCCCATATAGCTTCATATACATCGTTCAGTACAAGGTGCAGCCAGATAATTACTTCCTCATTGTTTTCTTTCAATGCTTCATTTTCCTTTTTTCTGATTGTTGCAAAATTCACTGCTTCGACCTCTGTGAATATGCCTTTACCTGCTTCTTGCAGACCTGCAGATTTGTAGCTCTTTTGCAACCATAAAGTATCTTCCTGCGCCAAAGCATTGGCATCAGTTACATTAATATTGGGTGTTTTAAAAAAGTCTATCAGGAATATCTTTTTGGCAATGGAATAAATGATTTTATAAAAAACAAAAATGAAGATAAGTAAGAGCAAAAGCTGCAGCCAGCCAATATAATTACCTGTAAGTTTTTTAAATAAATACGTATGGGGAAGCGTAGAAGTGAGCACAAGCGAATAAGCCGATCTGTTATCTGTAGTGTTGTTGTAAAATAACCGCAGCACCTGGGTTGAATCGGTATTATTCATTTGCCAGTAATAGTATCGGTGATGCGATGGATCGTCATAAAACTCATCGTGATCGGGCGGCAGAAAAAGGTATCGTGTGATGGACTTGTAAAAGGGGGAGCAACTTAAATTTTGTGGTGGTACCTGCCCGTAATTATTAATCTTTTCCAGTGTATCCTTATTCAATAAGTAAATACCCATGCCGGTATCAAACTTGAGATTGTTGATGTAGGCGGTGGCCCTGTCCTTAAATGGGGTAATATTCAATTTTGTTTTCCAGAATAGTTGATTGATATCAGTGCGTCTTTGCTGTATCTTTTTTGCAAGGTCTATCTGTAAAGACTGCAACCGCAAATTATTTTCCTGCCTGAAGGCATAACTTACAAAAGTAATAGCGGGCACTACACTTATTAATGTAGCCGCCAGCAACAAGGTAATTACAAAATAAGCGAGATAATGATTGTTGGCTTGCTGTTCTTTACTGTTTTTTTTGTAGTCAGGATTAAACCCTGCAATGGCTACTATTACCGGCAATGCCAATACGATCAGTATCCATATTCCACATATTACAACATGCCCGTTGGTGCATGTTTTACTAAAAAAAAGAACATTCTGAAGAATAGCAAACAGCAGGATAGATACTATATACAGCAACAGAATACTTACATTAGAAAGCAGGAATCTGCGGTATTGGCTGATGCTGAAATAAGCACCTTTTATTTTTTCTTTGATAATAAAGTCTCTTGATTTCTTAACCATATAATAGCCCGTAACAACAAACAGCGGAAGCAGCAAAGCAGCATTCACAGTAAATAAATAGTATTCCTCTGCACTATAACGATAGTAATAAAAAGCAGCGAACAAAAACGTAAGAATGAAGCAGGCAATACATTGACAAATATTCTTAATATAATAACCTTTTTTATCAGCCGATGGATGCAGCCAGTTGAGATCGGCAGGAGTAAACAGCAGTTTGGTAGCCCGCTTGCCACTTATCATCATGCTATAAGAAAAAAGAGAGGCAAACAAGAGCAGTGTGGATTGGCACAAGAAAACAAATGCTATAATGTGTAGTAAAAACAGGTATTCACCTCTTTTGTTGTAATAAGTAATAAGATAATAGGGGAGTCCCGGCATGGGCTTGATAATCATTCTTACCTGTTGCTCGTACAGGCTAATATTGCGCAGCAACGTACTGTCTTTATGATGGATGGCATTGCGTATTGCCAGGCTGTCGCCCGATTCTTCCAGTATGTTTTCCTGCAGGTTACGCGCCGTATCAGAATGACTAATGATATTGCCTGCCTCATCTACAATGCAAAAGGCGAAACCCTTGGGCACTATCGTATTCCACACCGAATACATTTTGCTGGATAAGGCGGCAACGGCTGCGTTCTTAGCTGGTATTTGCGAGTCGCCGGCTGTCTTTATCTGGGCGCTGCTGGGCAACGATATATTAATGGTGTATTCGCCGGTGAGGCGGGAAAGTACAGGTTGTATGCTAAATCTTTCGCCGGCAATTGCTGGTGGTGCATTGGGCAGTGTGTATCCTCGTCCAAATTTTATATCCCTAAAGTACTGCCTGTCGCTCAATTGAAAATAGGTGGGTGCCAGTCTGTTTACCAATGTCCATACGGCAATGTCATTGCCTTCATTATTCATCCAGTGCAGGTTGGTAAAATGCTTATAATATTTAGGATAAAAAATGATGTCTTTTAAATCTATAGAATCACGCGCAGGTTTGTTGAGCAATCCGAGCCTTGCTTTAGTGTCTGAATCAATGGCTGCGGATGCATGCATAATTGTGTTGTCGTAATATCGTAATTGCTGAACACCCTCGCTGATCTCCTTATAAAAATTGCCTGTTATGCTGTTTTGCAGGTGCTGTAAAACAGCCGTAGCCCATCTTGTACGGTACGAATACAACCAGGTGGATGAACAGACGAGCACTATAAAAAAGGGAATGAAAAAAATGACAACAATGATGATTCTTACATCTCTGATGGTGATGTTTTCCTGGGCACTTAAAAAGAATATCTTTAAGAATGGCAGTACAAGCAGCAATACAACGATTATAACACATAGCGTTACCAGCAGGTTGATAGGTACGCTTTGCGATTGTGCTTTGTAAACATCGCCCGATACAATACCTGCCAGTACATACGTATCGGATGCCCCGGGCTGCAATTGAAAAGGCAGCAGAAACATTTTATAAGTAATGCCTTCTATGTCAAGATCTGCAATAACAGGTGCTTCGATATATTTATTATGAAAAAGAGAATCGGTATTAATATTCGCAATATCAGCATTTTCAGACTTATACAAAATGGCATCAAAACGGGCATTTTTACCGGCATCTTTTTTTTCTGAATCCCCTCTTTGTTTTATCAGCAGTATCGATTCAAAGGTGGTCGTGTGCACCTTAAGAAGCGGTTCGAGTATATCGGCAAGCGATTGTTTTATTGTAAAAACGTGTTGCGGTTTTCCATTCGTATCCCTTTTTGCGGCTGGGTTGTTTACGAAAAAACTTACAGAATCCTGCTGAATAGTTTTTCCTGATTGAAAAGCATCAATGCTTAATGCATTTCCTTTGAATGACGATAGGAAGACAGCATTCAATC
This sequence comes from Ilyomonas limi, assembly GCF_005233845.1. GTDB lineage: Bacteria > Bacteroidota > Bacteroidia > Chitinophagales > Chitinophagaceae > Ilyomonas > Ilyomonas limi. The sequence goes on from NZ_SZQL01000005.1 coordinate 206,956, forward strand.
GTTGCCTGTATGTACTATCAGGCAGGAAGGATATGGTAGCTTTACTATTAGCAGTGGCGCTATCGCCTGTTGAAGAGGTGCCTGCCGGTATAGTATGTGCAAATGTATTTACATGCAGGGTAGTATCTTTGTTTTTCTGGCTTATATAATTGTAGCTGTAAACGGTTCCATAATTCACTACTCTTTGCTTAAAGCTGTTACTTATTTCGTGCAGAATTCTAAAGATTCGTAGGTTGTATTGCATGCGCTGCTGCGGCATATAAACAAGATAATAAACAGCGAGAAAGGAGCCTATAATTCCTATTAGCAGGATAATGGTAATAATCCTGCGAACAACCGGAGAGTATAAGCCTTTTTCGCTCATATACGCATTTCCGCTTTAAGGGTACTAATTGTTTAATTGCCATATAAATGTACACGTTTATTGCAGCAATACAAGTCTTAAATGCAGTTCAGGTATCTTTGGGTTGTTTAAGAGCAATTGTCTTAATTACGAAGGCCGAAGAATATGAAAATTCAGGAAAGTATTAATAAATAATACTTCATATAATTTTTTCTCTTTGGGTTTTCAGGATTCCCGTTGCGGAAAAATGAAAGTGCTTATTGCGCAAAGGCAATAAGCACAGTATAATGCTGATAAATAGGGCAATTAAATTTTTTGTAATGAAAGCAGGTATTACAGATCTTCTTCTCTTTCCAGCATCAGTATGGCGCTTTGCGGTACGATAAAATATTTTTCTCCTTCATACATTACTTCTGTTGCACTGTTCATCAAAAAGATAGCTACATCGCCCTCTCTGGCCTGTAGCGGCAAATATTTTACCTGCTCTTCTTCTGTTTTCCAGGGCTCGTTTTCTACAGGCAGCGGTATGGCATAGCCTGGACCTGTTTTTATTACATAGCCTTGTTGTACCCGTTCCTTTTCCTGCACGCCGGGTGGCAAAAACAGGCCGGTAGACGTTCTTTCGTCTGCATGTTGTGGCTTTATTAAAACACGGTCGCCAATAATGATGAGCTTCTTTAGTTTATTATCCGGTGTTAATAGCATATCCAGTATTTATGCTGCAAAATTATTGCAACAATTTGTTTTTCTTTTTGCAGAAGAAAAGGTTTGCTTATACATATACGCAACAGTAGGTTGAAAACCTGTATAAAATTAAGGTTTAAATATTGTTTTTACATTGTTGCAACCGCCTGATCAAAAGCGGGGCCTGTTTTGTTTGCAACAGACGATCAAAAATTAATGCTTTATCTTTAGTTTAGGGGCGTTCTTATTTATTTCTAACTTATCAAAAACATCTACAATTTGTCATTAATGAAAATCGCTTTTGCCGTTCTTTTTCTATGTTTTTCATTCAATAGTATTGCGCAGAAAAAACAAAACAAAACACCTTTTGAAGGTTATGTGTATAGCCGGGCACCACTGCACGAAAATCCATACATCCAATTGCCTTTGGGCGCCATTAAACCACAAGGCTGGCTGAAGGAAATGCTCATTCGCCAGAAGACTGGTGCAACCGGCAATTTAGATAAGTTGTATCCTCTAGTGATGGGCAGTCGCAATGGCTGGCTGGGCGGCGATGGCGATCAGTGGGAGCGTGGTCCTTACTGGATAGATGGTTTGCTGCCGCTGGCTTATATACTGGACGATAAAGAACTGATTGCAAAAGTAAAACCATGGGTAGAATGGACGATTAGCAGCCAGCAGCCGGATGGTTACTTTGGACCATCTAAAGACTATAGTTACGAGCCGGGCTTGCAAAGAGATAATAGCCGTGACTGGTGGCCAAAGATGGTAATGCTGAAAGTATTGCAACAATACTACAGTGCTACTGGCGATAGGCGGGTGATTAATCTGCTCACCAATTACTTCAAATACCAGCTAAAACAGCTGCCCGAAAAACCGCTTGACCACTGGACTTTTTGGGCACGCTACCGCGCCGCCGACAATATGGAAGTAGTGTATTGGTTGTATAATATTACCGGCGATACATTTCTGCTGAAGTTGGGTGATTTGCTGCACAAACAATCGTTCAATTTTACCAATGCATTCTTAAACACCGATATGCTTTCAACAATGGGAAGCATACATGGTGTAAACCTTGCACAAGGCATGAAAGAACCTGCCATATACTACCAGCAACACCCGGAAGCGCAATATTTGAATGCGATGCAAAAAGGCTTTGCAGACCTGCGCAAATACGATGAAATGGCGCATGGATTGTATGGTGGCGACGAAGCGCTGCATGGCAATAATCCAACGCAAGGCTCGGAGTTGTGTACGGCGGTAGAAATGATGTTTACATTGGAGAATACGCTGCGAATAACCGGCGATGTGAGCTATGCCGACCACCTGGAAAAAATTGCTTTTAATGCACTGCCCACGCAAACGACTGATGATTACATGAACCGACAATATTTTCAGCAGGCCAACCAGGTAATGATTACCCGACAGGCGCACAATTTTGATGTGAACCACGATGGCACCGATGTGTGCTATGGATTGCTTACCGGCTATCCTTGCTGTACTTCCAACATGCATCAGGGCTGGCCAAAGTTTACCCAAAACCTGTGGTATGCAACGGCTGATAAAGGCTTGGCGGCATTAGTGTATTCGCCAAGCGAAGTAAACGCTTATGTGGGCAATGGTACTGCGGTATCTGTTAGAGAAGAAACAGCTTATCCTTTTGAAGAGGGTATAAAATTTACCTTGAACATAGACAATAAAGATGGTGCAGTTACTTTTCCCTTTCACCTGCGCATACCCGACTGGTGCACTAAAGCAACCATTAAAATAAACGGAACCGTATGGAAGGAAGTGCCCGGCAACCAAATGGTAATAATAAACAGAGCATGGAAAAGCAGTGATGTAGTGGAGTTGGAATTACCCATGCACATTTTTAAAAACACTTGGTACGAAAACTCCCGCTCAATAGAGCGCGGACCCATTGTATATGCATTAAAAATGGGCGAAGAAGTAAAAAAGATAGAAAATAACAAGGATGCTGCGCAATACGGCGGCCATTACTTTGAAGTACTACCCACTACACCATGGAACTATGGTTTGGTGAATGTACTGGATGATAAACTGGCAGAAAGTTATACGGTGGAGAAGAAAGGGGCAATAGCCAGTTATCCCTGGAATTTAGATAACGCGCCAATACAAATTAAAGCAAAAGCCAAACGCATACCTGGTTGGCAGTTGTACAACGAAATGGCAGGTCCCATCCCTTACAGCATTGCTTACAACTTAAAGACCAATGATACAATTGAAGAAATTACGTTGGTGCCGTATGGCTGCACACAATTGCGCATATCTCAGTTTCCGGTGATTGCAGGAAGATGAGTACAGGAATGAAAGGAGCAAAATACAAGGAATGAACATAAAGATACAAGTAATGAAGATAAAGGTAAAAGGTATAAGAAACAGGATAAAAATGTACTGTTGTAATAATTCGGGTGTGTTGATCCACTAAGGAAACCAAAAGCCCGCTGTGTTAAAGCAGCGGGCTTTTGCTTTAAATACTTGTTGTTTTATTGTTTAATGAACTTAATGGTTTGGCGGTTATTATCGGTTTGTACGGTTAAGAAATACATGCCTGATGCTAAGGTGGCAACATCCAGTGAAGCGGAAGAAGCGCCTTGCAAATGCAATTGCTTATTTATTACTATACTTCCCTTTGCATCGGCAACAGTTACGATGATGGTTTCTGCTCCGGTATTCATTTGCAAATTGCAGGTGTTATGTACCGGATTGGGATAGAGCTTTGCACTAAATAATTCATCGTCTCCGGTTTTCATTGTTGCTTCACCTGCCATCGTATTGGCTGTTAAAGTAGTAGCAGGATTCACCTTTATTGTAAATGCCTGTTCATCGTACATTGCCGGCGTACCATTATCCGTAACTCTTATGGTAGCGGTATAAGTACCCGTTGCAGTAGGTGTCCAGCTAAACACACCGGTACCCGCATTGATTTTCGAACCCGCCGGCGCATTTCTGAGTGAGAAAGTAAGCGTTTGCCCTGCATCTACATCGGCTGCAGTTGCTTTAAACTTCAATGTATTATTTACAATTACTGTTTTATTTTTAATGGTATCCAGCACCGGTGCATGATTAACGGTTGTTGCCGGCTTAACGGTTATTTTTACTTTAGCTGGTGCCGAAGCCATGCAGCCAATACTTACTTTAAAGGAAAATGAATCAGCACCGGAATATCCTGCATTAGGAGTATAAGTTCTGTTGGCACCGGTACCACTTATTGTTCCGTTTTTAGGTTGTGCCGAAATGGTATAAGTAAGTGATGAACCGCCTGAACCACTTAGCGTAATGGCTACGGCTTTTCCCTGATCCGTAGTAACAGATTGCGGATTGGCAACAAGGTTATTAACAGGAGCAAATATCAGGCTGCCATAGGGGTTGCCTCCATCGGCAATAAGATTTAAATGGCGCAGCACTGTATAGGCGCCGCCGCTAGTAATTTTGAAAATTGTACCGGTATTGTATTTGCCGCCAATGCTTGTTGTACCATACAGCACGCCATCTGGACCCTGTACCAGGCTACCTTTTGGCATTCTGCCATCAGTAGTAGCATTTAAGTATCTTAATACTTTTAGAGTTCCTGTTAAAGAAGCCTTGAAGATGGTACCGGCGCTGTAACTGCCGCCATCACTGCAGGTGCCATACAAGTTGCCATCCTTCCCCTGTATCAGGCTACCTTGCGGGTTATATCCATCCGTACTGCTGTTGAAGGTATGCAATACCGTAAATGTATTAGGTAAAGTAAGCTTAAATATCTTTCCATTATTGGTGGTCATGCCATACAGGCTACCATCTGTTGCCTGTACCAGTCCGCCTTGTGGGCTACTGCCATCGGTTGCATATGCTAAATGTCTTACTACCGTATATGCACCGCCCAACGCTATTTTAAAAATAGTGCCTCCGCCATTAGCGCCGCCTGAGCTATTCATACCGTACAAAAAGCCATCTGTTGCCTGTATCAACCCACCCTGCGGATAGCTGCCATCGGTGCTGCTGTTGAGGTGGCGCAATACCGTATAATTTCCGGTGGGAGTTATTTTAAAAATTACGCCACTGTTGTTATTTCCACCTTCCGATGCCGTACCATACAGGTTGCCATCACTTGCCTGTACCAAACTCCCTTTTGGGTTGCCACCGCTTATACTTCTGTTGAAAGAAAACAACACAGTAGTATTACCACCACACATTTTTATGATGGTGCCATAGCCATAAGCGCCGCCTTTACTGGTAGTAGCATAGTAAGCACTGTCTTTACCTTTTATAAAAGATTCGTAAGGTTCATTGCCCAGGGTAGCACCATTAAAGCTGGTAAGCAATGTTACTGCACCAGCCGTTGTTACTTTAAAAGCGGTGCCCATATTGTAAGTGCCGCCGAGACTGGCCAAAGCATACAGGCTGGCATCGTTACCTTTTATCAGGGCACCGTTTGGCGTACTACCTTCTGTAGCTGGCTGCAGCGAGTGAATAACTGTATAAACGTTGCCAACTAATTTATAAATAGTGCCCGAAGTATAAGCGCCCCCCGTACGGGTCATTCCATAAAAAGCACCATCTGTGTTTTGAAGTAGCGCACCATACGGATTGCCGCCATCTTTGCTGGCAGAAAGATTTTTTAAAACTGTATATACACCACTTGGTGTTATCTTAAAAATGGTTCCGTTGCCGCCGGTCCCACCGCTATAGCAAGTGCCATAAAAATTGCCATCTTTGGCTTGTATCAGGTCACTTTGCGGGTAGCCACCATCCGAAGCTCCATTGAGATGTTTCAGTACAGTTAAGTTACCTGTTTTCGTTATTTTAAAAACAGTACCGTAGTTATAAGTGCCGCCGTAGTAAGCAAGACCGTATAAGTTGCCATCTGTACCCTCGGTAAGGCTGCTATAACTATTGCCACCTTCGGTAGCCATATTCATGTTATGTATTACTGTAAACACACCACCTGGTGTAAGCTTATAGATTGTTCCGGCGCTGTTGGCACCGCCGCTATAGGTAGTGCCGTAATAGTTGCCATCACTGGCTAAAACGAGATGACCATTAGGGTGCGCACCGTCGGTGGAATAATTGAAGTTTTTAATAACTGAAAATGCACCTGAAGTTGAGATTTTAAAGATGGTTCCGTAGGAGGTAATACCACCGCTGGGCGTTACACCATATAGATTGCCATCTGCTCCTTTTATCAGTTCACCATCAGGGTAAGCGCCATCGGTAGTGTAATTAAATTGTTTCAACATGGTTACCGCACCGGTAGCCGACATGCTGAAAACAGAACCATAGCCATATGTGCCGCCGCTGCTGGTCATACCATAAAACTTGCCGTCATCTCCTTTCAGCAAACTGCCGGTAGGTGTTTTGCCCCAATCAGCAAAGTTTTGAATGAGCGAAAAATTGGAGCCATTGGTATTAATGGTAAAGGCAGTGCCTTTACCATCAGGACCGCCATTGGAGGTTAAACCGGTGAGCACTGTTTGTGCCGATGCCGGTTGCAGTAATGTTGTTAAGCCAATCAACAACAGGAAAATGCTGCGGGTTAGTAGTTGGGTAAAGTTATTTTGTTGCATAAAGTAATACTCGTTTAAGGGTTTATATAAATAGTGATAGTTGCTTTGTAAGGCAATACGAAACTACCTTGCAGGTATGCGAAAGGAAATAGCATAAATATGCTATGTAGGCAGAATGTTAAGGAGATGTACAACAATGAGCAGCGTTGAAAGTAATTAATTGTGTAAAATTTAAGGAATTGCATTAGATTAAAATCGCTGTATAAGCTGTTGCTATCCAAGCCTGCGGTTATAGCATGGAGCGATTATGTACCATTATTGCATATTATGCAGATATGGAGCAGGTAGTTTACTCCAAATCCACCATGAAGGTGTCTTAATCAGGGATTTTTTTTATTAATTTTGCGGTGTACTTTATTTTTCCAAAAACCTACAGTAGTTAACCAACACCAAAAGTTTTCGTGTTTGTACAAGTGCTGGCTGGTTTGCAGATTATCATTTATTTTTAAACTTTGCTCATGGTTGCTATCTTGTTATTTTTCTTTTTACATTGGTTTCTGTCTCTCTTTTTTCACACTTTTTTCCTTCACCGTTACGCGTCTCATCAAATGTACACCACCCGCAAGGGCTGGGAAAAAACCTTTTATTTTCTTACCTGGTTTGCACAAGGTTCTTCCTATTTAGTGCCCAGGGCTTATGCTATCCTGCACCGCATGCATCATGAGTATAGCGATACGGAGGAAGACCCGCACTCTCCTCATTTTTTTAAGGACGTATGGCAGATGATGATGCATACTGCTGAGATTTACAGTGCTTATCAAACAGGTAAAAAACTGCCCGATCCGCAGTTTACAAAAGATTACTTGCCTGTTTGGCACAAGCTGGATCGCATTGGCCACCACATGGCTACGAGGCTCACTTTTGCTGCTGCATATATTGCTTTTTATATTTATTTTGCCCCAAGCCTCTGGTGGTTTTTGCTCCTGCCGATACACTTTTTTATAGGTCCGGTGCAAGGCGCTATCGTTAACTGGTGTGGTCATAAATACGGCTACAGCAATTTTGAGAATGGCGATAAATCTAAAAATACCACTCCGTGGGGCGTATTGCTGATGGGCGAACTTTTTCAGAACAATCACCACTACGATAAAGACAACGCCAACTTTGCGCGTAAATGGTATGAGTTTGATACTACCTACCTCATTATGCGCGGCTTAAACAAATTGCGTATCATTCGCCTTGTTCCTGCAACCAGCCCGGTTGTTACAACGCATACAAAGCAGGTGGTTCGCGAACGCAATCTCCAGTTGAATGATTAACATTTTTTAGAAGAGCACTTCCATTTAAATATTTTATAAAACGGGTAAGTATAAAACAGAACTTTATACTTACCCGTTCTTTTTTATACAAACACATAAAGAAAAAATATAAAGTTGTTTGTGTAAATGCTTTGTGCATTATATATTTACCCGCACAACACTTGTCTATGAAAAAAATTTGTATCTCGCTTTTTGTCTTCATTATTCCTTTTATACTGCCGGCGCAGCAAGATAACATTGCTATTATGCCGCAGCCCGTATCTGTTTTGCCGCAGGCAGGCAAATTTACTTTTGCCAATAATATTCTCATCAGTGCGCCAGCTGGCAAAGAAGTGCAGTATGTAACGGACTATCTCACCAATAAACTCCATACAGCCATTGGTTATCCGGTTACTGTTAGCAGTTCGGGTGGCAATGCTGCTATTCAATTACTGCTGAACAAAAACGGCGACACTGCATTAGGCAAGGAAGGTTATAAGCTATCTGTTACGCCAAACAACATTGTTATCCGCGCCAACCAGCCCGCAGGTTTATTTTACGGCGTGCAAACGCTGCTGCAGTTATTGCCCAAAGAAATAGAAAGTGATACCACTGTACATAATGTAAGCTGGACAGCACCTTGTGTAGAGATTACCGATTATCCGCGTTTTGCATGGCGCGGGCTGATGTTTGATGTAGCGCGCCATTTCTTTACCAAAGCGGATGTAAAAGATTTTATAAACCAGATGGTGAAATATAAGCTGAACATCCTGCACATGCATCTCACAGATGATGAAGGCTGGCGTATAGAAATAAAAAGCCTGCCCAAGCTGACCGAAGTAGGTGCATGGAACGTAAAAAAAGTAGGTTATTTTGGTACTTTTTCGCCGCCTATACCCGATGAGCCGCGTAACTATGGTGGTTTTTATACGCAAAATGATATAAAAGAATTAGTGCAATATGCCAGGGAGCATTTTGTAGATGTTTTGCCCGAAATAGATGTGCCTGGGCACAGCCTCGCAGCCATTGCAGCTTATCCCGAATTATCCTGTTCTGGCGGAGCTGTTAATCATGGCGTTTCTTCCGGCGAATCCATCAAAGATTGGTCAACGCACACCGCACTGGTAGATGATAACCTGTGCCCGGCCAACGAAAACGTATATGCATTTTTGGATAAAGTAATAACCGAAGTAGCACAGTTGTTTCCCTTTGAATATATCCACATGGGCGGCGATGAAACCTTTAAAACCTTTTGGGAAAAAAGCGATGCAGTAAAAGCTTTGATGAAAAGGGAAAATCTGAAAACGATGGAAGAAGTGCAGGCTTACTTTAGTAAAAGGGTAGAAAAAATTGTAGAATCGAAAGGCAAGAAGTTCATGGGTTGGGATGAAATACTGGAAGGTGGCCTGGCACCCAATGCCGTAGTGATGAGCTGGCGCGGCATACAAGGCGGTATAGAAGCAGCCAAGCAAAAGCATGAAGTGGTAATGAGTCCCACCACGTTTGCTTACCTCGATTATATGCAGGGCGATCCCATCATAGAGCCACATATTTATGCAACGCTTCGCCTGAAAAAAGCTTACGAGTTTGAGCCTGTGCCCGATGGCGTTGACCCTAAGTACATAAAAGGCGGGCAAGGCAATTTATGGTCAGAGCAGTTGTACAACATGCGCCATGTGGAATATATGCTGTGGCCGCGTGCAATGGCTATTGCAGAAAGTGTATGGTCTCCAAAAAAGGCAAAAAACTGGAATGATTTTGTAGATAGGGTAGAAGCGCAGTTTCCGCGCCTGGATGAGGCAAATGTAAAATATGCACCCAGCCTGTACGATCCCTCTTTCAGTGCCGATACGACTGCGGATGGAAAGTTGATGATTACGCTTACCCCCGAAGCTAATAACCTGGATATTTATTATAGTTTTGATAATTCTTTTCCCGACCGTTTTTATCCAAAATATACCGAACCGTTGATTGCACCCAAAGACGCGGTGATGCTGAAGGTGATTACTTATCGCGGCACTCAGCCAATGGGCAGAATGATTGCGATGCCGTTGGATGTGTTGAGAAAGCGTGTTGCTAAAAAAGAAGAATAAAAACAGGATCTGAACAAACTACAATGAATATTTTGTACGCCACGGGTGAGGGTAGCTGTACCTTTTCCGTGGCGCATTTGTATTAACCGGAATGAGCTATTTAAATTTTCATTAAACTTTAATTTTCTGCTAAAACAGCTTTGTTTATAATTACACCAATGAAAACGATTCTGATTGCTGTCTTTTGCTTACTGCTGGTGTCTTGTACCCAAAAAACGTTGTTCAAAAAGCTGTCTTCCGAGGAAACCGGAATTGCTTTTAATAATGCGATACAGGAAAACGACTCGCTCAATACACTTGACCTGGAATTTTTGTACAACGGCGGTGGCGTTGCCGTGGGTGATTTTAATAAGGATGGCTTGCCCGATTTGTATTTTACAGCCAGTGTTACCAGTAACAAATTGTACCTCAACAAAGGCAATCTGAAGTTTGAGGATGTAACCGGCAAAGCTGGTGTAAGCGGCGTAGGCGAGTGGAGTAATGCTGCTTCTGTTATTGATATAAACAATGATGGTTTTGAAGATATTTATGTATGTACTACTATAAAAAGTGATCCGCAGCAACGCCGGAATTTATTGTACATCAATGAGGGCAAACAAACAGATGGTGTGCCGCGTTTCAAAGAAATGGCATCCGCATACGGCCTTGCCGATACCAGCTACGCGGTTCATGCCGCTTTTCTCGATTATGATAATGATGGCGATCTGGACATGTATCTGGTAACAACCAAGCTGGCTAAAAGAGCATCTACCAGTCTCGGTATCCGGGATACTTCCTCGGAGGATTATGACCGGCTGTACCGCAACGATTGGAATGCCGCCTTAAAGCACCCGGTGTTTACCGATGTGTCTAAGGCAGCGGGTATTCACCAGCATGGCTACGGGCTGGGCGTTGCTGTAGTTGACATTAATAAAGACGGCTGGAAAGATATATATGTAACCAACGATTTTTTTAGCAGCGATCATCTGTACATCAACAACAAGAACGGCACGTTTACCGATGAGGTAAGAGACTATTTTAAACACACTGCACGCAACGCCATGGGCAATGCAGTGGCGGATATTAACAACGATGGTTTGGAAGATGTGCTTACGGTGGATATGAACCCGGAAGACAATTACCGCAAGAAAAAAAATATGAGCGGTTACAACTATTACGAGTATCAACGCATGTTGTACGACAGCAACGAACTGCAATATGTGCGCAATACCTTGCAGTTGAATATGGGGCCGCGCGTAAATGGCAACGACTCGATAGGTGCACCGGCTTTTGGTGATATTAGTTTTTACACCGGTACTGCCGAAACCGATTGGAGCTGGAACCCCTCTATTGCCGACTTTGACAACGATGGTAACAATGATATCATTATTACTAACGGTTACCCACGCGATGTAACGGACCACGATTTTATTGCTTTCAGAGGCATGGCAAAAGGTTTTATAAAAAAACAGGATATTATTAATGAAATCCCTATCGTTAAAATACCGAATTATGCTTATAAGAATAATGGCAATCTGAAATTTGAAAACATTACAAAAGACTGGGGTTTGGATGAGCCTTCGTTTTCAAACGGTGCAGTTGCCGTTGACCTTGACAATGATGGCGATTTGGATTATGTCATCAACAACATTAATGAGGAAGCGTTTGTGTATGAGAATACATTAAACGATAAAGAAAAAACACAAAAGAACTATATAAAGATTGCCTTTGATGGCGGTGCACAAAATACAAAAGGCATTGGCGCTATCGTTGAGTTATATTATGGTAAGACAAAGCAGGTATATGATAATGAGCCTTGCCGCGGCTATCTCTCGTGCACCGATACCAAAGCTTTTTTCGGATTGGATTCTACTAAAACTATTGACTCGCTCGTTATACGCTGGCCCAATCTTACCAGGCAAACCATTAAAGGTGTAAAAGCTAATCAACTGCTCACCGTTAATATTGCTAATGCCCATACACCCGATAGCTGGGATGCTCCGCAAATAGACAGCACTGCTTTATTTACCGACATTACAGCCAACGCAAACATTCACTATAAGCAGTTTGAAGCCGATTATATAGACTTTGATAAAGAGCGTTTGCTTCCACATAAATTTTCGCAATATGGTCCCGGACTGGCTGTGGCTGATATAAATGGTGATGGGCTGGATGATATGTATATTGGTGGCTGTACCGACCAGAATGGGTCTTTATTGCTGCAGCAGCCTGATGGAAAGTTTATACAAAAACTGTTTCCCGGCGATTCTATTGACAGCAGAGGCCGTCCCGAAAATATGGGCGTGCTACTCTTTGACGCCGATGGTGATGGCGACAACGATTTGTGGTGTGCCAATGGCAGCAATGAATATCCGGCAAACAGCAGTACCTATGCAGACCGTTTTTACATTAATGACGGTAAAGGCAACTTCAGGCTGGATACCACAGTAATACCTCTAAACTACACCAGCAAAAGCTGCCTTAAAGCTGCTGATTATGATGGTGATGGAGACCTCGATTTATTTATTGGCGGGCGTTGCATGCCGGGCAATTACCCAATGCCGGTCAGCTCATTTATTTACCGGAATGATTCGCACAATGGCATTATTAAGTTTACCGATGTTACTGCTTCGGTGTGTAAAGACCTGCAAAAAATAGGAATGGTGTGCGATGCGGTATGGACGGATTTTGATAATGACGGCGCTACCGATTTAATTGTTACCGGCGAATGGATGCCTGTTACTTTCTTTAAAAACAAAGGCGGTAAATTTGAAAATATAACTGCACAAACCGGTATTGCAGGCCAGAAAGGTTGGTGGAGCAGCCTCGCAGCCGGCGACTTTGACAATGATGGCGATATAGATTATATAGCTGGCAATCTTGGTTTGAATGCCTTTGTAAGAGGTAGTGATAAAGAGCCGGTAAGAGTGTATGCCAAAGACTTTGACAACAACGGTAATACAGATGCGGTGCTTACGTTGTACCTGAAAGATCAGCAAGGTGTAAGGCGGGAGTACCCTGCACTTACCCGCGACGATATTACCAGCCAAATGCCTGCGCTGAAAAAGAAATATAATGCCTATAAAGATTTTGCTGTGGCGGACATTCACCAAATGTTTACGCCCGAACAGTTGAAAGATGCGCTGGTGCTGGAGGCTAATAATTTTACAAGTTGTTATATACAAAATAATGGCAATGGCAAGTTTGTAATGAAGCCTTTACCCCAAATGGCGCAACTGGCGCCATTGAATGGTATGCAAACCGGCGACTTTAATGGCGATGGCAATCTGGATGTTGCTATTTGTGCTAATGATTATGGCAACGAAATAACCGCCGGCCGTTATGATGCGATGAATGGGCTGGTACTGCTCGGCGATGGTGCCGGTAATTTTACGGCACAAACCATTTTGCAGAGCGGCTTTTTTGTGCCCGGTGATGCTAAAGCATTAGTAGCTTTAACAGGTGCTGATAACAGTTATCTGTTAGCTGCATCGCAGAACAAGGATGATTTAAAATTGTTTAAGAGCAAACTGAACACACAGCATATGGTACCGGTGCAATCTGCTGACAGGGTGGCTTACATCACTTTAAGTGATGGTAAAAAACGCAAAGAAGAACTATATTTTGGCACTTCGTTCCTATCTCAGTCGGCAAGGTTTATTACAAAAAATAACAGCATTAAACAAATAGAAATTGTAAACGCTAAAGGGGAAAGGCGGGTAGTGCAGTAGGATTTTGAGCCGCAAAGTCATTAAGCAAATAAGTTGCAAAAAGATCATTTTATTCTTTTTGCAACTTATTTAGGTTGATAGGTGAGAAAAATAATCTAAGACTTCACTTGGAATGATGAATTAAAAGGCAATAAGCTTTTGTCTTGGTAACTGCTTGGCTAAAATCCACATCTTATTACTTAATTACCTAAAGCCTTGCATTAATGCAAACGCATTTGAATACAGGTTTCTATAAACAATAATTTTCATCATCAAATAACCATATTAACTGCATGAAAACTAATCCTATCAGGTTTATAACAGGATTTGTCTGCCTGTTTGCGCTGTATCACGCTGCGGAATACATGGTTCTTTTTAAAAATAACGCGGGCGGCTTCCTTGCTTTTCAGGCGCTGTTTTTTATAGCAGCCTGGTTCATTGCAAAATGGCAATTTAAAGAAGGACTGGCGGCCTGGGGATTAAGTATAAAAAAGCATTTTATTCCCCAACTGCTGCTTGGAATGATGATGGGTATTATCTTGTATGGGTTAACCTATTTTATCAATCTTATTACGGGTGTTGAAGTAAAGGTTGGTGTACCGCAATTTTCATACATGATTGGCCCGTTGCTGTTATTTCTATTCGGTAATCTCTTTTCCTCTTTCGCCGAAGATGTATTGACGAGAGGCTATCTGTACAAACATTTGAACGGTAAGATTAGCGTAGCCGCACTTATTTTTATTTCTGCTGCCGTTTATCTTTTCAACCATATCTACCGGTTGAACGATGGCATTGTTACTTACCTGTATCTTTTTCTGCTGGGCGTTTTATTTATCATTCCGCTTATACTTACCAGGCGCCTGTGGTTTACGGGTGGCATGCACTGGGCTGGCAATGTATTTTTTTATTTTACGCATAATCTTATTCAGACAATCCCGGGAGAGGTTGCATTTTCTGCCAATTATACTTTGTGCATTTGTATTTTGCTAATGATTCCTGCCAGCTACTTTATGCTCAAAAGTAATAACATGATTGCTGCAGATAAGAGTAAAAATGCAAAGTTGAGGATGGTATAAGCTACGTTTAAAGACAATGAAGACAAAGCGGGTATCTATAAAAATGTTTTTATTTAAAACAAGCAGGCATACTATACAAACACCAAAAAGCTATATATTGCCACTCCAATGCTGCAATGCCTTTTTTATTAAAAACAACTAACGGTTTACACTTCTAAAAATCATTTAATTATGAACACTTCGCGCAGAACATTTTTAAAGCAAAGTTCATTTGCTTTAGCAGGCGTATCGTTACTTTCCAACCGGCTTTTTGCTGCTGCTGCCGCCAGCAATGAAATAACCGGCATTCAGTTGTATTCGGTACGGGATGATATGAAAAAAGATCCGTCCGGCACCCTGAAGCAGTTAGCCGATATGGGCTATAAGTATGTAGAACATGCCAACTATGTGAATGGAAAATTTTATGGCTACGCACCTGTTGATTTTAAAAAATTGCTGGACGACTTAGGTTTAAAAATGTACAGCGGGCATACGGTAATGAACAAGCAGGATTGGGACGAAGCTAAAAACGACTTTACCGATAAATGGAAACAAACCGTAGCCGATGCTGCAATTGTAGGGCAGCAGTATGTGATAAGCCCGTGGCTTGACGAAAGTATGCGCAACAATATGAGTGATTTTAAACGCTATATGGATGTGTTTAATAAATGTGGTGAACTGTGCAAAAAATCGGGGATGAAGTTTGGCTATCACAACCACAATTTTGAGTTTAGCACCAAACTGGATGGCGTACGGTTGTACGATTTAATTCTTAAAAACACCGATCCTGATCTGGTTGCACAGCAGTTGGACATGGGCAATATGTACGAAGCCGGCGGCATTGCAATGGATGTAGTAAAACAATACCCCGGACGTTTTGAACTGATGCACGTAAAAGATGAAATAAAAAGCAAAAACCCTGGCGAAATGGGCGGCGGCTACGAAAGTACCGTATTGGGTAAAGGTGTTATTCCGGTGAAAGAAGTGATAGACTACGGCCGGAATAAGGGTGGCACCACACAATTTATCATAGAGCAGGAATCTTATCAGGATAAAACACCGTTGGAATGTGCCAAAGAAGATTTACGGATAATGAAAGGCTGGGGATATTGAGCCTTGCACAATATATCACGCAAAACAGGGGCATTTATAGCCCCTGTTTTTGTTTAACGCAACCTTACAACACATTATGTTTTTTGATGAATAATATACAAAAAATGGTATGCCCGCCAATATTCCCAAATCCCTGATATTGTGCTTGTACAAACTAAACAGGTAATGTAGATTTGTTTTTACAACCTTCCTGCAATGAATGCCAAACCGTTATTGCTTCTTTGTATCAGTCTTGCCTGTTTCATATTCAGCAGTTGCCAGCAACCTACGCAGGCAGTGGCAGTCAATGCTGCAAATGATGTAGCTTTCAGAGAAGATTTTTCAGGCGCCTCCAAGCCCACTTATACCTCCGCAATTATAAATTTTAAAACAGGCGATTGGTACTTGGCTGATGCCTTGATTGGTACCAGTAAATCGGATGTTACAGAAAGTGGCGCTGCCGTACGCATACGCAATAGCGGCAAACTGGGGATGGGATTTGACGTAAACGGCGCACAAAGGGTGTATGTTGGCTATGCTGTTTATGCAAATGACCAACCTTCAACCTGGCAGTTATGGATGTCCACAAATGGGGGTGATACTTACAGACAGGTTGGTTCAACCATTACGGCCGGTAACCGTACGGTACAAAAGATTGCCTTTGATGTTGATCAAACCGGCAATGTGCGCTTTGAAATAAGAAAAGCAAGCGGCGGCAAAAACAGGCTGTTAATCACTTCTCTTGCTATTGCTGCCAGCGGTGTTGTAAACACCCCGCCAAAATCTTCCGGCAATAACGAACAACTAACTGCCACTGCAGGAGATAACAGTAATACGTTACTTGGCAATCCTACCAATGCCTTGCACAACCTTAGCAGCGGCGACAATTATTTAATTGATCACGGTTATTATATAGAAAGTTATAACAAAACGAAATGCACACCCAATTGGGTAAGCTGGCATATTGGCGCCAGCGATTTAGGCAACGTAAACCGTGTAGATAACTTCAGACCGGATGCAAGCCTGCCCAATGGCTGGTATGCTGTAGATGATGACGATTATAAAGGCTCCGGCTTTGATAAAGGACACAACTGTCCCTCGGGCGATCGCACTGCGACCACCCAGGCCAATGCTTCTACCTTTTTTATGGACAACATTATTCCGCAGGCTCCCAACAATAACCAGCGTACCTGGGAGCACCTGGAAAGCTATTGCAGAGACCAGATAAAAAAAGGTAATGAGGTGTATGTAATTATGGGTAATTACGGCAGCGGCGGTACAGGTAGCAAAGGCTATACAAAATCTATTAATCAGGGTAAAATCAATGTGCCCGCTCGTATATGGAAAGTAGTTGTTATTATTCCGAACGGAAACAATGATTTAAGCCGCATTGACAATAATACACGCGTAATAGCTGTAGATACGCCCAACGACAACAGCATTGCACCCGATTGGATGCAATATATAACTACAGTAGCCGCCATAGAAAAAGCGACTGGTGTTGAT
Source organism: Ilyomonas limi (assembly GCF_005233845.1). GTDB lineage: Bacteria > Bacteroidota > Bacteroidia > Chitinophagales > Chitinophagaceae > Ilyomonas > Ilyomonas limi. The sequence continues at coordinate 224,226 of NZ_SZQL01000005.1, forward strand.
CTGCTCTCTGCATTGCCCGATAACATAGAAAACGTACTTGCCAAAAAGAAGTTTTCAGGTGGTAATTAGGAAAAATTATACCATTTCAACTTGCAGCATCATTTATACCAGGTTGAAAGCCAGAGGTTTTCTGCTTGTAGCCTGTCGCTTGCAGCTTATAAAGCATAGCTTATTTGAATTGCTGATATTATACCCCAAATTGCATCAGATGATGGTCGGTGTGTTTCCACTCGGCAATACCCCATTGTGTAGTGGTTAAATTGCCAAAAGCCGGGTGTGTCAATGTTATTGCTTCTTTGCAGCTGGCAAATTGTTGCATTGTTTCAATGAACATTCCTTTCTGGGCTTGAAACTGGTCTGCTCCAAGTTTCCCTCCGGTGTCGTTGGCAGATTCTGTTTTTAAATTTTTAGGAAAATTAGGATCAATGTACAAAGCTATTATTCTCATCAATTGTTGTTTAAAAAGTGCTTTGCTTATAAGGAATGTTTCCGTCCAGCACCTGGTTATTGCAGAGGTTACAATGCAACAGCATTTCTGTTGCATTCATAATGTTCCATTTAGGTTTGGCATTCGCTTGTAAAGCATTTACGCGAATTATCATTTGCTCAGCAGCAGCCTTGTTTAGTAAATTCTTTTTCATGTATGTATGATAAAATTGTTTGTGTAACTGGTTATTTTCTGTTTTGGTTAATTCATTCCTTTTACTGCGGCAAAGCCATATCCTCTATTATCCATCCTTCATTAACAATTATAAAGAAATAAGGTACTATTTAAGATTTTAGAAGAATAGGACTGCGCAGGCTCAAAGAGAAATGCGTTGTCAGGCATTCTTTCATATTATGCAAATTTTTACCCTCTTTATGTTCCTGTCCGCCAACAGTCGGGTTTGCGGTTCAACATAATTTTTGGTGTAATTTTTACAGTATAAGCCAATCATGAGTTTAGGATATGCTTGTATAAATATTAGCTTGAGCGAAGAAGGTATTACCACTAATCGTACAATGATCAGGCGTACTTTTTTAGAGAAAGGTATTCAGTATGCATCCCAACTGGCATTACAGAATGTGAAGGGATTGCTCGAAATACTAAAATGGAATGTGGCAAATAACATTAAAGTATTCCGCATTACATCAGAATTATTCCCCTGGGCATCGGAATATACATTAGAATCGCTGCCGGATTTTAAGGAAATTCGCTTGGTGCTGGAAGAAGCAGGTAAACAGCCTGTTCGTGTGAGCACACATCCTGGACCCTTTAATAAGCTGGCAGGCAGTGGTACTACCTTAACCAACACCATTAAAGATTTAGAAATACACGGCCGGTTATTTGATTTGATGGGCTTGCCCGCTTCCCACAGGCACAAGATTAATATTCATGTTGGTGGTGCTTACGGCGATAAAGTGGCAACAATTGAGCGCTTTGCGCAAAACTTCAAATTGCTTTCGGCAAGTGTACAAAAAAGGCTAAGCGTGGAGAACGACGACAAAACAGGCTTATATACGGTCGCCGACCTGGTACCCCTGCACCAAATGATTGGCATACCAATAGTATTTGATTATTTTCATCATAAACTGCACCCCGGTACACAAAGCGAAGAGGAAGCCTTTTTAGCAGCATATAACACATGGGATGTAAAGCCGGTATTTCATTACTCCAGTTCGCGCAAAGAAAAGGAAGACCCAACGAGTAAGAAAGAAGCGCATTCCGATTGGGTGCACGAGCGTATAAATACCTACGGGAAAGACGTGGATATTGTGCTTGAAACAAAAATGAAGGAGCTTTCTTTAATAAAGTACAGAGCAGAATTTGGCGATAGCGAAGTATAGTTGCCCGCACCTTTTTATCGAACTGTTTAAAGATAAGCGGCCAAGCCAAAGCAGTTTATGTAGTGTACTAAACTGCTATTCACACTAAACGTCTCCATCGTTCTATTGTTTAACCGTGGAGGCGCTAAGACGTGAATTAAAAATATGCATTACTTTCCAGTAATTCTAATAACCTCCCCAAATTCCCTTCCGGCTTACCTTACTTTTATCCAATAAGAGAGCGGTGTTTGGCTCACCTTCAAAACCAGTGTATCGCCATTAATTTCAAAGCTGTTGGTACGTAGCAGGTTTCTTTCAAAAGCGGCTTCATCATAGCCGGGACAAGCCATTTTGGTACTTATAAAATCGTGATTGAAAGTAAGGCTGTTCTTATCTACTTCAAATGTGCCGGAGAAGTTGTTGCAGCCGGTATTGCCGGTTACCCGCTTGCTATCCATTATAAAGTTTAAAACAGGAATTCTACCTGCAGCAGTGTCTGACGGCATAACAGGAATTAGTTGCCATTTACCACTGGGTGTATTGCCGGGTTGTTGATCAAAAGCCGTTGGTGTTGCTTCAACCTGTGTGTCTGCGGCAAGGAGTTGCTGATTATTTGCAGACCGTTTACAACCTAATGTGGCGAGGAGTAAAATACAAATAACTATTTTCATATCCTATCCTTTTTTAGTATGCCCAACAAAAACTGCACCTGCAAAAAATTACCCCTTATTTATAAACATTTATATAAGTGAATGATATTTTGCTGCTTCCGTTTTTTAACATTATCCTTACCACATGAAAGCAATCTGTAGCACTTGCAGTGGTATTAAAATTGATGCCTGCTATTTTTAAAAATTATATTTTAAAAAGGAGGCTTTTATGAACAATCTTGCAAGAAGAAACCGGGATGTTAACCCATGGCGGGATTTTTTAAACTTAGATGATTTTTTTGGTGGTGCCATGTCAGGCAGAAATGCCCAGTTACCGGCTGTAAACATCTCCGAAAACGACAAAAGCTACCATGTAGAGGTTGTGGCGCCCGGTTTTAAAAAGGAAGACTTTAAAGTAAAGGTGGATGATGATATATTAACGATTAGTGCGGAAACAAAAACTGAAAATACGGAGGAAGGACAGAATAAGGAATATTCGCGGCACGAATACAGTTCCAGCTCTTTTACACGCAGTTTTCAACTGCCGGATAATGTAAAAGACGATAGCATTTCGGCAACTTATCAGGACGGTATTCTTAAGCTGGAAATGCCAAAGTCGGAACAGCAGCAAAAGGCAACCAAAGAAATAGCGGTTAGCTAATAAGCATTGCATAACGGTATATCGTTGTCAAACACATACAATAAAGGCGCACCGCAGGTGCGCCTTTATTGTATGTGTTTACATCGTTTCCTCAAATAAATTTTCATATACCGCATTTGCCTTTAATAAGCGATAATGATTAAATAAGGAATGGGAGAGTGTAAAGGTGCGGTAAGGCAGTTGATGTTTTTTTGCAAAAGCTTCGATCACTGTAGTTACTTCGGGGTAATACACATGATTGATATGCGGAAAAAGATGATGCGCAATGTGATAATTGAAAGAACCCATAAAGAAGCGGATAAACCAGCTATCGCTGATCACATCATTGGTCGTAGCCAACTGGTGCCTGAACCAAGTGTCTGGCAGCATACCTTTTTCATCCGGTAAAGGAAACTCACTCTCCGGCGTAGCATGTGGCGAGAGCAGAACCACTAATGAGATAATACTTGCGGTAAACATCATAATTAAAAAAGCAATAAATATTTGCGCCCAGCTAATGCCCAGTACTACTTTGGGAATTACAATTGTATAAAGTAAAAAGAAAATTTTAAATAGAAACAACTTTACGTATTCTATTGCAGGTATATGCTGGTTTACTTTCCATACCAGCCGGCTCTTAATAAAAAAATCTTTATAGTCACGCACCAGCAACCAGTTGAAAAGATACAACGGATACAGCAGAGGCAAATAAAAATGCTGATACCGATGCATGACAGAATAGGCTCCATGAGGAAATACACGCGCCATTGGGCTTTGTTCAAAATCGCTGTCCCAACCCATTACATTGGGATAATTGTGATGCAAACGTATATGGCGTATCTTCCACATGTAGCTGTTTGCGCCCATTATATCAAAGAAATAAACATACATGCGGTTGAGCCACGGTTGCTTAAAAAGGGTATGGTGTACAGCATCGTGTATAAGGTTTAGAAAGTTAAGCAGCAGAAAACAACCGAGCAAAAAATAACAGATGTACAAAACACCAATATTACTGCCCCACAGCAGCGCACCTGCATACGCAGCTACATACAATAACGGAAACAAGATTGTTTTAGCTTTTATTGTCCACCAACGCTTGGCCTCCAAAGCTGCTACCACTTCCATCACTTGCTGGCGTAAGGATATAAATAAATCCTGCTCTGCTTTTACTTTCATAAAAACCGGCTTGGCCAGAGTTCTCATAAGTTACTCGTTTTTAAATGTCTATCCGATAAATAAAAGATTAGTTGTGAATGTCTTGCAAAATTAGCATCACGTGTTATTTCAGGCAATATTTTTCAAAAAAATGAGATTTGCATGATGCAACAGGCTTACGGAAATTTTTCATAAACGGTTATTTTTATCCGCAAGCATAATGCCTAAAATGTATTTCCCTAGTACCGTTCGTACATTTTCATGTATGTACACCTTTCTTGTATATTTATGCACATGCGCTGTTTATTTCCACAATACGGATGATGTAACTTTCCAAAGCATGTGCATCTTTATGCAATAGCTTATTATGTATAATTATAAAACATTTGTTTGCAAATAAACTATGCTGTAAACTTCATTACTTATAGCATTTTAGTGATGAACAAAAAAGTATATGCAAACAAGGCAGTGATAACTGTATTCATGTCATTATCTGTTGTTAGTTTTGCGCTTCAAAACTGAAACTATGGCACTGCATACCATTCTTGGCGCGAACGGCACTATTGCTACCGAACTGTTACCCATTCTGCACCAAAACAAAGAACATATAAGACTGGTTTCGCGCCGCCCGCAACCGGTTTCTTATGCGCAAAACATTGCTGCCGATATGCTTAACTATGATGAAGTGATATCAGTGGTGCGAGGTTCTGATATAGTGTATTTGCTGGTAGGTTTGGAGTATAATTATAAAGTGTGGCAAAGAGATTGGCCGGTAATCATGCGCAATGTGATAAACGCCTGTAAAGCAGCCAATGCAAAGCTTATCTTTTTTGATAACGTATATCCGTATGGTATTGTAAATGGTAAGATGAATGAAGCAACGCCATTCAACCCCATAAGTAAAAAAGGAAAAATACGCGCGGAAATAGATATGATGTTATTAAACGAAATGCAAAGCGGCGCTTTGAATGCCATTATTGCAAGAGCAGCCGATTTTTATGGTCCGCGTTGCACCGATAAAAGTGTGCCCAATACTTTGGTGTTTAGCCGGCTGAAGAAAAAGCAAACGCCTCAATGGCTTGCCAATGCGGCTGTGCCACGCTCGCTCACCTACACGCCCGATGCTGCTAAAGCCATTTATATACTTTCGCAACATCCCGAAGCATTTGATCAAACATGGATGTTGCCTACTGCTGCACCACCGCTTACGGGTAAACAATTTATACAGCTTGCTGCCCGGTACATGCATGGCACCAATAAAGTGCAGGTCATACCAAAATGGGTGGTAGGTTTTATTGGATTATTCAATCCGGTAATGAAAGAAATACACGAAATGATGTACCAGGATGAATACGGTTACTGGCTGGATTCATCAAAGTTTGAGCAGACTTTTCATGTGAAACCAACGCCTTACGAAGAAGGTATAAAAGCTACCGCCGAATGGTTTTTGCAAGGCTGATGGATAAAACTCAATAAGAATTGATTAAGATTCTTACGCATTGATGTTCGTCAATCTAACGGGTTGTTCACTTCTAAAGGAATGCGGGAGAAGTATTTGCTTATTTTTTGTGAGGTTTTGTTTTATAACCAAAAGCTGCTTTTGCCATTCTGACGAAGTGAGCACTTGTGCATTGCCTTAAATCAGCATCTGTTTTAAAGAGTGATTATGTATAATCTTTAGATGCTTCATATCTCAGCATAACGAAGCCCGAGGACGGTCGTTTATAGTAAATACGATAAAGAAATGAGCCAGATGAATTTCGTAAATCTTTGATACAGCTATCGGCCTGGTGTTGGCTGATAAATATATAACCATTTACTGCATAAATATTTTCCTATGTGGCAACCGGGTGATTAATGTTGCGTACTCATAAGTATAACCCTCTTTTATCACCTCCAAATTGCCATTTATGAAAAAACTTCTAAACAAATCACTCTTTGCTTTTATTACGCTTCCGCTCTTAGCACTTGTTATTTCTACGGGTTGTAACCGCCTCGATAATGTACCTACGCACAATTATGCGCAAACCAATCTGGTGAGCGATGAAGATAATGAAGAATACGAAGCATCGCGTATAGATGAAACCCTGGTGAATCCGTGGGGTATAGCGGTAAACCCGAATGGACCTATCTGGATTGCTTCTGAGGGCAGCGGTATGAGTCAGGTGTATGATAATATGGGCGGTCAGATTATTCCGGCTGTTATGATACCCGGTCCTGACCCTCACACGCCCGGACATCCAACAGGTATTGTGTTCAATGGAACTACCGATTTTGTAATTCCGGGCACCGGCTTACCTGCCAAATTCATTTATGTAGGCGTTGATGGTATTGTATCGGCATGGAACGGCGGCAGTGCAGCCATTATAATTGCCAATAACGCAGGCACGGCGGTGTACACTGGTATTACTTTGGGCAATGTAGGCAGCAACAATTACATCTATGCCGCCAACTTTGCAGCCGGCAAAATTGATGTTTGGGACAAAGATTTTCATTGGGTAAATATGTCATTCACCGATCCTAATTTGCCCGCAGGCTATGCCCCTTATAACATCCGTCTTATCAATCGCCTGTTGTATGTAACCTATGCAATGGTAGATCCTGTAACACATCACGAGCAAAAAGGAGTAGGTTTAGGCATTGTCAATGTGTTTACACCCAATGGGACCTTTGTAAGGCGTTTTGCTACTGGCGGTACGCTCAATGCACCTTGGGGACTTGCTGCTTCTACACCTGGCTTCGACGGACGTGGTGATGCGATATTGATAGGCAATTTTGGCGATGGAAAAATTAATGTTTTTGACGCATTGGGCAGGTATAAAGGACAAATAATGAGCAAAGGGATGCCGCTTGAAATTGAGGGCTTATGGGCATTGGAAACCAACGTGCCTGGCACTGACCCCGGTCTGCTATATTTTACTGCCGGTATAGATGATGAAGCGCATGGATTGTTTGGGTATATTATGCATAAATAGGGTAGTGCAGTTTTGAGCAAAGGAGCCGACTTGTTATTAGGTCGGCTTTTGTTTTTAGTACACATAAAAGCAGGAGCTTTTGTAAAATAATATATTTATTTCAATTTTATAGAGCCAATATGTTATTTCAATTGTTTATTATAAAAGCTATCCGCAAATACAGTACAGCAGGAAAGGCTTTTTCATAGAAAGAAAGTTATAGAACGGTAGAAATGGTAAATTTTCGAATTTAGGATGATGGAATAATGCGTGTAAGCCAGAAAGATTACCCTAAAACTCATCTTTTTTACTTTTCTTTTTAAAAAAGTACAAAAAAAGCTTGTGTATTAATATTCATCCTGTTACCTTTGCGCTCCCAATTTGAAATTTGGGTTAAGGATATGTCGCAACGAATACGCATAAAATTACAGTCTTACGATCACAACCTGGTAGATAAATCTGCTGAGAAAATCGTAAAAACAGTTCGTGGTACCGGTGCCGTGGTTACGGGTCCAATACCTTTGCCAACGCATACAAAAATATTTACTGTGCTGCGTTCGCCGCACGTAAATAAAAAGAGCCGTGAACAGTTCCAGTTAGCAACGCACAAGCGCTTGCTGGATATTTATACTTCTTCTTCCCGTACAGTAGATGCTTTATCAAAGCTCGACCTGCCTTCTGGTGTAGAAGTAGAAATCAAAGCGTAAGCCTCCGGACCCCTAAAGGGGGAGGAAAGGCAGACAACAAAAGTTCTTAACTTATCGTCATCTCTCAATCGTCCTAAAAATTATTAGGATTGAAAAAAGAGCTCTGAACAACAATAAAAAATCGAAGTTTCCAGACTCCCTTTAGGGCTGGGGCTTCACCAGACATATAAACAGGCCCTTCGAGGTTTGTTTACCTCCGGTACTTCTCCTCCCGATTACGTCGGGAAACAACAGAAAAGGTCGGTAGGAAAACAAGGATTGAATCACGCTTCATCGGTGTGATGTCCTCCATACCTCCGCGGGGCACAAACCGCAAAACACGATGAAAGGTATTATTGGTAAAAAAGTGGGGATGACCAGCATCTTTGGGGCAGACGGAAAGCAAACCGCTGTTACTATTATCGAAGCTGGACCTTGTGTAGTAACACAGGTAAAAACCCAGGAAACGGACGGCTATAATGCAATCCAAGTCGGCTTCGGCGACAAAAAAGAAAAACACGCTACTTCAGCCGAAATCAATCACTTCGCAAAGGCTAATACCTCAGCCAAAAAATTCGTAAAAGAATTCCGCGACTCTTCTCTCAACAAAAATATTGGTGACACCGTTACTGTAGACATCTTCGCCGAAGGCGACAAGGTGGAAGTTGTAGGCACTACAAAAGGTAAAGGTTTCCAGGGCGTTGTTAAACGTCATGGCTTCCACGGTGTAGGTGAGCAATCTCATGGTCAGCACGACCGTCAGCGCGCTCCCGGTTCTATCGGTAATTCTTCCGACGCTTCCCGCGTATTTAAAGGTATGCGTATGGCAGGCCGCATGGGCAGCGACCGTGTGAAAATGAAGGGCTTGAAAGTGGTAAAAATATTTCCTGAAAAGAATTATATACTGGTAAGCGGTTCGGTTCCCGGCCACAACGGTTCTATCGTTTTAATCCAGAAATAATCACTAATTAAAGAATTAAAATGCAGGTAGAAGTTTTAAATATACAAGGCCAGCCAACCGGCAGAATGGTAGAATTACCGAACGAAATATTTGGTGCAGAGCCAAATGATCACGTGCTGTATCTGGCTGTAAAGCAGTACCAGGCTGCACAGCGCCAGGGTACACACAAAGTAAAAACCCGTGCCGAAGTGCATGGTGCCAGCCGCAAATTGCACAAGCAAAAAGGTACCGGCGGTTCCCGTAAAGGTAACATCCGCAACCCTTTATACAAAGGTGGTGGTACTATCTTCGGACCTAAGCCACACGGCTATGGTTTTAAACTGAACAAAAAGGTAAAAGACCTCGCTAAAGTAAGCGCGCTTTCTTATAAGGCTAAAGACAATGCGATTGTAGTGTTGGAAGACCTGAACATGGAAGCTCCAAAAACAAAGCAGTTCAGCGATATGCTGAAAGCTTTGAACGTAGCTGGTAAAAAAGCATTGTTTGTATTACCCGACTATAATGATAACGTGTATCTCAGCCTCCGCAATATGCCAAAAGTAGAAAGCACGTTGCTGGCAGACCTGAACACTTACGAAGTAGTAAACGCCGATGTACTGGTGCTGACTGAAAATACTGCAAAGATTTTCAGCGAGGAAGAGCTGCCAGCAGAAACAGAAGCATAATTAAAGAACGTTTCAACTTTTATCAATAATGAAACTCAGTGATGTATTAATAAAGCCGGTACTGACCGAAAAAGTAAACAACCAGCAGGAAAAGCTGAGAAGATATGCTTTTAAGGTAGATAAAAAGGCAAACAAGCTGGAAATAAAGAAAGCTGTAGAAGACATGTACGGCGTAAGCGTAGAAGACGTGAATACAGTTATCGTTCCCGGCAAAAACAAAACACGCTTTACAAAAGCCGGTTACATAAAAGGTGTAAAGCCTGGTTATAAGAAAGCTTACGTAACCGTTGCTGAAGGCGAAACAATAGATTTATACTCTAATATTTAATGTCCCTAACCCCTAAAGGGGGAATAAAGGCATCTAAATAGAACTTATTTCTAAATATGGTAACAGACGCCGAGAAAGTCTGATTATAAAAGCAGTTAAAAAAATTCCCCTTCAGGGGATGGGGGCTTAACAAATGGCATTAAAGAAATACAAACCAATGACAGCCGGCACACGCTGGAGAATTGGAAATGCTTATGCTGAAATCACTACCAATGAGCCTGAAAAGAGTTTGCTGGAACCGCAGCATAGCACTGGTGGTCGTAATGCGCAAGGTCGTCGCTCTATGCGTTATATGGGTGGTGGAAATAAGCATCATTACCGTATTATAGATTTCAAGCGTGATAAAAGAGGTATTGACGCGAAGGTCGTATCCATTGAATATGATCCAAACCGTACTGCATTTATAGCATTGCTGCAATACACTGATGGAGAAAAAAGATACATTATTGCTCCGCAAGGTATTCAGGTGGGCGCAACCGTAATAGCCGGCGATGCTGTAGCTCCTGAGTTGGGTAATGCATTGCAAATGAAAAACATGCCTCTGGGTACTGTAATTCACAATATTGAATTGCAGCCAGGGCAGGGCGCTAAAATGGCTCGTAGCGCAGGCTCTTCTGCCCAGTTGACCAACAAAGAAGAAAAATACGCGGTATTGAAAATGCCAAGTGGTGAATTGCGCAAAGTGCTTATTAACTGCTATGCAACGGTAGGTGTGGTTTCTAACAGCGACCATAACCTGGAGCAGGCTGGTAAAGCAGGTGTAAACCGCTGGAAAGGTATCCGTCCACGTAACCGTGGTGTTGCGATGAACCCCGTAGATCACCCGATGGGTGGTGGTGAAGGTAAAGCTTCCGGCGGTCACCCACGCAGCCGTACCGGTAAATATGCAAAAGGTTTAAAGACTCGCAAGCATAAAGGCAGCGATCAATTGATCATTCAGCGCAGAAATGGTAAAAAACTTACCTTAAAATAGTATTTACCATCTAATTTCTAAATTTCAAATTAACTCATTACTATGGGTCGTTCGATAAAAAAAGGTCCTTATGTAGATGTAAACCTCGAAACAAAGGTGCTCAACATCAACGAAGGAAAAAATAAGAAAAGCGTTATTAAAACATGGAGCCGCCGCTCTACCATCACGCCGGATTTCGTAGGTCACACTTTTGCTGTGCACAATGGCAACAAGTTTATCCCGGTGTATGTTACCGAGTTCATGGTAGGTCATAAATTAGGTGAGTTTGCCCCTACACGCAACTTCAGAGGACACGCTGGTTCTAAAAAATAAATTGTTTAACGTTTAAGGTTTAAAGTTGAAAAGTAACATTAAACATTAAACATCAAACTTGAAACAAATAAAATGGAAGCTGTTGCTAAATTAAATAATTATCCTACGGGTCCCCGGAAGATGCGTTTGCTCGCCGATTTGATTCGTGGTATGCAGGTAGAAAAAGCATTAGCGATACTGGAACATCATCCGCAACACAATGCTGTTCCGCTGGCTAAATTGCTTAAAAGTGCTATTAACAACTGGGAACAAAAGAACGAAGGCGGCAATGCTGCTGATGCAAACCTGGTAGTAAAAACCATTTTTGTTGATGGTGGACGTGTTTTGAAGCGGATGCGCCCGGCACCACAAGGTCGCGGGTATCGCGTTCGCAAGCGCAGCAATCATGTAACAATCATCGTTGATGCCCCAACCCCTAAAGGGGAGTAAGAAAGGGCAATCCGAACTGAAAAGATTGAACAACTTAAATTGACAAAATAAAAATCGCAGCTTCCAAACTCCCCTTTAGGAGATGGGGCTCTAAATAAGACAACATGGGTCAAAAAGCAAATCCTATTGGTAACCGGTTAGGCATCATCAGAGGATGGGAAAGCAACTGGTACGGCGGTAAAAACGACTATGCCGGCAAACTCATTGAAGATAACAAGATCCGGACTTACCTCAATGCCCGTATCAACAAAGGCGGTATCTCCCGTATAGTGATTGAACGCACTTTGGGCAAGCTGATTGTTACCATTCATACTTCTAAGCCGGGTATCATCATTGGTAAAGGCGGTGGAGAAGTTGACCGTATTAAAGAAGAACTGAAAAAACTCACCGGAAAAGACGATGTTCAGATTAACATTCTGGAGATCCGTCGTCCGGAACTGGATGCCAACATCGTTGCCGATACAATTGCACGCCAGATTGAAAACCGCATCAACTTTAAACGTGCTACCAAAATGGCAGTAGCTTCTACGCTCCGCATGGGTGCAGAAGGTATTAAAGTAAAACTGAGCGGTCGCCTGGGTGGTGCTGAAATTGCCCGCAGCGAAGAATTCAAGCAGGGACGTGTGCCTTTGCATACTTTACGCATGGATATAGATTATGCCAACGTGTACGCTCAAACCGTGTATGGTAAAATAGGCATTAAAGTATGGATTTGTAAGGGTGAAGTTTTAGGTAAGCGCGACCTCAATCCAAACTTCATCGGCGGTAAAGATGTAAGTGGCGATAGAAGAGATGACAGGAGAGATGGTGGCGATCATCGCGATCACCGTGGAGACAGAAGAGATGACCGTCGTGGCGGTGGAGATAGAAGAGACGACCGCAGAGGTGGTGGTGGAAATGACCGCAGAGGTGGCGGTGGTGGTCCAAGAAGATAAATTAGTTTCCGGTTATCTGTTTCAGGATGCCGGTGAATATAAAATTAATAACCGGAATCGGGCAACCGGCAACCGGTAACTAAAACAGTTTTGAAATGTTACAGCCGAAAAGAAGTAAACATAGAAAAGCACAAAAAGGTCGCATCCGCAATGTGGCTAAAAGAGGCACCAGCATTGCTTTTGGTTCATATGCACTGAAGTCTGAGGAGCCAATCTGGTTGAACAACCGCCAGATTGAAGCAGCCCGCCAGGCGATGACCCGTGCCATGAAGCGTGAAGGTAATGTATGGATTCGAATATTCCCTGATAAGCCCATCACCCGCAAGCCATTGGAAGTGCGTATGGGTAAAGGTAAAGGTAACCCTGAGTTTTGGGCCGCTGTAGTAGAACCAGGTCGTATCATTTTTGAATGTGATGGCGTACCTGAGCAAGTAGCAAAAGACGCTATGGAACTGGCAGCACAAAAGTTACCGATTAAAACAAGATTTGTTGTAAGAAGAGATCTTCAGGCATAATACCTGGTTTAATTACCAATTATTAAAAGAATAATACAATGGCTAATAAAAAATACGAATTCAACAAAAGCCTGAAAGATTTTAACGAGGCAGATTTGCAGGCTCGTGTAAACGAAGATACTGTTCGCCTTAAAAAACTGGAATTTGCTCATGCAATTTCTCCATTGGAAAACCCAATGAGCATCCGCAATCTTCGCAAGGATATTGCAAGGGTAAAAACGGAGTTGAAGAAAAGAAAATTACAAAGCGCTTCAAACGCTTAATTATAAGAAGCCGGTAATCCGGTACAAAAGTTAATACAATGGCTGTAGAAAGAAATTTGCGAAAAACAAGAATAGGTACTGTAAGCAGCACCAAAATGGAAAAGACCATTACGGTTGCTGTGGAAAGAAAAGTAAAGCATCCTATTTATGGTAAATTCCTGAACAAAACCACCAAGTTTCACGCTCATGACGAAAAGAATGAGTGTACTGTGGGTGATGTGGTAAGAATCATGGAAACCCGTCCCCTCAGCAAAACAAAACGCTGGAGACTGGTGGAAGTAATTGAAAAAGCAAAGTAGTAAAAAACTACGAGCTACGAGCCCTGAGCTACGAGCCGTACTGTAGAAAATATATAGTTATTAATTGCTAAAGGCTTGCAGCTTGCAGCTAATAGCTCAAAGCTTATACAAATGATTCAGCAAGAAAGCAGGTTAAATGTAGCTGACAACAGCGGTGCCAAAGAAGTGCTTTGCATCCGGGTGTTAGGCAATTCCGGTCAGGACTATGCTAAAATAGGAGACAAGATTGTAGTAACCGTAAAGGACGCTTTGCCTGCTGGCGGTGTAAAAAAAGGTACGGTTTCTAAAGCAGTAATTGTACGTACTACCAACAAGCTTCGTCGTAAGGACGGATCTTACATCCGCTTTGATGATAATGCTGTGGTATTGTTAAATAATGCCGATGAGCCTCGTGGAACCCGCATTTTTGGACCTGTAGCCAGGGAATTGCGCGATAAAGGTTACATGAAGATTATTTCACTGGCACCAGAAGTATTATAATACGTATCTTTGCCGCCCTTTTGAAAAGCGGTAAGGTGTTGAATAACAAATAAAAAGGTTGACTCCTTTAAATAAAGCAACAATGAGCAACAGATTTAAACCTAAATACAATATTAAACGCGGCGACTCTGTAGTAGTAATTGCAGGGGACGATAAGGATTTAAAGAAACCGCGTCAGGTGCTGGAAGTTATCATAGACAAAGGTCGCGTGGTAGTGGAAGGTGTAAATATTGTAACAAAACATACCAAACCTTCCGCACAAAATACAAAGGGCGGCATCATTAAGAAAGAAGCTCCAATCGCTATCAGCAATGTAATGTTGTGGGATGCTAAAGCTGGTGCTCCTTCAAAAATCAAACGCAGCAGAGAAGGTGGTAAATTAGTTCGCATATTTAAAAAATCAGGGGAGGCAGTTAAATAATGAGCACTGAAAAATATACTCCGCGCCTCGCAGATAAGTACAAAAAAGAAGTTGTACCTGCATTGGTAAAAAAGTTTGGCTACAAAAGCGTAATGCAAACGCCTAAGCTGGAAAAGATTTCCATCAACAGGGGTGTAAACGGCGCTGTAGCTGACAAGAAATTAGTAGATGTTGCAGTGGATGAACTGACAAACATCACTGGTCAGAAAGCGGTTGCTACACAAAGTAAAAAAGACATTTCCAACTTTAAGTTGCGTAAAGGCATGCCTATCGGCGCACGTGTTACACTTCGTGGAGAAAAAATGTACGAATTTCTGGACCGTTTGATTTCTGTTGCTCTGCCCCGCGTTCGCGATTTTAAAGGCATTAGCGACAAGGCATTTGATGGTCGTGGCAACTATACTTTAGGTGTTACTGAGCAAATCATTTTTCCGGAAATTGATATTGATAAGGTGAATAAAATCACTGGTATGGATATCACGTTTGTAACTACAGCTCAAACAAACCAGGAAGCTTACGAATTGTTGAAGGAATTGGGTTTGCCTTTCAAAGGCATCAAAAAAGATAATCAATAAATTAATTAGTACACTGTAGTACTACACAATATAAGATTATGGCAAAAGAATCGATAAAAGCCAGAGAAAGAAAACGTCAGGCATTGGTAGATCAATATGCTGCAAAACGTGCCGCTTTAAAAGAAGCTGGTGATTATGCTGCTTTAGACCAATTGCCACGCAATGCTTCACCTGTCCGGTTGCACAACCGTTGCAAGCTCACCGGCCGTCCCAGAGGTTACATACGTTACTTCGGTTTATCGCGCAATATGTTTCGCGACATGGCATTGAATGGTAAAATTCCAGGTGTAAAGAAAGCAAGCTGGTAAGCTCTTTGCCCCTAAGGGGAATTGAAGCAAATAACATTAAACTTAATAATTTAAATAAAAACTTTTCGCTCCCTTTAGGGAGATGGAGGGCACAAAATAATGGTAACTGATCCTATAGCAGATTTCCTCACGAGAGTTAGAAATGCGCAGTTAGCCGGTCACAGGATTGTTGAAATTCCCGCGTCTAATTTGAAAAAACGTATCACTGAAATTCTTTACGAACAGGGATACATTTTAAAATACAAGTTCGAAGATGATGCGAAGCAAGGCTTGATAAAAATTGCCTTGAAATACGATCCCACTACAAAACAACCAGCTATCCGTTCATTGGAAAGAATCAGCCGTCCGGGGTTGCGTCAATACGCTAAGCCAGCCGATTTCCGTCGTGTAATCAATGGTTTGGGTATTGCTATCCTTAGCACGTCTAAAGGGGTTATGACCGATAAGCAAGCGAAGTCGCAGAATGTTGGCGGCGAAGTGCTTTGCTATATTGCATAAAGATTTGCCTGTAAGGCATCCGGCTATTCAAACGATAGTAGCAGGATTATAATGGATGAATGACAATTAAGTTTTCTATACGGTAACTGAACACATTCTTTCAATATCGTTTAACAGTAATAAAAATCTAAAAAAGTAATTATGTCACGTATAGGAAAAAAGCCAGTTACCCTACCGAAAGGCGTAACAGTTACGGTTGGGAAGGATAACGTGGTAACGGTAAAAGGACCTAAAGGCGAACTGAAACAAGCTATCGACAGGGATATTACCGTGGAAGTAAATGGTGACGAAATTAACATCACCCGTTCTACCGACCAGATTCGCCATCGCGCTATGCACGGTTTATACCGTTCTTTATTAGCTAATCTGGTAAAAGGCGTAACTGACGGCTACAAAAAAGATTTAGAATTAGTGGGTGTAGGTTACAAAGCAGCAAATACCGGCAACTTGTTAGACCTTTCTTTAGGTTATTCGCACAATATTGTTTTTGAAATACCTAAAGAATTGAAAGTTTCAACAGAAACTTTGAAAGGCCAGAATCCTAAAGTATTTCTGGAAGGAATAGACAAACAATTGTTAGGTCAGGTAGCTGCTAAATTAAGAAGTCTCCGTAAGCCAGAGCCTTACAAAGGTAAAGGCGTTAAATACACAGACGAAGTGGTTCGCCGTAAAGCTGGTAAAGCTGCCGGTAAATAAGCTTAATTACACAATAATGAGGCTTTCGGGCTTATTGTTTTATTTAAAAGATAATCGTTCACCTTTTCCTGGCAGTATCAGGAAAGCATACATACAATAATGAACACAAAAGGTATAAGAAGAGAGAAAATACATTACCGCATTCGTAAAAAGATTAGTGGTACTGGTCAAAAGCCACGTCTTTCTGTATTTCGCAGCAACACGGCTGTTTACCTGCAATTGATTGATGACGAAAGTGGTAAAACAATTACAGCTGCCTCTACAAAAGATAAAGATGTTGCAGCACAGGCTGGTACAAAGTCGGAAAAAGCTAAGCAGGCTGGTGCTGCTATTGCACGCAAAGCGGCAGAATTAGGTGTAACTGCAGCCGTGTTTGACAGAGGTGGATACTTGTATCATGGTCGCGTAAAAGCAGCCGCAGAAGGTGCAAGAGAAGGCGGACTGCAGTTTTAAACTGCTGACTTTTTCGGTATATACATTATAACTCATTTATTATAACTCGGTAAGATGTCAAAAGTAATTTCAAATAAAGTAAAAGCCGGCGGCGATGTAGAGCTGAAAGAAAAAGTAGTAGCCATAAACCGCGTGGTAAAAACCACAAAAGGTGGTCGTACTTTCTCTTTTTCTGCTCTTGTTGTTGTAGGCAACGAAAACGGCGTAGTTGGTCAGGGTTTGGGCAAAGCCAAAGAAGTACAGGAAGCTATTACCAAGGGTATTGAAGATGCCAAAAAGAACCTGATAAAAGTGCCGATAATGCATGGCACCATTCCACACGACCAATTAGGCAAAGAAGGTGCTGCTAAAGTATTAATAAAACCAGCGGCTCATGGTACTGGTGTGATTGCCGGTGGTAGTATGCGTGCGGTACTGGAAAGTGCTGGTATCACAGACGTATTGGCAAAAAGCCTTGGTTCCGCCAATCCGCACAATGTGGTAAAGGCTACATTGAAAGCATTAACTATGTTGCGCGAACCAGTAGAAGTGGCTAAAAATCGCAACATCCAGTTGAAAAAAGTATTCAACGGATAAATAGTCCCCTTTAAGGGAGTGAAAACAAATCATTACATCATTTACAATATTCCTGTAAAGGATTTTAGGCTATGACAAAAATTAAAATTACACAGGTAAAAAGCGGTATAGATAGGCCAGAGCGTCAAAAGAAAACGCTAAAGGCATTAGGTCTTACCAAATTGCATGCTACCAAAGAAGTAGAAGCTACACCGCAGGTACTTGGCATGGTGGGAAAAGTGAGCCACCTGATAAAAATTGAGGAAGTATTATAAGTTAATAAGATAGATTTGCAACCTGTTATAATAAAGCAAATCATACATCGTAAATTGTACATAATATTGCGAGGGGCGATTCCCCGTTAAGTCAAAATCAAATTAAATAATGAAACTGCACACATTAAAACCTGCAGAAGGTGCTACACACAAAGAAAAACGTTTAGGCCGCGGTGAAGCAAGTGGTAAAGGTGGTACTTCCACAAAAGGTAATAAAGGTGGACAAAGCCGTGCCGGTTACCAGCGGAAAAATGCACACGAAGGCGGTCAGATGCCCATTCAACGCCGCTTGCCAAAACGTGGCTTTAAAAATAACAACCGTATAGAATATAAAGTATTCAACCTTGGTCAAATTGAAGCGTTGAATGAAAAATACGCCTTCAACGAGTTTAGTCTTGAAAACCTGTATGTCAACGGATTGATTGGTAAAACAGACAAGGTAAAAATATTGGGAGATGGAGAATTAAAAACCGGTCTTGCCTTTAAAGTAAATGCGGTAAGTGCTAAGGCAAAAGAAGCTATAGAAGCAGCCGGTGGAAGTGTTGAGATTTTAAAATAATTTTTCCGATATTTGTGTAACCTGCCTGCCGGCAGACAGGCGCATCCATTTTAGCGATGCGTTTTTGCTTAAAGATATTCACCTTACAATCCACGATTAGTGAAAAAGTTTGTACAGACATTAAAGAACATCTGGAGTATTGAGGAGTTACGTACAAAAATTATTGTAACACTTGCTTTACTTTTTACCTACCGCTTAGGAAATGCTATTGTTCTTCCCGGCTTAGATCCCAACCGAATTCAGGAAGCGGCAAATAATGCGCAAGGCAATGGCTTATTAGGGCTGTTTGACTCTTTTGCAGGTGGTGGTTTTTCTCATGCTTCTATTTTAGCGTTAGGAGTAATGCCATATATTTCAGCTTCTATTTTTATGCAGTTGGCTACTATATTGGTTCCGCAGTTGCAAAAAATTCAGAAAGAAGGTGAGAGCGGCAGAAAGAAAATTAACCAATGGACACGTTATCTTACTGTAATCGTTACCTTATTTCAGGCGGGTGCTTATGTACAGTATTTAAAAACACCGGGCTATGCCGAAGCGTTAATTCCGGCTTATGCACCTTTCTTTTTTGCTTCTACATTAATAATACTTACAGCCGGTACTTTATTCGTGATGTGGCTTGGCGAAAAAATTCAGGATTCAGGATTAGGCAACGGTACTTCTATCATCATTATGATAGGTATATTAGCACGTTTGCCACAATCGTTGGTGCAGGAGTTTGATGCACGTCAAAACAAAGGTGGTGGCGGCTTACTTATCTTTTTAATTGAAATAGGTATCCTGATTGCTATTATTATGGGATTGATAGTGCTGGTACAAGGAGTAAGAAAAGTAACTGTTAACTATGCCAAACAAATTGTAGGCAACCGTCAGTACGGCGGCGCACGTCAGTTTCTGCCGTTGAAGGTAAACAGTGCCGGTGTAATGCCTATCATCTTTGCGCAGGCAATTATGTTCCTGCCTACCCTGGTTTCTTTTACCAGCTTAACAGAAAGCGCCAAAGGCGGCATCATCAGCATATTCAGCAATCACAGTAACCCATGGTATATGCTTATCTATGGTGTAATGGTAATTGCATTTACTTTTTTATACACTGCATTAATCTTCAATCCAAAGCAAATGAGCGAAGATCTGAAGCGTAATAATGGCTTTATTCCGGGCGTAAAACCTGGTCAGCCAACAGCCGATTATATCGGCGCTATCATGGATAAGATTACCTTGCCAGGCGCCATCTTATTGGCTTTCGTGGGTATTTTCCCCGGTTTTGCAGAGTTATTAGGTGTACAGGCAGAGTTCAGCACCTTCTTTGGTGGTACCTCACTGCTGATTATGGTAGGGGTAATACTTGATACTTTGCAACAGATAGAAACGCACCTGCTGATGCGCCAATACGATGGATTGATGAAAGGCGGACGCCTGCAGGGCAGGCAAACTGCGCCAATTTCTTACTAAGAAGTTGCATCAGGAAGAGCGTTTAATTAAACACATTTTATACAAAACCTGTTAGAGAACTTCTGACAGGTTTTTTTATATAAGAATAATAATGGGCAGACCAAAGAATATGATTATTTACAAAACAGATGCAGAAATAGGCTTAATGCAACAAAGCGCACAACTGGTAAGTAAAACCCTGACAGAAGTTGCAAAAGTGCTGAAGCCTGGCGTTACCACCATGGAGCTGGATAAGCTTTGTGAGGAATTTGTGCGCGACCACAATGCCATTCCTTCTTTTAAGAACTACAAGGGCAGTTATCCTTACAGTATCTGCGCATCTATTAATGATGTGGTGGTGCATGGCTTTCCCAATAATGAGCCGCTGAAAGAAGGCGATATTGTTTCTATCGATCTGGGGGTAATACTAAACGGCTGGCATGGCGATCATGCCTATACATTTATTTTAGGTGATGTAAGCGAAGACGTGTTGAAACTTGTACGCATTACAAAGGAATCTTTATACAAAGGCATTGAAAAAGCAATAGCAGGCAATCGGCTTGGCGATATTTCGTATGCTATACAGGAGCATACCGAAAAGAAAAATGGCTATGGAGTGGTACGCGAACTGGTAGGGCATGGTTTGGGCAGAAGTCTGCACGAAGATCCACAAATGCCTAACTATGGTAAACGTGGCAATGGGCCGAAAATGCACGAAAATATGGTATTGGCAATAGAGCCGATGATTAACCTGGGTACACGCGAAGTATATACTGACAGAGATGGCTGGACCGTGCGCACAAGTGACGGTAAACCTTCTGTACACTTTGAACACGATGTATGTGTAAAGCGCAACAAAGCACTAATTTTATCGGATTATAGCATTATAGAAGCAGCAGAAAAAGCTAATTCCTACCTAAATACAAGTTATTACTAAGAAGCATCTCTTGTCACGAAGGCTCAAAGACACATATTAAACAATATGTGTCTTTGAGCCTTCGTAGCGATTTTATTACATGGAGAACAAAGGCAAAACATTAATTGTAATTGGTGGGGGAGCTGCAGGCTTTTTTTGTGCTGTAAATGCCGCTAAAAATAATCCTACGCTCAACGTAATTATTACAGAAAAAAGTAGCAAATTATTAAGCAAAGTAAAAGTGAGTGGTGGTGGCAGATGTAATGTAACCCATCACTGCTTTGGGATAGAGGAATTAATAAAAAAATATCCGCGTGGTCAGCATTTCCTTAAAAAGGCTTTCCATCATTTTAACACAGCACATACCATACAATGGTTTGAAGAACGCGGTATCACATTAAAAGCCGAGGCAGATGGGCGCATGTTTCCACAGAGCAATACCTCGCAAACCATTATAGATTGTTTACTGAAAGAAGCAAACAAGTATAATGTGGAAATAATAATGAATGCTGATGTAAAACAAATAAGCAAAGTAAACTTTGTTTTCCAATTACAGCTTGCAGGTGGCAGGCACTTACTGGCGGATTACGTTTGTGTTGCATGTGGTGGTTTTTCCAAACCGGAACATTTTCAATGGCTGCAACAATTAGGACATAGTTTTGAATCTGCGGTGCCTTCTCTTTTTACATTCAATATGCCAGGCAACAGTATTACGGCCCTTATGGGGGTGAGTGTAGAACAGGCAATTGTAAAAATTACCGGTACTAAATTGTTGCAGGAAGGGCCTGTTTTAATTACGCATTGGGGCTTAAGTGGACCTGCAGTACTCAAGTTATCGGCGTATGCTGCAAGAGAATTAGCACAGGAAGGATACAATTTTTCGATACTTATCAACTGGTTGCCGCAGTACAACGAGCAGACTTTAAAAACAAAATGGCAGTTATTACGCAATCAATTAGCAACGCAGGCAATAGGTAGTAAAAATCCTTTTCATTTGGCTGCCCGCTTATGGCAATATTTTTTGCAGCAGGCAGCTATTCCTGTTGAAACGCGCTGGTCTGCCATAACTGCTAAGCAGCAAAACAAGCTCATTCAAACACTGGTTGCACAATCCTTTGAGGTAAAGGGTAAAACCACTTTTAAAGAAGAATTTGTAACCTGTGGCGGTATTAAACTATCTGAGATAAATGCTTCTACGATGCAGAGCCGTATAGTATCCAATTTATTTTTTGCTGGTGAAATAATGGACGTAGATGGTATTACCGGAGGCTTCAATTTTCAACATGCCTGGACAAGCGGCTGGATTGCTGCAAAGGCAATTGCCGAAGTACTTTAACTATAAAGACGCTAAGACGAAGGAGTACAAAGAACAAAAGCATTTGCTTCGTGAAACTTCACGTCTTAGCCGTTACGCTTGCCTTCGCAAAAATAAAATTCTAACTATCTTCCCTTCAACCTGAATACATTTGTATTAAACAGAGTTTATGCTTGAGCCCTGGCGCACCGGTAAAGTAATTAAGATAGAAAATGCTACGTTTAATACGCGTCGCTTCTGGATAGAGATCCAGGGCGTGGAAGTATTTCATTTTAAACCCGGACAATTTGTAACGCTTGATTTACCTATTTCCGAAAAGCGCAACAAACGCTGGCGCAGCTATTCTATTGCTTCGTACCCTGATGGCAGCAATGTAATTGAACTCGTAATTGTACTGCTGGAAGGCGGGCTGGGAAGCAATTATTTATTCAATCAAATAATTGTAGGCAGTGAACTGACGTTGCGTGGTCCGCAAGGGGTATTCGTATTGCCGGAAGTGTTGGATAAAGATTTATTTTTAATATGTACCGGCACGGGCATAGCACCATTTCGCTCGATGGTGCATTATATTCATCTACATAATATCCCATACCGGAACATCTATCTTATTTTTGGTACCCGCTATTTAAGTGATTGCTTATACAAAGAAGAATTGGAACAGTTAGCAACGCAGATGAAAGGCTTCTATTATTTGCCTACTTTCTCCCGCGAAGACAATACCTTACAAGATATTCATCACGGCTATGTGCATCATTTATACGAAGAAATAGTAGTAAAAGAGAAGAAACCAGCCGCTAAGTTTTACTTATGTGGCTGGAAGAATATGATTGATGAGGCAAAGGAAAAGATTGTAGCCTTAGGCTACGATAAACACGATATACATTTGGAATTGTATGGGTAGAATCCTTCGCTACAGACAAGAGAAAAAATAGAGGCTTCGCAGAGATAAGAGATAACTTGAAAACAAACCGCCATCAAGATGAGATATTCAATAAAACCTTTCAGGTTTATGTACCAAAAACAGAATAGTTAACCGAGCAACATCTTACAGGTATATAAAATCAGTTTGCCATCTCAATAGCGATTTGGCATGAAAACAAAATGGTTACGGATTAGTAGTCCGGAACCATTTTCATTATAATAATACTCCATAATAATACTCCGCATAGACTCTTTAAGCTCCTGTTCTTTGCAGTGAAAAATCAAGCTCCAATCAACGCAAACACCTTTGCCTTAATATCAGCAATATTAATTCTTTCCTGTTGCATTGTATCGCGATAACGGATGGTTACCGTATTATCTTCTTTGGTTTGATGATCTATGGTAATGCAGAACGGTGTACCAATTGCATCCTGACGACGATAACGCTTGCCAATCGTATCCTTCTCCTCATAAAAACATCTGAAATGCGGCTTACACATATTCATAATACTGCGGGCCACATCGGGTAAGCCATCCTTTTTAGTAAGTGGCAAAATAGCGAGTTTTATTGGCGCCAGTACCGGCGGTATGCGCATTACCACGCGGCTGTCGTTGCTGCCATCATCTTTAATCAGTGTTTCTTCTTCGTAACTGTTGCTTAATATCAGTAAAAACATTCTATCCAAACCAATAGATGTTTCTATCACGTACGGCACATAATGCTGGTTCAACTCCGTATCAAAATACGTCATCTTTTTGCCGCTGTATTGCTGGTGCTGACTTAAGTCGAAATTACTGCGCGAATGAATACCTTCCACCTCCCTAAAACCCATCGGGAAATTGTATTCAATATCACAGGCTTCCTTGGCATAATGCGCCAGTTTGGTATGGTCGTGATAGCGGTACTCGCTGGCGGGAATGCCCAGGCTTAAATGCCATTGCAGGCGCGCCTCTTTCCAGTATTGATACCAATCGCCTTCAGAGCCGGGACGTACAAAATATTGCATTTCCATTTGCTCAAACTCACGCATACGGAAGATAAACTGGCGCGCTACAATCTCGTTGCGAAAAGCCTTACCAATTTGTGCAATACCAAACGGAATCTTCATGCGTGCCGACTTTTGCACGTTGAGGAAATTGACAAAAATACCTTGCGCCGTTTCGGGGCGCAGGTAAATGGTATCTGCCTCTTCCGTTACAGAACCCAACTGAGTAGAAAACATCAGGTTGAACTGGCGAATGTCTGTCCAGTTGCAAGTGCCACTAACCGGGTCAACAATGTTATTATCTTCAATCAATTGCTTCAAAGCAACATAATCGTCCTTTGCGAGCAACTGCTCCATATTTTTCAGTAAGGCATACTCTTCTTCTTTTTTGCCTTCCATCGCCAGCTTATCGGCATGTGCCTCTATCAGGTGATCTACACGGTAGCGCTTTTTACTGTCTTTGTTATCAATCATCGGGTCGCTGAAGTTGTCCACGTGCCCGCTAGCTTTCCAGGTAGTAGGATGCATAAAAATAGCGGCATCAATGCCTACAATATTTTCGTGCAGTTGTGTCATGCTCTTCCACCAATAGTCCTTAATATTTTTCTTCAGCTCGCTGCCCCATGGACCATAATCGTACACGGCACTCAAGCCATCGTATATTTCGCTGCTGGGGAAAATAAAACCATATTCTTTAGCATGGGCAATAATTGCCTGCAGTTTGTTGTCTTGTTGTACGCTCATAGGGCGGCAAAAATAATGAGAAGATTGTTCTTTGCTGCAAATAAAACATGGATAGGGTAGAAGCTATTTAATATATTGAATAAGGATTTGGGCTTGGAACATTCGGTTAAATGTTGAACTTTTATTAGCTCGCTCTTTAATTTATTTAGCTCTGGATCACCTGATTCATTTTTGAATTTTGGTAAATTCAAAATATATGTAACTGTTCTTGAGCTTTTAAACAATAATCCAATATTTTGTTGTTTTTTCATCGAGTGCATGAGGGCTTCTTACCTATCAAGCTATAGATGTCGAGTTCACCAAACCTGGACGATATTTTCACTGCTTGAGGAAAGGTTTAATTTATTAAACCCTCCTCAATAAAAACGCCGACGAGGTTTAAACCTCGTCGGCGTTAAATATAATTATTGCAAACTTTTTACTTTATCAGTGTTTGCTCTAATAATTCTTCCAGGTTATTCAAACCCATAGTAAAGCCGCCTTCAAAGCCCATAGCCATTAATTGTTGCATATCGGCTTCGGTTGCAAATGTAATTTCAACCACCACATCTGTCCCGCCATTACTTGCCTTAAACTCATTTTTCCAATTGCTTTTTTGAAAATCCGGGCTAGGGTTGCCGTTTTCATCGCAAAAGAAATCCAATGCCTCAAAGCTGCTGCCGGGATTGATTTTTATAAAATCCACTTTTGACCAATGTTTGGTGTCGTCCGGCCCCACCATCGCGTAGTGCCAATAACCGCCTTCTCTAAAATCCATCGTTTTGGTTTCTGCTCGCCAGGGTTTGGGTGCCCACCATTGGTCTAAAAGGTCGCTTTCCGTCCAGGCGCGCCATACTTGTTCCGGCGCAGCATCAAAATGTCTGATAATCGTGATTTTCTTGTTGGGCAAATCTTTGCTGATTTGCAGTTGGTTGTTCGTTGCCATGTTATTGGGGTTTTATTTGGTTTAAAACTTTTTCCAAATTGTTGAAGCGGCTTTCCCATTGCTGGCGGAATTGCTCCAGCCATATATCTACTTCTTTCATTTTTTGAGGATTGAAGTGATAGTAGATTTCTCTGCCGTTCTGTTCTTGTTTAAGAAGCTGGCATTCCGTAAGAATTTTAATGTGTTTGGATATGGCTTGCCGGCTGCTGTCAAAATGTTCTGCAATAGCATTGGGCGTCATTGCCTGTAAGGCAATTAAGCTGATGATTGCCCGTCTTGTCGGATCGGCAATTGCCTGAAATACATCTCGTCTCATACCTTCTTCTTTTTGCAACTGTTCGGTTGCAAATATATGTGCAACTATTTGGTTGCGCAAAATTTATTTTCAATTATTTATTTAATAATGGTTGTTATTTTAAAAAGCAGTTTTCTAATACGATTTTCAAATAAGTAGCATAATATACTGCCTATCTCAAAACTCGTAGTTCAACGCTTGCCGCCTATATAAGGTAACCTAATTGAAAGTGGTATAACTGCTTACAAGCGTATAGGTTAGTGGGGAATTTATTTCAAATATTCATCAGTCTTTCAATAAAAACGCTGACAGGACTCTGAACCCTGCCAGCGTTACACTTGCTTTAAACATTAATCATTAAAGTTTTGTGCCCCTTATTTTAAGTTATATATCAAGTCTAAAATTTAGAAAAATTTATTCGCTGCTACCAGCTGTCGTTGCAAAAATATTTTGCGGGCAATTTCCTGCTCGGTGGCATCAATTTTTAATACAGTACCAATCGTTTTCAACAACTCTTCCTCTCCAAATTCCAGCGCTTCATCACTTAAGCCCAACTCTAAACAATAGGAATACACTGCCAGTTCGCTCGTAGGGTTTATCTGGCTAATGAGGTCTTGTATATATTGCCGTTCATCTGCAATGGTGTCTTTGTAAGACCTGTAATGCACCAGTTCGTCTTTGAAGTTGAGGTCTTTCTGTAAGCCCAGTGTTACAAATTTTGCAGATACACTATCTATTTCTGCTTCGCTGAAGTTGCCATCTCTAAAGCAGCAGTGCAAAAACAAGTGGCAAACTGCTTTATCCGCTGTGTCTATGTAGGTGTTATACATCATTGGTTTATTTTGTTGTGAGTATAAACAAGGATAATGCCGGGAGATTTTTGTTGTTTAAAGTTCACAGGTTTAAAGTCGGAAGTTCATGAGTTCGCAAGTTTACGGGTTCGCGAGTTGGGGTGAAAGGGTATATAATTAATACTTATTTATTGAACTTACAATTCCGCATTATTCCAAACTCAAACGTTGAATATGAAACTAACTTTCCTCATGTATCAACAGCAACGGAATATGGCTGTGAAAAGCCAGTAACTTGGTATAGCTATGATGAAATAAGCTTTGGAAAAAGCCATACTTTTTTGGAATGGCTATTATCAGATCAATGTTGTGTTGTGCTGCAAATAGATCAACTGTTTCTTTAAAATTATCGTGTTGTATTGTATGATAATCGGCTGCAACGTCGTGTAATAAATTCTTTAAAATTGCGGCTTGCTGTAAATGCTCCTGTGTTTCTGCATTAGCATCTACATGCAATACATGCAGGTGCGCATTGGTAGCACCAAGTATGTTTTTGAGTGATGCTACAGGTACGCTTTCCGCTACATTTTTGTAATCGCAGGTAAATAAGATTTGTTGTATAGGCCTGTATGCTGCATTACGTGGCACAATGATTACCGGTGTTATAACATGTTTGGCTACATCCAGGCTGTTGCTGCCCACCAATGCTTCACTCAATCCATCTGCTTCGGAAATGCCCATTACAATCAATGCAATGTTCTGCGACCGACAAATTTCTGCAACACCTTCGGACAGTAAATTAAATTCGCTAATGGTTTCCACTGCAATATCGCTGCCGTAGGATTCGGTGATTTCCTGCTTTAATCTTTCTAAATGTACTTTATTGCTTTCTGTCAGACTCTCCATGTCGTACAAGCCTAAGGTATTAAAGTTACCATCGGTAGTGATGCTTATAGAATCTGCAGGCACCGGTGGTTGAAAGGCATTGTACAAAATGATTTTATCGGCTTCTATTTGTTTTGCTAAACCTAATGCATAATGAAGTGCATTTTTGGCAGCATCAGAATAATCAACCGGAACAAGCATATTTTTCATGAAGGAAGTTTTAATAAAAGTGAAACTGCTATGTTGATTTTTTCACCGAAGAGGACTTGAGTAAATAGAGTTTGCATGAAGGTTAATCCGCTTAATGTAAACTCTAATTTCTCTTGTTCTCTGCGGTGAAACTCACTCTATATTTTCAATCACCGCCGCAATACCCTGACCGCCACCTACGCAGGCTGTTACCAAGCCATATTTTTTTTGTAATCGCTTCATGTCATTCAATATTTGTATCGTCAGCTTAGCACCGGTACAGCCTAATGGATGTCCCAATGCAATAGCTCCACCATTAATATTCACTATCTCTGTATTTAAATTAAGTTCATTAATAACAGCAATAGATTGCGAAGCAAAAGCCTCATTTAATTCTATTAACGCTATATCATTCAGGCTCATGCCAGCTTGCTGCAATACTTTGGGCACTGCGGCTACCGGGCCAATGCCCATGATGCGCGGATGCACGCCTGCACTGGCACAATTTACCAGTCGGCCGATAGGTTGGATACCTAATTCTTTTACCATCCGTTCGCTCATCACCATTACAAAGGCAGCACCATCGCTCGTTTGCGATGCATTACCTGCTGTTACGCTACCGTTTAGTGCAAAGGCTGGCTTTAATTTAGCGAGCACTTCGGGGGTCGTATCAGGGCGCACGCCTTCATCGGTATCTACTACATAACTTTTTGTTTTACGCTTGCCTTTTTCATCTACATAAACCTGCTCTACATTTATGGGCAAAATACCTCCTTTAAAATAGCCGTTTGCAATCGCATTCGCTGCTTTTCGGTGCGATGCAGTAGCAAATTCATCCTGTGCTTCGCGGCTTACGCCAAATTCTTTAGCTACGGCTTCAGCGGTTAAGCCCATACTTAAGTAATAGTCGGGTTCGTCTTTGGCAATGTTGTACGAAGGCACGGTTTTCCAGCCGGCAGTAGGTACAAGGCTCATGCTTTCGGTGCCGCCGGCAATAATACATGCTGCCATGCCAGTGCGTATTTTGGCAGTTGCTATTGCAATGGCTTCCAATCCACTGGCGCAGTAGCGATTGATGGTGATGCCCGGTACCTCTATACCTAATGCTTTTGCCGCGATAATACGTCCGAACTGTAAGCCTTGCTCCGCTTCGGGCACTGCATTGCCAACAATTACGTCGTCTATGCGTTTGGTGTCCAATTGCGGCATTGTTGCCATCAATCCTTTTATTACTTCTACGGCCAAATCGTCGGGGCGGTAAAAGCGAAAGCCACCTTTTTTAGCCTTTGTAACCGCTGTACGAAAACCGGCTACGATATATGCTTCCTGCATTTATTATTTATTTTTTGTGTAGTAAAAATAAGCAATTGAGGCCGTGTGAATGGTGTAAGGGAAGTTATATTTACAGGAGCAGTTTGTATAATTTATTACTGCAGGCCGTGCTGAGGAAAAGCTTGGTAACCAATACATACGTTTATAAGGTGTAAGCATTTTCAAGCTTAAAAAACGATATTAAACATATCACTTTCCAGGTGCGCCATAGCCTTTGGCTGCATCGTCCAGCACCAGCACCCAATCGTTCTCAACGCCGGTAGTTGGCGGTGTAGCAGTAATAGTTCCCTGGGCTGTATTAATAGCAGCTTGCTGTGCTTTGCCATCCTGTGGATTGAACCACCAGGCAATCAAACGCTGCGGCAAAGCAGCCGTATTAATCGTAACCGTTTTTCCAACCGGCAAATAAATCATGGCATAACTATTATCCCTTCCACGAAACGCTTCTATATGTTCGCCTTTAATACCTAAGCCACCCGCCACCAATAAACTATCGGGTATGCGCCCCAATGCGGGTCTGGATTCCATCAACCTGCGTAAGTATCCCACCTGGTAAGCACCGGGACGATCCATTGCATTGATCCAGCCACGGTCGGGATAATTAATTGTTTCTTCCCGCGCATTCATAAATTGCCAGATAGCATGATGGCCATACGTAACGCCACAAGCACCTGCAAACACCGAACGATACGTTTGCTTGCGCACATCGTAAGCACGATAATATCCATTATCCGGGTTCCATTTAGGCCAGGGATTCACCGGGTGGTCTTCATAGTTGGGCTCACCATCCAAAGTAGGTTTTGTGGGTGTGTAACTGCGGTCACGTTTTACCAAATCCCAGCAGGCTACATCGTGCCCGCTGCCATGTCCCGATTGAAACATATTCATATCCAGCCAGGGCTCGTGGTGTATCCATTGCGAAGTGGAATTATCGCCACCGGATGGATGATAGGTGATAAAGCATTGGTGATCCGTAGCTTCAATAATGCCTCTTGCCATGGCACGCCATACCGGGCGCCAGTCGTTGCTGTCTTGTACTGCCGGGCGATCACCGCCTAAAATCCAGATAATATTTGGCTCGTTTTTATAACGATTGCCAATCCATTTGCCATAAGTATAAGCATTTACACTATCAAACACCACCGGACCTGTGCCCCACATCTTCGTTACTTTATCGCCCCATGTGGGCAACAAACCAATAAACAAATTGCGTGCTTTTGCCATGTGAATAACACTGTCCATTTCAGTGAAATATTTTTCGTTCGGTTGGGTTGGATCTAAGTTGTTTAGCGGTACTTCACCATATTGATTGGGCTTGCGCAAGCCATCAAACTCTGCTAAGGCTACTGCTTGTATAACGGTAAAACCTTTGGCAGCGCGGTTATCCAAATATTGTTTAGCTTCTTCTAAGTTCAGCCGGTGAAACAGCTCCCAACCCGTATCGCCCAGCCAAAAGAAAGGTGTGCCATCGGCAAACTGAAGATAGTGCCCGTCTTTTGTTACTTGTAATCGTCCGTGCCCGAATAAAGATTGTGCAGATAAATAGGTGCAGGAAATAAGGATACTGAAAATAGTAATAAGCAATCGCATAGAAAAAATATGAAGTGATTGTGGTTAATATTCTAAAATTGAAATTAATTGATGTGCGAAATAAAAGTAACCCATTTACGATTTACTGATGCAATACATTTAAACGTTTATTCTTATAAATGAATCAATAACGTGTAATGCTCCATTTACTCCAACGCCAATGCAACAATCGCAAACACATCTATAATAATCAGTGTAACACTCACTTCTTTGCTTTTACCCATCACCAGTTTAATAGCCGTCCACGACAAAAAGCCCCAAATAATTCCCTGTGTGATGGAATTAGTGAAAGGAATGAGTACCATCGCTAAAAATGCAGGTATTGCATCGTCTAATTGCAGCCAGTTGATTTTGACCACCGGCTTTACCATAAATACACCTACCAGCACCAATGCCGGCGAAGTAGCAATAGAGGGCACTACGGATAATAGCGGTGCTAAAAACAAAAAAGGTAAAAAAAGTATTGCACCAGTCACGGCTGTTAAGCCAGTTCTGCCGCCCGCTTCTATGCCTACTGCCGATTCGATGTAAGCAGTTCCGGGACTGGAGCCTACTAATCCTGCTAAGGTAGTAGCTACGGCATCGGTCAGCAAAGCACGTTGTACATTTTTCGGCTCTCCGTTTTCATCCAGCAAATTGGCAGCTTCAGCAAGCCCTACAAACGTAGAAAGACTATCGAACATATCGGTAAATACAAAAGCAAAAATAACCGGTGCTATTGCCCATTGCAAGGAGTGTATAAGATCGAGCTTGAACAGAAGTGAAAAGTCTGGTGCTGCAAACAATCCCTGCCAGTTAATTAACGGTGCTGTATCCAATGCCCACCATCGACCCATCGGGTAAGCAATTAATGTAGTAAAAAGAATTCCCAGTAAAATACCTCCCTTCACTTGCCTGATAACTAATATAGCCGTTATCAGTAAACCGGCAAGAAAGGTAAGAAGGGCAGGCGTGAGCCTGCCAATACCAACAATTGTTGCAGGATTAGCTACAATAAATTTTGCATTGGCAAAACCAATCAGGGTAATAAACAAACCAATACCGGCAGCAATAGCATAGCGCAACGGGCGCGGAATGGCCTTAACAATATAAGTGCGGATGTTGAATACAGATAGTATAAGAAATAAAATGCCTGCCCAAAACACGGCGCCTAATGCAACCGTCCACGGCACTTTCATACCCAATACGGCAGTAAAGGTGAAGAAGGCATTCAGCCCCATACCGGGTGCCACGAGTATTGGATTTTTTGCATACAAACCCATCATCAGGCTGCTGAAAAAAGACACCAGCACTGTAGCTGTCAATACGCCTGAAAATGGTAAACCTGCCTGGCTAAGAATAGAAGGATTAACGATAATGACATACGAAGTAGCTAAGAAAGAAGTAGCGCCAGCCAGCACTTCGGTTTGCCAGGTCGTTTTGTTTTTCGTTAGCTCAAAATAAGATAGCATACAAAAGCTGGTTGAAGCCGGAAGATAGGTATAGAAAAGCACACTGCCTGTTTTCTATAGCGGTTTGTATTTTAAATGCAAACAACAAACTGCTAAACACCGGTTATATAAAACGCATCAGTTGCGTGAAGTCATTAATTTTTGGCAATGCCATTCCATCGGGTTGAAGGTTGTATTTATCATACACTATGGCATCTATGCCAAGGTCTTGCGCTGCTTTTATTTCGGAGTGCAGGTCGTCGCCAACTACCAATACTTCATTAATGTGATAGCCATGTCTTTGTATGATAGCTGCAAAAACATCCTTCTTGGTGGTAGCTGATGTTGCCGGATCAATAATGTGGATTTCTTTGAAGTCTTTGCTAATGTTCATTCCATCAATCTTGCTTTGCTGCAACTGCATAAAACCGGTAGTAACCAGGTATTTTTCTAAGGTAATGTTTCTTGCTGCTTCGTAATCGCTGAAGTATTGAATAGGCTCTTTGTAGCTGATATTAGAAAGCAGTTCCATTCCTTGTTTCGTCAATGCTTCGCTGAAATGATACATAGCCGCAACCACCTGAAAAGGCTTACGCATAATTTCCGCTTTAATTGCTTCAAAGTTATCATCGTGTGCGCCGCTTTCTTTTATATATTGAAACAGTGGAGCAAATAATCCATCGGCAATAGTGGGCACGCCATATATCGTATTATCCAAATCGAAAATGATTGCTTTTTTCATAGTGCTTTGCCGTATCTGCTGCGCTGGTTGAATGTTGTAATGACTGATCTTTTTGCAAAAGTATAATAGAAGTAACAGCTTCGTTCATCTTAGTAATACTGCTCATTTTTTCTGCTAACTTTTTATGGCTTTTGCAAAAACCACCACAACTGCAACAGCTCTTTTTTATTTCGCCTTGTATTATTGTACACATATAATAAGTTTTAAAATAAAAAGAACAGCAACAACATTTGCCATTGCTGTTCTTTAAATAGATTTTAGACAACTACCATTTATCCAAACCCAGCAGTTTTCTTCCAAGTTTGGTTAATACGGCTGTCTGGTATTTAGTGCGTTCCCATCCGCGCGGATCGCCGGGAAACGCATAGCCTTCGGGTGCTTTTCTTTCCATCCACGACGAAATGCGCCACTCGCGTAATGCTTCATTATCTTCCTCTGCCGGCATCATCGAAATGTATTGTGCCAGGCGTACTTTGTTGACGCTGTTGTTGGCGCGTATGCCATGCGGTAGCAAGCTGTTGAAGATGAGTAAATCGCCGGCATTCATTTTTACTTTCACGATTTCAAAGCCGGTTACATCAGGCTTAAAATGATCCCGGTTTTCGGGTTGTCTCAACTTCCAGGTGTCATACGTTCTGTACAACTCGGGCACACATTGAAAACCGCCCATATTTTCGTCATTCTGGTCTGCCAATGCAAGCACGCCCTGCACATTTTGTGGCTTTGTTTCGGGATCGTAATCCCAATGAATAAAACCTTTGTATTCATAACCGGGGCGGATAGGTAAGTTGAGGTTTGCTCTATCAATTGTTACCCACAACTTTTCGGTTCCCCAAATATCTGTAAATGCCTGATGCACCTTTGGATATTGACGGTTATCCCATAAGTATTGATGATTATATACTTCCACCATGCCGGTATTGGTCAGTTCTTTCATCTTCATTTCGGCACGTGGTGGTGCATACCAGGTTTCGGGATTGTTAGGGTCTTTTTCTTCAAACTCCCACAAGAAATCGGCAAGCCGTTTTGCCTGCTCTTTGGGCACTGCATTTTTAATAACGATGTAGCCGTTTTCAATCCAAAATTGCCAGTCTTCTTCGCTTAATATTTGCAGTGGTTTGCCGTTGCTGCGGTCGTTCAGTTTTACTTTGCTGCTCTTGGAGGTAGATGGATTGCCGGGAATGTCTTTGTGTGCGTTTGTTATAGCTGGTGCCATGGTGGGCGCCATTGTTGCTGTTTCCATATAGCGTATTTTATTGTTGTTTGAATAACACAAAGCTCTGTTTATAAACAGCCGGAGCAAATACCTGTAATGACCATTATTTGCTCTGTATTGACTTTTTTCTTCTTTTTTGGACGAGAATAGTAGCTTTATAGAAAAATATAGCAGCTAACATGAAAATTCAGAAAGAGATTGTCTTACCCAATCCCGGACAATCGTTCAAGCTGTTTAAACCCAGCTTAAGAAACAATTTCTTCTGGCATTATCATCCTGAGTATGAGTTGGTATATGTGGAGGCAACTACCGGTATCAGGCATGTTGGGCAGCACATCTCTTCATTTATGGATAGCGATCTGGTGTTGATTGGTGCCAACATTCCGCACCTCAATTTTGACTATGGTTTGCAAACAGAATACCGGCAAATAGTAGTGCAGTTAAAAGAAAATTTTATGAGCGATGCATTTAAAGAAACACCGGAGCTTGAAGCCATAAAAGTGATGTTTGATAAAGCATATTTGGGCTTATCGTTTGGTGGTAAAACAAAACATATTGTTGCAGAAAAACTGAAGTACATGCAGGACTTGAATCACTTTCAGCAACTGCTTTGTTTATTGGAAATCTTTCAACTGCTTGCCAACGCTGATGAAGTAATAGAATTAAATGAACAAGACACCAGTATCAAATTGTTTTTAAATGATAAGATACGTATGGGCTCTGTTTACAAATATATTCACGCCCATTACAACCAAACGCCGGATGTAAATAAAGTAGCTGCCGGTGTGCATTTGGGCACGGCTGCTTTTTGCCGGTATTTCAAAAAACAAACCAACATGACCTTTACCGATTTTGTAAATCAGTACCGCATTACACAAGCCAAAACATTATTACTGCAAGATAAAACAGTATCAGAGGTTTGCTACGAAGTAGGTTTTGATAGTCTTTCTTATTTCAATAAGTTATTCAGGAAAATCACCGGCGAAAATCCTTCGCAGTTTAAAAAGAAGCACAGAATAGCTACTATATATGTATGAGTTTTTCACCGCCGGGAACGGGCGTTCACGCAGAGTTTCCGCAGAGACTTGTATTGGTACTTTTTAAGCAACTTAATTGTTAACGTAAAAGTGAATTTTATCAAGCTACGCTGCGAAATCTCTTTTAACTCCTGTTTTTTGTCTGCCCACAGGCAGATCTTTTATATAATTGTATTTTTTTATCCTGAAAGAACATTTTACCTTATTCCTATTCATTTGCCACAAGCCGGTTCCATTCTGCGTGCCTGCGCAAATAATGCTGCACATAAGGGCACGAAGGCACCATGTTGAGGTGATGTTCTTCTAAATACTGCAATGTTTTTTTCACTAATGTAGCAGCAACACCTTGGCCTTCGAGTGGTTGAGCAACTTCGGTATGAATTAGATTTACAGTATTGCCTGACTGCCTGTAGATGATAAAAGCATATTCGCCATCAATATTCATCTCAAAACGATGTTGGGCAGCATTTACATGAAGTGGTATGTTTTCGTAAGCCATAAATTAATATAGTTTAAAATGAAATTGTTTTGCTTATTACCCAAAATAAAACCTACAGCAACAATAATACACTTATGTTGCTGATTTATTAAACTCCGCGCTTTCTTTTTCAGCTGTTTATTTTCATACTTCAAACAATACTGTTCACCGTTCATCATGCTTTAGCTGCATTTATCCTTGTCAAAAAAGCCACTGTGCGCTTTATTTTTTCCATTTATCTATTTTTTCTGCAATCATCAGTGGCTATCTTTTATTTTTGTTTGCATGACAAAGCGTTTATTGATACTGCTCTGCATTATCATACCTACCTTACTAACCGCCCAATCGGAAAAATGGGACTTGCGCCGCGCCGTGGATTATGCCATGCAAAACAATATTTCGGTAAAGCAAAGCGATGTGCAGTCGCGTCTTGCTGCGTTGCAAACCAAGCTGGCAAAAGCTGCTTCCATTCCCAACTTAAACTTTAGCACTAATGCCGGTTTTCAGTTTGGCCGCAACATTGACCCCACTTCCAACCAGTTTGTCAACAACAATGTATTTTTTCAGAGTTATAACCTGCAGTCCAACATTACGCTCTTTAATTTTTTTAATATTAAAAACCAGCGAAAAGCAGCACAGGTAAATGAAGAAGCCAGCCGTGTGGATGTGGATCGCGTGCGTAGCGATGTGGGATTGAATGTAGTGGCTGCCTACCTGCAATTACTTTTGTCTATTGAGCAAATGAATATTGCCCAGGCGCAGATTCATCTTACCGATTCGCAACGCATTATTACACAAAAACAGGTAGATGTGGGCGCTATGCCGCCGCTGAATGTAGCCCAGTTAGAATCGCAACTGGCATTAGACAGCAGCAATTATATTACGGCTGTAAGTACTATGGAAAGCAACAAGCTGCAGATGATTGCTTTACTTAGCCTCGATGCTTCACAACCTTTTGAAGTAAGCCTGCCTGATGTAAATAAAATACCGTTGCCGCCATTGAGTGAACTGGAACCGACAGAATTGTATGAGATTGCAAAAGGTACGCAACCACTGCAGCAGGTAGATTCTTTGCGCATCATAGCAGGGCAATACAGTGTAAAAGCTGCGAAAGGCGCCATGTATCCTTCCATTACTGCTTTTGGTAGCATTGGTAGCAATTATGCCAGCACCTATCAGCAATTTGCCGGTGTGATACCCAGCGGCAGAGTGGATACGTTAGGTGTGATTGACATTGACGGACAAAAATATTATCCTACCGCTCCCGGCTATACCACGCTTTATAATAAAGCACCTTACTTACGCCAGTTAGGTACTATCAACCTTAATCAGTCTATCGGCCTGCAATTAAATATTCCCCTTTTCAATGGCCGACAGGCACGTACCAGTTACGAGCGCGCCAAGCTGGATGTGGAAAACTATAAGCTGCAGCTTGCACAGGACAACCAAACTTTACAACAAAATATTTTTACGGCACGTGCCAATGCCGAGGCAGCTATTCAAAAATACAGTGCTAATAAGAAGGCAGCCAATTATGCCCAGTATGCATATGAGTTGAGTAAAAAAAGATATGAAATAGGGATGCTTTCCACCAGCGAATACCTGATAGTGCAAAACAATCTGGAAACAGCAAAAATCAATGAAGCATCGGCTTTTTACGATTATATTTTTCGCATCAAACTGCTGGAGTATTACAAATTCGGTCAAGTTCAGTTATAAAACCCGCACCTTTTTATTTTATAAAGCAAGCTTTTTATGAGCAAAACATTAAAATGGATTATTGGAATTTTAGTACTGCTGATAGTAGTGTTGGTGGTGCTAAAGGCTACCGGCGCAATAGGTAAAGATGAAGGTACCAAAATAACTGCCGAAAAGGCCGAGCGCCGCACCATTACCGAAACGGTAAACGCCAGTGGCAAAATATATCCCGAAGTAGAAGTAAAAGTAAGTCCCGATATTTCGGGCGAAATAGTAGAGCTGAATGTAGCCGAAGGGGATACTGTTAGGAAAGGGCAGGTGCTGGCGCGTATTTATGCCGATATATACAGTTCGCAGCGCGACCAGGCTGCTGCCGTTGTGGCACAGTCGCAGGCGCAGGTTGCCAACTCGCAGGCACAATTAGGTGCTTTAAAAGCTACCTTAGACCAGGCAGAAGCTGCTTACAAACGCAACAAGCAACTGCTGGATGATAAAGTGATTTCGCAGGCAGAATTTGAAACCGCACAACAAGCTTATCTTTCTTCACAAGCCAATTATCAGGCTGCCCTCAAAGGCATACAGGCCAGCAAAGCCAATGTGCAGGCAAATATTGCCAGCCTCAACCGTGCCAGCCAGGATGTGGGCCGTACTACCATTACGGCACCTATGGATGGCGTAATCAGCTTGTTATCGGTAAAAAAGGGCGAGCGTGTAGCCGGCAACAGCTTTAATGTGGGTACCGAAATGATGCGCATTGCCGACCTGAACAGCATAGAAGTACAAGTGGATGTAAGTGAAAATGATATACCCAAAGTAAGGCTTGGTGACAGCGCCGATGTGGAGGTGGATGCATATAACCAACGTAAGTTTAAAGGAGTGGTATATAAAATTGCCAATCCTTCTACCAGCGCTACTTCTGCCACGAGCAGCACTACTACCGTTACCAACTACGAAGTGCACATACGCCTGCTGCCCGAGAGCTATGCCGACCTGATGGGTAAAGGAAAGCCGTTTCCCTTCCGCCCTAACATGACAGGCAGCGCCGATATAAAAACCAACACAGAAGCGAATGTATTGAGTGTACCGCTGAATGCCGTAACTACACGCGATAAAAACAACAACAGTACCCAAAAAAGTGACGATAACAACGGCAATAGCAACAATAATAACGACAATAATACCACTGCTGCCAGCACCGACGATATTAATGAAGTAGTGTTTGTAGTGCAAAAAGATGGTACAGTAAAGCAGCACATAGTGAAGACCGGCATACAGGATTTAAATTACATTCAAATTCTTAGCGGTATCAATGCCGGCGACGAGGTGGTAACCGGCCCTTATGATGTAGTAAGCAAAGATCTGAAAAATGGCGATAAAGTAAAAGTGGTATCCAAAGACGAATTGGTGCAAGGTTTCAAAAAATAAAAGCTGAAGGTGATATAATGAAAAGAGCCACGCATTTGCATGGCTCTTATTTTTATGTTAGGGCTGTTGTAATATTAAAATTGCTGTTATGCTGTATCCCGGCAAATGGTGATTGCCGTTTTAAGTTGCTGCTTATCGTTCAGCAGAGACTCTGTTTGAATCAATATAAATTTTTGCTCCAGGAAAACCGGTTTGAAAGCATCTGTCTGTTGTACTAAAACACTAAATCGTGGTCCTGATTTCCGGCTGCATAACAATTGAAGCGCTTAACCGAAGTTGCAGGCAAAAAGAATAAGATAGCAACTATCAAAACCGGAATTAAAATATACATGTCAGTCATGCCACACAGTAGCCAAGCAAAATGCCAGTATTTAAAGTGCTGAAAATGAGTAAGTATATAAATTTTTGCTTAGGATGCAGTTCCATTTTTGGAATAATGTTATATAAATTAGAGTGGCAGCTAAATAAAAAATTATGGAGTGCCTTTCAAATATATCCGGTTCAACGTCTATTTCAATACAAGAATATTGTTAACTGACACTTTCAATTTTCTGGCTGGTGCGGGCACTCCGTTAATATTCGAAAACAATTTCTTATAAACAAAAGGTGCTTACAACATATTTGTAAACACCTCTTGTTTGCCTGGGTAAAAGCTATCGTTAAAAAATAGGTCTCTCGTTGGAAAAAGGTCTGCTCCGGTTATTACCGGTCTGTTTAGAAATACTGTTCTTTTTACCGGGTGCATCAGAAATGCCAATACCATTTTTAACACCGGTATCGTTTATGTTGCCTTTTGGCAGCGATGCACTGCCGGGTGTATTATGTATATTACCTTTTTCCTCCTGCATATTTTGTTTTGTTTCCATAGCTCACTGTTTTATATAAATGAATAAAATAAAAAAGTTTGAGATGCCTGTGCTGCTCAGGCAGTGTGAGGAATGTACACCCGTTGTACACTCCTCCCTACCCACAAGATCCAATAAAGCTGGTACAATCACTCCTTTTTCATTTAGTTATTGTACGGCAGCAACAAGCAAATGCGGCAGATTTCCTGTTCGTTTTTTCATAGGTTAACAACACATATTCAGGAAATATACACCTGGTACTCTATACTCAAAAATCAAGCAAAAAATACAAGCTTTTTATTCAGTCATTGATAATGAAGGGCATAAATTTTTAAGCAGCTGCATTCGTAGTAATTATTAACTATCAGTTAAGGTAAACAGGTAGCAATTGTGGTTTTATACAGGCTGGCTGCAGCGGAGGATAAACGCCTTTATAAATGCAATCACTTTTGAAGAAAAGGTAATCTTTCAGGATTATAAGTAATCTGTTTACTCCATGATGGAGGGACTTACCTTACAATTGTACTGGAGCGAATGTTATTTGTTTTATCTTAAGTAAAAGCGCTCTCCTCTATATTATAATATCAACTCTTTTTAAACAAAACAGTAAGAATGCGCGGTAAGGCAGTGCGATTATCTTCGTCAAAATATTCATTTATATCTGCTACCAGCAGGTGGCTCTTTTTTGCAGCCTGCACAAAGTCGGACAGGTTGTGGTTATAGCATTGTACTACCTGTACTCCACTGGCAGTGTCAAAGCGGGCTTTGCTGCCGGTGTATTGTTTAAATGGATGCAATTCGCCTATATATACATAACCGCCGCTATTGAGTATTTTGGCGGCTTCGCTAAAAATTAAGTCCAGGTTTTCTATATGCTCCAGCACAAGGCTAAAGCTGATGAGATCGTATTTTTTATTGGTGAAATGCCAGGGCTTGGTAGTGTCGGCTTGTATAAATGTTACATTATCTTTAATTACTTTTTCTCTTGCTTTGGCAAGCATCTCCTCCGATAAATCAACAGCGGTGACAGTGCTGGCTTTCTCCATGAACCATACGGTATTTTTTCCGGTGCCGCAGCCAATTTCAAGGCAGCTATCAAAAGGAATAGCCGACAATGTATTACGTAATGCCTTTGCTTCGAGGTCGCGCGTTTTGTTGCTATTGCTGTCGTACTGTTTAGCCCATTCGTTATAGGCTTGCTGTATATCCATAAGGTGATAAAATTAAAGGATGTAACATAACTGCAAACGGTATAGGGATCATATGGCTTTAAATGCTTAAAGCCTGAAGACTTAATCGGTCTTTACATATCAATTGGAATTACGAAAGTAAATATGTAAAAAATTATTCTCCGCCATACTATTATAACCAAAAATGTATTTACATTTATTCAACGATTACTACTAAAGCTTCATTTACTAACCAATAAACCTGTAGCCATGAACAACTCCAATATATTGCCTGTGCTTTCCTGTTAATAGTGCGGTTTTCTGTATGCAGCATCTGGTGTGCGGGTTTTCTTATGGTAATAACGGTAATTTTAAAAAGAAAGAACCAAACTTCAAATTACGCTTATGTTCAACAATGTAGCTATTGATGTCTTTTTAGGATTAACCTTTGTCTTTCTGCTGTATAGCCTCTTAGCTACCATTTTGCAGGAAGCCATTGCCGGGTTGTTAAACCTTAGAGCCGCCGTACTTGTAAAAGCCGTACGCGTAATGCTTAATGACCGCCAGCGTTTGGATGTTAAAACCAGCAATCCGGTTATAAGCGTTTTAATAAGAGCTGCTGTCAGTTTAAAAAATCAGTGGAAATTTATAACGTGTAATTTACCTTCCAATTCATTGGCAAAAGCATTTTATAAGCATCCGAGTATAAAATATTTAAGCGCAAGTAGTATAAGAAGTAAACCTTCCTATATACATCCCGAAAATTTTTCATCCACCATAGTCAAGATTCTAAGAGGGCGTTATTACGATGGCAGCATTCCTGAAATCGTAGCGATATACCAGAAGCTGCATCTAACTCCCGAGAATCAACTCCCCATCGTTACGGTAGGTGCTGTAGATACCGTACTGGCACAAATTAAGCCGGAAACACTGGATCAGTTCAGACAATTGTATGTAGATGCAAACCAGGATATTGACAAGTTTAAAAAGCTTCTTGAGAACTGGTACAACGATACGATGGACAGGGCAAATGGCTGGTACACCAGACTGGCCAAGCGTATACTTTTTGTGATGGGTTTTTGCATAGCACTCGCCGGCAATGTAGATACTATTAAAATTTATCACATTCTTGCTACCAATCAAACCGCAAGAGAACAAATGGTGCAATTAGCTGTTCAGTCGCAAAGCAAATATGATACGCTTCCGCAGGTAAAGAAGACCTATGAGTTGGATAAAGCAAAGTTTGATAGTGCGGCCTATGCAATGGTGGAGCAGGACGTTAAACAGGCAAACAGCATATTGGGCATTGGCTGGGTTTCGGATAAGGAAAAGCAGGATTATAAAAAACTACTAACGGCAAGAAACAACATAGCCATTCAATTTAACAACATTAAAGCCAAAGACCCAACATCTCCGCAACTCGATCTTTTACGCAGCCAGTTACGGGCGGCAGATATTGAACGCTTAAAAAAGAAAGAACAAATAGATTTTAGAAGTTACAACAACACTTCTTTTTTAGGCTGGATTATTACGGCCTTTGCCATTACGCTTGGCGCTCCGTTCTGGTTCGATTTACTAAACAGGTTCATCAGTCTTCGCTCTTCGGGAAAAAGACCCGACAGCAATACGGATGCAGGTAACACTAATACCAACAATAGCGCTGCTGTTCAGCCGGCAGGCGTATCGGTACGTTCTAATACAACAGCAGAGGAGGCTGTAGGATAAACTATGGAAAAGCTTGTTGTAAACGTACAAAAACTCAATAAAAGAAGTCTGATTCCAACCGCACTGCCGGATAGCAATAACATAGCGGGCATTGTATTTCTGAATTATACTTTTGAAGGGGAAGAAGTTGCTGAAGTACCAAATCCAGCCATAGGAAAATGGTATAGAGACAAGGAAGGCTATTTCTACTGGGGCGGCGGTTTGAATATGTTGGAAACAATAGAAGACCATTCTGCCGAAGTATCATCGCCAACAGAGAATGCTATACCGGAAACAAGTACTGCTACATCTGAACCAGACAGCAGCGTACTGCCGCAGACAAGTATAACGCCGGCAATAAAAAACAAGATTCAGCAGGTAGTAAATGCATTTGAAACAGGATCGGCGCAGGGTAATTATTCGGGACTGGTAAAGTATGATGATTATACTGATCCTGTGACTAAAACGCGCAGTGTGCAGGTTACATACGGGCGCTCTCAAACCACCGAATTCGGCAATTTGAAAGCCCTGATTCAGGCTTATGTGGGTGCCAATGGTCTATATGCTGCACAATTAAAACCTTATGTAAACCGCATAGGCACCAAGCCAAGCCTTGCTAATGATGCTACATTTTGCCAGGCATTAATTGATGCCGGTAAAAAAGACCCGATTATGCGTACCTGCCAGGATACCTTTTTCGATAAAGTCTATTATCAACCTGCCGGCAACTGGTTTGTTACCAACGGTTTTACAATG
The DNA here is from genome assembly GCF_005233845.1 of Ilyomonas limi. GTDB lineage: Bacteria > Bacteroidota > Bacteroidia > Chitinophagales > Chitinophagaceae > Ilyomonas > Ilyomonas limi. Next base: position 267,434 of record NZ_SZQL01000005.1, read on the forward strand.
CCTTTAAGTATGCTGGTTATTTACGACAGCTATGTTCATTCAGGCTGTATTTTACCCTTTTTAAGAAGAAAATTTGTAACTGCAGTGCCTGCTGCCGGTGGTAACGAAAAAGAATGGATCAACAATTATGTAGAAGTACGGCAAAGCTGGCTCGCCAGTCATTCTAATCCGGTGCTGAGAAAAACGATTTATCGAACGCATTGTTTCCAGGAGCAAATGATGCGTAGCAATTGGGATTTATCTAAACCAATTAGTGCTAATGGCATTACCATTGCGTAAAAAAGTATGCTGTATTTCACCATAAGCATGTTTAAAATAAGTAATGACCATAGCCCTCATTCTGCAATTGCCGCCTAGAAGATATTACAAAAAGCAAATTAGCGGCGGTTTTGTGCAGAGTCTGTAAACCGCAATAAATCAAAATTGAGATAAAACATTTACATCAGTCTTCTTAAACAATTATTTAAAGCAAAGGCAATCAGCAGATTCCGCACGGAGCCGCTAAGTCGTGATAATACAATCATCCTGTTGTGTGCAATTCACTCTCTTCAATAATCTAAAACTATTCGTTATGAAAAATTTTCTTTTTGGGATTATAACTACCCTTATTGGTCTTGCAATCTTTGGCTTTATTAATAATAAAAAGGAACGAGAGATACCTAAAAAAGAATGGATAATAGCGCCTCGGTTTTTAACGCTTCAAAAAGGAATAACAAAAGAACAAGCTAAAGAATGGATGGAAAATGAATATCTTCCTTTATATCGATATCATTCGGGTTGGAATGCACAACTCGGTGAACCAACTGGCTCGGGTAAATGGGGAAAACCAGACAACACAGCCAAAGAAAAAGGAGATTTTGTTTTGATTTATTTCTTTGACTCTCCAAAAACAAGAGATCATTATTTTCCACCTGATGGAAGTTGGAGTGAAGATATCCAAAAAGTACTAGCAGAACATAAGTCCACTTGGGATGATTTCTTTGGCAAATATTTCGTTCAGGAAAAATATCAAAATGAAGAATATACAATGTTTGAATCTGCCAAATAAGCGTTGCTATAGAAATTTGAAACCCCCACCTTAAATGTAAATAATATGAAATGGATACTTTTTGTATTTGTCATTATTTTATTTAGTTGTCGCCAAAAAGAAGAAAAGTTGTCCGTTGCTGAAATTGCGCAAATCAAAAGTGATATTATCAAGCGATCAGAGAAACATGCTAGTGATTTGGAAAATCTTGACTACAAAGCAGTAATGACATTTTATGCCAACACAGAAGATTTTATCGTATTTGGAGATGGTTATTATTGGGGCGATTACCTAACAATAGATTTGCTCTGGAAAGATATCCTCGAAAGAGAATGGAAAAAGGTATTGAAATGGGATTTAAAAAACCATAAAATACACGTTTTTTCAAGAGATGCAGCTTCTTACCTGGTAGAATTTGATCACATACACATTGCAGCAAATGGTGATACCGGACGAAGTTCTGGATGCTTTACATATGGTATGCAAAAAATTAATGGAGATTGGAAAGCAGCCACTGTACACGTTTCCCATATTCCCACAAGATCTGATGACGAGAAATGGTGGTCAAAGTTTTCGCCGGCAAACAGGACAAATAAAAAATAGAAACGCACCACAACAAAAGCTCCATCCGTTCAGTAAAAAGCATGTTTTACAACATTCGCAAAATTTTTTTACTGCATACAACCATTGGGTTTTGTGCAAGTGGGGCTTGACCGGCAAACATCAGCTGATTGCAAATGGAGGCTGTAGTCCGGGCGGGACGAATAAATTCCAACTTTAGTTCTTAAATTCAACTTTGTATTTTTAAACAGCAGCATTGCAGACAGACGGAATACTACTTTCCCACCTGCACAAAGCCCCACACGATAGCGGCAATTGCGGAATAACGAGCTACATGATGCTACATTAATTTCCTAAATGTTCTGCACACCAAACAACCTATTCCATGTCCAGTATTTCTATCAATCCCAACAATGGCACCATCTCCATTAAAGTAAAAGTAAACTCCATGCAGGTAGTTTCTTTTTCTATGACGGTGTATGCACCCGATGGCAGCACCGTATTGGAGTATTATACCGGCGATTCGCAAATTGCCAATCCATATGTTATTGCTTTGCCAAACAACCCATCCGGTTACATTGGCGATTATGTTGCAGGTACCATCAAAATATTTGATCCGCAAGGTGGCGGAAATAATTTTGATATTGAGGTTGCTATTGTACAAGATAACACCGACCTGCAACCCATTATTTCTTTAACAGGCACTACTACCTCCGGCATTATTTCTCACCAAACCATTTTTCATCTTCAATAACAGGAAATGTATAAGAAGATAGGGGTGATTATGATTGTTTTAGCAAATGTGTTTCTATCGGCAAAAGCACAGGTAAGCGATACCAGCATAAAACCTGGCTGGGCAAATCTCGATTATTATATACCCGAATCTCCTGCCTTTAAAATACTTGGTACCGACCCCAATAATATATTAAAGCCCACATCCGTTCGCAAAGTAGCATTGAGTGTAGGTGATTATTTTTTTACCAGTGGTTCTGTATTGCCTAAAGATTTATCGGTAGAAATCTCCCCGCTTTTACTCAACAGCAAAGCCAGTTTGAATGATTATAACCAAAACAAGTTTTTGTATAGAATGCGTATATCCGTTGGTACTTCTACCAATACCAATGGCAGCTACGCTATTGCCGAAGGAATACGGTTTACCATTATTGATAAAACCGATTTACGAACCAATACCTCCTTTCTAAAAACCATTACTACTACCTTAGGCGCTGCAGTGAATGCGGAAGACAAAGCCATACCTGCATACATAAAAGCAAATCATTTGGCTATGACACCTATACAATTCAGAGAAGCGTTGGAAAATGATAGTACGCTATACAACAAGTTGCTTGCTTTTGAAACACAATATATTCCGGATAACATCGTTCCGCCCGACAGTTTGGCTGCATTAAGAGAACAATACCGGAACCTGCTTTGGAATGCACCTATATGGGAAGCAGGCATAGCTACATTGCAATCTTCCAAAGACTCTTTGATTAAAAATTTAAGCTTTTCGCAAATAGGTTTTTGGACTACTGCGGGTGTGCCCATCGGCAAAAAAGGTCAGTTGCTAATTGGCGGCAAATTAGGATTTGTAGATAGTACCACCTGGCAAACAACCGCATCTTTAGGCGAACGATTTTATTATGGCAGCAATAATATAAAAGGATTTATAGATGCTGAATATGTATATAAAAATAATAGCAGCAGCGCTATAGCCGGTGCAGGTTGCCAGTTTAATATCAGTAATGGTTTATGGGGGCAATTTGCTATTAATCTGGTAATAGCAAACGGCAATGTATCTTATCAGCCCGCCATTAATATTGGCTTTGGTACGCCGGAGAAGAGGAGATGAATAGGTGTATAATAATGCTGTTTATAACGATAGGTATTATACAAGCCTACGCTCATTTCGTTTTACCTCAACAACATAAGGCAGTAATTTTGCAGTGATACAGATTTAAACCATATTGTAGCGGCAAATCTTATCCTATAAAACAACAACTTCTTTTTTCTATAAAATTGCTATTGCCATTTCACTGTATGCGGTGATTGTTTGCTGAAATTTATCTTTTATTTCAATTGACAATTGAATAATAAAACAAGCATATATGGACAGTCTTTTATTAATGTATTCTTTCCTAATCTGCAACCTTTTAAACCTTATATTTAGCAAAAATTTAAACCATACATGAAACTACTAACAGGCTTTGTATTAATGAGTACGATGATGCTTTCGTGCCAAACAAATAGTACGGTACAGCAACCAAAACAAGAGGTACCACTAATAACAGGAACCTGGAAACTCATTACGGGAATGCTGATAGAAAAGGGTGATACTACCATTACCGATTATACCAAAAATACTTCCTTTATTAAGATTATTAACGACACGCATTTTGCTTTTTTACAACACGATCTTACTAAGGGTAAAGATTCAGCGGCAAACTTTGCGGCAGGTGGAGGTAGCTATTCTTTGAACGACAGCACCTATACCGAACATCTGGAGTATTGCAGCGCAAGAGAGTGGGAGGGCAATGATTTTCCTTTTACAATACAAATACACAATGATACACTTGTACAAAGTGGTATAGAAAAAGTGGAAAGTTCGGGCATTAACAGGATGAACATTGAAACGTATGTAAGGGTAAGTAAATAGTTTATGTATGCTTTGTTAATGTAAAGAAAATGTTGGTGAAGAACATTAATACCGGCAGTCGCAATTGCAGTTCTCTACCAGTTTTATCAGCATTCCATCCATATCATCCTTATCAAAAATTAATACATCAAAAACTGGTTGTACACGCTTTGCATATACGCTTTACCATACATCAGCAGTGAATCATCCACTGCCTGCGGCACATTGTTCTTTCTGAAAGTGATGGTCTTGCCAATGTTGTCGAAAGAGATAATCTGTTCCGGCGATGCAAAGCCAAAACCATTATCCCAATCATAAAAAGCAAATGATTTAGAAGCCGGATTAAGCAAGTCTTTGCTCCATACAAAAGCATCTGCATTCCTATTTATTTGGTGCAATAGGGTAGTAGCAATATCAGTTTGACTTCCTGTTTTATCTATTTTTTTACCACGCCATGCAGGTGCAATGGCGCCGCCATAAAACAGCAATGGAATACGAAAACGATGATAGTTGTTGATGTCATATCTGTTTTCGGGCAACAGATGCCCATGGTCGGCAACAAGTATAAATAAGGTTTTATTGAACCAAGGTTGTTGTGCTGCTTTGCGCATGTAATCGCCAATGCACGAATCGGTATAATAAGCAGTGCTTTTAAACATCTGAGGCGGCGTAGCACGGCCAAAATGCGCAGTAGTGGGCAGTTCAAAAGGCTCGTGATTGGTAAGTGTGAGTATGGTAGAAAAGAAAGGTTGTTTTTCTTTATTCATATCTTCCAGTTGCCTGTTAAAAACCACTTCATCATACGCGCCCCATTTGGAGTTCATATCTTTCTTATCGAAACTATTTTTATCAATAATGCGCGAGTAAGCATGACTTAAAAGATATGATTTTGTATTAACAAATTCACTTTCACCACCATAATAAAAAGAAGTGCTGTAGCCTGCATTAGCCAGCACTTGCGAAATAGCAGGCAATTGCTTTTGTTTATTATCAAATTTAAGAATACTGGTAATGGCTTGCGATGGAAAACCACTTAAAACCGCAACTGTTCCTTTATCGGTTCTATCGCCCGATGCAAACGTATTGGTGAATAAGATGCCCTCTTTAATTAACTGCTCCATATTTGGAGCAATGCCTTTTTCGCCGCCTAAACTTTCTATTACATCGGCAGTATAGCTTTCTATAATAAAGATGACTACATTGGGTGTTGCTGTTGTTAATACATCGGGTGGCGGAACTTGCGGCACAGCATATAAACTGCGTACGATACTATCAGCAGTAGATTCTTTATGATAATAAATAAACGGATTTTTATGGCCGTACTTACCGCCGGTATTTTTAATAATATCATTTAAAAAACTCCATTCGGTATTCACGGCAGCATGGTTGAGATAAGGACTGTTGGAGAAATAAGCCATACTTTCATTCATGGGTGCCAGTTGCCAGCCGCCGCGCAATGCCAGTATTTCCAACCCAATCAATAATACGCTGCAAGCGGCTGCCAGCAAAGGTTTGAGCTGTTTGCTTCTGGCAAAAACCATTATTTTTTTATATAAAAAAATACCAAGCAATACTAAAACAGCCAATATGGCAAGCGATAAAAATACAGGCGAAGAACTGCTGGAAGCAACTGCTTCTTCAGGAAAGCGTATAACATACTCCACTACTTTATAACTTATTTTGCTGCCCCACTCAAAGTAAATATTGAGATTGACAATAGCGATAAAGGCACATAAAAAAAGAACAATAATGGTATAAATACGCAATATTTTTTTCCCCCACCTTATAGCAGGAACAAACATACGAACGATAAAAAAAAGCAATGGCAATGCACATATATATGCCGCCATCGAAAGGTCCATCCACAAGCCGTAAAGGGCTACTTTACTGATGTCTGTAGCTGCAAACAAGCGTGTTTTAGGAAAGAAATAAAGGATAAAAACCAGCCTTTCTATAAAAAAGAAAATGAGCCAGAAGCAATAATATTTAAAAGCAGCAAGCAGGTTGTGGAGCATTTGTAAAAGGCAAGATTAAGAAGGAGATAAGTGAGATAAAATAAAAAGGCAAACCTGAAAAGCGCTCAGGTTTGCCCTCTATGCTTAATTATACAGCGGATTGGCTTCCATTGCTGCTATATCGGCATCTTTATAGTTATATATTTCGTTGTACAGTGTATCTCTTTCCACCGGCTCTCTGCCTGCTTGTTTTATCAGCGTTACCAACTGTGTGGTAGAGAGTGACGGCGATTGCTCTTCGCTACCCGCCATCGAATAAATTTTGGTAGTATCGTCGATGGTGCCATCCAAATCATTTACGCCAAAGGATAATGAAAGCTGCGCATTTTGCCTGCCCAGCATGGGCCAGTAAGCTTTCAGGTGTGGAAAGTTATCCATGTACAGCCGTGCAATCGCATACAGCTTCATGTCTTCTGTAATGGTCGATTCCGGCACATTGCTCATATCATTATTGCGGTTGCGAAACTTGAGTGGAATAAAGGTATTGAAGCCGCCGGTTTCATCCTGTAATTGCCGCAATCGTTCCATGTGGTCTATGCGATGGTAGGGCTTTTCTATATGTCCGTACAACATAGTTGCATTGGTGTGCATACCCAGTTCGTGCGCGGCCCGATGAATAGCCAGCCAGCCCTCGGCATCTACTTTATCGGCGCAAATCTGTTCTCTTATTTCGGGGTGAAAGATCTCAGCGCCGCCGCCCGGCATCGAATCCAAACCCGCCTCGTGCAACAGGCGCATGCCTTCGGTTATGCTCACTTTTGCCTTGCGAAACATATAATCCAACTCTACCGCTGTATAACCTTTAATGTGTAATTCCGGGCGATGCGCTTTTATCTGTTGCATCAAATCCATAAAGAAACGCAGGTTGAGTTTAGGATGCACGCCGCCAACGATATGCACTTCGGTAATGGGCTTGCCATCGTAGCTCTTTACAATATCCATCATCTGCGGTATACTTAGTTCCCAGCCTTCTTCACGGTGCGCATACAGGCGGCTGTACGAGCAAAACGCACACGAAAACACGCATACATTGGTTGGCTCTATATGAAAATTGCGGTTGAAATAGGTTTTATTGCCATGCCTTTCTTCGCGCACAAAATTCGCTAAAGCGCCCACAAAAGGCAGTGTTGCTTTTTCAAACAATAATACGCCTTCATTAAAACCAATACGCTGCTTTTGCACCACTTTTTCTGCTATCTGCTGTAATTCCTTGTCTCTTTCTGTATCTATTAATCGTTGCAGTACGGATGTCCTTTCGGTATATATCATCACACTTCATTTAATTAGCTGCAAATTTATTAATGAATTTTTTGGTTTGCTACAAATAACAAAAAGTTGCCATTTTCGTTTAATCAAATGTAAAGGTTACTACCGCTTTCTGCTTTAGCATCCCCACACGCTGAAGAATAAATGGTTTGGAACTAAAATTGAATAGCATGCCTGCTTTTATAAATCTGCCGCAAAAACAAATTCATTTTATTTATTTGCTGAATGTTACAACAACTCAACAGACATTTACTTAAGGGTTTTGCAGCTGCAACGGTGCTTAATCGTTTGCGTTTGGTTGTTGCAAGCGGTTGTGGCACTAAATCTATACGCCGGCAACGTTTTTTAATATCCTCAATTTTCTTATACTTTTTGCTTTGTTGCTGCCATGCGGGTACTGCCCAGCAGGCGCCTGCTAAGGATAGCATACAGCAATACAACACCGCGGATAGTACGAAAGCTGAACAGGACACAGCAATTGCCAAAAAAAAGCGCAATATTTTTCAGGCGCTCCTGCACCTGATAAGTAAAAAACACCCCGATACGGCTTATTCACCCATCATGCCTAAGCTGGTTACCAAAGCCGAAGTGCCTTATTTGCCCTATAAAGGAAAAATTATCCGGCATATTGATATTCAGAAGTATGGGTTTGAAAAAACCTTTACCGATACTGCCAAGCGCAGTACGTATTTTGGAACGCGCATACTTAATCACCTGCATCGAGATACCCGCACCTGGCAAATTCGCAATAACCTGTTTATACAGGAAAACACGCCATTGAATGTGTATTTGCTGGCAGAAAACGAACGTTACCTGCGCTCGCTGGATTATATACAGGATGCGCGTATATTGGTAAAAGACCTGCCTGGCACCGATTCTATTGACCTGGTGGTGGTAACCAAAGATTTATTTAGTATAAATGGTTCTATTGGCAGTTTTACTTCGAGCAAAATAAGACTGAAAGCAGGTGATGAAAACCTCTTTGGCACGGGGCAGAAACTGGAAGTGACCGGGCTGTACGAGAAAGCGCGCGACCCGGATATGGCTGCGGCAGTGTTGTATGGCATCAACAGTATCAATCATTCTTTTATTGATGCCACGCTTACCTATAGCCAGATGAACCAGAACCTGAGCAGGAATTACAAAAACGAGCATGCTGCCCTGTTGAGCTTTAATCGCCCGCTGATGTCGGCTTACGCGCGCTTTGCAGGCGGACTTACGCTGGGTGCCAACCAGTCGAGCAATGATTACCTGCAACCCGATAGCTTTTTTTACAAATACCGCTACAACATTGTGGATGGCTGGATAGGTTACAATCTGGGGGTAAAAAAGCTGATGGGAGATAACAACATGCGTGACCGGAAATTTGTAAGCATCCGTTTTTTCAACAACAATTTTACGCAATTGCCTTACCAGATTGGCGATAGTTTTAACCAGTGGTACAACGATAAAACCGGCATTTTAACGCAGTTTACTTTTTTTAAACAAAACTTTTATAAAACCAATTATATCTATGGTTTTGGTACTACCGAGGATATTCCTACGGGTTATAATGTAGCCGTTACTACTGGTTGGTACAAGCAACTTAATTTGTCAAGGTTTTATAATGGGGTAGATGCCAACTTTTACCGCATCAATGGCAGTGGCGATTTTGTACAGTATTTTGCACGGGTAGGTGGCTTTTGGAATAAAGGTAGAATGGAAGATGCCGGCTTGCTGTTGGGCACTTCCTTTTTCAGCAGGTTGTATGTAACGGATAAACTCAAGCTGCGCCAATACTTTAGGCTTAGTTACACAAGGCAGTTCAACCGGGTATCGCTCGATGAACTAAAGATTAATAATCCTTTTGGCCTACGCTATTTTAAAAATGATTCTATACTTGGCGACCGCCGCCTGAGCCTGCATACCGAGACCTTTGTATTTATGAATTACCGCGCCTTTGGTTTTCAGTTTTCACCGTTTGCCTTTGCCGATTTGTCGTGGCTGACCCCCGAAAATAAATCGCTGGCGAAGACCAATTTTTACAGTGGTATTGGCGGCGGTGTACGCACCAGGAATGAAAACCTGGTGTTTGGCACCATGGAATTTCGCTTTATTTATTTTCCGCGCCGTATTGATGGATTGAATCAATTTAAGATAACAGGGAGTATCAATCTCCGGTTTAGATACAACACCAATTATGTGCGTCCACCCGACATTATACAGTTAAATGCAGACTATAGTAACAGTGTATTTTAAAGAGCTTTACTATCATTCAAACATATTTAGGTGGCAAATGCGCTATTCGCAATATGTTTGTAGCACTTATTTTGCTTCATACAAACAAATACTATTTTTTATATGAAAAAGGGGGCTTTATTGCTGCTTGGCTTAATTGTTTTTGTAACTGCTTCGTTTGCCCAGGAAACGAAGGCACAATCGCAACAGGCTGCCATGCAACAGCTACGATGGCTGGTTGGCAGATGGAGCGGTACCAGTGAAGTAAATGTAAATGATAGCAAGCAGATAACCTACGTGCAGGAGATTATTACACCTATGCTCAATAACACCATCTTTACGGTGTCTGCCCGTGGAACGGCTTTAGATTCGGCTACCAATAAGATGACACAGGTGTATAGTTCTTTTGGCGTTATTTCGTATAATGTAAAAGACAAACAATACCGCTGGCGTACCTGGCGCAACCCCGGCGACAGCTATGATGAAGCCAACTTTAAAGTGGGTGAAAATTCGTTTGAATTTATATCTAACGAAAATGGTGGTTACATGCGCTACAAAGCCAACCTGAATGAAAACGGACAATGGGTAGAAACCGGCGAATACTCAAAAGATAAACAAACCTGGGGTTTATTTATTAATATGACACTGAATAAAAAGCGGTAATCTTATTTTAACGCTGAGGATTTAGGAACGCTGCGTTTATGCGGATAGAATAAGTATCCTCTGCATAAACACTATTCACTTGTATTCTCTGCGGTGAGCGTAAAACTACTTTCCCTTTCTAATTGCTCTTCCCTTTTGCAAGGCCGGGTTACCGTACTTGTTTTTCACAGCATCGATGGCTTTATATAAATTAGCCTTCTTATCAAAGTCTTCAAACAAACTACCCTGCATAGCATGCGAAGTTAAATCGCTTAAGCGCACGCCAAGCAGCCGTACCGGTTGCCCCCTGCGATACAACTGGTGAAATAATTGTCTGGCAGCTTCAATAAATTCATCATCTTTAAACGTATAATCAATACTTGCCTGTCGCGAAGTGGTTTCAAAATCGGGATAACGGATTTTTACGGCAATGCAACCTGCAAGCTTTTCATCTTGGCGCAGCTCATGTGCCACTTTTTCGGTCATACGAACGAGTTCGCTCAGCAAAAAATTAATATCGGCACTAAACTCATGAAAAGTGTTTTCGGTAGAGATGGATTTTGCTTCGTGTTCGTTGATTACTTCGCCATCGTGCTGTCCGTTGGCTTTTTGCCAAAGCTCGGCACCCCATTTACCCAACTGTTCTTCCAGTGCTTCGGGCGAATAGTTGAGGATGTCTTTGATATAGTGAATATTTAATGCCTTTAATGCAGCAAACGTTTGCTTACCAACACCAGGAATTTTGTTTACCGCAAGTTGACCCAAAAACACCTTTTCCATGCCAGGCTGAATAAATAAGTAACCGTTCGGTTTGGCTTCGTCCGTTGCAATTTTTGCCACCAGTTTATTACTGGCAAGACCAAACGAAATAGGTAGTTTGGTTGTATCAATAATTTCCTGACGGAGGGCGATAGTCCATTGATACACATCAAAAAACTTGTCCATCCCGGTGAGGTCAATATAAAACTCATCAATAGAGGCCTTTTGAAAAAGCGGTGCCTTGGCAGCAATGATGTCAGTGACCAGTCTGGAGTAATGGCTGTATGCACCGCGTGTTCCTTTTACTACTATGGCGTTGGGACAAAGCTGTAACGCTTTTGCCATAGGCATGGCACTATGCACCCCAAACTTACGCACTGCATAGCTGGCTGCAGCAACAACGCCTCTTTCGCGGCTGCCACCTACTATCACCGGCTTGTCTTTCAATGCAGGGTTTTGCAGCACTTCTACACTTACAAAAAAAGAGTCTAAATCGAAATGGGCAATATAGCGTTGCGGCATATGTGATTGAATGATAACTGATAAAACGAATAGTAAAATAACTGATTTTGCCGATAGTAAAAGAAAATAAAAACCGGTAGCACTAATATTGAGAGCGTAAGGGAAATGATAACTGGTAAAGGGCTGGCAGGGAAAGATAGTTAAATAAAAAGGATAAATTTTAAGTGCCTATATGTTGATCAGGGCAAACGCATTAAAACTGGTTAGAGGTATTGAGCACTTTTAAGAGATAATCTTTATCCCAGCCACTATTTGCCTGATGTGAATAACTCCTTTTAATGTGTTTGCCCTGCGTTATATACCGCGCAATATGGTGGCTCTTTTATAACTGGTAAAATCGTGGCCGGTGCGTATGCGGAGTTGTGTAAAAATTTCGCATAGCGCAGCCTGTTGTTTTTCCTCGAGTTCTTCCTGCGTAATGGGAATTTCTACGGTACCATGTGGTCTTTATAGGTAATTATTTTATTAGGAATTTCGACTGCGTTCAATATCTCATCTACCAACTCGGTAGCAATAGCATTGCGCGGCATATCGGAATACTCGGCTTCGCGCGGGTTTTGCACAAATACAACGCCGCCGTTTTCCTTTACGCGCTTTAAGTCCATCGAGCCATCAGCGCCGGTACCCTATAGTACTACTGCCACGGCTCGTGGCCCGGTCGTATCTGCCAGCGTACGAAAGATATCTATCGGCGCACGGCGTTCCTCAACAGTATGAATTTGCTCTACGGCAATGTTCCGGCCCGTCATTTTAGGCTGCCGTTGGGCGGCACCATATATGCATAGTCAGGTTCTACCTGTACTTTCTCCGTTGCTTTCGATACTGCCAGTGCGCATACTGCCTGCAGCTCAGCCGTAAGCTGGCTGTCGTAGTCGGGCGAGAGATGCAGGATTACTACATAAGCAATACCACTGTTGGCAGGCACATGCCCAAAAAAGTCCTTGAGTGCCTGTACACCGCCGGCAGATGCTCCGAGGCACACCAGTAAGAATTGCAGAATAATGGTCCTCTATTCAGCTACTTATAATAATGCTCATCCAAATAAAAATAGCCGTTGGACTTTTGCCAGTACCAGTACTTTTTCATAAATACATAATAAGTGCCGCGGCTATTCTTTTTTTGTAGTGCAGTGGGCACATATAAAATGCGCGGTGGTATTTGCCCATAACGATAGGAGAGAGTTTTAAGTTCGGCGGGTGTATAGGCGCGGGCATTGGAATTGTTTAAGATGGATTTGGACGCGTCAGGTGGCAGATCTTCTTCTTTTACTGCAAAGTTGCCCCGCGCATCTACAATAATCATAGGTTTTGCAACGGCTGCCGGTGCTGCAGGGGCTGTCGTCGTTCCTTCCGCTGCTTCTGCTGAATCCAGCAAGGGCTTTACCGGCTCGTTTGTCGTAGTTGTCGTTGTGGTGGTAGGGGTAGTAGTTGTAGTTTTACTTGCAGCAGTTGTTTTGCGGCTGCAACCTACGGTTATAACAACGAGCAGCAGCAGGAGAGACGAAAATAGTTTCATTAATACCAAAAATTTATACCGCTCAGTCTTCTAATTTCATGCCAGCACCTGAAATACATGTACTTAGATTAACTAATAAGAAGTTATTATGCAAAACAGCCCGTAAAATGCAGGGCTGTTGTTTAATTAAAAGCTTTTTCGAGACAAAGGCTGATATTATTCAGTAATGCCTTTGATGGGCATTGGAAAAAGAAAATATTCAAATACGCTGTTATGCGCTTTGGCAACATAGTTGGTGAAGGTTTGCATACCGTGACGCATAGCCGTTGCATATTCGGGTCCCAACCTGGCAATAATATCATTTATCCTGGCTATTTCCTGCTTAATGGCTTGTTCGCGTGCTGCCTTACCTTTCGGCAAGGCGTTATCCAGTTCTGCTATATTTTGCTCAAATACTTCGTCGGATTTATTATAAAAAGCGGCGAGTATCGGATTACATTTATACGTTTTAATATGCGACAACTTAACAGCGGCTTTTCGTTCCGTTTCATCCATACCGCCGTCGTGGTTGGCAGCCAGCAACGAAATGTATGCCGGCAGTTTATATAATTGCTCTTTTTCGTCGTTGGTAAGCATCGCCATGTAATTCATAGTAAAACGTCTTTAATACAAATGGTACAAATCATTTTCTATGCACATTGTAAACGATAGGATTAATCGTTGTACAATGTATCGTGTGTGGTGAGATAGGGAATAAAAAAGGTAAGCAGTAAACCCGTTACCGCTACTGTACCCAGCAGCAGTCCCCTGAATTCCTGGTTCTCCATAGCATTGCTGGAGCGCATTACGTGCAGGCTGCCATAAAAGCAAAAAATAGTGAGTATGAGAAAAATAACGATGTACACAATGTTGCCATACTTCGTAAGCTTATTGAGGAAAAAGTAAATAATACCTGCTATTGTAAATAACAGCATGGTAGCAAAAATGATAGAAGAAACATTGATAAAATCGGAAGGATAAAACTCAGCAAAGTCACGGTAAAAGAAGTCGTACGCAAGATTAATGAGTGTTGCAATAATACCGGCAAATACACCTGTCAATAAAGTTTTGGAAAGTCTTGTCTGTGGATAATCGTGGTTCATAAATTGTATATTTTTTTAATTGAATTTTTTTGTTTAAATAATATTATGCATCTGCCTCTTTCCTTCGCTGCTGCATCAGCGTGCGTCCCCTTACTATCAGGCGCATCGTTCGCCTTGGCAGCGAAATAGAGGTATGATAATAATTGTCTTTTCTGTGCATATCACTATATGCCTTCAGGATGTCCGGTGCGGTAATGACACCGGCAATTTTGTTCTTTTCCTCTTTACTCAGCACGGCAATCACATCCATACCAGTGCGCCCCATTATTTCGCTTGCATCACTTACCGGCTGATCTTCTAATACCACCGGATTGTAGGCTGTCATTACATCCTTTACAGAGGCATTTTCGTCAATTGTTTCGTCGAATAGTTTTTCTCTTTGTACATAGCCATTAAAGTTTTCCTCTTCATCAGCCACCACAAAGAATTTATTGCTGCTTTTGTCTATATTTTCTTTACTCCACGTACGCAGTTCATCAATGCTATTATCGGCACTTATTATTACCGGTTCATCCTCCATAACATCGCCCACATTTATATTTTGTAAAACATCAGGTGTAAAAGCATCAGGAGCTCGCACACCGCGTCTCAGAATTTTTTCAGTCATAATGCTGCCTTTCAGCATAAAGAACGACACAAAATAAGCGGCGGTACATGCCCCTAAAAGTGGTAAAAGTCCGTGTGGCTGGGCCGTGGTTTCAAAGGCAAATATGATGCTGGTGAGTATAGCCCGTGATGCGCCGGCAAACATGGCTGCCATACCAATGAGTGCGGCGGTAGCAATATTGATGTGTGTACCAGGTAAAACGTAGAGCACACCCAAGCCCAGCAACGCACCCAGACCTCCGCCGATAGTAAACAAAGGCGCCAGCGTACCGCCGGAAGTGCCACTGCCGAGGGATATAACCCACGATAAATATTTAAGCAGGCAAAGCGATAATAACATGGCTACAGGCAGCTTGCCGGTAAGCAGGCTGGTAATGTTATCGTAGCCCACACCCATCGTATGAGGTGCAAAATAACCGATCACACCAACGGCTATGGCACCAATTGCAGGCCACCACATCCAGTGGACAGGTAATTTTTCAAACATGTCTTCTACCCAATATACCGATTTGGACACCCAGGAAGCTACTACCCCCACCACAGCACCCATCAGCACGTAAGTTGCCAGTGCAGCATTGCCGGGTACCGGTATTTCGGGCATACTAAACACCGGCTCGTTGCCAAAAAAGATTAAGTGCATGGCTGCGCCAGCCGCACAGGAGAGCGCTACGGGTATAATAGAGCGTGGCGAAAACTCAAACAATAACAACTCGATAGCTAACATTACGGCTGCTACCGGACTGCCAAAAATAGCAGCCATACCTGCACAGGCACCAGCAGCCAGCATAATTTTCCGCTCACTGGCAGAAATGCGCATAACCTGTCCGGCTACCGAACCCAGCGCTCCACCAGTAGCTATAATTGGACCTTCGGCGCCAAACGGACCGCCGGTACCAATGGAAATGGCCGCAGATATGGGCTTTAAAAAGGTAATAATCGGTGCTATTTTACTTTCGTTTGTAATAATATTCTCCATTGCCTCGGGTATGCCATGTCCTCTGATGGCTGCAGAGCCAAAACGTGCCATAATACCTACGATAATGCTACCGATAATGGGCACAAAGATCACCATCCAGCCCCAATGGTTGCCGGCAGGCGAGGAAGGTTCAAAAGAAAACTGCTTGTAAAAAGCAATATTGGTGATAAGCTGGATGAGTAAAACCAATACTTTAGCAATTACGCCTATAATGATAGCATTTACTACTGCCTGCAAGCTCAAAAAAAACACCCTGCCCGAAAGGTGCGGTTTTTCGGGTAAAGTATTGTCGGTATTATCAAAGGTGCTGTTTAAAGAAGGGGATACCGGGATGGCGGATGTTTTTGCTCGCGTACTCATGTAGATAGAAAATATATTTTGGGCTGCAAAGGTATTCTATATAGAATATATTTACAGTTAAATTTAGTTTATTTATCACAAAACCTATTCCACATAGCATATTTTTTAACTTAATTTGAGCTATAAAATATCTTGTGCTAATTTATTATGAATAAAACAAAGACCAGTTGTGATGTGCAAAGCTGCTTTATGTGCCAGGGTTGTATGCCCGATTGGCTGCAGTTGATGGCTATTCATAAGAAAAACCTGCATTTCAGAAAAGGCGAACTCATTTTTAAAGAGGGACAGCCGATAGAAGGCATCTATTTTTTGTATAAAGGAAAAGTAAAAGTGCATAAACATTGGGGACAAGAGAAAGAATTAATTATACGGTTTGCAACGAATGGTGATATTGTTGGACATCGCGGGTTTGGCAGCAATGCTACCTATCCGGTTTCTGCTACGGCGCTGGAGCCAACTATTATTTGTTTTGTAGAAACCGACTTCTTCCTTTCTACGCTCAACATCAATCCTCAACTCACTTTTAAGCTAATGCTATTTTATGCAAGTGAGTTGCAGGCTGCCGAACACCGCATGAGCAACCTGGTGCACATGGATATGAAAGGGCGTATTGCAGATAGCTTACTGATGCTTAAAAATCAGTTTGGATTGGACGAAGATGGGAATATTAACATCATCATCAGCCGGCAAGACCTTGCATCTTTTGCCGGTGCCAGCTACGAAAGCATTTTCAGGATTATGAATGAACTGGTGAATGATAAAATTATAGCCGTACAGGAAAAGAATATTAAAATTCTCAATGAGCTACAATTGCAGGCTTATACGGCAGCGGCAGTGTGAGATGATAGGTTTCGGAGAGAAACTCTGCGCTTTAGGCTGCGAGTTACGGGCTTTTGAACTAAGAACAGACAGTACTACTTGATTGAAAATGCTATAAAACCCTTGTGCGCGGGAAGACACGCGCAACGGCAGCAATTGTTTATGGTTTATATAAATGGAAAGCTATTTGAAATGCTTTAACGCCTTAGCCAGTTTTTTTATCACCGGTAAAGGCGTTTTCTGTTGGTGAAGAACATCAACAGCGGCGAAAAATGAAAAGTGTTGTTGAAATACTTTAAACAGTAAACTTAAAGTCAGTTAATTCTTCCTGCGGAATAGTTTGCTGAACGCCGGTTTGCAAGGATTTAATAACACAGGTTTTTGCCTCCATTTCTTTACTGCCAATAATCACTACAAAAGGAATATTCTTCTTTTCGGCGTATTTAAATTGCTTATCGAATTTGGCTGTTTCCGCGTATAACTCAGCCGGAATATTATTGCTGCGTAACTGCTGCATTAATGCAAAAGCAACTTTGCTTTCCGCTTCACCTAAATTAAAAAACAGCACACGCGTACCGGTGGCAATATCAGCCGGAAAAAGCTGTAATTCTTCCATTACATCATATATTCTATCCACCCCAAAAGAAATACCTACACCAGGCAGGTTGGGCACACCAAACAAACCAGTTAAATCGTCATAGCGTCCGCCACCACCAATGCTACCCATTTGTACACCTTTCGCTTTTACTTCAAAGATGGTTCCTGTGTAATAGTTAAGTCCGCGTGCAAGCGTGAAGTCAGTAATAAGTTGTTCGTTGACAGATGGCGGAAGAAAGTTGATCATATATTCTAATTCTTCGATGCCTTTTTTGCCCCATTCGTTATTACCGAGCAATGCTTTAACCTGGGCTATTTTTTCTTCGTTGCTGCCGGCGATAGATAAATACTGCTCAATAATACCTACCTGCTCCATGTTTAACCCTCTTTCGCTCAATTCTTCTTTTACTTTAGTCAATCCTATCTTATCCAGCTTATCAATTGCCACTGTGATGTCAACCAAACTATCGCTGCCACCGCATATCTCTGCCAGCGCAGCAAGAATCTTGCGGTTGTTGATTTTGATTTCTACCTCAATGCTCAGTCTTTTAAAAACATCAGCATACAAGGCAGCCAGTTCTACTTCATTCAGCAACGAATAGCTTCCAACTACATCAGCATCGCATTGGTAAAATTCGCGGTAGCGACCTCTTTGCGGGCGATCGGCACGCCACACCGGCTGAATTTGATAACGCTTAAAAGGAAAAGATAACTGTCCGTAATTCATGGCTACATAGCGTGCAAACGGAATAGTGAGGTCGTAACGCAAGGCACGCTCCGTGAGATGTCTATCATTTTTGCCGTGCAAAATATTTTCAAATGCAGCAGTTGCTTTTGCTGTATTTTTCGGGTCGTTCAAACCATTATTTAATACCTTAAAAATTAGTTTATCACCTTCTTCGCCGTATTTACCCATAAGTGTCTCCAGGGTTTCCATAGCAGGCGTTTCCAGCGGCTGAAAGCCATAGTTCTCAAATATATTGCGAATGGTGGCAAAGATAAAATGACGCTTGCGTACAGTAGCAGCGCCAAAGTCGCGCATGCCCTGCGGTATAGAAGGTTTCATAAATGTTTAAACAGTTTCTTTTGTGCCGTATTTTTGTATAATGTTGTCGCAGGCTTTATCTATCAGGTGATACACTTCGTGGTAGCCCGGCTCGGCGCCATACCACGGGTCTTGCACGTTGCGGTTTTCACCGGGATACAATTCGTTAAGCAATAAATCTACTTTAGACGGATCCCAGAGGTTGCCGCTGATGCGTTTTATCTCATTGTAATTTTCCGAATCCATTACATAAATTTTATCATACTCCTGTATGAAATTTCTTTTATACAGGCGCGCACGTTGGTCGCAGATATCAACACCATTCAGCTTTGCTACTTTTTGCGATAAACGATGCGGCGGCTCGCCGGTGTGATAGCCGCCGGTACCCGCACTTTCTACTATCCAGTTCAGTCCTGCGTTTTTTGCTTTATATTTTAAAATGCCTTCTGCCAGCGGGCTGCGGCAGATATTGCCAAGGCAAACCATTAACACTTTCATGCATGCAAAGATAACCGGAGATTTGGGGAGATAAAGGGAGATTTTCAGGACGAAGAATGTTAACGCTTTAAGCATTGCTTTAAATAAAAAAGCATGGAGGTTTATTACTTTTATGCGTTCTTTCTCACTTTCTACCTGTCTTTTGCAAATATGATAAAGCTCAAACTCAACAAAACGTTTATAAGATTTTTGAAACAAATAAGAGCTACTGTTGTTTTGCAGAACAATTGCTTTGATATTAACTCCTGAACAATATTTTTGATACGCTTCACTATCTTTTCATTCATACTGCAAGGTTTATTTAGTTTTTAATTTTGTAAAAAAGGCAAACCTTATTTTTATTTTCTCTTTTTATGGTGGTGATCTTTCTTGCAAACTGCGCAAACGGTTGCTTGCTTTTATAGCACAGAAGAATAATAAATTTACCGCTATCTTACCTGGCTAATATTATAAAAAGTATTGTGCAGACATGTTTTGGCGATGGGACATTTTTTAAAAAGCAATCATTGCTGATGGAGCGCCATTAAGTAAAGTATTGATTTAAAAAACTAAAAAGATAGTTGGTATAAAAGTATTTTGTTAATAGGCATTTGTAATATGGGCAAATTGTTTAACAGAGAAAAAGATTTTTTTGTTATCAATTTTACATACCTGCTATCATGAATTAAAAAATTGAATTTTGTACAGAAAGATTGCTTGAAAAACTAATTGGAATATAACCGTATGATTATACACGATTACACTGCTAATGAAGATGTACTGCTTCAGCGATTACAAGACGGTGATGAAAAAGCCTTGGGCGCTTTGATGAAGTTATTCTATGTGCCTATTTACAATTATGCCTGCAGGTTTTCACAAGATGAGCAATTAGTTAAAGATTGCATTCAGGAAGTTTTTATTAGTTTGTGGCAAAGGCGTGATTCAGCAACTGCTATCTCTTCTCCAAAATATTATCTGCTGCGGGCTGTTAAAAATAAAATAGTTAAAGCTATCGGTAAAAATGCCAAAACCATCAACTCCGGTTCTTTGGATGAATATGATTTTAAAGTAGAATTTTCAACAGAATATATGCTGATTGAAAAACAGATTTCCGCAGAAAACGCAGCTCGTCTCCTGGAAATACTTTCGCAGCTTCCTGCCCGGCAGAAAGAAATTGTTTATCTGAAGTTTTATCATCAGCTCGATCATGAACAAATTGCAGCGCTGATGAATATCAACCGCCAATCCGTATATAATTTGCTTCATGAAAGCCTGCAGAAATTAAGAAAATTCTGGCAACAGGAATTAATTACTTCTGTTGTAAGCTTTGGTAGTTTTATGATACACCTGTTTTAATACTTTTCCCACAAAAGCGCGGAGCACACAAAGGATTCTTCTTTGTGCACTCGGTATCTTTGTGGGCAACTGCTTATTCCTCCTTTTTTATTTTTCAAAAAAATTTTTTCCATTTCACCAGTAGATTTTTCAATAACCGGGAACTTATTGATATAGCAAGACTATGAACATTAAAAATTTCCATTTATATGAGGTAACTGATTTTATTCTCGATGAAGATTTTATGCGGTGGGTGTATGCACCAACTGCCGAAGATCAAGCCTTCTGGCGCAATTGGCTTAAACAATATCCAAATAAGCAGTTAATTATAGCAGAAGCCCGGCATATTGTACAATCCATCAGCATAAAACCTGAAAAGATCAGTAACCACGAGATAAATGAAGAAGTAGAAAAGTTGTTAGACACTATTCATGCAACAGAAAAGCCAATTGCAGTTTCTTTCATTCGCCAATGGAGATATGTAGCAGCAGCTTGCTTTATAATATTGGCTGGCATTGGAATAACAGGGATATATTATACCAATAGAAAAAATGTTGAGCAATTCAGTTATCACAATGCGGTAAGCCATCAACATCTGATAGAACAGGTAAATACTTCTGACAAAAAGTTAACAGTTACGTTGCCGGACGGCAGTATTGTAATACTTTCTCCCGATAGCCGAATCAGTTACAAAAATGGTTTTGATAATACAGACACGCGTGATGTGTATTTATCCGGTGAAGCATTTTTTGAAGTAACGAAAGATGGCTTGCATCCATTCCGTGTATTTGCAAACGAAATCATCACCAAAGTATTAGGTACCAGTTTTAGCATCAGTTCTTTTGATAAAGAAAAAGATATTAAAGTAATTGTACGAACAGGAAAAGTAAGTGTGTATTCGCAGTTTGGAACATCAGGCAATAAAACAAAAATAGCTAACAAGCTGGATGGTATCATCATAACACCCAATCAACAACTTACCTATAACAGGGAGCAACAAAAGTTTGATAAAGAATTGCTGGATAAGCCTGTTATAATTACCACGGATATAACACCAAAAATGATGGTTTATGAAGAAACGCCATTGGTTAAAGTGCTGAAGGATCTAAGAAGAGCTTATGGCATTCCGATTACCTATGATGCCGACCTGCTAAAAAACTGTACGCTCACAGCCGATCTAAGTGGTGAAGCACTTTATACAAAACTGAATATGATATGCACTGCTATCGGCGGCTGGTACGAGGTGATTGATGGCCAGGTGATCATTCATGCTGCCGGATGCTGACAACAAATTTTAATAATATTCAAAAACTCAAACTATTGCTTATGCTGTTATACCATACATACATATAAATACTATAAAAAGAGAAGCCGTTATTGCTGCGAACAATACCGGCTTCGTAAAAGTTCCCGCAATGAAAGCCGGGGAACTTCTTTGGATGAAATGATTATTTACCCAAAAGTCAATAAAGTTATGCAAATAAGTAATTGCCTGAATAGGCATATCTATACGTTTATGAAAGCAGGATTTTTGCCTTTGTTATTTGTTTTAAGTTTAGCCGGTACCACGTATGCCCTTCCTACTGCCGGTCAGGAAGTACTGGAAGAAAAAATAACCCTCTCGGCAGAGCAAAAAGAAGTAAAAACAATATTATCTGAGATTACACGGTTAACCGATGTAAAATTTGTGTATAGTGCAGAAAAAATTCCGGCACGTAAAAGAGTTTCGTTATTTGTCCGTGATGAAAAGCTTGCAGATGTGCTGAATAAATTGCTTGATCCATTAAATGTATCCTATAATTTGGTAGGCAACCAGATTATTTTAGCGCAAAACAAAGAATCAAAAGCAGCAGCAGATAGCGAACAAAAACAAATATCCATTTCTTCAGCCGTTTATAATTCCTATTTAGCAAGAGAAGTGAGCGGTAAAATAACAGATGAAACAGGAACGCCTCTCGCCGGAGCTTCTGTTGCTGTGAAGGGTACTCAAAAAGGAACAATCACAGCCGCCGATGGCTCTTATACCATAAATGCTGAAACAGGAGATATTTTAGAAGTTTCGATGATCGGTTATCAAACTACTTCCGTAACCATTACCGATGCCGCCAGTTTAGCCATTGTATTAAAATCAACGAATGCGAATTTAAATGAAGTGGTAGTTACAGCCCTGGGTATAAAACGTGATGAAAAAGCATTGGGGTATGCCGTGCAGAAAGTTTCAGGATCGGCGATACAAACCGTAAAAGGAGTAGATGCAGCCACCTCGCTTACCGGGCGGGTATCGGGATTAGTGATAAAAAATTCTACGGAGTTTTTTGCTTCGCCAACCATTGAACTACGTGGCGAAGGGGCATTACTCGTAATTGATGGCGTGCCTTATGGTAATATGACGCTCCGCGATGTGCCTGCAGATGATATTGCAAGCATTGACGTATTAAAAGGACCTACCGCTTCTGCGCTGTATGGTTCACGTGCATCTGGCGGCGTGATGCTGATCACTACCAAGAAAGGAGCAGGTAAAGGTCTTTCGGTAAATATCAACAGCAACACGATGTTCCAGTTGGGTTTTCTTGCAATTCCTAAAATTCAGACACATTATGGTCGCGGACAGTATGGACAGATTGACAACGATTATGTATGGGGACCAAGGCTGGATGCAGGCAATACAGCAACTGATTGGAATCCTGAAACAAAACAATTTGAAGAGAATCGCCCCATGTTGTCATTAGGAAAAGACAACCTGAAAAACTTTATGCAAACAGGCGTTATCACCAATAACAATATCAGCGTTTCGCAAAGCGGTGAGTACGGTAGTTTCAGGGCTTCGCTCAACCATATTTACAATCAGGGGCAGTTTCCGAATGCCAAGCTGAATATGTACAATTTTACTGTAGGTGGTGAATTGAAAGCCACTGATAAGTTTACACTTGAAAGCCACATGGGTATTAGCCGAAGGGAAGCACCCCAAGTATGGGGGACCGGTTATGGAAACCAGGGTTATTTGTATCAGCTTGTTATGTGGACGGGCCCTGAATATGATATTCGCCAATACCAGGATTACTGGAAAGTACCCAACCAAACACAAAACTGGATGTACACCGCCTGGTACGATAATCCATACCTGATTGCTTACGAAAAATTGAATGGTATTGAACAAAATACCATCAATGCAAATCTTACAGCAAACTATAAATTCACGAAAGACCTGAATTTATTGGTTCGTCTTGGGTATGATGTATATAGTAATAAAGAAACCTGGCGTAACCCTACTGCCAACATCTTTTCTACCAGAGGTGGATGGGATGCCAAAGGCAGGTATAGCATCAGTCAAGCCCGGGGTTGGAGTACGAATGATGACATTATTTTATCTTATAATAAAAAGCTTGGCGACTGGACTTTTGATGCGATGGGCGGTGGTACTATTTATCGTTGGGTAGATGAAAGCCTGAATGCCAGTACTAAGAATGGATTAATATCACCTACTTTTTACTCATTGGCAGGCTCAGTGGAGCCGCCAACGATTAGCCAGGGATACAGTGCCCGGCAGGTGAATAGTTTGTATGGTCGTGCATCCATCGGCTGGCGTAATGCCGTGTTTGTAGATGCTACTGGTCGTAATGACTGGAATTCGTCTCAGCCAAAAGAGAACAGGGATTATTTCTACCCTTCCATTGGATCGAGCGTTGTACTCTCTGAATTTTTAAAAACACCAAAATGGCTGGACATGTGGAAAATAAGAGGTTCATGGGCTACCTTTAAAACACCTGCCGATGTGTATGCTACCAACAGGCTCTATTCTACTACCACTTCAGCATGGAACGGATTGAACTCCGCAAGTTATCCAGGTGATCTTTTAGGATTAAACCTGCTACCCAGTTCGCAACGCACCTGGGAGATAGGTACAGCAGCCTATCTGTTTAAAAAACGTTTACATGCGGATATTGCTTATTTCAATAAATATTATTACAACCAGTTAACCGCAGTTTCTATTCCTAACTCATCCGGCTTCTCTTCCACGCTTTTAAATACCGACGAAACGTTTGTACGTCGTGGAATTGAAATAACACTGGAGGGTTCCATTATCAGGAAAAAGAACTTTGAATGGAACAGCATCATTAACTGGTCAAATCAACACCGCTATTACGTAGATATTGACTCTGTTTATTCACCCAAAAGTCCCTGGGTTAAGAAAGGTGAACGTCTTGATACCTATACTGCTTATTACTGGCTCACCGATGCAAATGGCAAAGTGATTCATAATAATGGCATGCCTGTAGAAAGTGATTACGTAAAGAAGTATGGTTATGGTGATCCTGATTTCAGTTTCGGTTTTATCAACAATTTCACCATTGGTAATTTCATGGTTGGAATAAATGTAGATGGCCGTATTGGTGGTTTGATGTACGATTATATATGGGATAAAATGTTTGATACCGGCACCAATCCCGAAACCGATAATCAATACCGCTATGATGAAGTGGTAAATGGTTTGAAGAATTATGTAGGAAAAGGTGTAAAAGTAGTATCGGGCGATGTGACTTATGATAATTTTGGAAATATTGTTACCGACACGCGTAAATATGCCGAAAACGATGTGCCTGTTTCGTACCAGGATTATACGCAAAAATTCCGTGGTGGCAACGAAGGTATTTTAAGCGAATCGTTTGTAAAAGTCCGCGAAATATCAGTTGGCTATCGCTTCCCGGCTACAGTATTGGGAAAAACGGGGATCAAAAATGCTTCTATCGCGCTTACTGCACAGAACGTGTTTTTGTGGACCAAGTTCAAATTCTCCGATCCTGATATTGATACCGAAAACCTGAATGCGCCTTCTCAGCGTATCGTGGGAGTGAACATTAAATTAGGCTTTTAGCCAAAGCCGGTTAATAATTATGGTAAAAGAAAAAATAAACGTATGCTAAAAATTAAATCGCTATATATAATCTTGGCCGTTTTAGTAATAGCAGCAATAAGCTGTTCCAAGTTTGACGAAATCAATACCAACCCCAACAAGCCTACGCAGGTAAGTTCGGCCATGCTTGCCACCAACATGATCTTAGACATTACCCGCAACGATATAAGTTCGCAGAAAGGTTTTATGCAGCCTTTTCTGCTGGGTAAATATGTTACCTGGGGCGAAGGACAGGAAGACAATCAGTACAACAAATTTGGCCGCACCGATTTTGATCGTTTAACTTTATTGCGCAATATTCCTTCAATGATTGCTTTTGCACAAACTGAAGAAACAAAAACTTCTTATGCCGGATTAGGACATTTCATCAGCGCATGGCAGTTTTTCTATACCACCATGCAGGTGGGTGATATTCCTTACACAGAAGCGGTAAAAGGTGAATCGGATGGTGTTATCAAACCAAAATATGATCTGCAGAAAACCGTGTTTCTGGGTATATTAAATGAATTGGATAGTGCCGATTTATTATTCTCACAGGGAGCAGATTTTGATGGTGATCCTGTTTACGGTGGTTCAACTGACAACTGGCGTCGTCTTACCAACAGCTTTCAATTATATGTGCTGATGAACCTGTACAAAAAAACGAATGATGCGGATTTGAAAGTGATTGAACGTTTTAAAAACATCGTCGCTACACGTCCGTTACTGCGTTCATCTGATGATAATTTTCAGTTGGTGTACAATGCCACTGCCGGGCAAAATTATCCCTGGTCTGATGTACCATCAGGTTCCAATCCAAACGTAAAATCTAACTATTTAATGGTTTCTTCCACGCTGATCGATTCGCTGAAGGCATTCCAGGACAGGCGTTTGTTCTATTATGCCAATCCATCGCCGGTACAAATCAGCAACGGCAAGTCTGTTTCTGATTGGAGTGCTTATATAGGTGCCGAACCTTCCAACTCCTTCCCCGATCTGCAAACGATGCGTGTATCCAGAAATTATTCTGATGTAAACAGCAGGTATGTGAATTTGGTGAATACCGAACCGGTGAAAATGTTCAGCTATTCGGATCAGCAATTTATATTAGCAGAAGCTGCGGTAAGAGGCTGGATAAACGATCAACCGGCTCAAGAATATTATGCAGAAGGTATCATGGCAGCTATGCATTTTGTGGCTGCATATACGCCTGATGAAGCAGACTATACGCACAATGTGCTGTTAGATGATGCTTATATACAAGCTTATCCCGCAAGTGCTCCGGTTGTACTTTCAGGAAATACGGAACATCAGATCTCGCAAATTATTACGCAGAAATACCTTGCTAATTTCCTGCACAGCAGCAACTATACAGCCTGGTATGAACATCGGCGTACCGGTTATCCTGCTTTCAAATTAAATAGCACAACCAATTTGAATTTGCCGAGTTCACAGTTCCCGTTGCGCTGGTTGTATCCATCCAATGAATTAAGTTATAATACAGAAAATTTGAACGAAGCACTGGAACGTCAGTATGGTGGTAACGACAATGTAAATGAAGTGATGTGGATATTGAAGGATTAAAACTAACTTTCTACTTTATAACTTATAATTGATAAGCGTTTGTATTTTATGAATTATCCCACAAAGGCACGAAGCACACGAAGTAATTTTCTTTGTGCTCCTTGTGTCTTCGTGGGATAATCATTTGAATGTAAACAGCCATCAAACTAAAAGCATACAATCATTCATGGACAGCCGCAGAGAATTTTTAAAAAAAGTAGCCCTATTATCAGGAGGCGCCGGATTGATGGGCATGATGCCTGCTTCCATTCAAAAAGCATTAGCCATTAACCCCGATCCAGGCAGCACTTGGTTGGATGCAGAGCATATTGTTTTCCTGATGCAGGAAAACCGTTCGTTCGATCATTGCTTTGGAACCTTGCAAGGCGTAAGAGGTTTTAACGATCCACGAGCTATCTCTTTACCTAATCAAAATCCCGTGTGGCTGCAAACCAATGCCGACAGTGAAACATATGCCCCCTTCCGGCTTGATATGCATAATACCAAAGCAACCTGGATGGGCGGCTTACCCCATTCATGGAGTGACCAAGTAGATGCACGCAATAGCGGTAAATATGATAAATGGCTTATTGCAAAACACTACGGCAACCGCGAATACAAGAACTTCCCCATGACCATGGGTTATTATACCCGTGAAGATCTTCCGTTTTATTATGCCCTTGCTGATGCTTTTACGGTTTGCGATCAGCATTTTTGTTCTTCTTTAACCGGCACTACACCAAACCGGTTATACTTCTGGACTGGCACTATCCGTGAAGATGCTAATTCTAAAGCAAGAGTGTGGAACGGCGATACCGATTATGAAGAAAATGCAGCCTGGACTACCTATCCTGAAAGATTGGAACAGAACGGCATCTCCTGGCGCATCTATCAGAATGAGCTAAGTGCGGGTGGTGCGCTTACTTCAGATCAGGATGCATGGCTTGCTAATTTTACCGATAATTCTATCGAATGGTTTGAACAATACCATGTAAAACTTACGCCTACTTATATTGATTATTTGCAAAAAGCACCGGAATTAATTGGGGCTGAGATCGACCAATTAGAAAGGGCATTACAATCTGCAACCGGCAAAAAAGCAGAAGATATACAAAAGCGAATCAACAA
Organism: Ilyomonas limi; assembly: GCF_005233845.1. Taxonomy (GTDB): domain Bacteria; phylum Bacteroidota; class Bacteroidia; order Chitinophagales; family Chitinophagaceae; genus Ilyomonas; species Ilyomonas limi. The sequence continues at coordinate 295,472 of NZ_SZQL01000005.1, forward strand.
CAGGAAGCAAACGTTGCAACAGAAGATCGAAGAACAAAAAGTATATACCAGAGAACGTTACGAGCAACTTTCTGAAAGAGAGAAAAACCTGCTAAATAAAGCTTTCACCACTAATAGCGCTGATCCCGATTATCATGAACTCGCCACTTTAAAGTATAAAGATGGAGACACGGAACGCGAACTGGTTATTCCTAAGGGCGACATCTTACATGAGTTTCGTAAAGATGTAAACGAAGGAAAACTACCTACTGTAAGCTGGCTGGTAGCACCCGAAAAATTTTCCGATCATCCTTCTGCTCCCTGGTTTGGCGCCTGGTATGTTTCGGAAGTATTGGATATACTTACCAAAAATCCGGAAGTATGGAAAAAGACCATTTTTGTTTTAACCTACGATGAAAATGATGGTTATTTTGATCATGTACCACCTTTTATATCGCCACATAAACCTGGTTCAGGAAAAGCTTCAGAAGGAATAGACACGGCGGCAGAATACGTAAGCAAAGGGCTGCAAAGCAGCGAGACAGAAGATGTACGGGAAAATGCTATTGGTTTGGGTTATCGCGTACCAATGGTAATAGCGTCCCCCTGGAGCCGCGGCGGTTGGGTTAACTCGCAGGTTTTTGACCATACTTCTAACCTGCAACTGCTCGAAAAGTTTTTGCAACATAAAATAGGAAAGCCGGTAAAAGAAACAAATATCACCGAATGGCGGCGCTGTGTTTGTGGTGATCTTACTTCTGTTTTTCGTCCCCATAATGGCGAGAAAATAGAGAAGCCAAAACCTGTAGAAAGGGAGCCATTCATCGAAGGTATTTACAATGCTAAGTTTAAAAAAGCACCGGAAGATTGGTCGCCTTTATCGGAAACAGATGTAGCACAAATAAAGCAGAATTTATCATCTTCACCTCTTTTACCGCAGCAGGAAAAAGGTACTCGCTCTGCCTGCGCTTTGCCTTATGAGTTATATGCTGATGGAGAATTGAGTGCCGATAAAAAAACATTCAATATAACAGTTGGAGCAGGTAAAAATATATTCGGGGATCAATCTGCAGGCGCACCATTTTCTGTTTATGCGCCGGGCAAATATGCAGGCGAAGTTTGCAGCAATAGAGATTATGCTGTTCGTGCCGGTGATAAGTTGAATGATCAGTGGACGACGGATGATTTTGAAAATAGTTTATATCATTTGCGGGTATATGGTCCTAACGGATTTTTCAGAGCATTTACGGGCAGTAAAGAAGATCCACCAGTAAGCATCCAACTCGATTATGAGCGAACCAAAACCTCACCTGAGAAACTCACCGGAAATATTGTTCTTACCATAAAAAATATCAGTAACGATAAAGCATTTACGATTGATCTTGCTGATAAAAGCTACAAGAAAAGCAGCCGAAGTATCACCGTAAATAAAGCCAATCCTGTTGCTGCAATTATATGGGATCTTAAAGATAGTTTCAACTGGTATGATATTGCTATAAAAGTGCAGGGCTATAACAATTTTGAGAAACGCTATGCTGGACGGGTAGAAACAGGACAACCCGGCAAAACCGATCCGCTGATGGGAAGAATGGTGTAGCGGGAAGATTATGAGTAGTATTTACCACTAAAGATTTTGTGTGTATAACAAGAATAGAATGAAGTAATATTGCTGTATTCCTACATCCAAGCGGATGTTATACATTTAAGAAACAGTTCTTTATCGGCAGGCTAAGATTTTAAATATATGATGAAGGCCATAATATGATACGAAGGAATCAATCCTTTGTGCTCCTTGTGTCTTTGCGGACTTTAAAAACACCTTTTTGCTTAACCATAAAACTTATCACTTTGTCCTCTTCACCAAACGAATTAAAACGAACGCTTACACCCATCATGCTATGGGGGCTTGGCGTTGGGTATGTTATTTCGGGTATGTATTTCGGTTGGAATTTGGGATTAGAAAAAGGTGGTACACTCGGGTTGGCAATCGCTACTTTTTTCATCATTATTCTGTATATTACGTTCACCTTCAGTTATACCGAAATGGCTTGCGCCATACCTAAAGCTGGTGGTGCGTTTGACTATGCCAACCGTGCGCTCGGAAAAGACTGGGGGTTTATCGCCGGTATGGCGCAGAACATCGAATTTATTTTTGCACCGCCTGCCATTGCCTTTGCCATTGGAGCGTACTTCAATTTATTCTTTCCACAAATCCCGGTTTTAGCGATTGCCATATTTAGTTATGTGCTTTTTACCAGTTTAAATATTTATGGCGTAAAAGCAGCCGCTACTTTTGAGTTGATTATTACCGTACTGGCTGTTGGGGAATTATTGTTGTTTGCCGGCGTTACTTTACCACATTTCGAAATGAAGAATTTGCAGTATAATGCCTTTCCGAATGGATGGCAGGGCGTGTTTGCTGCTATCCCTTTTGCTATATGGTTTTTTCTTGCGATTGAAGGCGTGGCTAATGTAGCCGAAGAAGCTATTCGCCCCCAACGTACCATTTTGTTAGGCTTTGGTTCGGCTCTTCTTACTTTGATTATTTTATGTGTGCTGGTGTTCGTTAGTTCTATTGGGGTAGCAGGCTGGGAAGCTATTGTTTATAAAAGCGATGGTAGTACCTCTGATTCGCCATTACCATTGGCTTTGGAGCACATCGTGGGCAGTAATAATCTCCTGTATCATTTATTAATTACGGTAGGATTGTTTGGATTGATCGCTTCGTTTCACGGCATTATATTAGCGGCTGGACGTTCCAGCTTTGAATTTGGAAGAGTGAAGTTTGCACCTGCCTTTTTAGGAAAAATTCATCCCCGTTTCCGAACGCCTTCCAATGCTTTATTAGTAAATATGGTGATTGGAATTATTGCTTTACTAACGGGCAAAACCGCTGAAATTATTACGCTTTCTGTGTTTGGCGCTTTAACCTTATATATCATATCTATGATAGCTTTTTTAAGGCTCCGTAAAAAAGAACCCGAATTGGAACGACCTTTTAAAGTGCCGTTGTATCCTTATTTTCCGATCATTGCATTAGTAATAGGGACTTTTTCATTTATCGCGATGGTGGTGTATGATTTTAAGCTGGCGTTGATTTATTTTGCTATTATGGGATTGTGTTTTTTGTTGTTTAAATTGTTTAGAAACAAAACCATAGTTGATAAAACGTATATTAAAGATATATCCCGCAAAGACACAGAGTACACAAAGAAGATTACTTAGTGTCCTTTGAGCCTTTGTGGGAAAACATTAAAACGTTATGACGGAAAACGAGTTAGCAACTGCAGCAGTAGATATTTGTTATAATATTCATACGAAACTTGGACCGGGTTTGTTGGAAAGTGTTTATGAAGCTGCTTTTGCTTATGAGTTAGATAAACGTAACATTCCTTATGCCCGTCAAAAAGGAATCGTTGCTAATTATGAAAATATAGTTTTAGATATAGGATTCAGAGCCGATATTATTATGGATAATAAGTTAATCATTGAAATTAAATCGGTAGAACATCTTGAAAAAGTACATCACAAAACCGTATTGACCTATTTAAAGCTAACGGGCATTAAACTGGCACTGCTTGTCAACTTTAATGTCAACCTTATTAAAGAAGGCATACACCGTAAAATTCATGGACAACTGATATAAAAGCTATCCCACAAAGACACGAAGTCCACAAAGCATCTCTTTGTGCTCTTTGAGCCTTCGTGGGAAATAAAACTTTCTAACTCACCATATGACAAAAAACGAGATCATTCAATATGTAAAAGACCATCCTTCACAGCGGGTAAAAATTGCCTTCACCGATATTGATGGCATCTTACGGGGGAAATATATTTCTACTGAAAAATTCCTTTCCGTGATAGAATCCGGAATGGGATTTTGCGATGTTATTTTTGGCTGGGATGCCGGTGATGTGGCTTACGATAATGCCCAATATACCGGCTGGCATACCGGCTATCCCGATGCGCCGGCACGCATTGATATTACTACTTTCCGCAAAATTCCTTGGGAGGCTGATTTGCCGTTTTTTTTAGGTGAATTGATTGATAAAGATGGCAACCCCTGTTATGTCTGTCCGCGACAGCTATTAAAGAAAGTATTGCACGAAGCGCAGCAGCAGGGTTATACGCCCTATTTTTCACAGGAATTTGAATGGTTCAATTTTGCTGAGACACCGCAAACGGCTTGTGATAAACAATTCAAAAATCTGACGCCGCTTACACCCGGGATGTTCGGCTACTCTATACTACGCAGTTCACTAAAAAACTCTTTTTTCAATGACCTGTTTAACGACCTCAACCACTTCGATGTACCCTTAGAAGGACTGCATACCGAAACGGGACCCGGCACGTACGAAGCCGCAATTGTATATGCTCCTATAATAGAAGCTGCCGACCGGGCTGTATTGTTTAAAACGTCAGTAAAGGAAATTGCCTATCGGCACGGTATCATGGCTACTTTTATGGCAAAGATCAACGAAAACCTTCCTGGGTGTGGTGGTCATGTGCACCAGAGTTTGTGGGATAGTGATGGAAAGAAAAATCTGTTTCATAATGAGGCTGACCCAATGAAAATAAGTGAGCAGATGAAGCATTATATTGCCGGACAACTATTTTGTCTGCCGCATATCTTACCCTTATTTGCTCCAACTATCAACAGCTATAAACGGCTCGTAGAAGGTGCCTGGGCGCCCACTACGCTTACCTGGGGTATAGATAATAGAACCGTAGCCCTTCGTGTGTTAGCCGGCAGCAGCAAATCCTGCCGGTTAGAAACAAGAGTAATTGGCTCGGATGTGAATCCATACCTCGCTATGGCGGCTTGCTTAGCCAGTGGATTATATGGTATAAAAAATAAACTCGAATTAAAACAACCGGTTACGGTGGGTAATGGCTATCGTGATTATTCCAATGGTTCATTACCTGCTACTTTGCATGAAGCTACCCAGTTGATGAAGCAATCGGAAGTTGCCAAAGAAATATTGGGTGAAAAGTTTATTGAACATTTTGCCCAAACCCGCGAGTGGGAGTGGCGGCAGCATCTGAGAGCCGTAACGGATTGGGAGTACAAACGCTATTTTGAAATTATTTAATCCCACGAGGACACGGAGTACACAAAGAAAAATTACTTAGTGGGCTTGGTGTCTCTGTGGGAAAATGAAAGCATAAAAAGACTATCAAAAATTATCTATAATGACTTTTGACAAAATTTACCAATACAACTTTCCTACAACTATCCGTTTTGGGGCAGGAGCCAGTAAAGAATTGGGTGACTATCTGCTGAAAAATAATTTATCCAGGCCACTAATCGTTACCGATACTATCATCGCACAGCTATCTTTTTTTAAAGCTATTATTGACGATCTTAAGAAGAAAAATATTGCTGTTGAAGTATTCCCGGATATACACAAAAACCCGGTAAAATCGGATGTGTATAAAGGAACGGAAGTATATGATGCTACGCAGCGGGATGCTATCGTAGGCATTGGCGGCGGTGCCGCATTAGACGTGGCGAGAGCTATTGTATTGCGGGTGAATCACCGTGAAGATTTATTTAAGTATGATGATTTGATTGGGGGCGACATATATGTTACCAACGATGTTCCGCATTTTATTACTATTCCCACTACGGCTGGTACAGGAAGTGAAGTAGGAAGAAGTGCCATTATTGCTGATGATGAAACACATCAGAAAAAAATTCTTTTCTCTCCCAAGCTAATGGCAAAAATCGTTTTCGCTGATCCATTGTTGACGATGGAACTGCCACCTTTTGTTACTGCCGCTACCGGTATGGATGCCTTAACACATAATATGGAAGCCTATCTCGCCAAGATGCCGCATCCGTTGTGCGAAGGCATTGCACTGGAAGGTATTTCACTCATTAGCCAGTCTTTGGAAAAAGCCGTAAATAACCCGGATTTGGAATCAAGAAGTAAAATGTTGATCGCTTCGATGATGGGCGCTATTGCGTTTCAAAAAGGATTAGGTGTGGTGCACTCATTAGCGCATCCGCTTTCTTCACTGCTTGATACGCATCATGGACTGGCAAACGCTGTTAATATTCCGTATGGCATGCAGTTCAATATTGCAGGTTTTGAAGATAAATTTAAACGCATAGCAAGAACGCTGGAACTGGAAGATGAAAATGGGGAAGCAGTAGTGAATTATTTATTCGATCTGAATTCCAAAATCAATATACCGCACAAGCTGCGCGCCATTGGTGTAAAGCCGGAACATGTTGAGACCTTAGCGGATTTAGCCATTGCAGATTTTGCACATCCCAATAATCCTAAGCCAGTTACAAGAGAAGATTTTAAACAACTGTATCTGGAAGCATTGTAAAAGTCTGCCTTTGCGAAAGGCTATCTTTGTATAATAATTTCCCAAAAAGGCGCAAAGTCCACAAAGGAGTTTTGCTTTGTGTGCTACGTGCCTTTGTGGGACACATTAGTATCACACATGAAAATAGCATTAACTTATACCGGTTCAGACGAAAAGCATAACAACTACGTGCGCTGGTTGAAGGCAAATGATGATATCACAGTTATAAAAATTTCGGCTGATGATAACAATCTGGAAGAAGTAAAAAATTGCGATGCACTGGTATTATCAGGCGGTGTAGATATTCATCCTGAATTTTATAACCAATATACAGATTATGCGAATGCTCCGCAGGTATTTAATAAAGAACGGGACCATCTTGAATTTGCTGTTTTTCAATCGGCACTTGAGAATGGCAAACCGGTATTAGGTATATGCCGTGGATTGCAATTAGTGAATTGTTTTTTTGGCGGAAGTTTAGAACAGGATTTAGGAAATGATTTGAATAAAATCCACCGTTCTGAAAAGAAGGATAAGGCACACGGACTAACCGTTGAAAGCGGAACAGTATTACACAAAATAATTCAGGCTGAAAGGGGTGTAGTGAATAGTGCCCATCATCAGGCGATAAAAATATTAGGAGAAGGATTAAAAGTAAACTGTGTGGCTGATGATGGTACGATTGAAGGATTCGAATGGGCTAATGCATCCGACAAACCCTTTCTGTTGTGCATTCAATGGCATCCTGAACGCATGTTTCAATTTGGGTTGGAGCATTCTCCTTTATCTAAAAACATCAGAGATACATTTATTGAAGTCATCCATTCATCAAAAGCTAACAATCAATGAAGATCATCAATCCTGCCACCGAAGAAGTAATTACGGAAATACCAGAAGATAATAAACATTCAGTAGAACAAAAATTTCAACAATTACAGGCAGCACAACCATCATGGCAACAAGTGCCGTTAGCAGAAAGAACAGCCATATTAAAACGGTTCTCTGAATTGTTGGAAAAGAATATAGAGCACCTAGCTGCCGTTCTTACATCGGAAGTTGGCAAGCCCTTGCAGCAATCACGCAATGAGATAAACGGTGCCCGTAACCGGATCAAATGGCTGGTAGAAAATGCGGAAAAATATTTGTCCGATGAAACCATGTTTGCCGATACGGGACTGGAAGAAAAAATCGTGTATGAACCTTTAGGCGTCGTGTGTAATATCTCTGCCTGGAACTATCCTTATTTAGTAGGTATTAATGTATTTGTTTCCGCATTATTAGCAGGAAATGCGGTTCTGTACAAACCTTCGGAATATGCTGCCTTAACCGGGTTGGAAATTGAAAAATTATTGAAAGAAGCCGGCGTACCACAGGATATTTTTCACACAGCCATAGGGGCTAAAGAAGTGGGAGAACTGCTATTGGAATTACCTTTTGATGGTTATTTCTTTACCGGCTCTTACAAAACCGGGAAATATATTTATGAAAAAGTTGCGCCTAAAATGGTGCCTTGTCAATGCGAGTTAGGCGGCAAAGATCCCTTGTATGTTGCTGATGATATTGGCGATGTAAAAGCAGTAGCTGCTGGTACAGCCGATGGTGCTTTTTACAACAACGGTCAAAGTTGTTGTGCCGTAGAACGCATCTATGTGCATGAAAGAATCTATGATGCATATATAGATGCCTTTACTAAAGAAGTGCAATCGTGGAAGATAGGACAGCCAACAGAAGAAGGTGTATATATCGGTCCGTTAAGCAGAAAAGAACAACTGTATTTTTTAGAACAACAGGTAGCCGATGCGTTAAATAAAGGAGCTACATTGGTAATCGGTGGTCATCGCCTTAACCATAAAGGATATTATTTTGAACCCACCGTTTTAGCCGATGTAAACCATGCCATGACGGTAATGAAAGATGAATCATTTGGTCCCGTTATCGGCATTATGAAAGTGGCGAACGATGCAGAAGCGATTGAGTTAATGCAGGATACCGAATATGGCTTAACTGCTTCGGTTTATAGCAGCGATAAAAGCAGAGCCGAAAATATATTGATGCAAGTCAACGCCGGAACAGGCTATTGGAACTGCTGCGATCGTGTAAGTGCCGCCTTACCGTGGAGCGGTCGCAAACATTCCGGTTTTGGCGCAACCTTATCTCATGCCGGCTTGCGGGCTTTTACCAAACCAAAAGCATATCATTTGAGAAGTTAAGCAATATATTGAGCTGAATAAGGAGTGCGTTCGGTTTAAGCGGCCAGCATGCCTTTCGTTCAATTCATGGATTACCTGATAACGGAGTTTTTTCCAACTGAATGCCCTGCTTCTGTTCTGAAGTGCGCAAGAGATGTTCAAAATATAAAGCCTTGTGGTTCGCTACATGAGCCGCTTCTAATTGCTGGATTTTTACTGTGTCTGCCTGAATAATTTTTTCCGGCTTTTCGATTACAGTAAGAGTCCTGGCATTTTTGGTTTGATATTACTCTTTCATGGCAATGCGTTCATCCTCTAATCTCTTGGGGTTAGTTCCGCGAAGCTCTGCTTTGCCTTTGGTATTATCTTTATGTAGTGAGTGAATATATCCATAAGAGTCATAATGTATCAGTTTTATTGTATCATTATGTATGTCC